>NZ_AP025510.1:1200000-2400000 GCF_024347635.1 Vibrio tasmaniensis
AAACCATCTTGGCGAGAGACAAATAAATTTGGAACATCAGATAACTCGTTTATGTAGTCTGTGATGTCACTCATTTTAAGACTAAGACCAATAACAGCTTTTGTTTCACCTCTGGCTTTGAAAGGGATAACAACTGACATAGTTAAATGCCCTGTTGTTGCTAGGTAAGGGTTGGTTACTGAGCGCTTTGCGCCAGAAAAGCCGAGATTGAACCACTCACGCTGTTTTTGTTTAGCATTAAAGTTGGGAATGATACCTTGATTTTTAACGTCGTAAGTTTTGCCATCAGGAAGACCGATGTAAATATTAAGAACACCAAGAGATTCTTTACTGTTCGTCATCATTTTCAACAGCATCGGGTTGATCATGATGTTACCGGATCTATCAGTATGGATACTGGTTGAAATGCTTTCCAAAGCGCCGAAATACGCTTCCATTTTCCCTTCGACAGCTTTGGCTACAAGAAACGATTTCGTAGACAAGTTATGACGGTAGTCATCCGTGGTGGCAGACTTAAATTCGAAATATCCTATCGTAGATATAACTAAAATCGTTAAACAGATTAGGCCGCTAATTGTTAGCATAATCTTATTTTTGACGGTCATCAGAGCATTTCCTTAACAGTTGTTGCTTATTTTATTGACTAAATTATCTGTATGCTAACATAGGGTTACAATTTATTTGTTGGTCGTTTTGTAAGGGAAAGTCGTTACAAATAGGCTGTGTGAATACTTATGCGTGGGATTTACAGTGAGTAGGGTATCTACACAAATTTGATGGGTTTTAATTGATTTTGATGGTGCGTATTTTTCTACTTCCTAGGCGAAATTAGCACAAATAAGTACCTTTCAATCGATTTCTGGCGTGAATATGTTGCTGAAGTAAGCGTATAGAAAGGATTGGGATGTAAGGGGAGATAACCCCAAACACCCCAAATTTTGGCCTAAAATTTGAGTGACAAAATTTTGACTAGTTGTGACCGAACTGTTTTGCAGCGTAAGCAACACGCTCCGCAGGTTTTGGATATTCAGCAGGCGTGCCAAGGTTTTCAATATGATGCAGTCTAGGAAGTAGCCCCGCGCCGTTCGCGATTTGGATAGCTAAACCAGGTCGAGCATTAAGTTCTAGTACCATAGGGCCTTCTTCTTGGTCTAATACCATGTCAGTACCCATATAGCCTAAGCCCGTCATTTCCCAAGCACTTGATGCTAGAGTTAACAGCTTTTCCCAGTGAGGAACTTGTAATAACGCGAGTTCTTTACCTGTATCTGGATGGTGTGTAACAGGCTGATCGAACTGAACCGCTCGAACCGCTTTACCTGTCGCAATGTCTATACCCACACCAACAGCACCTTGGTGCAAGTTAGCTTTACCATCTGAATCTGAAGTGGACAGACGCATCATCGCCATCACAGGGTAGCCTTTAAATACGATGATTCGTACATCTGGCACGCCTTCGTAACTGAAGCCTTCGAAACACTCGTCAAACTTGATGAGGTTTTCAACTACAGCTACGTCGTTCTTACCACCTAGTGAGAAAAGACCGGCTAGAGCATTACTGATGTGACGCTCTACGTCTTCTTCGTTAATGGTTGAGCCCGATGGTTTGGTGTAAACCCCATCTTTATGCGAGACCACAACAAGGATGCCTTTACCGCCACTTCCTTGCGCTGGCTTAATAACAAAGCCAGGCCACTCTTTAACCATTTTATGGATTGTTTTTACTTCAGCTTGGTGACCAATTACGCCAATCAATTTTGGTACGGTTGCACCAGCCTGTTCAGCAATAATCTTAGTCTTAAGCTTGTCATCAACGAGTGGATACTTGGAACGATCATTATAGCGACCAATATAACTATGGTTACGCTTGTTCATCCCCATTATGCCTTTGTCTTTCAACTTAAACGGTGAAGTAAATTGATCAAACATAACTTAGTCCTCCGCTAGCGGTTTAAAGCGACGAAGCTCGGTTAGACGGTAGCCTGTGTAGTTACCTAGTAACAAGATGGTCGCTAGAATAACAAGCTGTAAACCAATAAAGTTGAACGTTAAGTGTTGAATGAACGGGTTAGTCATACCTAAGTAAACAAGCACTGCGGTAAATAGAGAGCCGCCACCTTGAAGTACAACTTCTTTCGCGCCTTCTTCTTCCCAAAGGATAGACATACGTTCGATAGTCCAAGACAAGATAATCATTGGGAAGAACGTAATTGATAGGCCTTCTGTAAGTCCGATTTTAAATGCGACTACAGTAAATATCGAAATAATCATAATTACTGTAATAATTACGGCAGATATCCTGGCGACCAGTAACAAGTTGAGTTTGGACAAGTAACTTCGAATTACAAGACCAGTACCAACAATCAATAGGAAGCCAACAATACCAGTCACCAACTGCGTTTGAACGAATGCCACCGCAATCAGAACGGGCATGAATGTACCTGACGTTTTCAGACCTATGATAACTCGTAGGAACACAACGATAAGCGCACCAATTGGAATCAGCATGATGGTTTTAAACATCGCTTGCTCTTCTAACGGTAGGCTGTGGATCGAAAGGTTCAATAGTTGATCGGCAGAGACTTTACTGCTGGTTGCTTCTGTCGGTGAGATTTCCTGAGCTATCATCGAGAAGTGCACTTTACTGTTCTGACCCCCCACTACATCTAATAGAGAGACATTTGATTCGTCCCAGATGAGTAGGTTTGGTTGAACTTGCTGCTCGCTAGATTCAGGAGAGAATAGAACCCAGTGGTTATTATCCCAAATTTGGTTCATATGCTGGATTGATTGGCGACGACGTCCGTCTTCCAGTTCAATAACACCGACGACTTTGTTGTGGATGTTAGCGGCAGAAAGTAGCTTGTGTGTCGCTTCCACTTTGGTCATGTTATTCAGAATCAGCGCTGAGTTTTGGCTGTCTGGATCGTTAAGCGTTTTAATTAACTCACGAGTAAAGGTGATGTTGTCTGCCGAGCGCTTGGTTGCTCTGTCAATCAAAGCAAGGGCTGCAGCCTCTTCAGGGCCGTCAAAGCTTGGTTGAGTCACATCGCCTTCTGGAGGTATTGAGGTAACGTTCGCTTGGCTATCGACTAAGAATTGTGTTTTGTAGTAGATAGTTTGCGGACC
This sequence comes from Vibrio tasmaniensis, assembly GCF_024347635.1. Lineage (NCBI taxonomy): Bacteria > Pseudomonadati > Pseudomonadota > Gammaproteobacteria > Vibrionales > Vibrionaceae > Vibrio > Vibrio tasmaniensis. The sequence goes on from NZ_AP025510.1 coordinate 1,203,130, forward strand.
ATCTGCATGACGAATTGACCATTCAGCTCGGCGACCTGAATCTGTATTCAAGTATGAAATGCCGTAGCCTGGTGATGAAGCTGATTCGCCGATAAGAGTAAAGTTAGACTGTGTGTGAGGTGCGGCTAGTGAAATTTTTGCTTCTTTGCCCACTGCATTGAATTCGATACGAGCTTCAATGTCCCAAACCTGATTAGTTTCACCTGGAGTCCAGGGTACACCGTAGGTTGTATGTCTGAACATACTCAGTGTTATACCCGCTACGATGAGCAGGAAAATTGAGATATAAAATGGAATTCTTGACGTCATAGCTTACCCTACTATTGTTATTTAACTTCCGTTTGTACGTATTTTTTACTTACATCTACTAGCGCTATGTCTTTGATAAATTCGCGCCCTAGTAATACAGGGTGACTCATTTGAGAGCGATCCGCCAATGTAAATTGCGCTTTTTCATGGATTTTTCCAACTTTCACCCATAATTCAATCACAGCTCTACGTTCTGTCTGATCATTGGTTGATTGGCGAATTTTCACAAAACGTACAACGGGTGCTTCAATCCATTTTTGGTCTTCTTTTGCTTGTGCTTTATCTGCCAAATGAAACTTAACCCAATCTTTACCATTACGTTCGAATTCTTTGATGTCGACAGCATTTAAAGAAGAGGTGGTTGCGCCAGTATCAACACGAGCATCGAAGCTTTGCTTGATAGAGTCGATCGATACTTTTTCAATACCGCCCAGAATAGTTGGTTGTGAGGTTGGAGCGATAGGTGCGGCTACAACTGCAACAGGGTCAGCTTCTTTTAGTTCATCAATAACTCTGTGTTCCATGCTGGTTAGGTGGACATCTAATTGGCTAGAAAGGTTCGTGATTTCGTCTTCTAAGCTTTCAATATAGTCACTTTGATTACTTAGCTGCAGTTCAAGATTTTGAACCTTGTTTGCGATGTTTGTCTCTGAGCGGGAAATAGCGTCGAGAGTTTCTTGATGGTAGGTAGCACCGCTCGTGAGGGTGCAACCAGAGAGCAAACCAACCGCCACGATAGGCGATAATCGCTTAAACATATAAAAACCTTTGAAAATTAGAGAATAGTTCAGACTATTTAGAAGTTTATCCCACAAAAAAGGATGCGTGAAGCATCCTATTGTAAGAGTCTGGTCATATTGAATCGCAATGTGAGCGCTACGAAAATTATTGCCACTTAAGGACGCTCACTTATTAAGCGTGAGCGCGACTTTTGTACAATTCATTCTCTTTTTTATAAAAACTCCCACATATAAATAACGGTGGCTGGATGACGACAGAGCTTATGGTTTTGTGTAGCAGAGCTTAAGGCTTTGTCGCTACTAGAATCGCACGTCTTGGTGCTGGGTGACCTTCTACGGTTTTACTTGGATCATTCGGGTCTAAGTAATCTGGCAGAGAGTTGTGTGTCATCCATTCTGTTGTGCGTTGTTCGCCAATCGTTGTGACATTTTCATCAACGATACGCACGTCTTCAAAGCCGACCTGTTCAAGCCAGCGTTTCAGTGCGCGTGCAGATGGGAAGAAGTACACGTTTCTCATTTGCGCGTAGCGATCCACAGGCACAAGTACAGCGTTTTCGTCACCTTCAATCACTAACGTTTCAAGTACCAGTTCGCCACCAGAGACCAATTGGTCTTTTAGTTGAATCAAATGATCAAGCGGTGAACGGCGGTGGTAAAGCACGCCCATGCTGAATACAGTGTCGTAAGCTTCCAGTTTTGGTAGTTGCTCAATACCTAGAGGTAATAGGTGAGCGCGTTGGTCGTCGCCCATCAATTTACGAATGGCTTCAAACTGAACCAAGAATAAGTGAGAAGGGTCGATACCCACCGTCAAGCGAGCGCCTTCACCTAGCATGCGCCACATGTGGTAGCCGTTGCCACAACCTACATCGAGAACCGAACGGTTTTTCAATGGAGAGATATGTGGAAGTACACGGTCCCATTTCCAGTCACTGCGCCATTCTGTATCGATGTGAATGTCGTGAACGGTGTAAGGGCCTTTTCTCCAAGGGTGGAAAGTCTTCAGTAAGCTTTCTAGTTTTTTAAGCTCGCCAGTGTGAAACGGTGTAGAGCTGCCAATCGTTACTGAGTTTTTCAGGTCAACTTGGTCTGGCACACTTTCTGGGATCTTGTTTAGTGCACGTATCCAACGGTCGAAGTCACCATGCTCTGCATTTTGCCAATCTGTCAGCTGTTGAGGAAGAACATTGAGCCAAGGCTGAAGGCGAGTGTCTTGGGCAATGAGTTGATAAAAATTGGCAAAATTAAACATAGTTTTTCACTGAGTTAATAGGGTCACTAAACCCTAAAATAAAAATTAAATTTGTCATTCCCTGCAGTGAGGGACGAACATGGTAGAGAATCTCGGTTTATCGTGTTTGATAAGAGTTTCCCAACTTGCGTGTTCCTCACTCTGAGGATGACGTTCTAGTACGTGCTAACTGTGTGGCGACTGTTACTTAATCGAAAATATCTACTTTATCGCAAACATCGAACCAAAGTTGAAGCATTGGAACCACACTTCGCTGCTTGAGAATCCAATCTTATTAAAGCGTTCTTTATGAACAGAGATGGAGTCAGGACGCATCACGTTTTCAATCGCGCTACGCTTTTGGCTCACTTCTAATTCGCTGTATCCGTTCGCACGTTTGAAATCATGGTGCAGGTCGATAAGCAGTTCATTTGAGCTTTCGTCTTCGAATACGTACTTTTCAGAAAGGATTAAGATGCCGCCCGGGCGTAAGCCGGCATGAATTTTTTCAAGTAATGCGTATCGGTCGTCAGGAGACAGAAATTGCAGCGTAAAGTTAAGCACCACAACAGAGGCGTCTTTGATTTCCACTTCACGGATGTCGGCTTCAATCACCTCTACCGGAGTGTCACTGCGGTAAGCGTTAACATGTAATTTGCAGCGCTCAACCATGGCTTCTGAATTATCGATAGCGAAAATCGTGCAGCCTTCTTGTTGAATGTGACGACGCATTGAAAGCGTAGCCGCGCCAAGAGAGCAACCAAGGTCATAAATATTGGAATGCGGTTTTACAAAGCGTTCAGCTAACATGCCGATTGCAGAGATGATATTGCTATAGCCAGGCACTGAGCGTTGAATCATATCCGGAAATACTTCAGCAACCCTTGCGTCAAAGGTGAAGTCTCCAATTTTATCAATAGGAGCGGAAAAGATATTGTCTGTGTTGCTCATGGCATTTTCTCTCGACAGTCAGCGTAATTGGCACAAAATTCGTACCAAATAAAAGGGGACGTATTTTACGTAAAAAAAGTGCGGCTGTCACGAAAACTGAGATTTAGCTCAAGGTTCGAAGTTACTTATCGATGAGGGATTAAAACATCGAGATTTGGTGATTGCCTTTTTGTGCCGGAAACTGAGCCAGATCGGGTAAAAATAATGACGTATTTTCAGACACTTGCTTTTGCAGCTGCTTATAGATAGCAATAGCCAACTCAGGGGCGTGATTGTTGTCTGGTGTGTGAATCATTAAATAAGGCTGCTTACCTTCATTTAACCAAGTTGGTAATTTCGCGAACCAAGGTTTAAAGAAGGCCAGATTGGGTTCTTGATCTGGATGACCAATAAAACGAACCATCGGATTGTTTGCCGTCGCAATGGCATGAACGGGAACGCGCGGCTTTTTCTGATGCGCATCGATCACCGCTTCTGTGGTTGGTGGTGCAGAGAAAACAGGGCGACTATCCATGATAATACGATTAATGCCTTCCTCAATAAGCCATTGGTTGAAGCGCTTTTCAGCATCGCCTTTATCAAAGAAACCCAAGTGTCGAACTTCGACGCCAAGCTGCATATCTTTCGGGAATAATGTACAAAATTTTTGCAGGGCAGGGAGCATGCTGGGTTCGAAGCTATGGGGCAATTGAATTGTCCATTGACCAATACGGCTATGCAGTGGAGACATAGTCATCAAGAACTCTTTGAGTTCCCCTTGGCAATGTCTGAGTTGTTGCTGGTGGGTGATGAACTTGGGTAACTTAAAAGTGAACCTGAAATCATCGTGACTGGCGGCTTTCCAGTTATGAACTGTCGACATACTTGGCGTAGCGTAAAAGGTCGTGTTGCCCTCAACGGTATGAAAAACTTGTGTATACCTTTCTAAGCGTTCAGCAGGCTTGGTGCCTCTGCCATAGAACTGACTTTGCCACTCAGAGTGAGACCACATGGTTAATCCAAGTCTTAAAGGTAAAGTTTCCATCGTCATTACACCGTTAGTCGTTACGCCACTAGTCATCACAAAAAGTTTTTAAGTTGAAACGAAAATCTACTTTACGAGAGTTTTGCTGATTAAGGTACTTTCGAGATATAATTAGCGCAATTTTTTCGGTTTTGATGAATCTTTGCGCACTTGATGGGCTAAAAAGCAGCAAAGCCAGATAAAACACAATAAATTCGAATGTGGAAGGTCGATTTTAAGCGAGTTTCCGCGTATAAATGTTCCTTTGCTCTGTTGTGTGGAATGACCACTGACAGCTTGGAAATTAGTAAATAATTAAGAGATTGGGAAATTCATTATGCGTACCCATTACTGTGGTAACCTGAACAAGTCCCTGGCGGGACAAACTGTAGAATTGTGCGGCTGGGTAAACCGTCGCCGTGATTTAGGCGGTCTTATCTTTATCGATATGCGAGATCGTGAAGGCGTCGTTCAGGTTGTTGTCGATCCAGATATGAAAGATATCTTCCCGATCGCTAACCAACTGCGTAATGAATTCTGTATCAAGTTTACTGGTGAAGTACGCGTTCGTCCGGACAGCCAAGTAAATAAAGATATGGCAACGGGTGAAGTAGAACTTTACGCGACTGGTCTAGAGATCATCAACCGTTCAGAAGCGCTTCCACTAGACTTCAACCAAACGAACTCTGAAGAGCAGCGTCTTAAGTACCGTTACATCGATCTTCGTCGTCCAGAAATGAGCGACCGTATCAAGCTTCGTGCGCGTGCTTCTAGCTTCGTTCGTCGTTTCCTAGACGAGAACCTATTCCTAGACATCGAAACGCCAGTACTAACGAAAGCGACACCTGAAGGCGCTCGTGACTACCTAGTACCAAGCCGTGTTCACAAAGGTAGCTTCTACGCACTTCCTCAATCTCCTCAGCTGTTCAAGCAACTGCTGATGATGTCTGGTTTTGACCGTTACTACCAAATCGTTAAATGTTTCCGTGATGAAGATTTACGTGCTGACCGTCAGCCTGAATTTACTCAAATCGATATCGAAACATCTTTCATGACTTCTCAAGAAGTGCGTAACGTGACTGAGAAGCTTGTTCACGATATGTGGAAAGAACTTCTAGATGTTGAATTAGGTCAATTCCCAGTAATGCCTTTCTCTGAAGCGATTCGTCGTTTCGGTTCTGATAAGCCAGATCTACGTAACCCACTAGAGCTAGTTGACGTTGCTGACTTGGTTAAAGACGTTGAGTTCAAAGTATTCTCTGGCCCAGCTAACGACGAAAAAGGTCGCGTAGCGGTTATCCGTGTCCCAGGTGGTGCTAAGCTAACTCGTAAGCAAATCGACGGTTACGCTGAACACGTAAACATCTACGGCGCGAAAGGCCTAGCTTGGATGAAGGTGAACGACCGTGCTGCAGGCATGGAAGGTATTCAATCTCCAGTTGCTAAGTTCCTAAGCGAAGACGTAATCAACGGTATTCTTGAGCGCACTCAAGCTGAATCTGGCGATATCATTCTATTCGGCGCAGACAAAGCGGGCATCGTTGCTGAAGCAATGGGCGCACTTCGTATTAAGCTAGGCGATGACCTAGAGCTAACGGACAAGAAAGCGTGGGCTCCACTTTGGGTTATTGATTTCCCAATGTTCGAAGAAGATGGCGAAGGCAACCTACACGCTATGCACCATCCATTCACATCACCACTTGGTGTGAGCGCAGAAGAGCTAAAAGCGAACCCAGCAGCAGCTAACTCTGATGCATACGACATGGTAATCAACGGCTACGAAGTAGGCGGCGGTTCTGTACGAATCCACAGCGCAGAAATGCAAACGGCTGTATTCGGTATCCTAGGTATCGAAGCTAAAGAACAACAAGAGAAGTTCGGTTTCCTACTTGAAGCGCTTAAGTACGGTACGCCACCACACGCAGGTCTAGCATTCGGTCTTGACCGTCTAGCTATGCTTCTTTGTGGTACAGAGAACATCCGTGACGTTATCGCATTCCCGAAAACAACAGCTGCAGCATGTCTACTAACAGACGCGCCAAGCCTAGCAAACCCAGCATCACTGGAAGAGCTAGCAATCGCTGTTAAATTGGCAGAGAAGAAAGAGCAAGCGTAAGCCTGTTATTTTTCATCGTTGATGAAGAGCTCCTAGTTGATAGAGAGCTCTGAATTAATTAGCCAAGATTTGTGATTAAATTAGAAAATGCCCGTTAATTTGACGGGCATTTTTTTTTGCGTTCGATATACTAAGCTGAAAAGCATGTATAAATAATCAGTATTGAAGTTATGTCTATTATCTTAGGGATTGACCCTGGCTCGCGTATTACCGGCTATGGCGTGATTCGTCAAAATGGTCGCCACCTATATTATTTAGGTAGCGGCTGTATTCGTATGTCAGAAAAAGAGCTACCGGGTCGACTAAAACAGATTTACGCCGGCGTAAGCGAAATCATCACCCAGTTTCAGCCGGATGTGTTTGCGATCGAGCAAGTTTTCATGTCGAAGAACGCTGACTCTGCACTTAAGCTTGGACAAGCTCGTGGTAGCGCGATAGTGGCAGCGGTGAATGCGGATTTACCTGTACATGAATATGCGGCTCGTTTAATTAAGCAAGCTGTGACAGGAAATGGCGGTGCTGATAAGTCGATGGTTCAGAACATGGTGATGAGCATGCTTAAGTTACCTGCCAAACCACAGGCTGATGCTGCCGATGCGCTAGGCGTAGCGATCACTCACGCTAACACCAATAAAACCTTGGTTGCATTGGCAGGTAAAGCAACTGGCGCAAGAAAAGGGCGTTACCGTTAATCTAGGTCGTGGCGTTTTCTAAAACCCTGGGCCATGTGTTTTCCAAGCTTATAGTTTTCCAAGCATGTAGCTCCCCAAGCCCAAATAATTCACTTCAAAAAACACAAAGAACTGGATAAGTATCCAGTTCTTTTATATTCTGTTCCCCAAATAATATTCCATCAAGAGAGTGAATTGTGATCGGACGTTTACGCGGTACATTAATAGAAAAACAGCCACCAGAGTTACTAATAGAAGTGAGTGGTGTTGGCTATGAAGTTCAAATGCCAATGAGCTGTTTTTATGAATTACCAAACGTGGGCGAAGAGGCGATCATCTACACTCACTTTGTCGTTCGTGAAGATGCGCAGCTGCTTTATGGTTTCAATACAGTTAAAGAGCGTGCCTTGTTCCGTGAAGTCATCAAAGCAAACGGTGTGGGTCCTAAGCTCGGACTTGGCATACTTTCAGGCATGACGGCTAGCCAGTTTGTTCAGAGTGTTGAACGTGAAGATATCTCAACATTGGTTAAACTGCCGGGTGTAGGTAAGAAAACGGCTGAGCGTTTGGTTGTTGAAATGAAAGACCGTCTGAAAGGATGGGGCGCAGGTGACCTGTTTACTCCAGCGACAGATGCTGCACCTATTGACTCTATGCCGACAGTCCACGACGCTGAAGAAGAAGCGGTAAGTGCACTACTTGCATTAGGTTACAAGCCGACGCAAGCTTCTAAGGTGGTTTCTCAAGTGGCTAAAGATGGCATGACTAGCGAACAGTTGATTCGCGAAGCTCTGAAATCGATGGTTTAATACCTCATATACTTGTTCTACAAAACAGATTCATTCACTTTGCCCTTACACAGAGTCGAGAAGCGCAGAGTCAAGAAGCGCATAGTTAGGAATATCAGAATTTATGATTGAAGCCGATCGCCTTATTGCACCGGACAACCCAGTATTCAAAGATGAAGATGTCATTGATCGTGCAATACGCCCAAAAGCACTGGCTGACTATCAAGGTCAGGATCACGTTCGTGGTCAGATGGAAATTTTCATCAAAGCAGCACAAATGCGTAATGAGGCGCTCGATCATCTGTTGATATTTGGTCCTCCAGGCTTGGGTAAAACCACATTGGCAAACATTGTTGCCAATGAAATGGATGTGAACATTCGTACCACTTCAGGGCCAGTATTAGAAAAAGCAGGTGACCTAGCGGCGCTGCTGACCAACCTTGAAGAAAATGATGTTCTATTCATTGATGAGATTCACCGTCTAAGCCCTGTGGTTGAAGAGGTGTTGTATCCAGCAATGGAAGACTACCAACTAGATATCATGATTGGCGAAGGCCCAGCGGCACGTTCTATCAAGATCGACCTTCCTCCTTTCACTTTGATTGGTGCAACCACTCGAGCTGGTTCACTGACATCACCGTTGCGTGACCGTTTCGGTATTACTCAGCGTCTTGAGTATTACAAAGTTGAAGATTTACAAAACATCGTTCAACGAAGTGCTGATTGTCTTGGTCTTTCTATGGAATCGCAAGGGGCGTTAGAAGTTGCTCGTCGAGCTCGTGGTACGCCACGTATTGCTAACCGTTTACTGCGCCGTGTTCGTGACTATGCGGAAGTGAAAGGCGATGGACATATTTGCCCAGAGGTTGCTGATAAAGCGCTAAACATGTTGGATGTCGATGCTAAAGGTTTCGACTACATGGATAGGAAGCTTTTGCTTGCGATTATGGAGAAGTTTGGTGGTGGCCCGGTTGGTATAGACAACATGGCTGCGGCGATTGGTGAAGAGAGAGATACCATTGAAGATGTGTTAGAGCCTTACTTGATTCAGCAAGGTTATCTACAAAGAACGCCAAGAGGTCGAATCGCGACCGACAGAGCGTATTTACACTTCGGCATCGATAAACCATCTAATCGTTAATTTATTCATTTTTAAAGATCCCAGTTGCATAAGCGCTGGGATTTTTTGCTTTCTATTGAATAACAACTCTTTGAGCGAGTCGATAAAAAAGCTGAATGGCTCCCTCAAAAATGAAAACTTTGATTTCATGTTTGAATTGAGTAACAAAAAATGAAATAAGCTGTCATGTTTTTTGTTAATACTTTATGGGTAGTTGTAATTCATATGTTGATGCGGTGCTGAGCTTTTGTCACAGATATCATATGCTGCTATTAATAGAGACATAATTGGTGTGATTTTAATCATAACTGTTCAAAAATAACTCTAATTTGCTTGAATAAAATTGATACAAATCAACGCAAGGTTCTCCTATAAACCTTTTGAAACATACTGATTTTACCAGTAATATTAGCGGCAGCTATATTAGCTCATGCTTAACAATAATCTAACTATAACGGTACGTTTTTACTACAAGTTTCAATTTGTAATAACAATCTCACGAATTGTTTTAACACGGATCTTTGCGGTGAATAATCACACAAGTGTCATTCAGCCGACACAAAGGAGTTACCATGATTGATGTTGTTGATCTGTCGCGATTGCAATTTGCATTTACAGCGATGTATCACTTCCTATTTGTTCCACTGACTTTAGGTATGGCATTTCTACTTGCCATTATGGAGTCAGTTTATGTAATGACTGGCAAGCAAATTTACAAGGACATGACTAAGTTCTGGGGTAAATTGTTTGGTATTAACTTTGCTCTTGGTGTAGCGACAGGCTTAACCATGGAGTTCCAGTTCGGTACTAACTGGTCATACTATTCTCACTATGTTGGCGACATCTTTGGTGCTCCGCTGGCTATCGAAGCGCTTGTTGCATTCTTCCTAGAGTCTACTTTTGTTGGTCTTTTCTTCTTCGGTTGGGACAGATTGTCAAAGCGTCAACACTTAGCGGTAACGTGGTTAGTAGCACTTGGTTCTAACTTCTCTGCGCTTTGGATCTTGGTAGCTAACGGCTGGATGCAAAACCCAGTGGGTGCGGAATTTAACTTTGAAACTATGCGTATGGAAATGGTGAGCTTCGCTGAAGTTGTACTAAATCCAGTAGCACAGGTTAAATTCGTACACACAGTAGCGTCTGGTTACACAACGGGTGCAATGTTCATCCTTGGTATCAGCTCATACTACATTCTTAAAGGTCGTGACCTTGCCTTTGCTCGTCGCTCTTTTGCGATTGCAGCATCTTTCGGCATGGCGGCAATCTTGTCAGTAATCGTGCTAGGTGATGAATCTGGTTACGAGCTTGGTGAAGTCCAAAAAGTGAAGCTAGCAGCTATTGAAGCTGAGTGGCACACTGAAGAAGCCCCGGCCGCGTTCACTGTATTTGGTGTTCCAAACCAAGAAACCATGCACACAGACTACGCAATTAAGATCCCTTACGTTATGGGTATTATTGCGACACGTTCTTTTGATACAGAAGTAACAGGACTACGTGACTTGCGCGACGATCACGTTGATCGTATTCGTACCGGTATGTATGCGTATGAGTTGCTTGAAAAGCTACGTGGTGGTGATCGTTCAGAAGAGAACAAAGCAGCATTTGATGAAGTAAAAGGTGATCTAGGTTACGGACTGCTTCTTAAGCGCTATACAGACGACGTTGTAGATGCAACAGAAGACCAAATCCAAATGGCTGCGGATGATTCTATCCCAACAGTTTGGCCTCTATTCTGGTCATTCCGTTTGATGGTTGCTTGTGGCTTCATCATGCTGTTTGTATTCGGTGCGGCGTTTGTTCAAACGTGTCGTCAGAAGATCGAACAGAAACCATGGGTACTTAAAGCGGCGCTATTCTCAATCCCACTACCTTGGATTGCGATTGAAGCTGGTTGGTTCGTTGCTGAATTTGGTCGTCAACCATGGGCGGTTGGTGAAATCCTACCGGTTAACGTTGCTGCATCAGCACTGACTATTGAACAGCTTTGGACTTCTCTATTCGCGATTCTGGCACTGTACACAGTGTTCTTGATTGCTGAAGTTTACCTAATGCTGAAATTCGCACGTAAAGGTCCAAGTAGCTTAAAGACAGGCCGTTACCACTTCGAACAAAACGATAACTCTGTTGAAGACAAAGTTAGCCGTTCAGTCGAAGTATAAGTGAGGGAATATTATGTTTGATTACGAAAGCTTACGACTTATTTGGTGGGTATTGATCGGTGTTCTACTGGTTGGTTTCGCCGTAACTGATGGCTTCGATATGGGTGTTGCAGCCCTTTCACCTGTTATCGGTAAGAGCGACACTGAACGTCGTATTATGCTAAACACGATTGCCCCTCACTGGGATGGCAACCAAGTTTGGCTTATCACTGCGGGTGGTGCATTGTTTGCTGCATGGCCTTTGGTTTACGCGACGTCGTTTTCTGGTTTCTACTTTGCAATGTACGTGACGTTAGCTGCACTTTGGTTACGTCCGCTTGCTCTTGATTACCGCTCTAAGATTGAAGAGCCAAAATGGCGTAAAGCTTGGGACTACGCACTTTGCTTTAGTGGCACAGTACCACCAATCATCTTTGGTGTAGCATTTGGTAACTTACTGCAAGGTGTTCCATTCGAACTGAACTACCTGATGATGTCTAAGTACCATGGTACGTTCTTCGCTTTGCTTAACCCATTTGCATTGCTTTGTGGTGTGTTGGCGCTGATGTTGTTCGTGATGCAAGGTGCAACATGGCTTCAAATGAAGACAACAGAAGAGCTACATAGTCGCGCTCGAAACGTTGCTCAGATCACTGGCCTAATTGCTATTGCTCTATTCGTTATCGGTGGCTTCTGGGTTCAGTCTATTGAAGGCTATGTAATCACAAGCACGATAGACACGTTTGCTGATTCAAACCCACTAAACAAAGAAGTATCACTTCAAGTTGGTGCTTGGATGACAAACTTCGAAACGTATCCAGCAATGTGGGCTGCGCCGATTCTTGGTGTAGCAATGCCACTGCTTGCTGTAATTGCATCTCGCTTTGAGCGTGGTGGTTTCGCATTCTTGTTCTCAAGCCTATCTAACGCTGGTGTTATTTTAACGGCTGGTTTTGCAATGTTCCCATTCGTAATGCCATCAAGCCTGAACCCTAACCATAGTTTGACTATGTGGGATTCAACAGCAAGTGAGCTAACGCTTGGTCTTATGACTGGAGTTGCGGCGGTAATGGTTCCTGTGATTCTTGGCTACACAACGTGGACATACTACAAAATGTTCGGTCGTCTAGATAAGAAACACATCGAAGATAACGACGTTTCAGCTTACTAAGCTAGAAGTTAAATAACTTAGGAGAAATTTTATGTGGTATTTCGCATGGATTTTGGGTGTACTTCTAGCATGTGCATTCGGCATCATTAATGCTCTATGGTTAGAGCATTCAGAAATGATGGATAAAGACAGTGAGTAATCTCGCAGAGCAAATCGCTAAACTGCATCAACCAATGGATAAAACTCTTTTAAGAGCTTTATCTCTAGTATTGGGTTTCATGCATGTAGGTTTAGTGATGTGGGAACCTGAAGCGTATGCGACAAGCATCGGTGGCTTTAACGCGATCATCGGGCCTATGTTCATTTGGGCAGTATGCTCAAGCATGGTTTACGGTATTGGATTTAAACCAAGAGCTTGGATGTGGCAGCTACTGTTTAGTCCGTATGTTTCACTCTCAATTTTGCTCTACCTAACGGTGCTGCGCCTTTTATAAAAGGCAAAGGATTTAGGTTCAGAACGACGTGAACCTTTATGCTTGTTGGGTTTTTAGCCAAAAAGAGGTCATCTTATACAGATGGCCTTTTTTTTCGTCTGTTAAATCAAAAAATTCACAGCGATATACTATTAATGATAAGGAGTTAGGTTATAGTGAGATCTTTATCGTTTTGAATTGTGGTATCAAATTGCAGGGATTATCTAAGCTATTTACGTGGCCAGTGACAGTGTATTACGAAGACACCGATGCCGGTGGTGTTGTATACCATTCAAACTATCTTAAGTTTTTCGAACGCGCTCGAACTGAGATGTTGCGCTCAATTGGCGTCTCTCAGCAAGTCTTGTTAGAACAAAATATCGGTTTTGTAGTCCGACATATGGACATCGATTTTATTCAAGGTGCGCGCCTGGATGATTCTTTACAAGTCATTACAAATATTTACGAGTTGAAGCGAGCTACCTTGGTCTTCTGTCAAGAGATCGTAAATCCTGATGGCAAAGCATTGTGTAAAGCAATGGTTAAGGTAGCATGTATCGACAATCAAAAAATGAAACCCAAAGCAATGCCAACATTTATTCTCACGGAGCTAACGAATAGTGACTGCTGAAATCTCAATCTTAGGCCTAATTTTAGAAGCTAGCTTACTAGTTAAGATGGTCATGCTAATTCTCATGGGCATGTCTGTTGTATCTTGGGCGATGATAATTAAACGAAGCAAAGTATTATCTCAAGCTACTAAACAAACTGACGTGTTTGAAGATAAGTTCTGGTCAGGCGTTGATCTCGCTAAATTGTATCAAGAGAGCAACAAGCGCAAAGACGAACTCTCTGGTACTGAAGAGATTTTCTACGCAGGCTTTACTGAGTTCGCTCGCCTACGTAAATCAAATGCAGCGTCTCCAGACTTCATTATGGAAGGCACTGGACGTGCAATGCGCGTAGCGGTTGCCCGTGAAGTAGACGAGCTAGAAACCAACTTACCTTTCCTAGCAACGGTCGGTTCTATCAGTCCATACATCGGATTGTTTGGTACGGTTTGGGGCATCATGCACTCATTCATCGCATTAGGTGAAGTTAAGCAAGCGACATTAGCAATGGTTGCTCCTGGTATTGCAGAAGCACTGATCGCGACAGCAATGGGCCTGTTTGCTGCTATTCCAGCTGTAATGGCGTATAACCGTTTTAGCAGCCGTGTGGGTAAGTTAGAGCATAATTACGCGACTTTCTCTGAAGAGTTCCATAGCATTCTTCACCGTCAAGCGATGGCTGGCAGGGAATAACCGATGGCCGGATACCAACCTAAAAAACGCAAAATGACAGCAGAGATTAACGTTGTACCTTACATCGACGTTATGCTTGTTTTGCTGATCATTTTTATGGTGACTTCTCCGTTTGTCACTCAAGGCGTAGATGTTGAATTGCCTCAGGCTTCAACGGCTAAGTCGGCACAAGATCTCTTAGGTGACGACAACGCGAGTTTCATTATCGTTGAAGTGAACAAAGACGGCGAACTTGGTTTGAGTGTGAATAACGAAGAGGTTCAGCGAGGCTTGTCTCTGGAAGATATTATCGTCCGAGTGAAAGCTGAACTGTCTCTAAAGCCAAATTCTCCAGTGGCAGTTGGCGGTGATGCCGCAACGCCTTACGCTGAAGTGGTTATATTACTTGATGAATTAAGCCGTGCAGGTGTGCCAAAGGTTGGCCTTTTAACGGATATAAGGGAATAGCTCCGTAGCATTCATGAAAGCGAATAATAAAAAATCCAATAATTTTAGGTCACCGCTTCTTATTTCTCTTGGGCTGCACGTCATGCTATTCGTTGCGCTCATTTGGGGAGCGGATTTCACTATGTCAGAACCAAAGCCGACAGGGCAGATGGTTCAAGCTGTGGTGATTGATCCTCAGTTGGTTCGCCAGCAAGCTCAACAGATTCGTCAACAAAGAGAAGCGGCGAGCAAAAAAGAGCAAGAGCGTCTAGACAAACTAAGACGTGAAAGCGAACGACTTGAAAAAAATCGTAAAGCTGAAGAAGAGAACATTCGAAAGCTGAAAGAAAAGCAGGCTAAAGAAGCGAAAGCCGCTCGCGAAGCGGAAAAGCGTCGAGTTGAGAATGAAAAACAACGTAAAGTTGAAGAGGCTCGTTTAAAGCAAGAACAAAAGAAAGCCGCTAAAGCAGAAGCTGATCGTAAATTGAAAGAAGCCGCAGTTGTGAAAGCAGAGAAAGAACGCAAGGCAAAAGAAGCGGCCATTGCTAAAGCTGAACAAGAACGCGTGGCGAAAGAAAAAGCCGCGAAAGAGGCCGCTGAAAAAGCCCGTAAAGAAAAAGAAGCCGCTGAGCGTGCTGAGAAACAACGTATAGCGAAAGAGAAAGAAGCGGCAGCCGCAGCGGAGAAAGCCCGTAAAGCAAAAGAAGCTGCAGCAAGAGCCGAGAAAGAGCGCAAACAACAAGAGGCGGCATTGAACGATATCTTTGCTGGGCTTGAAACTGAACAAAGTAATAACAATACTGCTTTGAATCAGCATTTAGAAGATGAAAAGGCTCGATATATATCAATTTACCAACAAACTGTGCAACGAAACCTCTTGATGGAAGACTCCTTCCGTGGTCAAGAGTGTGTTCTTAACATTCAGTTGACACCAACTGGTGGTAACAAAGCTGTAGTGAGAAGGGTCTCGGTAGTTAGCGGAAATCGCCAGCTTTGCTCAGCAGCACAGGCTGCTACAGTGAAAGCGAGAGAGTTCGATTTTCCTCAAGACTCATCGTTACAACAAATATTCCGAGATTTTGACTTTCGGTTCATCCCATAATGAGAAATGGATAACTTATGCTTAAAGGTAACTTCTTCAAGAGCCTGTTTGTTATGGCATGTCTTTTTTCTAGCTCTGCTTTTGCAAAATTAGAAATTGTTATTACAGACGGTATTAACTCTGCACGACCTATCGCTATTGTCCCTTTCCGTTGGGAAGGCGCAGGACCATTGCCACACGATGTATCAGCAGTTATCGCTTCTGACTTGCAACGCAGTGGTAAATTCAGCCCAGTAGCGACAAGTAAAATGCCTCAAACGCCTTACAGTGAAACCGAGGTGAACTTTGATGCTTGGACTAACCTAGGCGTTGATTCCTTGCTAACAGGTAGCATCACTAAAAATGCCGAAGGGCAGTATGTGGTGAACTACCAACTGATCGACATTGTTCGTGGTCAACTGACTAAAGGTCAAAGCCGTGCATTAAGCGATGAAGGCCAATTGGTACTTTCTAAAGATCATGTGCTGTTCAACAAGAAAGCGACAGTGCCTGGTAAACGCTTGAGAGAATATGCTCACCGCATCTCTGACTTAGTGTATGAAGAGCTAACGGGTGAAAAAGGGGCGTTTCTAACGCGTATCTCTTACGTAGTTGTGAACGACAAAGACAAGTACCCGTACCAGCTTCGCGTTGCTGACTACGATGGCTTTAACGAGCGCTTGGTGCTTCGTTCTAAGCAACCACTTATGTCACCGGCATGGTCTCCGGATGGTAAGAAGCTTGCGTATGTGAGTTTCCAAAATGGCCAAGCTGAAATATTCATTATGAATATTTACACGGGTGAGCGCGAGAAAGTGACGTCATACCCTCGTCATAATGGTGCGCCAAGATTCTCGCCAGATGGTAAAACATTGGCGTTGGTATTGTCGAAAACAGGCAGCCTTCAGGTGTACACACTTGACCTTGCTAGCCGTAAGTTGACTCAAATTACCCGCGGCCGTTCTAATAATACTGAACCGTTCTGGCACCCAGATGGCAAGTCTCTTATTTTCACATCGGATCGTGGTGGTAAACCACAGATTTATAATGTAAATTTGTCAAATAATTCGACATCTCGTATTACTTGGCAAGGTAGCCAAAACTTAGGTGGCCAGATCACCCCTGACGGACGATTCCTGATCATGGTCAATCGTAGCAACTCGGGTTTTAACTTGGCTAAACAAGATTTGGAAACCGGTGCGGTTCAGGTGCTAACAAAAACATTGTTAGATGAATCTCCAAGTATTGCACCGAATGGAGGTATGGTTATCTATAGCTCTATTTACAACAAAACAAATGTACTATCGATGGTTTCTATCGATGGTCGTTTTAAAGCTAGATTACCGGCAACGAACGGGCGCGTAAGAGCACCTTCGTGGTCACCGTTTCTCTAGTTTATTTGATACATTCTTTTAGCTATTGATAGTATTAACTATTGTGGCGTATAACTATCTATAGCACTTAGTCGCTGTAGAAACTAAGTTTGATAACGTAAGGAAAAAAAGATGCAACTTAACAAAGTTCTTAAAGGCTTGATGATTGCACTACCAGTGATGGCAGTAACGGCATGTAGCTCAACTGATGAAGCAACTTCTGCAACATCTGGCACAGAAAGCAACCAAACTACTTCTGGTTCAGAAGGCAACGTAGATACAACTGTTGTAACGCCAATTGACGCTAACGGTCAACTGTCTGAGCAAGAGCTTAAAGAGCAAGCGCTACGCGAAACTCAAACAATCTACTTCGCATTCGATAACTCTACTATCGCAGGCGACTACGAAGAAATGCTTGCAGCTCACGCAGCATACCTAGTTAAGAACGTTGATATGAACGTTACTGTTGAAGGTCACGCTGATGAGCGCGGTACTCCTGAGTACAACATCGCACTTGGTGAGCGTCGTGCACAAGCTGTAGCGAAATACCTACAAGCTCTAGGTGTTCAAGCAGACCAAATCTCTATCGTAAGCTACGGTGAAGAGAAGCCACTTCTTCTAGGTCAATCTGAAGATGTGTACGCTAAAAACCGTCGTGCAGTACTAGTTTACTAATTTTAGTAGGCTATATAATTGAGGAATTGCCTCATGTTCAGTAACACAAAGCGAGTCATTTTGCTTTCGTTACTGGCAAGTGCAGCGAACACTACGTTCGCTGCACCAGCTCCAGTATCCGATCTCAATAGCACCGCAACAAATTCAACATCTTCCTCTCGTTCAGCATCTAACGAATCAGATATTGAGCGTTTAGAGCGCTTGCTTCAAAATCGTAATCTCGTTCAGCTTCAAATGCAGCAGCAAATCGACGACATGGCACTGGAGATCAGTGAGCTTCGTGGTGAGTTGGAACGAAACAGCTACGATATGAAACAAATGCTAGAGCGCCAGCGTGAACTGTTCATTGAACTGGATCGTGTGAGAGGCGAGGTGAAAGCAGCAGGAACAGCAACGGTAGCAGTAGCAGCGAGCGAAGGCTCAAAAGACGCTTCTGGTACGTTCAGTACTGATGTTGATGAGCAAACCGCTTATCAAAATGCTGTAGATATGATTCTAAAGCAGCGAGACTATACGGGTGCGATCGCAGCATTCCAAAAGTTTCAAAAAGACTTCCCAGATTCTACCTTCACGCCTAACACCCATTATTGGTTAGGTCAGCTTTATTTCGCTAAAAAGCAAGATAAGGAAGCTGTGAAGAGCTTTGCCGCTGTTGTGTCATACAAAGACTCTAACAAGCGCTCTGATGCTCTGGTTAAGCTTGGTGACATAGCTACGCGTAACAATAACGCGACGCAAGCTAAGAAATATTACCAACAAGTCGTAACCGAGTACCCAAACAGTGCTTCGGCTAAAGTGGCTAAAACCCACTTGTAAAACAAAATAGGGGTGCTCAGGTACCTCTTTTTTATACCTGATAACTTCAGTTTAGTGTCGACTTATCTTCTTCGTGATGTCAACGCATCGCTTTGTTTATGCGTTTTAAGCATTAGTTAGTCATCGTTTGCAACCAATCCTTTTTGATCCCAATCGCTGTCCTGTGTAGAATGCTCTAATTCTCGGAAGAAGTTGCGTAGAGCAAGAGCAATGAGTCATATACTAGATAAAATCGATACAGTTTACCCGTTTCCGCCTAAGCCAGTTCCATTGAGCGACGCTCAGAAGCAGGCCCACATCGCAAACATCAAAACACTACTTCAAGAAAAAGATGCAGTTCTAATTGCACACTACTATACGGATCCTGAAATTCAGGCTCTGGCTGAAGCAACTGGTGGTTTTGTTGGCGATTCATTAGAAATGGCTAAGTTTGGTAACCGCCACTCGGCAAGCACTTTGATCATCGCTGGTGTTCGTTTTATGGGTGAGTCTGCAAAGATTCTTACTCCCGAAAAACGCATTCTAATGCCAACACTAGAAGCCGAATGTTCTCTTGATCTTGGCTGTCCTGCAGACAAATTCACAGAGTTTTGTGATGCTCACCCTGATCACACAGTGGTTGTCTACGCGAATACCTCTGCGGCTGTTAAGGCTCGTGCAGACTGGGTAGTTACGTCGAGTATCGCTCTAGAGATCGTTGAAAGCCTAGACGCTGAAGGCAAACCGATTATTTGGGGCCCAGATCGTCACTTAGGTTCTTACATTGCAAATCAAACGGGCGCTGACATGTTGCTTTGGCAAGGTGAGTGTATCGTTCATGATGAGTTCTCAGCTGATGCTTTGAAAAAAATGAAATCGGTCTACCCAGAAGCGGCTATTTTGGTTCACCCAGAATCACCAGCAAGTGTGGTAGAACTGGCTGATGCTGTAGGTTCAACAAGTCAACTGATCAAGAAAGCAAAAGAGTTGCCTCATCCACAGATGATTGTCGCGACTGACAAAGGTATCTTCTTCAAGATGCAACAATTGGTTCCTGAAAAAGAGCTAATTGAAGCGCCGACAGCAGGTGCTGGTGCAACTTGTCGTAGCTGCGCGCATTGCCCTTGGATGGCAATGAACGGCCTTGAAGCGATTGAAAATGCGCTTGAGAATGGTGGCGAGCAACACGAGATCTTCGTTTCTGACGAGCTTCGTGTGAAGTCCCTTATCCCATTGAACCGCATGCTAGATTTTGCTGAGCAGCTTAACGTTCAAGTGAAAGGCAACGCTTAATTTAATGATGTGAGGTTATAAATAATCCAATATTTATAACTCTGCAGTCTTTATAACGTGGTGCATTTATCATCATTAAAAAACCAGCCGCAGTGCTGGTTTTTTTGTATCTGAAGATTAGCTTCATGCCCGACGTGATTCCAGTGAAGGCAGTATTGTAGGTTATCGCTTAGTTGTTCAAGAGCCGAGTAGGGTTTCTTAATCAGCACGCTCATCATTAACTAAAGTCCCTCTCTAAAGTTCTTAGCCCTGTCTTATTTTTTAAATTTTTGTTTCAACCTACCTTCATGAATAGGGCATCTCGTTAGGTGCTCTTACTGTCAAAAAATCAGAGTGCCAAATTTAAGTAACTATTAATATTGATAATCATTATCAATATTAAATGAGAATGCTTTACATTTAAATATGCAACCGATAAGGTACGGTTGAAAATTCGTCAGGTCATTGAAAGGAAGATCATTTTTCAATTTATTCGTTGAGTGATTTTAGGGTTTGTTCAATGTGACGGTTTTCAGTCGGAATTTTGGCTCATGTATAAAGCAGTGGTCAATAAGGGGCTAAGGAAGCACAGCCTATACTCGTTTTGAGTTGTCGCGTTTCAACACCTTTTGAATGTCTTCCCTCGTTTTCCTTATAAACGCCGTTACATGAGCCCACCTAAAGTTAATGCTTAATCAAGGAGAATTTTAAATGACAGCATTACGCCCCGCGGCAGTGAATGAGCTAGGAAATAGCAGATTCAAACTACGCACTTTATCTGCAATCATCATGGGACTTTGCGTAAGTGGTCAAGCTTTTGCAGCGACAAATAATAATGAAACTACCGCTAACGAAGCCAAAACTACTTTTGAAGTCACCGTGTATGGCGAGAAAATAGAGCGTTCAATTTATGATACGGGCTCAAGCGTGCATGTGTATGATGAAGATCGTATCGCGACTACTCCTGGCGCATCTGAGGTCGATGACTTGCTGCAGCTAACACCAAACATTGTGGATTCAGGTCAGGGTAATAACCTACCATCGATTCGTGGTGTTGATGGTTCAGGTCCTTCATTCGGTGGTCTTGCTGCCTTTGGTGGCTCCGTGCCAAGGTTGAACCTTTCAATTGATGGACGTTCACTCAGCTATTCTGAAGTCGCGTTCGGCCCCCGTTCTTTATGGGATATGCAGCAAGCAGAAATTTATCTTGGACCACAAAGCTATGTTCAAGGTCGAAATGCGTCTGCGGGTGCTATCGTTTTAAAATCCAATGATCCGACTTACGATTTTGAGACCAAAGTTAAGGCTGCTATTGGTCAGCAAGACTACTCTCAAACCGCAGCGGTTATCTCGGCGCCAATACTTGAAGATCAATTGGCCTTTAGATTGAGTGTTGATCAACAAAAGCGCAGTAGTTATGCAGACCTTACTGCTTATGAACCTGTCGGTGACCCTAATCGCATTGAGATGACGACAGCTCGTGGTAAATTTTTGCTAGAGCCAGCAGGCCTTCCTGGATTCAAAACCACGTTAACGATTGCCCATATGGATACCGTTGGACCTCAATCTGAATCTCAGCAAACAAAGATCAATAGAGCTGTTTATGAAACTCAGTCAACAAGCGGCATTTGGGATGTATCTTATGACATCTCAGATACGTTAGTGTTTGAAAATAATTTGATTTATACCGACCGTACTTACGACCGAAGCACAGATCCAGCAGGAAGAAAACAGGACTTCAAATCGAAGGGTAACGAGTTCCAAATAGAGCCTTTAGTTCGATTTAATTCCCTCAGTGAAGATCTGTCTGGTTTGTTCGGTTTGCGCTACTTCAAATCTGAAGATGATGACGTATTTGAACAGACTGGCTCATCTATACCGATGGAAGGCAAAAACCGCGCTATGTCGGCATTCGCTGAAGTGACTTACTTGGTGATGCCGAGCATCGAAGTGGTAGCGGCAGGGCGATTCGAACGCGAAAACAAAAAACGCTATGTTGCCCCAGGTCGTTTCGGCTTAGATTATGATGAAACATCAAATGTATTCCTTCCTAAGCTTGAAGTTGCCTATAAACCTCAATCCGATCAAACCGTGGGTATCCGAGCCGCTAAGGGCTTTAACTCCGGAGGTGGCGGTGTTGGCTTCAATAACAAAACGTGGGCATTTTCTTCATATACGTATGAAGACGAATACGTTTGGAACTATGAATTCTTCACCCGCCATAGCCTGCTAGATAATGAGCTTGAGTTAACAACCAACGTCTTCTACAACGACTATGATAATTTCCAAGTATTGGAGACTTCATCAAAAGGCGATGTGAAAGTTGATAATGTTGATGAAGCATATACTTACGGTGCAGAACTAGGAAGCCGTTGGTTAGCCACATCTAACCTAGAGCTATTGGCTTCACTTGGTTTGTTGAAAACAAGCTACAAAGATCATGCTAATAGCTCAAAAGAACTCGCTCGTGCCCCTTCTTTGACGGCAAGCTTCGGTGCTTTATACATGTTTGCTGAGAATTTCGAATTGAGTGGTAATGCGAATTACACTGGAGATTACTTCAGTGACGTTGAAAACTCAGCGAATCAGAGTATTGATGCTTACTGGGTTGCAAATGCCCAAGTTGCCTACGTGTTTACTAACGGACGTATGTCTCTATTTGCTACAAACTTGTTTGATTCTCAGAAAGAAACATTCAATTTCGGTGGAGACGATATTACGAAGCAAGCACCTCGCCAAATTGGTGGTTCAGTGGAATTGTACTTCTAATCGGTTAGATAGAATAAAACGCCTTGCTCAAAGCGAGGCGTTTATTTTGAAATTCATTGGCATGGAAAGTGGGGAAGGTATTAATTCTAACCTTCTGATCATTGGGAGAGACTCCCATCAAAGTCATGCTTCTATTCAATACTGTCGATCTCTTTAAGAGGTAAATTGATGAACGATCAACCGGTACGTTTACATCCAATGCTGTTGGACTTTGTTCGTAAGGAGCAGATTTCAAAGCATCTACTGCGAGTTACCGTTACAGGTGACTCTTTAATAGGGTTTCCTGAAGACCAAAATGGTAGCCACATAAAAGTGTTTTTCCCCAATCGGGAAAGTGGGATTTTGCAGTTACCTTACCGAGAAGGTGAAACTGTTATTTGGCCTGAGCATAAACCTGTCCCTCGAGCCTATACCGTCAGAAAGTATCGAGCCGATGTGAATGAGCTTGATATTGATTTCGTGACCCACGGTACCGGTTCCCCCGGCAGTGGGTGGGCGATCAAAGCTGAGCAAGGTTTCCAAATTGGTCTTGTCGGGCCTGCAGGGCCTGAGCCGTTAATTGAACCCGCAGGTTGGCATATTATTGCGGGAGACCTAACAGCAGTGCCTGCAATTAGTGCGATTTTGGAGGACCTTCCCTCTGACACTCAAGGCTATGTATTTATCGAGATAGATGATGCTGCTGATGAACATAACATTCAGCATCCGCAAGGTATGGTTTTGAAGTGGCTAGTGAGAGACGATACGAGCGAGCAATACCTATTGAGTAAAGCCATCTCCGGCTTAATTGCACCTAATGAGTCTCACTCGCTTTCTGCTTTCATTGCTGGTGAAAATGAAAGCGTGATTGCGTGTAGGAAAGTACTTAAACAAGAGTACAAGCTGTCTAGAAAAGATATGTATGCGATTCCTTACTGGAAACGAGGTAAGGATGAAGAAGCATATCATGATGAACGTCATGAAGTTATGGATGAAGAGTACTAATCCGCTTTGTTGACTAAAAGCCGGCCTCACAGAGGCTGGTTTTATTGAATTTATTCGACAGATGTTTCGGCCATGATTTTACTGGCTTAGCAATTACCACGGTAAGTCCATTTCAATTTACTAAACCTAGACTAAATGAAGTGCAACAAATATATGAGAATCAATATGATTTTTAAAATCATTATTATTTTTTTGGTTTCAGCTTCGACTTCTGTTTTCGCAGAAACCGAAATGACATCTCAAAATACTTATCCCAAGACTTTCGTCAATGCGGATGGGTCACAGACAGTGATCCCATCTAAACCGACTCGAATCCTGTCTACCTCGGTGACAATTAGTGGGACGCTACTGGCTATTGATGCTCCTTTAGCCGCAACAGCACTCACTTATGAAGGGAAGTTTTTTAGTCAATGGGCAGATATTGCTGAACAGAGAAGCGTGGAAAAGGCATGGCCTGCCGGCAGCGTTGATTTAGAGTCTGCCTATATCTATGAACCTGATTTGATTGTTGTAGCATGGCGCGGTGGTGATTCGGCGAGAGATCAAATCGCTGAATTTAAGCAAATAGCACCAACCATTATTTTGGATTACACCGCACAATCATGGCAAGACTTGGCTTTGAGGCTTGGACAGGCGACAGGGTTAGAAGAACAAGCCCAACAAAAAATTAGCCAGTTTGAGTTGTTCGTTAACCAGAGTAAAAACAAGCTACAGATACCAGAAGGCGAAACCAATATTGTGGCGTATTTTGGACCTGGAGCTACCAATGCTATCGCTTTAGAGGACGGTGTCCATGCGAATTTGCTCACTGACCTCGGTTTCAAAATGGAAGTGCAAAATCGTCAGTGGCATGACAACACAGTGCCTTTATCAGACTTTATGCGCGTCCACTTTGAACTGCTGACTCAACTTAAAGCCGATACGACATTTTTGCTAGAAGCGGGTGACGACAGCGCTAATCGATTCATGCATGACCCAATCTTGATCAACCTTCCGTCCGTCCAGAATAAACAAGTCTTTGGCCTAGGTGAGAATTCCTTTCGTATCGATATGTATAGTGCCACTGAAATCGTTAACGACATTGTTCAGCTTTTTGAGCGCGATACAAACGCAGGCTAATGGCTAATGGCTAATGGCTAATGGCTAATGCCAATGGTTAATGGCTAATGCCAATGGTTAATGGTTAATGGTTACGGTAAATAGGTAAAGGATGTCCATGATGACAAGTATTGCTGGTCCTGCAGAAGCACTTGAACAGATAAGACATGAACAAAGACGACGATGGTTGATGGCGGGAGTCGTGCTGTTATTTTTGGCCTCGTGTTTTAGCCTTTTCATCGGCACGCATTACATATCGCCGGTAGTTACTTTGGATGCGATTTTTTCTTTTGATTCAACCAACAGTGATCATCTATTGGTTGTCCATCTTCGAATTCCACGCACCTTGTTAGCTTTAGTTGTTGGCGGTGCGCTTGGTGTTGCAGGCGTTATCATGCAAGGCTTAACTCGTAACCCATTAGCAGACCCTGGGATACTCGGTGTTAATGCGGGGGCGACAGTTGCCATAGTCTCAGCGATAGCCTTTCTGGGTATCCATGATATGGCCTATGTGATGTGGTTTGGCTTACTTGGGGCTGCTGTTTCCGGAGCGGGCGTTTTTGCCCTAGCAGGGGTAAATAAAGGGGTTAACCCTGTAAGAGTTGTATTGGCGGGAACAGCTTTGTCGGTAGTGTTGCTTGCACTGACTCATATGATCACAATAAACAGCGACGAAATGGTGTTCGAACAATATAGACACTGGGCTGTGGGGTCATTTCAAGGACGAGGCTACGATGTTTTGATTCCTGCTACCGTGTTAATAGCCATTGGATTAGCTATCGCATTTTCATTAAGTAAAGCCTTAGATACTGTCTCGTTAGGGGACGATATTGGTCACGCCTTAGGTGTTAACCCGATCAAAATATGGTGTTTTGCTTCTATCGCTATTGTTGTTTTAGCCGGGACGTCAACTGCGGCGGCTGGTCCCATCAGCTTTGTTGGTCTTACTGCCCCTCATATTGCGAGAATGGTGGCGGGGCCGGATCATAAATGGTTGATGCCTTTCTCTTTACTGATTGCATCTATTCTGGCCGTTGTCGCTGATGTTCTAGGCCGGATCGTTGGGTATCCCAATGAGATCAGTGTAGGCATTATGATTGCTCTAATCGGTGGGCCATTCTTTGTATTCTTAGTGAAACGTTGGAAGATATCTCTCCTATGATGATAGAGCCTTACACTCTTCAAAACTCTGGCTCGGGAAGTGTTGTACGCTTCGGCCAGTTCTCTTTCTGTTATCAACCATCTCATATACTTGTCGCTTCGATTTTGTTGATATCAGTTTGTGCTATTGCAACTTATTCCATGACATTGGGTAAGTTTAATATCTCGTTGCCTCAAGTCGTCGATATCATTCTTGGGATTGGAGAGGGGGGCGTAAAAGATCGAATAATTCTTAACATAAGGCTACCTAAGGTTCTTACTGCGGTCTTTGTTGGGGCGGCGTTAGGCATTTCCGGTGCGGTATTTCAATCGGTATCAAGAAATGCTCTTGGTTCTCCAGATGTCATTGGTTTCACTACGGGGGCTGCGACCGGTGCAATTGCTCAAATAGTTTTGTTTGAGCAAGGGGCAATAGAAGTTGCAATCGCAGCGATAGTCGGCGGAGTAATCACGGCCGTTATCGTTTACTTACTTGCGGTAAAAGCAGGAGTGGTTGGAGGGTATCGCTTAATACTCACTGGTATTGGGATCGGGTCCATTTTGAGTGCGCTGAACAGCCTGATGTTAGTTAAGGGTAATTTGGACAATGCCATTTTGGCGAATCTATGGCTTGCAGGATCACTGCATGCTAGAACATGGACACATGTTTATCCTGTACTCATTGGGGTATTTATTCTCCTTCCTTTTATGATGATGTTAAAGCGCGCACTTGCCATGATCGAGATGGGGGATGACATCGCAACCCAGCTGGGTATTCGAGTCGAGCAAGTCCGTCTTTCTATGATTTTCTTTGCTGTGGTGTTAGCCGCATTCGCGACAGGTGCTGCTGGGCCTATTGCCTTTATTGCCCTTGCTGCTCCTCAATTAGTCGGTCGATTGAGAAAGTCGCGAGCATTATCCTTGTTCTCTTCGGCTCTTATGGGCGCGTTGTTGGTCTTAACTGCGGACGTTTTAATTCAATGGTTGCCTTTTCAAGCAAGCGTGCCCATAGGCAGGATGACGGGTATTGTTGGTGGCATATATTTAATTTGGCTATTGACCCGATCTCGTCAGTTTTAAGCATAGATACACACATGACTAATGAGAGCGATACGTCTTAAGTTTGTCCATGGTTTGGGTGATCCACCGAGACTCCTTTTACAGAGTGGGTTCAGTACCTAAAAAGTGACAAGTTGATCCAATTGGTTATGGGGTACTCAGCTGAACTTGAAATCGTGTAACGCTACCTATGTTAGCCCCGAAGAAACCAAACGTAACCTTGAGCAGCAATAAGTCTATTCTTGATGCTGCGCTTTCCCAAGTAACTGAATAGCTAGAGCTAATTAGCTAAGTAATCAAAGAGCTAAATAAGTAAATAGCAAAATAAGAAAATAGCTACAGGTTACTTAGGGGATATTGTTTAACTTAAATGAAATCAGAAGTTTATGAACCTATCGACACCGGTTGAATCCAACATTACCTCTCGACTAAATGGAAGTCATCTTAAACTTGCGTACGAGAATCGCGTTATTTGTGAAAATCTAGAACTTCATATTCCTGAAGGTAAATTTACGGTCATTGTCGGACCTAATGGATGCGGAAAGTCGACCTTATTGAGAAGCTTATGCCGTTTGTTGAAACCTTATAAAGGCCAAATTTGTCTAGATGGTCAGAATATTCAAAAGGTACCGGCTAAAGAGTTGGCGAGAGAGTTGGGGTTACTTCCGCAAAGTTCACAAGCTCCAGAAGGGATTCGAGTTGTTGATTTGGTGGCAAGAGGTCGCTACCCGCATCAAAAACTGTTTAAGCAGTGGAGCTTAGATGACCAAGAAGCGGTCTTCCAAGCGATGGAGGATACTGGTGTCACCGATTTGGCCGAGAGGCAGGTCGATGAACTCTCAGGAGGTCAGAAACAACGAGTTTGGATCGCCATGGTATTAGCACAAAAGACACCGATAGTATTGCTTGATGAGCCGACAACTTATTTGGACGTCGCACACCAGATCGATTTGTTGGAGTTGTTTCGTCGTCTTAATCGAAAAAACAAACACACTATTGTTGCCGTGCTGCATGATTTGAATCAAGCCTGTCGCTATGCGGATCACCTGATTGCATTTGCTGGTGGCGAAATTGTCGCACAAGGCGAACCTAAGTCTTTAATTGACGCCAAACTCGTTAAGCAAGTCTTTGGCTTAGATAGCGTTATTATTGATGATCCTGTAAGTCATACTCCATTGATTGTGCCTCTGGGGAAGTCACTAACATGACTTTTTTGTCAGGCTTGATTAAATCCGTGGAAATTGTTTGCATATATTTCTAAGTCTTTTTGCACCTAATTGTCGACTATTGGTATTATTTTGGGTTCATGTGCCTTTTTCT
This sequence comes from Vibrio tasmaniensis, assembly GCF_024347635.1. NCBI lineage: Bacteria > Pseudomonadati > Pseudomonadota > Gammaproteobacteria > Vibrionales > Vibrionaceae > Vibrio > Vibrio tasmaniensis. The sequence goes on from NZ_AP025510.1 coordinate 1,231,080, forward strand.
TAAGATACATCTTGTTGATATCATTTATTTTTTTTAGCATGTAACTAAGAGAAATGGATTAGAGGCTCTAATGATAATCTGGTTACAACTCAAACGTTGGGTCAAAGCGAATATCTTTGTTTTGAATGGTAAAAACCTACTGTTTACTTTCCTCGGCTACGTGTTTTTATCGTGGTCGACATTGTATTTAGCGGGTGAGACGGACTTAACTAACTCGTTTACTACATTTGCATACTATTTAGTCGTGACGGCTTCTACAGTTGGTTATGGCGATTTGTCACCGACGACGGAAGCGGGGCGATGGATTGTTATTCTGTTTGTTATTCCAGGAGGACTCAGCCTTTTCGCTGCTTTACTGGGTAAAGTGGCAACAGAAGGTGTTGAATATTGGCGAGCGGGCTTGTTAGGTAAAAGGAGAGTGAGAGTGGAAAACCACATTTTGATGTTGGGGTGGAATGAACAAAGAACAATTCATCTTATCCGTATGCTGCAACATGAAGAAACGGGCAAGCGACCAATCGTATTATGTACGCGTTCTGATATCGAAAATCCGTTACCCGGTGAGATCAATTTCGTTAAGGTAAACAGCTACACCGATGGCAAAGAGATGGAGAAAACGGGTATTGAGTCAGCCAGCTGTATTCTGATTGATAACCCAGAAGACGACATCACGCTATCAGCAGCGCTCTATTGTGCGAACCGAAACCCTAAAGCCCACCTTTTGGTTTACTTTAAAGACGAGGCGTTGAGCGATTTATTGCATCAACATTGCCCAAATTCTGAATGTATTCCGGCAGTGGGTGCCGAAATGCTAGCAAAAGCTGCGGTTGACCCTGGCTCAAGTGCGCTTCATCAAGAGCTCTTAAGCTCAACCAGAGGTATGACACAGTATTCGACGTATTACCCTAAAGATGCCGAACCTGTAACCGTCGCACCTATTTTCTCTGTATTTAAAGAGAAGTACAAAGCAACGCTGATCGCGATTGATACGGGAAGTGGTATAGAGCTTAATCCGGAGTTAGATCAAGTTGTCAGCAGCGGCACTAAGTTGTTTTACATTGCCGATGAGCGAATTGATCATTTCGATTGGAAAGGCTTTTAGACGGTTAGTTTGTGTCACCTGAAACGAAAGAAGGCCTCATTGTGAGGCCTTCTTACTATCGTTCGATATAGCGTAGCTTATTTCTCTTATTTCTTTTATATCTCTAGCATTAAAGATAATAGAAAATTATTGAGCTTCGGCTAATGCGATACCGCGTTGCGTTAACCCGCAAAGCATCACAGGCACAGCGTTAAAGATCTCTTCAAATTGCTCAAGGCCTTCGATGCCTTGTTCTGCAAGCGTAGCAATGGACGTTTCTGGATCGTAAAGCATGCTTAGTGAAAGCAACACGCCGCCGACCAGTGCGTTGTCTTCGCTGTCTTCTGGCATCAGTGTTTCCCAATCATCACGGGCAATCTGCCAGCCTTGAAGTAAGCCTTCACAAAAATCGCGAGCTGCTGTATTTACAACTTCTGCATCATCTAATTGGCAAGCTTCAGGCCATACCCACGTACCTTCGATCAGCTCTGGGCGGGTTTTGTTCCAAAGCGCGATGATAACTTCAATGTAGCTTTCCAGTTGTTCACCGTCGGTAAAAGGCGCGACTTCTTCGCCACCCCAAAGGAACGGAAGCCATTCATGAGGGGTTAACACATTTGGAGCGGCTGCCATTGCAGTGACAAAGCCCATGGTTTTGTGTTCTGTGATTAGCTTTCCTTCCAACTCTGGAAGCGCAAGAATATCTTGTAAAGTCAAAGTGAGGTACCGTAAAAGGGAACATATTTGCGCTTATAGTACCAATGAACTTGCGCCAATCAAGCTTCAATCTAAAAACGCTTGATGTCATTAGTAATAAACACTAGGTTAAACACAAAAGAAAATAACAAGATAATTATGCAAATACGGTCGTCTCTTAAGAAAAAAAGTATGGTAGCGCTTGGTGTGTACCTCGCGATGTTCATTGCCATTGTCGGTAGTGTGACGTATTACGTCGTAGAATCTCCTGTACGCGCTAAGCTGCAACAAAACCTCGACTTACGTACACAACTGTTATCGGAATTGATTACAGAGCCCCTCAGTAGCTCTCAAGGTTTTGTAGATAGCTTGGTTGGCTTCGCTCAGGCACAACGTCGCGATACTGATGTTATACCGTTATTTATTAAGTCAATGTTGGCGGCGAGTGATGATACGATCGTCAGCGCAGGTATTTGGCCAGAACCGCATACATTGGATTCGAATAAAATTCTAAACAGTTATTTTTTCAACAAAGCTGATGATGGTGAGATTGACCAGCTCTTTTCTTATAACAACCCCAAAAATGCGCCTTATCAAAACGAATATTGGTATACATCGGTAGTAAATAAAGAACAGGGAACTATTGCATGGAGCAATGTGTATATTGACCCATATACACATGTTCAAATGATCACCGCATCTTCACCTTACTATTACGATGGCACCTTTGCAGGTGTTGCGACGGTGGACCTCTCGCTTGAAGAGTTGCTTGGCTTTATTAAGAACCATGCGGAAGTGTACAACCTTGGTATTACTCTAAGAGACAAACTCAACCAAGTGTTGGTTTCTCATAACTTCAATCTCGTTGAAGGGATCTATATTAGTAGTAATCAATTTGGAGAGTTTGGGTGGCAAGTGGATGTCGTCAACTCAAAATCACGGGTCGCTGACGAAGTGTTTCGTCAGGTAATGAGCGTTGAAGGCGGTATTGTGCCGCTGTTGTTATTGTGTGTGATGGCCGGTTATTACTTATTGAACCGCTATTTGATAAGCCCAATCACAACGATTGCCGCCCAAGTTGATAGTTCTAAAGCGGGTGAGATCATCGATGTTGACTACTCAAGTGATGATGAAATTGGTCACTTAATCAAAACCTTCAACGAAAAAACCATCTATCTCGAAGCTGAGAAGGTTAAAGCTCAAGCATCAACCAATGCCAAAACGGCCTTTCTTGCGACCTTGTCACACGAAATTCGTACCCCGATGAATGGTGTATTAGGGACGGCCCAGATCTTACTGAAAACCCCTTTGAGCACTGAGCAAGAGAAGCATCTAAAGAGCCTGTATGATTCGGGTGATCATATGATGACGTTACTCAATGAGATCTTGGATTTTTCAAAGATAGAGCAAGGCAGGTTAGATCTGGATGAGACTCGATTCCCGCTTGATTCAATCATAGGTAGTATCAACAGTGTCTATTACACCTTGTCTTCCGAGAAAGGGCTTCAATTCAAAGTTTACTCCGAAGTGCCTTCTGACCGTTGGTACTTCTCAGACAAAGCACGTCTTCGCCAAATTCTGTTTAACCTCTTAAACAACGCCGTTAAGTTCACCTCTCGAGGCTTTGTCGAGGTGTACCTTAAAGAAGTCGTAGAAGGGAGTGATACCTACCTTAGTATTCGAGTTCGCGACACAGGTATTGGTATATCTAAAGAAGCACAAAAACGTATTTTTAAACCGTTTGAACAAGCGGAGTCTTCGACCACGAGGCGCTTCGGCGGTACTGGTCTCGGGTTAGCGATTGTGAAGAAAATTGCCCAGTTGATGGAGGGCAGTATTAGCGTCACCAGCGAAGAAGGGATAGGTACCAGCTTCGATGTTCGCTTGAAGATTAAGCCTTGCCAGCCTGGCGAAATAGAGAGCTTGCCACATAAGAAGTTAGATTACTCTGGCTTGAAGGTACTGATTGTCGAGGATAACAGAACCAATACCGTCATCATTGAAACCTTTATGAGCAGTAAAGGCTTTACTTGTAAGAGTGTCGAAAATGGTGAACTTGCGATACAAGCCGTGGTGGCCGAACGCTTTGATTTGATTCTGATGGATAACCATATGCCAGTGATGGACGGTGTTGAATCAACCACGGCTATTCGTGCTTTGATCGGCGAGATATCATCGGTACTGGTGTTTGGTTGTACGGCTGATGTTTTTAAAGAGACTCGCGAACGTATGCTTGGTGCGGGGGTGGATTATATTATTGCCAAGCCGATTGATGAGCGTGAGTTGGATGATGCGTTGTTCCGCTATTCGAACAAGCTTTACCAATACCATGAAGTTAAAGCTCATGATCTTGATAGCCCGGATGTTGAAAAACATGATTCGAAAAGTAACAGCGAGTCATTACCTAAACCTGATCTGCGAAACAAAGATAACACCGAAGAGCTACTTGTCACGCTGTACGTAGCGCTCGAAGATAATAACCTATCGCTGATTAAGTCTGCCTTAGAGAGCTTGCGTGTTCATGCTGAACCTATGAATAACGCAGAACTTACATCTCAAGTTGATAAAGCCTTAGAACAGGTTTCTTTAGGTTCTACTCCTGAACAAGAGATCATTAATACCATTACTGTAAATCTTCCTATGGCATAGGTGTTGTTTAATTACATAAATGCAGTGGCTATATGATTGAAATTTGACCGGTGTGTGTTTTTTTGGTGGAAATGACTGCTTTCAAAGTGGTTTTTGGTTGTTAATTTACGACTTTATTTTTAATTTGGAATGTATGACTACTAATCTTGTGATTTAATAGCGATATTATCTGGCAAGGTGCTTATGTGCCTTGTTTATGTGTTGTTAAATCACTAATTAAGCAGTGATATATTTTAGGTTTATCATCAATGAAGTCTCGTGGTCCATTTTGTATTCGAAACGCCGCTGCGGATACATTTGCTATGGTCGTTTTCTGTTTTATTTCTGGCATGATCGTAGAAGTGTTTATTTCTGGTATGACATTTGAGCAGTCTCTTGCCTCTCGAACGTTATCTATTCCGGTAAACATCGCTATCGCATGGCCTTATGGAGTCTTTCGTGATTGGTTCCTGCGCAATGGTGCAAAGCTTTCACAAAGCTCATTGATGAAAAACTTGTCTGACTTGGTGGCGTACGTGTTATTCCAGTCACCTGTGTATGCCGGTATCTTATTGGCGGTTGGTGCTTCAAGCGACCAGATTGTTACGGCTGTAACTAGTAATGCGGTTATCTCATGCGGTATGGGCGTGCTGTACGGTTACTTCTTAGATATGTGCCGAAAATGGTTCCGAGTTCCGGGCTATTACCAACAAGCATAAATACAGCGAAATAATGAAATGTGGTTTGTTTTTGATCTAATGAGTTAATTTGTAATCGAACAAACTGAAAAAGGCACTTTTTTTGATAATGCCTCTTGACCAAAGCAAGCAGAATCAATAAAGTAGCGCCTCGTTGAGTGACAAGCTCAACACAAAATTTGTGGAAGGATGGCTGAGTGGCTTAAGGCGCTCGCCTGGAAAGCGAGTATACGTTTATAGCGTATCTGGGGTTCAAATCCCCATCCTTCCACCACTATTCAAAACCCTAGCAGAAATGCTGGGGTTTTCTCGTTTAAGAGCATCTATATTTTATCTCTATCTCTATCTCTATCTCTATCTCTATCCCAAAGTCTTTTGGCTATTTCTGGTTACTTACTGCGCTTGGTATAAATTAGGATTCTGTAAGCTCTTTCCATCTGTTTATCAAGAGTAGATCGAATGAACGAGCATGAGCCTTCAACAGCCTTGAAGTGACTCGGTGCACAAGTTAGCGAGTGTAAGCACGTTCTTGATAAATTGGGATACATGTTAACCGCCAATTTGTGAGACGCTTGATTTAGTGTCAGTCGAATCACAAGGAAGTTGAATGCATCACTTTAATATCCGCGCTCTTGAGTATTTAAACGCGTTGTCTAAGTATGGCTCACTGCGTAAGGCATCCAAGATGATGAATGTTGACCCTGCTGCGATGAGTAGAATGCTGACACAGCTCGAAGCGCAAGCGGAAATGAAAGTGTGGGAGCGTAACAACCGCCAATCACTGTTAACTGAAGCGGGTAATGAGCTGTTGAATTACTACCGTTCTATTGTTCGTGGAGAAGCCGTAGTGCTTGCTCGGCTAACCAAGCTCAAAAACCTTAAAGGAGGCAATGTTAGTATTGCCATCGGTGAAGGGTTTATTACCAACTTGGTGTCAAAGCCGATGCAAACCTTCATGGCACGTTATCCTGATATTAACCTATCTATAGAGATTGCTGGTGCATTGGACGCGGTCAAGATGTTGGAAGATCAACAGATAGACTTTGCAATAACCTATGCTTCAGCACCGCACCCCAAACTACACTCCCACGTTGAACGCAGCCATCCGCTGGAATTGATTGCTCCCAAAGGGCACTTCCTTACGATGAAAAGTGCACCAGTGACACTGCGAGATATTAAAGGCGCTTCTCTCGCCTTAATCGATAACTCGACCGGGATGGGGAGGCTGGTAAAGCAGGCCGAACAAATTTCCCATCTTATCTTGCAGCCAAAGCTTCAAACCAATTCGGTAACCGCACTTACTAACTTTGTCTCAGCAGGATTAGGCGTGACCTTTATGCCCAAACTCACCGTGATTGATGAGATAAAGTCAGGACAGATCGAAGTGGTTGCGACCGAGTTGGAGATGCTATCGAAGGCGACGGTTAAGGTTCAATCTTTGAAAGGTCGTGCACTCACGCTACAGGCAGAAACCTTGTTAGATTTCTTACTTGAAAATGCCACTTTCTTGAGTCATGACGCCTACAATATCTAGGCTTAATCGGTTTATCTAACCATCCCTCCCAAGCTTCCAAATACCGCCAATATCACAGTTCCAAACTTCCGAATTCGTTTCTAACTTGAATTGATTTTTTATCAACGCTCTCGTTATTGTTAAGTCAACACGTGCAGAATAAGTTACAAATCATTAACGAAACGAATTTTGACTGACAGCTGTGTTCGATAGGTTTGGCTTTGTCGGGCATTAGGAGAAGAGAATGGAAGTTATTGTAATTGGCAGCGGTGTTATTGGGTTGACCAGCGCTTGGTATCTGGCGAAAGAAGGTCATTCAGTGACGGTTATTGATCGTCAAGACAACAGTGGCAAAGAAACCAGTTTTGCGAATGCAGGGCAGATTTCTTACGGCTATTCCTCACCATGGGCAGCACCGGGTATTCCATTAAAAGCGATGAAATGGTTAACCCAAGAGCATGCGCCACTTAAAGTGAAGCCTTCACTTTCTCCTGAATTGGTGTCTTGGGCGACTAAGATGCTCGCCAACTGCAATGAAGCCAAATATGCAAAGAACAAATCGCGTATGTTGAGAATCGCAAACTATAGCCGAGATTGCCTGACTGAGCTAAGAACCCGTGAGCAATTGGCTTATGAAGGTAGGCAGAAAGGGACGCTACAAGTGTTTCGAAGCGAGAAGCAATTGGATTTTATTCAGCAAGATATGAAGCTGTTGAAAGAGAGTGGGATCGAGCACTCGTTGTTTGACGTTGAGCAGTGCCTATCCATTGAACCCGGTTTAGCTGACGTCAAAGAGAAGTTGGTGGGTGGGCTCTACTTACCTCATGATGAAACCGGTGATTGCTATCAGTTCTGTTTAACCTTGACTGAGAAAGCCAAGCAACTCGGTGTTAGGTTCGTGTTTGATACTGAAGTGGTCAGTTTGAATCATCAGAATCAAACCATCGAGAGTATTACAACGACTCAAGGTGAATTCAAAGCGGATGCTTACGTGGTCGCATCGGGTAGCTATTCTAGAGACTTGCTCAAGCAAGTGGACTTGTCTATTCCTGTGTACCCAGTGAAAGGGTATTCGCTAACACTGCCGATTGTGAATGCAGATAAGTCACCAACCTCAACTGTTATGGATGAGACTTACAAAGTGGCGATGACACGTTTTGATGATCGTATTCGTATTGCCGGTACGGCAGAGCTCGCTGGTTTTGACTTCCTAATCCCAGAAAAACGTAAAGCCACGATTGATATGGTGATAAAAGATCTATTCCCACAGGGCGGTGACTTTTCAAAAGCTGAATACTGGACTGGGTTAAGGCCAATGACTCCCGATGGCACGCCTATAATCGGTAAGACACCAATCAAGAACCTCTTTATTAATACGGGTCATGGAACATTGGGTTGGACGATGGCTTGTGGGTCAGGAAAGCTGTTAGCGAGTGTGGTTAGTGGCTCTGATAGTGATATTAAATCAGACGACTTGAGTATTCATCGCTACATGTAGCTCATCAAAATGCTTGTTCATATAAATCAGCCCATGTTTATCATTAAGCATGGGCTGATTGAGTTTAGGGTTGCTGCTTATCGGGTAGTGGTTTCTAACACATGGGTAAATCTATCCCAGGATTTTTGGTCTGCTTCTTGTTGGTAGTTGTTTGAGCCGAATACGGTAAAGGCATGTGGCGCACCACTATAGGTGATCATCTCATGCGGAACCTTGGTTGTTTCCAGTTGAGCGGCAAGGCTGCCAAAATCTTCCATTGAGATCATTGCGTCGGCTGTACCATGGAACACGACAACCGGGGCTTTAGTCTCAGCGTAGTCTTGCCCATTCGGTGTCGATAAACCGCCATGGAAGGTAACATAAGCTTTCGAAGGGATGCCCGCACGAGCGGCCTCTAAAACGGCTGCGCCGCCAAAGCAGTAACCCATCATTACGTTGTTATCTAAGTTACCACCAAGCCTTTTCGCTTCCATTGCTCCCGCATTAAGTAGTGCACGCATTTTTTCTCTGTCTTTATACAACTCGCCTGTGTGCTGTTTTTTGTCTTTCACTTCGGTCGGGCGAATGCCTTTACCAAATAGGTCGATGGCGAACACGTTGTAACCGAGTTCGTTGAGCATCTCAGAACGTTTCTTCTCGTAATCGGTTAAGCCATCCCAATCATGTACTAGTAGCACTAACGGCGCTTGGTCGCTAGCTTCACTCCAGTAACCTTCGTAATCCACACCGTCGACTTGGTAAGTGACGTTTTCTCCTGAAATCGCAGAGAAGGGCAGTAAAACTGAAAACAGGCCGAGTGTAGTGAGTTTTCGCATGCGTTGTTCCTTTCGATGACAATTGAGTTTCAATCGAAAGTATAGATAACGTGATGATTCTCGCCAGATTCCTTTGTTTGATTTGAAGTTAAGGTTCTATATTGAAATTGGCGATTACCAAGATGCGTTGGTTTTGCTGATACACATATCTGGGTATTTACGTTGATAGCGCGGCAACATCGACTCATTACCCAAGATGCCGCCTTGATGGATATAGATGATGGTTTTAGTGGGGTTGTCTTCTTGCCATTGCTCTAGGCATTGCCACATCAATGGGTCATACAGCAGGTCAAATTCAATGTCTGTTTGCTCTTGTAGCCTCAACCAAGTCTGATAGTCCTGCTGATATAGCTTACCAAAGTGGTGCTTGGTTTTGAGTGGTAAAATCTGCGGGTGATCGGTTTCACCAAGTTCATTGAACTGTTGCGTTAGGTAGTCATTACCACCAACACACGCACAGGTTAAAACCGGGATGTTGTGTAACTTTAAGTACTTATGAAGATACAGCGCTGTGCTGCCTGTACCTGCGGGCAGTGCAACCACAAAATCGTGTTTATTTTCGAAGCGAGTCCAGCTGAGTATCTCCATAGCCAGTTGTTTTACGCCATATTCAGAAAGCTGAGAACGTCCACCTTCTGGTAACACAATGCACTGAGAGTCAGGCTGTCTTACTTGCTCGATATATTGTTGTGGATGAAGTTCAGAACCTGTCTCTTTTACTGAGATCACCTTAGCGCCGAGGTCGATGGCGCCACGGTAATTTCCGATTGGGCGCTCTTGCAACCATTGAGGCAGGTGATCGACGTAAAATTCCATCGTCCAGCCTTTGATTTTTGCAAGTGCTGCGAGCGAGAACAAGGAGTTAGCTTGAGCGGACCCATAGCTTATTAGAGTGGTGGTGTTTGGGTGATCGTCTTCCAGTAGCTTCATGAATTTTCTGGCTTTATTGCCGCAAAAGTGGGAGTGAAGCTGATCGTCTCGCTTTAAAAAAAAGGTGTGATCGTTGTATTGATGCTGAGTTACAGGGCTATTATTTAGTTTCATCGCACTTAGACAAAATGCTGACTCAAGAGCCAGCATTTTCAAATCAAATAGGACTACCGAGTATCTAGTAGCTAGCCAGTGCTGTAAACCAACTAAATCAACTTTTCATCGGATATTGCCCTCAGAGTGACGAGTTTATTAGACTCTGATCTTGTTGGTGTTTATATAGGTTAAGCTGAATCTGTCTGAAAGATGATTTGGGCGCTACATCCGCCACAGTTGCGATTCTCTAATTCAAAACTCCACTGAAAGCGCTGGCATAAGTCATCGACAATCAATAGACCTAATCCATGACCATTCGGATTGTATTGTTCCTGAAGACCTTCACCTTGGTCTTCAATCACAATACTGTCTTGAGACAGAGTAACCGTAACAGTGCCACTGTTGGTCGCTGCAATCGCATTCCTCAATAAGTTGCCAACCAACATGTTCATTATCGCGCTGGTGGCTTGAATGATTGGCTCTGACTGGACGAGCACGGATATTTCGACATCTTTCTCATCCGCCTGTAACGCATTTTTTGAAACGATGGCCTCTAATTCTTGCTGGCTGAAAAGGCGTAGTGGCGCATCGTCACTGTTTCGTTCATAACGCACTAGGCCAAGCAAGGCATCGACCATCTCCGACATCTGAACAATAGCTTCATCAATACGCTCAATCTGACGAGACTGAAACTCGGTTGTTTCGCTTCTTAATAGTAACTTATTCGCACCTCGAGCAACCGTTAGTGGCGTTCTTAACTCATGACTTGAGTACCGAGCAAAGGCTTGTTCTCGCTTGACCAAGGAATTGATTTCTCGACGATACTGATTCAGTTGATCTGTTAGCTGACGAAATTCAATTGCCGCATCATCACTCACACCAAACTCTTCATTGAGGTTGAGCTTATTTGACTCAAGCTGCTCAGATAGAGAGTTGAAAGGTTCAATCAGTCGTTTTGACAGTCGATAGAGCAGAGCACCAAAGCTAAAAATTAAGATTGAAAGCAACGTGAGCACAAAGGCGGTCGCGTACACCAGTTCGGAAATAGCAAATTCAACACGGTCTATTTCGGAAAGTAGGATGATTGGGTGGGTTTTCCCTTTGTCAGAATACTCGCCTACATAGACCATTCGTGACTCTGGCTCTTCGCCGATCTCTCCGAGAAAGCTCTCTTTATTTGCAATGAGTTTATAATATTCGGGAGGTACGAATGACAGGTTGTTATAGGCGACGGTCAGGTCATCAATTCTTAGCTCACCACTTTCTCCTGCTTGGAATAATCCGATGGCGTAATTGCGGTCAATCAGGATGCGTCTTTCACCTACTCGGTCTTCAGACATGTAGAGCGCGGCAACAAAAACGACATAGACGAACGCAGACACAATCACGGCCATTAGTCCAAAGAAAACGGCTAAGCGACCGGTTAAGGTTTTGGTACTGGTAAGCACATTTAAAATCAATTTGATGACTCCAAGCGGAATCCTATTTTAGGAACCGTAATCAACATCTGGCTGTCAAAAGGCTTGTCGAGTTGATTTCGTAATTGATATATATGACTGCGTAACACATCATTGTTGGGTTCGTCTTCTTCCCATAATTTGTAGGAAATATCTTCACGCGTAACCACTTCAGGCGCATTTTGGCAAAGCATCTCTAGTATGGTGTAAGTGGTTGGGTTTAGCGCGAGAAGTTTATCTTTACGGTAGGCTTTACGCGTTTTTTGGTCGATGGTGAGTTCATCAAACTGAAGATTAGAGGATGCCACTTTTCCGCGGTAACGACGAATAAGTGCATTCATTCTCGCTTCTAATATATCAAAATCAAAAGGCTTAGTTAGGTAATCGTCAGCACCATGCTCAAAGCCTTTCAACATATCTTCGCGGCTATCTAGCGCCGTCAGCATCAAAATAGGCGTTGTGTTGCCTTGGTCTCGTAGTTTATTACAAACCGTTAAGCCGTCCATTCGTGGCAACATAAGATCCAATATGATGATATCAAATGAGTTTTCCAATGCGAGCTGCAGGCCAAGCTCACCGTTGTCCGCATAATCGAGTTCCATGCCAATACACTCAAAATAATCAAATAAGACACCTGCGATTTCACGATTATCTTCGACTAATAGAACTCGTTTCATTTTGATTCTCATACAGAAATAGACGCTAACATTATCCTGATTGAGCGTGAAAAATATGTCAACAACATAACTTTCACTTATGGGGAGGTAGATTGGATTCAGATAAAAAATAGAAGAACATATTATGTCCGAACTTCATATTAGCCGACCTAAAGTCTCCACAGCGCGGATCAATCCCGCTATCTCATTATCTATCATTGTGCCTTTTTACGATGAACAAGAGGTTTTAGAAGAGTTTCACTCTCGCCTCACTAAGGTGCTAGATAGCTTATCTATCACCAGTGAGATTATTTATGTTGACGATGGCAGCAAAGATCACAGCTTGGATTTGGTGAGCTCATTCACTTCAATTAATAGCTCAATTTCTGTTATTGGTTTAAGTCGCAACTTTGGTAAAGAGTCAGCCATGAGCGCAGGCCTCGAGCATTGTCGTGGACAAGCTGTGATCTTGTTAGACGCTGACTTACAAGATCCCCCCGAGCTTATCCCGCAAATGATCGCTAAGTGGCGCGAAGGTTATGACGTGATCAACATGCAGCGCAGCCAACGTGATGGTGAAACATGGTTCAAGAAATTTTCAGCGGCAAGCTTTTACAAAGTCATGAACCTGGCTGCGAAGATAGATGTCCCTGAAAATGTCGGCGATTTTAGACTGTTAAGCCGAGAAGTTGTCGACCATATCAATCAATTACCGGAACGTAACCGTTACATGAAAGGCATATTTTCATGGCCGGGTTTTAGACAAGCGACACTCCAATTTAAGCGTGACGCTCGTTTCTGTGGTGAGACCAAGTGGAATTACCTCAAACTCATTGGATTGGCGATGGATGGCATTACCTCGTTCTCGATTCGGCCACTGCGTATTGCGACGGCCATGGGTGGTTTAGTGGCTTTTAGTGCCTTCGTGTATGGCATTTTTATCGTGTTCAAAACCATGATGTTCGGTGAGCCTATCACGGGTTACCCGTCAATGATGGTCGTTCAACTTGCCCTTGGTGGCATCCAACTTTTAAGTATTGGTTTGATGGGTGAGTACATAGGTCGGATTTTCATAGAAACCAAGAATCGGCCTCTGTATCTGATCCAATCAGTCGTCGATACACCCGCATTGAAAACACATTTTAAATTAGAGGAGTCAGCATGAGCCTGAACAGAACGCACCTATGGTATTTGCTGGCTTTTGCATTGGTTTTAAGGCTCTTATCTTTGGCGAGTTACCCATTAATGGACACCACTGAAGCGCGCTACGGAGAAATGGCACGCTTGATGGTGGAAACGGGGAACTGGTTAACTCCTCAGTTTGATTATGGCGTTCCTTTTTGGGGTAAACCGCCGTTGTTTACATGGATGAGTGCAGCGGGGATTGAGCTGTTTGGTTTGAGTGAATTTGCGGTGCGTGCGCCACATTGGCTAGCAGGCTTTGTGACGATTCTATTGGTCGCGTATATGGCGAAGCGCACGGGGCAAAGTGCCTTAGTGGCGGCTGTTGTATTAGCGACGTGCGGTATTTTTTCTATCGCGGCGGGTGCCGTGATGACTGACATGGCGTTGACCTTAGCTATGACAATCGCCATGTTAGGCTTTTACTTATGCTGGCAAGCTGAAGGAAGTGTTAAGACGAACAGAAACTGGGGGTACATCGGTTTTATTGGCTTAGCTCTGGGGTTACTTGCAAAAGGACCCGTTGCGATTGTGATCATGGGGATTGCCGTTTTCCCTTGGTTAATCTTACAGCATGGCTTCTTTGGCGCTTTTAAAGTGTTGTGGCAACGCTTTCCACTGCTGTCGGGCTTAGGTGTGATGCTGGCGATTGCCTTGCCTTGGTACATGATGGCTGAAATGGCAACGCCGGGATTTATTGATTACTTCATCGTAGGCGAGCACTTTAACCGTTTTGTTGTGAGCGGTTGGGAAGGGGATCTTTACGGATCTGCTCATGATGAAACCAGAGGTATGATTTGGGTGTTCTGGATTCAAGCCGCTGCGCCTTGGTCGATTGTGTTGCCTATTTTGGCTATCGCCCGTCGTAAGAAAATCTTAGAAGTTAACGCCGAAAATCGCGGGTTGTTTTCATTTCTTGTTTGTTGGTTGATTTCACCACTGATTCTTTTCACTATGGCGGGTAATATTCTTCCAGCTTATGTGCTCCCAGGTATCCCAGCGCTTGGCCTGTTGATTGCTATACTCGTAGTGGAAAAAGATAAAAAGTGGTTCTCAAGCGTGGCTTTGGTTCTGCCTGTATTGCTGATGATTGCGATGGTATACCTGAACCTAGGTAAAGCGAATGAGAAGAGTGACCGTATTATCTTTGAACAGATTACAGATTCTGCGCCAAGCTTTTATGTGGGTAAACGACCATTCTCTGGGCAGTTTTATAGTCATGGGCAAGCGAAAAAGCTTCTTGATATCGAGCAGCTAAATGGCATCGATAAGTTCTATTTGATCGGCCATAAAGCGGAAGTAGAAACTAAGATTAAAGAGAACGCGTTAACGTGCATTCTGGAACCGACGGTCAAGATTAAGCGTGCTCTGTTCAGCTGTCATAACCTCAGTATCACACCTAATTTTTCGTTGAGTCATATTCAAAGTGAAAATGATGTTCAACGTTAACTCAAGGCTACGAATGTTCAACGATAAGATTCAGACACACAGCCAAAGGCTTCAATCTCATCACAAGCTGATTAGATTTGCTGTGGTTGGTGTTGTTGGGTTTGTTGTTGATTGCTTAGTGTTTGCATTGCTGCATTACGTTATTGGACTGCCTTTAATGACTGCGCGAATTGGCTCCTTCATTGCTGCTGCAACGACAACCTGGTTTGGCAATCGAGTGCTGACCTTTGAGTTCAAAGGGCTAGGTCACTGGAGTGACAAGTTGATTCAGTGGCAAAAGTTTATGTTTTCCGCATCGATATCTGCGATACCTAATTTACTGTGCTTTAAGCTGATGACGGAAGTGCTCCCTATATTTATAGGAGCTGTTTTTATCGCAATGGCAGTGGGAACTCTGGTCGGAATGGTCACCAATTACCTATTTAGTCAGTATTGGGTGTTTACGCGTTAGACTCCCTTGTAATCACACAACCAAGTGAAAACTTTGATTAGTCATTAATAGCAGACACAAAAAAGCGCAGCTAAATAGCTGCGCTTTGTGTCTTTACCATAGCGAAGTCAATGGGCTCGCTATATTAACGTTGTGCTGCGCGTTGGCGATTCTTTCCGTTAGCCGCAGGTTTACCACCTTGACCATTGCCCGCTTTGCTGCGGTTTGGCTTGCCATTTCCGCCGCCATTGCCTTGCGATTGCTGGCTAGCAGGGGCTTTTTTGATGAAGCCAGTTGCTGGTTTATTACCATTACCGTTCTGCTTTCCGTTGCCCTGATTGCCGTTGCTTTGGCTACCTGTTGGCTTCTTACCACCCGGTTTAGGCTTATTGCTACCTGGTTTATTGCCACCTGGCTTAGAATGGTTACGTGGGCTTTCGCCGCCAAGGCCCGGTTGAGACTTACTGTGTTTAGTCGCAAAGCGCTGTGAACCGTGACGGCCAGATTTACGACGCTGTGCCGGTGTCTGAGCTTCAAAATCTTCTTCTGGGACTAGACAGTTTGCTTTGTCACCAATTAGGTGCTTTTTACCCATGCTTATCAGCGCTTCACGGATGATCTTCCAGTTTTCCGGATCATGGTAACGAAGCAATGCTTTATGCAGACGACGTTGACGATCGCCTTTAGGCACTGGAACATCTTCACGCTTTTTATATTTCACGCGTTTCAGAGGGTTAGTCTCTGAGTAGTACATCGACGTTGCATTACACATTGGCGATGGGTAGAAGTTCTGTACTTGGTCACACTCGTAGTTGTGCTTTTTCAGCCACATAGCAAGGTTAAGCATGTCTTCATCTTCTGTACCCGGGTGAGCTGAGATGAAGTAAGGAATTAGGTACTGTTTCTTACCGGCTTCAGCGCTGTACTTCTCGAACATCTCTTTGAAACGATCGTACGTGCCCATACCTGGTTTCATCATCAGATCCAGTGGGCCTTTTTCAGTATGCTCTGGAGCAATCTTTAAGTAACCACCAACGTGGTGAGTCACAAGCTCACGAACGTATTCTGGAGATTCAATCGCGAGGTCGTAACGAACACCAGAAGCGATCATGATCTTCTTAACGCCCGGTACTTTTCTCGCTGAGCGGTACAGGTCGATCGTGTGTTTATGATCGGTGTTTAATTTGTCACAAATCTTAGGGAATACACATGAAGGTCGACGGCACGTTGCTTCTGCTTTAGGGATCGAACAACCTAAGCGATACATGTTTGCGGTTGGACCACCAAGATCAGAAATTGTACCGGTGAATCCTGGCACTTTCTCTTTGATGTCCTCAATCTCTTCTAAAATCGATTCTTTCGAACGGTTTTGAATGATACGACCTTCGTGCTCTGTGATTGAACAGAATGAGCACCCACCAAAACAACCACGCATGATGTTAATTGATGTTTTGATCATGTCGTACGCAGGAATTTTCGCTTTGCCGTACATAGGGTGCGGAACTCGAGCGTAAGGTAGGCCAAATACGTAGTCCATCTCTTCTGTTGCAAGAGGGATTGGTGCTTGGTTCACCCATAACTCACGGTCGCCATGGCGCTGGATAAGTGCGCGTCCTGAGTGTGGGTTCGTTTCTAGGTGTAAAATACGGCTAGCATGAGCGTACAAAATACGGTCATTGTTTAGCTTTTCAAACGCAGGTATACGAATAGCGGTTGTTTTTGAATCGTGGCGAGATGGACGAATGACGATTGGTTCTGCTTTTGGCTCCTCGTCTTTCTTTGTCTCACACTGCGTTTCAATTTCGTATGGGTTAACCGGAACATACGCTTTATTCGGTTTTTCAATACGAGAAGAGTCAATGATCTTGAAACCTTCGGGTGCCGCTGGCAAGTTAATTGCGGTACCACGAATGTTAGTTAGATTTTTGATCTCTTCACCATCAGCAAGGCGGTGTGCGACTTCAACCAGTGCGCGCTCAGCGTTACCGAATAGAAGAATGTCTGCTTTTGCATCAAACAGTACAGAGCGACGAACTTTATCAGACCAGTAATCGTAGTGCGCAACGCGACGCAAGCTCGCTTCAATACCACCAAGAACAATTGGTGTGCCTTTGTAGGCTTCACGACAACGTTGAGAATAAATCAGAGTTGCACGGTCAGGACGCTTACCACCTTCGTTATTTGGCGTATAAGCATCATCGTGACGCAATTTGCGATCAGAGGTGTAGCGGTTGATCATGGAGTCCATGTTACCCGCTGTAATGCCGAAGAATAGGTTAGGTTTACCTAGCTTCATGAAGGCATCTTTATTGTCCCACTTTGGTTGCGCAATAATGCCCACGCGGAAACCCTGAGCTTCAAGAAGGCGGCCAATGATAGCCATACCAAAGCTCGGGTGATCGACATAAGCGTCACCAGTTACAATAATAATGTCACAGCTATCCCATCCAAGAGCATCCATCTCCTTTCTACTGGTAGGCAAAAAGGGTGCAGTTCCGTAGCACTCGGCCCAGTATTTTTTGTGTTCGTGAATAGGAGTGATATCGCTGTACATATTTCAACCTCTGATTTTTGAGGCGGGAATTATAGCGACATGAGACTAGACTAGCCAGTAGAACATGCCCCTGTTAGTTTTGATGTCTTTCGTCATTTTGACCATACAACTGACAAAAGAGCCATACAACAGCATAGTTGAAGCCTCGAATAACGTTGCTAATTTGTGATTTTGATTAGTGTTCGCACCAGTTTTTGATATTATTCGCGAAAATAAGTCTGAAGAAGTAGATCCACAATGGTCGAAACGTTATTAGTACAATTTGCTCCTATGCTATTAGGAGCCCAACTGATCTTAACCCTCATCTTAGTGAAAGGGGATATTTGCCCGGGACAACGTGGCCGCATTCACAAGATGTTGCCTGCGATTGGCGTGCTTTGGCTTGCTGTTGCCTCATTAAGAATTGAAGCCTTTCTGGTCGTGTTCGCGATCTTTTATTTCTACTCTCAAGTTCAAACCAAGAAGACTCGAGATTCTGGCCCTATTTGGGTGATGTACTTAGCTAGTGGTTTAGCGCTGTCATACGTTGCTATTCAAGCGACGGAACAAGTAACCACTGTCGGTATTATTACTACTTTATTATTAGTGGCCTTATTGGGGGCTGCGTTTGGTCATTTACTACTGACGATTGCAAGAACGCGCTTACAGGCGTTTCACCGTGTTCTGCCCGTTGTGGGCGTATTAACCGGCATGCTGGTGGTTTTGGCGACGGTCATCAATGTTTACTCTCTGTCTGAAGCTCAATTAGAGCCAATGATTTCAACTCTGCTGTTTAGCTTTGCTTTGCTAATCTCAGCTATCGTGGTGTGGTGTTGGCATTTGTTGTTCGTTAAAACCCCAGAAAAGCTTCAGCTAACGATTTCACTGTTGATGTTATTGGCGGCGGCTGTTGGTTTAATGCCAGTTTGGGCGCTTTAGTCGTGCACTTTCATTCATTACGTACGCTCATTAATCATGTACTTTCATTTATCAGTAACTCTCATTAAGAAGTGTGATCAGTTTTTTAGCATGGCGTTGGTAAGCGTTCTAAACTTAATTCTAGTCGGTGTGTTCGTAAGGAGTACGAGATGGATTTAAGCAACGTCAAAGGTTTCGATAGCATTATCTTGCTTGGAATCGTGAATGAAAAACTTCGCCTAGAGTGCGATAGCTTTGAAGAGCTGATCAGTATGTATGAAATGGATATAGAAAGTGTCGTGGGCAAGCTTGATATGTTGGGCTATCAATACGACCCATTGACTAATCAGTTCAAGTCTTACCCAAGATAAGCTCACAATGAGAGTTTCTTCTATCGCGAATTAATACTCATTGCCTGTTGTCGGTCTTGGTAATAAAAAAGTCACAGATAATCTGTGACTTTTTTGTTTCTGGCGCATACATATCAGGTTCAACGCATGCATAAATTAACCCAACAACGAGTCTCTTAAACAACCTCAATCCCATCTAGGTGGCTCTTACTCTGTTGCCTTGCCGTACTAAAGAAAGCCTGCAGATAACGTTTGTCTTTCTCAGAGTTTCTTACCGCTGCAAACAGTCTTCTTGAAAGCCCTTTACCTAACGGTTTGCTGGCTATCAAGCCTTGTCTCGAGAACTCACTGATTGCCCAGTTTGGTAACGCAGCAACCCCAAGTCCTGCCGACACCATTTGCACCAGCATCAATGTGTTGTCTGCTTGTTTCCATTTCTTTGGTTCAACGCCTGCGGGTTGCAAAAAGTGCTTCACTACATCGAGGCGCTGTTTTTGAACCGGGTAAGAGAGCATGGTGATATCGCTAAGATCTTGCGGTTCGATGCTCTGTTTTTCTGCCAAAGGTGAGTTGATTGCGGTGATCAAACGCATCTCAAAATCAAAGAGTGGTTCGTAGTGAACCTCTGAACGCGGCTGAATGTCTGAGGTGATCACTAAGTCGAGTTCGCCAGCCATGAGTGCGGGTAGGGGTTCGAAGCCAAACCCTGATGAGAAATCAAGGGTTACACTTGGCCAAGCAACTTGGTACTCCTTCAAAGCGGGCATTAACCATTGGAAGCATGAGTGACACTCGATCGCCATGTGCAATCGACCATTCACATCTTCTTTTAGGCTTGCGAGTTCGTTTTCAGCTTTGGCGATTTGTGGCTGTATCTCATCAGCCAGTTTTAACAAGATTTCGCCTTCCGAGGTAAATTTAACCGGCCTTGTTTTACGCAAAAAAAGCTGACCGCCAATACGGGCCTCAAGGTCTTTCAACTGGTGAGAAAGTGCCGACTGCGTCAGATGAAGAGAAGTTGCGGTCGCCGTCAGCGAGCCGCTATCTCTCAAGGTGGTCAATGTTCGAAGGTGTTTAAGCTCTATCATGAGTATTCCTCATATTCCCTAAGCCAATTCAATATTTCTTAATAATCACCCTACGGTGTTTTCTTTCGTTTGTAAACGTCTAGATGTCCAGATGGATTTGATAAATTAGCGACTAGATTATTAAAGATGAAAATTATTAATAAACAAGATGAATATTTGGACCTTGTTCATCGAACAGATTGGGTAGATAGTTTAGCCATCCAGACGCCTTTGTGAGAGAGCAAAATCACCAAAGGTAGCCTGACCGGAAATTAAAATTATCGAATAAGGAACAGACTCATGACGACAACAACGCATATTCTTGGCTACCCACGTATCGGTGAAAAACGCGAACTCAAATTTACACTAGAGAAATACTGGCGTGGTGAGATTGACCAATCAGAACTTAAGCAGCTCGGTAGCGAGCTAAGAAATCGTAACTGGAATGTACAAGCTGAGGCGAATCTAAGCTTTGCAACTGCGGGTGACTTCGCATGGTATGACCATGTACTAACTACGACTCTACTTCTAGGCCACGTTCCCAAGCGCCATGCTGGTGGCTCTGAAGATGAAAAAGCCTTTCCTGATTTAGATACCTTATTCCGTGTCGGTCGCGGCCAGTCTCAAGTTCAATCTACTTGCTGCGGTCGTACGCATACTGCTAATGATGGCACTAAAGACAGTACAGCTGCGTCTGATATGACCAAGTGGTTCAACACTAACTACCACTACATTGTGCCTGAATTCAGTAAAGATGATTCATTCGAAGTAAGTTGGCCGCAGCTGTTTGACGAAGTGAGTGAAGCGATTAAAGCCGGGCATAAGGTGAAGCCAGTTCTATTAGGCCCTCTGTCTTACTTATACTTAGGCAAAGAAGTAGAAGAGGGCTTTGACCGCTTATCTTTACTTCCGCGCCTTCTTACCGCTTACCAAGCGATTCTGGCAAAGCTATCCAAGTTGGGTGTTGAGTGGGTTCAAATCGATGAACCTATCCTTTCTCTGGAACTTGAAAAAACATGGGCAGATGCATTCAAACTGGCGTATCAAGTGATTCAAGGCGATGTGAAACTATTGCTTACCACTTACTTTGATTCGGTAACAGACACGTTAGACAAAATCGTAGAACTGCCTGTCAACGGTTTACACATCGACTTGGCTGCAGCACCGCAGCAACTCAATGAAGTGGTGAACAAGCTACCACAAGACTGGGTGCTTTCGGCAGGCGCAATCAATGGACGCAATGTGTGGCGAGCTGACTTAGCCGCGCAGCTTGAGTTACTGCAACCTGTGAAAGACAAGCTAGGAGATAAGCTTTGGATCGCAAGTTCATGTTCATTGCTGCATAGCCCTGTTGATTTGGAGTTAGAAGAAACGCTCAGCGAAGAAGTGAAAAGTTGGTTTGCCTTCGCAAAACAGAAAGTGACCGAGGTGAGCTTGTTGGGGGCGGCGTTAGACGGCGATCAAAATGCCATTTTAGCGTGTGAGACTTACAGCCAACCTATTGTTGCTCGTAAGAGCGCGACTCATGTAAACAAGCCGCAAGTTCAGGCTCGACTCAATACCATTACCAAAGCACTGGCAGAGCGAAGTGCTCCATACGCAGAGCGCGCAGCGCATCAGTCTGAAGTTCTCGGGTTACCGCTGTTACCAACGACAACCATTGGTTCGTTCCCACAGACAGGGGAGATTCGTCTTCAGCGTAGTGCTTACCGAACTGGTAAACTGAATGAAGCGGAATACACAACCGCATTGAAAGGCCACATCGCAGATGCCGTTAAACGACAAGAAGCGCTAGATTTGGATGTACTTGTGCATGGTGAAGCCGAGCGTAACGACATGGTGGAGTACTTTGCAGAAAACCTAGCAGGCTTCCAAACCACTAAGTTTGGTTGGGTACAAAGCTATGGCTCTCGTTGCGTGAAACCGGCGATTGTGGTTGCGGATATTGAGCGTGAAAAACCGATGACAGTAGAATGGTCGACTTATGCTCAATCTCTAACTTCAAAGCAGATGAAAGGCATGTTGACTGGGCCTGTGACAATTCTGTGTTGGACGTTCCCGCGTGAAGATATCTCGCGTAAAGAGATCACCAACCAGCTGGCATTTGCTTTGCGTGATGAGGTATCTGATTTACAAGACGCTGGCATCAATATTATCCAAATCGATGAACCTGCTATTCGCGAAGGTTTACCTCTGAAAAAACGTGACCATGCAGAATACTTAGAGTGGGCAGTGGATGCCTTTAAGATTTCAGCGGCGAGCGCTAAACCGGAAACTCAGATTCATACTCACATGTGTTACAGCGAATTCAATGAGATCATTGATTCAGTGGCGGCGCTAGATGCCGATGTGATTACCATTGAGACTTCTCGCTCGAACATGGAGCTACTGAAAGCGTTTGAAGACTTTAACTATCCGAATGCGATCGGCCCCGGTGTCTATGACATTCACTCGCCAAACATCCCTTCAGAAGAGTGGATAGTTGATTTACTCAAGAAAGCGGCAGAGAAAATTCCGGCAGAACGTTTGTGGGCAAACCCTGATTGTGGGTTGAAGACGCGTAACTGGGCTGAGACAGAAGCGGCACTCACTAATTTAGTTTCGGCGACGAAGACACTGCGTAAAGAGTGGGAATCAGCTGAGGCATAATTCAGTCTAAGATTTGATTGATTGGTCAATCCACGATGAACCACAAAAAAGGCCTCGCATTTACGAGGCCTTCTAGTTTTATACTTGTTCGAATCTCGAATCTCGAATCTCGAATCTCGAATCTAGCTGCTCTGACACGTCTCTTTGCTGATCAGCTTTTCAACCATCAGTTGCCCGCGCGTATTGCGAATCTTGATGTTGTAAGCTAAGCCCATATCAAGGTTAGCTCTTACTTCAGAGTTGGTGCAGTAGCTATTTACACTCATATCTACAACTTGGTTTAAAGGCTTAGCACCTTTGGCATCTTGGTTGTAGATCATCATGATTTCGACGACAGTATTTTTTGCGAGCACACGCATGATGGACAGAGGCCCATACTCAATAGGCAAGCCAGCTGAAAGTACACCGGCTCGATGGTGAGCCATCATCTCTAACTGTCTTTGTTTGTCTTGTTCACTTGATGAGCTACAGCCTGCGAGTAGGGCAATAGCCAGTGACCCAATAATCCATTTTTTCACGTTAAAATACTTTCTTGAATGGTTTAACAATCACATTCTGGTAGACACCAGCATCAATGTACGGGTCTGCGTCTGCCCATGCTTGTGCATCTTCTAAAGAATTAAACTCAGCAATTACAGTAGAACCTGTGAACCCCGCTTCACCAGGGTTATCTGAATCAATGGCTGGCATTGGACCTGCTGTTAACAGTCGGCCTTCGTCGTGAAGTGTTTGTAGGCGTTCTAGATGTTGTGGGCGAACACTTAGGCGTTTTTCTAATGAGTTTTCGACGTCTTGAGAAAAAATCACGTACCACATGTTGAGATATCCTTATTTTACTTCACTAAATTGAGGGCGTTTTAATTCGCTATCTTGCTAATTTACGCGAACTAATCGGTATTGGAAGAGCCAATGATAAGAAATTGTGAATTGGTGCGAGAGGATTGTATGGTCGTTAGGGCGTGTTGACCTTTCGTGGTTAAATTTTGTTCGAGATAAAAGCGTTTTAATCGCGGCGAGGGGGAAGTCGCCTAGTCATTCTAAGCAAATCTCCCTCAACAAAGAGTAAAACGCTTTTAGCCGAACCCTTCGGGCAGCGTTTGCTGGTCATTTCTACTACGTTAT
The DNA here is from genome assembly GCF_024347635.1 of Vibrio tasmaniensis. Lineage (NCBI taxonomy): Bacteria > Pseudomonadati > Pseudomonadota > Gammaproteobacteria > Vibrionales > Vibrionaceae > Vibrio > Vibrio tasmaniensis. The sequence continues at coordinate 1,254,848 of NZ_AP025510.1, forward strand.
CGGCTTCTCATGTAGGCTAGCTACACATCGACGCCTCTGCCTTGTATAAATACCCAGCAACTCGCTGCAAAAATCAGCTCGAAAGATCAACGCGCCCTAGTAATTTCATTTATACAAACTAAAGACCATCGATACCACACGCTTAATAAAGGTGCTATTTGTTGATTTGGCGAGGCTTACCACTTTCATCAACGGCAACGTAGTTGAATGTCGCGCCACAAACTTTGTAACGATCTCCGATACCATGATCAAGTACAGGCTTAACCCATACTTCTAGATCGATATTCATCGAGCTACGACCAATCTTAGTACAGTCACCATAAACACACACCACATCGCCCACTGAAACAGGCTGTTTGAACTCGATACTCGATACTGAAACAGTGACTATCTTGCCGTTAGAGATCTCTTTCGCCAGTATGCCGCCAGCAAGGTCAAGCTGAGACATTATCCAACCACCGAATATTTGCCCTGCCGCATTGGTATCAGAAGGCATCGCTAAAGTGCGAAGAAGTAAAGAACCAATCGGGTTCAAAGTTGATTGAATAGTCATTGTCGTACTCTTAATGGTATTGATTGTTTTATATAAAAATAGATGTGTTTACGAGACTCGCGGCGGTCGAATTTTTAATGTCGCCACCGAACACAAATAATCAGTGGCCCATGATCTCGAGTATCATTGGCCAATCGCATATTGATAATAATTGTATCAAATAGGGGATGAGGACTCATCCCTAAGAGTTATTTCTCGTCGGTATTTTTACCTGAGAGCTCTTGTTGCTTATCGTCTTGTGTTTCTTGATCTTTTGACGGAAGCGTGTCTTTTGGTAAATGTTTATAGATATAAACGCCCGTTAGCAAGGTAAATGCAAAGGTTGCGATGAGAAGGCCAAACACTTTGAAGTTAACCCACACATCCAACGGTAGGCTGAAAGCAACGTAAACGTTGAGAATGGCACATAGAATAAAGAACAGAGTCCATGCCCAGTTGATCTTGCCCCATACCGCTTCAGGAAGAGAGATCTCTTTACCCAACATGCCTTTAATCGCTGATTTGCCCATTAGGTGACTGACAGTCAGGCCGATCGCGAACAATGCATAAACGATGGTTACTTTCCATTTTATGAAGTTGTCATCATGCAAAAAGATGGTCATGCCACCAAATACGGCAACCATTAGAAAGGTGATGACCTGCATTTTTTCGACTTTCTTGTAGATGAAATAAGTCAAAATAATTTGAACCGCAGAGGCAACGATCAAAGCACCGGTCGCGGTATAGATGTCGTACATCTTATAAAGCGCAAAGAAAATAATGAGAGGAATGAAATCAAGGATTTGCTTCATGAGACACTGACTATCCAGTTAGTTGAGTTGCAGACAGTCTAACCAAAACTGTCTCGATGCTAAATAGCCCGAGACAATTGGGTGCTAATTAATTACATCTAACCGTTTTGGCGAATCTGACCGCTTATCGAATTTAACCCATTAAAGAATTGAAGCGCTTAATCGAGTTCAAGATCGTTATCGCATTGATGTGGTTTGGTAGCGAGGTATTAGCTTCTTGATATCTTCAAGGTAACCTTCGCTCTTTAAACTGTCCAAAGTGTTCTCGAGTTCTTGCTCGCTCATGGCGAAACAAGTTGATTTTCCGGTCGTTAGGTCGAGATACTCGTGGTATTCACGCTCTGTGAAGTGGCCTATTCTGTCCATTAAAAGAGTTTTAATGCCATGGTGAATCAAGCCGTAATACGTATGTCTTTGTAAGGTCATAGCCTATCCTCCGTAACAAGCTGCAGTGAAACTAGTGCAACTTGCTGTATATTGGTTGGGTTATCTATGACAAAGCAATTCGAATGCCATTTATTCCCTCGGAGTAGAACTTCTAACTCAAAAAAACAATCAATTGTATTTTCAATTAGTTAAAAGGCAGCCCGTTCTATTTTCACTAAAACAATACGTACCAATCGAAGAATAGTTTTATTTTGAGAATGAATTTTCGGCATCATTTTAGGAATGACGAGATTCTCATTTTGAAATCAGTTAATCGATAAGCCAATCGACTAAGGTTGATAGCGAGGCATTCTGACGGTTCTTGGGTTGTAATAGGAAGTATCCATTCCCAGAAAAGACACTACCTTCACTCACTTTCACCAATCTACCCAAATCGATATCTTGCTTGGCCAGCGTGATATCGCCGATCGCTATTCCAAACCCTTGAATGGCCGCATTCATGGCCTGATCAAGCGTGGCGAATTGCTGGTTGTTCTTACTTGAAAGATCATGGCTGCCGATGTGTTCTAACCAAAGTCGCCAGTCACTTTGTTCATTGTTGGCGTGCAACCAAGTGTATCGAGCAAGCTTGTGTGGCTTGATGATGCTCGACGCCTCTTTGACAAGATGACTCTGCATAATGCTTTGCGCTTGGCAAACGGGCGCTAGCTGCTCGTTAAACAATAATTGGCTGATAATCGATTGCTGGTTTGGCTTCTTACCATAGGTAATTACGGCGTCAAACGGGTCAAAGCTAGGTTCAAAAACGTGCTTAATGGTCGATGTGAGCTCGACATCAATTTCAGGGTAGGCTTGCTGAAAAGACATCAACTTGGGTAGCAGCCAAGAGGTAATACAGCTGGGCGCGTTGAGTTTGATCTTAGAGGGAGAACTTGCGACTTGATTGAGAGCCGATTGCAGTTGATTAATCGTTCCTTGTATCAGAGGAACCAGTTCTTCGCCTTTAGGCGTTAATGACAAACCACGAGCATGGCGATAGAAGAGATCACAACCAAGGTTTTCTTCAAACGACAATACCTGACGACTCACTGCGCCTTGCGTAACATTGAGCTCATGTGCCGCTCGTGTAAAGTTGAGATGCCTCGCCGTCGACAAGAACGCGAGCAAGGTTTTGGTTGAAGGAAGTGTGCGATTCATATCTATACCCATGATTTTTTATCATGGCTATTATGCGATTATTTCGATTCATTTACCAACAGTGTTCTGTTTGAATGTAAATACTTAGTCATCATTTGTGATTTAATATGTTTATATGCTGTATTTTTTGAATATGAACGCAATGGTGAATGCATTATGATTTTGTGAAAGGGATAGCTTCTTGACATCTTTTATTGATAGCTTAGTACCTCAGGCTGTAAAAAAATTAATACCTTATCAATCGGCAAGAAGAATTGGTGGTGATGGACGTGTCTGGCTAAACGCCAATGAATTGGAAAGCTCGTTGTTTCAAGGAGAAGCGAGTCACAATCGATACCCAGACTTCTTACCACAAGATATTGCTAAGGCTTACCAAGGTTACTGTGGCACTGATGCCGCGACGGTTGCTGTCCGTGGTGCAGATGAAGCGATTGATTTGCTGATTAGAACATTCTGTAAGCCGGCGAGCGACAACATACTTATCTGTTCTCCAACGTATGCTATGTATGAGTTTTGCGCCGATGCATTGGCGATAAATACCTTGGACTCCCAATTGCAGGAAGACTTCAGCCTTAACGTCGCTGATATAGTGAATAAAGCGGAATTGGCTAATATCGTGTTTCTTTGCTCACCAAACAACCCTACGGGCAACGTGATTCCAAAAGCTGAGCTCATTGAGGTACTGGAAGGAACGGTGGGTAAATCGCTAGTCGTGGTCGATGAAGCGTATATTGAATTTGAACCTCAAACATCGGCTGTGAACCTTATTGAGCGTTATCCGCATCTAGTCGTGATTCGTACTTTATCTAAAGCGTTTGGACTAGCGGCTGTACGCTGTGGCTTTATCTTGGCTAGCCCCAACGTGATGCAATACGTATCTAAGTTGATTCCTCCATACCCAATGCCAGATTGTTCTTCTCAGATTGTGTTAGAAGCGTTATCTGATGAGCGTATTGCGGTGATGAAACAGGCGACCGCTAAACTGGTGGAGATTCGTAATCAGTTTGCAGCTTCGTTAACCCAGTTCGACTTCATTGAACATGTTTATCCGTCATCGACCAACTTTATTTTGCTGCGTCAAAAATCGGGGCATGAACTGTTTAGCGTATTGACGAAAGATGGCATTGTGACCAGAAATCAGAGCCATGAGCCTGCTTTGCGTAATTGCGTGCGCATCAGTATTGGTAGCCAAGAGAGTATGGCGGAAGTGATAGCGTCACTTTCACGCTACCAAACCGAATTAGAAAAGAATCAACAAGACAAACAAATTCAACAATCTCAACATAAAGAAACTCAATCTCAACTCGATAAAAATCATATCTAGGATGGCAATGATGAAAAAGATAATACTAGGACTCGCTTGTGCAGCTGCTTTACTTGGTACCACAGTACAGGCGAAAGAAATCCGTCTAGCGTCAGACTTTACCTATCCGCCATTCAACTACAAAAACAGCGAAGGTAAACCGGTTGGATTTGATATTGAGATAGCAGACGCCTTGTGTGAGCAAGCGAAGTTGGATTGTACTTGGGTATCACAAAGCTGGGATTCGTTGATTCCAAGTCTATTGGCGAGAAAGTCAGATGTGATCATGGCGTCAATGCGTATCACCGAAGAGCGTAAGCGCAAGATTTTGTTTACTGATAAGTACTACCAAACCCCAGCTGTGTTTGTTGCTGCCAAAAGCGCGAAGTTCAGCGTTGATGAAAAAGGCTTAGCAGGCAAAACCATTGGTGTTCAGCAAGGCACGATTCACGACCGTTACGTCACTGATAAGTTTGGCGATATCGTAGACATCAAGCGTTACACAGGACAAGACGAAGTCTACCTTGATATGCAGAATGGTCGTTTAGATTTAACGTTTGGCAACTCGGATCAATTGTCACTCGCTTTCTTAGACAAGAAAGAAGGAGAGGGCTTTGAATTTAAAGGTAAAGCGGTAACAGACAAAACCTACATTGGTGAGGGTACGGCTTTAGCACTAAGAAAGCAGGATTCAAAGCTGGCGAAAAAATTCAATGCTGCGATTGAAGAGATCAGAGCAAACGGTACCTACGACAAGATTGCCTCTAAGTACTTCACTTTTGATATCTATGGCAGCGATTTGTAGTCGACTTAGAGTCAAAATCGAACACTGAGAAATCCGAGGGCTGTGAGGCTCTCGGATTTTTATTAGCTCCACAGGACTATTCCTTAGGTGCTTGGGTCTATACGCGTATGGGTGATTGGGTATTTAAGTGCGCAGTTACAGACGTACAAAAAAAGCCACTCTAATGAGTGGCTTGGGGCAGGACTTTAAGGCAGTGTCTTGCGATTAATCGTATTCGATGACTGGATTAGTATATTTTATTCCAATCAGAAAGAGTCACATCGCTATTGTCGTAATTGATAGCTTCTGCAGTAACCTTAGATATTTCATCTAACAGTTGAATGTCTTCTGCATCTGTTACTGTGATAGGGGCAATAACTTCTGAGTTGTCACCTTGTTTGTGTATTGCGTAGGAATCATTGGTTAAAGTTGCTTTAACTTCCAGAGATGAATAGACGTTATTTTGATACAGTGATTTTGAAAGAGAAAATTCGCCAACTAGGTTTGTTGCTTTTAGTTGGTCTGCGCTGAATTTAATTCCTTTAATCCCATCATGATAATAACGACCATGGATCAACGAGTCTTCGAATTTGAAAGCATCAATATACAAAGATGAAACTGTATCGGGAGTCTTTGCTTGGTAGTTTACTTGAACAAAAAACTCGGCTTCTTTTGAATCTTCGCTCACAAAGCCAGGGATTAACTTACCACCGGATTCCACCGCACTTGAAGCGACTGAAATTGCGCCGTGACCTAACTCTAATTTGCTCTCAACTTTAAATTTCTCGTTATCACTATTGCAGTCCTGACATACTACGTTGACAAATTTTGAATACGCTTGCGCAGGATCTGAGGAATCTTTTTTAACTTGAGCACGTCTAAACAGGCCTGTCCCTGGAGTGTCGTCACTTGATGTTTGATAGAAAGTAAAAGACTCATATTGTTCTTCAGGTTCATCAGTAAAGTTATAACTGTTTTCAAGAATGTAGACTAACTCGCCACCACTATTACCTACGCTAGAGCTGTAAGCAATAATTTCGGAAGGGATAGAAGATTCAAACTCAGTTTTTGTTGTGTCTTTAGTTAATTTTGTTGCCCAGTCACTTGGGTCTTGGCATACCCCTTTCTGAGCAAAATAGATAATAGAGACCGGTAATGTGGAAATACCGTTCGTTGAGCCGTATTGATCGATAACGTAATCAATACCCGGCCAATTTTTTGCTTCTATGTTTTCGGCAATACAAAAATCCATCACCTCTTTATCGACACCTTGCGTCTTAGGATTTTTCTTCAAGTAGTCAACGACAAAGCCGACTTCTTGAGATGCGTCGATCAACTCTTGTCTTGTTTCCAGTGGCAGTTGAGTGTTCTGGGAGCCCGTAGTCAAAGAAGTCAGCAACGCAGTTGGGGATGTTTTTAATTGCTTAACATTTGTTGCGTCCATATACAGTGCAGCAGAGTCAAAAAATGAGGCTTTAAGCTTAGTTGTAATCATCTCATCTACGCTATCACGCATGTTCTTGCCGACTTCATGTGCACCATTGTAGTGGGCGTTAACGATAGATGAAGAGAATAGGCTTATACAAATGGTTGAAGCTAAAACTGTTTTTTTCATAATACTAATCCTTCAAGATCTATTGTTTAACTTGACTGAATTTAGTCGGTGTAGAAATAGATAGGCTCGTCTTTCCGACAGGCAAGTTCATAATCGTGTCAACGCCCTCAGAGCTAAGCTTTTTGGATTGCAAATCAACCTTGCCCAGTTTTTGATCTAGAGTAGATTTAGTCGCAGTCACTTGTTGGGTCTTAGGCTTTGAAGTGGTTGTTGATTTATTAGAACTATCCCCTCCACAACCGATTAATGCTATGGGTAATATAATTGCGCTGATATGTAGAAATTTAATCATTGTTATGGAACCTCATATAACATCGGGGAGACCAACCTAGTAGCTGATTGGGTTATTAAGCTTTGTATCAACTGCTTACAATTCATTTTATAATTCATACTGCCGAAATGGGGCAACCGATTGCGTTAAACAGAAATTCAATATTGTTCAGTGCAAATTGGTGAGTCGAGACTGTGAATAAGATATAAGGTGCATTAATTAATAAAACTCTAGGTTATTCATGTTCCGCGCTTTTAATCTACTTTCTCTCCTTATTGTTGCTTTTACCGTATCCCTTTACGCTAAGGCCAGCGGCTCTATTACAATCGGAGTTCAAACCTCAGACTTTTCTCCGTATGTAGTTGTGCAGGGCGGGGAGGTTTCGGGACTGTTACCTGAATTAACCAATTTCTATGCAAAAGATGAACTGAATGACTTGGAGTTTGTCGGTTTTCATTCGCCGTCTGATCTAAACAACGTACTTAATACTGAGCAAGTTGATGCCATCATTACGGCAGAGCAAAATGTTGCTAGTAGCGGTGTTATTTATTCCAAACCTATCTTATCGAGTCGAATGGTTAGCCTAAGTAGTGAGCCTATTGAAAGTCACTTATTAATGAAGGGGCGAGATCTCGCTTATTTTGAGGACTCAAGTAACGCTACCTCTGTAAAATCACTCCTGCCATTCTCTTCTTTTGAGTCATATTCATCTTATCAAAGTGCAATTGCTGATGTTGCTAGAGAGAAAGCGCTAGCTATTGTTGACGATGGGGTATTGCTACACAGCAAGCTAATGAATAGTCCGTATGAATTATTTTTGTCCGTTAACTTGCATGACGGTTTACCGTTAAATAATTATGTTATTGCCTTGTTGGATACGCCTAAAAATAGGAAGTTATTAGGTAGTATCAACACAGCTATAAGCCAAGATAACTCAAACAAACTGGTTAATATCCGCAAGAAGTGGCTGAATGAAATACAAAGACGTCTGCTTTTAGTTGTGAGTAAAAATAAGCTGCTATTAACTGAAAAAGAACAGCAGTTCCTCCTTCTCAATCCGAACATATATGTATCACCCACGGTCGATTCTAAACCTATTTCCTTCGTGAACACTAAAGACCAGCCTGATGGTATTTCAATTGACATACTGAACGAAATATCCCGACTTACGGGGTTAAACTTTATTTACGAAAACGACCTCGATTTACAGGGCAACCAAGCTCACCCTGTCTCTCTACCAGTCATTCATACTAAGGCGACGCCTTCAGCTGGTGACGACGAGCATCACCTCTATTCTAAACCTTACATGGTTGAGCCGTGGGCTCTGATTGGCAAAAGTGATACGAGCAAATTGGCGGTGTTCGGTGAATTAACGAAGAGCTCTATTATTGGAACCATCAACGACAGTGTCGGCATACAGCTTGTGAAGCGTTATTGCGAGGCGTGTCCAATCAAGACTTATGGCTCTGATTTACTTTTATTAGATGCAGTGGATAAAGGCGAGATAGATTCAGCGATGCTTTCGCTTTATTTAGCATCACCTCTGTTACAAGGGCAGTATTCTGGGTATCTACGTGTAACCAGCTTACTGTCCAAAGACAACGATGTACCTGTAGCTTACAGTGTTGAAGCAGACCAAGAAGTGCTGAACAATATTATCAATAAAGCACTGTTCGCCATACCTCATCACAAGTATCAGCAGATTAAGAAGCACTGGTTAGATGTGTCTTATGAGTCAGGTGTCGATACGGTAGATGTTATCTTGGGTGCTGCAATCTTAATCTCTGTAGCATCGGTTCTTATTATGCTTGTGATGGCGTGGAGCTGGAAACTAAGACGTGAAGTTGAAGATCGAAAGCGAGCTGAATCCGCCCTCAAATATCAAGTGGAGTTCGAGCGTTCATTGTTAGACGCAATGCCGTTTCCTATTGTTGTGCGTAACTTAGATAACCAGATAATCAGCTTGAACAGTGCCGCGCAGCAGCTTACTGGTTTTGAGCTGATCGAAAGAACCATCGTTAATAACTCCGATGAAGATACAATGATCCACCACGGGGTTGTTTTACCTCGCTTAGAAAAAGAAGTCGCTTCGCCACAAGGCAGTAAACACTACGCGTATTGGAAATGTCCGTATATCTCTAATGGGAATATCGAAGGTTCAGTGACCATTCTGGATGATCTTACTGAGCTTTACGAAGCGAAAAAAATTGCTAAAAGTGCCGATGACCGAGTTCAGAAACTTGCAAACAATTTGCATGGCGCAGTTATACAGCATATTCAGCCTAAACGAAGTCTTCATGACATTGAATTCGTGTTTATTAGTAATGGGGTAGAGGAGCTTTTAGGCCTTACGCCTGCGCAACTGCGCCGCTCTCCAATTAGTTTTTTCTCACCGCTTAATGCTCAAGATCGTCGAACCTTAATTAAGAAAGTTCGTAGTGGTAATAAAGAGGGGAAACTGAGCCTCGATATCGGTGTGAATATTGATAACCAGAATCGATGGCTCAACTTGCAGAGTAAGATTTCTGATTTGGGTGAATATTATGAATGGGATTCGGTACTGACTGATATTACCGAACTCAAATTGCAGCAAGAAGAGTTAACACAAGCAAGACAAAGTGCTATCGCAGCCACTGAGGCAAAGTCTCGATTTTTGGCAAATATGAGTCATGAAATCCGCACTCCACTGGGGGGGATTGTTAGCTTGTTGGAATTGTCTGAGCAATATGAAGTGGGTTATGAAGTTCAAAAAATCCATACAACGCTGAGTCAATCTGCAAATAACCTACTGCATATTGTTAACGACATTCTCGATTTCTCAAAAATTGAAGCAGGCAAGTTGACACTAGATTATCAGCCTGCAAGCCTTGATACATTGACGCTTAGAGTGACTCAGTTACAGGCAAGGCAAGCTCATGCCAAAGGGTTACAGTTTAAATTTTGGTTAGACCCAGAGTTGATTGATTCGGTGCTAATGGATGATATTCGTATTGGACAGGTTTTAAATAACTTGTTGAGTAACGCCATTAAATTTACTGAATATGGAACCGTTGGTTTAACGGCAAAGCTGATCAGTCTAAAAGGTGATCAGCAACAAATTTGTTTTGAAGTGTTTGACAGTGGTATCGGTATCAGTGAAGAACATATTCGAAATCTGTTCCAACCTTTTGTTCAAGCTGACGAAGGAACCACGAGGAAATATGGTGGTTCAGGTCTTGGTTTGACTATCTCTAAACAACTTATTGAGCAAATGGGTGGCAGCCTCAATGTCACGAGTAAGATCAATATCGGTTCAACGTTCTCTATTTCACTGCCGCTTAAAACGTTAGCTGAAAATAACAAAGTGGGCATGAATGGAAAAGTGGCACTACTAACCAAAACTTTCATGCAGCAAAGCGAGTTAGAGAATTACCTAACGTCTTGGGGTATTAAGGTTATCTCAAAGAATGTTCATGCGACTAAAGAGCTCGCACATTGGATCGACACCATTGAGCCTGATTTCGTGTTTGTTGCTCATGAACTCGATCAGAGTATTGACTCGTTCACCGAAAACGTACGGTTTATTTGTGTCAGTGAACAAGGAATGCTTTCACCTGCGCCATGTAAATTGGGTTGGAATTTATCTGCAAACCCATTGCTGCCTTCACAGTTGACGCACTGTTTGCACAACAGTCCAGCGTTTGTGGAGGATGTTGTCAAAGATGATAGCAACGTCAAACTGAGCACTGAGTCTCGCGAGTCGGCCAAGCAAAATCAAAGGCTTATCCTAATTGCGGAGGATCACCCGATCAATCAACAGATCATTCTTCAACAAATTGAGCAGTTAGGTTTTCATGCCGATATGGTAGATAACGGCAAGGAAGCATTAATTGCCTTAGATAATGAAGATTATGGACTGCTGATTACCGATTGTCACATGCCTGAAATGGATGGGTACGAGTTAACAAGGCAGATCCGAGCCAAAGAGCAGAGCCAAAACCAACCTCGGCTTCCGATCATTGCGTTGACCGCGAACGCTGTACAAGGTGAGAACGATAAGTGTTTTGAGATTGGTATGGATGACTTCTTATCAAAACCAACCAAATTAAGGGTGATCGGCGACACTATTATCAAGCATCTTGACAAGGTGCAATCAGTTGTCGATAAGCCTTGTACTGGCATTTCGGAACCTAAGGATGACCAGGACTTAGCCCCGATTGATCTAGCCAATTTAACCGAATTGTTTGGTGACCAAGATCTCGTCGCTCAGATCATCGCAGACTTTATCAAAAGCCATTCAGCCGACATGCCTTTGCTTCATGCGGCATGTGAGCAGAGAGAGCTCGAGGCCATTAAACAGGTAGCCCATAAGATGAAGGGAGCGGCAAAAATGGTAGGGACAGAGGACATTGCCAATCAATTGCAAACAATGGAATTGGTCTCCTTAAGTGACTTAGATGGTATTCAAGCGCATTACAACAGACTCGAAGAGTTGACGAACCAATTAAAAGCTTATTGTTCAGAATCAATCAAACCAGTTAAGGAGCTATCATGAGCCAACATGTTGTAGTGATAGAAGACCACCCTTTTCAATTGAATGTAATGGTGATGGTTTTAAAGAGTTTAGGCATGGAGAATGTCCAGCCCTTTGAATGTGGGTGTAAGGCTCTAGAGTTTATCGAGGCCTCTTCTGTCGATTTGATCTTATGTGATCTGAATATGCCGATGATCGATGGCATCGAACTCCTAAAACGCCTTGCAGAGTCAGACTTTCAAGGCAATATCATCATCACGAGTGCGGAAAGCAAAACAGTACTCGATGCCGCAAGAAAGATGTGTAAAGCGTTTAACTTGAATCTACTTGGTGTTCTTGAAAAGCCAATAGCAAAAGATTCTTTGTCAAAGTTAATTAACCTTAACTCTACAAAAGAAGTAGCAACGGCTAATCCTAACAGCGAAATCGTTATTACGGACGAAGACATAACAAAAGCGGTAAGCAATCAAGAGTTCATGTTTCATTACCAGCCGATAGTGTGTATCCATAGTGGTGAATGGCGAGAAAGTGAATCGTTAATTCGATGGCAGCACCCTCGCTATGGTGTGCTCAGTCCATTTTTCTTTTTGTCTCGGTTACTTGAGTCAGGAAAAATGGGAGAGGTGATGAAGTATTTAATCAATCAAGCGATCAATGAGAAGTCATTTCTCGGAGAGCGGAGATTTGCAATAAACTTAACAGCTAAAGATATTATTGACGGTGATATTGTTGATTATATCTTCGCTTTGATTGACCAAGGTGAACTTGGGGCTGAACAGATAAAATTGGAATTAACAGAATCTGACTTGGTTGAAAGTGTCGCTCTTGCTTTGGCGTCTACTACTCGGATATGCATGCGTGGGATTCCCCTCGCGATCGACGACTTTGGAACGGGTTACTCTTCACTTAAGCAACTCGATGACCTGCCATTTTCAGCGCTAAAACTGGATATAGACTTTGTGAAGAATATGCAAAGCAGTCGTTCTAGCCATGCCATTGTCCGCGCTACTCTCTATTTAGCTCACTTACTAGAGCTGAGTACGGTCGCTGAAGGGGTTGAAGATCATTCACTTTGGGTGGACATACGTGAAATTAGTAATGTCGACACATTGGTTCAGGGGTATTTTATTGCTCGCCCAATGCCTGCGGATAAGCTTTTAGAGTGGAAAGATGAGTGGGACAGAAGAATTAAAGAGCTGAACTTAATTAAATAAATTAAATAAGCGGGCTTTGAACATAACGGTAAATTTGTTTAGTGAATGTGTTCGCTATTAAATATGAACAAACGTTAACATCAGCCACAACCAGCGCTAATGAAAAAACCTTATGCTATTGTCTCGCTACATCAACATCAAAGTACAGTTTATTGTACTGCTCTCAATAATATCTCTTAGCCTAGCTGCCATTATCTCGATAAATGTCTTTATTCATAATGATAATAGTCAGCGCCTAAAGCAGTTAGAGTCAAGTTACTACCCTGCACTTGAGCATGCGACGAAAATATATTCTCTTTTACCTAACGTGAAGCAACAGTTCGAAGCTGCTGTCGTGATGGAAGATGAGCAAGCTCTCGATTTTGCGCGTCAAATTTCTTCTGAACTTCAAGTTGAAGCGAGTCGCGGTGCTGATGTGTTGCCTTCGCAAGCGACAACCTTTAATAAGCTGTCACAGAAACTAGCAAGGTACACAGACTCTGCGTACGCGCTGAGCGAAGATTTCATTAATCTCAATGACTCTTTTGAAAATCTGACTTCTAGAGCAAACCAACTTAGCACTGAATATGATTCATTAGTTGCGTTAAGTGAGACGTTACGTTCATCTGCGAGCCAGAAGGTCGTAGAGACTATCTTACACTCTGAAAAAGCCGCTAATGACGCTGCTAATCAATCTATTTGGTTAGGTGTGTTCTTTTTGATTTCTGTTATTTCTGTTGGTTACGCCATATTCAAGTCGGTTATTAGCTCAATATTGCTTGTGACAGAAAAGATGAAGGCGATTGCGACAGGGGATGGTGACTTAACGGTACGCATCGACTACGCAGGAAAGGATGAGATATCAACGCTTGTTGAGAGTTTCAATCAATTCATTGAAAAGCTACAAGGCATTATCGCGAGTACGTTAAGCATTGGACACGAGCTCGAGGTTGTCAGCGACAAGATTCGTAGCGAGTCGAATCAAACCTTGGCTCTAAATAGCACTCAACGTGATCACATCGAAGAGGTTACCGAGGCGGTTAATAATATCATCGACCTTATAGAACAAGTTGTTAACTTTGCATCGCATGCAGACTCTCAAGCTCAAAAAGCCAATTCTAGTGCTCAAACAGGAACACAAGTCGTTCTTAAAACGAGTAAAGAAATTGAAGAGCTGGCGACAAACATCCGCGATACAGCCTGTAAGTTGAAAGAGCTTGATCAAAATGCAAGTAATGTTGGGTCGATACTAAACACAATACAAAGCGTCGCTGAGCAAACAAACTTGCTTGCACTTAATGCCGCAATTGAAGCTGCGCGAGCTGGCGAACATGGCCGAGGCTTTGCAGTCGTTTCCGATGAAGTGCGCGTGTTAGCGAACAATACTCAACAGTCTGCAACAGAAATTAATGCCTTGTTGGTTGATCTTAAGTCGGGTTCTAACGCTGCCGTTGGTGCGATGGATCAAGGCTTAGCAAGTTCCTCACAGGCAGTTGGAGACGCGCAGAACGCGGGCGACTATTTATTAGAAATTAGTGGGCAGGTAGAAGAAATTACCGAGCTCAATAAACAAATTGCAAGCACTACTGAGCATCAAGCTCGTGCTTCAAAACAAATTCATACCCATATGGATGATTTTAGACAGTGCTCTCATCAAGTATCTCAGTCGACAGATCAACTCGAAGCTCTAAGCCACCAGTTAAGTGGCATCGTTACTGAGCTGAGTAAATCAACATCACAATTTAAAGTATAACGGAGAACAACAATGACTAACTCCTCTTTTCGCTTATTACCGTTAGCGGTAGCACTTGCGACTTCATTCGCTGCACACGCTACAGATGAGCAAAAGTTGGCTGAGCTTGAAAACAAGGTCGCTATTCTTGAAGCAAAAGAACTAAATTCAGTCGCTGATAAATTTAGCTTCAATGGTTTTGCATCTTTGAACATGCAACTTGGTAACCATAGCCACGGTTTCATGAAGTCACAAAACAAAGTACGCTTTGATGAAGGTTCTCTAATTGGTTTGCAGGGTGAGTTTGAAGTTAACGATTCTACTTCAGCTGTCGTGCAAATGGTCGCTCGTGGCACTGCGAAAGAGAACTGGACACCGGATGTTGAGTGGGCATTTCTAAGCCATAAAGTAACACCAAATTTGACAGTCCGTGGCGGTAAGCTACGTCTTCCTTTGTTCATGTACTCTGACTACCTAGAAGTGGGTTACGCTCAAACTAGCGTTCGCGTACCTAGCGAAGTATACGGCTCAGTGGTACTGACTTCTCTTACTGGTGGTGATTTCATCTACGATGTGGAACTAGACGACAGCACGGTATCGTTCCAAGGTTTCGTAGGTTCACAAAAGCTTTCAGCGGCTAAGCATAGCTACAACGCAGACACTCAGTTTGATGATATCGCTGGTGGTGTGATCAACTGGACTGACGACACTTGGACGCTACGTGCGGTTTACGCTCAAGCGATGTTTAGCTCAACGACAAACTGGAATG
Organism: Vibrio tasmaniensis; assembly: GCF_024347635.1. Lineage (NCBI taxonomy): Bacteria > Pseudomonadati > Pseudomonadota > Gammaproteobacteria > Vibrionales > Vibrionaceae > Vibrio > Vibrio tasmaniensis. The sequence continues at coordinate 1,269,956 of NZ_AP025510.1, forward strand.
TTAAGAATAAACCACCTATTTTAAACACAACGTTTAACGATGAGAAAGCGAAGTTCTACGGTGTTGGTGGTCGATACGACAACGGTAACCTATCGCTAGTTTCAGAAGTGACTCGCACCACGGTTGAAGGTTTTTATCACGATGTAGATTCTGCTTACCTAACAACGGCGTACCGTGTGAATGAATTCACGCCTTACGTAACTGTAGCGCACATGGAATCGACAGATGATGCTGAGCGTAACAACCAGGTTAAACGTCAATACGTAAACATGGTTAAAGCCCCAAGTGCTGCTACTAAATATGCTTTCGGCTCAGCAGCAGCTATCGCTAGCAACATGAATATCCAACGCACAACATACAGCATTGGTACTCGTTGGGACTTCATGCCTAATATCGCGCTGAAAGGTGATATTAGCTACCTAACTAACTTCGGTTCAACTAATGGTGGTGTTAACGCATCTTACAAGAACGAAGACAACATCTTGTACACAGTTAAAGTTGACGCTGTATTTTAAGGAAGAGAATTATGTTTAAAAAAGCATTGGTAGCCGCTGCTCTTCTTAGCAGCATGAACGCTTTCGCAGGTTTGGTTGTTGTTGGTAATCCGTCAATGAATGAACTTGATGCCTCAACAGTTAAAAAACTGTACCTAGGTAAAGCAAAGTCTCTACAAATTGAAGCGGTAGACTTGGAAGACGGTCACCCACTTAAGGGGACTTTTCACCAAACAATTACCAAGAAGACAGAAGCACAACTTCAAGCTTACTGGGCAAAGCGAGTATTTACAGGTAAAGGTCAACCACCTAAAGCTGTAGGTCAAGAAAGCTTAGCGAAAGACATGGTCGCTAGCTCTTCAAACAAAATTGCTTATATCGATGACTCTTTAGTTGATAGTTCAGTTAAGGTTCTTCTAAAGCTTTAAGCTTGAGCTATAAAATAAAAGCTTGAGCTGCAAAGTAAAGGCTTTTCGTGTGGCGCTCTACTAGAGCGCCACTCTTACATTGGCTTACATACTGCTCGAACTCTCTTACTTACCGCTTACACTCTCTTGTCAATTTCCTATCTCATTGTTTTACAAGGCAATCTTGCTGGTTGTTTTTTGTTCTATTTTCTAAAAAATCCAAATTTTTTATATTTTTATGCATTTAGTTTGTTTGATATAAAAGTGGGCATGTTGAGATTATCTGTTTGGGTTATAGAATGCGCGGGTAATATAAACAAATAGGTGAGGATACAATCTGATGCTAAATGACAAAAGAACGAAAATCTTGAGCTCAGCAGAAAAGCTATTTATTTCTCAGCCTTATAGTAAAGTTTCAATTCGGTCTATTGCTAAGTCTGCGGGTGTAAGCCCCGCGTTAATTCTTTATTACTTTAATAACAAAGAGCAATTGTTTGATCAGCTCATCGAAGAGCATACAAGTCGTTTTCAAGATCAGTTCTCAAAGTATCAGAGAGTGGATGGAATACAACTACAACACTTACTTTCTGAACTTATCGAGTTTTGGGAAGCTTCGCCTAACATCTTTTTACTATTCACTTTTGGCGGAAGTTCATACAATTACGAAAATGTTCAACGCCTTAAAGAGTCTAAGTTTGGTTACACCTACAATAAGACTCTTGAAAATCTTCTTTATTTAGTTGATGGCTGTAACGAGTCAAACTTTCATTATTACCAGATGTTGGTTACGTCGTTAGTGTCTCAACCATATTTAGCAAATAAGCAACAAAAATACAACAATGACAACTCTACATTTAACCTTATGCAATACCAAGAGGTTATAGCTAGCTTATTTAAAGAAGAGACTCGCTTTGCTTATTAAATAAAATGCTTATTAAATGAATTATTCGTAAGTTACATTTTGGGTTTTTAAGTCTCAACTCCTAATTCCTCAAAACTGACACGAAAAAACGCCGCTCATTTGAGCGGCGTTTTTATTTATGAGAAATACAAGAAACTAATACTAATTGGTTTGATCCTTGAGTGTCTGGAATCCAAAGTAAATTCGCATGAACGTAGTTAGCCAACACGCGGTGCCAAAGGTGTAGGCGATAACAGCAAAGTGTTGAGGCCAAATACAGAAAGCAATGAAACAAGCAATGGTTTCTGTACCTTCGGTTAGCCCCGACATGTAGTAGAGAGACTTATGTTTATAAACAGGGTTTTCAATGCCTCGCTTACCGGCCATCACTGCAAACGCTAAGAAACTGCTGCCTGTACCAATAAATGAGAAGATCAAAAATGCACCGGCTATGGCGTTGTGTTCTGGGTTGGCAATGACAAATCCAAAAGGGATCAGCGAGTAGAATAGGAAATCTAGGCTGATATCAAGAAAACCGCCCGCATCACTAATGCCTTGGATTCGAGCCAAAGCCCCATCAAGTCCGTCGCAAACCCTATTAAATACAATAAACCCCAACGCCCATTCGTATTGCTGAAATGCCAATGCTGGAAATGCCAAACATCCAACCACAAATCCGAATAACGTGGTTTGATTGGCTGTGATACCAAATTGGCTCAGTAACTTAGCTGACTGATTTAATGGCCACTTAATGACCTTGATGGAGTACTTATCTAACATTGTTACTTCTCCATGGCCAAGACAGTACTTGCGCTCCTTGAGGTACGTCAGCCTCGTCGTGCGTCACCATTAACGTAGGTATATTGGCTCTGGTCAATTGCTCAAACACCCAGTCGCGAAATTGTGCTCTGAGTTCTTGATCTAGCTTACTGAACGGTTCATCAAGTAGAGCTAATTTAGGCTTTGCTAACAGCATACGAGTTAAGCTTATTCTTGCTCGTTGGCCACCAGATATTTGATCAGGGAATGACTCGGCTAAGTGAGTTAACTCTATATCTTTAAGTGCATTCATCGCTTGTTGTTGACGAGCGGAACCCTTAACTGAATTAGGCAGAGAGAACGCTAAGTTCTCCCATACCTTGAGGTGAGGGAACAGCAAGTCATCTTGAAACAGAATACCGACTTCACGTTGATGTGAAGGAAGGTCATCCAACTGAATATCGTTCAAAAAAACGGTGCCAGAATATGAAAACTCTTCATTAAGGTGACCTGCTACGGCGTCTAACAACGTCGATTTTCCGCAGCCGCTCGGCCCCATCAAAGCCAATACTTGGCCTGATTCTAATGTTACATTTAGCGCTGAGAACAGCGATACACCATCGTTTTTATGGATGGCGAGGTCGTTGAGGTGCAGACTCATTCGTTAGAAAACCTTTAAAAGTAAGACGGCGATATCTGAGTTGAAGTCGGCTGACCAATATCGCTAAAGAGAAAAAGAACAGCGGCAATAAGGCCTGCCAGATAGCATAAATTGCAGTCACCCTGCGGTCGAATCCACTGGTAAGGGCAACGGCTTCTGTGGTGATTGTGCTAATACGGCCCGCGCCGAGCATCAAGGTGGGTAAGTACTGAGCCAAACTCACGCTGATCCCGACTGCCCAAGCAAAGGCAATCGCAGGAAGCAAGATAGGCAGTTTGATTGAGTACCAACTCTGAAATGGCGATTTACCCAAGCTCAACGAGGCTTTAATCAACTTATCGTTGAAACTTTTCCACGGGCCGTCCAAAGACAGATACACAAACGGGAAAGCAAAGAAAACATGCGCCCAAATCACCCAGAACTCATAAGCACTACTGCCGATGTAGAGGGTGGTGATCTGCATACCAAACAACACAGAGAGTTGAGGGATCAACATTGGGATAGCGATAATAAAGCCTGGGACTTGCCACTTGTATTTGATTCGGTATTCATGAGCAACCAACGCGAGCAACAACGCGACAGATGCCGCAATAAGGCCAATCCATAAGCTTTGGCCAACGGTGCTCATGATGCCATCCCACTCGAAGTCCCAAAAGCGCATGCTGTAGCGACTAGGCAGTAAATCAGGGAAACGCCAACGCTGTGCAAAGCTCCAAATAATCATCAGTGGGATGATCATAAGTGACAAAGCTGCAAGAACTGTGAATACCGTTTTCCCAGGGAGGTTAAGACCTGTTCTTCCTGAATATTGCCAAGTTCTAAAGTACTTGAGAATTGCCCATTCGATTAAACGCGCTATAGCGATGATCAACGAAGCTAAACCGAATAAAACGATGGCGCCAGCGGCAGCTCGTGGCAATAAATTAAGGTCTGGGTCGTTAAACCATTGCCATACCAAAACGGCAAAGGTAGGCGGGTTGGTTGGGCCAATGATCAGAGCAATATCGACAACCGACACGCTGTAAGCAAGCACCGCCAACATAGGGAAGCGAAGCTTAGTAAACCATTGTGGAAAAATACATTTCCACCAGATCTGAGCACGGCTATAACCCAGAGAGGCACTGACCTTAGTGATACGTTCTACATCAATCTGCTGAAGTATCGATATGCTCATCAGCAACAAGAAAGGGACTTCTTTGAGCGCTAACATGATGATGAGCCCGAAAGCGTATGGGTCTTTTACCAACAAAGCCAATTCAGAACTCGTAGCTGATTCACCGAGCAAGTGATGTACGGCTCTTGCACCAAGCCCTGTGGGGCTAAACAGAAAAGCAAAGCCGATAGCGAAAGCCACATGCGGAATAGCAAGCATTGGCGATAGCGTTAACTCAATCTTTCTCCAAAACTTGTTTCCCCAAGAGGCTTGAAGAATGCAAAAGGTCAGGAAGCAGGCGATATAACTACTGGCAATTGCTGAACCTAAACTTAAGCTAATAGAGTGCCAAGCACCTTCCCATTGAAAGACTTGGCTAAAACCCTTGAGTGTCGGCTCCTCTAACCCTAGGGGCGGGATGAAACTTAGTGACGAAGCCACTACTCCCGCTACCCCAGGAATGGTTGGGATAATACATACTGCTATAACAACAAAATATAGAGCGCGTAGCATGAAGCTTAGTTACCGTATCGCTTAAGCCACTCTTTCTCGAGCGCGTTTTGCCAGCTTGGGTGTGGTTCATCAATCGATTTAAATTGTTGAGTATTCTTAGCGCTACCAGTTAGGTACTTGCTGCTCAATACTGAAGGATCACCCCAAACATTGAGGTCACCTTTGCGAGACTGTGCTTCTGGGCTCAACAAGAAATTGATGGCCACTTGAGCACCCGCGGTTGCATTGGCATTCCAAGGAATCGCAAGGAAGTGGATGTTAGACAGAGCGCCGTTTTCTAGCGCATAAGCCTTAGTGGTTTCCGCTAGGCGGCCACTTGATTGTGCTGAATAAACAGAGTTTGGATTGAATGTTATGGCGAGGTCGAGCTGTCCGTCGTCCAAGAGTTGAATGCTTTCCGATGTACCAGCAGGAAATTGCTTTCCACCTCGCCATGCCACTTTATGGAATTTATCTAAGTAAGCCCACAATGGTGCGGTTACTGTTTGGAAGGTATCTTCTGAAACGGGTTTAGCAAGCGCAGGGCTGGTGTTTGTTAGCTCAATCAGTAGAGACTTAATAAAACTTGTACCGTGAAATTCAGGTGGGCGAGGGTAGCTTAAGCGATTAGGGAAAGCTTGAGCGTAGCTCAACATCTCTGAAAACGATTGTGGCGGGTTGTGCAGTGTTTCTTGGTCGTGAATGAACACAAGTTGCCCAACCCCCCAAGGAGCTTCTAAACCTTCTGTCGGCTCCGAGAAATCGACATCGATCGGCAAAGACTTATCCACGTACTGCCAGTTTGGAAGCGTTTGAGTGAATGGCCCAAACAGCAGTGCATTGTCTTTCATCGAGCGGAAGTTCTCGCCATTAATCCAAACGATATCGACACTGCCTTCGCTGTGCTTGCCAGCTGCTTTTTCTGCAAGTAGTCGAGTCGTCGTTTCAGCAATATCGGTCACTTTCACATGTTTTAAGGTGACACCGTAGTTGCTTTGTAGCTTCTTACCAGCCCACTGTAGGTAACGATTGATTTCTTGGCTACCGCCCCAAGCGTGAAAGTAGACAGTTTGTCCCTCTGCCTGCTGTTCTATTTGGTTCCAGTCATTGGTTGATGTTGCTTCATCAGCATAAATGGTTGCGCTGTATGCAACGGTTGCCATGATTCCTAACGTACTTACTATCTTGTTCATAAACTTTTCCATTTGGTAGTGAACGGGTAAGAGCATTGCATTTTCAAACTCCCTAGGGCGCGTTGACCTTCCGCGGTTACATTTTGTTCGAGTTCGAAAGATCAATACGCTCTATAGTTATTCTATCTGTTTCTGAAATAATTTCTAATTCAACAGTAAATTCAATCAATTACTTAAGGGCTCTTACTATCCTAGCAACAGACCGTTGAACTGATGAATTTATTGCACTCAAATGATAGATTTTTTAGGTTTATTGGGGCTTGGTACGAAAAGTAAGCGATGAGTGGCAGTGTTGAAGGAGTCATGAGTGTCAGAAAGCAATAAAAAAGGAGCCATCAGGCTCCTTCAATCAATATTTGGCTTCGATGACGGATTAGTTTACCCAGTCACGGATTGTGTACGTTAGCGTATGTACATCGTTTTTAAGTACTAGCGTATCGTTTGTTAGGGTTACGTCGCTCCACTCGCTTAGAGTAGCAGAAACCGATTGTTCGATTTCCATCGCAGAGCCGTGACACATTTTCATTGTCATGCCCATTTGCTTGATACGGAATTGACCGTCTTTCAACTCGCCTTGACCGAAGAAGTTGTTACAACCAGCCATGCCGTTTGCCGTCATCTTTTCGCCGATCTCTAGACGAGGAGCTGCTTGATCTTCGCTTTTCTCAATGTCTTTGCCATCAATTTGAGCAAGTTCCCAATTATGGTGCTGTAGATCGGTTGGTGTTACTTGCATCGCGTTATCACCTGTTGTTGTGCATGCTGCTAACATCATAGGTAAAGCGGCTACTGCTAGTAATTTTTTTGAACTAAACTTCATATTATAAGGCTCCAAAGGAAAGAACGAAGTTACCGAATAAGGGTAACTTGATGGGTTCAAAGTATAGTTTACAAAACACTATATGTGTCAGTATAAGGTCATAGTTTAGTATGAATTTTATGAGCTAGGCGACAAATTAATCGCTTAGTTTTGAAATAGTAAGCTTAGTTTTGATGTGTAAGGAGGCGCGGTGGAGCAGTTAGAATTTTTCCAAGTTCCAAGCCCTTGCGTAGGGGTTTGCTCAAGCGATGACAAAGGCTATTGCAATGGTTGTATGCGTAAACGAGAAGAGCGCTTTAATTGGATGTCGATGAATCCGTCAGAACAATTGCACGTGATTAAGCTCTGTCGTCAGCGCTATAGAAGAAAAATAATGAAGCAAAAAAACTTGGTTGGTAAGTCGGTCGACGAAGAGGGAAATACAAGTCCCCAAAGAGATCTTTTCGGCTAAAGAGGAAGTATTGAAATTTTATTTAACTCCGAAGTAACTATTACTTTACATAATGGTTGGGGTGTAATATTAAAGAAGGTACCTTTGTACCTGAAGGAGTGGTTCGGTATGAATAAAAAGAACGGAAAATTCAAAAAAGAGCCAGTCAAAGCACTGGATCGAAAGCCTATCGGGGCGATAGAGGATACTGAAGAAACTCCGCGTGATTGGCATTCGATGTCAGAAGAAGAACGAATGGAGATCCTTTCTCACCTGTCAGACATGCCTTTTCAATAACACCATTAGTTCTTCAGAGCCTTTCTTAAAGGCCCTGTTTTCTTAAATAAACAGCTTTCTGAAATAAACAGCCTATTAAATATACAGGTTGTTAAACAAACATGTGATTCGCTTTCGTCACACCACGATGGTACGTGCAAAATGTATCATCGGCTTCGGTGGTTTTACTGTGAATTTTAATGTTTGTGATCACTTCTACCGCCCCTGCATCGTAACAAGCTTGCTCCGCTTTTTTAACGATATCGAGCAGCTGATTGAGTTCTCCTTTCATCGTGGTTTCCATTGCACCGACTTGGAAAGGCACATCGGCAGCTTTCACAACGTCAATGGCTTTATCAACCACTTCGAAGTTGTTGCCTTCTTTAACGCGAGGGATCACTTGGAAGGCAACCATCACTTCTTTTTCTCAGACACTTTCTGCTTACTCTAGGATAGGGGATTGTTGCAGATGATAGGTTAATGCAGATATTAATTCTACAGCTAACGACGCTGTTCTATCGACTATATCAGTGACTAGAGATGTCGGCTTACTTGCTACCCCAATGGTCGCTAACCCAACCACCAATATGCTCATCAAAATGACTACCACTGAATCTCTGGTTGCGCTCTACCGAGGTATCGCAGTCATCTTTGTTGTCTATTAGGTTTTGTATGTAGTTTGCCATCGGGTCATTAGAACTCTGACGATCTCGGCGAGTAGCCACTTCCTTAATCAGTTGTAATCGATATGTAGAACTTGCACGTTTCATTTCAATGACCTCCCGGTTTTTAGACACTAATAGAAAAATCTAGTTGCCAGATATAGGGGCGTCAACGTGATTTCAGAGTATTTTTTTTGAGCAACCAAGAATCAATACCTTGGCATCATAATTCATAAAAGTGTCATTTAAGTTGGCATCTTTAATGGAGGTTTGGTAGAGGTTTGATGGCGTAAGTTTGTATTGTGTTCCTGCTTATATGAGATGAACCATAAAAAGCCCAGTGCAAACTCAAACTGGGCTAATTGATTTTCTGTGGTTATATAGAAGCACTGGTTATTTCGAAGAACTTGGCTTGCTCTTAAATTGCTTAACGCTCTTCTTTTTTGCGGTTCTTCGGTTAGCCATTTTGTCTTTAGGCGGACGTTTGCGAGCTGTCGCTTCAGATGCCGGTTTGTCTGTAACAGGGAAACCTTCTAACGCTTGTAGCACAAGAGGCTTATTGGTCAGAGTACGAATCGCATTCAGGTAGTCAGTTTCGCTGTGACTAACCAGAGAGATAGCGCTACCAGTGCTTCCTGCCCTTGCTGTACGACCAACTCGGTGTACGTAAGTCGCCGAATGCGATGGCAAATCAAAGTTAATTACGACAGGTAGTTGATCAATATGGATGCCCCTAGCCATCACGTCGGTGGCGATAAGTACACGAGTCTCACCATTTTTGAAGTTCTCTAAGGCTTGCTCTCGTTCCTCTTGGCTCTTATTTCCGTGTAACGCGCTCACATTGATTTTGGCTTTACTCAATCGCTTGGTTAGCGCATCGGCATTGTCTTTTGCGCCAATAAACACCAATACTTGTGGCCACGGGTGTTGGTTAAGTAGGGCGATCAGCGCTTGAGCTTTACTGCCTTTGTTCACTAAGTACAGAGTTTCTTCAATCGTCGCAACCACGCTGTTTTCTTGGTGTGCTGTGACTTTAACTGGGTCTGAAAGAAGCTCTTCAGCCTGAGCCACTAATTCCGGTGGAAGTGTTGCTGAGAACAACAGTGACTGGCGTTTGCTAGGCAGTGCTGCGGTAATCGCTTTAATATCTGGCCAAAACCCCATGTCGATCAGTCGATCGGCTTCATCAAGAACCAATGATACGCACTGAGTTACATCCAGTTCGCCACTTTTAATTAACGCAAGTAGACGACCCGGTGTGGCGATTGCCAATTGTGGTTGTGTTAGTAATTGTTGCTGCTGCTCATCATCAGTATTAACGCCACCGGTTAAGGTTACGAATTTGATATCGAGCGCTGTCGCGACTGGTTCTAAAGATTTAGCAACTTGAGATGCCAGTTCTCGTGTTGGAACGATAACAAGCGCTTGCAGTTCATTTACACCATGCTTGATGTTGTTTAGCAAAGGTAAGCCGAATGCCAACGTTTTTCCGCTACCCGTTTGAGCCAACGCAAGCACGTCTTTCCCCGCAATAATTGTAGGAATTACCGCTTGTTGTATCTCTGTCGGTTTATTGAATAGAGAAGGGATAGTAGCGACGGTTTTTGCATTAAGGGTGAGGTTTTCAAATGACATAAATGAACCAAGTATCAATAGGGAGATGGAGTTTAACAGGACGTCAAAAGTTAGAGAATCAGTTTTGCGATCATCAAAGATAAACGAGTGATGCTGAGAATGAATACGGACTAACGATATTCTAACGGTCACCTTGGTGCTGCTGTAAATCGGAGCGCCATTGTGGACTTGAGTATCATTATAAACATGAGTTTAGTTTGATATCTTAGCGTAACGGCAAACTCTCAGCGGTAGTCTTAAGATAGGGGAATCGAACCTGAAATAGACGTTTCACCTCTCACTTTTTATTGAATTCCAAGGGTTATGGATATTTTGGTGTAAAAGTCTAAAGCATTCGATCGTAAAATCGATATAATTATCAGTTACCCATTAGGTTGGCATCTCTGTTTGAATCTCGATTTGAAGTTAAAAGATGATGAAAGCCAGTGGATAGCGTGTTTCGCTAGCGTGTTTTACCTAGAAATAATAATAAAAATAGAGACAGGGAGTCATCGATGAGTGAAGAGTCATTCACCCAGAAACGTGAGTATTACCGCCTGAAGTACCCCAAAAAGGCGCGTCCGGTGATACGAATCAAGGATGAACTTTTCCATGTCACTGAAATTTCTGAAAAAGGCGTGCGTTTGATGATGAGTAACATCATCCCAGTCTATCGTGGTTTCTCAATGGCTGGCACTTTATGGCTGCATGGTAATAACAGCATTGATATTCGTGGTTCTGTTTTGAGACAAGAAGGCGATGAAGTGATCGTTTTGCTATCTCAAGGTCCAAGTTTCAAAGATATGGTGGCGGAACAACGATACATTAGGCAAAGATACCCGGTTTTCTTCGCGAACCTCAGAGTGGCATAAACTAAGCCTCTAAAGTTAGACGCCTTAAACCAAAATAACTCATTGTTATCTGATATAAAAAGCCCAGCACTTTGACAAGTGCTGGGCTTTGTCGTCTATATGAACAAGCTGCTTTTAAAGACAAGCTGCTTTTAAAGACAAACTGCTTTTAAAGATCAACTGTCTCTAAGGACAAACCAACGAATTTGATTCGTCTTATAGCTCGTCTACTGTTGCCCAAACCGCTGCTAGCATGTCGTGACCAAATGCAACACTGCGTTCTGGAGACCAACCGTAAAGTTCGTCAGCGTGGCTGATGTGATCTTTAAATGGCATCTCAACAGTGTAAGCCAAACACTTGAACTGTTCGCCGATCCAGTTTGTGCCGACTGTCATATTTGCTTTGCCCGGTTCGTCTTTATCGTAACCAAATTCATCTTGGAACTCTGGCGTGATAGTCAGAAGCGCTTGCTTGAAGTGGTTTTCCAGTTTTGCAATACGTTCGTTGTATGACGGTGTGCCTTCGCTACCTGCAACAAAGTTATATGGAATCGCTTCGTCGCCGTGAATGTCTAGACACAGGTCAACACCCGTTTCTAGCATGCGTTCGCGAACAAGGAATACTTCCGGGCTACGTTCCATAGAAGGTGACTGCCATTCACGGTTTAGGTTAACGCCAATACCGTTGGTGCGCAGGTGACCACGGATGCTGCCGTCTGGGTTCATGTTAGGTACAACGCGGAATACAACGCTGTCTAGAAGAGAGCGACCGACTGTATCTGTTTCATCAAGCAAGCGTTGAAGCAGACCTTCGATCAACCATTCCGCCATGGTCTCGCCCGGATGTTGGCGACCAATAACCCAGATGTTTTTCTTCTCTTCACTTGGCTCACCGATAGTTAGCAAAGTGATGTCGTTGTTGTCTAGCGTGTGACCCAGAGTTTCAAGCTTACAAGCTGGATGCGTTTGAGCACTGTGCAGAAGATCTTGGTGACGATCGTATGAATACGGTGCGAAGTACGCGAAGTACATTGAATCGTGCTCAGGAATGATGTCGAAACTTAGTGTGTCGCCATCGAACTGAGATGGAACACGGAACCACTCTTCACGGTCATACGATGCAACCACATCGTAATCTTTCCAGCCTTCAGGGTAGGCAGATGTTGCCAATTGGCCGATTTCAAAGTGGTGAGCTTGTTGAGCTTCACTTTCTAAGCGGAAATGAAACCATTGTGAGATTTCAGTTTGGTTGTCCGCAGGAATAGTCAGTTGAATGTTTTGTAGTGAATCTGCTGAAACGACGTGAATGTTGCCGCTTTCGAAGTTGCTGAAAATTTTCATTGTAGTTTTTATCTCGTAGTTGAGTTGCCGTAAGACTAGCACACTTTTTTTCGAGCAAACCACTAACTAAATCGTAATAAGATGTTATTTCAACTCTCTATTTCTTTGTTATCTATGTTTAAGCGGCCTGATTTTTAACTAGCGGCGCTGGCAAGTTGTACACCCGCGACAGGCGGAACGTGTATAGCGATCGAGTTTACTGCGCTGCACCTTACAGTACGCATTTTTCAGTGCTCTTCTTCCAGAAAACCAATCATCCGGTTTTGACAGAATCAGATAACCATTAAAGCGCTTCACAAGCTCGGTTCTATTTTGGTTGATGAACTTGCTATCAAAGCCGATTTCGAAGTAATCAAGCGCTTGTTCAATCGAAGTAAAACTCGCTATTTTTTGTTGGAATTCTGATTGGTTCATGGGGAGTTGGTTTGTGATCTGGTGGCAACTATTGTACCGAGCTCATGATTTGTTTTATTGATTTTAGTTATGACTTACTTGAGTTTGAATCGTAGGCTTTCTTAACTTGAAGTGATCTTTTTAACTCTTTGAGGGTTATAGATAAAGTATTAACAAACAGTGGCAGGAAAGAATTAATGAATCGAATCAATCCAAAGAAACTACTTCGTAGTAAATGGACGGCCGTTAGCCCAGTAAAGAAAGAAAAGCACTTTATGATCACAGAGGTCGAATTCGAAGAAGGGGAGGTCATTCGTTGCTTGATAGAAGCAGTGATGACCAAGCGAGAGGAAACCATTAACTGGCGAGATCTAACCGACAAGGGTCATTGGCTTCCTGGTTGGCAATAAGTGTATCAAGTCGAGGCGTTCTGCTTGATACACTTGTATTAATTACTCGCGGCTGCACGCTCTTGCCAGTATTTGAGCCCTTCTAACACACCTTCTGCATGCGTTGCTTTGCTGGTGTATACGTTATCTCGATTAGACAGGTAAGCGACCTCAGGGTAATGATTAGCGACCAATATTGAATTTACGCCTGCTATGGTTAGCATCGAGGTGTCGTTCGCTGAGTCGCCAGCCACGCACACCTCTTCAATGCTTAACTGATGCTGTTTTAGTAGGTGATGAATCGCTGTGGCCTTATTGACACCTCTAGGTGTGATATCGAAGTACCAATCGTGGGAGTAAGTAAGGTGTACATCTAAGCCGTGTGATTCCAGACGAGATTCGATCAACTCATGCTGGGGCTCTGAGAGTTTTCCTTCGAAAGTGATTTTGTAGTCCCCTTGATGGCTCTCTAGGCGTTCTCCCATGAAATCGAGCGATGCAAGTGCAGACTCAACCTTTGACTTGTTCCAATACGCTTCTAATTGATTATGCCAGGTGTGATCCGGCGTTTGGGAGTGTTCGTGATGAATTCTCGTACCTACGTCGCTGATAATCGTGTGTGGTTTCGGGTAGTTATCCGATGACAGGCCGACTCGAATTGAAGGCAGTGTTCTTCCTGTTGCAATGATAAAACGGATATCGGGTTGCTCGGTTAAGTAGTCAAATAACTGATTAACCCCATGAGAAGAGCCCCCATCTAACGTCCCATCAAAGTCACATATCAGCATTTTTATCATTCGAGTTCCTTGCTTGTTTCACTAGTCATAGTGGAAAGAATATCCATTTCTTCTGTAAAGAATGGCTCAGCAATGAGCACTCTACAAGTTGTCTGTTGGCTTAGATAATCGGCATTCTATAGTTTGCAGCAAGCATCACACTCGGCGTTATGTTCTGGATATCAAAGATCATTCTATCAATCGAAACGATACCTCATTGGGTACGTTCCTAGCGGCTTTTTGTACCTTTTCTCGGTGGTTTTTTACCCAAATATTTGTTTTGGTCTGGAATATTGAATGCTTCTTTTCTTCGTTGGCTTTATGCAGAACCTCCTTTGTATATAGACAAAGGCAGCAGGAAGTTTTGGCTCTAGCAATAGAGTTAATCTCCGGTTTTGAAATAATACCAAAATCACCACCAAATAGTTTGTATTCGAATTATTTGTACACGAACCATTTCTGCATGTTCTTGGTCTATTTAGCCTATTAATTGTTCTGATATAAAATAAATATTCAATAATCCATCAGTAAGTAATACATAATATCGCAGGTGTTGGTTGAGATTTAAATTTCTTTATTATCAATATTTTGCTTTATCTATGTTTGATATTTGACCTTTGTTTAGGCTGGGGTTTTTACGGTTTCTCATCATTTTTACGGTACGACACCCCTTGATTTGCATGGGTTAATTGCTTAGAGTGCTAATCGTTTTTCGGGTTTAAATAACCGTTTTAAAGTTTAAACAACCGTTTTTAAGTTTAAATAACTGTTTTCAAGTTTAGATAACTATAAGTTTAGATAACTAAGAAAGGATTAGATTACATGGATCCCATACTGGAAGTTAAGGGACTGTACAAGGTGTTTGGTGAAGACTCCGACCGTGCTTTTACAATGATTAATGAAGGCGCGAACAAAGACAAAGTTTTTGAAGAAACAGGTTTAACGATTGGCGTTAACGATGTTTCTCTTAGTATTCAAGAAGGCGAGATTTTCGTCATAATGGGACTGTCAGGATCTGGCAAATCAACCCTAGTACGCCTTCTTAATCGCTTGATCGAACCTACCAAAGGTAATGTGCTTCTTCGAGGCAAAGACATTGCCCACATCTCAGAAGATGAACTCCGCGAAGTCCGTCGTAACAACATCTCCATGGTTTTCCAAAACTTCGCATTGATGCCTCACATGACAGTAATTGAAAATGCCGCGTTTGGTCTTGAGCTAGCGGGTGTTGAAGTCGATAAGAGAAAACAGTCAGCATTTGAAGCGTTGGAACGAGTCGGTCTCGGGCCGTATTCAGAATCTTACCCTGATGAATTGTCTGGCGGTATGAAGCAGCGTGTTGGTTTGGCTCGTGCTCTAGCATGTGACCCTGATATTCTGTTAATGGACGAAGCATTTTCTGCACTTGACCCTTTGATTCGTACTGAAATGCAAGATGAACTGATTCGTCTTCAAAATGACGACAAACGAACCATTGTTTTCATCTCGCATGATTTGGATGAAGCGATGCGAATCGGTGACCGTATTGCGATCATGCAAAACGGTGAAGTGGTTCAAGTGGGTACACCAGACGAAATTCTTAACAACCCAGCGAACGATTATGTCGAAGCTTTCTTCCGCGGTGTAAATGTAGCAAGTGTTCTTACTGTGAAAGACATTGCTCGTAAGAAGCCAGCTGCAGTATTTAAAAAATCAGAACATGACGGCCCAGCGTCCGCTCTACAAATCTTGATGGATAACGACCGTGAATACGGCATTGTTGTTGAGAAGAGCAGTCGTTACTCCGGCATTGTCTCTGTTGATTCCCTTCGTAAAGCACATAAAGAGAACAAATCACTCGTCAGTGCGCAGCTCGATGATGGCCTAACGCTGAACCCTGATTTACCAATCAACGATGTGCTTGGCCTTGTTGGCGGTGTGCCTTATTCGGTTCCTGTTGTGGATGAGCAAGGTAATTACTTTGGCGTGGTAACTAAGTCACGACTGTTACAAACATTGGATAAGGGGTAGATCATGTCGTCTGAACAAACAAATAATGACCCATGGTCGCAGTCTACTAACTCAGGAGCGACAGCTCAGCCATCAAGTGATCCTTGGGGTCAAGCAGCGGATACCTCACCATCAGCAGATTGGTTAAGCAGCGAAACAGTCGAAACGACACCTTTTGATCCACTTAACCCTTTTGTAGAAGCAGTTCTGCCCGTCGACACTTGGGTAGAGTCTGGACTGAATTGGTTAGTTGAGCACGGACGTCCATTGTTTCAAGCTATTCGTGTGCCTATCGATTTCATTCTAAGTTCATTTGAAACGGCGTTGGTGTCGACACCTGCACCATTCATGTTGATCATCTTGTTTTTAGTTGCATGGCAGTTTTCAAACTTGAAGCTTGGTTTGGCTACAGCCGTTTCTTTGACTTTCATTGGCTTAATTGGCGCTTGGTCTGAAGCGATGACCACGCTTTCACTGGTCATGACATCGGTATTCTTCTGCCTATTGATTGGCTTACCCATGGGGATATGGCTCGCCCGCAGTAATACCGCGGCTAAATTCGTACGCCCAATTCTCGATGCCATGCAAACGACGCCAGCCTTCGTTTATTTAGTACCCATCGTAATGTTGTTTGGTATCGGTAACGTTCCGGGTGTCGTGGTAACCATCATATTCGCACTGCCACCAGTAGTACGTTTAACCATCTTGGGTATTCAGCAGGTACCGGAAGATTTGATCGAAGCGGGTCACTCATTCGGTGCAAGCAAAAAGCAGATGTTATATCGAATTCAACTGCCACTGGCATTGCCAACCATTATGGCGGGCGTGAACCAAACACTGATGTTGTCTCTATCTATGGTGGTTATCGCATCAATGATCGCGGTCGGTGGATTGGGTCAAATGGTACTGAGAGGTATTGGCCGACTGGATATGGGACTGGCCGCTGTTGGTGGCTTAGGCATTGTTATTCTTGCAATACTACTTGACCGCATTACCCAAGTTCTCGGGGTGAATGCAGGTAATACAAAATTACGCTGGTATCACATGGGGCCTGTTTCCCTTGTGCTAAAAGCTTTAAATCGCGGTAAACAATCAGAACTACAACTAAGGAAAAACACCAATGAATAATTCATGGAAGAGTAAGCTAGCCGTTAGCATCGTTTCGACACTGGCTGTATCAACGAACGTGTGGGCTGCAAGCTTACCGGGTGAAGGTGTATCAGTTCAGCCTGTTCAATCTTCAGTTGCTGAAGAAACGTTCCAAACACTGATTGTTAACCGTGCTCTAGAAGAGCTTGGCTACGACGTGAAATCAACACAAGAAGTGGACTACAACGTAGCTTACACCTCAATTGCAAAAGGTGATGCGACGTTCCTAACCGTAGGTTGGTTCCCACTTCATGCTGATAAATACAAAATGTCGGGTGGCGATGACAAATTCTACCGTGAAGGCCAATATGTAAGTGGTGCCGCTCAAGGTTACCTAATCGATAAAAAAACGGCTGAAAAATACAACATCACTAACATTGGTCAACTAACTGATCCAAAAATCGCTAAGTTGTTTGATGCTGACGGTGATGGTAAAGCAGATCTTGCGGGCTGTAACCCAGGTTGGGGTTGTGAGATGGTCATCGAACACCAACTTTCTTCATTTAAACTGGACGATACGGTAACTCATAACCAAGGTAACTATGCAGCGATCATCGCAGATACGATTTCACGTTACCAAAAGGGCGAGTCAGTTCTTTACTACACGTGGACACCTTATTGGGTGAGTGGTGTATTGGTTCCTAACGAAGATGTAGTTTGGTTAGAAGTTCCATTCTCTTCACTTCCGGGTGATCGTGCGAATGTTGATACGACTTTATCTAATGGCAAGAACTATGGTTTCGAAATGAACTCGATGCGTATTATTGCGAACAAAGAGTTTGCTAAGAACAACCCATCTGCGGCGAAGCTTTTTGAAATCATCAAACTTAACATCAATGATGTAAGTGCTCAGAACATGATGATGAGTAAAGGTAAGAACAGCTCGGCTGATATTGAAGCGCACGTAAACGGTTGGATCAAAGCGAACCGAAATACGTTTGATGCTTGGATTACAGAAGCGAAGAAAGCGGCACTATAACGGTTGTTTCTCGTAAGCAGTCGATGACAGGCTGTAATAAAAAGAGAAGGCCGGTAGTCTGATTCAGACTACCGGCCTTTGTTTTTCTAGCGACATAACTATTTTTTAGCGACATAACTACTGTTATCGCATTGTTTTTTAAAGCCGCTTGTTTCTTTAAAGGCGAGTAATTTAGCGTTCGCCCTGAACCTCAAAGTCATCGCTGACTAAACGAGCACAACCATCCGCTTCTAGTGCCCAGTGCTCACGATGCACAACACCAAACGCCTTGTTCATTGTCCAACTAGCGGTAAGAATGTAGCCGCCTTCTGGGTGCTCTTCCCACGTAACGTCTGTGTAATCAACGTCTTTGAAGCCTTGGTCGATGATGTTTTGCCAAAATGCTTGAATTGCTTCACGGCCTTCAAAAGTGCCAAATGGGCGAGCTTCCATCACACAAGCCTCTGTGTATTGATCAGCACAACCTTTCGCATCTTGGCTGTTGAATGCTTTTTGCCACGCGTTAATGCCTTTCTTACATGCTTCTAATACTTGGTTGTTTAACATTGCTTTTCTCCATAACAGTCTTCTTTCAAACACTGTGTCTTTGATTCGATATCTCGATAAGTTGGATTCAGTTTAGTCTTGGAAATTGATTTGAAAAACAGAGATAATAGAAAATACTGTATGTAAAAAGAGAACAATAAGATGAGTAAGCTAAAGCAGATGTCGATTTTCGCTCACATCGTAGAGCAGGGCTCAGTATCAGGCGCGGCTGAAAAACTTGAGTTATCAAAATCAGTGGTCAGTCAGCATCTTAAAATATTGGAGCAAGAGCTAGGGGCTTCACTTCTCAAACGCACAACACGAAGACAAACCTTAACCAGTATGGGTGAGCGTTTTTATTTAAGTTGCAAAGACATCAACGTGATTGCTGACTCGGCTTGGGATATGGCCAAAGCCGAGCTAGAAGAGCCACAAGGTAGAATTCGAATTACTGCTCCGAATGCGTTGATGGATTTATTGGTCGCGCCTGTTATTGCAGACTTGATGAAGCAATATCCGAAACTAAAGCCTGAGCTGATTAGTGATGATCAACACTTGGATTTTATGGAGCACGATATTGATCTCGCAGTACGAGTAGGAACTTCTCGTGACAGTAACCTAAAGCAGAAACGCTTGGGCGAGTTTAAAGACGTGTTGTGTGGCGTTGAAAGCCTGCGATCTCGTGAGCTGGACGCTATTCCTTACATTGCTAACTCATGGCAAGGTAAGCAAGTCTCTCATCATTTTACTTCTCAAAATGAGCAAGACTTTATTTACCAACAACGAGCAAGCTGCACTACGAACTCCTTTCATAGCTGCCTCGCCTTGATCAAATCTGGCGTTGGTATTGGTGTGATTCCAGACTTTTACCTTCATCAGTTGTCCGATGAGGTAGTCGACATCATGCCTAGCTTTCAATTACCCACTAACACGGTTTATGCGCTGAACCCATTCGCTTCCAACACACCTATCGCCATCAAACTGTGTGTTCAAGCGTTGGAAGAGAAGCTCAAACAGAACTTTGTTTAATACCAATTCGATAAGTCAGCGATCTAGTCAGAGGGCTGCAAGCAAATTTGGTAAGAGATTAGCCTGAGTAACAGTAAAAAAACGTTACCTGAGCGGGTCAAACGTACCCTCAAGCAAGAGAACTTGCTTACTCAGTGCAACGGTCTTAACGAGTTAAAAACGTGTGTTGAAGAGTCGATATGTACGTATGACGAGATGAGGCCCATCTGAGCCTAGGTATGCATGCACCAAATAATACACAAAAAAAGCCAGTAACTTGCGTTACTGGCTTACTAAAAGTCGTCAATCTATTTTAGGACTAGACACAGCTATCTAAAGGCTAACAATGACTACAAGTCCTATATGGTAGCTTCGGCTTAAGCTTGTAGCGCATTGACTGAGCCTGTGCCACCTGGATACCTAGTTGTTAGGGTAACCAGGGAACTTAGCTTTAAGTGCAGTTCGAGTCGGGAAGTACTTCTCCATAAATTTAACCATTGCAGGGTCGTTAGCCTGTAGCTCGGTAAACGTAGCTGAACTTAATTCTTGCGCACTGTAGCCTTTATGGTTTAAGTCGTAGTATGAATATAGAGAGTAGGCTAGATATTCTTGATCGTATGATTCTGCATCCAAATCAGCTTTGACAATCGTAGAGTCTTTTCCATTAGGAAAATATAAGCCTGCTTGAATGGCTTTTTCATTGAGTTCATCTAATTCTTTTTGCATCACTCCCCATTTTGATGACGGTGACTGCATCGCGAGGTTCATGATGCCGTAATCGTGTACAAAGTGAATTATCTCTTCAAATGCAGCGTCTCTTTTTGTCACTAAACCCGGTTTATTTTCGCCTGATGTTGTATCTGTTGTCTCTGTTGCAAATAAATCTTGGTAACGGTAATTCGCATCTAAGAAGTCACTCACATCTCTCTCTGACCAATCTTTGTCGAAAAAGAATGCCATTGTCGCTTTGCTGTCGTAAATCGCTTTGGTGACTTCTGCCGGGAAGTGCTCCAGGTAGTACTGCATAATTTTCTTAACGTGAGCTACTTTGTCTTCTGAATTTTCTAGCGACTTGTCTTCAACTAGAAGAGGGATCTTATAACCATGAGCTTCAACACAAGTCTGCTGCTTTACTCCCGCCTTGAGTAGAGCGCCCGTAGCATTTGAGATAACGGAGCAGTCATTAGTTGATACGAGGTTGAATGCTTTTGAAGCGTTTTGAGCGAAAGAAGGAACGAATTGAATACCATTACTCAAAGTATCATCAACACGAACGTAAAGGTTCATCGGTCTCCTTTGTGCCAGGTTAAACGTGACGCCAACATTATCTTTAATGAATTGTTTATCAATACGAACAGTGTCGGCCTTTTTCCATTGAACAATATTCTTGATGTTGCTTTCAACCTCGGCGATAGCAAGCTTTTCAGGTGTCGTCGTCGAATTGAAATTTTCGTAATAGATAGTGAAATTTTCGACCTCGTATTTTTTGCCTGCAGAGTTTGTTGCGGTTAACGAGAAAGTGATATCAGCATCGCTTTGAGTTTTGTAATTACGTTCAGGAATACCGTGAACTTGTGCGAAATAGCCGCTCGTTTTTTTTTCAGAACTATACTGAGTGATATCAATGTTTGTATTTTTTTCGGCACCCAGTTTCATCGACTTCACGCTAAAATGCAGTGAGTAGTCGTTTCCTAGGGTTGCAACTGAGCTTGAGCTGGACGCATCAATAATGTTCTTAGAATTGTTTGAGCTACTTGAGCTACTTGGGTTACTTGAGTTGCTATCACTGCCACCACAAGCGGTAAGCATTGTGGCTAAAACTAAAGTTGGAATAGTAAATTTATTCATCATAGGAAACCGACTATCTGCGAATTATAAGGCCACCATGGTACAATAAATCGTCTTTTTTCTTTGTAAGCATTTGTAAATCCCATGTACTTATAAAGGTATGGTATGGATGCACAAAAAAGCCTGAGTATATGAACTCAGGCTTTGAATGGTGTTCTTTTTTGGCAGTGAACTAAAGCTCGCTAGATTGCCTGACGAAGTTGGAAGTAACGTCCTTCTTCGTTTAACAGTTTCTCGTGAGAGCCGTGTTCTACAATCTCGCCTTGTTCAATCAGAACGATAGAATCCATTGATTCCAGACCAATCAAACGGTGCGTAATGAAGATAACCGTCTTGCCTTCGAAGTGCTTCTCGAACAGCGTCATGATGCTCTGCTCAGTTTGCTTATCTAAGCCTTCTGTTGGCTCATCTAGAAGCAGGATAGGGGCATCATGAAGAATGGCACGTGCGATACCAATACGGCGCTTTTCACCACCAGACAGTTGACGACCACCGTCACCCAACCAGCTATCAAGACCGTCATTCTCAAGCAGCTTTTCTAGACCAACGTCTTTAAGGATGTTAGCTAGGTGCTCATCGTTGGCATCTGGTTTCGCAATCAACAAGTTGTCGCGTAGGCTGCCATTCAAGATGTCGACACGCTGGCTTACCACACTGATTGATTCACGCAGTTGTGACTCGTTCCATTGTGTTAGTTCAATGCCCGCGATTGAGATGTAACCCTTTTTAGGATCCCAGTAGCGAGTCAGAAGCTGAATCAGAGTCGATTTACCTGAACCCGTTTGACCCACAATCGCAACCTTGTTTGTTGCAGGAATCGTTAGGTCAACAGCGTTCAGAACACTGCGCTCAGAATCAGGGTAGTTGAACGTCACGTTTGAGAACGTAATATCAAGCGGCTTGTTGATGTCAAGCTTCTCTTCAGCGAACTGAACTTCAGGCTCCGACAAAATAACTTCGTTCAAGCGACGAGCAGAAGACAGAGTTTGACCTAAATGCTGGAACGCGCCCGCAATAGGCATCAGCAGTTCAAAACTTGCCATAGTAGCGAACGCCATTAGCGCGATGAACGGGTCTGGTGCATTACCACCTACGCCGTCAGCCGCAAGCCAAAGCATAAGAACCAGCGTCAAACCGTTGAACAGCATTAGCGCTGCTGAAGCCATACCGGTTAGGTTGGCATTCACAAACTGATTCGCCATCAGCTTGTGTTGCGTTTCTAGAATCGCATTACGGTAACGCTCTTCCGCACCGAACAGAGTCAGTTCGCTGTAGCCTTCAATCCAATCTAGCGTAGTCACACGAAGATCGGCTTTGTTCTGTGTCAGTTCACCACCGTTACGTTTACCTAGCTTGTAAAACAAGATTGGCCAAACCAACAGCATGATCAGAAGGATAGAACCCAAGATCAAACCTAGTGAGCTATCGAACCACATTAAGAACAGAGTCAGGAAGAATATCCCGAACACACCCACCGTCACAGGGCTTACTAAGCGCAAGTACACGTGATCCATTGCATCGACATCAGCAACCAAACGGTTGAGTAGGTCAGCGTCACGAAGATTTGAAATACGACCTGGGATCAGCGGTGCCAGTTTCTTGAAGAAGAAGATACGCAGATCAGTTAATAGCTTGAATGTCGCATTGTGGCTGACAACACGTTCACCCCAACGACCCGCAGTGCGGCTCATTGCCAAACCACGTACACCACCACCCGGTAGCATGTAGTTGAAGGTTTCACGTGCAATCGTAAGGCCTGCAACCGCAGAAGCTGAAATGAACCAGCCTGATAGTGTTAACAAGCCGATAGAAGCCGACAGAGTAGCAAAAGCCAATAGCATGCCTAGCGATAGGCCAAACCAATGCTTTTTATAGAGTTTCAGGTAAGGCAGTAAATCACGCATCTAAATTACCCTTATTATCTTGTTGAGCTAAGTTCGCGTTCAGCATCTCTTCAAACAAACCACCCGCAGTCGAAAGCTGAGAGTAATGACCTTGTTCAACCAGACCACCATCGCGCATAACCAGAATATTATCGACTGATTTAAGAGGAGCGAGTTGGTGCGTCACAAGCAGGGCAGTTCGGCTTTCAATATTGCTATTGATGCCTTTCATTACTAACTGTTCACTACGAGTATCTAGGCTGGCTGTTGGTTCATCTAATAACCAGAACTGACCGTCTTGAATCATTGCGCGAGCCAAAGCTAAACGCTGAGATTGACCAACAGACAGGCCGCCGGAGCGATCAGAAATCATGTAATCCAAGCCGTGCTCGTTTACAAATTCGCTAGCAAATGATTGCTCAAGTGCATTCTCGACAACTTGGTCAGCAATACCGTGCTTACCGAGAGTGACGTTGTCACGAATGCTGCCGTGCAGTAGCAACGGGTTTTGACCAACCCAGCTAATGGTTTTACGCCAAGAGGCTAAGTCGAGGTCACGCAATTCAATATCATTGATTTTCAAGCTTCCTTCATAAGGCATGAAACCAAGGATGGCATTGATCAAACTTGTTTTACCCGCACCACTTGGGCCAACTAACGCAGTCGATTGGCGAGTGTTCAATACGAACGAGATAGGGCCAACTAATTGAACACCTTCAGGGCTTAACACTTTTAGGTCGGTAGCTTCAATATTGATGCCTTGAGCTGAATCGAGTTGAGTGTTACCTGATTTAACCTTAGTGATGTCTGTTTCTAGGAACTCGACAATACTTTCAGCTGCGCCAACCGCTTGTTGCTTCGCGTGGTAGAAAGTACCTAAGTCACGTAGAGGTTGGTAAAACTCTGGCGCTAAGATAAGGATAAACAAACCTGCGAATAGCGTAATGCCTGCACCGTAATGACCAAAGTTCAGCTCACCAATATAAGTGAAACCAAAGTAAACCGCCGTCATCGCGATAGAGATAGACGTGAAGAACTCAAGTACCGCAGAAGACAAGAAAGCGATTTTCAACACATCCATGGTACGCGTTCTGAACACTTCAGATGCACCTTTAAGTACTTCTGTTTCAGCGTTGGTGCGGTCAAATAGACGAATGGTTGTCATAGACTGAAGACGGTCGTAAAAATGACCAGAAAGACGCTGAAGCGCTTTGAAGTTTTTACGGTTTGCGTCAGCGGCTTTCATACCAACCAATGCCATGAACATTGGTACCAGTGGTGCAGTAATCAAGAAGATCAAACCCGCCGCCCAGTTGACTGGGAACACGACCACAAGAATGATAAACGGAATCATCACCGACAGAGACATCTGAGGTAAGTAGCGAGAGAAGAAGTCTTGCATGTCTTCAACTTGCTCTAACAACAGCGTTGCCCACGTACCGGCAGGTTTACCTTTGATGTAAGCAGGGCCTAACTCGCGTAACTTATCTAGGATGAGTTGCCTGATGTAGACACGGATCTGTTCACCACAGCGATAACCTGCGATTTCACGTCCCCATGTACAGCCAGCACGGCCAACGACCGATAATGCCAAGCCTGCGAAATGACCAACCAGTTCAGATTTATCGACATTTTCGATGATCAGCTGGTGAAGAATAGAGGCGAGAAGAGCTGCTTGAGCAATTAAGAACACGCTTGAAAGTACGCCAAGGCTAATCGCAATCATAAGCCAGCGTTTCGCTAACTTACTCTGTTGCTTAAGCCACTTGTTCAAGCTGCGTTGTTTTTTCTTATCCATTATGAAGGCTTAATGATAATTATTATTTGTTGAGGGCGGCTAGTATACAAAAGAAAGCCCAGTGGATATACCACTGGGCTCTAGGGATTTACAACAAAATGTGATGACGCCCTGCATCTACTGAGGTGAGGGCTTCGATATTTAAATCTGCAATCTCAGATTTACTTATCGTTAAGGCCATCCAGGAAGCGTTCAGCATCCAGTGCAGCCATACAACCTGTGCCAGCAGAAGTGATTGCTTGGCGGTAGTTGTGGTCCATTACATCACCTGCAGCGAACACGCCTGGGATGCTAGTTTGTGTCGCGTTACCTTCAAGACCAGACTGAACAATGATGTAGTCATCTTTCATGTCGACTTGGCCTTTGAAGATTTCAGTGTTTGGTTGGTGACCGATAGCAATGAACGCGCCCATTACTTCGATGTCTTCTGTCTTATCAGACTGAGTATCTTTAATACGAACGCCAGTTACGCCCATGTCGTCGCCCAGAACTTCGTCTAGCGTGCGATCAGTGTGAAGAACAATGTTGCCGCTCTCTACTTTGTCCATTAAACGTTTCACTAGGATCTTTTCAGCGCGGAACGTGTCACGACGGTGAACTAAGTGAACTTCAGACGCGATGTTAGACAGGTAAAGTGCTTCTTCAACAGCGGTGTTACCACCACCAACAACGGCCACTTTCTGGTTGCGATAGAAGAAACCATCACACGTTGCACAAGCAGAAACGCCACGGCCTTTGAATGCTTCTTCAGAATCTAAACCTAGGTACTTAGCTGATGCGCCCGTTGAGATGATCAATGCATCACACGTGTACTCGCCAGAATCGCCTTTAAGACGGAAAGGGCGGTTTGATAGATCGACTTCGTTAATGTGGTCGAACAGGATCTCTGTTTCAAAGCGCTCTGCGTGCTCTTTCATGCGATCCATTAGTGCTGGACCCGTTAAACCTTCAGCATCACCCGGCCAGTTTTCAACTTCTGTCGTGGTTGTAAGCTGACCACCTTGCTGCATACCGGTAACCAGTACTGGGTTTAGGTTTGCACGAGCAGCGTAAACTGCAGCTGTATAGCCAGCAGGGCCAGAACCAAGAATCAATAAATTACAGTGCTTTACGTCGCTCATGAGGACTCCGAAATTGAAATTGTTTTTATTTATAATCGCTTAGGATTGTATGGAAAATATGGAGGCAATAAAAGGTTAAACAAGGGCAGAAGTGTAATTAATCGTTATAGGTTAGAACTTAATCGAGACAAACGTTTTCGTGGTTGGAAGATCGGTGAAACTACCGTCTTCTTTAAGGATTGCTGCTGCCGCTTTTTCGATTTCTAACTTCCATATCAAAATACGCCCAAATACCTGTATATAAAAACAGTATTTAGTTATAAGATTGCACGCACGTTTGATAGGCAACGTTAGAAAGATGAGGAACGAGCGATGAACTTACTCCCAACAGGCACACAGCTAGGTAAATTGGAACTACTGGAAGTGTATCAAGACGTCTTAGGGCCGAAGTGCTTTTCGGTTAAGAATGAAAACACTCAAAGGTTTATGGTGTATTGGAGTGGGGATTACGACGCCGGCAAATGCATTAAGTGGGCTTACATTCCGGTGACCAAACCATTGCTTGCCAGCTTGCTAAACAAAGAAGTGAGCTTTCACGATGCGTTCCACCGTTCAGACAAGCTTTATTTAGCGACTATCTACACAAACGAAGTAGGGAAGCCCGCGAAAGTCGAACTGCTAAACACAACGAACAAGCATTTAGTAAACCTACCGCCCGTTGATTTTGAAATCGACCTTGAAGAAGCATGTGTGTTTTAGTTTCTACAAGATTAGTTACGGGCTCCGAAGCGTCTAATTGGACATTAGCAATTAATGAATTACTTCTTGTAAGGAAAATATGCAAGTAGTTAGGCGACAACAATACTTAGCAGGAACTGCGCCTTCATGGATTCAATCTGAATTAGAGGTTAAGACTTCAACACATTTACTTAGGCTTGCTAGAGCTATAGCCATACATTAAGAAATAATATACGGCTATGTTGGGATAGCTAGAATGGTAATTAACCTGACTACTTAGCCATAGTTTTGATGCTATGTAGTCAAAGTTGAGCTCAAAACTCTACAGCTCGGCTTAATCAATTAAACAATTATTTCAAACACTGGTAACAACAAAAGCCTGTTTTAGCCTTAGAAGCCCAATTTGACTTGGTCCTTAATGACAAGTAAATCCGTTGATGCCATAATTGACGTGAGATTAAACAAGAGATTATAACAAAATGATAGACTTAGACGTATTTACTGAGCAAGCTGAGTACATCCCCAAAAAATCATTTAAAAAGTGGACAATCAGCCATCAAAATGAAGTAGATATAGTCAAAAAGCTCACGCAAGGGGGAGCTAAACTAATTACCGGACCTAGAGGGTGTGGTAAGACTACTCTGATGCTCAAAGCTTATAACAACCTGATATCGAGTAAGCGAGCCAATACCTTACCAGTGTATGTTAACTTCAAGTCTTCATTAAAGTTGGAGCCTTTGTACAGAAATAATCCAAACGCAGCTTATTGGTTCAATCAATGGCTTTTATTGAAAGTTCTCTTAGGACTTTATGAAAGTCAGGAAATTGCTTTAGGCGAACAAAGCTTATCTTTTTTATCAATGAGTAAAGCCCATATTCAAAAAGTAGTTGAACTACTTGAAATGGGAAGAGTTGACTTGATTGATGAAAATGAAGATCACGTAAGCATCTCTATTATAGATAGCTGTATAAATAGTGTTATTTCCAATCTCGGTAAATCTAGGTGTGCACTGCTGCTTGATGATGCTGGCCATGCTTTCTCAGCAGAACAACAGCATGACTTTTTTGAATTTTTCAGAGAAGTGAAATCTAAATCCATATCCCCTAAAGCAGCTATTTACCCTGGAGTTACAAGCTACTCGTCTTCTTTCCACGTTGGGCATGATGCAGAAGAAATTGATGTATGGGTTAAACCAACGGACAATGGCTACTTAGACTTTATGCATCAATTATTGAAAAGTCGGTTCAACGAACAGGTTTATCTTCAATTAACAAAACATGAGCATCTACTCAACCTCATGTGCTATGCAGCATATGGTATTCCTCGTTCGCTGTTAAATATGATTTCTGAATTGTGTAAAATTAACGCCGATGCAAATGGAGGGGATGCTGCAGAGATAAAATTGGATAATAAAAGAACGCTCGCTGCTATCAAGGGATCGTTTGAAAAAAGTTATCAAATATATGATTCATTAAGATTGAAACTACCTATGTATAGTAACTTTATTGACACAGGTGCATCATTTTTTGAAAACAGTTTGAAACTTTTAAAAGAATTTAATAAAGGACCAGATACAACTAAGCAGAGCTCAATTATCGCCATAAAAAGGCCTATTAGCCCAGAATTAGGTAAAGTAATCGGTTTCTTTCAGTATTCAGGGATAATATCGCCATCAGGTATAAGTAGTAGAGGTAATAAAGGTGTATATGAACTTTATGAGCTTCATTATGCAGCGATAATTGATAGAAATGTGTTCTTTAGTAGCCGTGGTATTAATGTTGAAAACTACTGTTTAGCGTTTAGTAGTCGGCCTAACCACCATTACCCAAGGCACGGTGAACAATCACTGTTAGAAGCGATAGAGTGTTCTTTTGTCCTAGCATTACCAGCGTGCGAAGTATGTAAAACACCTAGGCTGTCGGATGAAGCAAGGTTTTGCATGAGTTGTGGTTCAAAACTAAAAGATGCATCTATATTTGAAGACATTGTTAATCAAGATATATCGAAATTACCGATCACAGAAGCTCGTGCACAATCGATAAAAGAGTCATCAAAGATTAGAATTATCAAAGATATCTTGATGGATCATGATAATAAAGAGTTACGTAGCGTAAGAATGATTGGTCCCACATGGGCTAAAAAAATCCGTAATTATGCAGAGGAGTTTATTGCGTAATGTCATGGAGAAATAGCATATGCCAGCAAAGTGGTGTGGAAAGAGTCACTGATCTGAATCGTTATGTGTCTAGGGTTTCAATCTCTACTGATTCACCTATTGATCAATTCTACAAAGAAACTAGAAATATTATATCTTTTGCGACGCCTCAGAATATCAATAGTTCACCTACTTTAGGTGCATTAAGTACCGTTGGAATTGTGTCATGTTGTGAAAATTATTTTCGTCAAATCTTTAGTGAAATACTTAGCATCTGTAGTGATGCTCAAAAGAATGCGGCGTCACAAACAATCAATATGGGATCAGTAATTTGGCACCCCAATTCTGAAATGGCTAAAGGTGCTTTCGAACATACATCGTTAGCTGCATCGGAAAACATTTGTAAAACAAGTGATAAATATCTAGGTATAAAGCTTAAGTCGCTTGGGCTTGAAGCAATACTTGCAGAGTTCGATAAGATATGTGAATTACGGCATGGTATTGTTCACTCAAATAGGGTTTTAGCCGGTAAAAATGGGATAAAACTTAAGCTCGAGTCTTCGGCTAATCTTACTTTGATTGATGTGAAATTTGCAGAACTTCAGGAAATATTGGCGGTATGCCAAGCATTGATAATTTCGACAAATTCAACGCTATTTGGTGTCATGTGTGAGCGTTGGGCTAAGTCTTGGAGATCAAATCCGTCTTGGACTTCAAGTAAAGAAAATGAAAAATTTAAGCAAATTTGGTTCTTATTTCGTTCTAATATGGATTCATCTAATAGTTTAATTACACGAGATATTACTTGGATAAAATGTCGAAATGAAGTGAAGAAAGAGTTTAATGTTTAAACTTTTATCCTCTCAATTAATATTAAAGATGATAGAAGAGGCTGATACTTAGTCTTAAACTAGCCTCTTACCTCATAATCGAATTCATAACTTTCTCGAAGTTTAGACCAAGTTTTGACAGGTTTTGAACACTACGCACAGGTTTAACACTTGTCATTACGTCGAATTTCCCCCCCGTGATACAACACGGGGATTCACGACGAACAGCATTAGAAGAATGGATAACTTCTAGTAGGGCAAAGCCCATAAACAGGATGTGAATGAGTAAAAGGTCTATCTAAAAAAGCATAAACGTATTGGCGAAGAACATCAAACATTTGTGAACATCTACTGATGCTCTGGGCAGTCAAAAATACTAAGTAAACTACCTTCGTAATATTCCATTTCAAGCAATCCACATAAACTGCATCATCAATTCGAATTAGGTGTACACCGTTTAAATCTGAGTGTTTTCGTGACTGAAAGATCAGTGAAGTCTTAGTCTTTAAAGGAAGCTAATTGACTTGGGGCGGCCGAGTTCCCCCCGAACTCGACCTGTTCCAGACGCGCAAGCAAAGGCGTTTGGTTTCTGGCTTACTCATAAATTAACCAATTTCAGTTTGTTGTGTAAATAATCAATAGCTTGGCAACTGATAGGTAGGTCGTATTTCATTGTGCAAAAGCATAGAAATGAATGATGGTGAACGTGATGCCTGAACTCAGGTAAGGAGGCTGGCGTATTGAAGCGAAAGGGCTGACACAATATGAAACATAGCTTGCCAGTTAATAATATCGTTTAATTTAAATTTTTAGGGATTTATAACTGGCTAGTGGAGTGTGCTAGTTTTAAGAGTTGGTCATCTTTTATTCTGGTGTTATACACTGCTTTTTATTTCTAGATTGGATTTAGTGTCTGAATTATTAAATCTTACGGGATAAATGATTGTTTAATGTTGATTTGACAAGATCTTCAAGTATCCTTTATGTAAACAAAACGTTAAATATCGAAAGTTAATTAACAATCATTAAGGAGTCGATGATGTTACATGCTCACGAAAATACCCTACATATTACCCACCTCAGTAACCACGCGGTTGAGGAGTTGTCACCATCATTCTCTAAGCTACCAAGCACAGAGCATGCGGATGGCCAGTTTCGATTGAGAAGGTACTCGGTGGTTCAATTCAGTAATGGACAAGTCGTTGAGCAAGACAAACATAACTTTGTTCAGTCTGAAAACATTAATCACTTTCAAGGTGACGTTGTTCGTCAGTTCGAGCCAATTGAAGCGAATATTTTAAGCAGTGAAGGCATGCAAGAAATGTGTGAACTGTTTATTGAAACCAATGGGCTTGAAGACGGACAAGAAATCGAAATCCATCAAATCCGTATTGCCGCTATTTTTGAAGAAACTCAGGTTGCACCAGAAGGTGTTCACCAAGATGGTTTTGACCACATCGCGATTATTGGTGTTACTCGTCACAACATCGTTGGTGGTGAAGTGATGCTGTATCAAGATAGCCACGAAGCGCCATTCTTTAGAAAAGTGTTAGGCGATGGCGAAGTGGCAATGCTTGCTGATAGTAAGCTTTGGCACAATGCACAACCGATTCGTACCATAGACCACGGCGAGATGGGCTACATGGATGTGTTTGTATTAACGGCTAAGGATGCGCGCAATGTCCTTCACTCTTAATGATGTGCGCCAACAGTTTAGCGCGTTAGGCCAATATCATAACGGCAAGCCAGTCACTTTTTTTGATGGACCGGGTGGCTCTCAGGTGCCTGAGAATGTTTTAGCTTCAATGACCGAATACCTAGGGCATTTCAATTCAAACCTAGGCGGCCACTACTTTTCTAGCCAAAAGACCACAAGCTTAATGCAGCAAGCAAGAGAAGCGGCGCAAGCACTGCTTAATGCGGAGTCTTCTGGCAACGTTGTGTTTGGTCCGAACATGACATCGCTGACCTTCCAATTGAGCCGATCGATCAGTCGCGATTGGAAAGAGGGCGATGAAGTTATTGTCACTGCGTTAGACCATTACTCAAATGTATCGAGCTGGCAGCAAGCGGCAGACGACAAAGGTGCTATCGTTCGCCAAGTTCGCGTAGACGAGTCGGATTGCAGTTTAGATATGGCGCACTTTGAATCGCTGCTTAACGAGAAAACCAAGCTTGTCGCGGTGACGTTTGCTTCAAACACGACAGGCTCGATTGTTGACATGGCGAAAGTTATCGAGCTTGCACATCAATATGGCGCTCAGGTTTATGTCGATGCCGTTCATTACGCGCCACACCATTTGGTCGATGTTCAGCAATTGAATTGTGATTTCTTAGCGTGTTCAGCTTATAAGTTTTTCGGCCCGCATGTGGGTATTGCTTATGTTGCGCCTCAATGGCTGCATACTTTAAAGCCTTACAAGGTAGAGCCTGCAACCAATATTGGCCCAGGTCGTTTTGAGACAGGTACGCAAAGTTTTGAAGGCCTTGCCGGTGTGATTGCGGCGGTAGATTACTTGGCGCAGTTAGGTGATCCCGCCGATTCATTGCGTTCTCGTTTAGAGCAAAGCTATGCGCTTTATAATAAGCATGAAAGCCAACTCAGTGAGTATTTCCTTAAGCGCTTGGCCGATCTTGAAGGGGCAAAGCTTTACGGAAAAACCGAGTTTGATTCGAATCTAAGAACGCCAACCTTTGCGATTACCTTTGAGAACCATTCTCCAGAGTTCATCGCTAAGAAGTTGGGTGAGCATAATATCTGTGTGTGGAATGGTCACTTCTACGCTTTAGGTTTGGTGAAGCAGTTGGGTATTGAAGAGCAGGGCGTGGTGCGTATTGGTTGTATGCATTACAACTCGATTGAAGAGATCGACTTGTTGTTCAATGTGCTTGAAGGGATCTTGCGAAGCCACTAGCAGGAGTAATTAGCAAGAAGTCACTAGTGCTTTAATAGCGACAAAATTAGAAAAAAGCATGCTTCTCTCAAGAATATTGAGTAGGAAGTATGCTCTTTTTGTTTGATTGAGCTTATTTGCTCAACGCCAGTTATTCGAATAAGCCCTTGATTTAACTAAGACAGGTGCTTAACCAGAGCTGCACCTACTGCGTGAGCACTGGTTGGGTTCTGACCGGTAATCACTCGCTCATCAACGATCACAAGCTCTTGCCAAGGTTGAACCTTGTTGAAACGCGCTGCGCTGCGAGCAAGAGACTCTTCCAGTAGAAATGGAATGTCGTTGATTGTGCCAAAGTCGATCTCTTCTTCACGTGTAAAGCCAGTCACCGATTTAGAGCTTAATAGCTTCTCGCCGTTGCTTAAAACAATCGGAAGCAGTGCTGCTGGGCCGTGACATACTGATGCGATCACACCGCCATCTTCATAATGCTTAGCGGCAATCGTTGCGAATTGCTCGTCGGTTGCTAAGTCAGAAAGTAGGCCGAATCCACCTGGGTAGAAGATAGCATCGTAGCTTTCTATGTTAACTTGGCTTACCGGAATTGTATTGTTAATGCGGTTCTGGAAGTCATCATCAGCTAAGATCTCTGCGTTTACTGAATCACCTTCAATATCGGTTCCATACAGTGGACCTTTACCACCCTTGATAGACGCGATGTCGTACTCAAAACCCGCAGCAATGATCTCTTTCAGTGCATGAGTCAGTTCTGGAGCGTAAGTACCGTTCGCTTGGTCTGTATCGCCTAGTGTTGCGTGGTTAGTTACTGGGATTAGTATTTTTTTCATGATTCGTTCCTTTGAGCACGTTTGTTTGGTTTCAGCGTCGTGGCTTTTATTTAGAAAACCAAAGCTTTCAATTTAGATACCGCTGTTTCGTTACCTGTAATACTAGTAGTAAACCATTTGAGTGATAATATGCCGAGTAGACAAAACATTATTGCTATATAGCAATAGTGGATGTGAATTAGTCGGATGTGAACTCGTTAGATGTAAACAGGTGAAGTATGGATAGTTTTGAAGGTATTAATGAGTTTGTTGCGGTAGCCGAATGTCACGGCTTTTCTGCAGCAGCAAAACAGCTGGGTTGCAGTACCAGTCATGTCAGTCGCCAAGTGTCGAGATTAGAAGAGAGGGTAGGTGTGGCTTTACTCGCTCGATCCACTCGTATGGTGAGTTTGACGGAGTCTGGGCATACGTATTATCAGCAATGCAAAGATCTGGTTATTGGGCTGCAACAGGCGAATGAACAAGTCACATCTCAACAAGCTCAGTTGAGCGGTACATTACGCGTGAGTGCTGCGGGTGCGTTTGCTGAAAATCATGTTGCCGCGGCGCTGATGGAATTTGCGAAAGACCACCCTGATCTGACTATCGAAATGAACTTCAATACCAATATGGTTAACTTTATTGAAGATGGTATTGATTTCGCGATTCGTTATGGTCGGTTAGATGATTCTGGTTTGGTGGCAAGGAAGCTGGTGGATCGCGCAATGGCAGCGGCCGCGAGTCAGAACTACATCGATCAATTCGGTTCTCCAACACAGCCTGAACAGTTGAAGTTGCACAGCTGTATTATTGCCAACAGTGATCAGTGGTTGTTTGAGAAAGATGGAAAACCGTTAAACGCGGTGCGCGTACATGGGCGTTGGAAAAGCAATAACTCGAGTGCGGTACTGAAAGCTTGTGAAGAAGGGCTTGGCATTGTTTATCTTCCCAAAAGCAGCTTCAACGGCGGTCTTGCCAATGGAAAGCTCGTTCCAGTGCTAGAAGAGTATTGGGGAGCAGGTACAAGCAGTTGGATCGTATATCAAAACCGTCGCTTTCTTCCACAGAGAGCAAGGCTGGCTATCGACTTCTTAGTCTCTCACTTTTCGGATTGGAATGAATAACCGAATAGATAATGCTTACATAGCTATACAATATCCTTCTTGTTTTTTGACGTGCGTAACAAGAAGGTGCTATTTGTCTACTTTTGATGACTTACGCTTACGATTGAATTGTAGAGAAGCCAGAAGCAGTACGATATACTTAACATCATATTAATGTCCTAGCGCGTGATAGATTGTGTGGAAGCGTTGGCAGGATGTGTTGTTATGTTTCAGCTTATGAAGTGTAGCGAGAATGCGGAGTTGGCAATGTCTTCAATAAATTTCGAATCCACGTACGGTGTAATAACGATTCAAGATATGAATGTAGTGAGTGTTGACGCTAACTATGCTCGCATCTATGGGTACCAATCATCCGAAGAACTCCTTTCTGATATCGATAGCTTTCTAGATCTCATCTCAGAAGAGTACCATGTTTTAGCCTATCAAAATTACCTTGAAACGGTCAGTGGTCAACGAGACCCTCAGGTTCACACCTATACCAATATTGATCGCAACGGCAGAGAGTTCACCGTGTTTTCTATTGATCATGTGACGGAGTGGCAGGGAAGACCTGCACTGCAAGTCACGGTTATCGATCTTTCCCCTGCGATTCAGCTGCAAAATGCAGTGCGTGAGCAAGATAAGATGTATCACGACATGATCATGCAATCAGGGCAGGGCATCTTGGTTCACCGAGATTTCAAACCACTGATGGTCAATCAATCATGGGTAAAACTGCAAGGTGGAGCTTCTATAGAGCAAGTCTTAGCGTTGGATTCGATTCTTGACCTAGTGCCACAGCAACATACAGATGTCATCTATAAGCACTATCAAGCGATTGTGTCGGGTGAGTTGTCGGGAACCAGCACTGTGGTTGAAAATGTTGGTTTTGATGGTGTTCATCGCTTTTTCAATATTTACGACAATGCGATCACTTGGAAAGGTCAACCCGCGGTTCAGGTTGTGCTAGAAGACGTGACTCAAAAGGTGATGTTGGAAAAGCAGTTGGTTCATCAAGCGAATTACGATGAGATGACCGACTTACTTAACCGTAGAGCTATTTATGAATGGCTAAGAGAACACCTTTTTTCTGATTCCTATGTCGTGTGTATGCTACTTGATATCGATGACTTCAAGTCG
Source organism: Vibrio tasmaniensis (assembly GCF_024347635.1). Lineage (NCBI taxonomy): Bacteria > Pseudomonadati > Pseudomonadota > Gammaproteobacteria > Vibrionales > Vibrionaceae > Vibrio > Vibrio tasmaniensis. The sequence goes on from NZ_AP025510.1 coordinate 1,305,496, forward strand.
ATCAATGACACTTATGGTCACATGGTGGGTGATGAGGTAATTTGTGCTTTGGCTAGTATTACCAAGCGCAATGCCGAGAAAGTTGGTGGAGTAGCAGGCCGTTGGGGTGGTGAAGAGTTCATTATATTTATCCCAAATGCGTCTCTTGAAACAGCTCTTGAAGTTTCAGAAGAGATTCGCCAACAGTTCAATCAAGTTGAGTTTCAAATTGATGAACAGGTTCGATTTAATTCTAGTGTGAGTATTGGCATGAGTGATAGCCGGGCATGTGAAAACGGTGTCACTATTGACGCACTCGTGAATTTAACCGATCAATCTCTCTATCGCGCGAAAGCTAATGGCAAGAATTGTGTAGACGGAGATGTAGTCGCGCTTTAATGCCTAAAACCGTCATCGAAAGCGAATAGAATCGTTAACGAAAAATGCCCTCAAGTCATCACTTGAGGGCATTTTAGTTTTTGGCTATTAACTGAACGCTTCTCACTATGAGAAACGCTTAAGTTCTATAAATTAGGCAGACACTTCCACTTCGTAAGAACCAAATTTACGGATGTTAATCACTCCAGTATCTAAGATAAGGTATTGGCCTTTAATGCCTTGAAGTACGCCCGTCACTTCAGGGTTCTTATCAAAGTTGTGCGATACAATCTTAATTGGGTGCTGTTCAACTGGGTAGCTGAGTGAAGTGATGTTCTCACTTAGCACCTCGATAGCATCATCTCCAAATTTCGCTCTGATCTCTTGGATTTTATCTTCAACCAATGGCAATAATTCTTTGGCTTTTTCAACCAACTCCATATCGTCGCCGTCGCCTTTAAGCAGTGTGCGCCAGTTGGTTTTGTCAGCAATGTGCTTCGCTAATTCGACTTCAATAAGGCCAGAGATCTGACGCGTTTTTACCTTCAAAATAGGTAGGCCCTGAGTGGCACCTTGGTCAATCCAGCGAGTAGGGATTTGAGTATGGCGAGTGATACCCACTTTTAGGCTTGATGTGTTCGATAGGTAAACGAAGTGATCGACGAAGCAATTTTCTTCACCCCATTGAGGTTCTCGACAAGTGCCTTGATCGTAGTGGCAAGTCTCAGGCTTCATGATGCACATGTCGCAGCTAGCTAGCTTTTTCATGCACACAAAGCAGTGGCCTTGAGAGTAGCTTTTCTTGGTTTTCTTGCCACACGAACAACAAAAAATATTGCCTGTGTGTGTAAGGTTGATGGTTTTACCAATTAGAGGGTTTAGCTCTACAAACTCTTCCCCTACAGGTAAGCGGTAGGTAACCGCACCATCAAGGGAAGCACTCATTTTCTTGAGTGTTCCTTTTGCTAATAAAGACATGACATTACTCGTTGTATTTTGATTATTATTTCGTCGACTCGAACGCCTTGTAAGCAGGTGCTGCGGTTAACGATGATTATGCGATGAGTATAGCAAATAGAGGCTTTGTTTATACGCAATATTAATTGATTTACTTGGTGAATGATTTGCAAATAATTTGCTCTTGAAATTATAGTATGACATTTTGTTTGGGCGTGATATAACGTTTTTCAGTGAATTGTTAGCATGCAAGTTAATGATTAATGTTGTTTATTTATATCGTCAAATCCCAACTATAGGGATCTAAAGCCGGAAGCTTAGATATGAAGTGGATCCATAAGATTGTCATCTTTCTAGTTATCGCAACACTTGCCATTGTGCAGTATTACCAGATAAGTGGAAATCGTGTGATAACAACAATTACTCCTGAACAATATGAATTTATTGCGACCAGCGATAAAGTAGACAGGGGAGTAAGTACATCTCAATTATCCTATGAAAATGGGACGTATGTTCTCGATTGTGAGCTTAAAAAATCCGAATATCCGTGGCCCTATTGTGGGCTATCGATTCGTATTAACCCAGATATAACGACTGGCCTTGACCTTTCGCAGTATCACACCTTTAGAGTCAATATTGATTACCATGCGAAGGCTGACTCTAGTGGTCGTCTGAGAACTTACCTACGCAATTACAATCCTGCTTATTCTGTTCCTGATGATGAGTACACACACAAGTACAACGGGATGGAGTTCTCTCCAGGAATCGATGGTGGCGTGATCGAGATCCCGATCAAAAATTTGCAAGTCATGACGTGGTGGTTAGCGGATAACGAGATTGCGTTAGAGCACTCAGCACCTGAATATTCGAACGTTAACATGGTCGAATTTGCTACCGCTTCTGGTGCTAAATTAGGTCATCATCGAATAATTATTCGAAGTATTGAGTTTGAGGGTTCGTATATTTCGGCTGAAAGCCTGTTCCTGATCTTGCTGTTTATCTGGGTGGGCACTGGCACTGTGTTCCTAATTTCCGAATTACATCGCTCCAGAAAACGTATGGCGATCGCTGAAAAAAGACACCATCACTTAAAAAACGTCAATCGGGCATTGAGAGAGCAAAATTTTGAGTTCTCTGAAAGGGCTCATCGTGACGAATTGACTGGGATACTTAACCGACACGCGATTCGTGATTGGTTGAAAATGCAGTCGCAACAGGTGAAGCAAGGCCACGGCAAGTTAAGTATGATCTACCTGGACATTGACTACTTTAAAAGTGTGAATGACAAATACGGACACCAGATGGGTGATCATATCTTGCGTGAATTCAGTATGGTGGTTGGCAGTTCTATCAGTGCGACGGACAAACTTGTACGTTGGGGTGGTGAAGAGTTTATTGTTTTTTGCCCTGAAACCGAAGCGGGTGAAGCGCAGAGAAAGGCGGAGAAAATCCGACTTTTGGTTAGCCAACATCTTTGGATTCATGGGGATTCTCTCACTTGCAGTATCGGCATTGCCGAGATGAAACAAGAGCGGGTGACAGAGACCATTGCCCGCGCTGATGAAGCCTTATATCAAGCGAAGCATTCAGGGCGAAATCAAGTGATTTTGAGTCACTAAACTGCAAATTGTTTTGATTCGTTTATTAGCTACACGTGCATAAGTGACGTGTGGTATTTTTATGGTTCTTATCCCAAAAGCCAAAACAAAAAAGGTGGCGCGGGGCCACCAAAAGGGAAAGTGTTGCTTGTTTTTAGATGCCCGTTTAGGTGATCTTGTTAGTTAAACTGATCTTGTTAGCTGAGCGGGCATTTTTGTACTGGTTGAGCCGGGGGAAGCTGCAACCAGATTTTTTTGAGAGTGGGGAGCATTCCCATAAGTACTTGCCTATAAACGTAAGCCTATAAACATAACTCTATAAGCATTTGCTGTTTACCAGAAGATCCAAGCGAACAGAGTCAGTACTAGGATACAAACTAGGTTCAACACCATACCGATTCGCATCATCTCTCTCTGCTTGATATGGCCCGAACCAAAGACAATCGCATTAGGCGGTGTCGCAACTGGTAGCATGAAGGCGCAAGAAGCGGCAACCGCAATCAGAGCTGATAAGATAACAGGCGACATACCTAGCGCTTCAGCAATGGTTGCGAATACAGGTACAAGCAATGCGGCACTTGCTGTGTTACTCGCAAATTCCGTTAGGAATACAACGAACGCTACCACGGCTAGAATGGTAAGAAGTATGCCTGCTGTTTCTAAAAATCCGCTTAGTGAGTGTGCTAGGAATACGCTTGTTCCTGTCGCTTTCAGAATGTTACTTAAACAGATACCACCACCGAACAGGATAAGTACACCCCAGTCCGTTGTCTTCTCAACGTCTTTCCATTCCACCGCTCTAGAAGCGCCAAGCAGTACAATTGCGCCAATCGCTACCAAGCTATCAAACTTAGAGAACCCGCCAATCATAGCGTTGATTGGTTTGCCGAATATCCAAAGCGTTACGGTTAAAAGGAAGATAGACAGTGTGATTTTCTTGCTGTTTGTCCACTCGACAGGTGCATGGTCTAGCTCGAATTTGTGGTCAAGCTTTGGCTTAGTCATCACGTACAAAATAATCATCGTGATTGGCAGTAAGATCATCGAAATAGGTAGGCCAAGTGCCATCCACTCAGTGAAGCTTAAGCCAACTTCTGCCGCAGCAATGGCGTTTGGTGGGCTACCAACTAAAGTTGCGATACCACCGATTGAAGCACAGTAAGCGATACCCAAAAGTACAAACACATAGGTGTTTCGGTCTTCACTTTGGTCAACCTTGTTCATGATGCCAAGAACAAGAGGAAGCATCATTGCAGTGGTGGCTGTGTTTGAGATCCACATGGATAAACCGGCACTCACACCGAACAACATGAACACGGCGACCGACATTTTGCCTTTTGCTATCAGCAATACTTTGTCAGCTATCGCTTTATCCAGCTCTTGCTTGTTCAGTGCAGCTGCCAACGCGAAGCCACCCATGAATAGGAAGATGATGGGATTCGAAAAGTTAGCCAGCGCAGCGGGCGTGTTGAATACACCAAACAAGACAGCCAATAGGGGAACGAGCAAAGCGGTGATGCTGACGTGGATAGCTTCTGTTAACCATAGAATGGCAACGAACACGAGAATACTTAAACCTGTATTCACTTGCGCTTCGAATGGCAGGGAATTGAGCAAAACTGCAAATAGCGTGAAATTACCGATTAATATCATGCTGTTGCGGGTAAATAACCAGTGTTTCAGTGTAGTAACAAGTGCCGTCATAAGACGCTCCTTTTGTTTATCCTCGTTTTATTGGTGCACAACTTCGTTGAGCGGTGCTTATTATTTTCGAGGTATATAGACTTGATGTAGGGTCAGACTTTGTTGGGAGAATGTTACTCAAGTTAATAAAGGAGTGTTGGTGTGTTTTTGCTTAACAATGGGGAAGTGTGAGGCAACAAATTCAAAATGTGTAGTTTTCTACACATCGGTCTCTGCTGGTTCTGAAATAGGGCTTGCTGAGGGAGTTGCAATCGGATTTTCACTCGGGTTTGCCGTGGGGTCAGCTATAGGGTTTACCGTGGGATCTACTATAGGATTTGCAGCGGGATCTGTAATAGGACTAGGAATCGGCAATGATTCTGGTTTCGGACTGGGTTGAATTGGCTCTTTAGGTCCAAGGAACTTTGGCGTGGTACCTATAATATAAAGGTCAAGGAACGCTTTAGTGCGCGCAAATACCTCACGTAAACGTATGGTTTTTCCTGAGTGGTTAGTCGGGCCTGAAACCGCCAAACATTGGGCATGAATATCGTAAGAGCTTGCGATTAATAGCGCTCTTTCACAGTGGAATTTCTGAGTGATGATCAGGAAGTTATCGGTATCGAATATCTTTTTGGCGCGAACAATCGAGTCTAGGGTTCTAAACCCTGCGTAATCTAGGTTGATACGTTCATCGGGTACGCCGGCTTTCAATAAGTCGCGTTTCATCGTCCACGGCTCATTGTAAGAACGATGAGCGTTATCGCCACTCAGTAGAAATTGGTCTACCTTTTCACGATCGAATAGCTCAATCGCTGCGTCAATTCGATGTTTGTAGTATTCGTTGAGTGTTCGACCTAGGTATTTACTGGTACCTAGTACCACGGCTACTTCTCGCTCTGGCACGTCATCGATATGGTAGATGATGCGATCCCTTGCTTGCCATGAAACCCAATAATCAATCGCAATGACCGCAGCGCTGCCTACTAAGAACACGAGGAATGCGCCAAACAGAAAACCTTGCAGTTTTTTGTAAGCTTTTAATAAGTAGCTACGGAAAATGTGAGAATCGAATTTCACTCTCGGTATGGTCCTTTGGCTGAACATTAATTTTTGAGTGCTCGATAATACCAAATAAAAATGAGAAAAATCAGTTAAAAAGACAAGACAGAGAAAAGAAAAAAGCCCCTGCAATTGCAGAGGCTCTTGTAAGAGTGCTATTTGAGAACAAGTACGCTCTATTAGAACGCAGTACGCTTGTAGCGACGGTAAACTGGCTGCCAGAAGTGCTGGTCAATTGCTTGTTGCAGTGCTTCTTCAGTGATCTCTAGAGCAACACCTTGCTCAATCGCTTTTTTACCAACGGCAAAAGCAATCTTCTTAGATACGGTGTGGATCTCTTCCAGTGGTGGAAGTAGAGCACCTGAACCATTGATAGCAAGTGGAGAACAAGTAGCAAGCGCACGGCTTGATTCCATCAACATTTCATCAGTGATACGTGAAGCATTTACAGCTAATACACCAAGGCCAATACCTGGGAAGATGTAGCTGTTGTTACACTGAGCAATTGGGTAAGTGGTGCCATTATGAGTCACCGGCTCAAACGGGCTACCCGTTGCAACCAGTGCTTGGCCATCAGTCCAACGAATAATGTCGTTTGGTGTCGCTTCAACACGGCTTGTTGGGTTCGACAGTGGGAACACGATAGGACGTTCACAGTGTAGGTTCATCTCTTTGATGACTTCTTTGCTGAACAGGCCTGGAGCACCAGATACACCAACCAATACGGTTGGTTTCGCGTGACGAACAACGTCTAGTAGAGAGAAACCAGTGCCGTCGCTTTCCCAATCTTTGGTGTTCGCGTTGGTTTGAACTAAGCGCTGTTGGAAATCAAGCAAGTTTTGCATGCCTTCCTGTAGCAGACCCCAACGGTCAACCATGTAAACTTGAGAGCGTGCTTGTGCATCGCTGATACCTTCAGACACCATTTGAGCAATGATCGCTTCAGCAATACCACAACCTGCAGAACCCGCACCTAAGAAGGTGATGCGTTGGTCTGACAACTTGCTGTTCGCTGCTTTACACGCTGCAAGTAGAGAACCAACCGTTACAGCGGCTGTGCCTTGGATATCATCGTTGAAACAACAGAGGCGATCTTTGTAGCGTTCAAGCAGTGGCATTGCGTTCTTTTGTGCGAAATCTTCGAACTGAACTAATGCATCAGGCCAACGGCGTTGAACGGCTTGAATGAATTCTTCAACAAATGCATCGTAATCTGCACCTGTGATACGAGGGTGACGCCAGCCCATGTACATTGGGTCAGCAAGACGCTGCGGGTTGTTTGTACCCACATCGAGCACGATTGGTAGCATGTAAGCTGGGCTGATGCCGCCACAAGCTGTGTAAAGTGCTAGTTTACCAATTGGAATACCCATGCCACCGATACCTTGGTCTCCCAAACCAAGAATACGCTCACCATCCGTAACCACGATAACTTTAACGTTGTGGTTTGTCGCATTGTTCAGTAGGTCATCGATACGATCGCGGTTCGGGTATGAGATAAACAGACCACGGCCACGACGGTAAATATTTGAGAAGTTCTCACATGCTGCGCCAACTGTTGGCGTGTAAATGATAGGCATCATTTCAGAGATGTGGTTTTGAACTAAACGATAAAAAAGCGTTTCATTAGTGTCTTGGATGTTACGAAGGTAGATATGCTTATCCATATCACTTTCGAAGTTACAATATTGCTTGTATGCACGTCCTACTTGCTCTTGGATTGTTTCGGTTGTTTCCGGTAACAAGCCTTCAAGGTTGAAAGAACTGCGCTCTTCAGCAGAGAATGCGCTGCCTTTGTTTAGAAGAGGGGTGCTTAGTAGAGCAGGACCAGCATAAGGGATATATAGAGGGCGTTTATCGTTGTTCATTAGATGCCTAATATGGGAGAAAGGGTAACTGAAAAATGATAACGGTTTAGTTATTCAATTGTAAATAGTTTCTCAGCGATCTTAGCAAACAAAATGATATTCTTACCCATGTCCCACACTTATCGAATTTTAGCACCATAATTCGTTATACTTCGCTCACACTTTTTCGCGACGCCTCCTTTTATGTCATTACTTCCCATTGATGCTTATCAAAACGTATTTCACGAACAAATCGCCAATTCTCACCTTGTAGTAGAAGCTGAAACCGGATCGGGTAAATCAACACGTTTGCCAATTTGGGCTTGCCAACATGGGCGAGTGCTGGTGGTTGAACCAAGACGAATCGCGTGTACGTCATTAGCTAAATACTTAGCACAGCAATCGGGCGATAAACTGGGTAGCAAGATCGGTTATGCGATCAAGCTTGAGTCTGAATATACCGAGCAAACCGATGTGGTTTTTGTGACTCCCGGTATCGCGCTTCGTTGGTTATCTGAAGATGGACTCGCTAACTTTGATGTGATCGTGGTGGATGAGTTTCATGAGAGACGCTGGGATATTGATTTGCTGGTGGCGATTCTCAAACAAAAAGCGTGTCATCGCTTGGTGATTACGTCTGCTACCATCGAAGGGGAACGTCTTGCTCATTATTTAGATGCGAGTCGAATAAGCTGTGAAGGCCGTACTTATCAAGTCGCCATTGAACACAGGGCGAATGAATCCAGAACACTGCCAGATATTCGACACCTAGAGCAACGCATTGCTGAAGAAGTGAATCATCAACTGATCGCTTCACATGGCGATATCTTGGTTTTCCTTCCGGGTAAAAAAGAGATCGTGCAATGTGAACAAGCCTTGGCAAAAAATCCAGACACCCAAGTGGTCAAATTGCATGCTTCGGTCAGTGATAAAGAGCGAGATTTAGCGTTATCGGGTCGTAATATTGATACTAGCGCCTACACCAATACCGACAACAGCGACTGTTTGCGAAAAGTCATCCTTGCTACCAACGTTGCAGAAACTTCATTAACCATTCCTGACATTGGCGTGGTGATAGATTCAGGATTAGAAAGACGCACCGTTCAACGAAATGGCAGAACCACACTGATGCTTAAATCCATCTCACGAGCCAGCGCCAAGCAACGCGCTGGCCGAGCGGGTAGAGTGATGGATGGTGTTTGTGTGCGTCTATATGGTGAGCATGCGGCGTTAGAGTTGGTCACACCACCTGAATTGCAGCGTGAAGAGTTGACTGAACCTATGTTGGCCGCGGCATGTTGTGGTACTCCGCTTGAGAGTTTGTCTTTTCTTGATCCTATTCCTGAAAAATCACTAAACAGTGCGACTCAAACACTGTTGATGATGGAAGCGATTAATACCGACCATCAAATCACTGAGCATGGAAAAAGACTTTACCCGCTGCCGATTGACGCTTTGTATGCCGATATTGTTACGCGAATCAAAACCAAAGCACTCAAAGAAGCCATGGTCGATCTCACGGCTGCGTTGTCTGTTCCGGCTCGTTTATATCAGTTGCCTAGCAATGCAGAACATTTGGAAGCGCTCGCTCAACAAGAAAAGGAAGGGTGTGATTTATCTCTGTTGATTCAGATCGTTCGCGGTCGCGAATATCCGCATCTAGAAATAGAGCAACAGGCACTGAATGAAGCACAAGGGCTTGCGACGCAAATGAGAGAAATATTTGAACTTCCTCAATTAGAAGTCGCGTCTCGCTATCAACGTATCGAACTGCTAAAGACCATTGTAAGTCTGCATCCTGAACTGGTGTTTGTGCGCCGACTGAAAAGGAAAGAAGCCTTTGCCAACGGAATGTTAGAGGTTGTTCTTGGACGTCAGAATCGATTTCCAGACAATGTACAAGCGATGTTGGTGCTTGATACCCACAGCTTGCCGGGAAGAGGCGTTAAGCAAACACTGACCTTAGCGACGGTCACGGCACCGATTCCTGTTGAGCTTATTATTGAAGCTGAACTAGGAGAGTGGGAGCAAGGTGAAACAATCATAAATGATGATGGCGTATTTACCGAGATGGCGTTGGTGTACGCAGGCCGTACGATCACGACCAAGCTCGTTGCAGCGGAAGGGCAACTATCGTTAAAGCCCATCGTCGATCTAGTATCGAATGGGGTTCAACTTCCCGGTTTTGCAGAAGCTCGCACTCAACAAATCAAACATTGGCAGCTGTATGTGAAACTCGGTCTCGATGAACAAACCAAATACACACCAGAAATTGAGAACATTAACTTTGAGCTATGGTTGATAGAGCAGCTTGAAGTGTTAGGCGTTACGGATGTGAGTGAGTTGGAAATGTTCGACCATGCTGATATTCCATTCGATGGTATCCCTACTTGGATCTATTCAGAGTTTTCGGAAAAATACCCGTTTTCATTGAGCCTTGCCGACTTGCAACTTGAAGTAGAATACCTGCCAGCACGCAAGCTGATTTACGTTCATTATCAATCGGGCAGTCGAAAGTTATCGCCAAAACGTTGGGAGCTACCGACATGGTCTGGGTGGCGTATTCAGTACAAAAAAGCGAGTCGGATAATTGATATTAAATAGATAGATTAGTTTTATCTCTAAAATATTAATCAAATAGGTGCACATATGTTTTTTCAGAGCTTATTTTGTTACAAGTTTGATTTTTATATGCCTTTTTAACCAATCAAAAGTTCATAAAAGACTATTCTTCTATATCCTATTGCTATAAAGAAGGAGTTGGTGGATATTGAGTATATTGTGTTGTCAAAGTGTCGGGGGACATCATGGATAAACAGACAGAGACGCGTGTAGAGTTTGATTACACAACATTTCTTGGCGCCTCATGCAGTAAAAAATGGACTTTTCTGGAAGCACTAACCACAATTGCGCCGGTATTCAGTACCGTCTGGCGAGATAGCATTAAAGAGCTCGCAAGCCCTGAAGATCGTTTATGGCAGATGGCATTGAAGTCGATGTCGACGCGTAAAAGTGATGAATCAAACATTGTTACCTTACTCAAGCTAGCCAAGCTAGAGGGGATCAATGAACTCAAAGTTGCTATGCCATATTCTCTTGAAGAAGAGCAGATCGAGTATATTGAATCGCGCAGTCATTTGGTGATTGCCGAGAATACTGGAGAAGAGTTTACTATCAAGCTGTGATCTTTCAGTATTGCTTAGAGCTTAGAGCTTAGAGCTTAGAGCTTAGAACATATAGCTTAGAAGCGAGCTCAAAGAATATTAAAAATCGTACACGTAAAAAGGGCCTCAATAATGATGAGGCCCTTTTAGTATCTGAAACTTGTGTTTAGAAGCTTTCTAGCTTTCTAGAATGAAATCAATCAATCAGTCGACTAGACCATAGTCAGCACGCAGTACATCGATGATCTCTTGCTTAGGATTCTCACTCAGTACGATTTCCGCACCTGTGATTTTCGCTGCGATATCAAGATAAGTACGCGATAGAGACATCAATGAATCCAATGGAAGTTCATTGTCACGAGCTAACGCTTCACGCTCTGGCATACGTTCTTTGTTCAAAAGAATATCAGCATCAGGGAAGTAGTTAAGCAAGAACTGGCGGAAACCTTCTTTTGAATTCTCAACGATGTTGCCGTTGTTGTATTCCTTAGTGTCCCAAATGCGAGATGAATCTGGCGTACCGACTTCATCCATGTAGATAAGCTTTTCTTTGCCTTGAGCATCGTTCACATAGCCGAACTCAAATTTCGTATCGACAAAGGTTTGATCGACTTTTGCTAGCGCTTGGCTAATTACGTTGAAGCCTTCTTTTAGAAGTTTCTCGTAATGCGCAATGTCACTTGCTTGAGTAAAGTTGAATGCTGCGAAGTTGTCTTCGATGTTGTTACGCGTGATGTTCACATCGTCAGCTTCTGGAACGCCAGGAATACCTTTCAAAATCCCTTTTGTAGAAGGCGTGATCAGTAGCTCAGGCAATTTCTTGTCTTTCTCAAGGCCTTCTGGCATCTCGATACCACAGAATTCACGTTCGCCGTTTGCGTATGCACGCCACATTGAACCTGTGATGTATTGACGACAAATCGCTTCGATCATGACTGGGCGAGCTTTTTGTACAATCCATACGAACGGGTGAGGGATATCAAGAATATGACTGTCAGCGAGGCCGTTGTCTTTAAACAATTTGAACCAGTGGTTAGAGATAGCATTCAGAGCTGCTCCCTTACCTGGAACACCTTTAAGATTACCTTCACCACGCCAGATACAATCAAACGCAGAGATACGGTCACTGATCACCATGATTGCTAAAGGCGCATCTGGTGCTACATCGTAGCCTTTCTCTTTAATTAGTCGTTGGCTATCTTCTTCAGTTAACCAGTAGACTGAGCGAACCTTGCCACTGTGGACAGGTTTATCAGTACGGATTGGTAGGTCATCATTTACGGCAAGAACTTGATCAGCAAGGCTCATTTAGACATTCCTATCTTTTATCAAACGTCATACAGAGAAGTGCGGTGTGCACATGATTAGACGGGCATTATACCCAATCTACTATTTGCTTCCAGAGGAAAAGCAAACGATTGCTAAATATATTGTTTAATTAAAAACCCCCGCCTAACTATTCGCTAAAAAATTGGCGAATTGCAGGGCAGGGGAAGGCAGTATATTTGGACTGTGCTTTGGAGCTATGCTGTAAAGTTAACTTATGTTTGTTAGCTAAAAGATTAAGCTATGTTTTTGAGTCAACATGTTATTAATCCGCATGTTATTAAGCAAGGCAGGCGGTTTAGTGAATACGCTCTGAATTAGCATCTATAAAGAAGACTTCACACTGAAAGCGCATTCCTAATGTTCTTAGGTATTGCTGACTGAACTGATCAATCGAGGAGCTCGCAACAATCGCGCTCGCATTCTTAGAGCGAATGGCTTTCTCGACGGTTTCTACTTCTGTCATTTGATTAGAGGCTTTCATGTGGATAACACGATCACAGCAAACATTATGTTGCTGCAGCTGTTTAGCTGATGGTCTTGGTGTTTGAGCCGTAAACAGTAACCACTGATGTTGATTGGACAGCAACGCCATTTTGGCAAACAACGCTTCTTCGTTTGAACTTTTTGTTTCACGAGAGACGGATGTAAATGCGCAGTGAGTTAGCGAGCTAGAGTGTTGTGCTTTAACGTGAGCTGGAATCATTTTACTGTCCTTATATACATGCTGTATGTCTATACAGTAGTTTTTGTTGCTTATAAAATCAAGCGTTTTTTGAGGGATTATTGGACGATCTTGCTTGGTTAGGGCGGTGGTTTTTATTTAAGCAATTGAAAGTATTATAAAAATTAAATTCGAATGAATTTGTTGTTTTGTCTCATAAGTTGAAGAAATGTGAGCTTTATACAGGTGTATACAGTGGTTTTTACAGAAAAGTACTGTATACACCTGTCTAGAAGATAGAAGATAGAAGATAGAAGATAGAAGATAGAAGATAGAAGATAGAAGATAGAAGATAGAAGATAGAAGATAGAAGATCTAAAACCACAGGCACAAAAAAAGCGCCTTAGGCGCTTTCTTATATTTCACGGTGTTGCTTATCTCAATGTCGCTTGGGAGATTTTTGCTCTCATTTCCATTTCACCAATATTGAACTGGCGAACATCAATGGTTGCCATATCATTGCACTCTTTACATGCATGATGACACTTACCATCTAGGTAATCGTGCTTTTTAACTAGGCTTGGCTTTTTGCACCAATCACAAACGCCTTCTACTGTGAACATATTCTCTCCTCACCTGTTTAAGTCAGGTGTATTTTCGGCGCAAATTATGACACAAGTAAGACTCATTAGTTAATAGTTTGTTACTCGTTTTTGAGAGGGGGATCGATTGCAACACTAATAAAATCGATACATTTGTGACTATGGAAATCTAGTTAGCGAATTGATTTACGTTTTTGTAACACTCTTAAGGATGGTTTTTAGCGAATTGTTCAAACGTTTCATCTCTTCGTCACATCCATAACCATCTGGGTGATAGATTTTGGATAGCTGTTTATATCGAATTTTAATGCTTTTTTGATTCGGAATTGAGCTAGGTGTATAGCCAAATAGCGCGCAGGCTACTTGTAAATTGTTCAGGCTCTTGTCACTTTTCTGTTTTTTTAACTCATGGAACATGGTGTGCAGCTGACGTTTTTGTTGCTTAATAGTGAAGTCCTTTGAGCTAAGCTGTGCTTCAAGTGTCTGCTTTTGTTGCCCCAATTCACCCGACTTTAGAGCGTGTCTTCTTTTTGATATCACCAGAGTCATGATAATGCTGATAATTGAAATCAACACGGCCAAGGCTGAGCCAATCAGATAGTCTGAATACGTTAGGTTAGAACGTGTTGCTTGATATCTAGGGGGCAAAGAAGAAGGGGATCTACTTGCTCGCTCTGGATTAGATAGCTTCTGATTCGTGCTGCTTTCAGCAATGACGTTGTCATTGAGCTTCTCAATCGAAGAGATCTGCTTGGCACGCTGCTGGTTGAATTGCGCTTCCAGAATGCGATTGTAGCCATCTTCTGCATTAGGATTGTTTTTTAAGGCCGCTTCATACCATAACTGTGCTTCATCCAATGGTTTCAGGAGTTCTTTCTCTAGTGAGGATTCGTAGAGCTTTGCGACTTCGATAGGCGCGCGTTGGTTACCTTGCAAGGCTGATTTAATAAACCATTCCAAAGCAAGCTTATTGCTTTGTTCCACATCTGCTCCTGCCAAGTACCATTCACCCAGCCTAAATTGTGCATTGGCATTGCCGTTATCCGCTGATTGTGAGTACCAATAAAATGCATCGCTGGTGCTCAAAGGGACATCATTACCTGATTCATAAGCTTGAGCTAGTTGGTATTGAGAAACTGGATCTTGAGGTTGAGATTCTATCGAGAATGCCACGTTGCTTTCTGCATGAACAAAATGTGCAGCAAAGAACTGCATCGTGGAAAATATGAGGGCAAAAAATAGAGTTCTGAGAGGTGATGATGACAGAAAGTTTGATAGGATAAACAATAGATAAGTCTCGTAAAAAAGCCCAGAGTCGATAGTTCAGTATGAATACATTTATGTTGGTTAGTCGTATTACTTTAAACAAGTAACACGACGGTAAGCAACTATATAGAGGTTAATTCAATAGATAAAGACGAGCTGGGCTTTAATCGTGCTACTTAAGTGGCAAGATTTGAATTTCTACGCGACGGTTACAAGCACGACCTTGAGAGGTGTTGTTGTCACATAGAGGGTAACGTTCACCGTTACCACGAGCAATAGCACGGCCTGCAGCAACGTCTTGAGAGATCAAGAATCCACGAACCGATTCAGCACGACGCTCAGAAAGTACTTGGTTAGAAGACTCGCTGCCTGTGCTGTCTGTGTGACCTTCGATCACTAGGCTAGTGTTTGGGTATTCAACTAAGATACGCGCAACGCCGCGAAGTGTTTTGTGGATACTGGACTCTAAAGCGTAAGAACCAGAATCGAAGCCAATGCCGTTCTCTAGGCGAAGTAGAAGTTGGTTCTCACCTACACGCTCTACTTGAACGCCTGAGTTCATGAGTTCTTCACGAAGTGCAGCTTCTTGCTGGTCAAAGTAGTAACCGATACCACCGCCAACAGCGGCGCCACCTGCAGCACCGATGAGCGCACGCTTACGACGGTCTTTAGAGTCGTCGCCCGTCGCAGCACCAGCAACGGCACCAGCAATAGCACCGATTAAAGCGCCTTGAGTTGCGGAGTTAGTTTCAGATTCGCCGGTTGTAGCGTTTTGGCGCTGTGTCGCTTGACAGCCCGTTAGAGCAACAGTGAGTGCTAGGGCTAGTGTGATTTTTTTCAACGTATTTCTCCATCATGTACTTCTGTCAAACGCATGAATTACGAAAGACAACAATAAGTCCTATTGATGGTTTTTATCAATACGCTGAAGCATTGTAAAGTGGCTCTATGATTTAGTTATCTTTTTAACTGCTTGAGCACCAGCAACTGGTCGATTTACAGACAGCTTTCGACCTTTCTTTAAACCAACTTCATAGTCTGCGGTGAGGTTTTTCATCGCTTCTCTGAGTTGTTGTTTGAAGGTCTCACGGTCAATATTTTCAAACTCTTTATCAATGTAGTTATTGATCTTGTTGTTTGACTCGTCGTCTGGGGTAATAACAGGCAGTTTTTCAAGCGCACCTTCTACCCAACCTGAAACATAAGAGTTTACGCGACGTGTTACTTCTAGTGTCCCAGTTCCCGAGCCCGCAAAACTGTTTCTGAATTGGCCAGTATGCTCATTCAGTTCGCGATAAATAATATCGAACGCAAAAGCCGCGAAGATAGCGCGGTCGGCTTCACCAATGAATTCAACACGCTTGAGGCCTTTGTGATTCAGTAACACGGCCTCTACGCCAAACTTGGTGTTAATACCACGAATAACACGCAGCAGCGTCGAGCTGATATTTGCAGGTAACAGGTGACTGGACTGAGTTTTTCCCATCTTGATAAATTCAATATCGTCCTTTTCGAGACCATATTTCAGCATCAAGTTATGCGCCATTTTTATCGCATTGGCAGCTTCATTGACGTTCGCAGAATTTCCAAGCTCAAGACACTTGGCAATTTTCTTTAGGGCTTTTTTCTTATCCATCGACAACTTAATCATTACCGCAAATTTTTAAAAGTCCAACATTTTACATGTTTTGGCGAGTAACAGCAAAGTCAAAAGTCATTTGTAGGAAGGTGGTGAACGATTGTGAGGGTAAGGATAAGGATAAGGATATAGGAAGGAAGCGGCGGCTCCCGGACAAAACAAAACGCCATCAAGAGTATTGATGGCGTTAGTGACACGATTTTTAGGAAGTGCTAGAGCTTTCGCAAACTAGATTCCAAGTTCATCGAGTAAATCGGCTGCAGAATCGTTGCCTGAACTTTGCTCTGGCTGCTTTGGTTCTTGCATTTTTTTCTGAGTCGCTTCAAGAATGCTGTCTGGACATTCGTCTTCAGCGATTTCAAATTCTTCCAATTGGATGAATTCTGTTTTGTCCATTGCAAGCTCAAGGTAGAAAATGTTGTTGTCGGCAGTCGAGAAAGTAACACGACGAGCTTGCGGGCGATCTAAGTTAGTATCAACAGAAAGGTTCACTTGCTTGTTCAGCGCCAGCATTTTCGGTTGGTTTTGTGTGATGTTAGTTTGCAGTTCTTTACGGATTTTATTTGTAAAATCGCCAACCAACTGGTTCATCAACTCACCTAATACATCACCTACTTCGTCTGAAGTACAGCGAGTTCGTCTTCAGGCATGCCCATATTACGCATGTAATTTGTGTAGATCTCTAGCGCTGCTTTCGACGTAAAATTGATAACAACAAGACCTGAAAACCCGCCGTCGAACAAGACGAAACAACCAAAATCTGGCTTAAGACTTGTCTTGTTGATCTTTTGAACCATGGCTGAGTAGGACACCTGTGAAGCCGTCGCTGAAGTAAGTACGTTTGAGACTGATTGGCATAGCTTAAGAAGAATATCTTCAGTTGTGACTGTTTTGCTTTTTTTCATTGTTATTTGCTCATGGAGATGTCGTAAAAAAGTTATCTACTATCTTACTACTGAATTAAGACGAAAGTGACTATTTCTCCATTCTTGCACCGAGATTCTTATTTGATCACCTTTTTATATGATCTTAATAGTAGTAAAGTGACGAAATTCAAAGAAAAATATTAAAAATCTCAGATAACCCAATGCTGATAGGATCAGCGAAGTAGGGGCAGGAAGCAAATGTTACCAAGACTTCAACTCAATGCTGATGTCGATCCAGTTGTCGTACGCTTTTTAGATGAACTAAAAACAGCGGGCTTTACTGGCGACATTGAATCTCAATATTCTAGCCGTTTGGCTGTGGCGACTGATAACAGTGTCTATCAGCAATTGCCGCAGGCAGTTATTCTCCCTAAAACAACTCAAGACGTTGTGTTGATCGGTAAAGTGGGTGCAAAATCTGCTTACGAACGCGTGACCTTTTCCCCTCGAGGCGGTGGTACCGGTACTAACGGACAGTCTTTAACAAAAGGCGTCGTGGTTGACCTTTCACGATACATGAACAAGGTTCTTGAGATAAACGAGAAAGAGGGCTGGGTAAGAGTTCAGTCTGGTATCGTTAAAGATCAATTGAACGATGTTGTGCGTCCGTATGGTTACTTTTTCTCTCCAGACCTTTCTACCAGTAACCGAGCAACCTTAGGTGGCATGATCAATACCGATGCTTCGGGCCAAGGGTCATTGAAGTACGGTAAAACGTCTGACCATGTGTTGTCGCTACAAGCGGTGTTCGCGGATGGTTCATGTCTCGAATCCGATTTATCACACGGCTTACCTGCTGAAGGTGAATTTGCTCACCATGCCCTTGCAGTAACTGAAGCCGTTTGTCGAGATAAGCGCGCTCAAATTCTTAATAAATTCCCACCATTGAACCGCTTCTTAACTGGTTACGATTTAAAGAACGCAATCAACGAAGAAGACGATAGCTTTGACCTGACTCGTGTTCTATGTGGTGCAGAAGGTTCATTAGCATTCATCACTGAAGCAAAGCTGAACCTCACGCCGATTCCAAAAGCACGAACGTTGGTTAACGTGAAATACAACACGTTCGATTCTGCACTGCGTAATGCGCCGTTCATGGTAGAAGCGAAAGCGCTGTCTGTTGAAACCGTTGACTCAAGAGTATTGAACCTAGCGAAACAAGACATTGTTTGGCACACCGTGAGCGATTTGCTTATGGATGTTCCAAATAAAGAGATGCTTGGTATCAACATGGTTGAGTTTGCAGGCCAAGATGAAGCGGAAGTTGAACAACAAGTTCAAGCGCTGACCGCACAGCTTGAAAGCATGGTAGAAACTGAAGACGCGGGTGTGATTGGCTTCCAAGTGTGCAGTGATTTGGCGAGCATTGGCCGAATCTACAACATGCGTAAGAAAGCGGTAGGTCTATTAGGTGCGGCGAAAGGCCGAGCTAAGCCAGTCGCTTTTGCTGAAGATACCTGTGTACCACCAGAAAACTTGGCCGACTTCATCTCTGAATTTAGAGTATTACTCGATTCAAAAGAGTTGAACTACGGCATGTTTGGTCACGTGGATGCGGGCGTACTGCACGTTCGTCCTGCTTTAGATTTGTGTGATCCGATGCAAGAAGCATTGATGCATGAAGTCTCTGATGAAGTGGTTAAGCTGGTGGCTAAATACGGCGGCTTGATGTGGGGTGAACACGGTAAAGGCTTCCGTTCTGAGTATGGTCCTGACTTCTTTGGTGAAGAGCTGTTTACCGAATTGAGACGAGTTAAAGCGGCATTTGACCCGCATAACAAGATGAACCCAGGCAAGATCTGTACGCCGTTAGAAAGCGATGCTGAGTTGGTGAAAGTCACTGATACCAAGCGTGGTTTCTACGATCGTCAGATCGACGTACAAGTTCGTGATAGCTTCAAACAAGCCATGGAATGTAATGGTAACGGCTTGTGTTTCAACTACGATACGAGTTCGCCAATGTGTCCTTCGATGAAAGTCACGGCTGACCGTCGTCATTCACCAAAGGGCCGTGCAGGCTTGGTTCGTGAATGGTTGCGTCAGTTAACGGAACAAGGCGTCGATATTCTCGATTTAGAGCAAGAAGCGCTGAAGGACAATACTCCGATTAAAACCATGGTGGAACGTGTTCGTAACACGATGAACAAACGCCATGAGTACGATTTCTCGCATGAAGTTCATGAAGCGATGAACGGTTGTTTGGCGTGTAAAGCGTGTGCGAGCCAGTGCCCAATCAAAGTTGATGTGCCGAGTTTCCGTTCTCGATTCTTAAACATCTACTATTCGCGTTACCAGCGCCCAGCAAAAGACTATTTAGTTGCCAACATTGAAACCATGCTGCCGCTGATGGCGAAAGCGCCAAAAGTAGTGAACGCGGCATTGGGTCAAAAGTGGATACAAACCGCAACGGCTAAGACGGTCGGTTATGTTGACGCACCACTGATGTCGGTGCCTACGCTAAAAAATCGTCTAGCGAGCAAAGAACTGCAACTCTTCGACTTACAGTACTTAGAAGGCTTGTCTTCTGAAGAGAAGAAACAGCATGTGCTGATCGTTCAAGACCCGTTCACTAGCTTCTATGATGCGGAGGTGATTGAAGACTTCGTCACTCTGGCTCAAAAACTTGGTAAAACTCCGGTGTTGCTGCCGTTTAAGCCAAATGGTAAAGCTCTGCACATTAAAGGCTTTTTAAGTCGTTTTGCGCGTGAAGCGAAATCAACATCGGATTTCTTGTCGATGGTGGCGGATATCGGTATTCCTTTGGTGGGTGTGGACCCGGCTCTTGTGCTTTGTTACCGCGATGAATACGTTGAGATCTTAGGTGACAAACGCGGAGACTTTGATGTACTGACTGTGCATGAATGGTTAATGCCATCGTTGGGTGAGTTTGAAGCGCGCTCTGCAAATGAAGAGATGTGGTACTTGTTCGCTCACTGTACTGAGAAAACCAAAATGCCGAACGCTGAAAAAGAGTGGGGCGCTATCTTCAAACACTTTGGTGCTGCGTTAACCAGCGTTCCTGTCGGCTGTTGCGGCATGGCGGGCACCTTCGGGCATGAAGTCGATAAGCTACAAATGTCGAAAGATATATACGGTTTAAGCTGGAAGCCTCAAATGCAGGACTTACCAAAAAATCGTTGTTTGGTGACGGGTTATTCTTGCCGTAGCCAAGTGAAGCGTTTTGAAGGTGAGAAGCTTGTTCACCCATTACAAGCGCTAGCAAAAATTCTTTAATACATTTAGCCCAGCAATTGCTGGGCTTTTTTCTAAACTAACAAAGGAATGTTAATAAGGAAAAGTATGAAATTTCTAGAATTAAAAGTACCACCCGTTGCACTGTTCATTATTGTGTTCGTAGCATCATACTTCTGCGCTCAGCAGTTGAGCTTAGGGGCACTGGTATTACCTTATGGAATTGTTGTGTTAGGTATAGGGGTCGCATTGAGTGGTGTGATTGGAATATCAGGCATATTGGAATTTCGAAAACAGAAAACTACCGTTAACCCGATCAAAGTCGACACCGCTTCTTCAGTTGTGGACAGTGGAATCTTTGGCTACACGCGAAATCCAATGTATCTAGGGCTATTTATCCTACTGTTTTGCTTTGGCTACTTCTTCCAAAACTTATTCAGTGTTTTGCTCAGTTTTGTATTCGTAATTTACATGAATCAGTTCCAAATTAAGCCAGAAGAACGCGCTCTAGAGCAATTATTCGGTGCGGAATATGTTGATTACAAACAAAAGGTTAGGCGTTGGATTTAGTTCTGACTTGAATGCAGGCTTGAGTGACTTGAGTGACTTGAGTGGCTTAATGTAATTAGTAACCGAATTAAAAAAGTCCAGCTTGGGGATATCAAGCTGGGCTGTATTGATCTTGTTCTAGAGCTATTTACACCACTTGATGTAAATAAGAATGCTGATTATGCAGCGGCTGCGAACTGAGCTAGAAACATCTCTTTACGTTCGTTGAAGCGGTTTACTAGGTCGTCTACAGAAGCTTGGTCGTATGACTTAAGACCACTTGCTACCATGCGTTTCACGCCTTTACCGACTACTTCGCCGTCTTCTTTGAAATCAAAGTTTAGTGTCACGATGCCACGCTTACCTTCAACATCAAAAGTCGCACCTGAGAATTCAACTTCTGGGTGAGATAGGTCTAGACGAGTAAATTCAACTTCCATGCTCTCGTAAATCACAAGAGGGCGTTGGCAGTTGATCATCATCTGTTGCTCTTCCATAAGAGGAACCATGATGTGTGGGAAGTTCATACCAGAGAACTTAACGTAGTTTGTTACTACGTGTTCGATGAATGCTTGATCGTGGCTCTTTTCACCTTCACAAGACATGTGTAGGTATTCTTTGCCTTTCTCGTCAACCAGTGAGCTTTCTTTCTCACACTTGTTGTCAACGCTAAGCGCAATACCGTTACCCACCATACCTGAAAAATCAAAACGCATTTTTTGGCTGATGCCTTCTTTTTGCAGAAGTACTGCAAACAAAAGATCGCCAGGCACGCAGAAGCGCTTGTTGTCTTCATCGTGAATTGGGTTGAAGTCAGCGGCTACTTTTTTTGCAAAGTGGCTAGCTTGTTCACGAGTGAATTGAAATTGATTGTCTTCAGTAGAAAAGTAAGGTGTTAGAAACATAGTATCGCTATTAGTCATCAAATCTGGCGTGGATTATAGCTAACTAACTTGGTTTTAATGGTCTATCCAGTTTACGAGGGCAGAAAAAGGTGGGAAATTGGTGAGCGGGACTATTGGTGGCGTAAAAATAACGAAGGTCTAGAAAATCTAGACCTTCATTTATATAAGCTTATTTTTTATTAGGGAAGAACCACTTATTTAAGTAATCACTCATTGGTGTAAAAGCAAGGTTTGCGTAGTTAAATGGGTAATTAGCTGTTGTGGTTTCACCACTTGCAATTTTACCAATTGCCGTAAAACCTTTTGGTTGGTTTGCGTCTTTCAGCTCGTTCGGGAACTTACCGTTAGCAGGGTTCACTTTGTATTCGTAAACCAATCCTAAAAATGCGCCGGGGTTGAGGTTCTTTTTGACAGTATGGACTGAGTCTAATTTGCCATTTGAAATATCATCACCATCGTCATTTATACTTGTACCATTACTTGAGAGACATTTGCTTGGAGTACCGTCAATACGATCTGAACCTAATTGACCGTTACCGTAATTACATTCGTCGTATTTTAAGTGGCCTAAAGCTTGTGTGCCGGTTCCTATCTTATTGTTAATAAGGTTTTTGAAGCCTTCGTAGCTTTGGGTTAACTCAGCCC
Organism: Vibrio tasmaniensis; assembly: GCF_024347635.1. Taxonomy (NCBI): domain Bacteria; kingdom Pseudomonadati; phylum Pseudomonadota; class Gammaproteobacteria; order Vibrionales; family Vibrionaceae; genus Vibrio; species Vibrio tasmaniensis. The sequence continues at coordinate 1,327,878 of NZ_AP025510.1, forward strand.
CAACCACCGTGTTGTTGTCGCCATCAACGTAGTAATCGAAAATTTGCAGCAGCTTTTGGTATGTCGTGGTGCTTTTTGTTTCATCTGTGCCTGATAGGTTTGTATAAATAAGTTCCAATCCGTTGATGTTAGGGCTGCTAGCATAGATGTTTTTCGCAAGAGCAAGCACGAATTTACCATGGTCAGTAGAAGGATCCGGTTCCCCCTCTGTTATGCCAATGAGTATTTTTTTCTGGCTAAACTGTTTTCTCACGTCGTCATGAGCCCATTTAAGCAAATTTTCGACTTGAGTTTTAACTGCGTCTTGCTGTGTTTGAGTAATGTTTGGACCAATCGGCAGAATGTAAATACCTTTTTCAAAAGCACAGTTTGGCACTTCAGCTGCTGTTGAACAGTTTTTAATGCTGGTATAGGTCGCGACTTTCGTTAGCGTTGGAGTCGTTGGAGTCGTTGGTTTCGCTGGTGCTTTATTGCTTGAGTCTGATCCACAGCCGGCTAAGAATAAGGTGCTGATAAGGGCTGTTGTAAGCAGGATTGGGGATTTTTTTGTTATCATTGGTAATGAACTTTCCGACGGTGAGTGATGATTTTTCGGATATTATCACTCTTATCAATAAGTGTATTCATTTTTTATGGATAAGTGGGCTGTAACGAGAGTACAGCCCAGTATACGGAAAGTACTAAAAACTTGACAGTGTACCTTCTGGCATTAAGTGGTTATGAACGGATAACTTGAGTAACAGGTTAGCTTGCTCAATATCTGGAGCAAAATATCTGTCTTTGTCGTAGAAGCTCACTTTTTCACGCAAAATTTGCTTGGCTTCTTCCACACGAGGGGAAGATAGATTAGGCGCTCGGAAGTCTAGCCCTTGCGCTGCTGCTAAATATTCTACTGCTAATATCCCACGGGTATTTTCAGCCATGTATCTAAGCCTACGGGCGGCAAAGGTGGCCATTGATACGTGGTCTTCTTGGTTTGCAGAAGTAGGTAGGCTGTCTATTGATGCTGGGTGAGCCAATGTTTTGTTCTCACTAGCGAGTGCTGCAGAGGTAACCTGAGCAATCATAAAGCCCGAGTTCACGCCGCCGTTATCGACCAAGAAAGGTGGAAGTTTGCTTAGCGCACTATCAATCAACAACGCCATTCTACGCTCTGACAAGCTACCGATTTCGGCAATGGCCAATGCAAGGTTATCCGCAGCCATTGCGACGGGCTCTGCGTGGAAGTTACCACCTGAAATGATGTCGCCATCGTCAGCGAAAACCAGTGGGTTGTCGGATACGGCATTTGCTTCAATGTTTAAGGTTTCTGCTGAATTACGAATCTGCTGTAAACAAGCACCCATCACTTGAGGCTGACAACGCAGCGAGTAAGGGTCTTGAACCTTTTCACAACAAGTGTGTGATTCGCCAATTTCACTCTTTTGATCAAGCATATGGCGGTAAGCAAGTGCTGCATCCATCTGGCCACGATGACCACGAACGCGGTGTATACGAGGATCAAACGGACGACGACTACCTAGCGCTGCCTCAACAGACATTGCACCACACACGGTTGCAGACGCGAATAAGTCTTCAGCTGCGAATAGACCTTCTAATGCAAATGCTGTCGATGCTTGTGTGCCGTTTAACAGCGCTAAACCTTCTTTAGGTGCTAGCGTGATTGGCTCTAAGCCCGCTATTTGCATTGCTTCTAAGCCTGTGATGATTTTGCCGTTGTGGCGTGCTTGGCCTTCACCTAGTAGAACTGTACTCATGTGTGCAAGGGGAGCGAGGTCTCCTGAAGCGCCAACTGAGCCTTTCTGTGGCACACATGGGTAAACCTGCGCGTTCACTAGATCGATAAGAGCGTTGATTACCTTGAGTCGGATACCTGAGTAACCACGAGACAAGCTGTTAATCTTGAGCACCATCATCAAACGCACAGTTTCATCAGACATGAATTTACCGATGCCCGCTGCGTGAGAAAGCACGATACTTTTCTGTAGTACTTCTAAATCTTCAGGGGCGATTTTGGTATTTGCTAACAAGCCAAAACCCGTATTGATGCCATACACGGTGCGATCTTCAGCAATCACTTGCTCGACAACGTGCATGCTTGCTTCAATATCAGGAATGGCTGCAGGATCGAGTGATAAGTTCACAGGGCTACGGCTAATCTTACGAAGTTCAGGCAGGCCTAGAAGTCCTGGTTTAAGTAATAAATTCAACATGTTTTCTCCAGACATTAAAGGCGACGAAGTTCTTCGTTTAGCATAGGTAAATCAAGCTTCTGCTTTTGAGCACACTGCTTGGCAATATCGTAACCCGCATCAGCATGACGCATAACGCCAGTGGCCGGATCATTGTGAAGTACACGAGCAATACGTTGCGATGCATCTTCACTGCCATCACAACAAATCACCATACCTGAGTGTTGTGAGAAGCCCATGCCAACGCCGCCACCGTGGTGCAGAGAAACCCATGTTGCGCCGCCTGCAGTATTTAGCAGAGCGTTCAATAGAGGCCAATCTGATACAGCATCTGATCCATCCATCATGCCTTCTGTTTCGCGGTTCGGGCTTGCAACTGAACCTGAATCTAGGTGGTCACGACCGATAACAACCGGTGCTTTCAGTTCACCATTTTTAACCATTTCATTGAATGCTTGGCCTAAACGTTCACGATCTTTCAAGCCAACCCAACAAATACGAGCAGGTAGGCCTTGGAACTGAATGCGTTCACGTGCCATGTCTAGCCAGTTGTGTAGATGTGGGTTGTCTGGAATCAGTTCTTTTACTTTTTGGTCTGTTTTGTAGATGTCTTCTGGGTCGCCGGATAGGGCAGCCCAACGGAATGGTCCGATGCCTTCACAGAATAAAGGACGAATATAAGCAGGAACGAAGCCTGGGAAATCAAATGCGTTTTCCACACCTTCTTCAAGTGCCATTTGACGAATGTTGTTGCCGTAATCTACGGTCGCAGCGCCACGGTATTGAAGATCTAGCATAGCTTGTACTTGAATCGCCATTGATTGCTTAGCGGCTTTCACCACTTTCGCTTCATCAATGGTGCGCTCTTGCGCTGCTTTCTCCATCGTCCAACCTTGAGGCAAGTAACCGTTCAGTGGATCGTGGGCAGAGGTTTGGTCAGTCACTACGTCAGGTGTGATATTGCGTTCAACTAGTTCTGGGAATATGTCTGCAGCGTTACCTAGTAGGCCAACAGAGATTGGTGTGTCTGATTCTTTAATCATAGTCATCGCTTCATCGATGCTGGTGGCTTTTTTGTCGACATAACCAGTACGCAAGCGGTAATCGATTCGTGATTCGTCACATTCAACCGCAATCATCGAGAAACCTGCCATTGTTGCAGCAAGAGGTTGAGCACCACCCATACCGCCAAGACCACCTGTTAGAACCCACTTGCCGTTTGCTTCGCCTTGGAAGTGTTTCTTCGCGATAGCGACAAACGTTTCATAAGTGCCTTGGACGATGCCTTGTGAACCAATGTAAATCCAGCTGCCTGCTGTCATTTGGCCGTACATCATCAAGCCTTCTTTATCGAGCTCGTTGAAGTGTTCCCAGTTCGCCCAGTGTGGAACAAGGTTAGAATTCGCTATCAGTACGCGAGGTGCGTTTTTATGAGTCGGGAACACGCCTACAGGTTTACCTGATTGAACAAGCAGCGTTTGGTCGTCTTCTAAACGCTCTAATACTTCAACAATCTTGTCATAACATTTCCAATCACGCGCAGCGCGACCAATACCACCATACACAACCAGTGCATGTGGGTGTTCTGCCACATCAGGGTCTAGGTTATTCATCAGCATACGCAGTGGTGCTTCTGTTAACCAAGATTTAGCGCGCAAAGTGGTGCCATGAGGTGCGCGAATTTCGCGAGTCGTGTCGAGACGAGGGTCACTGTTGTGGTGTTCCGTCATTTTGGAATTCCTTCTGTTTCACGTTATATCGTTGTAGTTGTAGTTGTAGTTATCGGTATAGCTGGATTAGTCGCTGGCCATTGCACTGGCTATATCCCAACACAAACGTGCAGCCAATCGAGCCGTTTGGCCATCGATGTCGTAGTCTGGGTTGTATTCCGCAATGTCCGCGATAATGAGTTTTTCACTGTGTTTGAAAATCTGTTCTAGAAAAGGAGCAAGTGCTTCATAGCTCACGCCTCTTGCCGCTGGTGCACTTACACCCGGTGCTGTCGCTGCTGGGAATACGTCTAGGTCTATAGTGAGATAGAGGTAATCACACTCAGCGATGAATTTTTGTAACTTAACCAGTTGAGCGACTTGGTTTATTTGGGTCATGTTGCGGTCGTGTTCATACCAAACACCTAGCTGGTCGGCTTTATTGAACAGCGCTTTGGTATTGCTGGCAGCACTCACACCAAGACAAGCGTAATGAAACGGCCACTGATGTGTGTGGCAGTAATCGCTGATCTGATTAAAAGGCGTACCTGAACTGGGTTTAACATCTGCAATGTCGCTTTCGAATTCTCTAAGATCAAAGTGAGCATCAAAATTAACGATGCCGAGCTTAGGTTTCTGTTCTGGCTGATCTTTATCAAGGTGTTCTGCTTTATGTAGATCTTCCACTTTATGCAAATGTTCAGCGAGGCCTTGGAACGATGCCCAAGCCACTTCGTGACCACCGCCAAGGGTAATCACTTTGCTGGTTGCTAAAGCATTGGCAATCACAGAAGCACACTGTTTTTGACTGACTTCTAATTGACCATCATTGCACTCGATATCACCAAGGTCAGCAATGTATGCGTCATTGTGCCAAGCCATATTAGCCAACGCTTGACGAATCAGGTTAGGTGCTTGTTTCGCGCCTACGCGTCCTTTATTTCTTGCAACTCCAGCATCGCTGGCAAAGCCGACCAAGGCGATGGCACGGTCATTAAGCTCGTTACTTAAGCCACTATGTTGCACTTGCTTGGTAATGTGATGTACGCGTGTGCCGAGTGCGCCATCTTCAAGATCATTGCGTCCCGTCCACACGAAGTTATGTACGGTTTCTGAGTTCTTTTGAATGCCGTTGGAATTAGATTGAGTCATGACACACCTCGCCGTTAACAATGCGTTTATGCAGATGAGGAACACCAACTTGATAGCTTAAGTCGGCAGGGTGCTCGATATTCCAGATAGCTAAATCAGCGGCATAACCAACTTCAATTTTGCCTTTAGTTTGTGAGTCGCCAATAGCAGCCGCAGCATGACAAGTCACACCACGCAGTGCTTCTTCAGGCGTCGTGCCAAATAAGGTGCAGCTCATGTTCATCATCAGCGTTAAATCAGCAAAGGGAGACGTGCCGGGGTTTAGGTCGGTCGCGATCGCCATTGGAATGTTGTGTTCACGAAGTAGGGCAACGGGCGGTTGTTGAGTCTCTTTCAAGAAATAGAAAGCACCGGGTAGCAAGGTGGCAACTGTGCCTGATTCCGCCAGTGCCTTTACACCAACTTCATCTAAGTACTCAACATGGTCAACAGATAGAGCACCGTATTTAGCTGCAAGCGCGCTGCCACCCATATTCGAAAGTTGTTCAGTGTGGCCTTTAATCGCTAGCCCATGCGCTTTGGCTGCTGCAAAGACACGTTCGGTTTGTTCTAGGTTGAAGCCGATAGATTCGCAGAACACGTCAACTGCATCGGCGAGCCCTTTCTCTGCAGCTTTAGGAATGATCTCTTGGCAAACCAGATCGATATAGCTGTCCGGTTGTTCTTTATATTCAGGTGGCACAGCATGCGCTGCAAGGAGAGTGGTGGTGATCTTAATTCGGCGATGATTCTCTAACGCTTTAGCTGCGCGTAACATCTTGAGTTCATCATCAAGCGTTAAACCATAGCCAGATTTTACTTCGATGCTGGTTACGCCACTTCTTAGCAGACCATCTAGTCTAGGTAGTGCCATTTCAACTAGTTCGGATTCTTGCGCTGCGCGTGTCGCGGTTACTGTCGCAAGAATGCCGCCGCCTTGCTTGGCGATGTCGGTGTAAGAAACACCATTCAAACGTTGCTCAAACTCGTTGGCACGATTACCCGCAAATACGAGATGAGTGTGGCAATCAATTAACCCAGGTGTTACTAGTTTGTTCTTGCAATCATAGATGATGTAATCCGCAGAGCTACCTGTGCTCAGTTGTTCTAACTCAGAAGCAAGTGCGCCTTGGTTTGAACAAGAGATGGACACGATCTTACCGTTTCCGATAACGATATCTTGAGGGGAAGAGGGCTGATAACCGTCGACTCCCGAGCTCATGGAGACCACTCGTGCGTTTTTGAGGATCAAATTCATAATCACCTAGATCTTTGCTAAACATTAAATGTATATACAAATAAATAGGCTAAACGCTGACCCGAATCAAGTCGATGTTGCAAAAATGTGATCGGCGATCAGGATGATGTTCTTTAATTTAGAAGTATCTTGGAGCTTAATTTGTACTTAGAACCAGGATGGTAGAGCAATGCAAAGCTGATGAGGCGCTCTTTACTCCATGTTCTTCTATTCAAAAGAAGGCAAGGCTCTGATTCAGATAGTTTTAGTGACGTTCTGATTTGAGAGTCAGGAATAATGGCTTCAACCGTGTGCTCGATAGCACTTAACGGGCAGCTTTTTGAAAGGTATTCGTTGGGTGTAGAGGTTGAAAAGTCTTGCTCTAGGTATTTTGGTGCGGCTTGCGAGTTCACCCAGCGCGCTTCCAATTGAATCGGTGTGTTGTCAGCAAAGTGGATGATTTCACTATAGAATAGTTCGGCATTGATCATCACACCTAACCGTGTAGCGGTGCTTTCATCTGCCTTGATGCTCTTGTGCTTGATAACCTGGCTAGCATACGTTTGACCTCGGTCTTTGATCTCTTGCGCGATGTTGTTGATATCAAGTAGGGGAGATTGCGCTTTTTCGTCAGGCTCACAAACAAAAGTACCAAGCCTTGGCTTCCTGATGAGTTTGCCTTCAGACACCAGATCTCGAATGGCTTTATTGACCGTCATTCTGCTCACTTTGAACTGCTCGGTGAGTTCGAGCTCTGTGGTTATCTGGTAACCCACTGGCCAGTGACCACTAGTGATATTGTCGTCTATGAACTGTTTTATCTGAAGGTAGAGCGGTGCTTTCGACATAATGAAACCTTATTTGACTATACAAATAGAGTAACGGATTTATTCACGATTTCAACATTTCCTCGGGCAATATGACTTTATTCAACATAGATGGGGCAAATTGCTTGATTCTGTGAGGCAAGTGTCGCAAATTGTCACGCAATAACTATTCGTAAATCAGATAATTAGAAAGGGAAATAATATGTTTAAGAAATTAAAGGCCTCGTTGGGCATCGGTGCAGCAAAGGTTGATACCGTCTTAGATAATATTGAAGTTTTCCAAGGTGGAGAGTTGTCTGGCAATGTTCACATTGTTGGTGGCGACGTTGAGCAACAAATCGACCTGATCAACTTGGTTCTCAACACAGAAGTAAAAGTAGAAACGGAAGACAGCACCAGCTATGAAACCTTTTCACTGGGTCGTATTCAAGCTGTAGAGCCTTTCGTTGTCCAACCGGGTGAAACCAAATTGGTGCCATTCCGCCTTAAGTTAAATGACGAAACGCCAGTCACCGCATTGAATGCACAAATGAACCAATGCCATGTGTGGGTTGAAACCAACCTAGATATCGGCTTCGCGATTGATCCTAAAGATCGTGACTTTATCTCCGTACACCCACTGCCAACAGTCGCTAAAATCATCCAAGGTGTGGAAGCATCGGGAATGGCAATGGTGAAAGCTGATGTAGAGAAGGGCTTCTTAAACGGCAACAGCTTTGCTTCTCGTTCGGGCTGTTACCAAGAGATTGAATTTCGCAGCGGTGGCTTCATGAATAATAAAGAGATCGAACTGTCATTCATTGTAGAAGGCTCAATGGTTCACTGCTTAGCTGAAATCGACCGTTCAATGAGCTTCCGCGGCGACCAATACATCTCATTCAGCTTGCCTGCTAACGCTGCCGACTCAGACATCCGCAACGCAGTCTCAAGAATCATGAGTGCATAGTTACCTTTCTTTTAGTAGTCACTCTGTCTATTGATGGAGACAATACGATTTCTAAAGCCGAACTTACCCGTTCGGCTTTTTTATAAATAAAGAGAAAGGATCAGTCATTGAAAATTAGGTCTAGGCGATGGAAGGAGCTATATAGAAGAGACATTTTGGTCATGTAGTCTTTGTAGTGCTGTGGGACTAACATTGTCATTTCATATAATTTCGTTACAATGTTCGGCTACTCACAAACGGGGCATCTGTATTTGCTTTTATGTGGGTATCTTTATTATGCATATATCTCCGATCAACATACTTGTTGGTTGAAAAACATATATTAAACATTTTCATGTGTTGCTTGGTGTGCAACACCACTGTAAAGGACAAATAATGCCAATTATTACTCTTCCTGACGGTAGTCAGCGTCAATTTGACAACCCTGTATCAACTCTAGATGTTGCCTTATCAATCGGTCCTGGTCTTGCGAAAGCAACCATTGCTGGTCGTGTAGATGGCGAGCGTGTTGATGCTTGTGATCTTATCGAAAACGATGCAAGCCTAGAAATCATCACTGCTAAAGATGAAGTTGATGGCCTTGAGATCGTTCGTCACTCTTGTGCTCACCTTTTAGGTCACGCGATTAAGCAGCTTTTTCCAGAAGCGAAAATGGCGATCGGTCCTACCATCGATAACGGTTTCTACTACGATATCGACCTTGAGCACTCTCTAACGCAAGAAGATCTAGAAAAGATTGAAAAGCGTATGAAAGAGCTAGCGAAGACCAAGTATCAGGTTGTTAAGAAGAAAGTTAGCTGGCAGGAAGCGCGTGACGCATTCGAAGCTCGCGGCGAGACTTACAAGATTGAAATCTTGGATGAGAACGTTTCTAAAGACGATCGTCCAGGCCTGTACCATCATGAAGAATACATCGATATGTGTCGTGGTCCACACGTTCCACATATGGGCTTCTGCCAACACTTCACGTTACTTAACGTAGCGGGTGCTTACTGGCGTGGCAACAGTGACAACAAGATGCTTCAACGTATCTACGGCACTGCATTCCACGACAAGAAAGCGCTTAAGGCTCACCTAGTGCGCCTAGAAGAAGCGGCTAAGCGTGATCACCGTAAAATCGGTAAGCACTTAGATCTATTCCACATGCAGCAAGAAGCACCAGGCATGGTGTTCTGGCATCACAATGGTTGGACTATCTTCCGTGAGCTAGAAGTATTTATTCGTCAGAAGCTGACTGAGTACGATTACCAAGAAGTTAAAGGCCCATTAATGATGGACCGTGTTCTTTGGGAACGTTCTGGTCACTGGGATAAGTACGCTGAAGCGATGTTCACTACTTCTTCAGAGAACCGTGAATACGCGATTAAGCCAATGAACTGTCCTGGTCATGTTCAAATCTTTAACCAAGGTTTGAAATCTTACCGTGATCTACCGCTACGTATGGCTGAGTTCGGCTCATGTCACCGTAACGAGCCGTCTGGCGCACTTCACGGCATTATGCGTGTTCGTGGCTTCACTCAAGATGATGCTCACGTATTCTGTACTGAAGACCAAGTTCAGCAAGAAGTTAAAGCTTGTATTGAAATGGTTTACGATACTTACACAACTTTCGGTTTCGAAAACATTGTTGTTAAGCTATCTACTCGTCCAGAACAGCGCGTAGGTTCAGACGAAATGTGGGACCGTGCAGAGGCCGATCTTAAGCAAGCGCTTGAGGCGATGGAGATTGCATACGAGATTCAAGAAGGCGAGGGTGCGTTCTACGGACCTAAGATTGAATTTACTTTGCATGATTGTTTGGACCGCGCATGGCAATGTGGTACAGTGCAGCTCGATTTTGCATTACCAGAACGTTTAGGTGCAACTTACGTAGGTGAAGATAACGAGCGTCACACGCCAGTTATGATCCACCGCGCGATTTTAGGTTCACTAGAACGCTTCATCGGTATTCTTATTGAAGAATACGCTGGCTTCTTCCCAACGTGGTTGGCGCCAGAACAAGCAATTGTTATGGGCATTACAGACAAACAGTCTGAATATGTACAAGAAATTGCGAAAAAACTGCAAAAAAGTGGATTTAGAGTCAAAGCAGACTTGAGAAATGAGAAGATTGGCTTTAAAATCCGCGAACATACTTTGAAACGTGTACCGTTCATGCTTGTGTGTGGTGACCAAGAAATGGAAGCCGGCGAAATTGCAGTACGTACACGTAAAGGTAAGGACCTTGGCAAATTTAAAGTGGATGACTTTATTTCATACATCCAAGCCGAGGTTTCAAACCGTAAGCTCAATCTGGAGGAATAGCTATTAAAGGCGGAAGACGTGGCCAACAACCGGCCAAACAAAACCAGCACCGTTTAAACGGTGACATTCGTGGCGTTCGTGAAGTGCGTCTAACTGGCGCAGACGGCGAAGCTGTTGGTGTAGTAACAATCGCTGAAGCGATGGAAGCTGCAAATGAAGCTGGTATGGATCTTGTAGAGATCAGCCCTAACGCCGAGCCGCCAGTTTGTCGTGTGATGGACTACGGTAAGTTCCTCTTCGAGAAGAGCAAAGCTGCGAAAGAGCAGAAGAAAAAGCAAAAGCAGGTTCAGATCAAGGAAATTAAATTCCGACCTGGAACTGATATTGGAGACTATCAGGTAAAACTACGCAACCTGACTGGTTTCCTTGAAGACGGCAACAAAGTGAAGGTAACAATTCGCTTCCGTGGCCGCGAAATGGCTCACCAAGAAATCGGTGTTGACGTTCTTAATCGTTTGAAAGTAGATACTGAAGAATTTGCAGTTGTCGAATCTTTCCCAACGAGAATTGAAGGTCGCCAGATGATCATGGTGTTGGCCCCTAAAAAGAAGTAATTAACGGCTTTACAAGTAATTAAACCTTGCAGCCATAGGCTGTAGGGTTTTATTCGCCCTAATTACTATGTTATTAACAACTCAACAATGCGGAGTTATTCATCATGCCTAAGATGAAAACCAACAAAGGTGCTGCTAAGCGTTTCCAGAAAACTGCTGGTGGTATTAAGTTTAAGCACGCTGGTAAACGTCACATCCTGACTAAGCGTACTACTAAGAACAAGCGTCAGCTTCGTCCGAACTCAATCCTTCCTAAATGTGAAGTGGCTGCAGTTCTACGTATGATGCCATACGCTTAATTCTTTTTAGTTTATAAATTCGTTTAGTTTAGGAGAAGCATAATGCCTCGCGTAAAACGTGGTGTACAAGCTCGTGCACGTCATAAGAAAGTTCTAAAACAAGCTAAAGGTTACTACGGAGCACGTTCACGTGTTTACCGCGTAGCTTTCCAAGCAGTTACCAAAGCTGGTCAATACGCTTACCGTGACCGTCGCAACAAGAAACGTCAATTCCGTCAACTTTGGATTGCACGTATCAATGCGGCATCTCGTCAAAATGGTCTATCTTACAGCCGTTTCATCAATGGCCTTAAGAAAGCATCTATCGAGATCGACCGTAAGATTCTTGCTGACATCGCAGTATTCGACAAAGCAGCATTTGCTGTTCTAGTTGAAAAAGCGAAAGCATCTCTATAATTTAGAGTTAGCTTAAAGGTTTAAGAAAAGGAGAACTTCGGTTCTCCTTTTTTATTGCCTGCGATTTGGCTCTGCCATATTCTCTCGCATCTCGCATCTCGCATCTCGCATCTCGCATCTCGCATCTCGCATCTCGCATCTCGCATCTAATTTTTGTTCGCTTGAACAGGCATTCTGGTATATAAACATCTACCTAACCTTTAAATGTTAAGCGACCGAGATAAATGAGCGCACCTACCACTATGACGTTCTTCGAACGTTTTGAAACTGACATCCTTTCTGGCAAAAAGACCATTACTATTCGCGATGAATCTGAACGCGACTACCAACCAGGTAGTGTTGTGGAAGTATCGACGCTAGAGCAAGGCCGTGTGTTCTGTAACCTTAAGATCATCAGTGTTGAACCTATTCTGTTTGATGACTTAGGTGAATTCCATGCTCAGCAAGAGAACATGACGCTAGAAGTCCTGAAGGGGGTGATTCAAGATATCTACCCAGGGATCTCTGAACTTTATGTTGTCTCTTATGAGTTGGTAGCTTAAGCCTTATTGGATTGACTAGCTAGGGATGGCGATTAATGAGTAATAACCAGCAGACACTGCTTCAGCTTTACTGTCGCGAACAACAAGACCAGACGTTACTGGCTAAGCATGACTTAGATAGTGATCTGAGCGAGAGTGCCGATTATTTAAAGTGGTGCGAGAGCAAAAGAAACTTTGTTGAAGAAGATGTCTTAGGGCGGACTTGGGTAAAAAGTTGCCCAGCAGGCTACATTACCGAGGTGCACTTTTATTCTGATGGTAGCTTAACTGAATATCGTTTGTTTGACCGATTTGAAACCGAAGGTCATTGGTTGCTGAAAAGCGGGTTGCTGCAAGTCGAAATCAATAAAGGTGACAATCGTTACCAGTTTGATGTTGTCGCGTGTAAAGACCTCAATATCCACTCTGCGGTTGAGTATAAGAACGGTGAGTTGCATTCGTACTTGAAACTCGTTCAAGTTGAACGCTAAACGTTTAGCTATGATTCGTTTTATGAACATATGAAAAAGCCAACAGTGATGTTGGCTTTGTTGTTCTTAATTCGACTGAGTCGTTTAAGCTATTAAGCTATTAAGCTTCGAAGTTCGCCAATCGAGTATAAAGCTCGCTGCCTTGATCTTGTTTTGCACATACGGTCAGTAAGTCTTCAATAAAGTACTTCAATGCACGCGCTTCAATGCGACGAATACCTTGTTGCTGCTCTTCAGTGAGGTAGCCGTAGATAGTTGCAGCGCCAAAGTCTCCAAAGATCATTTGGCCTTGCTCGTTAACCAAGGTGTTGTGTGCGTATAGATCACCATGACAAACTTTGTTGGTATGAAGGTGTTCAAACACATCAATCATCTGCTCTGTAATGCTATTGATTTGAGCAATTGAAAGCTCGAAGCCTTCGTTGAACGTATCACGAGTACAGCTTTCAAGAGTCGGGGGTAAGCCTAGGTTGTAATAGCTGCTCGGGATAAGCTCCATCACCAACGCTAGGTAGTTCTCTTCATCAACTTGAGCAATAGACTTCACTAGGTTGCTATGTTGGCCTGCTTGAAGACACGCTTCAAGTTCATCATGTGGGTAACCGTCACTGGTGACTTCGCCTTTGAATACTTTAACGGCCACTTCTTGTGGGAAATCAAAGTCACGGTTTAACCAGTTAGCATGTGAAATTACGCCAGACGCACCTTGGCCAAGTACTTGATTGAGTGAGTAGCATTGCGAGCTAACGGCAGGCACGCTATCTAAGCTGCTAGGGTGTTTACAAAACGGGTTACCCGCAAAGGCTAACCAAGCCAGTTTTGGTAGCTTGATTAGGAACTCCGGGAACTCAGTCAGTTGGTTTGCAGACAGACGAACTAGCTCAAGGTTTGATAAGTTTCCCATGCTTTCTGGTAGAACGCGAATCTTGTTACCCGCCAATGCGAGCTTTTGCAGGCGGGGTCTTTCACCTAGTGAACTAGGCAAAACTTCGATTGCATTGTCTGTCAGGATCAACCAACGTAATTGAGCAGGTAAAGATTGTTCGCTAACGGTTTTAATGTGGTTAGATTTGAAGCCAACCATTTCGAGCTTAGGAAGAGTACCTAGAACATCAGGAAGGTGCGTGAACAGGTTATTCGACGCGAAGATGATACGCAGGTTAGTCAGCTGTGATAGCTCGTCTGGTAAGCTTGATAGCTGGTTTCCATAAAGGTCTAAAACCTCTAGAGAATCGGCAAGCTCTAAGATCTCTAATGGAAATTCGGTGAGATCTGCTGACAGTTTTAAGTGCTTAATCCCTTTAAGTTGCCCTGATTTAAGTTGTTCTAGAGTATGCAAACCTTAGCCTTATGAATAGATGTTCGAGGCGCGTAGTTTACTTGTCTCAATCAAGAAAGGCGAGCCTCTCGAAGAGTACTCGCCTAACGAATTTAGCTTGCTTACCTTGATGCTTGTCTGCTTTATCGCACTGCAGCGTTTTGGTAGCTATTGTTTTTGCCCACCGACGGCTCGCCAACACATATCAAAGCTATCGTTGATGTATTTCGATGTTTGCTCTGTTGGAGATTCGTTCTGTTCAATCAGCCAGTTTGCACAAATCAAAAAGTGGCTATGGATAAAGTGCCTAACAAGGTTAATGTCTAATGCCATCAATTCACCGTCCTCTTGTCCTTTCAAAATGATTTCGTCTAGCGATGCGAACATCTGCGAGACGATCACTTCTCGAGTTTGAGTCGTTGGGTCGAAATGAACATTGGTGAAGAACTTCATCGCAACCGGATGCTCTAGTGCCCATTCAATCCCTGTGAACCACATGAACTTAAAGGTTTGATATAGATCCTGCTCGACAATATCAGTGTGTTGTTGAAGGGTAGAGAACAGCTCTAACTTCAGCTCACGAAACAGCTCGTCAATCAATAGAGATTTATTCTCGAAGTGGTGAAACAGCGTCGCTTTCGCTACACCGGCTGTTTTCGCTATTTGCCCGGTAGATGTGCCCTCTAGCCCTTGTTGAGAGAAGAGCAGGAGCGCAGCATCTAGGATTTTTTGTCTTTTAGTGATCATCGATTGAGTACTTTGAACATCAGTTTTTTGATTGGGTTGTTGTAAGGAGGATGCATTAACTTGGTGAAGTTGATTTTTCCTCTACTTAGAACGGTTTTGGCATGACTAAAGGTCTTGAAGCCTTCAATGCCGTGGTAGTGACCCATGCCTGAAGGGCCAATGCCACCGAACGGCGCGTCTTCTGCTGCCACATGTACCAAAGAGTCGTTAATACAAACGCCACCGGAATGCGTGTTCGACAAGAACTGGTCTTGGGTTTCTTTATTATGGCTCATCAGGTACAGAGCAAGTGGACGTTCTCTGGTTGTGATGTAGTTAATCGCTTCTTCAATAGAATCATAAGGCACGATAGGCAGAACAGGGCCAAACAACTCTTCTTGCATTGCGATCATATCTTCGTTCACATCTGTTAGAAGGTGTGGTGTCATTCTGTGGTTCACATCGTCTTGTGCTTGTTCTGTCACCGTGTGAACAACCGCGCCTTTCGCTTGCGCGTCTTCAATCACACCTTTCAAGCGATTGTATTGGCGCATATTGATGACTGAAGTTAAGTCCTTACTCTCAATACCGGCTTTATAAAGTTTCTTGAAATAACGTTTATAGGCAGTGATGAACTCGTCCGTTTTATCTCGCGGCAATAATATGTAATCAGGAGCTACGCAAATCTGGCCAGCATTTAAGCTCTTTGCAAACAGGATACGTTCAACAGCGTCCGTCACATCAAAGTCAGGGGCAATGATGGTTGGAGATTTGCCGCCTAACTCCAAAGTTACTGGTGTTAAGTTGTCGGCTGCTGCTCTCATAACGTGCTTACCCACAGAGGTCGAGCCAGTAAATAGAATATGGTCAAACGGGAGTTGGCTAAATTTAGCGGAAACGTCAGCTTCGCCTTCGATAATCGCTATCTGATCTTCACTGAAGCCTTCAGCCAGCATGGCTTTTAAAACTCGGTTAGTCGCTGGAGTAAACTCAGACATCTTGAGCATTGCAGTGTTGCCCGCTGCTAACGCAGTGATGAGAGGACCTAGAGAAAGCATTATAGGAAAGTTCCAAGGAACGATAATGCCTACAACGCCTACCGGTTGATAGTGAACAGTGATCTTCGCTGGTGTCAGCATCAAGCCTGCTTTTCTACGAGATGGCTTCAACCACTTTTTAAGGTTCTTATCACTGTAATTAATTTGGTGAAGAGAAGGGGTGATATCAGCAATCAAGCTGTCGTGCTTTGCGCGATGGCCATAATCTTCAGACACCGCATCAATCAATTGCCCTTGGTAGCGCATTAGCAACGCTTTTAATTTCGAGAGATCTTTTCTTCTCTGTTCAAGTGCAGGATTAACATTATTACGGTAGTGGTCTTTTTGTCGGTTGAACATTTGATCCATGTCGTTGATGTTCGACGTGTTTGGTTCAAGGTCTAGATTATGGCTCATAGTATCCCCCTAAATTCGAAAGCTGACCGATTGGTTGGTCAGTTGAAACTACAAGAATATCCAGGCGAATACAAGATATGCGCAATAAAAGTTCAATAATTGAGCGGTTTCAACATTGAAGTGAGCGAGTTTTAGTTGGAAGAACGAGGTGTTAATAGACATAGAATCGCGGGATACAAGTTGTGTTTGTGATCGCGAGAGTTCAGATTGGGAAGTGCTCTTATTCGTCACAACTCTGACTTAACCTCACCCAATTGACTAAGGGTTTTATGCTTCCAATGTATTTTATTCAGCTGATTTTTTATTAGAAAGTGCTTTGTATTTAATGCGCTGTAGCTTGTTTCTTACCCTAAAACCTTGTAATTCCTTACCTGTCACTTTAAGTCGGATTGTCGATAAAAAAACGCAATCGTCACCACAAATATCAATGGTTGGACTCGCTCTTCATAATATCGGTTAATGCAGCCAACAAATCGTTTTTGAACGTTTTTTGTTGGGTTATACCTCGCTATTCCCAAGAGGTATCTTCTGTTGATGGCCCTATAGTGTGAGGTCTCTAGAATTGGAAAATTCGGTTAATTTGGAACGCATCCGTGCTGAGTATAATGTAAAGCACTGGAGCCAAGGTTTTTATGGAATTGATGATAATGGCGAGGTGTATGTTTCACCGAGCGAAACTGATCATCAAGTTCCACTTAGTCAGATCGTAAAACAGTTAGAGCAGCGAAATATTGGTTTGCCTGCTCTTGTGCGTTTTCCTCAAATAGTGCATCAACGTGTGCACAATATCTGTAACGCATTTAACCAAGCGATCGACGAATATCAGTACGACAACCGTTACCTACTTGTTTACCCGATTAAAGTTAACCAACAGAAAGAAGTGGTTGATGAGATCTTAGCGAGCCAAGCTCAATTAGAGCAGAAGCAACTAGGTCTAGAAGCGGGTAGCAAGCCTGAACTATTAGCGGTATTGGCGCTGGCTCAAAAAGCGAGCTCAGTGATCGTGTGTAACGGTTATAAAGACAGAGAATACATCCGTCTTGCGCTGATTGGTGAAAAGCTGGGTCATAAAGTATTTATCGTTCTAGAGAAGTTGTCAGAGCTTGATCTTGTTCTTTCTGAAGCGAAAGCGCTTGGCGTGAAACCTCGTTTAGGTTTGCGTATTCGTCTTGCTTCTCAAGGCGCAGGTAAATGGCAAGCAAGTGGTGGCGAGAAATCGAAGTTCGGTTTGTCTGCATCACAAGTACTGACCGTTATTGAACGCTTGAAAGCAGAAGACCAGCTAGATGTTCTTGAACTAGTGCACTTCCACCTAGGTTCGCAAATGGCGAACATTCGTGATGTACGAAATGGCGTGAGTGAAGCGGCGCGTTTCTACTGTGAACTGCGCGATATCGGTGCTCAATTGAAGTACCTCGATGTCGGTGGCGGCTTGGCGGTGGATTACGATGGCACACGCAGCCAGTCTTCAAACTCAATGAATTACGGTTTGCTTGAGTACGCTCGCAATATTGTGATGACAGTAGGGGACATTTGTAAGCTCTACAATCAGCCACAACCTGTGATTATTTCGGAATCTGGTCGCTCACTGACTGCGCACCACGCTGTGCTTGTGACCAATGTTATTGGTACCGAGAGCTACTCTCCAGAAGACATGGCGGCTCCAGAAGCTGACGCACCAATGTTGCTAAACAACATGTGGAAGAACTTCTTAGAGCTAGATGCGGGTAATGATGACCGAGCGTTGATCGAGATCTACAACGACACGCAGAGCGACATCGCAGAGGCGCACAACCAATTTGCCACAGGTATGCTGAATCTTCAGCATCGTGCTTGGGCAGAGCAGATGTCTTTGCGTATTAACTACGAACTTAGCTCTCGAATGAGCACTAAGAACCGTTACCACCGTCCTATTTTGGATGAGTTGAGCGAGCGTTTGGCTGATAAGTTTTTCGTGAACTTCTCGTTGTTTCAATCGTTGCCAGATGCTTGGGGTATCGATCAGGTATTCCCTGTATTGCCTCTAAGTGGTTTGGATAATGCGGACGAGCGACGCGCTGTGGTATTGGATATCACCTGTGATTCTGACGGTACGATTGATCAGTACGTTGATGGCCAAGGTATTGAAACAACGCTGCCAGTTCCTGCGTGGAACCCAGATGAACCTTACTTGATGGGCTTCTTCCTAGTAGGCGCATACCAAGAAATCTTGGGTGATATGCATAACCTATTTGGTGATACCCACAGTGTAGTGGTCAACGTTGACGAAAGCGGTCAAGCGAATATCGACTACATCAATGAAGGCGATACGGTTGAAGACATGATGCGTTATGTTCACATCGATACGGATCTTATTCGTCAGAACTACAAAGATTTGGTCACGGCGAAAGTACCTGCGCAAGAGCAACAAAGTGTACTTGAAGAGTTAGAACAAGGCTTGATGGGTTATACCTATCTTGAGGATTTTTAATGAACGATCTATTTACCAAACCCGATTACTCGCTGTACTCCAATGCGATGACGTTTATGCGTCGTCCATTGGTACAAAACCCAATTGATAACGACGCTGATGTGGTTGTGTTGGGTGCGCCGTTAGATATGGCGACGTCGGGTCGTCCGGGCGCGCGCATGGGACCAGATGCGATTCGTCGTGCGTCAGTAAACTTGGCGTGGGAAGGCAAAAAGTTTCCTTGGGACTTCAATGTATTCGAACATACCTCGGTGATTGATGCGGGCGATCTTGTGTTTGATTGCGGTGATGCTGAAGACTTAACTCAACGTTTAGAAGCGGCTGCTGATGCGATTCTAAACAGTGGTAAAACATTGTTAGGTTTAGGTGGCGATCACTTCATTACATTGCCTTTGCTAAGAGCATACGGCAAGAAGTACGGTGAGATGGCGCTGATTCACTTCGATGCACATACTGACACGTACAGTCAGGGCAGTCGTTACGATCACGGTACCATGTTCTACCATGCGCCAAATGAAGGTTTAATTTCGCCTGAACATTCAGTGCAAATGGGTATTCGCACAGAGTACAAGCAGGAAGGTCACGGCTTTAACGTTATTAACGCGATGCAAGCGAACGACATGAGCGTGGACGAGATCATTGCTCAAGTGAAAGGCATTGTCGGTGATAAGCCGGTGTATCTAACATTTGATATTGACTGTCTGGATCCTGCTTTTGCTCCGGGTACGGGCACACCCGTGTGTGGTGGTTTGAACTCAGATAAAGTGCTCAAAATCATTCGTGGTTTGCAGGGTATCAACATGGTTGGCATGGACGTTGTAGAAGTGTCTCCTGCGTATGACCAAAGCGAGATTACAGCATTGGCAGGTGCAACTATCGCACTCGAACTACTCTATGTTTGGACAGCGAATCGCTTAGCTAAATAAAATCGTTAGCGAGTCATGTTGAACGTGACAATCTCGTTTTACGGATAAACACCATATTGCGGTACATGATCTTCTAAAAGCCGCCCGAGTTAAACTCGGGCGGCTTTTTTGTATCTATTGTTTTGTCCTAAAACGTATTCCTTTTGATATGTGTATATCGAATGATAAGTCATGACTATTGTTCCTCCATAGCACCTTAATATGTTGATGGGCATATATGAAATTGGCGAAATATACGCTTAATAAATGGTTTTTCATCCGCTTTGTGCTGAACATTGTCTCAAGTTTGGGACTACTCTCTGCTTTATTGCTATCACATCGTTTGCCTCAAGCAATGTCTTATATTCGCTCATGATTTATCTACTTTATTCCTGTATATCTTTATAGGATTAAAGAGATGTAACATCGCTGTGAGTTTATTTGCATATAAATCAATGCACTACTAACGTTTAATTTGTGTTTTAGAAATCCATAGAGAATAAGTGAATTTGTGAAAAGGAGTCTCTTAGCACAGACATGGCATTTTTTATGGGGAAGACTAGGCTTAACAGTAAGTAAACTATAAAAAAAACAGGTTAAATACTTATCTCTTTTCAACTCGAAGAGGCACAACAAAAGATTGGCCATTGATGAGGGGTAACTATGAATTTGATTAAAGCCTGTAATGATTAACAAAAATAATTTGTACAGCTCTAGATAAGAGTGCTTGTGATAACGGGGGATATATGGATATTGAGGTTTCGCGCCAAGCTGCGGTTGTTGAAGCAGTAAGTGGGGATGTGGTTGTAGTAACGCCTGACGGTAACCCAAAAAAAGTTCTAGTTGGCGATATCATCCGTGAAAATGAGATAGTCATTACCGCAAATAATGCAGAACTCGTATTGGCTGCTCCAAATGGTGAGGTTCTAGTTGGCGATAATTGTGTTGGATGTATTGACCAAGAATTGTCTTGGGCAGATGCCCCAATCGCCGGAGAGGTCAACTTCGATTTAGAGCAATCTGACGACGGAGCCTTTACTGACGATGATATTGCGGCAATCCAAGAAGCTATTTTAGGCGGCGCCGATCCTACTGAAATTTTGGAAGCAACGGCTGCTGGTGAAGGGCTAGGCTCTGCAAATGCTGGCTTTGTTACGATTGAATACAATAATATTCAAACTCAGCCCTCGACATTCTTTGAGACATCAGGGCTTGCGAAAGAAGAGGTAGAGGAAACTCGAGAGGAATTTAGAACGATCACCCGTTCAGCTGGTGGTCAATCGATCAGCGAATCAGTCACTGAAGGTTCCATTTCTGGCAATACCTACCCCCAATCTATTACGACCACAGAAACGATTATTGCGGGCAGTTTAGCTCTAGACCCAGACTCTTTTGTACCAGACACATTATCCCTCGCTTCACTTCTCAGTGAGCTTAATAGCGACATTACCTCAAGCGGCCAAGTCGTCACGTTTACTTACGACTCGGTGACGAATTCCATCGTTGGTGTTCAAGGTACTGACGAAGTATTACGTATCGATATTGATGCGACTAGTGTTGGCAATAACATTGATCTCACGCTAACCACCACGATCTCTCAATCTATTGATCATGTTCCGTCTATCGGTGGTGGTCAGGTTTATTATACTGGCGATCAAATTAACTTTGCCTTTGATATTCAAGGTGAAGACTCCGCTGGAAACCCAATAGCATCACCAATTAATGCGCTGGTTACTTTATTTGACGGAGTGAATCCGTCTGCTGAAAGTGTGAATATCAGTAACGTTGAAACTAGTAGTTCAGCAATCGAAGGAACGTTCTCGAATATTGGAAGTGATAAACTTCAATCAGCAGTCTTTGATTCAAGTGCGTTAGCAGAGTTTGATGGGTTACTTAGTGACAATCAAAATACGCTTGCAAGACTGTCTGATGATGGAGCAACGATTACTCTGTCTATTGAAGGTGGAGGTGAAGCTGTTCTCACAATCTCCCTCGATACCGATGGCACTTATAATTTCCAACAGTTCAAACCAATAGAAGAAGTGAACTCCGACGCGCTTTCATTTTCTCTACCGATCACGGTTACCGATTTTGACCAAGATGTCGTAACGAATACGATTAAGGTTGAGATCTCTGATGGTGATAGCCCGTTCATTATTAATGTTGATGGTATTGATGTTGATGAGTCAGGTATTGTTGGCGGCTCACAAGAAGGAACAGCCCCAACAGGTGGCATTGGCAGTATCACAGCAAGTGTTTTTGAAAGTGATATTATTGACCATTATGAACTTGAACCGACTGAATTTAATACAGCGGGCTCCTTGGTTTCTAATGGTGCTGCTGTTCAATTAGAGTTAGTTAGTCAAACCAATGGTGTGAGAACGTATGAAGGTTATGTCGAGGTCAATGGATCTCGAACTACGGTCTTTGACATTCAAGTCGATAGCCCATCACTAGGAAATTACGAATTTACTCTGTACGAATCGCTTTCACACCAAGGTGCTGAAGATGAGTTTCTAACCTTTGTATTACCCATTTACGCGGTTGACGCAGATGGCGACCGTTCTGCACTATCTGGTGGGTCAAATACACCAGAAGCCGCTGAGATTTTAATCAGTGTTAAAGATGATGTGGTCGAACTTATCGATAATGTTGTTGCTGTAGATGAACCGACTTTGGCTGGTGATACTGTTGTTTCTTATAATCTATTCAACTTTGAGGGCGCGGATGGTTCGACAATCCAATCATTGTCTTACGATGGGGTCGAATACAAGTTAGACCAAAATCTACTCCCAGATGCGGCACAAACTTTCCCATTTACAGAAGGGGTTGCAACGATTTCACTCAATGGTGATTTTAGTTTTGAAGTCGCTCGTGATATCAACCACTCAAGCAGCGAAACCATAGTAAAACAATTTGCCTTTTTAGCTGAAGATGCTGATGGCGACGAGAGCTTCTCAACGCTTGATCTTAGTATTACTGATGGCCAAGATCCGGTAATTAACCTGATTCCGCCAGTAACTCTATCCGAGACCAACCTTTCTGATGGTTCTGCACCAAGTAGTGCTGCGGTTAGTGTGACAGAAAATATTGCCTATACATCGGGCAGTGATAATGTCGCGAGTTTTCGGATTGATCCAAACTTGTTCAATACTAATGATACGCTCAAATCTAATGGGCTTGTCGTTGAACTCAAGGAAGACCCTCAGAACTTAGGTACTTACATAGGTTTTGTTAACGATGGGGTAAACCCTGATGTCCCAGTATTCACGATTAGCTTTTCTACAACTACATTAGGGGAATACACCTTCACGCTGCTTGAAGCGTTAGATCATGAAGATGGCCTTGCAAATAACGAGCTAAGCTTTGAGCTGCCTGTTTATGCCGTGGACACTGATGGCGATAGTTCGCAAACTTCCTCGCTTACAATGACCATCGGTGATGATGTGCAAATCATGAAAGATGGTGTGCTCAATATTGTTGAACCAACGGTTGCTGATTTGGCTGCTGGAACGGTGACAACTGCCACCATTGATGTGATGCCTGAGCAGAGTGCTGATGGCGCGACCATTACTCAGATTACGTATGATAATACCGTTTACGCCTTGAATCAGGGCATAACGGGAGAGCAACTTATTCAAGTTGCTGAAGGTAAATTGTATGTGACGCTTGAAGGGTTGGTGCGTTTTGAACCCAATCGCGATTTAAATCATACAAACAACGAAGACATCGTTAAGACTATCGTAGTGACTTCGAGTGACTTTGATAAAGATCCGGTGACATCCACCGTTACTTTGACCATCACTGATGGTGATATTCCAACCATCAACACCATTCCAGGTGTCACTTTATCAGAATCTAATCTTGCCGATGGCTCGGCAGCAAGTAATGCTCCGGTGAGCCAAACTGAGACTATTCAGTTCACCAATCAAAGTGATAATGTCACTAGCTTCCGTATAGACCCTGCTCAATTCAACACGAACGACACGCTTAAATCGGGCGGATTAGTCGTTGAGCTTAAAGCTGATCCAAATACGGTTGGGGGGTATATAGGCTTTGTTAAAGATGGAGCCAACCCAGAGGTTCCAGTCTTTACTATTAGCTTCTCTACTAGCACGGTGGGTGAGTACACCTTTACTCTACTAGAAGCATTAGATCATGCTGATGGCCAAGCGAAGAACGATCTGAGCTTTGAACTGCCTGTGTTTGCGGTTGATCGTGATGGTGATGACTCATTGATGTCGCCACTGAAAGTGACAGTCAGCGATGATGTGCAAGGTATGCAAAATCAAACGCTGAGTATTACTGAGCCAACGGTGGCTGATCTGGCTGCTGGAACGGTGTCGACAGGCACTGTCGATGTGATGCCAAACCAAAGTGCCGATGGCGCGACCATTACTCAGATCACTTACGACAATACCGTTTACGCCTTGAATCAGGGCATAACGGGAGAGCAACTTATTCAAGTTGCTGAAGGTAAACTGTATGTGACGCTTGAAGGTGAAATACGTTTTGAGCCTAAGCGTGATTTAAATCACACAAACAGCGAAGACATCGTTAAGACTATCGTGGTGACTTCGAGTGACTTTGATAAAGATCCGGTGACATCCACCGTTACTTTAACCATCACTGATGGTGATATTCCAACGATTAATACCATTCCAGGTGTCACTTTATCAGAATCTAATCTTGCCGATGGTTCGGCAGCAAGCAATGCTCCGGTGAGCCAAACTGAGACGATTCAGTTCACCAATCAAAGTGATAATGTCACTAGCTTCCGCATTGAACCTGCTCAATTCAACACGAACGACACGCTTAAATCGGGCGGGTTAGCCGTCGATTTACGTATCGATCCACAAAACAGCAACCAGTACATTGGTTTTGTTAAAGATGGATCCAACCCAGAGGTTCCAGTCTTTACTATTAGCTTCTCTACCAGCTCGGTGGGTGAGTACACCTTTACTCTACTTGAAGCGTTAGACCATGTTGATGGCCAAGCGAAGAACGATCTGAGCTTTGAACTGCCTGTTTACGCGGTAGACCGCGACGGTGATGACTCATTGATGTCGCCACTGAAAGTGACGGTCAGCGATGACGTACAAGGGATGCAAAATCAAACGCTGAGTATTACTGAGCCAACGGTGGCTGATTTGGCTGCTGGAACGGTGTCGACAGGCACTGTCGATGTTATGCCAGTTCAAAGTGCTGATGGCGCGACCATTACTCAGATCACTTACGGCAATACCGTTTACACCTTGAATCAGGGCATAACGGGAGAGCAACTTATTCAAGTTGCTGAAGGTAACCTGTATGTGACGCTTGAAGGGTTGGTGCGTTTTGAACCCAATCGCGATTTAAACCACACGAGCAGCGAAAATATTGTTAAGACGATATTAGTGACTTCAAGTGACTTTGATAAAGATCCGGTGACATCCACCGTGACTTTAACCATCACCGATGGCGATATTCCTATCATTAATGCCATTCCAAGCGTCACGCTATCGGAATCTAATCTTGCAGATGGTTCGACAGCAAGCAATGCTCCGGTGAGCCAAACTGATACGATCTCGTTCACCAATCAAAGTGATAATGTCACCAGTTTCCGCATTGAGCCGAGTTTATTTAATACCAACGATACACTTAAATCGGGCGGGTTAGCCGTTGAGCTTAAAGCTGATCCAAACACGGCAGGCGCGTATATCGGTTTTGTGAAAGATGGAGCCAACCCAGAGGTTCCAGTCTTTACGATTAGCTTCTCTACCAGCACGGTAGGTGAATACACCTTTACTCTACTTGAAGCATTAGATCATGCTGATGGCCAAGCGAACAATGACTTGAGCTTTGATTTACCGGTTTATGCTGTAGACCGAGACGGTGACGACTCATTAATGTCGCCATTGAAAGTGACGGTCAGCGATGATGTGCAAGGCATGCAAAACCAAACGTTAACCATTACTGAGCCAACGGTTGCTGATTTGGCTGCCGGTATTGTTACGACAGGCACTGTTGATGTGATGCCAAACCAAAGTGCAGATGGTGCAACAATCACTCAGTTCGTTTATGACGGACAACTTAGAACATTGGTTCAAACAGATACTGGTGAGCAGCGGTTTGGTTTCACTGAAGGGACGTTAGTCATCACCCTGCAAGGTGAAGTGCGTTTTGAACCCAATCGCGATTTAGTTCATACAAACAACGAAGACATCGTTAAAACAATCGTAGTGACGTCGAGCGACTTTGATAAAGATCCGGTGACATCCACCGTGACTTTGACCATCACCGATGGTGATATTCCAATCATCAATACTATTCCAACCGTTACGCTATCAGAATCCAATCTAGCCGATGGCTCGGCAGCAAGCACCGTGCCTGTGAGTCAAACCGAGACTATTCAGTTTACTAATCAAAGCGACAATGTGACCAGTTTCCGCATTGAGCCAAGCTTATTTAATCCCAACGACACACTTAAATCGAATGGGTTGGTCGTTGAGCTTAAAGCAGATCCAAACACGACTGGGGCGTATATCGGCTTTGTGAAAGATGGAGCCAACCCAGAAGTTCCTGTCTTTACGATTAGCTTCTCTACTAGCACTGTGGGTGAGTACACCTTTACTCTACTTGAAGCATTAGATCATGCTGATGGCCAAGCGAACAATGACTTGAGCTTTGATTTACCGGTTTATGCGGTAGACCGAGACGGTGACGACTCATTAATGTCGCCATTGAAAGTGACGGTCAGCGATGATGTGCAAGGCATGCAAAATCAAACGCTGAGTATTTCTGAACCAACGGTGGCTGATCTGGCAGCTGGAACGGTGTCGACTAGCACCGTCGATGTGATGCCAAACCAAAGTGCCGACGGGGCGACAATCACTAAGTTTGTTTATGACAATCAAGCTGAAAAAGCGTTGGTGCAGACAAATACAGGGGAACAGCAGTTTATAGTCGATGAAGGTGTCCTGTATATCACTCTGGAAGGCGATGTCCGTTTTGAACCTAATCGCAACCTCAATCATTCAGGGGGCGATATCGTTAAGACCATTACGGTCACCTCTGAAGATAAAGATGGTGACGAAGTAACGTCGACCGTTACGCTTACTATTTCAGATGGTGCTCCACCTGTTATTGATAACATACCACCAGTCGCTTTGGCTGAAGCAAACCTGCTTGATGGCACCTCTCCGAGCTTAACGGTCACTCAAACCGGAACAATGACGTTTACATCAGGTAGTGATGATGTAAACCACTTCCGTATTGATACTGCCCAGTTCAACACAACCGGAGACCTAAAATCGGATGGTTTGGTCGTTCAGTTAAAAGAAGATCCTGCCAATAGTGGAAGTTATATAGGCTTTGTTGAAAGTGGGGGTGTCCAAACGAATATATTCACTATCTCCTTTGATAACTCAGTGCTTGGTCAATATACCTTCACATTGTTAGAAGAGTTAGATCACCTGCCTGTCCAGGGTAATAACGATCAAATCTTCACTTTGCCAGTTATTGCGGTCGACCAAGACAATACAGATTCAGTAATTAAGTCTCTTACGGTGACCATTACTGATGATGTACCCGTCATTACAGATACCACAGACGCGAGTACGTTTATCGTTGATGAGGATGATTTAGGATCTGTTGTGGCTCAGGCTACAGGCTCGTTTGTGACCACAGAAGGTGCAGACAAAGTTGAGGCTTATGAACTACGTAATATATCTGACCTAGAAGATGCTCTGACATCAGGCAACGAAGCGATTTCGATCACAGAGGTCACTGGGGGTGCGAACACAACCACCTACCAAGGTGCGACCATAAGCGGGACTCCGATTTTTACTTTTGCACTGGGTAACGATGGGTCATACACATTTACCTTGCTTGGTCCTCTAGATCATGAGCCTAGCTCAGAGGCGAGAAATAAGCTGCCTATCTCCTTTGATGTAGTGGCTGTTGACAGTGATGGCGATGATTCCAACCAGTATCAATTACCAATTCAAGTCATTGATGATATTCCGGAAATGACGCCGCCGACGGGCGAAACGGTTGTCGATGAAGACGATCTTTCAGGCATAGGTTCGGATCAATCTGACGACACTATCATCAATGGACTGTTCACGGTCGATGAAGGTGCTGATGGTGTTGTTAAGTACGAATTAGTCGATGAAGATTTGGTTCTGACTGGCTTAACTTCCGATGGGGAAAATTTAGAGTGGCTAGCTGTTTCACAAAGCGGCACAACATTCACATACGTTGCTCAAACTGTGACCAGCAATGAAGCCGTGTTTGAGATTGTTTTCGATACCTCTGATAACAGCTATCAATTCGAATTATTTAAACCACTGAAGCACCCTAACGGTGCAAACGAGAATACGATAGATCTTGATTTCTCAATCGTTGCTGAAGATTTTGATCAAGACCAATCGAAGGCGATTGATCTAAAAATTACAGTCACTGATGATGTTCCATTAGTGTCAACACAATCAATTACTCGTGTTGAAGGTCAGGGATATAGCGGTTCTATAGTCGATATGTTTGCTGATGCTACTGATGTAGGCGCCGATGGCGCAGTACTGAGCAAAATTGAGGCCTTTGACGGAAGTGGAATTGTTTTCCGAGCTGGGAATAGTGGGCCTTACAGTGGTGACTTCGATTTAATTAGTGGTAGCCAACAGATTCGAGTTTACGAGCAAATCAATGGCGCTGTTGATCCTCGAGAACTGGGTCGACTGAAAATAAACTCAAATGGTGAGATCGAGTTTAGAGCCAATAATTACTTAGAGCATGTTGGTGATGAAATTAACTTCTCTATTAACGTAACAGCTAAGGATAGCGATTCAGATACGTCATCGACGCCATTGGATATCACAATTACCGATAGGAATTCGTCGAGAATCGTGTTGAAAGTGACCACTTTCGAGGATGCGGGTAGAGACTCAACAATACCTTATGCTACTGGTGATGAGCCGACTTTTGAGAATGTTCAAGACAACCAGAATGGTTTACCTAATGCGCCAGCTCAAGTTTCGCTGCAAGTTAACCTGTATGATCAAGATAACAACGAGTCTATAGGCCAACTAACGATTAAGAATAGTAACCATAGAGGGACGTTCTATTACTTTGAGAACGGTGAATATCACAAGCTAACAGCTGAACCTAATGGTCAAATATTATTTGGGCCGCCTCAAATGCAACAAAGTTTTGCTCCAAACCCAAATGAAGTAAGACAAACTATTGCGACTATCGATAACCTGTTTTTTGTCCCTGACCAAAACTTTGGTTCAAATGACAACGGGGTACGCATCAATTATGCACTTGAAATTGATAATGATTTAACCCTAGATCACACCATTAACTCAAACTTCAGAATCGAGATTGAAGCGGTAGCGGATATTGCGACTTGGGATGATGGTAATAGCACTTATCAGTATCAAGTCAACGAAGATGAAGACAACGTCACGTTACAGTTAAACGCTGAATCGCAAGATAATAGCCGAACTGAAACGATCACTTATGAGTTAGAAGTTGTCGAAGGTGACGGGAAGTTTGAGCTTCTTGATGCAGGCGGTAACGTGCTTACGCTGACGGATGGTGTATACAAAATAGCGGCAGCTGATATTAACAGCACCGTGGTTAACCCAATTGATAATTTCTCGGGTCAGATAGAGTTCAAAGCAACAGCAGTTACAGAGGAAACACTGAATTCTTATGAAGATACCGATAACGGCGGAGCAAATGATAAAACTGAGGCCCGTTCTGTAGAGCAAAACATCATTATTGATGTCACCGCTGACGCGGACCCTGGAAAATTCAGTGTTAATCGTATTCAAATCAATGAAGACAATATAGATGATCCTGATTACATAGGTCCGCTAGCTAACAAAGATGCATTCACGTTAGATGAAGTCATTTCCATGACAGGATCGGTAGATACGGATGGCTCTGAAGAACTGTTTGTTCGTATCAGCAATATTACAGAAGGCGCAGTGCTTTACTTTGTCGGTACAAACACGGCAGTTCCTATTGTCAGTGGTACCAATTACCACGAAATAGCGTATTCCGATTTGGCTAATGTTGAAGTGGTTCCAACTAAACACAGCAATGTGGATTTCACTTTTGATGTTACAGGTGTAGTGAAGGACACTGCAAACCTGTCAACCAACCCACAACAAGTCGATGTAGAAATACTTGGTACTAAAACGGTTAACGTTGAAGTGAAAGGGGTTGCTGACACACCTTATGGTGGGACGAATGGTACCGATTGGACCGCAATTACAGATGGCACTGCAAGCGGCGTTCAAACTACGATTCAAGAGAGTCAAAACGGCGACAGCTTTGCTCTGCTTGATTTCACGGTATTGTCGGGTGAGAGAAAGCCTGCTTCAGGTACAACACCATTACCGGACGATGGTTCCGAAGCTATCACTGTCATTCTATCGGGTATTCCTGATGGCGTTATAATCGAGGATGGTGACGGTACGGTAATTGATCTTAACTTTGTCGGTTACGAAACTGGACCTGGCGGTAGCCCTGATTTATCAAAACCTATCTATGAAGCGAATATTACGGAGGCGGGTACAACGTCAGGTATTCGTATTCGACCTGTCGACTCTTCGACCGAGAATATCCACATTCAAGGCAAAGTGGTCGTAACGGAAAACGATGGCCACACACTTTCTTTTGATCAAGAAATTCGAGTGCTGGTTGAGCCTATCATCGATACCTCAGCAACCTACAACAACGTCACAAACGGAAACGAAGATACTGCAATCAACATTGATTGGCACCCTGAAGGGGTTGACTATATCGACTCTGATGAGCATTTCACTTCAATTAAGATTTCCGGTATTCCACCGGGTGTCACACCCACCGTAAATGGCGATGTGACTGTTGTGAACGATGGTGCGGGTACGTTAACGATTACCCCTAAAGACGCGAATCAAACGCCGGAACAATTTACCCAAATTGCATTGGCGAATAACTTTATTCAAATGACTCCGCCAACTGACTCTAGCGTTGATTTCACATTGACGACAGAGGTAGACGTTGAGGAGCGTGATCACGAATATGTGGACTCTTCTAACCCAGGAGAGGGTATTGCGACTGCGACGGTTACAGGTACGATCAATGTTGTCGTAAGACCCGTTGTTGAGACTCATGATGGCATCGATAACAAACTTATCGTTGACGACGTGGCTGGAACAGGTTCTTTGGGAGCGGTGAGCGCAGATCCTCTGACTGGTGTACTTAAGTTTACAACCAACAGTGATAACCCATCTGCTACGGATGAATTTGTCATTCGATACCAAGAAACCGATGGATCCTCTGCTATTGAAGAAGTCGACCAACTGGTGATTCAATTAACAAATAATGACGTGAATCTAACTCCACTGTCAGATGACGTATTGAATCAATTACTCGTTATTGGTGCTTTTTATGAAGGCGATGGTCGTTGGGTTGTAACAAATGAGGACTTGTTTAGTATCAGTGCTCCGAATGGTCTTGTTTTTCCTTCAGGAAGTAACGGGGCCAACGGGCTTAATGATATCAATATGAACATCTTTAGCACAGTAATTGACCGAGGTGATGGTGTTGAGGTTGAAGCATCTGCAGCGGCTCGCAGAGACGGGCAAGTAACTCTAACATTCCCTCAAGTGGTTTCTGGGAGTACACAGGTTGCTGCAGACATTGCGATGACACCAAACAGTGTTGTCGATGCCATCGAGGACACACAGTTAGATTTGGGATCTGCGCTAAATAGTCTGGTCACTTTCTCTGGAGAAGATGCTTCAAAAGACCAAGTCACCATTATCATTGATGACTCTGTGACCATTACCCCGGGCGGTACTTTCCCGATCAGCTTAGGGGGAAGCAGCGAAGTCGATTTCGTTAATGGTAAATATGTGTTCGAAACAACCGTTGAACAGGGCGTCCCAACAGACTTCTCTGGGCTGTTACTTAACTTGCCAGCAGACTACTCTGGTGACTTTAGATTACCACTGACAATCGTGACCAAAGATACGCTCTCTGGTGATGAGAAAACGTTAGTTACCGAAGTCGTCATCAAAGTCGCGCCAGATGCGGAGACGGACCCTACGATCGAGGTGAATGTTATTGGCTCTCTTGATGATGCCTTTAATCCAGTCGATAACGATGGTCAGGCTGGACAAGATCCGGTGGGTTACGAAGACACCTACATTCAACTCGACTTCAATTCGACTATTTCGGATCAGGTCTCAGGCGACGAAGGCGGTCAAGAAGCGTTTACATCGATTACCTTAACGTTGGATGACCCTTCGATAGGGGCATTCTATGACAATACGGGCACCTCACTAGGGACCTCTGTCACGTTTAATCAAGCTGAAATCGCAGCGGGGGCACTCGATAATGTGCTCTTTAGAGCGATAGAAAATTACCCGACTGGAAATGATATTAACCAAGTGCAGGTTAATGTTAGCGGTACAGTCACTGATACCGCAACCTACAATGATCCAGCCTCTCCGGTAGGCACGGCAAGTGACTCTGATACCTTCAATACAAGTGTTCGTTTTGATGTTGTTCCGGTTGTCGATGATGTACTTGTCTCTGGGCCGGGTAGTGATCCTGATGTTATCGAGATTACCGGCAACGAAGACCAGCTTATTTCCTTGTCAGGTACAGGACCTGTATCGATTGCACTGACTGACCTTGATGGATCAGAACAGTTTGTATCGATTAAGTTCACTGACGTCCCTGATGGCTTCCAGATGCGTGTAGATGCGGGCTCAGCTTACACTGTGAAAAACAACGGTGGCGGTGAGTGGAGTGTTCAACTGCCTCAAGCTTCTGGGCTTTCATTCGACTTGAGTGAAATTTCGATTTTACCGCCTAAAAACTTCAGTGGTACTGCTGAGTTTGGTGTTGAAGTCTTCACTCAAGAGTCGCTACTGGGCGTACCGACTGCGGCTGCAAACTTACCAAGCTTCAAACTGCATGTGGTGCCTGTTGGTGACGATGTTGATACCAACCCTACGGACTCTGTAACGGGCAACGAGGGGCAGAATATTGATATCGAAATCAATGCGACTATTTTAGATAAAGAATTGTCGGCCACAGGAAGCGGAACGTATACCGAAAATGCGCCAGAAACCCTTCGAGTCGAAGTGGCTGGCGTTCCTCAAGATGCTTCTATCTACTATCCTGACGGAACGACCTTGGGTAGTTATGATCCAGCGACGCAACTCTGGACACTAAACGTTCCAGCTCAGTCGTTAGATAAGATCGTATTTAACTCTGGCGAACATAATAGTGATACAGGTAATGCTTTGGGTATTAATGGTCCACTGCAGATTACCGTTCGTTCTGTGGATACAGATGCTGATAACACTGAGTATTTAGGCACACCAACGAGTTTCAATGTTGATTTAGTGATTGATCCTATCAACGATCAACCGACCTTTGTCAATGTGACTAACCTTGAAACGACAGAAGACTCTACTGGTGTGGCAATCAACAACTTTAGTATCTACGATATCGACGCAAACTTTGATAATCCAGATGCACCGTATGTACTGACGCTAAAAGTTGACCAAACACTGCCGGGTGCACAGGGCGAGTTTGTACTCCCAAGCACTCAATCCAATGGTGTGACATTTGTATTGCAGGCTGATGGCTCACTTGTCATGACAGGTAAAGAAGCTGACATCAATGCAGCGCTAACTAATGGCGAGGTTACGTTCAAACCGGACCCGGATCAGAACTATCTCAATCAGGGTGGGTTAGTGACCATTAATGCTACGATCGATGACGGTGGTAATAACGGTTTGATTGATGCGGGTGATCCGAATACCGCTCAAACGAATCAAACTACCTTCACTATTAAAGTGACGGAATATAATGATGCTCCGATAGCGGCCAATGTTGATTTGGGCTCGATTCCGGAAGATGGCCAAATCGTGATTGTTGAGGGTGACTTGATTACGGCAAGCTCTGATATCGAAAATCATAACCTTACCGTAACAGATATCAGTCTTACTCAAAATCAAGGTCAAGGTCAGCTTCAGAGGTTTGAGAACATTGCTGGGGCGGATGACAATTCGATTAATGGTCCATACTGGGTGTTCACGGCAGCTGATGATTATAATGGAGACGTCAAATTCAATTACTCCATTATCGATGATGGTACAACCGACGGTTCGCCGGACTTCAAAGTGGGCAGTGCGGAAATCAGCCTTGTAGTTACAGAAGTTAATGACCAACCAGTGGCAACCGATATTGATTTGGGCACCATGCTTGAAGAAGGTCAGCTAATCATCAAAGCTGAAGACCTGATTACAGCGACGACAGACCCTGAGGGGCATGCCATTACGGTAACTAAGGTCGAAATCGATCAAGGTCAGGGGCAAATTCAGAAGTTTGAGAACGTTGGTGGGGCGGATGACAATTCGATTAATGGCCCATACTGGGTATTCACGGCAGCTGATGATTACAATGGCGATGTTACATTCACCTATACAGTAGAAGATAACGGTACAACCAATGGCTCAAATGATTTCTTAACGGATACCGCGGAAATCAGCGTTGTGGTACAAGGTGTTAACGATACACCTGTTGTTAATGGTGACAATGTCACTGATTTTATTGATGAAGACGCTGGCCAGTTGCTGAGTGGCATCAATGTCAGTGACCCTGATTATGTTGATACATTTTCTAATGACTTAATGACGGTCACTTTGACGGTGGATTACGGAACGTTAAATGTGTCGCTGCCTGCCATGACAACTGTGATGGTGAATGGCAACAACACAGGTTCGGTCATCTTAGTCGGTACTTTGAACGATTTAAATGCATTGATTGACACACCGACTAGCCCAGCGGGTGTTTATCTGGATGCGAGCTTGTCTCCAACCAATAGCATTGGTTTGGAAGTGATCGCGAAAGATAGCGGAAACCCTTCTGGTATCGTCATTGAAACCACGCCAGTTATCTATGACATCGCAGTGACTCCCGTGGCGAATGCGCCGACCTTGTCGATTGATACTGTGTCTAACTACGTCAGAAATATCACGGCGAGCCAGTCAGTAAGCGCTAGCGGCGTTCCTTTGGTTGGTATTATTGCTGTCTTGACAGATATTACGGAAGAGCTAACGCTACGTATCAGTGATGTGCCTGTCGGTGCTCAAATTACGAGTGATGTGGGTTCAGTGACGGATGTCGGTGGTGGTGTTTGGATTGCTACGGCGGATGCGATTGAATCGGTGAAAGTGGTCGGTCTTTCTGAAACGCCGGGAAGCTACACACTCAAAGTGGAGGCGGTTTCAGAAGAGCTAGATAACAGCGATACCGCAACATCGGCTTCGATAGACCTCAACTTGAACATTGTGTCTAACGGGGTTGATATCGATTTAGCGACAGAAACCGACGATGTTCAGCTATTGGCAGGGGCTGGCAATATCGACCTGACAGCAGGTTCTGGAAATGATCGTCTGGAAGGT
This sequence comes from Vibrio tasmaniensis, assembly GCF_024347635.1. Classification (NCBI taxonomy): domain Bacteria; kingdom Pseudomonadati; phylum Pseudomonadota; class Gammaproteobacteria; order Vibrionales; family Vibrionaceae; genus Vibrio; species Vibrio tasmaniensis. The sequence goes on from NZ_AP025510.1 coordinate 1,362,819, forward strand.
GGTTCGGGTGACGATACGCTCGTGGGCGGTGACGGTAACGACACACTCATTGGCGGCGGCGGTTCAGATATTCTAACCGGTGGAAATGGTATGGATTCGTTTGTATGGTTCAACATCGAAGATGGTGTCGAAGATACGATTACCGACTTTAGCCTATCTGAAGGAGACCAACTCGATCTAAGAGAAGTGTTACCTGAGCTGAAAAGTGCCTCACCAGATATAACAACACTGCTGCAACACATTGATGCGAAGGTCGACGGGGATGATATTGAACTTACGATTAATCCAGATGGTTTAGGTACAACAGAGCAAGTGATTGTGGTGGAAGATCTTGCACCTCAGCTGACGTTAAATGGCACTATGCCCTCGGATATTCTGGATGCGCTAGTGCAGCAAAATGTCATGACTCACGGTTAACGTTAAATTGATAATCTCGAGCAGTTCGAGATAAATAGTTAAACCCTAACGAAATAGGCCAGTAATACTGGCCTATTTTTTTGTCACGATTTATTGATTGAGCCTGGATTAACCAAGAAAAAGCCCATGTTATTGAATAACATGGGCTTCATTTTAGTTTTTAACTTGTGAATCGCTTATTAAATTACTTAGCAATTGACTCGTTGTTCATCTTAGCCGGAGCTTTAGATGCGTTAACCAGTAGGATACCAACGGTGAGTACCATCGAACCACATAGTAGGAACAACAAGCGTCCTGTCGGTTCATTTGGAATCAGAGCCATTGCTAGAATACCGAAACCTGCTGTGCTGATAAGTTTACCAAGCATTGAACGCTGTTTAGTATCTAGGTTTTGTTGCTCTTCACCTTCAGCGACTAATGGTGTGTTCCAGTTAGTGAATAGTTGATCAACTTCTTTCTCACGCTCTGGCGATAGGCCTTTGTAGAAGCGAGAAGTCATGATGAAGTAACCACCAGTGAACACGACGTGAGCTGCTAAGCTTAGACCCACTTTCAAGTCGCTCCATTCACGGCCAGTAAGCGCTGTTTCTAGACCAAATAGGTTTTCGATGTCTTCTGCTTGAAGCGAGATACCGAAGATGTAAGAAACAAAGCCACCAACCACTAGGGTAGACCAACCAGCCCAGTCAGGCGTCTTACGAATCCACATACCAAGTAGTACAGGGATAAGCATTGGGAAGCCAATCAACGCACCTACGTTCATTACGATATCGAATAAGCTCAAGTGACGCAGTGAGTTAATGAACAAGCCAATCGCGATGATGATAACACCCATCATGATAGTGGTTAGCTTACTTACAATAACCAGCTCTTTCTGGGTCGCGTTCTGACGAAGAATCGGGCTGTAGAAGTTCATTACAAAGATGCCAGCGTTACGGTTCAAGCCTGAATCCATAGAAGACATTGTTGCAGCGAACATTGCTGACATAAGAAGACCAACCATACCTGCTGGCATTACGTTCTGTACGAATGCTAGGTAAGCAGCATCACCAGCTTTATCACCCATTGAAGCGTACTCCAATGCGAAATCAGGCATGAATGCACTTACGTACCAAGGCGGTAGGAACCAGATTAGTGGGCCAACAACCATAAGGATACATGCTAGGCCTGCCGCTTTACGCGCGTTTTCACTGTCTTTTGCACATAGGTAACGGTAAGCGTTGATGCTGTTGTTCATTACACCGAACTGCTTGACGAAGATGAACACAACCCAAAGAACGAAGATGCTCATGTAGTTTAGGTTGTTACCTAACATGAAGTCGCCGTCGAAATTTGCAACGATGTTAGTTAGGCCACCACCGTGGAAGTAAGCTGCAACCGCACAAGTAATCGTAACTGCCATGATAACGAGCATTTGCATGAAGTCAGAAGCAACAACTGCCCAAGAGCCGCCCGTTACTGCCATCAATACTAGAACCATACCCGTTACCACAATGGTTGCTTCCATTGGGATGTTGAATACCGCTGCTACAAAGATAGCAAGACCATTCAGCCAGATACCCGCAGAGATAAGGCTGTCAGGCATACCGGCCCATGTGAAGAACTGTTCAGACGTTTTACCAAAGCGCTGACGAATAGCTTCGATCGCCGTTACCACACGAAGTTGGCGGAACTTTGGAGCGAAGTACATATAGTTCATGAAGTAGCCAAAAGCATTGGCTAAGAATAGGATTACAATAACGAAACCGTCATTGAACGCGCGTCCTGCGGCACCTGTAAACGTCCATGCTGAAAACTGTGTCATGAAGGCGGTTGCACCAACCATCCACCACAACATTTTGCCGCCCCCTCTAAAGTAATCACTAGTCGACGTGGTGAACTTACGGAACATCCAACCAATAGCGATCAAAAAGAAGAAGTAGGCGAGAACAACAAAAGTATCAATAGTCATCTTTTCAGCCTTTTAAATATCATAATTAACTGGTCTTAGATTAACGCGTTCAAAGGTTTATTTGTACTACAATATGTCTTTAGTATGATCTAGGTCGCATTGATTTTTTGTGGGTTGCTGATTTGCCAGTTAACTAATTGTTTTTAAAGGGTTTGATTGGCGGTTGAATTTGTGCGAGGTTAAAGGTAAATAACCTTTTAATTGTTCATATGTATTACAATATAAGCGATGTGCTTATGAAAGTAGGTATGTATAGGATTTTAGTTATAACCGTAACAAGTGTGCTACAAATTGGTGTGTTGTGCGACGACATTCACGTTAATTTGGAAATCAATAATGAAAATTTTTTCACTGGTAAATAAGTGTAGCTGATTGTTTTCACTTCGCTATTTTCTTTTAGTCAGCGTAATAATCGGCAGATAACAAAAAGCCCCACCGAAGTGAGGCTTGATTACGAAATCTAAAATAGATTAAGCGTTAACGTGATCAACTGCGTCACGAACAAGCTTGCCTAGTTCGTCCCACTTACCTTCGTCGATAAGGTTAGTTGGAACCATCCAAGTACCGCCACATGCAAGTACAGAAGGGATCGATAGGTATTCATCGACATTCTTTAAGCTTACGCCGCCAGTAGGCATGAATTTAACAGGGTAAACAGCGGTTAGTGCTTTAAGCATACCAGTACCGCCAGAAGGCTCAGCAGGGAAAAACTTCAACGTGCGAAGGCCCATTTCCATTGCTTGCTCAACTAGGCTCGGGTTGTTAACACCCGGTACAATAGCAACGCCTTTATCGATACAGTATTGAACAGTGCGAGGGTTGAAACCTGGGCTTACGATGAAATCAACACCAGCTTCAATAGATGCGTCAACTTGCTCGTTAGTCAGTACAGTACCTGAACCGATTAGCATGTCAGGGAACTCTTTACGCATGATGCGAATCGCTTCGATTGCACATTCTGTACGTAGTGTAATTTCTGCACATGGCATGCCGTTTTCAACCAGTGCTTTGCCTAGGGGGATGGCATCTTCAGCACGGTTGATAGCGATTACAGGGATTACTTTTAGGTTTGCTAGTTGTTCATTTAATGTAGTCATGAATTCTTTCTCACGTTAATAATGGGTCTACTTTCAACTAAGCAAACCCTTGATTAATAGTTAAAGTGCGTAATTATAGAGACAAATCAGGCGTCGCATCTACAGGAATGATCGCACCTGGATGCTGAATCACGGTCCCTGCCACAATGTGGCCTGCGAATGCTGCGTCACGCGCATTGCCACCGCTCAAGCGTTTAGCTAAGAAGCCTGCACTGAACGAGTCGCCAGCGGCTGTTGTATCAACAATGTTGTCTACTGGGTTGGGTGCAACGTACTGAGCGCTTTGGCTTTCAACCACTAGGCAGTCTTTCGCGCCACGCTTAATGATGATCTCTTTCACACCAGACTCAGACGTACGTGCAATACACTGTTCAATGCTTTCGTCACTGTACAATTCTTGCTCGTCATCGAACGTCAGTAGCGCTGTATCGGTGTACTTAAGCATTTTCAAGTACCAAGAAATCGCTTCTTGTTGGCTTTCCCAAAGTTTAGGACGGTAGTTATTGTCGAAGAATACTTGGCCGCCTTGAGCTTTGAATTTGTCTAAGAAATTGAATAGCTGCGTGCGTCCATTCTCTGTCAAGATAGCAAGTGTAATACCGCTTAGGTAAACCGCATCAAAAGAGAATAGCTTATCAAGTAGAGCTGGCGTGTCTTGCTGATCAAACATGAACTTCGCTGCAGCATCACTACGCCAGTAGTGGAAGCTACGCTCACCAGTTTCATCGGTCTCGATGTAATAAAGCCCTGGTTGTTTGTGATCGAGCTGAGCCACTAAGCTTGTATCAATACCTTCAGCTTGCCACTTTTCTAGCATGTCAGTACTGAATGGGTCAGTGCCTAGCGCGGTGACATAGCTTGTTTGGATACCATGCTCTTTTGTTAAGCGTGACAGGTAAAGTGCTGTATTCAGTGTATCGCCACCAAAACTTTGCTTAAGCCCGTCTTGTTTCTTTTGTAGCTCAACCATGCACTCGCCAATGACCGCGATGTTTAATGATTTCATATGCTTACCTTAGCAACTGAGGTTGCGCTATTCATTATTTTAGGAAATCTTCACGCGCAGGGTTGAAGATATCGAGAAGGATGCTGTCTTGCTCTAGTGCAACCGCACCGTGCATCATGTGTTTACGAGCGAAGTAAGCGTCGCCTTCTTTAAGTACTCTCTTCTCGCCCTCAATCTCAGCTTCAAAGCTGCCGCGAACAACATAACCGATTTGGTCATGAATTTCGTGTGTGTGAGGATGGCCAATCGCACCCTTATCAAAACAAAGGTGTACAGCCATTAGATCGTCAGTATAAGCAACGATTTTACGCTTAATACCGCCGCCCAATTCTTCCCATGGATTTTCATCTAGCATAAAGAAAGAGTTCATTGTGTATCTCCTAATCTGTTTAAATCTTTTAAGTGTTACTTAGCTTGCATTCATAATAAGGGAACGAGCCTAATTGTAATACAATATATCTAAAATTGTGTGATATTGATCAAGAGATACTTTATATAGCATAAATAAATCAACAACTTAGTAAATGCTCGATGTTTACTATTTACCATCTACATCAATGACTTATGGTTAATTATGTGATTCTGCTCATCATTTTATGACGAATAGGTATGATTAAAGCTCATATTGTATTACTTTATATGGAGTTTGAAAATTTAATCAAAGTTTAAACAGATAAACTCTTTATTGAGGGTGACAAAGAATATGACGACTAAACCAGTATTGTTGACTGAAGCAGAAATAGAGCAACTTCACCTTGAAGTGGGCCGTTCGAGCTTAATGGGCAAAACCATTGCAGCGAACGCGAAAGACCTAGAGGCGTTCATGCGCTTACCTATTGATGTTCCAGGTCACGGAGAAGCGGGTGGTTACGAGCATAACCGCCATAAGCAAAATTACACGTACATGAACTTAGCTGGTCGCATGTTCTTGATCACTAAAGAGCAAAAGTACGCTGACTTCGTTACAGAATTACTAGAAGAGTACGCAGACAAATATCTAACGTTTGATTACCACGTACAGAAAAACACCAACCCAACAGGCCGTTTGTTCCACCAAATCCTGAACGAACACTGCTGGTTAATGTTCTCAAGCTTAGCTTACTCTTGTATTGCTTCAACCCTGACACAAGAACAACGTGACAACATTGAGTCTCGCATCTTCGAACCCATGCTAGAAATGTTCACGGTTAAATACGCACACGACTTCGACCGAATTCACAACCACGGTATTTGGGCTGTCGCTGCGGTAGGTATCTGTGGTCTTGCTTTAGGCAAGCGAGAGTACCTTGAAATGTCGGTTTACGGCATCGACCGCAACGATACGGGGGGTTTCCTAGCGCAAATTTCTCAATTGTTTGCACCTTCTGGTTACTACATGGAAGGTCCTTACTACCACCGTTACGCAATTCGCCCAACGTGTGTGTTCGCAGAAGTGATTCACCGTCATATGCCTGAAGTAGATATCTACAACTACAAAGGCGGCGTGATTGGTAACACAGTACAAGCAATGCTGGCGACAGCGTATCCGAACGGTGAATTCCCGGCATTAAACGATGCTTCTCGTACGATGGGTATCACAGACATGGGTGTTCAGGTTGCGGTAAGTGTTTACAGCAAGCATTACTCTTCTGAAAACGGCGTAGACCAAAATATTCTGGGTATGGCGAAGATTCAAGACGCAGTATGGATGCATCCATGTGGTCTTGAGCTCTCTAAAGCCTACGAAGCCGCTTCTGCAGAGCAGGAAATCGGTATGCCTTTCTGGCCAAGTGTTGAATTGAACGAAGGCCCTGAAGGTCACAACGGCGCGCAAGGTTTTATCCGCATGCAGGATAAGAAAGGCGACGTTTCTCAGTTAGTGATGAACTACGGCCAACACGGCATGGGGCACGGCAACTTCGATACGCTGGGTATTTCTTTCTTCAACCGCGGTCAAGAAGTACTACGCGAATACGGATTCTGTCGTTGGGTTAATGTTGAGCCAAAATTCGGCGGCCGTTACCTAGACGAAAACAAATCTTACGCTCGTCAAACGATTGCTCATAATGCAGTCACGATTGATGAACAATGTCAGAACAACTTTGACGTTGAGCGCGCAGACTCAGTACACGGTTTACCTCACTTCTTTAAAGTAGAAGACGAGAAAATCAACGGCATGAGCGCATTTGCTAACGATCATTACCAAGGTTTTGATATGCAACGCAGTGTGTTCATGCTAAACCTTGAAGAACTAGAATCTCCGCTATTGTTAGACCTATACCGCTTAGATTCTACAAAAGGTGGCGAAGGTGAGCACCAATTTGATTACTCTCATCAATATGAAGGTCAAATTGTTCGCACTAACTTCGAATACCAAGCGAACAAAGAGTTAAACACGTTAGGTGGCGACTTCGGTTATCAACACCTATGGAACGTAGCAAGTGGTGAAGTGAAGGGCACAGCACTTGTGAGTTGGCTACAAAATAACACCTACTACACGTGGCTAGGCGCAACGTCTAACGACAATGCTGAAGTGATTTTCACTCGCACAGGCGCTAACGATCCAAGCTTCAACCTACGTTCAGAGCCCGCGTTCATTCTACGTAGCAAAGGCGAAACAACACTGTTTGCTTCTGTGCTAGAAACGCACGGTTACTTCAACGAAGAATTCGAGCAATCTGTAAGTGCACGTGGTGTTGTGAAAGACATCAAAGTAGTGGCTCACACGAATGTTGGCTCAGTAGTTGAAATCGCGACAGAAAAATCAAACGTGACAGTGATGATCAGCAACCAGCTTGGCGCGACTTACAGCACTGAACACAAAGTAGAACTGAACGGCAAAGTATACAGCTGGACAGGCTTCTACTCAGTAGAAACAATTTTAAACCCAGAATTAGCAAGCACAGCAGAGCAGGGGAAATAATAATGAGCTATCAACCACTTTTACTTAACTTTGAAGAAGCAGCAGAGCTTCGTAAAGAACTTGGCAAGGATAGCCTTTTAGGTAACGCACTGACTCGCGATATTAAACAAACTGACGCTTACATGGCGGAAGTTGGCATTGAAGTACCAGGTCACGGCGAAGGTGGCGGTTACGAACATAACCGTCATAAGCAAAACTACATCCACATGGATCTAGCAGGTCGTTTGTTCCTTATTACTGAGGAAACTAAGTACCGTGATTACATCGTTGATATGCTAACAGCGTACGCGACGGTATACCCAACATTGGAAAGCAACGTAAGCCGTGACTCTAACCCTCCGGGTAAGCTGTTCCACCAAACGTTGAACGAGAACATGTGGATGCTTTACGCTTCTTGTGCGTACAGCTGCATCTACCACACCATTTCTGAAGAACAAAAACGTCTAATCGAAGACGATCTTCTTAAGCAAATGATCGAAATGTTCGTTGTTACTTATGCACACGACTTCGATATCGTACATAACCACGGCCTATGGGCAGTGGCAGCGGTTGGTATTTGTGGCTACGCGATCAACGACCAAGAATCTGTAGATAAAGCACTATACGGCCTGAAACTAGACAAAGTAAGCGGTGGTTTCTTAGCGCAACTTGACCAACTGTTTTCGCCAGACGGCTACTACATGGAAGGTCCTTACTACCACCGTTTCTCTCTACGTCCAATCTACCTGTTCGCAGAAGCGATTGAACGTCGTCAGCCAGATCTTGGTATCTACGAATTTAACGATTCAGTGATCAAGACCACGTCTTACGCGGTATTTAAAACGGCATTCCCAGACGGTACATTGCCAGCTCTGAACGATTCATCGAAGACGATCTCTATCAACGATGAAGGCGTTATCATGGCAACGTCTGTGTGTTACCACCGCTATGAGCAGACTGAAACGTTACTTGGTATGGCTAATCACCAGCAAGATGTTTGGGTTCATGCTTCAGGTAAAACACTGTCTGACGCGGTTGATGCAGCAGACGACATCAAAGCATTCAACTGGGGTAGCCTGTTTGTAACTGACGGCCCTGAAGGCGAAAAAGGCGGCGTAAGCATCCTTCGTCACCGTGACGAGAAAGACGACGACACAATGGCGTTGATCTGGTTTGGTCAACACGGTTCAGACCACCAGTACCACTCTGCACTAGATCACGGTCACTACGATGGCCTACACCTAAGCGTATTCAACCGTGGCCACGAAGTGCTGCACGATTACGGCTTCGGTCGCTGGGTAAACGTTGAGCCTAAGTTTGGCGGTCGTTACATCCCAGAAAACAAGTCTTACTGTAAGCAGACGGTTGCGCACAACACAGTGACAGTTGATCAGAAAACACAGAACAACTTCGATACGGCATTGGCTGAGTCGAAGTTTGGTCAGAAGCACTTCTTCGTAGCAGACGACAAGTCTCTACAAGGGATGAGCGGCACGATTTCTGAGTACTACACTGGTGTAGACATGCAACGTAGTGTGATTCTTGCTGAACTTCCTGAGTTTGAAAAGCCACTAGTGATTGATGTATACCGCATTGAAGCTGACGCTGAGCACCAGTACGATCTACCCGTTCACCACTCTGGTCAGATCATCCGTACTGATTTCGATTACAACATCGAAAAAACGCTTAAGCCGTTAGGTGAAGACAACGGTTACCAGCACTTATGGAACGTTGCTTCAGGTAAAGTAAACGAAGAAGGTTCTCTAGTGAGCTGGCTACATGACAGCAGCTACTACAGCCTAGTAACCAGCGCGAATGCGGGCAGTGAAGTGATTTTTGCTCGCACTGGTGCTAACGATCCAGACTTCAACCTTAAGAGTGAACCTGCGCTTATCTTACGTCAGTCTGGTCAAAACCACGTGTTTGCTTCTGTACTAGAAACACATGGTTACTTTAACGAGTCTATCGAAGCGTCTGTAGGCGCTCGTGGTCTGGTTAAATCAGTATCTGTTGTGGGCCATAACAGTGTCGGGACTGTTGTTCGCATTCAGACTACTTCTGGCAACACTTACCACTACGGTATCTCAAACCAAGCTGAAGACACGCAGCAAGCAACTCACACTGTTGAGTTCGCGGGTGAGACATACTCGTGGGAAGGATCATTTGCTCAACTGTAAATGATTAACATACACGTCGTTTAACGATGGCATGTATTGATGTGGTGCTTTGCGGGAACGAAGTACCATGTCATGTTGAGTTGTAAGGGTGTTCGCATCTGAGTAACTGAACGAAATTAATGTCGATGACAAAGAATATCGGGAATAAGTCAAACCGAGTAACTCGTTGCGAGTTGCTCGGTTTTTTTATGCGTATAGGAAAGAGGCTAATGTAATTTGGGAAGGGGAGCACTTTTAATAATCTCTGGCAGTTAATGAATTGCGCTTGTAACGGTGAACCTTTCTTCCATGGTTTTGCGAGGTTGTGCTGGTGGTTTTCATACCGATACAGATAGGATTAGTTTTGAATACGGATTTATGAGTGATTTAAGATTAACGTTTCTCACAGGATGCTTTTTAAATATCTGATTATAAAAATTTGCAGGTTGTGATTCGTTTGGATTTTACTCAATTGGCTGTAGGTTGAAATACTGTTATAGTGATCCTTAAATAATACATAAACATAACATATAAAATAAGTGAACTTATGGTTACCACTTTTAATTCAATTTCGGGCTCGAAGCGCAGCCTGCATGTGCAAGTAGCGCGTGAAATCGCTCGTGGAATATTGTCTGGCGAACTGCCACAAGGTTCTATTATTCCTGGTGAAATGGCGTTGTGTGAACAGTTTGGTATTAGCCGAACGGCACTTCGCGAAGCTGTTAAACTATTGACCTCTAAAGGTCTGTTAGAGTCCCGCCCGAAAATCGGTACTCGTGTAGTCGACCGCGCATACTGGAACTTTCTTGATCCTCAACTGATTGAATGGATGGACGGCCTAACCGATGTAGACCAATTCTGCTCTCAGTTTTTGGGCCTTCGCCGTGCGATTGAACCTGAAGCGTGTGCACTGGCGGCAAAGTTTGCTACTGCTGAACAGCGTATCGAACTTTCCGAGATTTTCCAAAAGATGGTAGAAGTGGATGAAGCGGAAGTGTTTGACCAAGAGCGTTGGACAGATATTGATACTCGTTTCCACAGCTTGATCTTCAATGCGACAGGCAACGACTTCTATCTACCGTTTGGTAATATTTTGACTACGATGTTTGTTAACTTCATTGTGCACTCTTCTGAAGAGGGCAGTACGTGTATCAACGAACATCGTAGAATCTATGAAGCTATTATGGCGGGTGACAGTGACAAGGCGAGAGTCGTGTCTGCAGCACACTTGCAAGATGCCAACCATCGTTTGGTGACTGCGTAGTTGATGCGTAATAGAAATGGTTTAAAGTACGTCTGAGCCATTTCAGATTGAAATGACAGCTTTGTTTAAAATAACGACTTAAAAGGGTATGCCAAGTGCATACCTTTTTTATTACTTACCGTTTACGAAAATTGGCTGCTTTCATATATGAAAAAAGCCAGAGACTGCTGTCTCTGGCTTTGAGTTGTTTGAATATTATAGCTTAAACAATCGGCTAATCATTATGATCGTTAGTTTGCTTTTGTTTCTGCTTTTTCTTCATTTTCAACGTTGAATAAACAGAGAATACAGCTAACAAGATAAACGCGAGTGCAATAGGGCGCTCATAAAGGAAAGACCAACTGCCGTCGTACATCAGCAGTGACTTCCGAAGGTTTGTTTCTGCCATTGGCCCTAAGATGATCGCAAGCAGAATCGGTGAAGAAGGGATATCCAGTTTAGTTAAGATAAAGCCAAGTAGACCAAAACCGATCGCAATACCCACATCAAACATCGAGTTGTTAATTGCGTAAGCGCCAACAATTGAAAGGAAGACAATGATTGGAATCATGATGATCTTCGGTACTTCAATGATGCGGCAGAAGAAGCGAATACCCAGTAAACCAATCACTAGCATCACAAGGTTGGCAACCAACATCGAACTGAATACGCCATAAACCACTTCTGGGTTTTGGGCGAATAGTAGAGGACCAGGTGTGAGTCCTTGTACGATAAGTGCGCCTAAAAGAACCGCTGCCACCGCATCCCCAGGAACACCTAGTGTTAATAATGGAACTAGTGAGCCACCGGTTACGCCATTGTTTCCAGATTCAGCGGCTGCAAGGCCACGAACGGAGCCTTTACCAAACTCTTCTGGGTTCTTAGACGAACGTTTTGCTTCGTTGTAACAAACAAATGCAGATATATCAGCACCAGCACCCGGTACCGAACCGATGGTTGTTCCCATCAAACCACTTTTTATGGCCGTTGGTAGCATTTCTTTGAGGTCACTTTTACTTAATAGTTTGTGGTCAAATTTCGGTGCGACGACTTTCTTCTCAGAAAACAGCTTCTCTAGCTGGTTTAATGCCTCAGACAGAGCGAATAAACCAATCAAGACAGGGATGACATTGATTCCGCTGTAAAGATCCATGATGTCAAAAGTAAACCTTGGCACACTGCTAATTGGGTCTAACCCAACAGTAGAAACTAAAAGTCCTATGGTTCCAGCAAGTAATCCTTTAAAAATGTTGTTTGAAGAAACACTCGCAATAATCGTTAAACCAAACAGAGCGAGTGCGAAGTACTCTGGCGCATTAAAACGCAATGCAAAGGTCGCCAATTTAGGTGCAATTGCAATAAGGACGATAGTACTGAGTAACCCGCCAATAAATGAAGCAACAGCCGAAATACTTAATGCTCTTGCTGCTTGTCCTCTCACTGCCATGGTGTGGCCGTCGAGTACACTTGCTGCAGACGCTGGTGTCCCTGGTGTTTTAAGCAGTATTGCGGCAATTGAACCACCGTAAATCCCACCAATGTATACACCAATTAACATCACGAGGGCTGACGTCGGTTCCATGCCAAAGGTAAACGGCAGGAGAATCGCAACGCCCATCGTCGCCGTTAGGCCGGGTAGTGCACCTAAAATAACGCCACCCAGTACACCAAAAACAAGGACAGGAAGCACTGCAAAACTCACAGCTGTTGCGAGACCATCGATTAGATATTCAAACATTATGACCTCCTATGACCAGGTTGCTTCAGGAAGCGCGATGTAGAACACCTCGCCAAACAAATAGTAAACCGCAAAAACAAAGACAACGGCGACAACGTAATAGATTGGCTTCTTCACTTTGAAGTAAACGAGGTAAAACATAAATGCAATCAAACTCGCGTAAAGGTAGCCAACCACACTGATGAGTAATGCGTATCCGATAAGAAAGGCCACGCCGAAAATCGACATCTTGCTTATCATCGCCTCTTGTTGCTCTGAGGCGCCTTTGAGTTTGTGTTGAACGATGAGAACAATGCAGATAGCAATCTGAGCAATCACAATCATCATCGGGAAGAATTTTGCATCAACACTTGCATCTTGATACATCGGACGATCAAATTGAGTAATCAACGCGAGTGCTATTGCGCTCAATATGATGATTATGGAAGGGAAAACAACATTCCGATTTAAGTTGGCGTTAGACATAGAATTTACCCCTAAAAAGTAAAGCAAGGGAAAGGTACAGACCGATAAAAAGGCACAACTGATCGTTGTGCCTCTGGATGAATGTTATTGAATGAGTTCAGTAAGCGATTTTGTATCTTCGGAAACGAAGGTAGTGAAGGCTTTATCGTCAAGATTGTGGATAGTCATTGCGCCTTTTGCCATGAAAGACTTGAACTCTTCACTGGCCATTGCTTGATCAAATGCAGCTCCTAGTTTCTCGATTACTGCATCGGGTGTATCTTTCGGAGCACCAATACCACGCCATGTTCCTGTTACTACATCAATGCCTTGCTCTTTCAAAGTTGGAACATCGGGAATGTACTGAATACGTTCTTCTGACATGACACCCAATGCTTTTAGTTGGCCTGAACGAAGCTGAGCGATAGCCTCACCCGGTGTTACCATGGTTACGTCTGTATGGTGGCCCAGTACTGCAGGAATCGCTTCAGAAGCACCGTTGTAAGGGATAGCGTTGAGTTTAATGTCTTGGTCTTTTTCAAGAGACATTAAGTAGAAGTTTGGCGCAGCGGTTGAAGCAAATTTCACGCTGCCTGGATTTTCTTTGGCTTCCTTAATCAGATCATTAATGGTGTTGTATGGGCTATCTGCTGCAACCAATACAACCGCCGGGTCAAGGTTGACTAAGCGAATGAGCCTAAAATCGTCGGCGGTGTGACGCATCAAACCCATTTGAGGAAGTGAAGCGATTTCACGAGTTACAACTGTTAACGTGTAACCATCCGCACGCTGTTGAGCACCAAAGCTCATCCCAACGGCGCCAGCACCACCCGTACGGTTCATGATTGAAATGTTTTGTCCCAAAATGTCTTTCGCACTATTTGCAAGGGTACGACCAACGGCATCGGTACCGCCGCCCGCGCCAAATGGGACAACTAGACGAATGTTCTTGCTCGGGTAGTCAGCTGCAATCGACGTTGCAGAAACAAGTATGCCGGCTGCCAGCATGATGGATTTCAATAATTTACTCATAGTAAGTTCCTTCTGTTTCTAATTATTAGCGATATGTTTTTGTAGGGTTTTCTGCTTTTTCTGTTTGGTATTCGTGCATGGCTAGCTGTTCAATAGCCACCGCTATCCAGCCACTGATCAGCATGTCATACCATTGTTGTACGCCACTGCAGGCAACAACCACGTTTCCGTAAACAAACGAACCATAAAACAGTAAGTCTTCGTCACGTAATGAAGATGGGTGTTGAGAATGAAGTGTTAGATTACTTGTCGATTCTCGCCATGCTTGCTGAGCTTTCTTACGAGCAAGGTGATCAAACTTGATAGTCCAGCTATCAGGGGTTCCTAAAGACTCTTCATAAAGAATGGCGTCTTGGAAAGAGGCTTCCCAAGGCTTGAGATGTGGATTCATAACGACAATATGCAGTTCTTTTCTATTGGTTCTTTCAAACAGCTTGTCGATAGAGGGTTTAACGATATCGATAGCGTCTTGAGTGATATCTTTCATTGAGCGCATGCCACTTGTCCTTATGTCTGGTTAGATATATAGAATATTGTATGACAATTTTTCTTCAATTGATGAAGCTCTGGAAGTCGCTTTCGATCACAAGTAGAAGTCTCCTAAATAGACTTCAGTCTTGTTTTAACCATGATGTTAAGAAATTAGTGTGATGTTGGTCTTTTTAAGGCGTGATATGAATAGGTGTCGTTTCAGTTCGATTGCGGCTGATTATCAGAGTGTGCATATCAGTGCTTATTGGCGTGACTGTGTGAACTAATTTGTCGTGGAAAGTTGAGCGTAGCAATCGGATATTGGATTAAATTATCGGATAGATATGAAAACCTTAGATAATTTATTCTTTAAGATTTTAAAGTCGGGTCTTTGAAATTTACGTGACAATATGCGTTTGTTTTCGTGACGGATTCTTAAAATCGATAGTAGTAAAATTAAGTGAACTCGTCGGTTTCATGATGGGGTTTTTCTTACATTAATTCTAGTAAGGGCCATTTTGATTTTCTAATTTAAGGTGTTGAATTTTAATGAATATTAAATTTTTAAGGATGGTTGCTTTACAAAGATAAGGTAGGATTTAACGTTGAGTTTGTTATTCAGTTGCAAAGTCATCGTATACGCATGTTTGTCGTTCCGTTACTTGTTAACCAACTATTTTTAATAGGTGGAACTACGTATCCTATATAGATCAATATTGGTTTTTCATTAGGTAATCAAGTTGCCATTTGCTTGGTTTATTACCAATGTAAAGCGTGCCTTTTTATCATTATTCACAATATAAGTCGCGGTCTGCTAAGTATCCAATTCGGCCCAATTATTATAATAAGAGAAGTAATAATTGGGGCCTATTTCCGCGATTTAAGATCTCAATCACCCTGCTTATAGGTGATATTCAAGGTATCTAGAGGGATGTATATTTGATAGCGATCACTTGTATGATGAATGATTTCCCAGATATATAGATCGTGGTCACTTATTTAGAGTATTGTACTACAAATGATTTCACTGTTTACCTATAGTCCGTGTAACAAATTACAACGGACAAAGGATACACGATGGAACTCAACACGATTATTGTCGGCATTTATTTCCTATTCTTGATCGCGATAGGTTGGATGTTTAGAACATTTACAAGTACTACCAGTGACTACTTCCGCGGGGGCGGTAACATGTTGTGGTGGATGGTTGGTGCAACCGCTTTTATGACACAGTTTAGTGCATGGACATTCACCGGAGCAGCAGGTAAAGCCTATAACGATGGTTTTGCAGTAGCGGTTATCTTCGTAGCCAACGCATTTGGTTACTTCATGAACTACGCGTACTTCGCTCCTAAGTTCCGCCAACTACGTGTAGTGACGGTAATTGAAGCTATCCGCATGCGTTTCGGTTCAACGAACGAACAAGTATTCACTTGGTCTTCAATGCCGAACTCAGTGGTATCTGCGGGTGTGTGGTTAAACGCATTAGCAATCATTGCTTCGGGTATCTTCGGTTTCGACATGAACATGACTATCTGGGTGACTGGCCTAGTGGTATTGGCGATGTCGGTAACAGGTGGTTCATGGGCGGTAATCGCATCTGACTTCATGCAGATGGTTATCATCATGGCGGTAACGGTAACTTGCGCGGTTGTAGCGGTTGTTCAAGGTGGTGGTGTTGGTGAGATTGTTAACAACTTCCCAGTACAAGATGGTGGTTCGTTCCTTTGGGGCAACAACATCAACTACCTAAGTATCTTTACGATTTGGGCATTCTTCATCTTCGTTAAGCAGTTCTCAATCACGAACAACATGCTTAACTCTTACCGTTACCTAGCGGCTAAAGACTCAAAGAACGCTAAGAAAGCGGCACTGCTAGCCTGTGTACTTATGCTTTGTGGTGTATTCATCTGGTTCATGCCTTCTTGGTTCATTGCAGGTCAAGGTGTTGATTTATCAGCGGCTTATCCGAATGCAGGTAAAAAAGCGGGTGACTTTGCTTATCTATACTTCGTACAAGAGTACATGCCAGCAGGGATGGTTGGTCTATTAGTTGCCGCGATGTTTGCAGCGACAATGTCTTCAATGGACTCAGGTCTAAACCGTAACTCAGGTATCTTTGTTAAGAACTTCTACGAAACAATCGTTCGTAAAGGTCAAGCATCAGAGAAAGAGTTAGTAACCGTATCTAAAATTACTTCAGCGGTATTTGGTTTCGCTATTATCCTAATCGCACAGTTCATCAACTCATTAAAAGGTTTGAGCCTGTTTGATACGATGATGTATGTCGGTGCTCTAATCGGTTTCCCAATGACGATTCCTGCATTCCTTGGCTTCTTTATTAAGAAGACTCCGGACTGGGCTGGTTGGGGTACGCTAGTTGTTGGTGGTATCGTTTCTTATGTGGTTGGTTTTGTTATCGATGCAGAGATGGTAGCAGCGGCGTTTGGTCTTGATACTCTAACAGGACGTGAATGGTCTGATGTTAAAGTTGCGATTGGTCTTATTGCTCACATAACGCTAACCGGTGGCTTCTTCGTACTATCTACAATGTTCTACAAGCCTCTATCAAAAGAACGTCAAGCGGATGTTGATAAGTTCTTTGGCAACTTAGATACACCATTAGTAGCTGAATCGGCAGAGCAAAAAGTGTTGGATAACAAACAACGTCAAATGCTTGGTAAGCTTATCGCTGTAGCAGGTGTTGGTATTATGCTGATGGCTCTTCTGACTAACCCAATGTGGGGACGTCTAGTCTTCATCCTATGTGGTGTGATAGTGGGTGGTGTAGGTGTTCTACTTGTGAAAGCGGTCGATGACGGTGGCAAGCAAGCTAAAGTGGTAACAGAAAGCTAATACATAGCGAATACTTGGATAGAATGCGACGACTCGAAAGGGCGTCGCATTTTTGTTTCACAGATTTTAATCTTTATCAGTAAATGCTCATGACATTAGCTTTCAAGTGAGAAAGTAATTTATGCCGCTATAGAGAGTAGAAAAATATTCTAGAAGGGATGAGCAGCTTAGTCGGCCAACCACATTATTGGGAATGAGCAGCTAAACCTTGAGTCTTTATCTAAGCTTTTGATTATGAAGCAGGGCATAGGCGGCAAGAGCAAGACTTTTCCATCCAAGCAAAATTAATTTAAACATAACTGTGTAACAAATCTGTTGTGACTGTTAATAGTATGACATATAGCGCTTGTTATTTTACCGGTGAACGGTTTTTAACCCATCATATAGTTCCGGAAATATAAAACGTGGCTGTATTCTCTCTTAAAGTGAACCCCCGTCACAACTTGCATCGAACCTTCGAATCAATGCCCTAAAACTATTGCGTAACGAGAAAGACGTAGTTATTATAATGAGCATATAATCATACAATACTATATTTGGAGTTTGAACATGACTAAACCTGTAATCGGTTTCATTGGCCTAGGTCTTATGGGCGGCAACATGGTTGAAAACCTACAAAAGCGTGGCTACCACGTAAACGTAATGGATCTAAGCGCTGAAGCTGTTGCTCGCGTTACAGATCGCGGCAATGCGACTGCATTCACTTCTGCTAAAGAACTAGCTGCTGCAAGTGACATCGTTGAGTTTTGTCTTACAACTTCTGCTGTTGTTGAAAAAATTGTTTACGGCGAAGATGGCGTTCTAGCGGGCATCAAAGAAGGCGCAGTACTCGTAGACTTCGGTACTTCTATCCCTGCTTCTACTAAGAAGATCGGTGCAGCTCTTGCTGAGAAAGGCGCAGGCATGATCGACGCTCCTCTAGGTCGTACTCCTGCACACGCTAAAGATGGTCTTCTGAACATCATGGCTGCTGGCGACATGGAAACTTTCAACAAAGTTAAACCTGTTCTTGAAGAGCAAGGCGAAAACGTATTCCACCTAGGTGCTCTAGGTTCAGGTCACGTGACTAAGCTTGTAAACAACTTCATGGGTATGACAACTGTTGCGACTATGTCTCAAGCTTTCGCTGTTGCTCAACGCGCTGGTGTTGATGGCCAACAACTGTTTGATATCATGTCTGCAGGTCCGTCTAACTCTCCGTTCATGCAATTCTGTAAGTTCTACGCGGTAGACGGCGAAGAGAAGCTAGGTTTCTCTGTTGCTAACGCTAACAAAGACCTTGGTTACTTCCTTGCACTTTGTGAAGAGCTAGGTACTGAGTCTCTAATCGCTCAAGGTACTGCAACAAGCTTACAAGCTGCTGTTGATGCTGGCATGGGTAACAACGATGTACCAGTAATCTTCGACTACTTCGCTAAACTAGAGAAGTAATCGACGTACGACCTCGCTAGGGTATTGCCTGTCTGTTAGGCGGCGATACCTCAGCGAGGTTCGTTTTTATCTACACAAAGTCTTATCTACAAGCCCGTTTTATCCAAATTACGATTTATCTGCAATTCCGCTGTATCAACAATTCCCTGTTTGCTCCCACGGTTTCACTCTTTCTCGCAAAGCCCGTTATCGTCAGCTCTACTCTCTAGCTCTACCTTTTTACTTCTTACTGTTCTGCCTGCGTTAAACGCAACCTTTTGCTAGTTCATTTAAGCTCAGCCTTTTCAGCCTTTCAATGCTTCAATGCTTCTTGCTAACACTTCATTTCCTTAGACACTCTTTGTTATAGACGCGCATTGTTAGACATCAACTGACTCACCATTTTCATCTATTTCAAAGTAGCGTTGATGTGTGGTCGTTCGCGCGGCTGAGCAATCACGTCCTCAATCGTCAATGAAAAGCAAAAAAAAGCCCACACAGCTGGTGACTGTGTGGGCGTATTCGGACTAGCCGTCTGGACAAACCAATGCGCAAGACAAGTGAAGTAACGATTAACGAGATCCCCCGACAGTTTCTACATTAAACGTGTTCAATGACCTTAAAGCATGTTGCTTCAATTACCACTTTGAATTGCGCAAAAGTATCCAGAAAGAACTTAAGTTATGATTAAAATACACCATACCTTAAGAGTAATTGTATTACAAATAAATATAAGACTTGAATGGTTTTAGTGAATGCTTAGTTGAAGAAAATGTGATTTGGCACTCGTTTCATGTCGAAACTCGACGAGTTTTTTAAAAGGGAATGAGTTTATGAGTTAGTTCTATTTGAGATTTATAATCTTCCTACTCTCTGGTGTGCTTAGCTTTTACGAGAGAGCAAGGCGCTCTTAGCTGTTGCTAGTGACCATAATTTGCCTCTCAACACACTTTTAAATCAGAAAGCCTCTATGGAGTTGCGTATCTTCTCATTTCTTTTATCAATCGATATATTTGTATTATAAGAATATGTAAAATTTGAACTTGTCGAGATGATGAAGTTAGATAAACGGCTTTAGTGTCATCATTGTCGATCTCGTTTTAGCTCTTAATGCTGTACCTTAAATACAATAATGGATTTCATATGAAACAGGTCAATATAAAAAGCGTCTTAGCTGTCTCTATCATTCTCGCAATATCTGGTTGTGCTTCTAGCACCAAGTCAAATATTTTAACGCCGACCGTTATTACGGCTAGCAGTCACGACGGTAACGGCCCTGATCGGCTCTTTGATCAAGATATCACGACTCGTTGGTCTGCAAACGGTGCCGGTGAATGGGCAATGCTAGATTACGGTTCGGTGATTGAAATCGATGCGATTCAAGCATCATTTAGTAAAGGGAACCAACGCCAGTCTAAGTTCGATCTGCTCGTCAGTGTTGATGGCGAAAACTGGACAACGATTTTAGAAGGTCAATTAAGCTCGGGAAAAGTGATTGGTTTAGAGCGTTTTCAGTTCCAACCAGTGCAAGCACGCTATGTAAAATATGTAGGTCACGGTAACAGCAAAAACAGTTGGAACTCAGTTACTGAGCTTGCAGCAATTAACTGTGGAATCAATGCTTGTCCGGTAAGCCATATCATTACCGATGATGTGGTTGAAGCTGAGAAAGTGATGATCGCTGAAATGGCCGCAGCAAGTAAAGCACTTAAGGAAGCTCGTAAAGATTTACGTAAAGGTAACTTTGGGGAACCAGCGGTATATCCTTGTGAAACCACAGTAAAATGTGACACTCGTACTCCTTTACCAGTACCGACTAATCTACCTAAGTCGCCACTTGCGGGTAATGCACCAAGCGAAAACTTCGATCTAACGACATGGTATTTATCTCAACCTTTTGACCACGATAAAAACGGCAAGCCAGACGACGTCTCGGAATGGAACTTAGCGAATGGTTATCAGCATCCAGAAATTTTCTACACAGCAGACGACGGTGGTTTGGTATTCAAGACATACGTGAAAGGCACACGCACCTCAAAGAATACTAAATATGCACGTACAGAGATGCGTGAGATGCTACGTCGTGGTGATACATCTATTAGCACTAAAGGTGTCAATGAGAACAACTGGGTATTTAGTTCGGCTCCGGTTGAAGATCTAAAAGCTGCAGGCGCGATTGATGGTGTTTTAGAAGCAACGCTTAAGATTGATCATACAACGACAACCGGTGACGCGCACGAAGTTGGCCGTTTCATCATTGGTCAGATACATGATAAAGATGATGAGCCCATTCGTCTTTACTACCGAAAATTACCGAACCACGAAACAGGGACGGTTTATTTTGCTCATGAGAATACCAACGAAGGAACGGATAACTATTTCAACTTAGTCGGAGATATGACAGGAGAGATCGGCGACCAAGGTATCGCACTTGGCGAGACGTTTAGCTACCGCATCGATGTAAAAGGTAACATGATGACGGTTAAGCTGATGCGCGAAGGTAAAGATGACGTTGTTCAAACGGTTGATATGAGCGAAAGTGGCTACGATCAAGGTGGGCGTTACATGTACTTTAAAGCGGGTGTTTACAATCAAAACATCAACGGCGATCTTGATGATTATGCCCAAGCGACATTCTACAAAATAGCGACGTCGCACGATAAATATCAGGAATAACGAATCAGTTACACATACAAAAATGGCCGCTAGTACTAGCGGCCATTTTTTGTTGTGTTCATCGGTTAGTTCCAATTGCATTTCACAACTCCAATGATCTTGCGTAACTAATTGATCTTAATTAACTGAGTATGGAGAGTATGGAGAGAGGGGTATTTGGATATAAAAAAGGCTTAGATATTGTCTAAGCCTTTTTAAAGCACACGTTAGAGATGGTTCATGAGAGCGATTAAAATGAGTATGTAACACCAACGCGTGTTTTCAACTGACGTTCATTCTCTTCCGCTGAGCCGTAATCTGATGTCCAAAATTCAACGTAAGGTCTTAGGTTATCGAATTTATAGCCGATTTTTACACCTAGATCCCATTCCCAATCTTCTCCATTCGCTTTGACTTGATCTTCATAGCTTTTGACGTAGTTCGCCTCATAACTTAACTGAAGGTTTTTCAAATCTTCGTTTTGGAATTTATAAGCGCCAGTCAATGTAAATTTGCCTTGCTGGACCGTCTCACCAGCTAATGCAATTTTTTCGCCGTTAACTTTTGTGAGAGAACTGCTTGAACTGTCGGTGTAATTTTGGAATTCATGGCGGTAACGAAGAGCCGTTGTTAGGCCGAAGTCGGCTTTATACCCAACACGAAACTGTGGTTTAAATGTTGTTTTTTCATCGCCGAACGTAATGGGCATACCTGGCTGCAAATACCATTTGTCATCTAACGCATAGCGAACACCCCAATCAAATTCAGAATCTCCGCGCTCCAATTGGTTATAGATATCGCCTTGTGCATTTGGAGCGAACTTTTGTTCAACGCCAAAATATAGCTTTGCCTCGTCTGCTATTTTCGTACTTCCGCCAATTTTAATACGATGCGCGTATTTATCGTCTTCATGCTTATGTTCTGCACGGTAATCAAGAGTTGCGCCAGTCGCAGTGCCTGCAAGAAGAGTTGTAGCAACAATTGCAGCAATTTTTGTAACAGAGTTCATACCTTTGTCTCACTATTATTTTTTTATTTTGGATACATCCAATATACCCATGGCTCACAAATCAACACCATAAATGGTATTAAATTAATGTATGACAAATATGGTATTTATTCCTGAGTGGTATTTCTGTGAGATCTATCAAAAGTTCCGAATAATGACCTGTTTATATAGCTAAATGTAATGAATGTCTCAATTAGAGCTCTAGTTGGCAAATCAATCATGACTTAGTTCTCATATTGTTAAGCTTTGAAAATACGTCATTTAAATTGCGTTAAAATAAGACAAATAAAGTGTTTTTACATTTCCTAATGACGATGGGAACAGTCTCGACTGTTAGAAATAGCAGTCGTAGCAAAAGGCAAAGCCAGTAAATACGAGGCAGGTATTTGAAATTGGTTTAGAGATGTTGTTTTGCAGGTGATTTGTTCAAGTTAAAGAAAATCGTGATGACGAATGAGTGTTCAAAAAAGCAGTTTCTGTACTGAGAGTGTACTCAGTATCTGTTAACAATAAAGGATGAGTCATGTTTAAGAAAAACATATTAGCAGTGGCGTTATTAGCGACCGTGCCAATGGTTACTTTTGCAAATAACGGAGTTTCTTCCCCCGTACCTGCCGATAAATTCGATATGCATAATTGGAAAATAACCATACCTTCAGATATTAATGAAGATGGTCGTGTTGATGAAATAGAAGGGGTAGCTATGATGAGCTACTCACACAGTGATTTCTTCCACCTTGATAAAGACGGCAACCTTGTATTTGAAGTGCAGAACCAAGCGATTACGACTAAGAACTCGAAAAACGCTCGCTCTGAGCTACGTCAAATGCCACGTGGTGCTGACTTCTCTATCGATACGGCTGATAAAGGTAACCAGTGGGCACTGTCGAGCCATCCAGCAGCGAGTGAGTACAGCGCGGTTGGCGGAACGCTAGAAGCGACGCTAAAAGTGAATCACGTTTCAGTTAACGCTAAGCACCCAGAAAGATACCCAGCTCACTCGGTGGTTGTTGGTCAAATACACGCGAAGAAACACGATGCATTGATCAAAGCAAAAACAGGTTATGGGCATGGTAATGAACCACTGAAGATCTTCTACAAAAAGTTTCCTGACCAAGAGATGGGTTCAGTGTTTTGGAACTATGAACGTAACCTAGAGAAGAAAGATCCAAACCGTGCCGATATCGCTTATCCAGTGTGGGGTAACACTTGGGAAAACCCAGCGGAACCGGGTGAAGCGGGCATTGCTCTTGGTGAAGAGTTTAGCTACAAAGTGGAAGTGAAAGGCACCATGATGTACCTAACGTTTGAAACAGAGCGTCATGATACGGTTAAGTATGAAATCGACCTGAGCAAGGGTATTGATGAGCTTGATTCACCAACGGGTTATGCTGCAGATGATTTCTATTACAAAGCGGGCGCATACGGCCAATGTAGCGTGAGCGATTCTCACCCTGTATGGGGGCCAGGTTGTGGCGGTACTGGCGATTTCGCTGTCGATAAAAAGAATGGCGATTACAACAGTGTGACTTTCTCAGCGCTTAAGTTGAATGGTAAATAACACATATCAGAACCAGTAGGCTTGCTAGACGCAGTCCTTAAGGAATATTTTCGAAGACCACTTAACCGAATGTTGAGTGGTCTTTTTGCTTTATATGAGCTTTAAGATGACCTTGTTATTAATGTGACCTTGGTATAAAAGAGGGTGTACCTGAAGCCTATCAATGAAAAGTACAGCTAAAACAAAACAACCTTGTCAAAAGACAAGGTTGTATTAGAAAGTTCGGGTAAAGCTCTGGTGGCAATTAGATACGGAGTTTAGTCATACATCAATTCATTCGCTTTGTTCGCATCAAATTCCTTTAAAGACTTACGCGCCAAGTGACGGAATGGGAACGCTTTAACGACTTCTTCGAATGGTTGGATAGCAAACGCCCAAAAGATAGAACCGTCTAATCCAAAGATGATCAATGCACATAAAGGGATTGAAATTACCCATTGACCAGTAAAGTTGATTTTGAAGACTGCGGTTGTTTTTCCTAGTGCTCTCAATACATTTCCATGGACTGTGTTGTAGCCACGAACAATCGGCAAGAAGATGTAGAGTGGGGCGATAACGGTCAATGCTTGATACGTAGATTCGTCCAAGTTCGGGTAAATGTCACCAATCACCAGACTTAAGCCAGCGAACAAAATTGCACACACAAAAGAAATGACTACTGCAATATCAATACTGGTATCGACGTTTTTGACTAGGTCATCCATCTTTTTAGAGCCAATCGCTTGGCTGATAGTAATGGCAGAAGAGTGGGCCCAAGCAGTAATAAATTGAGAGACAGCCCTGATCCAAGGCATCACCAAAGTAATCGCAACGTAGGCGTTGATGTTAAGTTGCGAATACAGTAATTGGTAAATTGTGGCACCAATCAATAACATGGTTACATTTGCTGCGACAGGGAATATCTCGATAAAGTGACGGCGAACGTTGGTCATGAACTCAGATCGCTGGGCGTCTAATCTTAGTGAAATTGCTGAGCTCGAATACACGCAAAGAACCAAGTATACAAGGCGAAGGATGATAGCAATAACACTGCCTAGCGCGGCGCCTTGAACACCAATACCTTCGAAATTTGAAAAGCCGTGAATGAGTCCATAAGAAAGAACTGCGTTGATCGGCAATTCAATCAAATACCCTTTAAACGGTATTTTGGTTCTTCCTAATGCATTAAATAGGGCGATAATCACTTGCGTTAATGCTGTGAAAATGACGAGATACTTTGAGATATCAAGGTAGTGGCTGATTTCTAAGTAAAGGGCTTTATCGTCGGTTAAGGCTTGAATTAAAGGCTGTTCTAAAAAGGTGAGCAGAAACCAAAATATTGTCGCGATACCTAAGTTGATGAACAGACCAGCCCAAAACGCTTTGGATAGTGAAGCGGTGATGCCAGAACCCACGGCGCGGCTCAATACTAGCTGAGTGCCGTTTGCCAGCGCCATTTGAATGCCTAGTACAAAGGCAACCATAGTCGTCGCAATTCCCATGGCAGCCAAAGGTATTTCACCAAGAGGAGAAACCAGCAGCGTGTCGATCATCAACATCGACTGCATCAATATACCGTTTAGGGCTAGGGGCCAAGCGAGAGAGAAGTTTTTCCTAACATACGATTGCGAAGACACAAACAACACCTTATGTGTATAACCGTAAGTTTTCTCTGAGAGGACCCGAGTTCACCATTTAAAGGTGAAACACTACGGTAATGGATGGTTAAAAAAATGGGCGCTAAAACATGACAGACTCGTGTATTGGGATGCACGAGTCTGTCTGGTAAATCTTAATTACGCGATGGCGAGTTCAACCCGAGACAGCTTTTGGTTTTCATCATCAAGTAAAGCTTGAGAGGCTATTCGAGCCTGATTCGCATTGCCTGACATAATCGCATCGTATATTGCTTTATGCTCTTCTAAACAAAAGCGACCCCCTTCCACAGAGTGGTCGATAAACTGCTTGAAGATTGTCGACAGAATGTTCGCGAACGGAATATAAAATTGGTTACCCGTCGATAGGAAGATCGTTTGGTGAAACAGGTGGTCGTTGGTTGTCCACTCTTCATAATCAAAGCCGTTTGCCGCGATGGTCATCTTTTGGAACAGAATCGAAAGCTCTTTGCGTTGTTCTACCGTAGCGTTGGATGCCGCAAGTGCACACGCTTCTGGATCAATCGCTTTTCTTAAGCCTAAGAATTGAGATAAGAAGGGTTTGGTGTCTTCTAAGTCTTGAATCCAATACAGTAATTGTGGATCTAAAAAGTGCCATTGCGTTCTTGGCTTGATACGAGTGCCTACTTTAGGCTTAGATTCAATCAACCCTTTGGCTGAAAGTAGCTTAGTCGATTCTCGAAGCGCAGTTCTGCTGACTCCAAAGATCTCACACAACTCCATTTCGCTGGGTAACTTCTGATTTTCTTCTAACTCGCCAGACAAGATTTTGCGAGCAATTTGTCTCGCTACTTGAACATGAATTCGGCGGCTTGAATCTTCCACCAATGTAAATATTGACATTTAAACCACCTGAAATTGAAACTTTAAAACAAAAAAAGCCAGACGAATTTGGCGTTTTGGTGTCAGTGTATACGTCTAATATAGTGTGAGGTTTTCCCTCATCGAATAGTACTTTTCAAATCGCTACACATCAGAGTGCCTATCTTACAGTTTACCCTTTGTATAAATCATACAATAACACTTGCCATATTCAAGAGGGTTCATCTCAAAACTGATCATTAACGGCATTATTAGGGAGAGTAAGAGTGGTTTTGTGAGTTCACGCATACGAAAAATATGTAAATAAGAACTATTTGTATGAATAAATGGTTAGGTTTGGTTTTATGTGAATAATACGTATAAGGTAGGTTAAATGTTGCTCTAGGCTATATCAGTAGTGACCTCACGTTATTCTTACGCTAAGTTGGTGCAGACATAAATCAGTGCTATAGTCCGGTTTAAATAATACATATCTTATAAGTAAGTAGACACATGGCTGGCTCTTTCAATTCAATTTCAGGCTCTAAGCGAAGCCTTCATGTGCAAGTTGCACGTGAAATCGCTCGTGGTATTTTGTCGGGCAATTTGCCTCAAGGTTCTATTATCCCTGGTGAAATGGCTTTATGTGAGCAATTTGGTATCAGTCGGACAGCATTAAGAGAAGCAGTTAAGCTTCTGACTTCAAAAGGCCTATTAGAATCTCGTCCTAAAATCGGTACTCGTGTTGTCGACCGTGCATACTGGAACTTCTTAGATCCACAGCTTATCGAATGGATGGACGGACTTGCGGATACAGACCAATTCTGTCACCAGTTTTTAGGTTTGCGTCGTGCCATTGAGCCTGAAGCTTGCGCATTGGCCGCTAAATTTGCAACTGCCGATCAACGAATTGAATTATCAGAAATTTTCCAAAAGATGGTGGAGATATCGAGCGAAGAGACTCTTGATAAAGAGCGTTGGTTAGATATTGATATGAAGTTCCATAGCTTGATTTTTAACGCAACGGGTAACGACTTCTACCTACCGTTCGGTAATATTTTGACGACGATGTTTGTTAACTTTATTTCTCACTCTTCGGAAGAGGGAAGTACATGCATTAACGAGCATCGTACTATTTACGAAGCGATTATGGCTGGAAATAGTGACAAAGCACGTCAAGCATCAGCAAGTCATCTATTAGAAACAAATCATAGATTACCAATTGCTAGTTAATTGTTTTAGCTGCTATTTTAGTGATTAGCTCACTCTTGAGAGTGACTCTCTCAAAAAGCTAAGATAATCAAAGTTAACATCGCAACGGTGACCAAACCAATCGATAACAAAGCACGTTTGATACGTGCTTTTTTTGTATTCTAATTTGATGAAAACCTGACTGGTGTCCAATATTTAATCTATTATTTGCTGTTTCGTTAAAAGCACTAGTAACCAGCACTTTAAGTTATATAATAATACTAATTAAATTATGTGAGTGTGATTATGCCCCAGTCTCTACTGCCAAATATTCTTCAATTCATAGGTCAAATCGACCCATTCGATAAGATCCCTAAAGAAGCACTTCGCGAACTTGCCTCTAATGTTCAGATCACTTATCTCGGCAAAGGGGATGTGGTTGATCTGTGTGAGTCGGGTAAAGAAAAGTCGCTCTACATCATTCGAACCGGCTCTATGGAACAAAGAAAGTCAGACGGTGTACTTCGTGCGCGTTTAGGCAGCGAGGATTTGTTCGGCTTTACTTTCTTAGATTCTGAAGTTAACGACGAGAAAGGCTACAGAGCGGTCGCAATCGAAAACACCTTACTTTATGTGATTCCACACTCGGCACTTCAAGCGCTGTTTAAGGCATTTCCAAGCTGCGCAGAACAGTTTGCGTCGCAGGCTCAGGTTCGTTTGAAGTCGGCACTTGATGTGGTGTGGTCAAACAAAGAGAAAGGCTTGTTCATTCGCAAGGTTGAAGAAGTGGCAAGCGGGCAGGTGGCCATCGTTAAGTCTGAGCAAACTATTCAATCGGTCGCGGTGGAAATGCTGCATCAACGCTCACCCTGCGCGGTGATTTATGAAGGTGAAACGATTGTTGGCTTGATCACTGACCGTGATATGACCAAGCGAGTCATCGCTCATGGTGTCAGTACCGATAACCTGATCTCCGAGGTGATGACGCACTCTCCACTGACGGTTAAACCAGATGATCTTGTGTTACATGCTGCGTCTATCATGATGCAATTCAACATTCGTAACTTGCCTGTCGTGAAAGAAAATAAAGTTGTTGGCCTGCTTACGACGTCTCACTTGGTTCAAAATCACCGTGTTCAAGCGATCTTCTTAATCGAGAAAATCAAATACGCGGGCAGCGTGAAAACCATGTCTTCATTTACTTCAGAGCGACAAGCTATTTTTGAAGCGCTGGTGGAAGGCAAAGTGGCACCTGAAACGGTGGGTAAGGTAATGACCATGATTATGGATTCCTACACGCGCCGATTGATTCAGATAGCGATTGATAAGTTAGGCCCGCCACCTTGCGACTTTTCTTGGATCGTAGCCGGATCGCACGCGCGTAATGAAGTGCACATGCTGTCGGACCAAGACAGTGCGATTGTACTGGCCGACGATGCAACAGACAGTGACCGTATTTACTTTAAACACCTAGCAATGATGGTGACTAACGGATTAGCGAGCTGTGATTACCCGCTGTGTCCGGGTAAATTCATGGCGGCGACACCAAAATGGTGCCAGCCACTTGGTGTTTGGAAGCACTACTATAAAAAGTGGGTTGCAAACCCTGAGTACGAACGCTTACTCAACATCAGTGTGTTCCTAGAGATTCGTACTATTTATGGCAACAGTGAGTTCGAAGGCATTCTTCGTGATGAGCTGCATTCCAATATTCGCGGTAACCGTGAGTTCTTAAGCACACTTGTGAAAGATGCGGTGAACACCAACCCGCCACTGGGTATCTTCAACAGTTTGGTATTGGAGAAGTCAGGTGAGAATAAGAAAACGTTGAACGTGAAGAAGTACGCGATCAACTTGATTATCGATCTTGCGCGTATTTACGGATTAGCGGTGGAATGTGATTTGTCGGCAACCGATGAACGCTTTGCCGCAGCCAATGAAAAAGGCATGCTGAGTGATGACGCGTTCAAGAATATCCTTGGTGCGTATCAGTTCATTCTGTCTTTCCGTTTCGGTCATCAATTAGAAGCCTTGAAGAACGGGGAGGTACCAGACAACAATATCAACCCAGACAGTTTTGGCAGCTTTGAACGCAAGCACTTGAAAGATGCCTTTAGGATCATTGCCGACCTTCAAGAAGCGGCGAAAATTCGTTTCGGAGCGCGTTAATGAAATTATGTTCAACGAATAAATGTTTAAAACGAATGCTAAACTACTTTCACCCGCTTGAGCGAGTTAAACGTAAGCGTAAGCAATATCTGGGTACGGTTAAACTGCCAGAGGCGTTACACGATCTTGTTGAACAACCTTGCCCTGAAATGACGGACTTGGCCAAAGACAGCGATTATATCGTGTTGGATCTTGAGACCACGGGCTTAGACAGCGAACAAGATCTGATTTTGTCTATGGGGTGGGTCGATGTGGTCAAGGGGCGAATCGATTTGGCTTCTGCCAAGCATATCTATCTCAATAACGATTCGCAGATCAACGCTGAAACCGCGGTTATTAACCACATCACACCTCAAATGTTGGAAGAAGGCGCTTCAATTCATGATGCGATGCTGACGTTTTTCGAAGCCGCAAAAGGTAAGATCATCGTCGCGCACGCTTGTGTGGTCGAAGAGAAGTTCATTAGCCAGTATCTCTTGAGATGCTATGGCTTAAGGCAGTTGCCTTTACTTTGGCTAGATACACTATGTATTGAGAAAAGCATGGAGAAAGCGATCAGCAATCATGAAGAGGTGGATTTAACTCTAGCGGGTACGCGGCACAGGTATGGGCTTCCCGAGTACAACAGCCATAATGCGTTAGCGGATGCTGTCTCAACAGCAGAATTGTTGTTAGCTCAGCAAAAGCGAGTAGTCCCTAACGATGAAGTGACGCTTTCCTTTTTATATCGAATCAGTCACTAAGGTAGTAGCTTCTTGTAAGTGAATCATTGTTGAATGACCTGATTTGAACACATAAAAAAGCCGGCGATTAAGCTGGCTTTTGTTTAGGTCTTAGAAAATTAGGACAGTAATTATCTTAGATTCTTCATAGGTCGTGCAGCTTAGAAGCTGTAAGTTAGACCAACACGGCTACGCAGTTCACGAGTTGCTTTTGTTGATGAAGTGCTCACATCACCAAATTCTACATACGGTGCCCATTGACCCATAATGTGGCGAATACTTGCATTCAACTCGTAGTTGGTATCATCGTTGTCGTAGATGTTGTAATCATCTGCTTTGTAGTAGTTGCCTTCGAAACCGAAACGCCAGTTTTCCATTGAGTAGTTGATGTTTGCTGTTAAGCGATGGCGACGTTGGTTTTCATCGTTTTGATAAGTTAAGTAGCCGTTATCTAAGATAGGCTTGCCGTCCGAATCAGTTGCAATTGATTTAGTGTTTTGTCTCATATCGTAACGGTAACGAGCACTTAGACTTAAACCGTCAATGCTGTCGACACTGTATGTCGCGCGAACTTGAGGTTTGTACGTAACACCTGATTCGCGACCTTCAATTGGCATACCGTAAGTCATCGTCCAATTGTCGTTAAGTACGTGGCGGTAGTTTAGACCAAGCTCCCAACCATTGTTCTTCAGATCTTCCATGAATTTACCGTCTTCTCCCTTGAATTTCGCTTCGATATCTACAAGGAAGTTGCCAATGCTATCGCCAAGTTTTACACGAGTAGCGTGTTGATCTGTATGGCTTTTGTATTCGTGTCTCATATCGAAAGACGCAGCAGACACAGAGCCAGCAGCGAGTACAGATGCCACAGCAATCACGATTTTAGTTTTATTCATGGTATTAGTTCCATATTTATAGGTTGAGTATTGGCCATAATTACAAGCCAAATAGAGTAGTTCTTGTCTTCAATGCATTTTGTGTTTGAAATTATTTCTTGGTTATTTCAAATTTGTTTTGCATTTAAATAATACAAATATGCTAACGATTTGAAGGCGTATGATCTGTGAATTGGATCGTGTTGTTAGGACAAAACCACTATTTACAAAGGGTTACAAAGTTGGCTTGTTTCGATAAGTTTATGATTTTTAGTTAATTACTTGTCTATTGATAATGATTTTCAAGGATTTTGTTCATCAATAAATGTGCGCTACAGCAAAAAATTGAATCTTTAGATGTTATCTTTATTTGTAATACATTATTATTTACTGGCTTTGTGTAGCGACACATAACTTTGTTGTGTTGATTGCATAAACTGACGGTATGAAGCCGAATAAGTAACAATGGTCTTGAAGCTAAATGGAATAAAACCAACTGCTTTAAGATCATGAGTTATTTGCTTGAGGTGACTTAAAGCTCACTCGGAGATGGTTTGAAATGTAGTAGGCAAGGCAGCGTCATAGCCTGCTATATCAGTATGAACTTGATAGGAATGAACTGGGTTCGAATAGTTACCCGTTGTTCTCATCGGAGACAAAGAAGAAATCGTTGAAGTGCTTGCGAAAGCATTTTGATTATTGCTCCCAACTATTCTAATTATAACTTCTGCTTTCGTTTAGAAAGGTAGGAGATGGTAGTCGAAGATCTGCCCTTGCGCTCATGTTGATACAGGCAACATGAGCGTTTTTTTTATCTGAAATTTGAGTAGAGAGTCGTTTGAGGTTCAATAAGCGTGTAACCAGGGCTTAAGAGCTAGGCTTTTAGGTTGATGACAGCACGTTCAATTGAGTCTGTTTGCTCTACTACTGAAGTTGCACATTTTTAATGGGCGAGAGAAACTGTAACGGGTGTGTTAAAAGCATTTTACTTCCGTGTATCCCTGTCAGTGTCTAATAGTGGTTTCCAAGTTTTCGTTATTAGCTACCTAATATAGGGAACTTTCAAAAAAACAGATCTTCAATATTATTTGTAGTACAAATGTGTTGATTTGATTCATTTTTATAAATTATATTTAACGAATTTTTTGTTGTTCGCATTTGAACTTTTATCGTGACGAATAATAGTTTTTAACGATGACTCTTCGTGTTTTAGAGACTTTGTTCATGTTTTTTGGGGTTTTGACCGAAATTTAGTGCAGGTGGCTGCACTCACTTGAGGAATTATGCTCGCAGGTGGTGCAAATTTGAACTCGATCACTTGTATGATTATTTGAGTGTTTGACTGTAAGATCACTGTCACGCATTTAACTTATTGTAGTACAAATATGGTTGCCATCTATCTATAGTGACCCTAACAAAAAAACATAATTTAAAAGGTCTAAAGATGGAACTCAATACCCTGATAGTTGGCATCTACTTCCTATTCTTAATTGCGATAGGGTGGATGTTCCGAACGTTTACAAGTACGACAAGTGATTACTTCCGAGGGGGAGGTAACATGCTGTGGTGGATGGTAGGTGCAACGGCATTTATGACCCAGTTCAGTGCGTGGACATTTACGGGTGCAGCCGGTAAAGCCTTTACTGATGGTTTTGCAGTAGCGATTATCTTCATCGCTAACGCATTCGGTTACCTAATGAACTACCTTTATTTCGCTCCGAAGTTCCGTCAACTGCGCGTTGTTACGGTAATTGAAGCGATTCGTATGCGTTTTGGTAAGGTGAACGAGCAAGTATTTACTTGGTCTGGCATGCCAAACAGCGTTATCTCTGCGGGTATCTGGTTGAACGGTCTGGCGATCATCGCATCGGGTATCTTCGGCTTTGATATGACAACAACAATCATCCTAACCGGTCTGGTTGTACTGGTGATGTCAGTAACGGGTGGCTCTTGGGCGGTAATCGCATCTGATTTTATGCAGATGGTTATCATCATGGCAGTAACCGTGACGTGTGCAGTGGTTGCTATTTACCACGGTGGTGGCGTTACGCAGATCATCAATGACTTCCCAACGGACTCATTCATTACGGGTGACAACCTTAACTACCTAAGCATCTTCAGCATCTGGGCTGTGTTCATCTTCTTAAAGCAATTCAGCATTACCAACAACATGCTGAACTCTTACCGTTACCTTGCAGCGAAAGACTCAAACAACGCACGTAAAGCCGCTCTGCTTGCTTGTATACTAATGACGCTTGGTCCAATCATCTGGTTCATGCCTTCTTGGTTCATGGCCGGTCAAGGTGTTGATTTAGCAGCAGCTTACCCAGAAGCTGGCAGCAAAGCCGCTGACTTCGCTTACCTTTACTTTGTTCAAGAATACATGCCTGCAGGTATGGTTGGCCTTCTGATTGCCGCTATGTTTGCTGCGACTATGTCTTCAATGGACTCTGGTCTAAACCGTAACTCAGGTATTTTTGTTAAGAACTTCTACGAGCCGATTCTTCGCCCTAAAGCGACAGAGAAAGAGCTAATGGTTGTTTCTAAGCTAACGTCTACTTTCTTCGGTATCGCGATCATCTTGGTTGCTCTGTTCATCAACTCGCTTAAAGGTCTGAGCCTTTTCGACACCATGATGTACGTGGGCGCATTGATCGGCTTCCCAATGACAATTCCAGCATTCTGTGGCTTCTTCATCCGTAAAACACCGGATTGGGCAGGTTGGGGTACGCTAGTTGTAGGTGGTGTGGTTTCTTACTTCGTTGGTTTCGTTATCACTGCGGACATGATTCAAAACTGGTTCGGCCTAAATGAGCTAACTGGTCGTGAGTGGGCTGACCTGAAAGTGGCTATCGGCCTTATCGGTCACATCGTATTTACAGCTGGCTTCTTCGTTCTTTCAACACTGTTCTACAAACCATTACCGGAACATCGTGAGAAAGACGTCGATAAGTTCTTCAACAACCTAGCGACACCATTAGTTGCTGAAAGTAATGAACAGAAGAAATTGGATAACAAGCAACGTCGTATGTTGGGTTCGCTTATCGCGGTAGCGGGTGTGGGCGTAATGACTATGTTTGTACTGCCAAACCCAATGTGGGGACGCATGGTATTCGTTCTGTGTGGCTTGATTGTGTTCTCTGTTGGTCTGTTACTTGTTAAAGCGGTCGATGACAAAGTCGAGCAACAAGACGAAGTAACGCCAGCCGAAGGTTAATTCCTATTAAATCAAACACTATAACTTTTTACAGCGGCTACCGATTGCGGTAGCCGTTCGTTTGAAAAGCTCCAACAGACATATGCTTGTTGGGGCTTTTTAGTGTTCGGTTTCTAGCTTCTAGGCTAAGGACTCAAGCCTAAGATTTATACTTATGCAGCAGATCCCAAGGAATATTGCACAAGTGGTGATCTTCAGGGAACTGACTTAAGTGATGCTGGTGGATATCGTCACTGGCAACGTATTTGGTCAACGGCAGTATTTCGAGAGCGATTCGGTCTGCGTCTTCACGTGATGCAATGTAGCGCTCGGCTTCAGCTAAGTGTTGAGCGTAGGTGCTGTAAACTCCGGTGCGATACTTTTCGCCCACATCGACACCTTGTTTATTTACGCTGTATGGGTCGATGATTTCAAACAGATGTTCCATTAGAACCGTGACCGAAGTGATGCTTGGGTCAAACTCAATCTGCACACACTCAGCGTAGCCATCATAAGCGTTTTGGTTGTCATCGCTTTTTGATGCTTCGGTCTCTGTTGGTTGGGAGCTGCCATTGGCACGACCAGCTTCTGTGCTGATCACTCCGGGCACATACTTGATGAACTCTTGCACGCCCCACAAGCAACCGCCAGCTAAATAAATTTGTTCCATACTTACCTTTTACTTCTCTGTATTTGTTGATGTTTGTTCGATCCGTGAATCAATACGATGATACCCGCACGTATAAAAAAGCGTCTATAAAAAATGAGCGCGCAAATAAAAACAAGTGTTTAGGCATTGTAAACCTGTGCGACTGAACAAACATAAGTTTAATATGATTTGTGATTATATAAGTCAGTATTGCTTTGTCATCAACTCGAATCTCAACATCAAGTGAGCGTTACTCTAAACATGTTTGATCAAATAAAAGACTTCATTAATCCGAGCAAGAACCCAGATCTTACTCAGGCCCATGAATACCAGCGTCAGCATCTGCCGACATTGTGGCTCTTGGGAAAAACGGGGGCGGGCAAGTCATCGTTTATTCAAGCGGTGACTGGCAACTCTTCTGTAGAAGTGGGCAATGGTTTTGCGCCTTGTACCATGACGGCGATGTCGTATGAATTCCCACAAGACAAACCGGTGATGCGCTTTCTTGATACCAGAGGTCTAAGTGAAGCGAATTATGATGCGAAAGAGGATCTGGAAGAGATTGGTCAGGCAGGTAATGCGTTAGTCGTTGTGATGAAAGCCGACGAACCTGAACAATCCGCCGTGCTTTCGGCTCTAAAGCAGATTAAGAAACAGAAGAAAATTAAACACTTGCTGCTTGTTCATACTGCAGTGTTGTCTTCCGGTGAAACAGATCGAGCAAGGCAGGTTCAGTTCAACACCAACCAAGTAGAGAAGGCTTGGGGTAAAGAGTTTGAATCGGTAGCGGTCGATTTCGAAACGGATGATTCGAGCAATAACAGCGGCTCAATTTATAACTATGACGTTTTGCTAGAAAAGCTGACCAGTATCCTTCCTGTTATTGGCATGATGGTGGTCGACAAAGAACATTCCACGCAAGAAGAAGCCAATTTTGACCAAGTAGAAAACGAAGTGCTTTGGTATGCAGGAAGCGCTGCAGCGAGCGACCTTATTCCGGGGGTTGGTTTGGTATCGGTACCTGCGATTCAAGCGAAAATGCTCCATAGTTTGGCGAATCAATATGGGGTCGAATGGAACAAGAGAGTCTTCAGTGAATTGATAGGCACTTTGGGAAGCTGCTTTGCTTTGCAATACGGCATGAAATTGGGCACTCGACAGTTGATAAAGCTAATTCCGGTTTATGGTCAAACGGTCGGAGCGGTTGCAGCAGCGGCCATGAGTTTCGGCACCAGCTATGGTTTAGGTCGAGCGGCTTGTTTTTACTTCTATCATAAGAACAAAGGCGAAGAAGTCTCTGAACAAGAGATGCAAAAAATCTACAAAGAATCCCTGAAAAAAGGTAAGGCGGCGTCGGGCTATGAAGAAAATTAGAAACCTGTTTCGATTACTTGCTGTGCTATCCAGTGGGCGTTGGGGCATAGCCCTGATTTCGGCGATCTTCCCAAGCATTATCATGATGGGCTTTGGTGTCTTCTTGGCGGTCAAATACGGTTACCTAGTCGAAATGTCGATTGCCATTGCGGTGAGTACCTTGGTGTTCACCATTCCTTTATTCATTTCTAGCCGCTCTTCTCGCGAACCAACTTATAGTGATGTGTCTTCAAATCCAGCAAGCGAGGGTGAAACCGAATCACCGACTAAGAGTGCACATATCAATGGTACGTTAGTAAACGATGCGATGGTCAAAGCATCTGATGAATGGTCGCAAGCTGAGCTGTTGATTTGGAATGATTCAAAACACTATGTACGACAGCAGTTAATGGTCGAGATAGAGTGGGGCAACCTTGACCAAACTGGTTTAGAGGTGCTCGAGTTTGTCGCCAAAAAGTTTGATAAAAAATCGCTCGACTTCTCTATCCCTGAAGGGCTCAAGTTATTTGAAGAGGTCAGCCGCCGATACAAGCTGGTGGTGAAAGAACACATTCCCGGCATTGAATATCTTAAGGTTTCTTACATCAAAGCAGGCTACGAAGCCTATGATAAATACGGTGAGCTAGGGCAGAAGATCTTCAAAGCGGCTATCTGGGGCAACCACCTTAAAAACCTGTATTTGAATCCACTCAAGGTGATTTCTGATTTAGGTCGGGAACAAGCCACATCTACCATGACCAAAGGTGTGGTGGATGACATGCAATACGCCGCCAAACAAGCCTTGTTAGATGAAGTGGCTGCGGTGGCAATTGATCTTTATAGCGGACGATTCAGCATTGAAGACGAAGCGTTAACAGCGTCTGATGTGTCTGAAGTCGACGAGAAACGTTTTGCTCCTGAATTAGAGCCTGTACGAATTGTGCTGGTGGGGCAAACAAGTTCGGGTAAATCCTCACTGATTAATGCCCTTAAGCAAGAGCTGGTTGCCGAGGTCGACGTTCTACCATCAACCGATACTTCAACGGTGTATAACGCGTTTGTCGATGACAATGACGTTCGGGTGGTTGATCTACAAGGGCTTGATGGTAACGCCAAAACCGAAGCGCAGATGCTTAAAGAGATGACTCAAGCCGATGTGGTACTTTGGGTGCTTAAAGCCAATCAATCGGCTCGTGAACTGGATAAACAGTTGAAGGATAAGTTTGACGCTTTCTATGACGATCCGAAGAACATCTCACGTAAGAAGCCAATCGTTGTCTCGGTTGTAAACCAGGTCGATCGATTAAAACCTGTTGACGAGTGGCAGCCGCCTTATGACTTAGAGAGCCCGACATCGGCCAAGGGTAAGATCATTGCTCAAGCGCTCGAATACAATCAAACACTGTTACAGCCGGACATTGCTTTGCCGCTGGCGATGGCACCAGAAAAGGAGCAGTTTGGTTTAGATATTTTAAGGCAGACGTTGCTCGAACGTATCGCTGACGCAAATAACGTGCAGAGAAATCGCCAACGTTTTGAAGCAATGAAAAGAGGGACGTCGGTCAAAGGACAGCTGAACAAAGCAGTAAAAGCCGGTAAAAAGGTCGCACCAAGCGCGCTGAAAGCCGCGACACCGAAGTTAGCTGAAATGGCGATTAAACAAGTGGTTAAGAAGAAGTAACCTGATTTAATAACAATAGCTATGGCAATGGAAATAGCAATAAAGCTCTGATGAGATTGAAGACGAAGTTAACGTTACTCATTTATTATCAGAGCTTGTTTTTATCTATCACTAGTTATTATTGAACCTTTATTTCCGAAACTGTTTTCACTACTGCTATTTAGAACGACCGTTATTTACCACTACAGCTATTTATCGATGCTTGTTTAACTCGCGAACTAGTTTAATAGTATATAAACTGACGATATTCACAGTTTATATAACATGCTGTCGTATTTAATTATCATTCTAAGTGTTGATCACATTTATACTTTTCTAAGCTGTATTTATAAAAAAATTGCACTATATTTAAATTTCGGATCATCTTGATTTCAACGTAGGGATATATTGTGAACATGTATCTTAAATGGCAGTCAACAACATGGCTAACCTTGTTAGCTTGGTATACTTTAGATCATCAGCTCTCGTTCCGCCTTTCTTCAGAGTAGTACCCTCTAGGCGTCACGCGCCAGCAGAGCCCTTGCGCTTTGCCAATCCTGTTAATTCTATCTTAAGAAATGTCGTAACTCATGCGCTAGTTATTTGTGTTTTTATACATGCAGTTCTTATCTCTTATTTATTATTAATTGGATCCTAATCAATACGTCATTGATTAAATAATCTATTTCTAGCTATTAATTTTTATCGTAATTATCACGAGAGTGGTCGTGCGTGAAAATAAATTAATGGTGATGACTCGTGACATCTAAAAAATAATAAAATTGGCCTTCCCCTTATAGGCTGAATTTGTTGAAAGGGACTATTATGGAAAACTTCAAACATCTACCAGAACCGTTTCGTATTCGCGTTGTAGAACCAGTAAAAAGAACGACTCGCGCCTATCGTGAACAAGCCATTGTGGAAGCGGGTATGAACCCATTTTTGCTCGACAGTGATGACGTGTTTATCGACTTGCTGACAGACAGCGGAACGGGTTCAATCACACAGCGTATGCAAGCCGCGATGTTAATGGGTGATGAAGCTTACAGTGGTAGCCGCAGTTACTATGCGCTGTCGAATGCGGTGAAAGATATCTTTGGCTATGAACTGACCATTCCAACACACCAAGGGCGTGGCGCAGAGCAGATTTACATTCCTGTTCTTATCAAGAAGCGTGAAATCGAAAAAGGGCTTGATCGCAGTAAAATGGTTGCCCTGTCTAACTACTTCTTCGATACCACACAAGGTCATACACAAGTGAATTGCTGTGTGGCGAAGAACGTTTACACCAAAGAAGCATTTGATACTTCAGTGAATGCCGACTTCAAAGGCAACTTCGATGTTGCGAAACTGGAAGAGGCGATCTTAGAAGCGGGTGCTGCCAACGTTCCTTACATCGTGAGCACCATTACTTGTAACTCGGCTGGTGGACAACCTGTCTCTATCGCTAATCTTAAAGCCGTTTATGAAATCGCTCAGAAGTACGATATTCCAGTGATCATGGACTCTGCACGCTACGCTGAAAATGCTTACTTCATTCAGCAGCGCGAAGCCGGTTATCAAGATTGGACTATCGAGCAAATTACCCGTGAGTCGTACAAATATGCAGATGGATTAGCCATGTCTGCCAAGAAAGACGCAATGGTACAAATGGGCGGTTTGTTGTGCTTTAAAGATGACTCTTTCATGGATGTGTACACAGAGTGTCGTACCTTGTGTGTCGTGCAAGAAGGCTTCCCAACCTATGGTGGCTTAGAGGGCGGAGCAATGGAGCGCCTTGCGGTTGGCCTTTATGACGGCATGCGCCAAGACTGGCTGGAATACCGCATCGGTCAGGTTCAATACCTGGTTGATGGCTTAGAGGCGATGGGCATCGTGTGTCAGCAAGCGGGTGGTCATGCCGCATTTGTCGACGCGGGTAAATTGCTACCTCATATTCCTGCTGGTCAGTTCCCCGCGCATGCTTTGGCGTGTGAGCTTTATAAAGTAGCAGGTATCAGAGCGGTTGAGATTGGTTCTTTACTGCAAGGTCGTGACCCAGCAACGGGCGAGCAACATCCATGCCCTGCAGAGTTATTGCGCCTTACCATTCCTCGCGCGACCTACACACAAACTCACATGGATTTCATTATCGAAGCATTTGAAAAAGTGAAAGAGAATGCTGGGAAAGTGAAAGGGCTCGACTTTACCTACGAACCACCAGTGTTAAGACACTTCACCGCTCGCTTGAAAGAGGTCGAAATCAGTGAGAAACAAGCAGAAAAAAAGAGCGGCCAAACGCTCGAAGAAGCATTTTAAAATAAAAACATAAGCGAATAGTCACTAGAACCCTAATCGAAGGCTCCCTCGGGAGCCTTTTCTTTTTTTGGATGGTAGGGGAGTAAGGCAGCTAAGCTTTTAAGTAGTTAATCCGTTGAAAGCTGAACTACGCTTGTTTGTTTTTCAGGGTAGATTTCAACATTTGGAATAGCCATTGATTCAAAGGTGCATCTTTTTGCGAACGACGGCAGCTCATCACATAGCTCACATCTATGGTCAATTTTTCTGGCAAGTCCATGCTGCGACAGCCTTCTGGCACACTGCCACTGAGAGTGATACCAAAATAGTCGGAATTGAATATAACATTGTGAATCATCGCAGGGTGGTCGACTTCCACTCGTGGGTTTACGTGAAAACCGATATTTTTAAGACGCTCAAGGACCGGATATTTATTGTCATTCCATCCTGGTGTTTTAAATAGAGCGATTGGATAGTCGGCGAGCGATTCAAAGTTTTGCGCTGGATGATCGTCTCTCACGAAGAAAACCACTTTTCCTTCCCCGAACTCCTTTTGAGAAATCGACTGTGGCAAGGTTTCATCAAAGTAGTGAACTGCAATGGATTCCTCACCATCGATGAGCCTGTTCCTAGCGTTGCTTCCCCACCTAAGAAACGAATAGCGAGCATGCGGGGCTGCTTTAGTCAGAGCAAATAGGAGTTTGGAGCCAAAGCGCTCCCAGAACAGTGTATTCGCGTAGATTTTGATATCACCTCGATATGAATTCGGGCAGAAGGCTTGGTGTTTTATCGCTTCAACACTGCTTAGTATCTGCTCAAAATTATCAATGTTATTTTCAACAAATGTCGTCGGTTCGAACCCATGTTTGGTTTGAACAAATAAAGGGTCTTCGAGTTGTACCTTTAATTTCGAAAGGTTCTTGCTGATCGCACCGGAGGTTTTACCTAGCGATTCCGCAACCAGTCCAACATTGCGAAGTTCATACATACGCTTGATGACGAGGATATTTTGAATGTCTAGATTGATGTCCACAGGCTCTCCAAATGAATCCTTCTATAGGCAGAAATCTCTGTGCGGCAGGCGTACTGAGATTATGTGACTCTAATATCATAGTGCCAATAAAAATATTATAAGACAGCACCGCGTCAGAACTTCGCTAATCCCTTGATTTTCCATTTGGTAAATCTTGCTTTTCCTCGAATGGTTTATGTTCGATTGTTAAAGTTACTTCAACAGAGGCACACAGCAATCAAACGAACATAATATTAAAGTACCA
This sequence comes from Vibrio tasmaniensis, assembly GCF_024347635.1. NCBI lineage: Bacteria > Pseudomonadati > Pseudomonadota > Gammaproteobacteria > Vibrionales > Vibrionaceae > Vibrio > Vibrio tasmaniensis. The sequence goes on from NZ_AP025510.1 coordinate 1,404,571, forward strand.
AGAGGTGATGTATGAACAAGTTAATCGCACTAGGCTTAATGGCTCTTTCAATGAATACCGCTTTTGCGGCTGAAGGTACTTATACCGGTACTATCGACATGACAAGGAGCGAAGCTAATCAAGTAAAGGCTGAGCGTGTTGAATCTGACTTTACACTTGAGGGAAGAAATGAAGCTGCGAATAGTGGAATAAAATTCGAAAGAAACGTTGCTCAAGACCAAGCGATTCAGTTGAATGGTCGTCGCGACTAACGTTAGAGATGTGCTTACCATTGTCATGAGAAATGCTGCGCCCTTGGGTGCAGCATTTCTCGTTATTGGGTTGTGGAGTATTTTATAAACTCTAGTGATCTAGCCTTGGCATGGTGTGTAACGTGTGGCATTTTGTTCTCCTCTAACTTAAGAACGCGACTCGGTGCTGGTTCAGCATGACAAACGAGCAAGCGAACGATTCGAAAAGGGCTAGGAATGACTCGAAATGAAACGGGAATGATTCGTCATATTTTATTGATAAAATTCAAAGAAACGGCAGACCTCTCTGAGGTAGAAAAGTTGAGAGTGTTGTTTGAAGCGATGCCAAGCAAAATTGAAGGGGTTACTTCAGTAGAATCGGGGTTAAATGATAGCCCTGAAAATAAGAATCAAGGTTATACCCACTCTGTGTTAATGACGTTCGCCGATGAAGAAGGCCGTCAGAATTACCTTCCGCATCCAGAGCATGATGCGCTGAAAGATGTGTTTCGTCCGTTGCTGGATGACATCATCGTGTTTGATTATTCACTGTAATTAGTTTGGCTCTGTGGGCTTACAAAGGATAAAGATCAACGTTCGAAGTTCAAACTGATAGAAGCGTATAGACCAAAAGTAGATCTACTTACAGCATACACACTTAAGATGTCACGAATAATAAAGAGCAGGCTAGGGATGAAGCATGAGAGCTAAGCTTGATCTTGGTAAGTTAGCGATGTTATTGGCAATGTGAATGGTTTATATTTTCGTAATGTCTATATGCCAAAGGAAAATGTTGCGTTGGTACAATGCGTTACATAAATGGGCACTAGGTCGAAAGTATATGAATTAAGGATAATTATGCCGGATATCACCCTCCAACTTGAACTTGCCAGCACTGCCGATATCCAACAGCTGCAGAACTCGGCACTCAGCGCATTTGCAGACGATGTGGAAAAATACGGTGCGTTCCCGCCAAACATAGAGTCAACTGAGTGGTTTAAAGCCGAAGTCAGTAAAGGTAATTTCTATAAAGTGCTGTACAACAGCGACTATGCTGGGGCAATTTGCGTAGAGTGCGGTGAGCAGAGCAGTATTGAGATCCGATATTTCTACATTGATGTTCAGTATCAAAATAAACATATTGGCTCTCAAGCCATGAGCCTTATTGAACACCAGTATTCGCATATCACAAACTGGACTTTATTCACCCCTTATCAGTCCTACAGAAACCACCATTTCTACGAAAAGTTAGGATATATCAAAGTCGGTGAAGTACAGCCAGACCAATCAGATGATTTCAAGTTGTTTGAATATTCAAAGAGCCATTTAAGTTGAAATAGCGGCATGACAAACGTGCACGGTATCTATAACTGATGATTGCTGCTCAATTAGATGTTTTGGTATAGGGAAAATTCAGCTAAGGGAATTAGATGAGTGAAAAAGTGAAAGTAGCGCTGAAGTGGCTCAAAGAACTCTTGGATGCCGAGGGTGTTGAGTATCAAATTGTCGGAGGGCTAGCTGCAACGATACATGGTGGCAGTCGTGAAATCGCAGACATAGACCTTTATATCCACAACTTCGACGCAAATAAGGTTTTGGCTCACGTATCGCAATTCATATCTAAACCGTTAACTCACTACGCAGAATACGGCTGGGATCTCGAGTATTTCCAGTTGATTTACCAAGAACAAAAAATTGAAATTGGTTTATCTCATAATACGAAGATACAGTCGGCTCTAGATGGCTCTTGGCATCAACTCGCAATCGATTTTTCAGAGTCAGTAATTAAAGACTATCAAGGTATCGAACTGCCAGTCATTCCAGTCCATCAGTTAGTCGAGTACAAGCGAATATTGGGTAGGGAAGTCGACCTAATTGATATACAAGAACTGACGTTAGCCACTTAATTTGATGTTGTGTGCATAAGGAAATGAGTATGAATTACGATGAATTTAACCATTTTTGCGGGACATTTACTGGGACGAGTCATGTCGTTCAATGGGGCAATTCAGATGTCTGGAAGGTGGGTGGTAAAGTCTTTGCTATTGGTGGTTGGAGTGACGGCAAAAAAGCGGCATTCACTTTTAAGACATCCAACTTAAATTACGATTTTCTCAGTGATTGTGAGGGCTATAAACCGGCTCCGTACTTTGCTAACCGTGGAATGAAATGGATACAGCAAGTTGAGACTGATGGTCAATTAGACGATGACCTAAAGTATTACTTGTCTGAGTCTTATCGAATTGTTGCGAGTGGCTTAAGTAAACGTAAACAACGAGAGTTGGGCATAGATAATGACAAGGAAAGCTGACTTGAAAAATATTGCTGTGACGGTGGTTGTAAGAGACGGAAAAGTTCTCGTCCAAAAACGCTTTAGACATCGCCAAGGTAAGGTATTTGAGTTCCCTGGAGGTTCAGTTGATCCCGGTGAGTCGGGTAGCCAAGCCGCAATTAGAGAGTTGTGGGAAGAAACAGGTCTTAAAGCGCTACAACTTCTCGGCACTCATCAAGCTTTGAATAACTTCGGTGGTGAGATTCATTCTGTAGTTTTGCTTGCGGATCAGAATGATGAGCCTGAAATAGTCGACGCAGAAAGACAGCAAACTTTCTATTGGCTAGAGCCCTCAGCGATTCCTCTTGATGATTTTTATTGTGCAGATATAGAGTTTATAGAGAACTATTTGAGTAGATATGCATAGTTCAAAGTTGGTTTGAATATTGAATTTACTATGTAGTAGACATATTACTGCATGAGCTGTTATTTAAGTTCCTCTATATGCTTTAAATGGGACTTTTACGTGTAGCGATTTTGTGCAAGTTAACATGGAGAATAAATTGAAAGATTATGAAGTTTATCTGTTCGATATGGATGGAACATTAGTAAATTCAGAGCCGTTAAAGGGCAAAGCATTGGCACTAGCTTGTGCAGATTATGACGTTCAAGTGGACTACAACATATACAAAGATGTCATGGGAGAAAATTGGCAGGTAGTGACTGGGCACTTTTTCGACCATGCGGGGATTTCACCAAACCTAGCTGAATTTAACCGTTATTTTCGAACCCACTACGAACGGATGTTAGGTGAAGAGCTAGAGCTAAATATTGGCGCTAAATCGTATATTGAACATCTTAAAAAAGAAGGTAAGAGATGTGGTGTCGTAAGCTCGGCTGCGACATGGATGGTCGATAATATTTTGACTTCGTTACAACTGGACCATGTTTTTGATCTTGTAATCACTCAAGAGCACGTAACTAAGCACAAGCCAGATCCTGAAGCGTATAACCTTGCACTCCAAAATCTAAACGTGTCAGCTGAACATGTAGTCGTGTTTGAAGATTCAACTGCTGGTATTTGTGCTGGTAGATCTAGTGGTTGCGACGTTATTGCTGTTAAGCATGAGTTTAATACGAGAAATGATTTAAGTGGCGCACTAAAATCAATCAGTGCTTACGATGAAGTGTTGGTGTAACAAAGTTATCTGTTGTGATTCTCAATACCTTACATTTTGGATTAAAAGTTGGGTTCATTGCTTTGGGTACAATTTTTAGACAGGAGCGTTTTATTCACCTCTATTCAGCATCAGTTTCACGGAGGAAACATGACAAGCGACCAACTATTGGAAAAGGCACTTTATAGCAGTGCCAGCATCCACCAACCTCATTCATTAAAAGCTTATTTGGCTGCGAATCACCTTAATGATTATTTCAGCATAACCGACAATGTGTGGCTTAAAACGAGTGAGTTGATAGACCAAACTGAGATTGAAGTTTTAGGCGAGTATTCTGTAATGTTACAAGCACCCAAGTTCTCAGATTTTCGTATTCACAGGATATTGGATAATGGGGTATACCCAGCGTCGTATACTGCTTTAATGCAGTGGCATGAGAATAAGGGCTTTCAAGATATCTTCTCGCATTGCGTTTCGCTGGCTTCTCAAACAAGCGAATACCTTTCCCACAATGTGACTATCTTATTGGCGCTGAATCGTGTTTACCGTGGTTTAGAGCCGTCTCAAATTCCAGCATTCCTTAACCGCTTCACAGAATTTGTCACATCGACCCGTTCTGATGGCGACCAAAGCATTGAGACTAGCGGAGTCGTAGAGCTCAATAGCGTATTACAAGCATGCTTAAAGCAGTTTGGTTTCTTTGGGCACAACCTAATTACGCTTACGTGGATATTGCGTTGTAAGGAAGATTTATCGAAAGAGCAATATGAGTCGATGCTTTTTAATCTCTATCAACAGGCCAATAGCCCTTTGGAAGATCCTGACGATGAGATTGATCAAGCTATCTTGGCGCAGTGTCAAAGCTCAGATAATTCAGATGAGTTCTATGACAATGTCCACCGATTGGTTTTTGGGTATACATTGAACCTGCACCAGATAACGTTAGCGGATGCATTGTGTTTTCTTCAGGAACGATTCCCAACACATACTGCAGAACTAAAATGTGTCGCAGAGTATCAGTGTCGTTTGTTAGAACAGTAAATGACACACAAACGTAGAGGTAGCGCACAGAATCGAAAAAGGGGATATCGCGATTACGTAATCATTGATCTAGCCGATAGTGAGATAGTGATAAGAGGTCGATAATTCGTTGTCGGATCTAAATTAGAACTTTAAATCTAATTTCTAAGTAGTTGTTATCTCAGGAAGAGTTTTTGTGCTATGCGCCCCTATATTAAATACATTATCCCTATTTTAATTCCTTTCATTATCCTTGTAATGCCGCTATCAGCGTTTCCATTTGAAGGCCTTACGATTATTCAACAACGCGTTATCGCGATCTTTTTATTAGCGGCATTGTGCTGGGTGTTCGAGCCTATCCCGATCTACGCGACGTCTGTTGTTATTATCGTTTTGCAATTGTTGATGTTGTCGGATAAAGGGCTGATCTTTTTAAGGTTTGAGCATGGGCAGGAACATTTTGGTGAGTTGTTAAAATACAGCGACATCATGGCGACATTCGCCAGCCCAATCATCATGCTGTTTTTGGGCGGTTTTTTCTTAGCGATGGCCGCCACTAAGTATCGATTAGACGTAAACTTAGCCCGTGTATTATTGAAGCCATTTGGACAAGACCCAAAGTTTGTGATGCTCGGCTTAATGTTGATCACTGGTATCTTTTCGATGTTTATGTCTAACACGGCAACAACGGCAATGATGCTCTCTATTTTAACGCCGGTACTGGCTGTGTTTGGCCCGAAAGACCCCGGTCGTGTAGCGTTTGCGCTTTGTATTCCTGTTGCCGCAAACATCGGCGGCATTGGTACCCCGATCGGTACCCCCCCGAACGCTATCGCACTTAAATACTTAGTTGGCGATAACCTCATTACGTTCGGTGAATGGATGGCATTTGGTGTGCCGTTTGTCGTTATTATGATGGCGTTAGCGTGGTTTTTAATAGGCTTTATGTACAAAGCTGACCAAAAGAAAATCGAGCTAAGCATCAAAGGTAAATTCCTTAAAACACCCAAAGCCATTGCGGTATACGTCACTTTTGCGCTGACCATCATTCTTTGGTTAATGGGTTCAAGCCATGGCATGAACTCTTACACCGTTGCTCTGATTCCTGTCGCTGTGTTCTCACTCACAGGGATCATCAATAAAGAAGACCTGAAGAAAATTTCTTGGGACGTATTGTGGCTTGTATCAGGTGGTATTGCGCTTGGTTTAGCTCTCGATAAAACAGGGTTAGCAAGGCTCGTGGTACACAGTATTCCGTTTGATGCTTACTCACCCTATGTGGTGTTGTTCGGAGCGGCGTTCTTGTGTTTGGTAATGGCAAACTTTATGTCTCATACCGCAACGGCTAACTTGTTAATGCCAATTATGGCTGCATTAGGTTCGTCTATGGCTTCACTCACGCCACTAGGCGGTGAGTTAACGTTAATTCTGGTTGTGACTTTTGCCGCTTCATTAGGTATGTCGCTGCCAATCAGTACGCCACCGAATGCGTTGGCTCATGCCACGGGTCATGTGCAAAGTAATCAAATGGCCAGAATCGGTATTATTTTGGGTGTGGTTGGTGTGCTACTGAGTTTTGTTATGGTGTGGGTGCTACATTCAATTGGTCACATAGGATAACGATACGTGTATCAACAAAAGCTAGAAGCACTTATCGATCGTTATTTTAATCAGACAGAACGTCGGGTGACGTGCCGTGCCGGTAACACCATTATTGAACAATCAGCGTTAAACACTCGTTTATATTATGTGTTTAGTGGAGAACTGGAAGGCTTTTATACCGAAGCGAATGCACCGCGAGTACGCGTGTTTAGCGCGGGTAGTGGGGCTTTTATAGGCGTTCATAGCTTCTTTTCGGGTAATTGGACAGCATCTTCAACGGTTGTTGCTAAAACTGATGTCGAGTTAGCGTGGATCGATAAAGACACGCCTGCAGAAGATGAACGTAAATTTGGTCCTCTTACCGCACAGTTCACACCTGTGATTGTCAATGAGTTGTCGCGTCGTCAACGCCGTGCAACACAAGAAGCGATAGCGAAACAAAAAGCGCTAGAGAAGTTACATACTGCTGAGCAAATGACGACCTTGGGTCAATTGGCTGCAGGGATTGCTCATGAACTTAACAACGCTATTGGTGTAGTAAATAGTAAATCTGGCCGACTTGAAACGGTCATCATGGATCTGCTTGAAGAAGTGCATCCAGAAGCCAGTCAATTTTTCGATTTTGGGTTAATGCATGGTCAGAAAACGTCGTCGTCGGAAGCACGAACACGTGGGCGACAATTTGAAAGAAAATTTGGTTTAGACAAAAACATTGCTCGCTCTCTTGCAAAGGCGATTCCAATTGACGCTTTATCTGCAACAGACGTTATTTCAAAGCATTGGCTGAAAAACCCAGAAGAAGCGATTCGTTTTTGGCAGATGGGCTGTGATTTACATGATTTACGTTTGGCATCTAGACACACCGTTGGCATCGTAAAATCGGTTAAACAACTTGGCAGAGTTGATATTGACACCGAAGAAGCGGTTGATATTAACGACTCCATTAACCATGCCTTATCGTTGTTACAAAGTGAGTTACGTAGAGTGTCTGTGCGATTGAGCCCTGCGGATTTACCGTCTTTTAAAGGCTCGAAAACAGAGCTCGTTCAGATTTGGGTCAACATTGTAAAGAATGCTTGTGATGCAATGTCGAATTCAGAAGATGCCGCAATAGAGATTCAAACCAGATTAAGTAAGAAAAGAATATTAGTTACGATTACGAATAACGGCCCTGAGATAGACGAGGGGACTCGTAGAAAGATATTTCAGCCCAACTTCACCACTAAAAAAGGTGGTTTATCGTTTGGATTGGGCTTGGGTTTATCAATAGTTAAGCGGATTGTGGCGGGTTATGGCGGAAGTATCATTGTGAAAAGTGATGCTTCTAAAACTGTATTTAGAATCAAGTTACCAGTAGAGGGTGAACATGGAGAAGCTTAATTTAATCTGTGTCGATGACCAGAGAGAAGTACTGAGCGCAGTGGTACAAGATTTAGAGCCGCTGGCGAGTTGGCTGAATATTGAAGATTGTGAATCAGCGCAAGAAGTGCTTGATCTCATTGATGAACTTGACGCAGAAGGCGAACACATTACCGTCATCGTGTCTGATCATGTGATGCCAGGAAAAACGGGTGTGGAGTTACTCACTGACGTGTTCCATGACAGCCGCTTTCCGAATACAAAGAAAATTCTTCTTACGGGGCAGGCCACTCACACCGATACCATCAATGCGATTAATGCAGCAGGCATCGACCGTTACTTTGAAAAACCTTGGCAAGCAAGCACATTAGTTGAGTGCATTCGTACTCTTGTCACTGAGTACATATTTGATCAAGGGCTTGATTACACGGACTATCAGAATGAGCTCGACCAACAGGTTGTGTTGAGACGCTTACGCTAGTTTCTTATGTTAGCGACTTACATTGGTCACTAATATAAGTCGCTTGAAATTATATGCACCGAAGAAAGCTTTCTGAAGGAGTTTGTCTTTGAAAGATGTAGTCTTCGGTGCATATATTACCTATCTCTTTTGGTAGTTCAGGTTTAGTACTCAGTTATTAACACACTGGTTGCAAGCTTAAGTCTAAAACTCATACGCTACGCCAACGCCAACATTGTGTTTTCTTCACGAACAATTTCCTGAGCATACAGCAGCACTAAAATGTGTCGCAGAGTATCAGTGTCGTCTGCTAGAAAAGTAAGTCGAAAGTATTCAAAAATGATTCCTAACGTGCGGTATTTGGAGTTCGAAGTCAGGTCGGTATTTACAACGTAAAGGACTAGGCTTTTCACGGCTTACTGCGTAATAATGCATTCGCCCACAAGTGGGGGTTTATAGTCAGTAGGATTTTAAAATGAGTGAGATTGCTCGCTTTCTATCTGGTGAAGCGCCAGATAAATTTGGTCGTAATATAGAACAGTTGTTGGCTTACAATCATTTTTGGTTGGAGCATGATCATAAGTACATTCAAGTCTTTTTCCCAATCGATGAAGGGACTAAGTTTAATCAGCATGCGCCGTTGGTTACTCATGAAGACAGGACGCTTTTTGCTAATTCAGAAGAGCTCCGCACCGCTCATCTGCAAGTGCTTGATCTGATGCTTGAGTTTTGGGGTATGCAGCGGAAAGGGAGTGAAATATCTTCATCGTTGCCACTTAGCCCCGCGAATCACTTATGGCTAAAGAATCATGACCATAACCAGCTAAGGCTAACGCGAGCAATTCGTAGTTTGTACTTGTTAGGCAATGAAGAGGTCGCTACTCGATTATGTGACTTTTTGGTATCAGCGGCGAGCGAGACAGGCTCTGTGTCGGAGAAAACCGTTCAGTATTGGCGTAATGCGTTAAAGGAGCCGGTACGAGTCTAGACATGCCAACAAATCAACCCAAAAAGATTCATTACATGTGGCATTGTGACTACGTGTTAAATTTGATCGTTATGTTCTGAGTTATTACGGCAATATGTGTTCTATGTGCCGAAAACTTCACGGTGCAGTTTCTATCTTTATTGAAAAATGCCTTAAAGTAGGGGTTAGCTTCTGTTTAGATGATCTTCATGTACAAGGAATGTTATGAAAATTTTTAGAACTTTTTTATGTCTTGCTTTAAGTGTCCCTTCTTTTGCTTCTATAGCGAACTCTGAGCAATTAGTTGGGGCATGGAAGTGTAGTACCGCATTACCAATATCTTGGCTTGATGCCTTAAGTATCTATTCACCGGATGGCAGTTTCACTGGTGTAGCAAACTCTATAACAGAAACTAAAGTTCATGAGGGAAACGTGAACTTTGATTTGTTTCTCGTAGGGTCTTGGGCGCTAAACGGCAAAGAGCTGATTACCAATATTACCAATGTTCAAATCGTCCCTAAGAACCCCCAGACAGAAAAAGAGATCGAAACATTAAAGCAAGCAATTAACCAACCCTCACTATTATATTCAGTGCAAGAAGTGCTGCTCCTGACCAATGTTAAATTGAGAACGAGGAACGATACCGGCGCTACAGATAATTGTGTTCGAGCTATCTCTGCATCAGAATTGAGAACAAAAAGTGAATAGCAGGCCGAAAATAGTTGGTGGGATATCTATGAGTATGAGTATGAGTATGAGTATGTGCTTTAGTTTAAAAGTATGGATGGACGATTGAATGGGTATTGTGATTTTTATCGCTACAGTGATTTTAGTTAAATCAATTGAAGCAAAGTTTGGGTACACATATAACATCTTTTCAGATCCACTTGATATCAAGCTAGCCGTTCTCGATGTTGTCTTGTGGGTTTCAGTCTACTTTGGTTTATCTCTTGTTTATGAAAAGGGCAAAGGCATCCTGACTAAAATGGGTAAAGTTAAGAACCCTTCTTGATGGGGAAAATTGAACGCTATTAAGCGTAACCGGAATATTGTTAGTGATTTGAACTAAGATCAAGAGACGGTTTGGAAAAGGAATAGTTATGAATGGAAAAATTGTTCGATGGGTTGATGATAGGGGTTTTGGATTCATCAACTCAGATGAATTAAAGGGCGATGTTTTTGTTCATATATCCAAGTTTCGAAAGGGTTATCGTTCTCCAAAGGTTGGAGATAAAGTTGAATTTCAACTATCACATAGTACTTCTAAACTGAGCGCTTCGAGTGCACAGTTAGTTGGTATCGATCCACTTAAATCCAATCCGTTATCACTTATTTTGTCTGCATTTATCGTTGGTCTTATAGGAGCAGCTTTGTATCTTTTTTTGTTAGAGCCAAAGTTAAATCCGGCATATGAGAGTATGGGTTTTAGCTGCCAAGGAAAAATGTACTGCAGTGAGATGTTATCTTGTGATGAAGCAAAGTTTTATTTAGATAACTGTTCTGATGTGAAAATAGACGGTGATCGTGATGGTACCCCTTGTGAAAGCCAGCACTGCAGTCGCTGGTAAGCAAGTGCGTATAAAGATCATGTACTCATATAGAAAAAAGCCTAAGCATCAATAGGATACTTAGGCTTCAAAAGTTCGCTTTTAGTTTAAACCGTTACTCTGAAAGCTCTTTACGAACGATCTCTGCGCCGGCACTTAGCGCAAGGAGCTTCGCTGAGGCAATTTCGCGAGGAAGGGGCGCCATGCCACAGTTGGTGCACGGGTAGAGCTTATCGGCATCAACATACTTCAGTGTTTCTCGTAGAGTGTCGGCAACTTCTTCTGGCGTTTCAATCGCATTGGTTGCAACATCAATAGCACCGACCATCACTTTCTTACCTCGAACAAGCTCAAGCAGTTCAACCGGTACATGAGAGTTGTGACATTCTAACGAGATGATATCGATATTCGATTGCTGAAGCTTAGGAAATACCTCTTCGTATTGGCGCCACTCGGTACCTAGTGTCTTTTTCCAATCCGTATTTGCTTTGATGCCGTATCCATAGCAAATGTGTACTGCGGTTTCGCACTTAAGCCCTTCAATAGCTCTTTCTAAACAAGCAATTCCCCAATCATTCACGTCATCAAAAAATACGTTAAAAGCAGGCTCATCAAACTGAATAATATCAACGCCTGCAGCTTCAAGTTCTTTGGCTTCTTCGTTGAGGATCTTTGCAAATTCCCATGCTAACTTTTCACGGCTCTGGTAATGCGCGTCGTAAAGCGTATCTATCATGGTCATTGGCCCTGGCAGAGCCCACTTAATCGGTTGATCCGTTTGCTTGCGTAAGAACTTAGCATCTTCGACAAAAACCGATTTTTGACGAGAAACAGGGCCAACGACTGTTGGTACGCTTGCATCGTAACGGTCGCGAATTTTAACGGTTTCACGTTTCTCAAAATCCACGCCATTCAGGTGTTCAATGAAGGTTGTTACAAAGTGCTGACGTGTTTGTTCGCCATCACTTACAATATCAATACCGGCTTGTTGCTGGTCTTGAAGAGAGACACGTAGCGCGTCTTGTTTGCCGTCGGTTAATTCGTCGCCTTCCAGTTTCCATGGAGACCAAAGAGTCTCTGGCTGTGCAAGCCAAGATGGCTTAGGTAAACTGCCTGCTGTTGAAGTCGGTAATAGTGTTTTCATAATTAATACTGCCTATCCTTGGTGATTTAAGAGCGTAATTGCTCGATTAAAGCGCGTAGTTGGCAGACCAGTTCTCTAGAACTGACTGGTATGGCTTAATGAAAGTCTCTTCTGCGAATTTACCTTGTTCAATCGCTAATTGGCTTCGTTCTTCTCGGTCATACACGATTTGAGTTAGCGAGTGGTCCAAGTTTTTCAAGTTTGGTTGGTAGCAGTTACCCGCAACTGCATTCGCGTTGTAAATCTCAGGACGGTAGATTTTTTGGAATGTACCCATGGTGCTGATGGTGCTGATAAGCTCTAGGTTTGAGTAATCGTTCAGCAGATCACCAAAGAAGTAGAAAGCTAGAGGTGCAACGCTGTTTGGCGGCATGAAGTAACGAACTTGTAACCCCATCTTCTTGAAGTATTGTTCAGTCAAAGAAGACTCATTAGGTTGGTATTCAAAACCTAACACAGGATGTTGGTTCTCGGTTCGGTAATAGGTTTTATTATCTGAAACACTTAAACAAATAACAGGTGGTTTATTAAAGTTCTTTTTGTAAACTTCAGAGTTAACGAAATATTTAAAAAGCTTGCCATGTAAATCCCCAAAATCTTCTGGAATAGTGAATTTATCTTGGCCTTTATTATGATCCAATAGACGTACGCTAAAGTCATAATCTCGAACATAGGAAGAAAAGTTATTTCCGATAATGCCTTCAATACGCTCGTTAGTTTTACGGTCTAAAATATTGGTTTTCAGCACTTCAATGGAAGGGAATGCTTCGCCGTTGCTTTCAATGTCCATATCAACAGAAATAATTTCAAGCTCTACAGAGTATCGGTCGCCCTTTGGGTTGTCCCAGTGTGCTAATGCGTTAAAACTATTGTCAATCATCTGTAGTGCATTACGTAAGTTCGCTTGACGGCTGTCGCCTCTAGCCAAGTTAGCAAAGTTGGTTGTGATACGTGTGCTGTCCGCTGGTTGGTAGTTCTCGTTGAGGCTAATGCTCTTAATCGTAAAATTAAATTCTGTATTCATGCTGATCTGATATCCCAATCTGTTGTCTGACTTTCTCGGTCTTTAGAATTAAAATTGCTTTTATTTTTGCTTGTGACCGGATTAATAGTTGAAGGCAATACTGTATGAAAAATTAATACGGTATTAAGTTAATCGCTTGGTGTTTTTATACTTGGTTCGATAAATGATTAACAATGGTATTCCTTCACATTCAACATGAGGAATATTCATGATCTATTCCGTTTGAATATTTAAGTCGGTGTCAGTTATATTAATTAGCTTGATGGAAATATAACCACATTAATAGTGTGTTATTTAAGACAATTAATTTAATTAAGAGATGGACGAAATGAGTGAGTTGCTGTTGTTGATTTTATACTGTGCATTATTAGGCAGTGGTGTTGGGTTTCTAGCTGGTTTGTTAGGGATTGGCGGAGGGCTGATCATTGTTCCGGTGTTAAGCAGCATTTTACTTTATTTAGAAGTTCTACCGTCTGACCAAGTTGTTGTCGCTGCGATTGCGACTTCCTTGGCCTCGATTCTATTTACTTCCACTTCTTCTGCGCTTGCTCACCACAAGAATGGAAACGTGCCTTGGGATTTGGCACCTTGGATCATGTTGGGTGTTGCTCTTGGTGCGTTGGTTAGTGGTTTTATGGCAGCCCTGTTGCCAGAAAAAGTCGTTCGTATTGTGTTCGCCGTGAGTGTGGTTTTGATTGCGATCAAGATGTTCTTAAGCAGCAAAAATGACGCACCTAAGGAACGAAAACTACCAAACAAGGGCGTACTAACAGTTCTAACAACCATTACAGGTGGCTTGTCTGCCATGATAGGGATTGGTGGTGGTGCATTGTTGGTTCCACTATTGACGTTCTTCTCAGTCGATATGAAGAAATCCATTGGTTGCGCGTCGGCTTGTGGCATTGTCATCGCCTTGTTTGGCTCGGTAGGTTACATCAGTTCAGGCAGCAGCCACTTTGCTCTAACAGACGGTTTTGCTGGTTTTGTTTATCTGCCTGCGCTGTTGGGTATCGTATGTACCTCTTGGTTTACAGCTCCGTTAGGCGCAAAAGCCACCAATCATTTACCGGTTCCAACGATTAAGAAGATTTTCTCAGTACTGTTGGTTGTTATCGCAGTAAGTATGGTAGCTCGCTAATTAAAGATTGTTTAAATATGATTATAGAGAGCAAAAACGAATAAATTAATCGACAACCTATAATTAGAAAAGGGCAGTTTTATAACTGCTCTTTTTCTATTTATCAGTCTATGATTATAGCTCTATGTATATGAGTATATTGATAAAGCTTGTAGTTTATTCCATTCAATAAAACGCTATCAATGAGTAATTTATGGATCCTTTAACACAGGGCGTGCTAGGCGCTTCTTTGTCACAGTCGGCAAGCAAAAAACAGCATTTAGTTGTCGCTGGTGTATTAGGGCTGCTCTCCGGGTTGGCTCCAGATTTAGATGCACTGATTAAGTCTCAAAATGACCCTTTGTTGGCTTTGGAGTTCCATCGGCAATTTACCCATTCACTCTTCTTTATCCCCATTGGCAGTTTGATTTGTGCCTTGGTTCTGCATCATCTGATTGCAAAAAGGCGCGGGCTTACTTTCGAACAAAGCTGGCTGTTTTGCGCTCTGGGTTATGGCACTCATGCACTGTTAGACGCTTGTACCACTTATGGCACGCAGTTACTTTGGCCTTTGACTCATGCGCGTTTTGCTTGGAATACCATATCAATCATCGATCCTGTTTATACGCTGCCCATCTTAATTCTACTCGTGTTCGCAACGTTGAAACGAGCGCCTTGGCTAGCACGTGTTACGTTTGCTTGGGCTCTAATTTATCCAACATTAGGGATGATACAAAGAGATAGGGCAGAGGCGATTGGGTGGCAATTAGCGGAACAAAGACAACACTCGCCGATTCGATTAGAGGCAAAACCGAGCTTTGCTAATATCTTGGTTTGGAAAGTGGTGTACGAAACTGAATCTCGATACTACGTAAATGCTGTTCGAGTAGGCACCTCCGTTAAAATCTATCCCGGTGATTCGATCGCTAAGCTGAACGTTAGCCGTGATTTGCCTTGGCTTGACCCTGATTCTCAACAAGCCAAAGATATTGAACGCTTCCGCTGGTTCTCTAATGGTTATATTGCTCAGGACCCAACGGACGAGTTGCGTATTATCGATGTCCGATATTCAATTGTACCGAATCAAATGAAAGCACTATGGAGCATCAAGCTATCAAAAGCTGTTGATGCAAACACGCATGTAAAATATGAAACGCACAGAGATAACACTCCAGAATCGAGACAAATCTTCTTCGGTATGCTCACTGGCGATAAATGATCTAGTTTTAAACAGTAAAAAGGCTGAGTCAGATAATCTGGTCAGCCTTTTTTTTCTGCTGTCTAATAGAAAATTATAGGTAACGGCTTCTCAAATGATCTTTAAAGTATTGCGCATTCAAAGTTTCACCGGTTGCACCTTTCACCAAGTCATCAGTGGTCAGCAGGCTACCTTTGCTCCAAATGTTCGATTCTAACCAAGTGAAGATAGGGGATAGGTCACCGCTTTCAATCACTGAGTTCACATCAACCGTTTTCTTCATTGAAGCCATGAACTGCGCCGCGTACATCGCACCTAGAGTGTAAGATGGGAAGTAACCGAATGCGCCATCTGTCCAGTGGATGTCTTGCATACAGCCGTTAGTGAAGTTGCCTTGAGTGCTTAAACCAAGGTAAGACTGCATCTTAGTGTTCCAAAGTTCAGGGACATCGGTGTGTTTGATCTTTCCGTTGATCAAGTCACGCTCAATCTCGTAGCGCAAGATAACGTGTGCAGGGTAGGTCAGCTCATCAGCATCGACACGGATGAAGTCTTTCTTCACGCGAGTGTAGATCTTCTGGAAGTTCTCTTTCTCAAACTCTGAGCCTGAGAACTGCTGGCCAGCCAAGTTTGCTAAGTGTCCGATGAATGGATCGCTGCGGCCGACTTGCATCTCGAAGAACAAAGACTGAGATTCATGGATGCCCATAGAGCGCGCTTCACCCGCTGGTTGGCCTGCTAGGTGTTTTGGTAAGCCTTGTTCGTAACGTGCGTGCCCTGTTTCATGCACAATGCCCATTAAGCTTTGAACGAATTCAGCTTCGTCGTAGCGGGTTGTGATACGCACGTCTGAAGGCACGCCGCCACAGAATGGGTGAACACTTTCATCTAGTCGGCCGTGTTCAAAATCGAACTGAAGCAGCTTCATGACTTCTAAACCAAGTGCTTTCTGTTTCTCGGTCGAATAGATCCCAGATGGCGCATTAAATTGCTCGCTCGACTGTTTTTCGATGACTTCGTCAATCAGGTTTGGTAGCCATGTCTTAACGTCGGCAAACAAGATATCAAGAGAAGCTGAGCTGGTGCCCGGTTCATAGATATCCAGCATCGCATCATAAGGCGTTAGGTTCGCTGCGTCGGCGCGGATCTGTGCTTCTTCACGAGACAGCTCAACCACTTCACGCCAGTTCTTTTCGAATCCAACCCAGTCGTTGTTACCACGTTGGCTGCGCCATGCATGTTCACATTTCGAACCCGCTAGAGATTTCGCTTCAACCAGTTTTTCTGGCAATAAGTTTGCTTGTTGCCATTGGCGTTTAATTTCACGCAGAGACGATTGTTGCTCGCCATTTAGCGCTTCGCTTTCAGCGTCTGCAATCCAATCGCCAAGCTGTGGTTGCGTCATCAACCCGTGAATATGAACCGAAAGCTCGGCCATTGCTTCACTTCGAGCTTGGTTACCACCGGCAGGCATCATTGAAGCTTGGTCCCAACCACAAATAGAGGCTAGGTGTTGAAAGCGTGAACATTTTTTAGAGTGTTCGACTAGTTTTTTGAATGCGCTCATTTGACTACTCTTAATTTGGTTTCTTTAAATGAACCTTAGGACTGCGTTAGCGTTAAGGTTCATCTCTCATGTACTTTGATTATGGCTCTACTTTTAAAAGACGCTGACCTTCGGAGTCGAAGATAGAGCGATAAAAGCATGAGGCGGTACGATGCCTTGAATTTACTATTTCTTAACAAATCAAACTGTTCTATTGTGCACAAAATCAGTGAGTTGTATAGCTGGTGGCAATTGTTGCTTGCGAATTGTTCAGATACACGGTATTGATCGTAGATCGCTGAACAAGAATGACAATGATATGGATATTTTGAACTTTGAGGCATTTCTGATTGCCATCACTATTTTAACGCTAACGCCAGGCTTAGATACGGCATTGGTAATTCGCAATACCAGCCGTTCTGGCTTATCTGACGGCGTGATGACCAGCTTTGGTATTTGTAGTGGTTTGTATGTGCACGCTTTTTTCTCAGCTGTGGGTATTTCTGCAATCCTCGCTCAATCCGCTGAACTCTTTCAAGCGGTTAAGATGGTGGGTGCGGTTTACCTCATCTGGCTCGGCTTAAGCAGTTTACGAGCGTTGATGAAAAACGATGGCGGTTTGAAGGTGGGTGAACAAGCTCAGCAAGCATACAGTGCAAAGCGTTCTTTGCGTGAAGGCTTTCTGTCCAACGTTCTTAACCCAAAAACGGCAGTTTTCTATTTGGCCTTTTTACCTCAATTTGTAAACCCTGAAGGTTCGCCTTTATTGCAATCTATGCTGATGGCTTCGGTACACTTTATGATTGCTATGGTGTGGCAATGTGGTTTGGCAGGGGCACTTAACTCGGCTAAAAACTTGCTTAAGAATGCGAGTTTCATGAAGTGGATGGAAGGCGTGACTGGCATGGTGCTGGTGGGGCTGGGTGTGAAGCTTTTAATGGAAGAACCTAGCTAAGTCATAATCTAGTGTATTGAAATCTAAATCATTGGCACATAGCCATTAGTTTTACAATAAAACGCCCGCACTTCATTGCGGGCGTTTTTGATCGCTCAATTCTTATTATGCTTTAACTGCTTCGCAATCCTTTGAGGAAGTTAACGGTTTGAAGAATAGCTTTGTTTCTTCGATAACAACGTGACGTAACAAAATCAGTCCGATTAGATTCGGAATTGCCATTAGGCCGTTCACGATATCCGCCATTATCCAGATCATGTCTAGCTTTAAGAATGCACCAGAGGCAACCAAGGCGATGAAGATGATCTTGTAAGGCAATACTGCTTTGGTACCCAGTAAGAACACTACACAGCGCTCACCGTAGTAGTTCCAACCTAAAATTGTTGTAAACGCAAAGAAGATTAAGCCAACAGAAACCAACATAGGGCCAAGGGTGTCAGCATTCAAACCTACAGCGAATGCATGAGTGGTCATTGCAGCGCCAGAAAGGTCAGTCTGCCAAGCGCCCGTTAAGATAAGCGCCAGACCTGTCATCGTACAGATGATGATGGTATCGAAGAAGGTACCTGTCATAGAGACAAGCCCTTGTTTCACACATGAGTCTGTTTTAGCCGCAGCGGCTGCCATTGGTGCGCTACCTAGGCCTGATTCGTTCGAGAACACGCCACGAGCGATGCCTGATTGGATAGCAAGCATGATGCTCGCGCCAAAGAAACCACCGGTTGCGGCTGTGTTGGTAAACGCAGAAGTCACAACAAGGGTAATGGCATTCAGTAGTTGGTCTGCATTGGAAACCAGCACGCTTAAACACGCGACGATATACATGATTGCCATGGTAGGAACGACTTTTCCTGCCACTTTAGCGATAGATTGAATGCCACCAAGGGTGACAACTGCCACCAATATCGTAAGAACGACAGCAGACATTTCACGAGAAGCACCAAATGAAATTTCAGTCGCGTCTAAGATAGCGTTAACTTGTGGGAAGGTACCAATACCGAAGCAAGCAACACCGAGTGCGAAGACAGCGAACATTACCGCTAAGATTCGTGATCCGACACCGTATTGCAGGTAGTACATTGGGCCGCCAACCATTTCTCCATTGCTATCGGTTCTGCGGTATTTAACGGCAAGTAGACATTCTGCGTATTTGGTCGCCATACCAAATACAGCGGCAAGCCACATCCAGAATAGGGCACCAGGGCCACCAATCTTGATTGCGGTCGCTACACCAACGATGTTACCTGTACCAATAGTGGCAGAAAGCGCTGTACACAAAGCGGCGAAGCTTGATACGTCACCCGTACCTGATTTGTCTTTGCTGAACACCATTTTTAGCGCAGTTGGAAGGTGTCTAAACTGGAGTAAACCTAAGCGAAAAGTAAAATAGATACCTGTACCCACTAGCAGAATAAGCAGTGGTGGTCCCCAAACGAATTGGTTGATGGTTTGTAGTGTAGCTTGTAGGTGGTTCATAGATTCCCCTTAATAAATATAAAATTTAAGGAGAAGAGGGAAGGCAGTGCAGATCACAGGGATCGGGAGCACTACTTAATACATACGGATTTCTAGATAGAATTCTTTTGTTAATTAAGGCTGTTGCTTTCCACTCCTCTGTCCTTTTGCCTGAGAGTTTCACTTAGCGAATCACTTATAGATAAGTAACGGGCACTAAGCTTGCTCCTTCGGCGACCGATCTAACGGTTCTCTCCAGAGGTTCCTCCAACGACAGTCCTCACTTTTCTGGATTTCTCCAGCATAAAGCACCTGAAAGATTTACTTCTTCGGCGGGTCAATCTAACTAAATGTTAATATTTAGTTAAAAACCACTCTCCTGCAGTCTTCATCGGAACAATTACCTAAATATTTAGGTAATCTGTAAGCGTATCCTAGATCATATAAAATGTGATGTCAGCTACAAAATATCTGTTTGCTTAAATGTTGTTCAACTAAATGATCAAACAACGAGTCTCTGACGTAACTTGCTTATTTAAATGGTATAAAATAGAGAAACAAGGAGGAGTTATGACTCGATTAATAGCGATTGTTTTTTTATTGGCTTTGGCATTTGTACTGTTTCGTTACCGGACGAACGAAAAACTGCAAAAATGGGTAGTGATAGTTATCGTTAGTAGCTTCCTTTTGTATACTGCCAGCCTGATGATTTCAGAGTTAACTCGTTAAACCTATCTTTGAGTTGTGATCGGTAGGGATTAACGAGTTATCAAAGCTCAAGTGCTTCTGGCTTGGGCAATAGATTTAACTGAGTCTTCAGTATCAGTATCAGTATCAGTATCAGTATCAGTATCAGTGACCGTGTAACGTTAAAACAAATTTTTGGGAGTACCCGCTAGTGAACCAGCAATCTGGACAAAGCGAACAAGATGAAGTGGTTGTTATTGAAGAACGTGATAAACGTAGTCAGCTCTATATCGGCATTGCTGCGGTTATCGGTTTGGCGTTAGGCGGTTTAATCGGTTCTACAGTTACGGCTTCGAAGTGGGAATCCACTTATCAGGTACTAGAAACTCGTTATCAAGAACTGCGTGATAGCAAAACGCAGTTGGTGACATCAGTTGAAGAGAAAGTGGCAAAAGTTGATACCGAAATCGATGCGAAAGTAGAAGCTGCTCTAGTGAAACAGGAAGAAGCGCATCAAAAAGAGCTCCAAGATTTAGCGAAACAATCTGCAGTTTTGGAGAAGGCGAATTACTCGCTAGAACAGCAGATAAACGAACAGAAGCAAGCGTTAGAGCAAACTCAACAAAACAATCAAAAGTTGAGCCGTCAAGCTGATATGCAGTCGACTTTGTTTGAACGTTCGCGTGAGCTATTCCGCAAAGAATTACAGATATCTCAAGAGCTTGAAAAACTCGAGAAAGAAAGAGATGACATCGAACAGAAACTGGGTTCTTTGAAACAAGCATGTGATGTTTTCTTAGACGGCACGTCATGGGATGCGAAATCTGACGCTTGTGAGAAGCAGGATAACGCTAACTCGCGCTTGAGTGACATCAGACAAATGATTGAAGTTCACACCATGGATATCAAGCAGATCAAAACTCTCACTGAAGAGATGGGTCTATAAGCCCGGTACTTAATCTCATCAGCAATTAACTTGTTTGATTGTTGGTACTCAAACGCCCACATCATGTTAATGATGTGGGCGTTTTTGCGTTGTTCTACGCGACAATCTGTGAATTGCGCCTAAAATTTACTATCATATGCAATTAGTTGGTTTTCTTGGTGACTTTGCATGCATATTTAGATAACCGGAAAGCAGCATAATAGTCGCGCTCAAGGATAAGCCCGCGGTTTACTATTACTCGTGACTCGATAAATGTCTAAGGATGGATAATATAATGCATGAATACGAATGCGAAAACTGCCCAATAGTTTATTGCTTTGATGATTGCCATTCGCCACTAAAAGAGGCGAAAATTATAGACATTGAAGCGCTAGCGAAAAGAGCTGATGGAGAAACATCACAAAGCGTGAGAGTGACCAAAATCCTTCAGGATCTCGATCAGCAATAGGTTATATGTGATAGCTGTTACTTAAGGCACCCAAGTAAACTATTCACTTGAGTCAAACATAAAAAATCCCCACCAACAAAGTTGGCAGGGATCCTAGATCAGTAGCATGATTGTTCTCGCTTTTTCAAGCAAAAGGGTAACTTCCTAGAAGTGACTGTTTTAGAACAATATCATTTTGCTACAAACTACTTCTCGTAAGTTTTGATTTCGCCTGATTTAACACGAGCAACGAACGATTGCAGTTCTTTCTTCACAACAGGCATCAAGAAGTACAGACCAAGAATGTTGAAGATAGACATTGCAAAAATAGCCGCATCAGAGAAGTCGATTACCGCGCCGAATTGAATTGTGGCACCAATCACAACAAACACACAAAACATCACTTTAAAAATCAGTTCAGTCGTTTTTCCTTCACCAAATAGGTAAGTCCAAGCTTTAAGACCGTAGTACGACCAAGAGATCATAGTAGAAAACGCGAACATGATTACCGCTAGAGCGAGTGTGTATTTGAACACTTCTGCCGTTTCAGTAAACGATGCAGCAGTAAGCGTTACACCCGTTAAGCCAGAACCATCGAATGGACCTGTATTTAGACCAGCGATAGTGATAACCAAGGCTGTCATTGTACAAATGATGACAGTATCAACGAACGGTTCTAATAGTGATACTAGACCTTCAGTGATTGGCTCTTTTGTTTTAACTGCTGAGTGAGCGATAGCTGCTGAACCTACACCTGCTTCGTTTGAGAACGTCGCACGTTTTAGACCTTGGATTAAAGCACCAATAAATCCGCCAACCACACCTTCACCAGTAAATGCACCTGTAAAGATGGCACTGAACGCAGGACCCACTTGATCAAGGTTAGAACCGATAACAATCAGAGCCATACCGATATACAGAGCAGCCATCCAAGGAACAACTTTTTCTGTTACCGAAGCAATAGAAGGCATACCGCCAACAATAACGGAAAACACTAGGGTAGCAAGTACAAGCCCTGTGATAACACCGTATTCACTAGGTACATCAAATGCGTAAGTGAGCATGGCATGTGCTTGGTTCGCTTGGAACATGTTACCGCCGCCCAATGCACCTAAAATACACATTAATGCAAAACCAATAGCAAGGACTTTACCTAGTCCGCCTAAACCTCGTTCACCAAGACCTTGGCTTAGGTAGTACATTGGACCACCCGAAACAACACCTGAAGGTAGGATGGTTCGATATTTCACACCTAAAGTACACTCACAGAACTTAGAGGCCATACCCAGAAGGCCACACAAGATCATCCAGAATGTCGCGCCAGGGCCACCAATCGCGAGTGCAGCACCTACACCTGCAATATTACCCAGTCCGACAGTTCCTGAAAGCGCTGTTGTTAACGCTTGAAAGTGAGAAACTTCGCCGTCTTCTTTAGAGTTAGGGTCGGTATACTTACCTTTGATAATGTCTATCGCCATACCAACACGTTTAAATTGAACAAAGCCAAAATAAACAGTGAAGATAATTGCAGCGAGCAAGAGCCAACCAACAATGATTGGGAAGTTTGCTTCACCAAGCGGAACACTTTTAAATATTAATCCAACGAACCACCCTGTGTAGTCATTGAAAAAACCATCAACACTTTTACTTAAGTTACTGATACCTTGGCTAAATGATCCTTCTTCTGCAAATGCACTGGAACTAAACAATAATATAAACCCAAAAAATAATTCACGTATGTTTTTCATGGTTTTCCCTGTCTTTTTATTAAATTATGTTTGTTGCTGTTGTGTTTTTTCTATTTGTTTTTTTACGTTTCAGTGACTCATCTACTTCATTCGACGGCAACATAAACGGCTGTAGCTAGGTCGAAAAACGAAATAAATATAAGTACTGATCTTGCTTTATATGGATATCCTTTTGGTATGTGCACCAATTAGACTATGGCATTCGGCCTGCCAAGTCCTACTGATAATCCTATACACAAAAATAATGCCCTTAAAGAATTTTTTACAATAAATTTACAATTGTTCGGGTTTTGTCATTGTTTGTGAATAAGCAGGTGTTTTTTAGGTTGGAAAAGTATATGCAGTGGCTGTTATAGCGATGGGTATGGTGAATGATCTAGGGTGGCGATAGGGAAGTCGGCGAGTTTGAATGTACGATATATGCTTGAGAGGTGTTTAAACAATTGATGGACGAAGATGTAATCGGGGCTGAGGTCGTTAAAAAATCCCTATATTGAAGTGAACTAAAATTGGGTATTCCTGTTAAACGGCTTTCAAGGTTCTGGATTGATGCGCCAGGGCTTGTTCTTCATACTAAAATGCCACCGAAAATTTTCAGTGGCATTTGAATGACAACAAACCATTACCCAAATCTTTAACTACAGCTCTAATACAAACTATAGCTCTAACAGTTTGGCTAATTCACGCTCTTCGAGAAGTTCTTCAATGCGTTGACGAGCCTTAGGCCCTTCAGCTTGTGCTTTGGTTGACTTGCCGGCTTTTTTACTGCGGCTCGTTTTTGTTTTTTCCTTAGTTGTCATCGTAACCTTCCTTGTATTTTCTATCTTACAGGTTGCATGTCTCTTTTAGAGCTTTACCTGCTTTAAATGCTGGTGTTTTTGACGCTGAGATTTGAATCTCTTCTCCAGTTCTTGGATTGCGACCAGTGCGAGCAGCACGACTATTTACTTTGAAGCTACCAAATCCAAGGATCGATACATCATCGCCATTTGCAAGCGTAGTCGAGATACCTTCAACGAGCGCATTGAGTGCTGTGCCTGCTTGCTCTTTTGATATGTCAGCAGAAGTTGCGATGTGTTCAACTAATTGAGATTTGTTCATATTTTAATTTCCTTATCGAGTTCGTATGGTGCCTAGCTTTTGCAAACTAGTTGTTTGAATTTACCAATATAAACTGAAGTTATGTCATTGCTAGGATTGAACTTTGTAAAGTAACAAACGATGTTGATTATAAAAACATATCACGCCTCATTCAATGCAAATCATTGAGTATTGCCTGTTTTCGGCCAGTTATGGACAGTGAGTCATGAAAATGAACATCGTTTTGTTTTAATTAATTCATGATGTCAATTAAAGTTGATCTTTGGCTGCATGCAGAACAGACGAAAAAGCCCAGCGTGTGTGCTGGGCTAATACTTTTTGTGAAGCAATTGGTTTTTGAAGCTAGCTGTTATTTAAGCAAATGAGTATCTGAAGCGGTTTCGTACTCGGAGCTAACGTAACGAAAACTACTTAGTAATAAAGATCTGTTCCGTTTCTAGCGAGGTCATAGAACGAACTTGGCGCCAAATGTAGTAGAAGATACCTAACATCATCAACATACTTGGAATAGCGATGGCCGGGTAGCTGTAAAGTGTCAGCTTCCCCAATTCTTCATTAAAAGCGGCAGTACCAGCCGGGCTAGTCACAATCCAAGTCGCCAGAAAGTAGTTCATCGCAGAAGAAAACGCGAAGGTACTAGCGAATAGGTAGTTTGACTTCATTAGGCAACGATTAAACTCTGCTTGGTTACCAAACTGTCTCAAACGCTCTTCGATTAGAGATATGTTTAACAGTGCCGGTGTGAAGATAACTTTCTGGATAAACGGGTAGCGAGTGAAGGTTGATCCAAGAACCGCTAAACCAATTAGGCCGGGTATTAATGCTTCTTTTAGTGCTAACCAACGAGTGTCGAGTTCGAAGAAGCCAATACCGCCGGTTAATAGCACGCTGACAAAGCCAAGTGCCGCAATGAAGTTAAACTTCTTGTTGCGGATTAACTCCATACCACCGTAAGCAATAGGGAAGGCAAGGGCGACAAGTAGTGCTAAGCCAGTTCCTAGGTGTTCCTCTCCACTGAACTTCATTAAGATAAATGAAGGAAGAAAGACGTTAAATACGACTTCGAAAAGAGGACTCGATTTTTTGTTTTCTGTACTACTCATAATTTCTAAATACATTATGTTATGGATTTATTCTCAGGGATTGTTGTTTACCTCGCTCAAGATGTAAAGCCTTAAGACGTCATGCTGTGTAACGACATGTGACATCAACGACATCCCCGAGCTTACTTTATGGGTAATTCAGCCATTTCGTGTCTGAGTTCTCGATTAACTTGGGGCTTATGGTGTGAAAGCCGTTGCTTGGTGAGTCAATTTCTATGAATTCAATAGCCAAGTTTTTCGCGTTTTCTGCTTTGATTCACATTCCTGCTTTGATTCACATTCATCAAATTACCCAAGGCTACAAAGGCATATCCATATAATTGGAAACATGTGCGGCAAGTTGCTTGCGATAGTTTAGTTATGTTATAACATAACTAAAAATCATTCTTGCTGTGATTAACGATCGTAGCGGCAAGACCAAGACGATAAGCATGTATCAAGGAGATGACGTAATGAATGCCGTGTTAATGAAGCCTTTGGCAGACAATAGCAATCAGCCACTTAACATTAGTTCCGCCGTGAGCATCAAGGCTCAGGCGAGTCACAAGCCATGCTTTCGTGCCTCTGAGCAGCCAACGGTACTGGCCGATATCTATCAAAGTGATATCAATATTGCGATTTGGCAGCGTACATTTGATGCTGACTTAATAAGTGCCATTGGTGAGTTTATCGCGTCGAATCCAAACTTTAGTAAGTCTATTAGTCTGTCACCCGACAACGCTTTTGAGAAATTAGAGTTTGCGACCGACGGAACGGCTTCTAAAGCGCTGTTAGAAAACATGGCAGAGCTGGTGGATATGTTCTGTTGCTTGTTCGAGCTTGAAGAAGTAGGGCTGCGTCTAGCCGTTCTGAATAAAGCGATGTGTCCCCGTTTCCATTTTGACCAAGTACCTTGCCGCTTAGTGACGACTTATCATGGTGTCGCCACTCAATGGCTACAGAATGACTCGGTCGATCGTTCTAAGTTAGGGCGAGGAGCCAACGGACAACCAGATTCTGCTTCAGGCTTATACACTCACGAATCTGATATTCAACAAATGGTGAGTGGTGATGTGGCGTTGCTAAAAGGAGAGAGTTGGAGTGGCAATGAAAATTCGGGTCTTGTGCACCGTTCTCCCGTTACTTCATCTGACGAGACTCGATTATTGCTGACGCTAGATTTCGGATAATAATCTTTTTTATGAGATGAGATGAGATGAGATGAGCAAGCGGCTAGGCGCAGCTTGCCCTTATTAGTTTAAGCGAAGACGCGGATACGGTGTCCGTCTTGGTCAACAGCAAGGAAGTTGATGCCGTAAACCGACTCTTCTGGATCTTGTTCAAACTGAATGCCTTTTTCTTTCCATGCCTGATAAAGATTTTCCAGTGTCTCTTTATCAGCAACAGGCATAGAGAGCTCAGTACCGCCGCCCTTGATGTTACTTGCTGGTGTTAGAACGTCAGCCTGCTTGAGGGTGATTTTAACGTTGTCTGCAAAGTCTAGGGCAGCAAAGGTTGGTGATAGAAGCTTTGGCTCGCAATCAAATGCTTTTGCATAAAAGTCCATGCTGCGATGAATGTCTGCGACATAAAGAACAAATGAATCAATGGTAAACATAATAGCTCCTAGGCTGGTCAATTTGATTTGCGATGTTGTTTCTGATTTAACTCGTTTCGTCTCTGGGCAACTTGATTTGCATCGAGTTTGCTCGGGTTGGGAGAAATATAACGCGAGTCAGTGACAGTTTTTGTCAGTAGCGAATCACTTTATCTGCAATGCCTTCTATGTTCTGCCAATCTTTGATCAAGTCATGACGCGGGCGCTGATACTTTTCTTTGAGCATTTTCCATTCAGCTATTCTATCCAGCCTGAAATTCCGATACGCACTTCGCGTTTCACACCAAGCGACCAAAACATAGTGCTGTTCGAATAAGCCAATCAACATCGGCCAAACGATCCTTGAACTCACATTAGCTTTTGCGTCTGTGTAATGGAGCTCAGCTTTGTTCTGCTGCTTAATTGCCAGTTTGATGTCCGACAGTTCAATAGTTAACTCTGCAACCTCAATGATTGAAGCAACACGCACAATGTCTTCACTGCGTTTAGCTTGGTGGTCAGCAGGCAACACCGCAGAAATCTTAGCAATGGCATTTCTAGCCGACTCATTGAACTCCCCATTGGCTTGCTTGGCGACCCATTCAGCGCCAAGCCGTAATGCTTCCAATTCCTCTGTTGAAAACATCATCGGTGGGAGAGTGAAGGTAGGTTTCAATTGATAACCCACCCCAGCTTCACCATCAATTTCAGCACCTTGTGCTTGCAGTGTCACGATATCGCGATAAATGGTGCGAGTACTCACGTTGAGCTCTTTAGCGAGATTATCGGCAGACACTGGGTATTTATGACAGCGCAATAATTGAAGCAGGTCGAAGAGGCGTTGGCTTCGGGACATAGGAAAACTCTGAGTACTTAATAGCTTATAAGATTAATGCATTGAGAATACGAACGCCATTTACATCAATATAAATGAAACAAAAGGCTCGGCATTTTATTTTCTTATTAACGTTATTCAACCTTAGCGTATGTCGTTCGTCGGCTAGAGTTGATCTGGATCTAATTTTTGGCCCACATTTATCGATAATACAAGAGGTTAGCACGTTTAATTATTTATTTTAACATGTAAAATATATTGGCTTGCTACCGCATGGGAACGGTTCTGTTACCCACGGTTATTTATACAAAAATTATAGGTTTTCTATGTTAAAGAAACTCTCGCTTAAGAATAAGCTGGCGATCTCTGCCAGTATGGCCATCATCCTGGGGGGGATTTTGGTCGAAGCACTTTCATTTCGTGCATCATTGCAACGATTGGATACTGAAGTTGAACAGCGTTTGGAAGGGGCGTCCGCTTCTTACAACCAATACGTGTCAGATTGGATCTTATCCAAAGAGCGTGCGCTCACTTCTCTGTCGAAAGAGTCCAAACAAGAAAGCTTGGTAACTCACCTAAAACAGGTCCGTGATTCAGGGGCGTTTGATAATGTGTTCTTAGCGTTCCCTGATGGCTCGCAAAAAAATGCGAATGGCGTAGTGTTGCCACCTGGCAATGATGATCCACGCGTATGGGGTTGGTACACCAATGCGGTTGCGAACCCAAGTAAGGTGTTCATGGATAACCCAACGGTTGCAGCGGCAACTGGGGCGAATGTCGTGTCGTTGGGTACTGCAATGCAACTGCATGGCCAGCAGGTCGTTTTAGGGGCCGATGTAGAAATTACCGACATCCTTAATAGCCTTGAAAAGGTAATCCTTCCGGGCGAAGGTTACATGTTCATCGCGACCAATAAGGGCACGGTTTACACGCACGCTGACACCAAGCTACTGAACAAGAATATCAGCTCGCTTGGGTTGAATTTTTCTGATGTACAAAAGGCGTTGATGAGCGGTAAAGATACTTCTATCGATTTGAACGGCAGTGATTATGTTCTGTATGCACGAGCGATTGATGGCACAAACCTGATTACCATCAGTGTGGTTAATCATGACTCTTTGGTGGCGCCGTTATTTGATGCTGTGATCGGGCAAGTGTTGGTGACATTACTGGTTGTGATTGTATGTACCATATTGTTCAATCTGCTGTGTACGATTCTATTCCGTCCGCTTAATCATGTATCTCAAGCCTTGGCACAAATCGCTAATGGTAGCGGTGATTTAACTCAACGAATTCATGTTGAAAACCAAGACGAAGTCGGCGAGTTGGCTCATAACTTCAATACCTTTGTGAGTAGTTTACAGCAGTTGATTGGTCATATTCGTGGACAATCAGAACAGCTAAACAGCCAGTCAGAGAAAAGTACTCAGCGAGCGAATCGTTCTGTGGACGAGCTAAACCACCAGCAGCAAGAAATTACTATGGTGGCGACAGCGGTAACGGAGATGGCTTGTGCAACTCAAGAGATTGCATCACATGCCGAGCAAACAGCAAAGGCTGCACAAGACTCAGCAGCAAGCACCAACAGTGGTCACGCTCTGGTCGTCGACACTAAAGGCTCAATTAATAACTTGGCCAATGAAGTGAACGAAGCGGGCAATGTGATTAGCGAACTTAACAAGCACGCTCAAGAGATCTCAACAGTATTAGCGACAATCCAAGGCATTGCAGAGCAAACCAACTTACTTGCTTTGAATGCAGCGATTGAAGCCGCTCGTGCTGGTGAACAAGGTCGCGGTTTTGCAGTGGTAGCTGACGAAGTGCGTGTGCTTTCTCAACGTACTCACTCTTCAACAGAAGAGATCAAATCAACGATTGATATTCTACAGCGCACAACGACCCAAGCGGTTGAGCTTATGGAGAGCAGCTCGAAACTGGCAATACATTCCGTAGAAGATGCCGACCGAGCTTCACATGCGCTAGAAGAGATCAACACAGCAGTGGCTTTGATTAGTGATATGGCGACTCAAATTGCGACCGCAGCAGAAGAGCAAACGCACGTGACGGGTGAAATTACTCAGAACATTACGACCATTAAAGATGTTACCGACCACTTAGTTGTGGGCGCACAGGACAGCTTAACTGAGTCGAACGAACTTAAGAGCCAAGCCGCTGGTTTAAGTGACAAAGTGGCGACTTTTAAGCTTGCTTAACTGTGTCATTCACTGATGCCTGATCAGTGAGTGATTATTGAGCAATAAGTCAAAGCGACGTAGATTACGTCGCTTTTTTTGTATTTGTGAGTAATCAAATTCTTTATTACTCAGTTTTTGAAAACTCTTTCAGCGCGCTCATTGCTTCGTCTGCTTTGTCTTTCTGAACGAAGATATGGTCGTGGTAATAACCAGCAATTACGTTGGCGCTAATACCGTATGAACCTAGCTTGGTGGCAAAAGCCGCTGTTAATCCAACTGCTTCAAGACTGGAGTGGACCGATAAAGTTATCAGGCCAAATACACCGTCGAAATTTAACTGCGCTTGAGTCGCAGCTTCCTCTGTTAGCACCAAGGTTAACCCTTCTTTTTCACGAAAGGTCGCGATTGGTTCGAGTTGAACATAATCTGCTAATCCCCCGTCTACAGTACAAAAAACATAATCACCTTCAATGAGTTCTGGTGACATGGACTTTAGCAGAATGTTTAAATCGGTAATGGCAGTCATCGTCTTTTTCCCTGTGCAATCGCGTTTGTTTATGGTGTTGGATAATGAAGCCAAGATAGAATTTAGTTCTGCATAAGTAAAATTAATAATACTTATGCCATATCAGTATCGTTAATGGGAGAGTTTATCTACCAGCTTGTCGACTGTTCCATCTCGTTAGACAGGTGATCGATAAAGGCTCTTAACAGCGGTGTGACTTGTTTGCGCGTTCCATAAACCGCGTGCACACCCAGCGTTTTAGGTTTCCATTCAGCGAGCAATGGAACCAACAAACCGTTTTTTATCAAGCCTTCCACCGAAGGAAAGGGCAGTAAGCAGATACCGTTGCCTTTGAGTGTGGCAGATAGCAGAACCTCAGATGTATTCGCACTAATACTCCCTTTAATCGGCACTGATTCCAATCCATTAGGGCCATTAAACGTCCACGCGGTTTTGCCAAAGTAACTGAATGATAGGCAGTTGTGATACGTTAAATCTTGCGCGTTTTTAGGTGTACCTTTCTCTTTTAGATATTGAGGTGATGCGCAAATCACCGAGCGGCATTCACCTAACTGCTTAGCAACATTATTGGGTGTCAGTTCGTTGGTAATGCGAATTGCTAAATCGATACGTGACTCAACAAGATTGACCGTTTGATCGGTAGAAACGATATCAATCGTGACCTCTGGCCATTTAGCGATGAAGCTGCTGATCACGTCCATCAAGAAACTCTCGACAATGGAATAACTGGCGGTAATACGCAGTTGGCCTTTCAAATCCTCGCGGCTTTGATTTCTGATACCCGCTAACGACGCCTCAAGGGCAAGCAACTCTCTTGCGACTTCAAGCGTCTCTTTTCCCGCGCTGGTTAAGCTCAAGCTTCGAGTGGTTCTATGAAGCAAGCGTGTGTCCATCCAGCTTTCTAGCTCTCCCAAATAGCGCGTGACTTTGGTTCGAGAGAGATCAAGGTGTTCTGCTGCTGCACTCAAACTGCCACGCTCAACGATGGTGACAAAGACGTTCATTGCCTCAAGTTTATCCATTGTTCTTATTGCCCAAATGATTTTGCATCTAATAGCTACTGTAAAATTATTATATGTCCGAAAATTGCAACAGTGAAAGTTAATTTGATGTCTATTTCATCTAATTCCAATCAAATAAGATGTTTGCACACTCAATGAGTTGGCAGGCGTTCAGCTCTTAATAACGGAATAAAGCTATGAAAAAGTTATTTAAAATCCTTTTATCAAGAACCGCGTTTTTAGGATCAATGAGTTTAGGATCCATGCTAGCGGCATCGAGTGTTGTCTCTGCTGCTGAGCTAAACATCACTCATTACAATCCGGGTGAAAACGCGATATTCCCCGCAAGCTCTGTGCTGGTTTCGGGAGAAAAAGAAGTGATGCTGTTTGATGCACAATTTAGCGTCGCAGATGGAAAAACGTTGGTGGAACAAATCAAAGCCACAGGCAAAGAGCTATCGATGATTTACATCAGCAGTGGCGACCCAGATTTCTACTTTGGCTTAGAACCGATTGTGGCGGCATTTCCAAACGCTGAGGTCGTGGCCAGTGAAGCGGTTGTTGCGCACATCAAGCGAACTAAAGATGCAAAGATCGAGTATTGGGGCCCAATCTTAGAAGACAACGCACCGTCTAAAGTCATTGTCCCAACGGTGCTTAACGACACCACGTTGAACCTCGAAGGTGAAACAATCGAAGTGAGAGAAATTAATACACACCAAGCTTACCTGTGGGTTCCATCTGAAAAGACAGTATTTGGTGGTGTGTCGGTGTATAGCGGCGTACATGTATGGATGGCAGATACCGCATCGAAAGAGATTCGTAGCCAGTGGTCACAATCATTAGAGCGCATGAAAGCACTTAAGCCTGAGGTGGTGATTCCAGGTCACTACTTAGGTGAAATGCCAACGGGTACAAATGGCGTTCAATTTACGATGGATTACGTGGCAGACATTGAAAAAGCACTGGTAAGCACAAGCAATCCAACGTCTGTTGATATCAGTGATTACATGAAGAAAGCATACCCACAATTTAAGGCGACGGAAGGCGACCTTGAACTAGGTGCCAAAGTGCTAAGTGGTGAGATGGAATGGCACTAAGTTGATTATCTCGGTTGTGTCTCAGAAAAGCTTGAAGATTGTGTGCTAGATTTAAGTTGATACACAACTGGAGATATCGATGATCTGGCTTTCAGTGAAAGTACTACAGATTGGACTTGTCTATGGATACAGGAAGTATCAAAAAACGAAAAGAGCGCCTATTTAGGGGCTCTTTTTTTTGATGTATTAGAAGCATGTGGAAAGAAAACTCACCATTGTCCGGTTTAATAGTAAGTATCTAAATTGACTCTGAAATCTAACATCATCAATAAGCGAATTTATGTTGAAAATAGAACCGAATACTCCTCACATCGGTGCACGTATCCATGGTGTCGAGCTCGCCACATGCAGTGCGACTGAACTCGATGAGATTTATCAGGCACTGATTACACATCAAGTGGTTTTTCTCGATGAGCAAACCCTTTCGTCTGAACAACACTTGATGATTGCAGAGCGATTTGGCAAGTTGGAACCTGCGCATCCTTTCTTTCCTCGCGTCGAAAGCGCACCTCAAGTGAGTGTGATTGAAACAACCCGTGGCAATGCACCCATGGAAAGCTATTGGCATACCGACTTAACGTGGCGTAGCCTGCCATCTAAAGCTTCTTTGTTGCATGCTCAGCATGTGCCCAGTGCTGGAGGGGATACGATTTGGTGTTCGATGACCGCTGTGTTTGATTCATTAGATGAAATCATGAAGGCTAAGTTGAGAGGGTTGTCTGCGACTCATTCGCTGGTGGCTTTTGAAGGCATAGAGTCGGATCAGATAGAGCTTGATTGGCACAAGTCGTTAATCAAAACCGCACAGGAAAATCCACCAGTAATCCATCCTGTTGTTCAGAGCCATCCGGAAACAGGTAAAGAAACACTGTATATCAATGAGCAGTTTACTCGTTATATCAACGAACTTGATCGTCAAGAGAGCGATGAGCTGCTCTGTCATCTGTTTGACATTGCCCGACGTCCAGAGTTTCAGGTGCGCTTCAAATGGAAGAAGGGATCAATAGCGATATGGGATAACAGAGTAACGCAGCATTATGCAGTGATTGATTACGGCGATACTCCAAGAAAGATGCATCGCGTTACAGTGACATAATGCAAACTAAGAGGCGCAGCGCTTGCTAAGGCGCGTTATTGGTGTAGGCGTGAGCGTATAAATCTCAATTACGAAGGGAAATTGTCTGAATCAAAGTATGAAACCGAGACTTTATCCATCTAAATCAATAATAAAATAAAAGCGTTGATACATATTTGATTGAAAGCTCACTGCTCTGAGGAGATGTGTAATATACTCAGCGGAAAACATAAGAACCAACATTAAATTTTAGACTTTGTAAACGTCAGGGCTTAGTAAATAAAGTATTTGTATGAACGCGATTCGTAAAGTTTATCAGTACGCAGAACCTAACCTAACTCTTGTGGGTTGGATGGGCTTTGTCGGTTTCCCTGCTTACTACATTGTATGGGAATTCTTGTTTCCGCAACCCTATGAAAATTTGGCCCTGCGTCTGTTTTGCTCGGTATTATTCCTGGGGATTGTCGTTCGTAATCGTGTTTCATTTGTTTGGCGAAAGTACCTTCCGGCTTATTATCAAGTCGCTATCACCCTCTGCTTACCGTGTTTTTTCTTTTACATGCTGCTGATGAATAACTGGTCCAACGTATGGGTTATGTCTTTCATGTCGGCCATTTTCCTCCATATTCTACTAGTTCACGTGACCCGAGTGATGTTTGCACAAACCTTTGCCGGGATAGGGATTGCTACCTTGTGTGCATGGGTGGCACAAGGCTTCTACTTAGAGCTCACCATGAATTGGACGCATGTACCAATCTTCCTATTTATCTATTTGTTCGGTAACTTGTTTTACTTCCGTAATCAGGTGGAACACGAGAATAAGGTGTCATTGGCGAAATCTTTTGGAGCCGGTATCGCGCACGAGATGCGAAATCCTCTGAGTGGTTTACTGACCTCTATTGATGTCATGCAATCGATATTGCCGAACCCCAAGAGTGGTGATCACAAAGGGCAATACGCTTTAAGTAATGAAGAAGTCATACAGTTACGTGAAGTGGGCGATGAAGCGATGGAGATCATTCATTCAGGTAACGAGACGATTGACCTGCTATTGACTTCAATTGATGAAAACCGAGTATCTCGCTCTACGTTTAAGAAGCATTCAGCTCAAGCGGTGGTCGAAGGGGCAATAGACAGCTTTAACTATAAGCGCTCAGCCGACAAATCAGCGATCTCTTTAGATGTACAAAGTAACTTCGACTTCTTGGGCAGTGATACCTTGTTGAAATACGTGATGTATAACTTGTTCAAAAACGCATTCCATCATCGCAGCCCTGAAGATTTTCACATTCATGTCACCATGTGCAGTGATGACGTGACCAATCAAATTATGGTTACCGATAATGGAGCCGGTATTTCAAACGATGTTATTCGTCGTATTTTTCAAGACTTCTACACGACAGGCCAATCGGGTAACTACGGTTTAGGTTTGCCATTTTGTCAGAAGGTCATGCGCTCGTTTGGTGGTGAGATTAAATGTCAGTCTGAAGTGGAACAGTGGACGCAGTTCACTATGACTTTCCCATCTTTGACTTCTCACTCTGTGAAGGAAATTAAGAGTGAGCTCACTAAGCTAAAGACAGTGTTGATGGTCAGTGACCAGAAAGTGCTCTCTAATAAAATTACTGAGACGTCACGCTTTATGGGGTTTGACCTCACCGTATTAGACGTTGTATCAGCACTTAAAAATAAGGAATATCAATTTGAGTTCGATCTGATTTTTGTTGATATGGAGAGCTTAGATTTAAGAGCCAATTACCTCGATAGAGTTGAATCTTTGCTATCGTTCACTGAAGCGCGAATCATCTATTTGTATGAGCATCAGCCCGTGAAGCGTGTTCGCAACGTTGCTTTTGAACCGATTTGGGTGGAAACACAAGTTTGGCTACTGAATACTAAAGCGACCATCGAGCGCTTACTTTTCGATTCTAATTACGTGTTGCCATCGGTTGCTGTAAAACCACTTGAGGCGACTAATAAACGCACGATAATGGTGGTAGACGACAACGAATCTTTGCGCCGTTTTACCGCAATGTTATTGGAAAAGCAGGGCTTTGATGTTGTGCAGAAAGAAGATGGCCAACAAGCGTTAGATGCTTTGGATACCGAGGATGTTGATTTGATTCTGATGGATATCGAGATGCCGATTATGGATGGTATTGAAGCTTCTCGTCGAATCCGCAGTGCTGCCAAAGAATATTCTTCAGTGCCGATTATTGCTCACACGGGCGACAGTTCCCCAGTGACATTGGAAAAAATGGAATCGTCAGGCATGTCAGACTTTATTGTGAAACCGGCAGATAAAACCCGATTGTTCGATAAAATTGCACACTGGATTTGATGGGTTTCAGCATTTTGTTATCCAGCTGAACTAGATGAATAGATGAATAGATGAATAGATGAACACAAGAAAGAGCTCAGCAATTCGCTGGGCTCTTTTTGTATCGCGACATGATAGCTACATGCAGTCTTGCCGTTCAACGCTACAAACAGAAAGCTGCTATCAACAAGCTTCTAGCAAAAGGTTACACGAACTCTAACTCCGGATGATTGTATGCCTCATGACAAACGGTGAGAACATGATCAATATCACTAGGTGTCATGTCGGCATTGACTGAAAAGCGGATGATGTTTTTGTTCCTACCCGTAGCGGGGCGACAAAAAACAGCACCGAACACATCACGCTGTTCGAGGAAATCGCGAACACGCTCGGTGTTTCTTTCACTACCGCACTCTAATGCCACAATTTGAGACTCGCTGCGGATATTAAAGCCAATTCGTTTGAGGCCGGTAGTAAGTGATTTAGCTCGATTGAATAAGGCTTGTCGTTTGTCTTCTGCACCTTTTATTACCTCTAATGTTTTCTCTAAACGAACCACTTCTTGTGGTAATACCGTCGAACTGAAAATCGCGGGATAAGCAACAAACGGTAAGGTTTCTGAAAGCTGTTTCGGCCCAAGAATTGCCCCTGCACGATAAGCAAAAGTTTTAGCCAAACTAACGGTGATGAAGTCGACTTGCTTAGTGAGGCCCAAGGCGTGAACTAAGCCAGCACCATTTTCCCCATGCGTACCCAGTGAATGCGATTCATCAACGACGACGGCACAATCAAACTCCTGCGCCATTTCGTAGATGTCGCGTAGTGGGGCGATGGTCCCAATGGTGCTGTAAACTGAATCGACCACAATAACGCCTGTGCCGTGGCGTTCTAGCTGTTTGCGCAGGTGATTCATATTGTTATGCATAAACGGGTGGGCAATGCCGCCAGCGGCACGAATGCCTTCCCATAGCGACATGTGGGCAAAAAAGTCGATATACACAGGTGTGCCCGGAGGGCAGATCGTTTGAAGTAACCCAATATTAGCCGCCCATCCCGACTGAGAAAGTAAACAGCTCTCCATTCCGACATAATTCGCGAGTTCGGTTTCAAATGCAGGTTTAGACTCTTCATCTTGTAAGAAAATAGCAGACATCACTACGTTGTCATCGTGTTCGATGATCGCCGCTTGATGAGCCTCTTGGATCGGTTTGTTGTGTGACAGTGCTAAGTAATCATTGCTCTGCATAACAACGGCGTTGCGCTGAGGTCGTTTACCTAATACCAAGTGCTTTTGGCTTTGGTTCTGGGTAATGAGGTCTTGAATATAGAAGTTCAAGCGTTCTTCGATAAAGGAAGGTAGTGGTTTGTTTTTTGTTGTATCACTCATAATTATTCTCTTCAAATATGGGAAAACGCCAGCGCCGGCGGTTGTATATTGAAGTTAAAAAGTGATGTGTCATTAGCCAGTTTGCATAATTTTGTATGTGCTAGCAAACTCAGTATTTAAAGGTATCGAAGCAACCAATTTTCCTTACGGTGCGGGGCTTTAACCTAGTTCAGATATGAATGATAGTCTTCTTTTTTATGATAAAAGGCTATTAAAACTCGGTGTTCGAATGACCATGCAAAGGTGATTCTGAAAAGCTTTGATGTCCTAGCTGCGTATTATGAACTGGAGCGTACTAGCTATGAACGTGAATCAGTTCGATTAAGTCGTTCAATTCCTGATTGGCTAGCTTTCTGTAGATACTCATGGTCACGACCGTTATTAACTGTACTGGTTTTTATTGTCAAAATTGTATTTGTACTGTTTCTAGGCGGTATTGGATTGATTGTGAAGCCTGTAAAATCTGGTGCAGTTAAGTTGGTGGGAAAAGTAGTAAAGCAGTCGTAAAATATGTGGTTGATGGCCAATACACATAGAGGTCATCCCGTTTCAGTCCAGCTTATATACAAAGGCCTCGCAACTGCGAGGCCTTTGTATATAAGCTTGGTTTAGCGATGATTAATCACGCTTCCTAATCATTGAGCCAAACATTAATCTAATGTCGAAAGCTCTTGTTTGTATTCTTCAACCTTTGCTTTTTCTTCGGCTATTTTTCTTTGGTACTTAGTGACCTTGTCGTCTTCGTTGAAGTCTTGCGCTTCTTGAAGTTCCTCTTTGTACTCAATGATATCTTCTTGCGCGTCTTCAATGTCACTCATTAACTCTGATTTTAATTCTTCGTCGGTACAGTATGTATTTACTTGGTCTAGAGCGTCTGTCAGCCCTTCTAGCTTATTGTCATATCCGTTGGCTTTGGCGATCTCAATTTTCATTTCAATCTCACACGCTTTTTTCTCACAACCCATCTTTTGTGAGCAGTCAGAAGCGAAAGCTGACAATGGAAGAAGGAGTAAAGGTAATAGTACTTTGATTGTGTGTTTTGACATTTTGGTCGCCTAAGCTGATTCATTAAAAGGATGCGGTACGTAATCTATAGAAGGAACGTGATTGAGACTATATCGTTTGGCTATCAGAAAATTTCAAATGAAATATTTTGTCCCGCAATATTCGTCCCGCAGTAAGTCTGGACTTACAAAGTGAACTCGATGCTTTTACGCTTCTTCCTGAGGCTGTAATACCTTAAGTATTTGAATACTGGACTGCTCTCTTCTGTTAGGTTCTGATAAAAGGGGTTATTGATAAGTACCAGAGAGTCGACTTTAAACAGGAACAAACCAAACATTGCCTTTGTTGGTTTCAAATACAAATCATAGAGAAATTGTGCCATCGCGGGGTCGTGAGCCGGAATGGTGAGCGATTTTTTAGCCATTGATTCCGTAAGGTATCGCAGTACTTGTTTACGTACCGACAAACTGATCGAACCGACACTCAGCAACATGTCGTTTTTGTCGTCATACACAATGTGGCCCATCATTAAGCCTTTACAGTAAAAGCTGAGAATGACGATATTGTCGACGGATAGATGATCGGCTTGATAGAAGCTAAGAAAGTCCAAAGAATACAACTTTGAATGAATAGAGAGTATGTCTTCCAAGACATCGTTCGG
This sequence comes from Vibrio tasmaniensis, assembly GCF_024347635.1. Taxonomy (NCBI): domain Bacteria; kingdom Pseudomonadati; phylum Pseudomonadota; class Gammaproteobacteria; order Vibrionales; family Vibrionaceae; genus Vibrio; species Vibrio tasmaniensis. Next base: position 1,443,338 of record NZ_AP025510.1, read on the forward strand.
GACCGTTTTCATCGTATAGGATTCAACGGTATCAATGGTGTAACGATAAGCGATATCTTGGTTTACTGGGATGTCACTTAGCTTTACTGAAGGGGAGATAGTTTCTGCTTCTTTATCGTCAAATTCGTAATGTTGACTGAAGTAATTCGCAATACCCAGGCGGCGAATAAGGCTAGTGGTGGTCTCGTTTCTCTCCCACTTACTCAGCGTCACTTGGTTTATGCCGCCGAAAACTCGATGTGAATTTGCAAGTAAAGTCGCTAAATCTTCCTGTGACAGTGTTTTTTCTTCGCGAAGCCTTTTTAATTCTTCTGGGAAGTTCTCACGATTCATCTAAGTCTCCTGTCTTTCTCAGTTGTCTTACTCACAAACACCACCTTCTCATTATAGTGAATCAATTGAAATTCCATATAAGAATTTAATTCAAGTGCTTGTAGCTAAACAAAGTTCTGATGAGCTTACCTGAATTAATGATGCATCTATTTATGGTGGGTCTAAATACGTTACCAGTGACTCTGATAACGTATTTCATGGTCTCTTTGTTGCATAAAGAAGAGACTTTGCAGAAGCTAAAGGTAATTAGGGCATGTTGATCTTTCGAGCAGGTTCTTTCTGCTATAAAAGAGCTAGCTAATGGTAAAACATACCGAATGATTGAGACTTTGATTCGAATTAAATTCTGAAATGATAAATATATTATATTTAATAATGCTTATTTAGTAATCACTGTTGAGTTTGATATCAAATCAAGTGGCTGATTTTATTGGGTATAGGATGAATGTCGCAAAAATTATCTTTTAGAACACTAAAGTTTTAAATTCTATTTATAATTAGTTATGCGAGATATAATATCACATCGTACCTGTTGCTTAGGTGTTTTTTAGCTATATATGTGACTTTACAGGGGAGTTATCTTTCTGATTTGAAAGAATAATTAAATAGATGAGATAAAAAAGTTGGCGAAAATCAGAAGCTTGGCATACACTTTCCTTGTAAATGACCTTATCTCATTGATTGAATAGGGTAAATGCTTTGGCGCTACTGAAGATGGTAGCAATGTATAACATAGCTTTGAGGAAAGTTTTATGGCACTCACTAAAGCCGATTTGGCTGAGAACCTGTTTGAAACACTCGGATACAGCAAGCGGGATGCCAAGGAAACGGTTGAAGTGTTTTTCGAAGAAGTTCGTAAAGCACTCGAAAATGGCGAACAGGTAAAACTGTCTGGTTTTGGTAACTTTGATCTTCGTGAGAAAAACGAGCGACCTGGTCGTAACCCGAAAACTGGTGAAGACATTCCGATTTCTGCTCGACGTGTTGTTACTTTTAGACCGGGACAAAAATTAAAAGCCCGAGTCGAAAATATTAAAATCGAGAAGTAGCCAAGCAATAGACCACGCCAAGCGTGGTCTTTTTGTATCTGCGTTTTATGCATCATTTGCTGACTTCCTTGTCACTAGTTTCTCATAGTGGTGTCACCTAACTCTCTTTTCTTAGCTGTCCTCTCCTGTTTTTATCACCATTAGTGACATCTCTATATTTTGCTTTCTGATAGCAATTAAGCAATGAAGTAATGAAAGCAACGCGAGAACGCTAATAAAAAGAAAGGGCTGCGATTATGCAGCCCTTTGTCGTTCTTGTTTATGATAAGCGGTTAAGCCGCTTTAATGTGCGTTGTAATGTACGGTTGCCATGCTTGTTGGTAGAGCTCTAAAGATTGGCGTCTTAGGCTATTGATTTGTGCCGCTTCGATATCGTTGATTGGGCGATGTTCTGCAATTGCGTGACGCTCAATGCCTTGGATGATTTCGTAGAGTTCGTGCTCAGGGCCACTTTTCACATCAGCAATCGCTTTTAAGTGAAGTTGAACCTCTGCAATGATGTTGGTCTTTGGCAAACGAACCAACAAGTTAAGGTCACGGTAGCCAGAATCGGCTGGTGATTTAAACTTGTTTTTCAGCTTAACAACGTCTGCTTCACGGCTTAGCGCTTCGTAAACTTCAACCAAGCTTTCTACATCGTTCGCGATGATAGTTGCACGGGCTAAGTCGGTAATTTTTGTCACATCACCATCAAGCTCAAGGGCGATTTTTTCTTCTGCACGAGCTTGAGATTTAACGCCAGCAAATAGCACTTCAGAATTGGTGAGTAGGGCAGTACTTTTACAGATAGTTTCTAGTTCAGCTTGGCCTTGATGCGCCTTGCTGTACAGAATATCGAAGTCGGTGTAAGGCTGAGTCGGGCGTGAGTCGAAGGCTTTGATGCCGTAGAGGCCGCTCAAACTATGACGGAATACATTTGATGAAACTTGGTTTTGCGCAGGAGTGCGCGTTTGATCAGTCGAACTTGTTGAAACAGGTGCTGCTGCGAATGCAGGCGCTCGGCTCAATACCAATAGCATTAGGGCCGTCGTGCGGAGAAATACACTCATTCAAACTCCAAAATACAAGGTTACAAAAACGGGAAGTCAAAAGGGGTAACCAGTAACGCATAAGAGTAAAAACAGTTTAACTAAACTCACTATATATTAAATGGGGCTAGCTAAGACAGAAACCAACTCTAACGTTTAATATTGCTTTAAAATGTGAAGATATAGACAAATAATCCAACCGTTAGTTCCGCAATTATCAGAACTTTGAACTTAGCCAGTTTCTGATTTTATCGAAACCAATGTGGTACTTTAAACCAAGCTAAGGTTGCTCTTACCTCTCTATACTGTACCCTTGCATTATGACTGTTTAACATGAACGAAAGATGAATAATCCTGAATTTTGGCACAATAAATGGGCAGCCAACCAAATTGGTTTCCACCTTGAAGATGTAAATCCACTTCTGATTAAATTTTGGGAAAAGACGGAGCCTAGTTACGAGAAGAGTGTGTTTGTGCCTCTTTGTGGCAAAAGTGAAGACCTGATTTGGCTAGCGACCAAGCATGAAGAGGTTCAAGGTGTCGAATTAAGCCAGATCGCGGTTCGCGCATTTTTTGCAGAGCACCTTTACACCCCGACTGTGACTCAAATCAGTGGTCAGCACGAGTTGTACCAATTCGATGAGCTTAACGTTTACACGGGTGATTATTTCACCGCGCCCATTCGGCCAGTCGACATCATTTATGATCGAGCTTCTTTGGTGGCTTTACCTGCTGAGATACGCGTGCAATATGTAGAGCGTTTGAAGCAACTGTTAAAGCCTGGCGGCAAGATCTTGTTGGTTACATTGGATTACGACCAAAGCGAGATGGCCGGGCCTCCGTTTAGCGTACCTAAGTTAGAAATCGATCAGTTGTTCGCGGGATACAAAATCACATTGTTGAATCAAGATATCGCAGACGATGAACATCCGAAGATTGCTAAGAAAGGTTTGTCTCGATTCAGTGAAGAAGTGTATTTGATTGAGTCTGACGCTTAAGTTCAGTGAGCTTTCAAGCGAAAAGACCGCTCAAATAAAAAAGAAGACACCAACAACAAGACGGGCTCGATAGCCCGTCTTTTTTATTGTTCAAATCTGAAGTTGTGATTGTTCAGAATGAAATCGCTGGTTAGTAAATTACTTTTACTTTAGAAGCACTCTCAATTGCATCTTCAATCGCTGTCTCGGTGCTGTTACGACGAGTAAGCGCCACACCTAAACGACGGCGACCATCGATATCAGGTTTACCAAACAGGCGAACTTGCGTTTGTGGTGCGTCTAGAGCCTCTGTAAGACCTTCAAAACGAATGTTGTTCGAAGTGCCTTGACCTAAGATAACCGCAGATGCACATGGGCCGTATTGCGTGATTGATTTGATTGGCATACCCGTAAACGCGCGTACGTGTAGTGCAAATTCCGATGAATCTTGAGACATCAATGTTACTAAGCCAGTATCGTGTGGGCGAGGGGACACTTCGTTGAAGATAACGTGATCGCCTTTAACAAACAGCTCTACGCCGAAAATACCGTGACCACCTAGTGCGTTAACTACTTGTTCAGCCGTGTATTGAGCAGCTTTAAGTGCGTTGTCTGACATCACTTGTGGCTGCCATGATTCACGGTAATCACCATCTTCTTGACGGTGGCCGATTGGTGCACAGAAATGAACGCCGTCGACTGCGCGAACGGTTAGAAGCGTGATTTCGTAATCAAAATCGATGAAGCCTTCAACGATCACACGACCGGCACCAGTACGACCACCTTCTTGTGCGTAGTCCCAAGACTTCTGAATGTCTTCTTGTGTTTTGATAACACTTTGGCCTTTACCTGAAGAACTCATTACTGGCTTAACAACGCAAGGCATGCCCACGAATTCAATAGCGGCAGCAAAGTCTTCAAAGGTGTCTGCAAAGCGATAAGGAGAAGTGCTCAATTTTAGCTCTTCAGCAGCTAGGCGACGGATACCTTCGCGGTTCATCGTTAGCTTCGTCGCATTTGCAGTGGGAACGACATTTAAGCCTTGTGCTTCTAGCTCTACCAACTTGCTGGTGGCAATAGCTTCAATTTCAGGAACCACATAATCTGGCTTTTCTAGTTCAATGATCGCTTGAAGTGCATCACCGTCTAACATGTCTAAAACATGGCTACGATGCGCAACTTGCATCGCTGGTGCGTCTGCGTAACGGTCACATGCAATAACTTCCAAGCCTAAACGTTGGCACTCGATAGCAACTTCTTTACCGAGTTCACCTGAACCTAATAGAAGCACACGAGTAGCATTTTCACGAGTAGCAGTACCAAACATAGAAATTCCTTCCGATCTTTTGAACGATTGATTGAAAACGGGGTGATCATACTTATTTCAATGATAAAAGCAAACGTTTGCGCGGTTGTTGCGTTAATTACAGGCATAAAAAAAGCAGCTCTGTAAAATGGAGCTGCTTCTTTAAAACTTTGTTAATTATATGTACTTAGATTGCTAAGTAAGTCACTGGTATGTCGGGATTAATCGCTTCCAACGTAGACTGCGTATCCGCTAGGTGACTGATGCTACCTTCGGCAATTTCAACCAAGGCGGCACTTTCAATTTGTTCAAAATCGAAGCTAGCCAGTTTAAGTTGAATCAACGCCACTTGTAGAGGTGGTAGGCTAGGGTTGAACGCTGCGTTTTCTGCGTAAGCACCCGTGAAAATCTCACCTGACGTCAGTTGTAGTGAAACACCACTTAGGTTTTTGGTGTAAGGAGCATGGCTGCGGTTTAGTGCTGCTAGTGCTTCTACAACAATAGGCGTTGTTTCTTCAGTCGTGTGCTGATGATCAAGCTTAGTCATTAGGCCAGTCGTCACACCTAAATCAGCAGGGCCGAACGAGTCTGGCAGGTATTCTTGCAGAGACATTTCATCACGTTGTGGAAGCTGAACTTTAAGCTCTTTCGCAGTGGTCAGTTCGTTCATGAACTGACGACAGTGACCACAGGGGCTGAAATTGATCGTGATATCGGAGATACCTTGTTCGCCTTTCATCCAAGCATGGCTGATTGCAGATTGCTCAGCGTGAACGGTTTGACCAAGTTGAGCACCAGCGATTTCAAGGTTTGCACCAAAATACAGAGTGCCAGACAAACCACGTACGATTGCACCAACATAAAAGTCAGATAACGGCGCGTAAGAATACGCAGCGGCAAAAGGAAGTAGCGCAATACGTAGCTCGTCATCCGCTAAACCACTTGCTTGCAGTAGGCTAGCAAATTGTTCTGGAGACAATGTCGCGTCAAAGTTGTCTGCTAATACGATGTCACTCAAAAGTGCTTTGATTGCTGTTGGAGCACTTTCCAGCGCCAGGGTAATACGACTGTTCATGTTGAATCCTTAATTGACCTTAGGCTTTAAGTTTATGCAATACTCAGGAATTTTCTGTGACAAATATCACTATTATATTGTTGCTGTTACATTGACTTGCATAGTTAGAGTGAGGTCACACTTGAAATCGATTGCAATAGCTATTTTTGCAGTTGATATCGCACTTATCGCCCGTAATAGAGCGTAACTAGTCTGCTATTACTAACTAAATGTGAGAAAAAAGCCCAAGCAGGCACTGAAATCAACAGTATTCTGGTTGGGCTGAATCGTGTGATGAGGTTTTAGTTAAGAATAGAACCAAACCACGAGCGAAAATATACTCGGAGCAATGATTGAGGTAATGACGCCACAAAGCACAAGCGCTAGAGAGCTGAATGCAGCATCTTCCTGATTCTTTTCAGCGCATGTCGCAGTACCTAAAGCGTGAGACACAGTACCCATGGTTAAACCACGTGCGATAGGGTTTTTAATGCCAATGAGATTGTAGATTGGGTAAGCAAAGATTGCCCCAAATAGACCAACAATCAATACCAGTATTGCCGCAATCGCTGCTTCACCACCTAAATGGCTAGACACTTCCATAGCAATTGGCGTGGTGACTGACTTGCCTAATAAACTCGCAATCAAACTTAAGTCCGCTTTAAAAGCCACGGCGATTAATGCTGTCGTTGTCATCGACATCACACTGCCTAGCGTGCAAGCGAAGGTAATGATTCGCCAGTTTGCTCTGATTTGAGGTAGCTGTTCGTAAAGCGGGTAAGCAAGGGCAACAACCGCAGGCTGCAGCATGTAGGTAATCCATGTGTTGTCTGCATAGTAAGTCTCAAACGGTACTTTGAAGAACGTGAGTATCGGAATGATGATACCAATACTGATTAGTAGGGGATTACACAGCGGTGAGTTTACTTTTTTACTGACCCAGCGAGCAAACAGGAATACCACGATGGTGAGTAGAATCCACATGATCAGTTACCTCTCGATAGCAAGCGGTCTAAGAACCATGATAAGGACACCAACACCAGTAACGTGCCGCCAACGGCGCTTGCCATAATTGGCAATGCGTTCGCGATGAGCATGTCGAAGTGATCCATCAACCCAACACTGATCGGAACAAACAGTAAGATCATTAGGCGGATAATCAAGCTTGCACCGGGTTGTACCCAGTGCGAAGGGACAATACCAATCACCATGGCGGCAAACAGAATCAACATGCCAAAAATACTGCCTGGGATTGAGGTATCCAAAAAGTGCTGTAACGCGTTACCTGCTGTAAGTGCACCTATGATTAAGGTGAAGGAGATTAAGCAGTAAACCAGCTGGATCAATCTTTCTTTCAAAGTGTTACGTCTCTTGATAATGGAATTAGCTAGCTAACTTTTCTACGTATTGATAAACCGCCTTCAAGATAGCCATTTTCTTCTCGTCGCTTTCATGTTCGTGCGCGAGGTTTTCAAGGTTGAGCATGTACTCTTCTAAACGGCATTCATAAAACTCTCGACAATGGTTCGCCCATTTCAATTGCTCAGCTTCGTCGAGTGTCCATGGGAAGTTACGCGCACGGTAACGGAACAGTAACGGTTTAATACGTTCGTCGCTGAAGGTGATATCCAAAGCGGCCAAGTTATTTGGGTCAGTTTCGCGAATGATGTTCATCGCTGTTTTATCAGCAGGTGAAAAGAAACCGTCGTAAAGGTGTGTATCAACATCATCACTCTTCTCGTACTCTCGTTCTTGTGAGTACAGGCCGATCAGTTTTTCGCGGATCTCTGGGTGTTCGCGCAGCAGTGCCAAGTTCTTCAAGCATTGTTGGCGATCGATACCGATTGTTTCGGCATTTTCAGCCGTCAGCGTTTTGGCTGGAGCAAGGATAGGGCACTTGTTCAGTTGGACCAATTTGATTGGCACAGGGAGCTCGTCTTCACCCAGTTCACTGCGTTTGGTGTAAAGCCTTTCTCTGAGTTCATCAGCGTCCAGCTCTAATAATGGGCTTGGATCTTTCGCTAAATCAACCACGATAACCGCATTTTGATTGGTTGGGTGCCAAGCCATAGGCACAACCCAGCTTGTGTAGTTGCAGTCACGGCCAAACATGCCCGAAACGTGCATCAATGGCGTCATGTTTACAATATCAACCAGGTCATTCAGCTTGCGCTTATGACGCATATTGTAAAGGTAATCGAACATCTTAGGTTGTGCTGATTTCAGCTTCTTCGCTAACTCGATGGTCGCAATAACATCGGCCATCGCATCGTGCGCGTTCTCATGTTCGATGCCGTTTGCCACAGATAGGTGTTCCAGTTTGAAGCTTGGATAACCTTCTTCGTTCTCTGGCCAAACAATGCCTTCAGGGCGCAGTGCGTGAACAGCGCGCATTACATCGAGTAGATCCCAACGAGAGTTGCCGTTCTGCCAGCTCCACGCATATGGGTCGATGAAGTTTCGGTAACAGGTGTAACGCGTTACTTCGTCATCGAATCTAATACTGTTGTAGCCAAGGCTTGTGGTGTTTGGTTTCGCTAACTCAGCATGAATCTTAGCGATAAATTCTGGCTCAGGGAGACCTTGTGAAGCCGCTTTCTGTGGTGTGATACGGGTTATCAACACAGCTTCAGGCGCAGGGAGGTAATCAGCAGGAGGTTGGCAATAGATAACCAGAGGCTCTCCAATAACATTGAAATCTTGGTCGGTACGAACACCCGCAAACTGACTCGGACGGTCTTTTGCTGGGCTAACGCCCCACGTTTCGTAATCGAAAAAGAAGTAGGTCGGCTGATTATCTGAACTCATTGAATTTCCTGAACAGCAAGCGCGGAGCGTTTACTGTGGCTGAAGGTTAGTTTTGTTCAGTATCTGATAGTATGCGGTACACGTGCAACCCAGATCACAAATAAATTGTCGGAAAACGGTGCTTTACTATTCAATCGAGTCGTTGGGGATGCCTTTGAATCCAGTTGAGGCGATTTGTTAGTTAATACAATCTGTCTAGCGTCGTTTAATCCGATGGAGGTGAGAGTATCAACTGGACTTTCTGTTTGATGGTTAACTCTCGGTTCCTCAAATCTTTGAATATAGTCTTCCATTCTTGAAAGGTGACGACTATCGGGTTAAAACTGTTTACGGGCTTGGTGACGCCGTAACGCACAGTTTCAACTTCAGGTTCGAATGTACCAAACAACTTATCCCAAATGATCAAAACACCGGCGTAGTTCTTATCGATGTATTGCGGGTTTTTTCCGTGATGTACTCGATGATGCGAAGGGGTGTTAAAGATGTATTCAAGTGGTCCCAAGCTTCGTATCCATTGTGTATGGACAAAGAACTGTAAACCTAGATTCAGAAGGACCACAAAGATCACCCATTTAGGGTCAAAACCTATGATGACCAACGGTACCCAGAATAGCCACATCCCAGCAAGTGGATACATTAAGCTTTGACGGAAAGCCGTACTGAAGTTCATCTGTTCTGAGCTGTGGTGCGCGACGTGTGCTGCCCACATCCATCGAACACGATGGCTTGCTCTATGGAACCAGTAATAGCAAAAGTCTTGCAACACCATTAATACAACAAAACTCAGCACGCCCATGTCGATGTCCATTAAACGCCAACCAAACATCCACAGATACAATTGCACGACCAATAACCCGGTGAGTAAATCGGAGAGTTGATGCATTCCCGCAAGCGTGAAGTTACACATCACTTCTGAAAGTTTATAGCTGGAGTTATCTGGCAGTCGACCTTGCTTCTGGCCGATAAAATACTCAGCCAACATGCACACCATGAACAAGGGCGCTAATACCAACAGTAGCCATTCTGGGTGATTAATTAATGCGTCGATATTCATGTTTTATCCTTGTTGAGACGCCATACGCGTTCTTAGTATCAAGTTTGTTTAGACTTGAGCGTTGGAGATTCAGTTAGCTGAACTTCGCTACCAGCGAGCAAAGTGATCTTCTGTTAGGCCAAGAACACCATCGAGTTGATGTGTCACTCCATTGTTGTCTTCAATCGAGCCAGAAAAGTGACCAATGAACTGACGAAAGTTACTCTTTAACAGCCATAAATTGAGCTTTTCGCTGCGGTTATTAAGGGGCGTAAAGGTCAGATTAATACGTCCATCTTGTGATGTTATCTGCCAAGGCAAGTTCGTGTCTTGGCGACTGAACGTAAACTGTACTGGGTTAAGCAAGTGTCTGGTTCCATTGACCCATAACACGTTTTCGCAGCCTCCGGTTTCATTCACGCCCGCCGCGAGGTTTAGGCCAATATCTGTGCCATTGGATTGCGTGTTGATGTTTGCCCAGCGCCAACTGGTTTCGCGTCTCATGTAGCCCGCTGAAAAGTCATAACCGGCACGAGCTTGTTCGAGAACGAGTGATTCTCCCTTGATTTGGATGTCACCGCTGATGTGCAAAGCATTGTGCTTTTGGGTGTAAGTCCAACCTGAATAACCCGTTGGGCTGCACATCGCCAAGGGCAAGCTGTCGGCTTTAGGCTCTAAAGCGATATCGGCCTTGATGAGTTTGGTATTCAATCGAACTTGCCATTGCCCGCGTTCAATATTAAAGATGATGCTTTGGCCTGCAATGTTTGTCGTGCCGTCAAATGGCGAAGCGGTAACTTGTTTATCAAACCCTAATGGCCTCAACCAAGATGACTCTTCTAGATGGTTGTTTTCAAGATCGTACAGATAACAAAATGCCGAGCCTAAGTAGCGAATATCCGCGATTGCCACGCCGATAATGTGCGTGTCGGTGACGATGCTGACAAATTGAAATTGCTTGTAGTGGAAGTGCTTCTGCCAAGAGTTTGCTTTTGAATCCATCGAGTTTCGATAGTCAAAGTTCTCGATGTTCAGTTGTTTTGGGATGCCATCTAAATGTCCAATGGTCGGCTGACCATTAGAATCAATCAAACTGTGTGGGGCAGGGTTCGTTTTTATCATTACGATAATTCACATAAATTTAACAATTAAAGCCATTGTGCGATGAGTAGCGTAGAATTGGGAGGTCATATTCGGACAAGAGCGCGTTGCCAATCACGATTTTATAACCATAGATTGTTTATGCTGCTTGGTGAATGTTGAGCGCTGAGTCGTGAATGCTTAGTAACGAATTTTGAGTTTTGAATTTTTAAGTTTATAGCCGAGTGACAACTACGTTGGTAAAGGAGAGACGATTGGATATTATCGCGGAGTATAAGCCGACCGGACATCGGCATCAGTTGGGTACATTAGATATCGCGCTGCTGTTGAATACCTTAAAGCAACGAGGTGTCGATATTGACAGGCTACTCATGGATGTGGGTTTAGAAACCATGAATTGGCGAGATCCGAATGGAAAGCTGACTTACGCTGATAAACTTACGTTATTTAGCGCGGCTAATCAGAGTTTTCCTCATGATGGTCTAGGGCTTTGGTTGGGAGAGCATGCTAGCTTGAGCCACTTTGGTGTGTTGGGTTATGCGCTATCGACCAGCCAGAATGTTGGAGAGGCCATCAAGTCGGGCTTCAAGTATTTGCGCCTGAACGGGCCTATCTTCTCGGTTAAATTGTTTGTAGATTCCGAGCAAGCAGTGATTCAGATTGAGAACACCTTGGAAGTGGGTGATCTCCTTCCTTTCTGCAGTGAGTACTTCTTAAGTTCAATTGTCTCTTTGTTCAAAGAACTGACTGGTCACGAGTTGGATATACACACTTTGGTTTTGCCTTACGCTCGTCCCAATTACACCAAGCTTTATGACAACCGCTTCCAGTGCCCTGTAGTTTTTGAGCAGAGCCATTGTGAACTGCGTTTTGATGTCTCGGTTTTATCACAAACCTTATTAACTCATGATGCCGCGACACTGAAGCGCTATCTCGCGTCTTGCCAGTCGATAGTGGAAACGCTGGACTCGGAACATCTACTGACTAACCAGATCAAAACGATTTTTTATCAAACCGCAGGCAGTTTCCCAAATATTGAACAGTTAGCTGATGAGTTCGGTTGCAGTTCTCGTACCCTAAGACGAGAACTGGCAACCCATGATTCCAGTTATCAAGTATTGCTTACCGAAGTTCGAGTTGAACTAGCCAAAGAACTGTTACTCGGCACAACCATGAGCATTGATGATATTGGTGAAAGGCTCGGTTATAGCGACCCTGCAAACTTCAGAAGGGCGTTTAAAGGTTGGCTCAATAAAACGCCCGCGCAGTTTCGTGGCAGCTTGAGTGCTTCTGGGTAACTGGCTCGATGTGCGTATAACGGTATTTCGTGGAAAAGTGGAGGTTGTGAGCAACAAGAAGTGAATATGGACGCAGCTTAGATCTATAAGCTCAAATTTCGCGATTGTTCTGTAATTTGTTCTTGTTCAGTAAACAGAAACCTCAAAAACAGGTATGATAGTGCCGTTTTTAATCCTGAACTGGGAAAGTCATGGCAAAGTTAACACTCCAAGAGCAGATGCTTAAAGCTGGCTTGGTAAATGAGAAAAAATTAAAGAAGGCGAAGAAAGGCTCTAAAAAGTCTCGCGTTCAGTCTCGTGAAGCAAAAGCGGCAGCTGAAGAAACTAAACTGGCGCAGCAAGCGAAAGACAAAGAGCTAAACCAACAGTTGAAAGAACAGCAGTTGAGCAAAGAAATTAAAGCTCAAGTGAAGCAACTGATTGAGATGAACAAGATCGAGCAGAAAAACGGTGAGATCAAATACAACTTCACCGACGGTACGCTAGTTAAATACCTTTACGTAGAAGAGCTGACTCAAAAGCAATTAAGTAAAGGCATTCTAAGTATTGCGCGTCAAGGCGAGAGCTATGTTGTTATTCCGACAGCAGTAGCGAACAAGATTGCTATGCGCGACGAAGAATCTATCGTTGATACGCAAGCTTCAAGCTCTGATGAAGTGGACGAAGATGACCCGTACAAAGACTTCGTGATCCCAGATGATCTAATGTGGTAATCGGTTTTATCTAGCTCTAGTCAAATGGCGAGCTAAGTAAATCCAGATACCCAGCTTTATTGACAGGGTCTAAGTTTACAGGTTCTAAAAATGCAGCGAACAATCACTTGATTGTCGCTGCATTTTTTATATATGAGCTGTGAGTTTTCTAGAGACTAAATGGCCAACTAGTTGAATGACCCCTAGCTCAATAACTAAATAATTAGTTAAATTACGATTGAAGCGATCAGGCGTCACCGGGCTTCTCACGTTTGCTGTTCCAACCCATAAAGTTGTAAAGGTTGTAACGAGCAAAGCCCAATTGTTCATGCAGTGCAAAGTCTGTAACTGCGAAGTTGTACCATAATGGTAACCATGAAATCTGGGCAGCCATGTAGTCGGCTCGAACTGGAACGACGTTTAATCCAAAATGATTAAAGTAGAGTTCACTACGACGAATATGCAGCCCAGATGAAACAAGAACAATGTTGTCGAACTGGTGATGCTTCGTTAGATCACTGGTGAGCTGCGCATTTTTCCAAGTGTTGACACTATTCGGTTCTTGGATGATGTCGGCTAGTGGAACGCCGAGTCTAAGCAACTGCTGTTGATAAACTTCCGCTTCGGTTACACCATTATTTTGTGCATCTCCACCACTAACGATCACTTTGCATATCGTTTGAGCCTTCGAACAGTTTTTATATTGGCTTGCCGTTTCACTGATGCGACCAAACGAGAAAAAGGTCGGCTCAAATTCTTGTGTACTTACGATGAGTTGAGTACCAGCACCAAGTAAGACAATGGCATTGTGAGAGGTCCACTGAGTGTCAGGTTTTCGCTCATAATTGGCTTGCAAGTCGTTTAGTAGATAGCGAGGAATTAAACCAGAACCAATCAACATAAATAAAGAGATAAGAAGAAGTTTGATAAAGCTAGAGGTTTTTCGCCACTGAAGTAAACGTGCAACGCCAACGAATATCAGAAGAAGTAATAATATAATAAAGCTCATGAAGGTCCTGTTATCGAACGGGTGTCGGAATGATGGGCATGTTTGAAGCGTCGCATCATATATCAGTTTTACTGATATTTAACAGTCAACCTATTGCACCATTGAACAAATATGGTGTTTTGCGTTATAGAATGTGGATGTTTGTAAAGTAATAAACAAAAACGCTTTATTATTGTTCGTTTATTGATGTCTAAATATAGGCTTGAAAATAATAAGGACATTTACATCTTGTTCATCTTTTATTCTATGGGTACGAGGTTCTTCTATTAATTTTAATCGAATATTGAAAACCTTGTTCTATGCTATTAAACAAAACAAAACAAATAAACAAGCAATAAAAAACCGATGCATGTGCATCGGTTTTTTGTTTAACGAGACTCAAGTTACTGAATCAATCGAACCCATTAAGCGTTCGCTTGTTCCAAATCTTGCTGCTTGTCCTTTTTACTCAATAGGCGGCTTGTGATTGTACCGGCTGTCATTGCGCCAGACACGTTAAGCGCTGTACGTGCCATATCGATAAGTGGCTCGATAGAGATAAGCAGTGCTGCGATAGTCACAGGAAGACCCATCGCGGGTAGTACGATAAGTGCCGCGAACGTTGCACCGCCACCCACACCAGCAATACCGAAAGAGCTCACTGTGATAATCGCAATCAGAGACAGAATGAAGTTGATGTCCATTGGGTCGATGCCTACTGTTGGCGCAACCATGACTGCTAGCATTGCAGGGTAGATACCCGCACAGCCATTTTGACCAATTGTTGCACCGAAAGATGCAGACAGGTTTGCAATCGCTGGTGGCACGTTTAGCTTAGTGATTTGAGCTTCAACGTTCAGTGGAATCGTTGCTGCAGAACTACGTGACGTGAAAGCGAACGTTAGAACAGGCCAGATTTTTTGGAAGTACTCTTTCGGGTTTACACCAACAAAAGAAACCAACACACCGTGAACGACGAACATCAGGATAATAGCGACGTAAGAAGCAACGATGAACCCCAGTAGACTTAGGATGTCAGAAGCACTTGATGTTGCGACTACTTTCGCCATTAACGCAGCGATGCCGTATGGCGTGAGTGCCATGATCATCTTAACTAAGCGCATAACGATAGATTGAGCCGCTTCAACGAACGTACGGATTGGAGATTCTAATTCTTCTTTCTCTGCCATCACCTTACGAGCAGCAATACCCGTTAGCACGCCAAAGATAACTACCGCGATGATAGAGGTAGAGCGAGCGCCCGTTAGGTCTGCAAATGGGTTGGTCGGAATGAAACTAACCAGCATTTGTGGAATTGTTAGGTCTGAAACACTTCCCATGCGGCTTTCTAGCGTCGCGATACGTGCTGTTTCGCGAGCGCCTTCTGTTAAACCTTCAGCCGACAAGCCGAATGCTTGAGTTACAACAATACCAACAATCGCAGAAATTGCCGTTGTTGCTAGCAATACCGAAATGGTGATGCCAGAAATCTTACCTAGTGAACCGCCTTTCTCAAGCTTCACTACTGCCGCAATCATTGAAACTAACACTAATGGCATGATGACCATTTTTAGTAGGCCAACGTAACCACGACCAACAATGTTTACCCAGTCGAGCGTCTCTTTGATAACAGGATTGCCTTCACCAAATAGCAGTTGAAGACCAAGGCCAAAAGCACTACCGAAAACTAAACCGAGTAAAACGAGGCGTGAAAGCGTGTTTTCTTTTTTCTGCTGTCCGTAGAGAAAAAAGAGGATACCAGTGAATACCGCTAAGGCAGCGATAGCTGAAAATGACATTGTTTTTCCTTATGAATAAACTTGAATCGATAGGGCGATTAGATATATGGGCGTAAATACTGTTAGCTAAAATAGCGACCTGTAACCAAACGTAAAATAAGGAAAAGTAATTTATTAGAACGATTAGTAATATCCACCCAATGGGTTGGATGGATATTCAACATTGTGGTGAATAGATAGACGTTTTAACGATATTTCGCTATTAAATTAAGCATGTCAGTTGAGGTGTAAATTTCGATACTTTGGAAATTATTTTCGAACAATCGGAATAATATTGCTTTAGCTACATCTTCCGATTGGATAGGGCGTAGGTTTTTGAATTTTCCAAACATTAACGGAGATATTAAAGGGAAGACGCTTTGCAGGAGTTTTTCATCAGCTCTTGGTTCATCCCGTTCACCAACCAGCGGCCCCGGACGAGCGATGAAAAGCTGCTTGAAGCCAATACGTTTTAGGTTTTGCTCCATTTGCCCCTTACAGCGCAGGTAGTGTGAATAGGAGTCTGGCGAAGCGCCATAGCTAGAAACGACTGCGACACGTTGAACTCCAAGGAATTTCATCGACTGTGCCACTTGGCTAACCAGTTCTACATCGATCTTTCGCAGCGCTTCTTTTGAACCTGCTTTTTTCTTGGTTGTGCCTAAGCAGATAATACCTAAGTTGGGTGTCGCTTTGGTGTCATCCCAGCTCGTTACTTGTAGATCGTTGTGGATGAGTGTATCGAGTTTGCCGGAGTGAAATTGCTCACCTAATGCTCTTCGTGACAAAGCATAGATGTGTTCGACAGCGGGCTCGTTAATGAGCAGCCTCAGGACATGATGGCCAATTAGTCCTGTCGCACCAGCTATAACAACCGATGTTTTATCTCCATAAATACTCATTCTATTCCTTACTCGCTCTACAAGTGCTTGTTTAATATAAACAGTGTTTGAATTTTAAGCGAACAAAAGTTTTATGAATGAGCGTTAGGATGATGGGGATTCGATGATGGACTTTTACACGGAAGGTATATGCTTTGTTAGGTAAACCTCTATTAAGGTGTTAAAGGTAACAAAGCCCGCTGGGCGACGGGCTTTGTTACTTACTTTGCTGCTTTGCTACTTTGTTGTCTTAATTGCTTGTTACCGATTAGGTGAAGGAGAGTGGGATTTTCCTTACCTTTTTACTGGTTTTCTTACTCGATTTATTTGGTTTTCTTTTACTTGAGTTTGGAATCATTACACCTCCTAAATCATTGCTTGTCTTTGTCTTTCAATCGATTGTTTTCTTTTATTTTAACTGCGGTGTGGGTATTCACAGTATGGGTACTTATCAATGGAGAGATTAACAAGTACTTTAGATAAAGCATAAACGATGCCAAAGTGTAAGTTATTGATAAATCTATTATCAGGATTGTAGGTGTTTCGGGTTCGTCAATTTGACTGTCAATTTGAGAAAATACCGGTGTGATCTGTTTAAATTAAGAACACTCTCTACCGTTTCTGTTGATTAGGCATAGATACAGCATTGCTTAACACGTAAACTGAGTCGTAATTCACATAGACCAAGGACGTGCTATGAACCTCAAACTTGATACTCTTGCTCCCACTCAGATTTATCACCTGATGACACAAACCGTTGTGCCTCGCCCGATAGCGTGGGCATTAACGGAATCTTCCGACCAAGAGTACAACCTAGCGCCTTTCTCTTATTTCACGCCTGTTTCCAGCAATCCGCCGCTACTGATGTTATCAGTTGGGAAAAAGCCGTCGGGCGAAATCAAAGATACCACTCGTAACGCCCTTGAAACGGGTAAGTTGGTCATTCATATCGCGTCAGCAAGTTCTGCCGAGGTGATGACAGCGACAGCAGCTACACTCGATCACGGTGATTCTGAAGTATCCGCGAATAATATTGAGCTGGTTGAATTTGAAGGCTTTTCTTTACCGAGAGTGAAAGAGTGTGCGGTTGCTTTTGGCTGCAACTTGTATGAAGTAAAAGAAGTGGGAGAGGTGCCTCAAAGCCTTATCTTTGCTCAAGTAGAAACCGTGTACATTTCCGAAGATGTGATTGATAAAGAGAGTGAACGTCTTAAGATTGATGCGTTGGCATTGGACCCTTTATCTCGACTTGGTGGCGGTGAATACGCGACGCTTTCCAATGTATTCTCTGTTGCACGCCCTAAATAGTGTTATCGATTTAGCTTAAGCAGAATCGCAGCCCTAGAAATCCATTACCTTAAATTTAAGTGTTCCTAAACTTATGTTAGATACCCAATACTCGCAGTACATCCAACACCGCATTGACCAAAAAACCAAGCCACTTGGTGCGCTTGGCTTACTAGAAAAAGTCGCGCATCAACTGGCATTAATTCACAGCCAAGGCAAAGAAGCTGCGGTTGAGCACATCGAATTGAATAAGCCACGTATCATCATTTTTGCTGGCGACCATGGCATAGCAGATGAAGGTGTCAGTATTGCTCCAAGTGCCGTGACACAACAGATGGTGTTGAACTTCTTGAGCGGTGGTGCGGCGATAAATTGCTTCTGTGCGGTGAATAATATTGATATTACAGTAGTCGACACGGGGATATTGTTGCCTGTGGAATCTGACAGTGACATGTTTATCTCTCAGCGTTTAGGTACACGAACCAATAACTTTGCCAATGAAGCGGCAATGAGCCTCGAAACGGTTGAACGAGGGATTGAACTGGGTACAGAACTAATTTCTAGAACCATTTCGAATGGCACGAATATCATCATGTTTGGTGAAATGGGTATCGGTAATACTAGCAGCGCATCAGCGATTTTAAGTGCGTTATCGAATCGGTCTGCAGATGAGTGTGTCGGCCTAGGCACTGGTATCAACAATGAACAGCTTGCACGGAAAGTGGCTGTGGTTGAGCAAGGTGTTGCTCGTTGTAAAGGTTTAGAGCTTAAAGAAGTTAAAGAGCTTACAGATCTTAAAGATATCAAAGATGTACTAGCTCAAGTGGGCGGTTATGAGATTGTTCAAATGGTGGGTGGGTTCCTTGGCTCTTATCAAAACAGAACACCAGTATTGGTCGATGGTTTTATCGTGTCGGTTGCGGCGTATGTCGCGACTTTAATTGAACCGAATTGCCGTGATTATATGATTTTTGCTCATCGCTCTGAAGAGTCTGGTCACAAAATTCTATTAGAGCTGCTAGACGCTGAGCCACTGCTCGATCTTGGATTGAGATTAGGCGAGGGCACAGGTGCTGCGCTAGCTATGCCAATAATTCGTGCGGCAGCCGAGTTCTATAACAACATGGCGAGTTTTGAGAGTGCTGGAGTCACGGTTTAATGAGTGATGCACTAGAAAGATCGTTGAAAGATAGCATCACATACCAATGGGAACTTTTTTCGTTGGCGATGGGTTTCTTTTCTCGTTTACCGATGCCGAAGAATACGCCTTATTCAGAAGAGCGAATGAATCGTTCGGGTCGCTACTTTTCAACGGTTGGTTTATTACTTGGTGTTTTGTGTGGCGGTGTGTTGTTGCTACTCGATGCCATACTGCCGAGTGCAGTGGCCATTTTTTCAATGATGAGTTTTAGTTTGATGTTAACCGGTGCTTTTCATGAAGATGGCTTAACCGATATGGCCGATGGTATTGGCGGCGGCATGACCTTAGAACGCCGCTTGACCATTATGAAAGACAGTCGAATTGGTACTTATGGCGCATCTGCACTGGTTATGGCTCTACTTGGCAAGTGGGTGCTGTTGAATGAGCTGGTCAACATGACAGCCTTGTTTATGGTTATCGTTACCAGTTATACCTTTAGCCGTGCGATTGCGGCTTCCCTTATCTACGACATGCCTTATGTTAGTGATTTGGATACCAGTAAAAGTAAGCCATTGGCCAATAAGCAAACTAAGGGCGAACTTGTCTTTTTATTGCTTGTGGGCGTTCTGCCTAGCCTGTGGTTTGGTCTTGAGCTCGCTTTGGTTTTATCTGTCGTCGCCTATCTGTTTAGATTAGGTTTCAAAAAATGGTTAATGGCACGAATTGGTGGCTTTACTGGCGACTGTTTGGGGGCGGCTCAACAGTTGATGGAGTTACTGATTTACCTTGTGTTCATTACTGCTTTTTACAATGGTTTTTTATAACGGGTTCCTATGACAAACACGAATCAAGCTAATCAAATTAATCAAGTAAGTCAGCGAAATAGCCATCTGGTATTGGGTGGAGCTCGTTCTGGTAAGTCTAGTTTTGCAGAACAACAGGCATTGTGTGCGCTTGAAGGATGTTCAAATGGACGTCTCAACTATATTGCGACGGCCACTTATTTGGACGACGAAATGCGTGAGAGAATTGTGCACCATAAACAACGTCGTGGTGAGCTGTGGATTGAGCATGAAGCCCCTGTTGAATTAGCCGAAAAACTGCTGTCTTTTGGTCAAAACGATGTGGTGTTGATTGACTGCCTAACTTTGTGGTTGAACAACATTATTTTTGAGTTGGGTGATGATGCGACCAATGAACAGGTTGAGGCCGTGGTTGAAGTTTTAGTGAAAAGCGTAGAGCAAAGCCCAGCGCAAATTATCATGGTGTCTAACGAAGTCGGTTTAGGTGTGGTGCCGCTAGGTAAAGTGTCGCGCCTATTTGTCGACAATGCGGGTCGCATGAACCAAGCGCTAGCTCGCGTAGTTGAACGCGTTACGCTGGTTGCTGCAGGATTACCATTGAGCTTAAAACCGTCGAGCTATTTGACTCAAAGCTCGACTCATAATTAGATTGGTATCAAAGGTTAGTTGAACAAATGGAAAATGGAACAACCAAAAACATCTATCTACTAAGACATGGCAAAGTCGAAGGCGAAGCGGCACTTAATGGTTTATCCGATGTGTTGGTTAACCCTGATCTTCAAGATCGGATATGTGGGGCATTAGCTAACTACGATGTGCCTTTCGATGGCGTCATTACTTCACCTTTGAAGCGATGCAGCGATCTCGCAAACAGATACGCACAGCGAATGTCTATGCCTTTATCTGTCGAAGTAGACTTTCAGGAAATGAACTTCGGTGACGTAGATGGTGTCCCATTTGATGAGCTTGAAGACAAGTGGGGAATGTTAGAAACCTTTTGGAAAGACCCTGCTAATCATCAATTAACTGGCGCAGAAAGTTTACAGAGCTTCCACGACAGAGTAACTCAAGCTTGGTCGCAACTTTTGGACGATCCAAGTGACAATTTATTATTGGTTACTCATGGTGGTGTGATTCGCATATTGTTAGCGCATTGCCTTGATATCGATTGGGAAAATCCGAGTTTGTACTCGAAGCTATCGATAGAAAACGCGTCGATAACTCATATTCAAATCACTCAGTTTGCGCAGAGCTTTATTAGCGTAAAATCAATAGGGTTACCTGTTCTCTGAGCGCTTAGAAAACACACTTTTAAGAATCAATAATCTATTAGACCTGCTAGATAGAAATAGAAACAGAAATAAAAATCGAAATATAAAGCGGCGTTCACAGCCGTTATACCAGATTGGTATTACTACCTACGTGAAAGGAATTTAGTCATGACAACACCGAGTTGGGATCTAAGCATTGCTTATTGCGATCTTGATGATGCAAAAATCGAACAGGATATTGAACTCATCCAACAGTGCATTGAGCTGTTGTACCTACACGTTGAAAAGCGTCATATTATTCTAGCGATGCAAAACGCCATTCAAACATCTGAAGCGGCAGGCACGTTACTGAGCACGATCAACACCTTCGCTAATTGCCACGCATCGGTCGATGCGACACACACAGAAGCCAAAGCACTGCTTGGTCGAGTTGCGAAACTGAACTCTGAAATGTCTCAAGCGTTCAGCCCTTACGAAGACACGCTAATCCACGCAGAACCAGAATTTATTGATGCCGTATTAGAGCATGAGAGTGCAGATGTTGCGGGGCAACGTTTTGCTATCGAAAGCTCACGTAAATTAGCAAGTAGCCGACTCAGTGTGGCTGAAGAGCAGTTATTAGCCGCCATGAAAGTGGATGGCCGTGATGGATGGGGACGTTTGTACGATAACTTAACCGGCTCTTTAAAACTGTCGCTAAAGCTGCACGGTGAAGACGAAGCGCTAGGTTTTTCACAAGCTGCGAGCTTGTTGTACGGCAGCGAATTCGACAAACAAGAACCGGCATGGCGCGCAGTCCAAGGCGCAATGAAGACGCACCAAGAGTCTTTTGCTTCAATTCTAAATGCGCTTGCGGGGTGGCGACTGACAGAGAACAAAAAGCGCTCGAAAATAAGCGACGTGCATTTCCTTGATCCAAGCCTACACGCCAGCCGCATCGTACCTGAAACGCTAGACACCATGATGTCGGTAGCAAAGGCAAATCGCGAAGTAGGCCAGAAAGCAGGTCTGTTAATGGCAAGAGTTCACGGGCTCGATGAAATGAAGCCTTGGAACCATTTAGCCGCGATGCCTCCGCTGGGTGACAGCGAATCTAAGGTTTACCCATTCGATGAAGCGATCGAAGTGATTAAAACCGCCTTCGCTGAAGTCAATCCAGAGATGGCTGATTTTGTTGCATTAATGGTTGAGAACGGTTGGGTTGATGCCGCTCCAGCAGCCAACAAACGTCTAGGTGCGTACTGCACCAAGTTCGCTGCGACACGCACACCTCTTGTGTTCATGACATGGAGCGGTAGCCGCTCAGACTTAATGACATTGGCACACGAACTAGGCCATGCGTTCCATAACTGGGTGATGAAAGACATGCCTTTGTGTCAGACGCGCTACCCAATGACGCTAGCAGAAACCGCTTCAATCTTTGCTGAAAACATCGTTCGTGACCACTTGTTAAAACAAGCACAAACACGCAATGAGAAACTTGAAATGCTGTGGGAAGAGCTTTCTTCTTCACTGGCTTTGATGGTAAACATTCCAGTACGTTTCGAGTTTGAGAAAGCCTTCTATGAGCAGCGTGAAAAAGGTGAGCTAACGGCTCAGCAGCTGTGTGACTTGATGGAAACCACTTGGAAGGAGTGGTATGGCGATGCAATGACAGAAGCCGACCCTTACTTCTGGGCAAGCAAACTGCACTTCAGCATCTCTCAAGTGAGCTTCTACAACTACCCATACCTGTTCGGTTACCTGTTCAGTAAAGGTGTTTACGCTCAGCGCGATGCTAAGGGCGAACAATTCTACGGTGATTACGTTTCCTTGCTTCGTGATACGGGCAGCATGATGGCGGAAGAAGTCGTTCAAAAACACTTGGGAATGGACCTGACTCAAGCTGACTTTTGGCAACAAAGCATCGACATGGTCAAAGTTCAAATCGATGAATTTGAAAGATTGCTCGATCAGGAAGATTAATTGATCTCAATCTGTTCATGGTAGGTAAGAGCTGTGTTAGCTTACGTGGCTCTTATCTTGCTGACATGACTTGAGAAAAGCTGAGACAGCCAAAAGTTGCTTTAAATAGAGAAAGTTATTTGGAACAGATGCCGGTTAGTAAAGCCAGCAGGTAATACAAAAATATATGGGTAGTATTTGTGAGTGATAACGGAGTTTCTATTGATAAGTGCGATCCTAGCAACACAATTTCTATGTACAATTTATTAACATACGGCCGTGCAATTAAGGAGTAGCGCATGACGAAGACCCTCTTTCGCCAATCATTTCTTTTTGACAGCCTAGATCTTGAGCAAGAAGTGGTTGCAGGACAGACCGTACTGAGTAACGGTGTTCATATTAAGCTTCATCAACGCGGTGTATTGGAAGTGATTCCCGCAGAGTACAATTCTGAAACCAAGAACATCATCTTTTCAACAGGTATTCATGGTGACGAAACTTCACCAATGGAGCTGATTGATAAGCTCATTGAGGATATTGAAACCGGCTTCCAAGTCGTGACAGCAAGGTGTTTGTTCATCATTGCTCACCCAGAAGCGACCAATGCGCATACGCGTTTTCTTGATGTGAACATGAACCGTCTGTTTGATGAAAAACAGCACGAAAGTAATCGAGAAGTGGACATCGCGAACAACCTTAAGTACTTGGTTACTGAGTTTTACAAGGAAACGGTACCTGCCACTCGTTGGCACTTAGATCTACACTGTGCGATCCGTTTGTCTAAGCATTACTCTTTCGCCGTAAGCCCTAAGGTTCGCCACGAAGTTCGCAGTAAAGCCTTGTTCGATTTCATTAACAGTGCTCACGTTGAAGCGGTGTTGTTATCCAATGCGCCAACGAGCACCTTCAGTTGGTACAGCGCTGAAAACTTTGAAGCGCAAGCACTGACAATGGAGCTAGGGCAGGTAGCAAGAATTGGTGAGAACCAGCTTGATAAGTTAACGGCTTTCGATTTGGCAATGCGCAATTTGATTGCTGAAATAGAACCAGAGCATTTACCAAAGAAAACCATTACTTATCGCGTAAGCCGAACCATTGTTCGTTTGCATGATGATTTTGATTTCATGTTCTCTGATGCCGTTGAAAACTTTACGGCGTTCAAGCACGGTGAAGTGTTTGGTCATGATGGAGATAAGCCATTGATGGCGAAGAATGAAAACGAAGCGGTGGTATTCCCAAATCGTAACGTGGCTATCGGTCAACGTGCGGCCTTAATGGTATGCGAAGTCGAAACACGATTCGACCACGGTCAGCTTGTGTACGATTAATGTCCAGTCGGGTTTAAGCTACAAAACAACCGCCCAACTGGTTGAAATATCAAGGTTCACATTACGGTGTGAGCCTTGAGTTTATTTGGGGATACAGGTAAGGTTACGCGAACAATTTCAAAGTAGCTTGATATGGATTTCCAACAACTTCTTCACCAAAAACAGCGAAAATGGACGCGAGTCATTTATCTGATGGCTGCACTGCTTGTCACGCTGAGTGCGATTTATCTAATGGTTGGCGATCTCTTCATTTCCCCTCTGGGCACCTTGTCCACGTTAGAACAAAAACTACTGATTGATTTACGCTTACCTCGACTATTGGCAGCTATTGCGATCGGGGCTGGGTTAGCTGTATCTGGCGCAAGCTTACAAGTCTTATTGGGTAACGTATTAGCAGAGCCTGGTGTGCTCGGCATTTCTGGTGGTGCAAGCTTGGCGATGGTGATCGTGTTGTTCTTCTTGCCATTTGCTCCTACGCCTGAATTATTTATGATTGCCGCCGTTTTAGGCTCACTCTGTTTTACCGTGATTCTGGTTAGCATGGTAAAAACGATGCGACTGACTACGGCCAAGTTATTGCTGGTGGGTGTTGCGTTAGGCATTCTTTCTGGCGCGATGGTGACGTGGGCATTCTATTTTAGTGATGATCTTAGCTTACGCTTATTGATGTATTGGCTAATGGGTAGCTTGGGTGGTGTAACTTGGTACCAACACTCGCTCACGTTGGTGATGATTCCCGTGATTATTTGGTTGTGTTTGCAAGGTAGCAAACTAGACAAACTGATGATTGGCGAAACGCATGCCGCACAGTTAGGCGTGAACGTTCCGAGATTACGTTGGCGTCTAATCTTCGCTGTGTCTATTTTAGTCGGCTGCGCAGTAGCTTTGGGTGGTGTGATCAGCTTTGTGGGTTTGGTGGTGCCACACTTACTGCGTTTAGCGATTGGTACCGACAACCGATACCTTCTTCCTTTATCTGCCGTTGCAGGTGCCGCGTTACTGGTGTTTGCTGATATTTGCGCACGTACATTACTCGATTCTGCAGAATTACCCTTGGGTGTGATGACCACCAGTATCGGTGCACCAATCTTCATTTGGATGTTAATTAAAAATCATGATTCAAATTAAGAGCCTGAGCGTCGGCGCTCGTTTATTACCACTATCATTTGAGCTCAAGCAAGGGCAGGTGACTCATGTCATCGGTCCTAATGGCAGTGGAAAAAGTACCTTATTGGAAGCGATATCTGGCGTTGGTGATGGCTACAAAGGTGATATAAAGCTCGACGGTCAAGACTTGTCAGCATTATCCCTACAAGATTTATCATTGCATCGCGCTTATCTGTGTCAAAGTGCAAGACCCGCCTTCAACTTGGAAGTCTTCCAATACCTTGCGTTATCACTGCCAAGTTCATCGCATGGCCTTGATGCTGAAATCAACGCAGCTTTGGAAGAAATAAGCCAGATGCTAGACATTGCGGATAAACTTCACCGCTCAATACAAGCTTTGTCTGGTGGTGAATGGCAAAGGGTTCGCTTGGCGGGCATGTGTTTGCAAATTTGGCCGACGCTTAATCCATACGCAAAGTTATTGATCCTCGACGAACCTGCAGCGCCATTGGATATTGCGCAAGAAGCCTTGCTGTACAAGCTTATCGAACGAGTGGCTGAGAAGGGCATTGCGGTTATTATGGCTAACCACGACCTGAACCGAACCTTGAGACATGCCGACCAAGTACTGCTGCTCGACAAGGGCGTACTACAAGCCTCAGGCAGTGCAGAACAAGTACTTGCGCCTGAACAGCTAGAATCCGTATTTAACACGCAAGTAAAAAGCATCTCGGTCGACAATCAAACTTATCTTTTGTTTGGTTAACTTAGGCTCATCAATACAAGGCAACCTATATGTTTAGATATATTCAACGACGACGAATCAAGAAAGTAATCAAATCACTTTCTGCAAAGTTGGTGAAAGCGTACGGAAGCAGTGACTTTTTCTCTATTGGTCAGGTAGAAACGAGTTCTAGTGAACTGAGTAAGCGCCAACAACTGGTTGCTTTAGCTTTGTTTGCAGATCCACAAGACCTTGCTGTTGAACTGACTCCTGCCATTCAATTACTGCGTAATGACGTGTCTAACGACTTCTTCGGTGGTGAGGAATATACCGCGCGTGATGTACTTAATTTGTTGGGCGGTGGCGGTTGGAAGGGCGGTCGTATGGACGATGATATGTCGAATCGCTTTGGTATGCATAGCCGCTATTAGTTTAGCTCGTTCAAATTAACGTTTAATGATTTATCGATTTATAAACGTATACGCTCAGTAGCTTAGTAGCTTAGTAGCTTAATAGCTTAGTAACTTAGCCACTTTGCAACAGTCTCAACAACGTAATAATGAAGCTCAAAAGCACTCAATATCATTATTTATGCGAGCGTTTCAATCGGATTGATTCAATAAAAAAATACCTTCCTAGTGAACTATTTTCTTAGGGAATGCGTGATTCGTGTCGGTAAAAATCGATAATTCGAAGCAATATCATCTATCTCTAACGCATTTCTTTGAGTTGTGTGACTCTGATTCCTTTCAAAATAAATCCCACTTTTATTGATAGTTATGACGTATATATTTTCCGTGTTCTTTAAGTCAGAAACTATAAAACCTCGAACTGCAATCTTGATTAGTAAATGTCCAATCAAGATTGCATATGGGGTAAAATAATAGAGAGTGGGAAAGTGACAACTATAAATAATAATATTCTAAAAATAGCAGTAAGTGTGGCTATGCTATCGAGTGTGCCGTCAGTGGCAAATGCTCATGGCTGGTCTGAATTTCCAAGTGCACGTCAGAATACGTGTTATGAACAAGGCGGAGTTTGGTCAGGTACGCCACCAAATGCGGCGTGTGCTCAAGCAAAAGATATTTCAGGGTCATATCCTTTCGTTCAACGCAACGAGTATGCGAAAAATATCCAAGATTTCAACAATATCAATGCTGTGAAAGCTGCGATTCCAGACGGCACTTTGTGTTATGCCAATGATTCGCAAAAGCGTGGTATGGGCGCCCCTCATACAGGTTGGACTCGCACCGAGTTAAGCACTGGTACATTTGAATATGTATTCAACGCGACTGCACCACACAACCCTTCTTTCTGGGAGTTTTATCTAACGAAACCAAACGCGGATCTAAGCAAAAGTTTAGCGTGGGGTGACTTAGAACTTATCCAAAAAGAGGGGAATGTTCCGGTGAGCGGTGGCAAATACCGTATCAACGTGACGATTCCTTCAGATCGCTCTGGCGACGCAATCTTATACGTACGTTGGCAACGTGACGACGCCGCGGGTGAAGGTTTCTACAACTGTTCAGACATCACTATCGCGGGTGGTACAACTCCTCCACCAGATCCTACACCTCAACCTGATCTAGTCCGTGGCGACCTGTTTGTTTCTGACCAGTTTGGTACACCACAAGTTGGCGATACCGTTAAGTACGACATCATCAACAAGTACGGTGAAGTAGCGCGTAGCTTCGACATCGTTATCGACGCTTCAAACGTTAACGATTGGGCTCGCTTGTTGGCTTCAGAGATTAACGGCTGGCATGAAGAGTTTAAAGATGGCGCGATCTTCATTGGTGACTGGCACGCTGAAATGCAGCACTACATGTATTTCCAAAACGATTCTTCACGTAACTTCTTCAACTCAAAGGATAGCCGTGCTTCTGGTCAGTTAACGTTGATTGATGGTGGCGACGGTGGTGTTGAGCCATTGAAAGGCGACATCTACGAGCTAGTGAAGAGTGACAACGTAGTGAATGATGGCGACAAGGTTGTGATTGCAACAAATGAAGCGGCGACATTAACTCAAACTCAAGGTTCTGCTGTAAGCATCCAAAATAACGGCACTGCGTCAGTTGTCGTAGATACGACTGGTATTGTAGCTAATGAAACCTTGTCATTCATGGCTAGTTCTATTGAAAGTGATAGTGTTGAAACCTTCACGTTCGAAGTGATTGCCGATGACGGTGGTGTAACACCAGACCCAGATCCAACGCCGGATCCTGATCCGACTCCAGACCCAGACAATGGCACGTGGGACTTATCAGCGACTTACCTTGGTGGCGAAGTCGTGACTTACTCGAACCAGTCGTGGAAAGCGCAATGGTGGGTTCAAGGTGGTACAAACCCTAAAGCGACCTACGAAAATGATCAATGGGGCGTATGGCGTCCAACTAACTAGTCGGCTAGTTAATCTAAACCAAGTAACTAAGCAACTAAGGCACTACACTCGATTGATGAGTGTGGTGTCTTTTATTATGGGAGAGATAAACAAGTCGACCGTGAAGGTAATTGGGTTTAGGGTAGGGCTTTGTTATACCTGAATGTCCGAATGCTTCGAATATCCACGGTTTAGTAATCTTTTACACATTAGATAGAAAAGACTTTTTGATGAAAAAATCTCAGATACTTGCCAATACAATCAAGAATCAGATAGAACAAAACATCTGGCTAAGTGGTGAGAAGATCCCATCAATTAGAGACGCATGTAAGCGCTATAAACTCAGTATCGAGACAGTACTTCAGGCCTATCAACAGCTTGAAGACCAAGGCTATGTACGCTCAAAGCCTAAGTCGGGCTATTTCGTGTTACCGCGTAGAAATGTATTCACCTCAGAACACACGCAACAAAAAGCCATCAAGCCGTACCCCGTTAAAATCAGTGACCTGCTTTACGATGTGCTTCAACGAGCCAAAGACCCTAGCATCATTCCACTCAGCTCGGCATTTCCAGACCCTGCCTTGTTTCCTCATCAAGCGTTGTCGCGCAGTTTAGCCAATGCCAGTCGTCAAATGCCCGATAACAGCATGCTTACTAATTTACCACCGGGCAGTGAAACACTCCGCAGGCAAATCGCTCAACGCTATCAATCTGGTGGGCTAGATGTATTGCCCGACGATATTGTGATCACGTCTGGGGCAATGGAAGCACTTAACTTATGCCTGCAATCCTGTACCGAGCCGGGTGACTTAGTCGCGATAGAGTACCCTGCGTTTTACGGTGTGTTACAGACCATTGAAAGGTTAAACCTAACGGCGGTAGAGATCCCGACCGACCCTGAAACCGGTATCGATTTAGATGTGTTGGAGTCGGTGTTTGCTTCAATGGACATCAAAGCATGTTGGTTCATGACAGAATCGCAAAACCCTGTCGGT
This sequence comes from Vibrio tasmaniensis, assembly GCF_024347635.1. Lineage (NCBI taxonomy): Bacteria > Pseudomonadati > Pseudomonadota > Gammaproteobacteria > Vibrionales > Vibrionaceae > Vibrio > Vibrio tasmaniensis. The sequence goes on from NZ_AP025510.1 coordinate 1,472,644, forward strand.
TACTCGATGAGTGATAACAACAAGCAGCGACTCGCCGAGTTAGTGAATGACCATAAGATCTCTATGATTGAAGACGATGTGTATCGTGAACTTCACGTTGGAAACCAAAGTTCATTGCCAGCCAAGGCTTATGACACCGGCGAGCAAATCATGCTGTGTGGTTCGTTTTCCAAATCACTGTCGCCGGGCTTTCGAATTGGTTGGGTAGTCGCAAGGAAACAAGCGTTAAAGATTCAGAGATTGCAGCATCTATCGACACTCTCCAGCAGTATTCCGATTCAGCTTGGCTTATCTCACTACCTGACGTTTTATAGCTATGACAACCACCTTAAAAAGCTTCGCAAACTGCTGAATGAAAGGAAGAAGGCACATATAGCACTTCTAGAGTCCAGTTTGCCTAAGAGTGCTCTGATTCATAAAAGCCAAGGTGGTTACTTCCTTTGGATAGAGTTGCCTCACTCTGTTTGTGTTGAGAAGCTTTATGAGCAAGCACTTGAAAACAACATCTCTGTTGCGCCGGGAATTATATTCAGCAGCGATAAAAAGTTCTCTCATCACATCCGTCTCAACTGCTCGTACGCTTGCGACGACAAAATCGCAGAAGCCATTCGTACTCTAGGTGGTTTGATTCAGACAATGGAATTACAAGCCTAAGTCGTTAGCTGAGTTACCGGCTGCTCCATACTTCAACGCTAGTCTCTACTGACTGGATAAATAATCTGTTCTGTTTTTTAATAACCAATCTGTTCTAGTTTGGTTTGTTCGAACTGTGCTGAAATACGCTCCAATTCTTAATATGAAATCCATCATTATGATGTTTGGAGCTTAAATGTTTGATGTAGTTGAATTGTCGCGTTTACAGTTTGCGCTAACCGCTATGTTTCACTTCCTCTTCGTCCCGTTAACTATTGGTATGTCTTGCTTACTGGCGATCATGGAGTCGATCTATGTGCTTACCGGTAAGCAAATCTATCAGGATATGACTCGCTTTTGGGGTAAACTTTTCGGTATTAACTTCGCCTTAGGTGTCACGACCGGATTAACCATGGAGTTCCAGTTCGGCACTAACTGGTCTTATTATTCTCACTATGTCGGAGACATCTTTGGTGCTCCTCTTGCGATCGAAGCCCTTGTTGCATTCTTCCTAGAATCCACCTTTGTTGGACTGTTCTTCTTCGGTTGGGAAAGGCTATCTAAACGCCAACACCTTATGGTGACTTGGCTGGTGGCGTTGGGCTCAAGCTTCTCTGCATTATGGATTCTAGTTGCTAACGGTTGGATGCAAAACCCGATTGGATCGGAGTTTAATTACCAAACCATGCGTATGGAAATGACCAGCTTTGCCGAAGTGGTGCTCAACCCAGTTGCTCAAGTTAAGTTCTTGCACACAGTCGCTTCAGCTTATACCTGCGGTGCGATGTTTATCCTTGGCGTGAGTTCATACTACTTGCTTAAAGGGCGAGACATTGCTTTTGCAAAACGTTCGTTTGCTGTCGCAGCTTCGTTCGGCATTGCTTCTATCATATCGGTGATCGTATTAGGTGATGAGTCGGGCTATGAACTGGGTGACGTCCAAAAAGTAAAACTCGCAGCGATTGAAGCTGAATGGCACACCGAACCGGCACCTGCGGCGTTTACTTTGTTTGGATTACCAAATCAAGAAGAAGGCAAAACCGACTTCGCGGTAAAAATCCCCTATGTGATGGGGATTATTGCAACAAGGTCTTTGGACGAGCAGGTGACGGGGCTTCATGACTTGCGTGACCAACATTTAGTTCGCATTCGTAACGGAATCATCGCTTATGAACTGCTAGAGCGTTTGCGATCTGGCGATACCTCACATGAGACAGAGCAAGCTTTCGATCAAACCAAGCAGGACCTTGGCTACGGCTTATTGCTCAAGAGATACACAGACACCGTGACTGACGCGACTGAACAACAAATCCAACAAGCAGCCGATGATTCAATCCCAACCGTGTGGCCATTGTTCTGGTCATTCAGAATCATGGTGGGTTGTGGCTTCATTATGTTGTTTGTTTTTGGCGCGGCTTTCTTACAAACCTACCGTAAAAACATAACTCAAAAGCCTTGGTTATTGAAGGCGGCACTTTGGTCAATTCCATTACCTTGGGTGGCAATCGAAGCTGGTTGGTTTGTTGCAGAGTATGGTCGTCAACCATGGGCGGTCGGTGAAATTCTCCCTGTTGCGGTCGCGGCTTCTTCTCAAACTGTTGAGAACTTACTTACGTCTCTCGCGCTAATTATTAGCCTCTATACCGTCTTCATCATTGTTGAAAGTTACTTGATGATTACCGTCGCTAAAAAAGGCCCAAGCAGTTTGAAAACGGGGCGTTATCACTATGAACAAACAACAACATCACTTGAAGCCAAATTGGCACAACAAGTTCAACAATAAGGTGACTGACTCATGTTTGAATATGACACATTGCGTTTAATTTGGTGGGTGCTAATCGGTGTGCTGCTGATTGGTTTTATGATTACCGATGGCTTCGATATGGGGGTAGGAGCGTTGTTACCGTTGATAGGTAAAACCAACTCTGAAAGACGAGTGATGATTAACTCCATCGCACCTCATTGGGACGGAAACCAGGTGTGGTTAATTACCGCAGGTGGCGCTTTGTTTGCAGCTTGGCCGTTAGTGTATGCGACATCGTTTTCAAGCTTATATGTTGCGATGTACTTGGCTCTTATCTCGTTATGGTTACGTCCTTTAGCTCTTGAATACCGAGCCAAGATAGACAACGACCAATGGCGAAAAGTGTGTGATTTAGCTATTTCGTTTTCAGGCTTATTTCCGCCGATTTTATTTGGTGTCGCGTTTGGCAACTTGATGCAAGGGCTTCCGTTCTCGCTCAATAGCTTGCTTATGGTTGAGTACCACGGATCGTTTGTTGATTTGCTTAATCCGTTTGCTCTGTTGTGTGGCTTCGTTGGGTTATTGATGGCGTTGTTGCAAGGCAGTGCTTGGCTGATGATGAAAACCACCGATGCGCTATACAACAAGGTAAGATTGGTTGCTCAGTTGAGTGCGATACTTGTGGTGAGTCTCATGGTGCTAGGTGGTTTAACAATAAGTCACATTGATGGTTATCAGATTGTCAGTGAGTTGAACCATAGCGCGGTTTCAAACCCGTTGAACAAACAAGCGATAGCAGAAACTGGTGCTTGGTTATCTAACTTCGAGATTCACCCTTGGATGTGGTTTGCGCCAATTGGCAGTGTGCTTAATCCATTGATGGCTTTGATCAGCGCAAGGTTGAAATGGGATGCGATTTCTTTTATTAGTTCCAGCCTGACTAACGCTTGCATCATTTTAACCGCTGGTTTCGCGATGTTCCCATTCATTATTCCGTCTAGCGTTAATCCAAGCCATAGCTTAACCCTTTGGGATTCGACATCAAGCGAACTGACCTTGAACATCATGACAGGCGTAGCATTTGTGATGGTGCCCATCATTCTGTGTTATACCGCGTTCAGTTATCGAACCATGTTTGGACGACTCGATAATGAGTATGTCGAACGCAACGGCAATTCACTGTATTAAGGAGTTTCTCATGTGGTATTTTGTTTGGATATTAGGCTTATTCCTAGCCTCTGCATTTGCAGTTTTGAATGTCATCAGCCTAGAGAAAAGTGACTCAGAAACTGAGTTCTGATTGGCGTTATGATTCATAAAAAGATCAGAAGTGTGATGCTCTGGTCTTTTTTATGAGCCTTCCTAAAGCGTAAGGTTTGGTTCTTCCTTCGTGGTACAAGATGGTAAGACTTAAATCGAGTGAGCTGCATTCTTTTAAGTACACCTATATCTCAACTCTATATAAGATTTAATCAAAACAATTCCATCTAACCTATTGTTAAATATTTACTATTTGATAATGTGTCTAGGTGCACATTAAGGATGTGTTTCATATTTAGCGATGAAAATAGTAGGAGTTGCGATGAGTATTATAGTGAGACGGTCTGAACCGTCAGATGCAAAGGGAATCAAAGAAGTTTACGAATGCACTAATGCTTATACCGGTACGCTGCAACTCCCAAATCCATCTCTGGAAAGCTGGCAAAAACGAATCTCTAACATGCCTGATAATGTGTACTCCTATGTCGCAATGATCGACGATGAGATCGTTGGTAATTTGGGAATGGAAGTGTGTGTAAACCCGAGACGGCGACATGTAGCTTCATTCGGTATGGGTGTTAAAGACGATGTGTTAGGCAAAGGCGTTGGTAGTCAACTGCTCGCGACAGCGATCGACTTGTGCGATAACTGGATTAACATCAAGCGAATGGAGCTAACGGTGTATACCGATAACGAAAGAGCGATTAGCCTGTATAAGAAGTTTGGTTTTGTGATTGAAGGAGAGTCCGCAGGATTTGCCTTTAGAAACGGCGAATATGTGGCGGCTTATCACATGGCTCGACTGGTATAGCATTTAGCTACAATTAACACTCGGTGACATTTAACACTCTACTGTAATTAGCACACAGCTACGATTAACGCACAGTTAGAAATCACAGACAGATAATAAAACGCCACGTTATTTAAACGTGGCGTTTGCTATTTGGGTGCGCCGATGCTTTAAGCAGCTTCAGTCGTAACCTTACCTAAGCCGTTAAAGGCTCAAGGTTCGCAGGACGGTAGTGTACTGATTTTAGTACTTTACCTTGGCGAACTGTCTTACCTTCAGATACGAAATCTTCCGCACACTTAGCGATGATGTATTCGCCTTTTTGAACCGCCATCAGTTTGATGTTCTGTTCAGCATAGAAAGCTTCGGTTTCTGCGTATTCTGTCTCGTTACGACATACTTTACTCATGTTGCTTGAGTGTACTTCGTCCCAGCAAGGTAAGAAGTCAATTGAGCGGTTTTTAGAAACATTCAACAGTAGGTCAATCAGGTAGCTGATTGCTAGGTTGTCTTCAACCTTCGCTTGACCAAGGTGAACCAAACGTCCCATCAAAACATACACGCTGTCTACAATAGCGTCCGCTTGTTCGATTTTAGAGTCAGCTTCTGCAAGCTCTGTCAGCTCTTCGATCGCTAGAGAGGTATGTAGCGTATCGCCTTTTTCGTCCATTGTTTCAGGATCAGCTACAGGCAGATCAAAAGTACTGCGGAACTCTTCAATGTCGCGGTAAAGGTGATCGTAGATTTCTTGGCTTAGTTGAGAAAGGTTCATTTTCCTATCCATTTTGTTTCGTTAATGGTGCATTTTATCAAAGCTAGCTATAGGGTGCTAACGTAAAGGCGACTTTTATTCATTGGTCTAATGAGGTATCTTGCATAAAAACTAATTGATTATTATATAACTTACAGTAAACCATCACGTAATATTGCCAATCAGCTCTCCGTCGTAGGATCACAGTTATGCACCAAGCTAATGAAAGTGAAGTTGTTATACGTCGTTTGTATCAAATTACCAATGATTACCGAAAAGGGTTCGAGGTTCAGATCGCTCAGCTGCTTATCATGGGGCTTGAACGTTTTAACTTAGACATTGGTATTTTGTCGAAAGTCGATGGTAATACTTATTCAGTTGAACATTCTGTCACACCCGAAGGGGTTGAGCTCAAAAGTGGTGACATCTTCGACACTGGGTCGACTTATTGTGCGATAACCTGCAAATCTGTTGGGCCTATTTGTATTGAGCATTGTGGTAAACATGATAAGTATGCGACACATCCTGCCTATCAGTCTTTTGGGCTAGAGTCTTATATTGGTATTCCAATTTTCGTCAATGATGAGATTTATGGCACCTTAAACTTTTCAAGCCCAGCTCCCTATCATCGTGAGTTTAAAGAGTTCGATATCGACGTGATGAGATTAATGGCGTCATGGATCGAAGTGGAACTGGTTAGAAGACAGCAAGAACGTAAACTGACAGAATTAAATGAAAAACTTGAATATCAAGCTTTGTACGATCCTCTGACACACTTGCCGAATCGACGTTGCTTGTTCAAAACGCTGAATGCAGAAGTGGAGCAGTTAAAAGGCTCTTTAGGTAAGGGGACATTAGCCGTCGTAGACATCGATTTCTTTAAAGTCGTTAATGACACTTACGGTCACCAAATGGGTGACGTTGTGTTAAAAAAAGTGGCAAACGTTCTGCGCAATAATATTCAAGATGGAGAGTTTGTGGCGCGTTTTGGTGGTGAAGAGTTCATTCTTTGGTATCCAAATAGAACCCCCAGTTGTGTTGAAGATAAGTTCATGGCTCTTTTACAAGAGATCAAGAAAATCACACTAGATAGTAAGCCTATCACCATATCAATTGGTGCGTGTCATTTTGAGTTGAGTACTGGAGATAGCAAAGGGGAAAGAATGTCGGCGTTAGACTCCTTAATCAAAGTTGCCGATGAATGCCTGTACATTGCGAAACAAAATGGACGAGATCAGTTTATTTCTCGCCCATATCATCAAGAACATTCCGGTTCGTAATCCAAAACGGGTTAGTTCTTGATGTACAATCGTTCGCGATTAACTAAATAGATAAGGGAATAGCTTACGACGCTCTTCAGGCGTTAAAGACTCAACTCTCGCGATGTTGGTATCAGGAATCGCTTCAGGGTTAGGGTAGTGTTTCAACACCTTTTCCATGCTTGCTTCACGAATCAAATGGTATACCGGATACGGAGAACGGTTGGTCAGATTTTCATCGTCTTCTGGATCCGCACCACCAAAGCAATAGTCTGGGTGGAAAGTTGCTACTTGGTAAACGCCTTCCCAATCTTCCTGCTTGATCAGTGCTTCAATCCAATCAATGAACATGTTGTAGTCGAAGAAATCTTGCAACATGTTAGGGACAACCACCAAAGTCGTTTCTAAATCCGCGACTGGCGTGTTATCTAATTCGACAAAGTGCGTCATGATGTCTTCTAGTAACGCTTCTTCCGTATTCACTTCACTCACAAAGATCTTAATCTGCTTGTTACGCTGTGGCTTGGCTGCGAATGGACACAGGTTTAGGCCAATAACGACATCGTCTAACCACTGTTTTACTTGGTCGTGGATGGTTTGAAGATCTGAGTTTTGAGTGTTCGACATAACAGGTTCCGAAATGAAATTTTGCGTAGGATATCAGAACGGACGTTAATCAAAAGCAATAATTGAGTTACAAAATCCATCCCACTTATGCTTGTGCGAGTTTAGAGGTTGAGACTTGAAGCTGTTTTAACTGGTAGACCCAAGCAAATATCGCAACATAGAAGATAGAACCACCTGCGATCACGCCATTCCAACCAAACAACTGCCAGCAATATAAGAGTAAGAAACCACCCAAGCTTCCGCCTATATAGTAATGGACTAAGTAAAGTGCCGTTGCTGTCGCTTTCGCGCTCGGTGCTTTTTGACTTACCCAAGAATAGGCTAGGGTATGAGCGAAGAACGCGCCGCCACTTATCAATAACAAGCCTGCTAACATGAACGGGACTTTGTCCACGGCGGAAACCAACATACCAATTAAGCTGATACACACGCCCATCAATATACCGTTTAACGGGTCAAAACGAAGTGTCCATTTGTTGGATAGCTTAGAGGTTACCGTACCGGCCAAGTAACACAGAAATATCAGCGAAGCTAAACCCACAGGCACCGAGTGAGGCGAAGTTACTAGCCTAAAGCCCATTACAGAATACAAATTAACGAACAGTGCAAAGTTAGCACCACCAATTAGCATCGCTAACCACAGTGTGCGGTTTCTCAAGTGCATCACAACCGAGCGGTTATGATGGAAAAATAGGCCTTTTTGAGGTTTGAAGTTTTGTTGGTCAGGCAGGCTGTACGCAATATAGAGTGCGCCTAGCAAAGATCCGACAACGAAAAACAAAACCGTTGCGTGCCAGTCGAAATAGTCCGTGATTAAGCCGCCGAGTACACGTCCAAAAATCCCTCCTAATGAGTTGGCCGCAATATAACCGCCGATCGCGACTGCGAATGCTTTGGGTGATAGCTCTTCGACCATATAGGCAACCGCCACCCCCGCAAAAGCAGCAACGGCGATCCCCATGAATGCTCTAGCAATAACAAGCTGTAGTAGGGTAGTTGTGAACACCATGCTCAGCCCGATTAGCGGGATAGCAAATAAGCTGAACAGTATGATGGGTTTCCGGCCAAAGGTTTCAGAAGCGATTGCCCAAGGCACCAAACTGATGGAAAGCCCAAGTGTTGTCGCGGCAAACAGCCAGTTAATTTGAGTTTCTGATACTTGGAAGTGCGAGGCCATGTGCGGCAAGATAGGCTGAAAGAGATAAAGGTTACAGAAAATGATAAACGAGCCAATCGCCAATGATTGGGTGATTTGTTTGTATTGAGTGCTACCTTTATCAAACATTTACGTTGTGCCTGCGCGAGTGAGTAAGCTATTTGTGAACAAGTTATCAGCACAAGCGTGATTAAAGAAATATATTAAAAATATCACCTCTATATATTTAGTATATCGCCATGCTTGAATCAAAACCCCTTCGACATTTTCTGGCTGTTGCTCAGTTTGGTAACTTCACTCAAGCCGCGAAAGCGCTGCATATTGCACAGCCTGCATTGAGTATCTCCATTAAAAAGCTCGAACAGACGCTAGAGTTGATTTTATTCCGGCGTGGAGATAAATCCGTCACCTTAACGGAAGAGGGAAAGGTACTGTTTGAGCATGCGAAGCGAATCGCCCAGCAGTTTGATGATGCTCAACTCGCAATGAATGAGCTAAAGGGACTAGAAAAAGGCGAGGTGCGATTAGGCGCTCCAAGCATGATGGGCAGCTACTTTTTCCCGCAAGTTGTGATGGCATTTAAAAGCCAATACCCAAACCTTAAGTTGACCTTGATTGATGCGGGTACTGAATCGATTAGGGAGATGCTATTAAACGGCGAACTCGATATTGGCGTAATCAACCATGAAAATGTCCCTGATGCTTTCGAAACCGACCACTTGTTGAGTTCTGAGATGGTCGCCGTTGTCGGTAAGGAGCATCCGTTAGCACAGCAGCCTTCGATGACCTTTGAAGAATTTTTCGCTCAAGAGCTGATCATGTTTAAATCGGGTTATTTCCACCGCGACTTCATTGATGCTACCTGTAAAAAATACAATCTAGATATGACCATCGCCTTTGAAACCAATTTATTGCCAATGATTCTTTCTATAGTAAAACGAGAGTTTGCCATTACTGCGCTGCTGAGTTTGGTCACAGAATATGAGAAAGACGTGATAGGCGTACCATTTAAAGACCCTGTGAAACTGAATTTATCTTTGGCTTGGAGAAAGGAGGGGTATTTGTCGAAGGCAGACAGAACCTTTATTGATTTCGTTAAGAGGTACGTGTGATTACCCTGCTGGGACTTATATCAATAAATTATTTATGTAACATATACACTACATTTAAATGGGTTATTTTGTGATTTACATTGCACTTATTGGGTAGTTTCTTATTGATTTATAGCTCAATATCACATTATTTGGAGCTAAAAGTTTGAAGTGCGTTGTATTACTAGTTGGTGAACGTGTGATTGTTAACTTACATTAGGTATTAAATATATAGCCTCCCACGTAAAAAAAAGTGAAGCCATTAAGATATGAAGTGTAAATGTAAAGAACAAAGAATTGTTAGAGTCCGTCGTAACATTTTTGACAGAATTATTGGTACTAAAGAAAAGTATAAATGTGCTAATTGCAATACAGCCTTCAAAATCAAAGGCTAAGAATATCGAATTTTATATCTAAGGTATTTTTTTACACAATAAACTTGTCTAAAAAACGTCTTCAGGCATGTTGCCTGTTTATTTTTTATATACACGTCATCATGAATATAGAATAACAAAGCCCGAATATCCAAGAGTGGATATTCGGGCTTTGTTATATAGAAGTATTACTGGCTTAGATCGCTTAGGTACTCTTTGAGTTATACATCTTATCGAAGTTCTTTTGATTCCAGCCGACCATCACCTGGTCGCCGATTTTAAGCACGGGGATAGAGCGAGCACCCATCGCTTGCAACTCTTTACGGCCACGTTGCATCTTTGCATTCGTTAGGCGGTAAACAATTTTCTTTGAATCCAAATAGCGCTGTGCATCTTTACAGTGCGGGCATTTGTCTGCGACGTACAATACAACACGTTTCATTTTTACAATCTCTTTTTGAGTCTAGCACTTGGTGAATCTTGCTAAAGTGTAACGAATCCTAGGTGATTAGAAAAGTGTGATCAGTTACACTATGCGGCTCAATTTTCAAGACCACAACGTATTGTCGTGGTGTAACTTGTACGGTCTTTCAGCATGCATCCTTCTTTACGCTATATCCAAGGCTACCCGAAGCACATACTCGACCCGGTAACTCAACTTGTTGAATCGGGGAAATTGGTGCCGTGGTTTGAAGCTCGCTACCCAAAGAATCATGAAATAAAAAGCGAGAAAGCCCTGTTTGACTATGCGATTGAGATTAAAAATCGTTATATGAAAAAAACACCACCGATCAGTAAAGTGATTTATGACGGCAAGATACACCTAATTAATAATGCATTAGGTCTGCACTCTTACGTGGCGAAGAATCACGGTGGAAAGATCAAATCGAAGAATGAGATTCGTATCGCCAGTGTTTTTAAAAATGCACCAGAACCTTTGCTGAGAATGCTGGTGGTACACGAACTGGCGCACATCAAAGAGAAAGAGCACGACAAAGCCTTTTACCAACTATGCTGTCACATGGAACCGGAATACCATCAACTTGAGTTGGATGCCCGTTTATTCATGATGTATTTAGATTTAAAGAAGTAGCCCAATGAGCCAATCACAAAATAGAACGACGCTAAGCCTGTCGAAAAACAGTACCTCCGCGGCAAAAACAAAAGATAACCAAGCTAACGAAGGTAACCGCAAGCAAGGTGATGTTAAGCCAAGCAGCGACAAGCGTATTTCTTCAAAGAACACATCAGATAAAAACCGAAAGAGTACGGCTTCAAAAGGCGCTGGTAACAACAAAGCAAAGCGACCTTTTGCAAAAGATAGCAAAGGTAAGCCGGGCGCGAATAAAGGGCCATCGAATAAGGCATCTTTCAATAAAACTGCATTTAACAAGAATGCAGCACAGAAAAGACGTTCGGCTGAGAAGCCTCAAGGTGGATTACACCCAAGAAACCAACACACAGGTCGCTACGACTTTGAGTTATTGGTTGCTGCCTTGCCTGAGCTAAAAGAACATCTGATCAAGAACCCTGTGGGCGAAGACACCGTTAATTTCTCTGATCCACTGGCCGTTAAGTTACTTAACAAAGCTTTACTGGCGCACCACTATGGCGTTAAGCATTGGGATATTCCTGCTGGTTACTTGTGTCCGCCAATTCCTGGCCGTGCAGACTACATTCACAGAGTGGCAGACATCCTTAATAGCGATGGCCAAGGTGAACCTTATAACCACGCGTCTGTGAAAGCATTAGATATCGGTGTGGGTGCAAACTGTATCTACCCAATTATTGGTGCGACAGAGTATAAGTGGCGCTGCACGGGAACTGATGTCGATTCAGTATCTATCAAAACAGCAAACTTCATTGCTGAAAGTAACGCTAATCTAAAAGGTAAGATCCGAGCTCGTCTACAAGCGGATTCTGAATCTATCTTTAAGGGCGTGATTAAAGACAATGAACGTTACGATGTCACTATTTGTAACCCTCCATTCCATAGTTCTCTAGAAGAGGCGGAAAAGGGATCACAACGCAAACTGGATAATCTAGCGGCAAACCGTGCAAAGAAAGCAGGGCAATCATTCAAGCCAGAAACGAATAAGAAGCCAGTTAAGTTAGATAAATCAACTACGCAAAATAAACCAATTAAGCAAGAGAAACCAACCTTAAATTTTGGTGGCCAAAAATCTGAACTTTGGTGTCCGGGTGGCGAAGCTGCTTTCATTATGAAAATGGCGAGAGAGAGCCAACTTTTTGCTACTCAAGTATTGTGGTTTACGACATTGATTTCTAAGAAAGACAACGTTGATATGATTCGTTCAGAATTGGGTAAGCTACGAGCTAAACAAGTAAAAGTGGTTGAGATGTCGCAAGGCCAGAAGGTGAGTCGCTTTATCGCATGGACCTTTATGGACGACGAGCAAAGACAAGAGTGGATCGCGCTAAAATAGCGGCTGCACTGAGTTAAGACATTAAGTTGAAATTACGTACGGGCTTGTTGTTAACGCAACAAGCCCGTTTTTTGTGCTTTTCATATTCGCTAAGCTGAAAGCAATTCATCTAATTTGCTCTGATATTTCTTTGCTAGTGCACTATTTCCTGCTTTTCTTTCGAGTTCAATTAAAATTTGAAGTGATGGAATTTGGTAGCCATAACGCTGGTGGAATTTGAATAAGCGAAGCCTAGCGTCGTTGTAATCGGCGTTACTCACTTCAATTTTTGATAGCTGTAGTATTGATTTTGCGCGATTCGGGTCGTGGTCAATCGCTCGTGTGAAGTAGTATTTTGCTTGGTCGGTATTACCAGCTTTAAACGCGCAAAAAGCCGCATTCTCATAACTGGCAGATACTAGATAATAATAGGGTTGGTCAATTGCGCGGTTGAAGTATATATCAGCTTGCTCGTATTCGCCTTGTTTACACAAGAACGTACCGTAGTTATTCAATACATTGCCGTTTCTTGAATCGAGACTGAGTGCTTTGCGGTAAGTGGTTCTTGCTTCATCTACTTCGCCAACTTGCTCGTAGTAATGTGCCATCGAAAGTTGGGCGCGGTAATAACTAGGAGCGTGTTTGATAGCGAGCTCTAGATTTTCACGTGCTTTGACCATATTACCTTGTCCCATGTAGCCCAAACCCAATTCAATACGTGATTGAGACATCGCAATTGGGTCACTTTCCATTTTTGGTGGCCCTTCGGTTACAGAAACACAACCTACCAGAGAAACAGAGGCGAGTAGCGTGAGATGAGATATCAGGGTGGATTTTGGTAATAGCGACTTGTTAGGCATGTGCAGCTCCTTTTGAACACAAACCTATGATATGAAATTGAACACACTTAAGTGTTAGAGCGATTATGGAATGCGACCCAAACATCATAAAAAAACCGTGTCCAATTTGGCGTTTTATCAACAACCTATGGAACACGGCTTTATGTGTTTGTGAATCGGAAGAAAGAACTTAATCGTCTTTGGTAAAGTTGTCTTCGCTGAAATGATCCAGATCGTAAGGTGTTTGTTGGTAAACGCAGTAGTTTAACCAGTTAGAGAACAACAAGTGTCCATGACTACGCCAGCTTGCAACAGGCTTGTTGTCTGGATTGTTGTTCGGGTAGTAGTTGATTGGTATCACTGGCTCCATGCCTTCACCTAAATCACGAATGTATTCGTTGTGAAGTGTATGCGAGTCGTATTCCGGGTGACCCGTTACAAACACGTTTCGCTTATCTTTGGTCGCTGCTAGGTATACGCCCGCCACATCAGAAGTCGCAAGAACATCAAGGTCAGTATGCTCGGCTAAGTATTCCTGAGAGAAATCAGCATAGCGAGAGTGCGGTGCCAAGAAGGTATCGTCGAAGCCACGTAAAATTGGGTGGTACGGGTTATGTATCTCGTGGTTGTAAACCCCAGAAAGCTTATCTTTACGAGTTCGTTTTGGTAAATCATACAAGAGCTTTAAGCCAGCTTGAGCTGCCCAACACACATACAAGGTTGAGGTCACATGCTTGTTTGCCCATTCCATGATGGTTTTTAGATGATCCCAGTAGATAACATCTTCAAATTGAACCAAGCCAAGTGGCGCGCCAGTGATGATCAATCCATCAAAGTTTCTCCCTTTGACCATTTCAAATTGGCGATAGAAGTTATCAAGGTGTTCTGTTGGTGTATTTTTGCTTGGACGGTCATCAATACGCAGCAGCTCTACATCGACTTGCAATGGGCTGTTCGATAGTAGGCGTAAGAATTGAGTTTCAGTTTCAATCTTCTTCGGCATCAGGTTGAGGATCAAGACTCGAAGTGGACGAATTTCCTGTGTCGATGCTCTTGATAACGGCATAATAAAGATGTTTTCTTCACGAAGAACATCAGATGCTGGCAATTGGTCTGGAATGCGAATAGGCAAAGCTTTCTCCCTAAGCTGGATATGTAGACGTCTATACATCTAAATCTATAGTAGTTTGATACGCTTGTCGATATACAAAATGGATAGTTGTAAATTATTTGTGTTTTCTATCAGAAGTCATCCACCGACATCGAGGGCAGTCTCACTGTATCCAGTGATTACGTGAGTTGAGTGTAAGGACTCGGTATTCGGATGTTGAGCAAAGGCAGTTATCAGAGAAACTCGTTACTATTTAAGATAAACTCATGTTTTCGAATTAGCCTGTAAAGTGACAGATGAAGTTAATACTCATTCGAGGGTTGCCGGGTTCTGGCAAGTCAACAAAAGCAAAAACCTACGATGCATTGCATGTCGAAGCGGATATGTATTACGTGAATGAGCAGGGTGACTATTGTTTTGACCCAAGGCAGTTGCAGCAAGCGCATGAGTGGTGTCAGAACACTACAGAAGACGGCTTGAAGCAAGGGTTGGATGTTGTAGTGTCGAATACCTTTATTAAGCAGTGGGAAATGAAGGCTTATCGTCAACTCGCACTCAAATACAAAACGGATTTGGTTATAGAAGTGTGCCGAGAACAATATGGCAGTATTCACGACATTGAACCGTCTGTGATTAAGCGCATGGCAAAAGATTGGCAAGAATAGCATCGTTCTTCCTCTGCTTGCGTGGCTGAATGGCAAATAGAATTAAATTAATAGAATAACTCCAAGGTAAAGATTGAAATGGCAAAGCGCTCAGTTGTGGTCGACATGACTTCTTATGGTATCTATTCCACGTGGGATTCCAAATCTAAAGACCTTCCAAAAATCCAAGAGTTCACCACCACCGTTGATGCTGAAATCGATGTGGAGTTTGGCTATATCTTGAATATCAAGAAAGCCAAAGGTGAAAAGATCCGCTACTGCATCTATCACCCGAATATCACTACAGACAAGGGCGAAATGCTCGAACCGTTCGATGGTGAAGAGCATGTCGGTAACAACGACTGGGATTTCTACTTAGGTGACACCATCTGGGCGCCAGTCTCGAACAAGTTAGGTAAGTGGCGCATGACCGTGGAGCTAAAAGGCAACATCATTGCCGATAAGACATTCGACCTTGTTGCAAAAGACGAAGGCCAATTCTGGAAGCGTAGGGGTTTTTAGACGAAATTTCTGGTAGACGTTAGCTTTAGGCTAAACGCAGACAACAAAAAAGCCGAGTCACACGTCGTATGTGGGCTCGGCTTTTTTCATAGTGCTAGATAGAAGTGACTACCTAACTAATGGGTTAGATTATTGTGTTACGTAAGCTACAACAAACTCAGTGATAGCGACCATATCTTTCACTGCAATGTACTCTTCAGTGGTGTGAACTTTCGCCATACCAGTAGAAAGGTTAACCGTTGTTAGACCTTTCGCGTTGAAGTTGTTCGCATCGCTACCGCCGCCAGTGCGTTTAGTATTTGCGGTTACGCCAAGCTTCTCAAACGCTGATTTGATAGAAAGAATATGCGGGTGATCGTCTGCAATCACGAATGCATCGTAAGCACGAGTAGATTCGATTTCTACTTCAGCGCCGAACTGTTTTGCACTCTCTTGGAATGTCGAGATCATGTGCTCAACTTGAGCCGTTAGCTTTTCGCCGTTTAGAGAACGCGCTTCAGCCACGACTTTAAGCTCTGGCATTACGATGTTTGTCGCTTGACCGCCTTCAACAATACCGACGTTTGCCGTAGTTTCTTCATCGATACGAAGTAGGTTCATCTTAGTGATAGCGTCTGCAGCAACTTGAATTGCACTGATGCCTTCTTCTGGCGCTAAACCAGCGTGAGCAGGGCGGCCTTTGATTTTAGCAACAATCTTTTGCTGACCTGGAGCTGCGTTTACGATGGTGCCAATTGGGCCGCCTGTATCAAGTACGATAGCGTGCTCAGATTGAATGTAAGACATATCGAAGTTCAAAGAGCCGAACAGACCACCTTCTTCGAAGACAGTAAACGCAATCTCGATAGTTTTGTGTTCTTTGCCTTCAGCTTTGATGCAACGAACCGCTTCCATGATAGCTGCGATACCTGATTTATCGTCGCCACCTAGAATCGTGTTGCCTTTTGAACGGATGATGCCGTCTTCGATGATTGGCTCAATACCGATGCCTGGCGTTACTGTGTCCATGTGGCAACTGAACACTGTGCTTCCTGGAAGAGTGCCATCTAGACGAGCGTAGATGTTGAAACCGTTAGACACTTCTTCAGGGACAGCCAGTTTGTGAACTTCAAAGCCTAGTTCACCAAGTTGTTCAGCCAAAGCTTCAGCAATCGCTTTTTCGTTACGAGATTCACTATCAATTTTCACTAGATCGCAGAAATGTTCTACAAGACGTTGTTCATTAATTTGGGTCATTGTTAATTCTCATTTTGCTCCGCTGTTTCTAAAGAAGTGACGGAGGCTGGAACAGGAAAATCACTATAACGCCTTTTTACAGAATCATTGTCTGAGTTAAATCAAGAAAATTATCTGATTATTCTAATTTATGAGAAAAATACTACTCGGATCGACCCGTGTTCAGGATTTTAATCTACATATGTGTCGGTTGCCTTAAAGGTTGCTAAGCGTATAGGGAGAGTGCTATCAATAAACGATGTGTTGGCAGGATGGGGTGGGGAAGAGTTCGTTTTACTGCTTGCTGGTACTCAAGATCCAGACGAACAATTGAAATGATAAGGCAAACAATCGCTGATCAAACGATAGAAACATATTCAGGTCCGTTAGCGTCGGCCACACCAATTGGTGCGAACATTCATTTAACGTATCAAGAGTTAAATAGTAGTACCTACAAACAGCATTTGAAATCAGCTTAGTACGCAATACAGCTTAAATGAACCTAAGCGAATAGGAGTGTTATCAACTCCTATTCGCTTAGTTTTTATGTTATTTGTTAAGAGTCTTACTTAGCGATACCTTCTAACATTTCAACCAGTTCGCCTTCTGTGGCTGGTTCGCGAGCGAGCTCAATGACTGCTGAAGCGCCACCTTTTAACATATAAGCTTGAGTTCCACAGTGGTCATAATGGAACCACTTACCATCGACACACACATCGGTATAACATCTTGGGTCTTGTTTGAGTTCCATAGTAATTTCCTTATTAACATTTGCCTAACGTTTTTGATGCTAGTTGGTCACAACTCGGTGCGGTTTGATCTAAATCAATTTAATATGT
This sequence comes from Vibrio tasmaniensis, assembly GCF_024347635.1. Taxonomy (NCBI): domain Bacteria; kingdom Pseudomonadati; phylum Pseudomonadota; class Gammaproteobacteria; order Vibrionales; family Vibrionaceae; genus Vibrio; species Vibrio tasmaniensis. The sequence continues at coordinate 1,489,925 of NZ_AP025510.1, forward strand.
AATTGATGATTTGATTAGTAAATAGGAGATGTGTGTCTTGAACTGTCGAAGCCGATAAAGAGGCCACTTCTGGCGATTAAAGCGTTCAAAGCACATGATTCCAGTTTGTCACTCTACTTCTTTTTCTTGCCACATGACGCTTTTCTACATACGCTAACCACTCTCTTAACCCCATACAAATGTGATTGTGTTGGAAAATGACTAATATCTTTATCGTTGTAATTGTTCTGGTTGTGTTCTTTTACTTTATTCAAAACTATCTAGTAAAAAATGATGACACCAAAGATCATGCTTATCAGAAGAAAGGCTCGTTAATGTCGGCGCAACAAGCGACATTCTATAACGCGCTTAAATCTGCTGTGGGTAACCATGGGGAAGTATTTGCTAAAGTGAGCATGTCTAACGTTGTTATCCCTGCTAAGGCGAATAATAAAAAGAATTGGTTTATCGCGAACAACAAAATATCACGTAGTTATTTTGACTTTGTAGTGTGCGACCCTCGAACGTTAGAGCCACGCGTAATCATCGAATTGGACAATGGGAAAGAGCTTAATAAAGGAAAGGTTGATCGCGAGAAGCTACTGATGCACGTTTGTAAATCGGCAGGCCTTCCACTTATTGGCGCTTCAATTAAGCACAGTTATCAAGTGAGCCGTTTGAAAAGGTTACTGGCAGCACACATCGATTTGATCGAGCCATCGAAAGAAGTTCGATTCTGTAAGAAATGTAGCAGCCCTATGATCATCAAACTGGCAAGCCATGGCGACTATAAAGGCCGACGCTTCTTCACATGTAGCCGTCAACCTAACTGTACTTATACTGAGAACTACAATGTCGTGTTCGACATGGACGATGATTCTAACTAATATCGCGCGCCAAAGTGCTCAGTAAAGGGAGAAAAGACACAAAGTATGCTGATGTATGTAATCATCGAAGTTGAACTTAAATGTGATCTACTTCAAGCCATTGATCTGCTTTGTGTTTAAATTTTATTCTGATTGTTGTTTTTAAAAGCAAACGAACAGTTTTGTGCAAATTTATCCTTGCACGCATCCAAATCACTCGCTATTATCCATCTCGTTCTGAAGCGTTAGCCACTTAATAAAGCGGTTAGATAAGTTTCACTGCATTGCCCGCTTAGCTCAGTTGGTTAGAGTACTTGCATGACATGCAAGGTGTCACTGGTTCGAGTCCAGTAGCGGGCACCAAATTCGTTCTTTATGAACAAGCAAAAAAGCCCACCTAGTGTGGGCTTTTTTGTGCCTGTCGTCTTTCAGCCAAAACAACCGCCTTAGCTGAAAGACTTGAGTAGAGATCTAACCTCGAATGATCATTTGCTCACGCTCAGGACCTACTGACACCATCACAATTGGCACACCCATCAATTCTTCGATACGTGTAACGTAATCTTGTGCTGCTTGAGGAAGGCTTTCAAACGTACGGCAACCCGTGATGTCCTCGTCCCATCCCGCCATATCTTCATAAACAGGCTTCAGCTCAGCCGTTTGTGGCCAAATCGGGTTTTCAGTGTGCTCACCAGAGTAAGCGGTACAGATCTTAAGTTCAGATAAACCAGACAGGCAATCAATCTTAGTCAGTGCGATTTCAGTAGCAGCTTGCAGGTCAACGCCGTTGCGAGTTGCTACCGCATCAAAGTACCCCATATCACGTGGGCGACCCGTCGTTGCACCGTACTCGTTAGAACTTTCGCGGAAGCTGTCTTGCTCTTCCATTGCAGTCACTAGCGTACCAGTACCAACAGACGAGCTGAACGATTTGGCAACGGCAATAATGCGTTCAGGGCGAAGGGCTGGTAAACCACTACCAATACCTGCATAAGCTGCAGTTACATTAGAAGACGTCGTCCAAGGGTATTCACCGTAGACAAGGTCACGGCCTGCACCTAGTTGAGCTTCAAACAGTAGGTTGGCGTCTTGTGATTGCAGTGCTTTAAGTGGTTCAGTCACGTTGCAAATGAACGGACGCCAAGCCTTAGTCACTTCAAGTAGCCACTCTGTCATTTCAGAAGCAGTCTGAGTGAAATCACATTGAGGATATAGCGCTTTAAGTTGAGGCATTTTCCAATCAAGCAGGAATTGAATGCGCTGCTCTAAGATATCAGGTTGATTCAACCAGCCCACAAGAATGCCTTTCTTCATTACACGGTCGCCGTATGCTGGTGCAATACCTTGACGTGTTGAGCCATAAGCACCATCGCCTAAACGCTCTTCTTCAAGCGTATCTTCAAGGGCGTGTAAAGGGAGGCACAGTGTCGCACGGTCTGAGATCGCCATTTTAACTTTGATGCCAGCAGCTTGTACTTCTGCAATCTCTTCAGTTAGCGCAGCAGGGCTTATCACCATGCCAGGGCCAAGAACCGCCGTACAATCAGGATTAAAAATACCACTAGGTAGTTGGTGCAGTTTGAATGTGCCGAAGTCGTTTACAACGGTATGACCGGCATTATTTCCGCCTTGAAAGCGAATGCTAGCAGAAGCTTGATCTGCTAAAAAATCAACGATACGGCCTTTGCCTTCGTCGCCCCAGTTTGCGCCTACAACAACAATAGATGGCATAATTTTTCTCCTGACTGATTGAGAAATCATGTTAGGCCTACAAAGTGGATAAGAGAAATTAATTATCTTTATTATCTTGATAAGGATTTCATATATCATATGGAGAGCACAGGAGAGAACATGATGCTTGATATCCATTTGTTGAAGACGTTTGTGACGCTTGCGGAGTACAAGCATTTTGGGAAAGCGGCCAATGCGCTTCATATGACACAGCCCAATGTGAGTTTGCACCTGAAACAATTGGAACAACAAACACGAATAAAGTTGATAGATAGAAGCCCATTTCAATTGACTCAAGCGGGTGAGCGGTTATTGGAAACAAGCCAAAGAACCTTACTCGAGTTGCAGATTTGTCAGGCTGATCTCAACGCCATTAACGATCTCAAAATAGGGACGTTAACCATTGCGGTGAGTGACATTATTTCTCGATTCTTGTTGATTCGTCCTTTCCAGAAGTTCAAAGCGCAGTATCCTGGTATCGACCTTACGTTGTTGAATACCACATCATCTCAAGCATCGAGTTTAATTAAGAATGCTCAGGCAGATCTGGGCTTCGTTATTGCGAAAGAACAACACAACGAGTCGCTCTATTTTACCAAGCTTCAAGAGCTCTCATGGTGCGCACTAGGTGATGGTTTGGATATCCAAAGCGCAAATAATTCGATAGAGAGCGAGTCTGAAGATGAAGGTGTCGATACAGAACTCACCTTAATCCTACTGGGTCATGATACAAGAACGCGTGACTTCATCGATGAAGGTTTGCCAAGCTTAAACCTACCTAATCACAGAGTGATGGAAGTAGGGAGTGTCGACGCTCAAATCGACTGGGCAGAGGCTGGCTTTGGGGTGGCAATCATTCCTGAGTTTGCGATCTCAACCAAGCAGCACCTGAAATCGAAAGTGACACCATTAACCAATTTCTCAAGCACAAGTCTTGGTTATATTGTTAGGCAGAACCAAGTCTTATCTAAAGCAACCAAGCAACTGTTAGGCTGGGTGAATGATGAGATTACCCAGTCGCAGCCAAGAAATAATAACGGCGAGTGAGTCATCCATATTCCAACTTAATTTAGTTACAAGTTAGCCCGCCGAGTGTGGGCTCTTTAAGTCTGGATTAGCCAATGTCATACAATCAAAGCGGCTTTCCTAATATGAAGTCGGTAATAACCAACGCCACTACTAATGATAAACAAAACATCCAATAGCACCGCGACGGGTGAGCCAACCAATATGTCATGAGCTACCCACACAAAAGTACCAATCACCATCAACCAGCGCATCAGTTTATCATTGGCTGTGAACGAAGCCTTAGTATGAAGCAACGAGCCAATACAGCTGAGTGTGCTTGCAAGTCCACTAAAGGTGAGGATGGTGCCTAACACCGTGACAAAGTAAAACAGCCATTTCATCCGAGGATCTGAGATAAAGATCCCTGTGAAATAACGACACGCGCCAATCACCAACAGACATGCGGCTGTCCACTCTTGAAGTAATGCGAAATGCGCGGCGATCAACAAGGCTGAAATCGTCAATGTCGCCAACAATTTGGTGCGGCTTTTAAATTGGAATGAAGCGATATCGAATAGGGAAGCTAAACCTACCAATATTTGGGATGCGATAAAAAAGGACACAAGTCCTCCAACAACAGAAAGAAATAACACGGAGAGGGGTGAGTGATGGGTTTGTGATATCGATGAATTTTTAAAACGAGCAAGCAAATACAAGCCGTTAAACCGACAAACTTAGGGTTGTTGGCCTATTTAGAATCTTGAGATATCAAACCATCAGTGACGTGTTAGGCGTTGGGGGAGATAAACCGCGATAGCTCTTAAGGGAAGGGAACTTCCAGCTGATTGAAAGGTGTTTGTTATCGGGCAGATCGCGTCTGAAGAGCTTAGCCAAGCAAGTGTGTGCATTGTTACTCCTCGTATCGATTGCCCTAAATAGGCCGTCAGTGTACCGCCTTAAATACACAAATGATATCAATGTTACTTCCTATTACACATTTGAGCTTTCGAATAAATCTGCTTTGCGTGGCCAAAAACAGACGAATCCTAATTCCCCATCTTCATTTCAGACTTACCTATCTGAAATCTTGTTAGCACAAATTGATCATTGACAATGTTTGATGTTCAAACTAAATTCCACTTATTGATTTGATAGTCAAACTACTTGTCGGTCAAAGTACTTATTTGAGCAAGATTGATCAGTAAGGACTTCTAACATTGAACACACGAGCTAAGGACGCAATTTTGAGTTTTCCAACACGTCATCAACACAACTTTTCTTCACACAGCCAACAAGGTGAAAAACGTACTTTCTACGTTCTTTTGTTAACTGTCATCACCATGGTTGTCGAGATCGTTGCCGGTACTGTTTACGGCTCCATGGCATTGCTTGCCGATGGTTGGCACATGGGAACACACGCGGCGGCGTTTGGTATTACCTTGTTCGCCTACCGTTATGCAAAGAAACATGCGCAGAGCGAACGTTTCTCTTTCGGTACTGGCAAAGTCAGTGTGCTAGGGGGATACACCAGCGCAATAGCATTGGGAATTGTGGCGCTGTTGATGCTCGTGGAGTCAGTACATCGCTTGTTTAACCCACAAGCCATTCAGTTCAATGAAGCGATCATCGTGGCATGTATCGGTTTGACCGTGAATGTCGTGAGTATGCTTTTGCTAGGGGACCATCATCATGACCACGGACACGACCACTCTCATTCTGAACATAAGAGACACAGCCACGATCGTCTACATAGTGAGCATCAAGAACACGCAGCTCACAGAGGGCATCATCACGATCACAACTTGCGTGCGGCTTACATGCACGTTTTGGCCGATACATTGACGTCTCTGCTGGCGATCGTCGCACTATTGTTTGGTAAGTTTTATGGTTGGAATTGGTTAGATGCCGCAATGGGTATGGTTGGCGCTGTGGTTATTGCGAAATGGACCATGAACCTAATGAAGCAGACAAGTCCAATCTTGCTCGATCAGAATATCGATGATGAGTACCGTAACAGCATAACTGAAGCTTTAGCTCCTTATGCGGCCGTAACCGACTTACACATGTGGAAGGTGAGCGGGCATCACTACTCAGCGGCGATTACTCTTGAATCAAACAGTGATAAAAGCGTCTCTGAATATAAACAAATGCTCGGCAAGTTTGATAAGATTAACCACCTTACTCTTGAAGTGCACTCAAACAGCCATGCGAAATATAGAACAGCTTAATCAAATACTGACTGAGTTCTACGATAAAATGTCTTCGTGGGAGCAATCTGTTGTCAAAGAGACGGGTTACTCCCTGGCTCAAGTACACACTATTGAAGTACTTGGTATGCATGGCGCGTTAAGAATGAAAGAGCTCGCTGAAAAGCTGGGCATCACCACGGGTACATTGACCGTTCAAATCGAAAAGCTGGTTAAAGCCGAATTGATTGAACGCCATGAACACCCAACGGACCGTCGTGCAATCGTGGTTGCTCTAACTGATGAGGGGCAGAAGATTCACGTTCACCACAATCAGCTTCACTTGAACCTAGTTAATGAATTAACGCAAGACATCGAAGAAGATGAGAAAGCGGTATTACTGAAGTGCCTATCTAAGATGGTAAAAGCGTTTTAGTCAGCCTTAAGTTCGGACCCTAACTTATTAGCTGCAAAGCGATTGATTAAGAAATCTAAAAATGGACCTGACTCGAATTGAGTAGGTCCATTTTTTCGCCGTTTTCGCTTGACTATACAATCACCAATCGATGGACTCACCGTTCAAAAAATAAGTCAAAATCTCCAATATTGCTCTTCGTTCTTGCTCCGCTGATGAGCCAAAAAAATGTCATTTGCAGCCGTCAGATCAATAATTGCTCAAAGTTTTTTCATTCAAAGCCTTAATAGCAAGGCGTTCAGCCACTCACACTCCGTCAAATATCTGTCTCTCACTTTTATAATTCTATTAATGTACATGTAACAAAAGTGTGTTATTGATTGATTCGTCGTTAATGGGAATGAGCCTTCTCTGTTTAAATGTATTGATAATGTCACTACTGGCGGGCAGGGCCGCTGCAAAAACTCAACCTCATTAATGATAAAAAAATCATAACAATAACTCGATCGCACTAGCCGTATATCCATGCTTTGATGCGATCAATTAGATACTTACAGTTAATTTAGTAAAGACGAGCCATGTATATGAATATAAAGAAAAAGCTCTATTCGTTGGGGGTGTTCTCCATCTTCGGCATGATTTCATTGTTGTTTACCACATCTCAATTTGCAGACACCACCGCTAAAATGAGCGAAGCCAAACAAATTACCAAAGAACTTGAAGTGCGACTGCTCAACCTTCGTCGTAACGAGAAAGATTTCTTACTTCGCAGTGATCTGAAATACCTCGACAAGTTCGACGTAAATTACAAAAAATTCTTAGCGTCTGAATCTGAGCTTAATGCTGTGCTGAATGATCTGGGTTTGGCCAATAGTACGCATTTGCGTGAAGATATCGAAACGTACCACACAAGCTTTGTTAACCTTGTTAAAGCCAGCCAAGTGTATGGACTAGCACGAGACAAAGGCTTGTTAGGGGAATTTCATGCTGTACTCGATAACATCAGTGCCACCGCGAGTGCTGAACAAAAAATTGAGCTGTATCTCTTCAATGATCTGATCGAGAAGGGTGAGTTCGACCCAAGTGTTCTGTCTATTACTTCTAATGCGGGTGGCTCAGCTGCTTTGATAGAAGCAGCTCGTCAAGTCGTAGATCAGAAACGAGTGATAGGGTTAAAGCATAACGAAGGGTTACTAGGGCAAGCGCGCACAGGTTCGCACGTTATCGAGACTCAATTCAAAGAATTCTCGGCCGTGTTAGATCAACAGGCGCAACAAGAGATGGATAAACTATCGCTGATCAACAACACCCTTTGCGTCACACTGTTAGTGGCGATCATTCTATTCAGCTGGTTAATCGTACGTTCAATCATCGGTAAGATTGAATCTCTACTCACAGTGATCCGTAATATTGTTGATTCGAACGACGTGTCTATTCGTGCGACGGAGAATGGCAAAGACGAACTCGGTAAGCTAGGCGAATACTTCAATCAACTGCTAGACCAGCTTGAAGGGTTGATTGCGACGTCTCAATCTAAGTCACATCAGTTGACACAAAGTACGTCGAGCATGCATGACGAGCTAGAATCGGTCATCAAACAGTTCGAAGTTCAAGCAAACCACACCTCAACAATGACAACTTCAGTGCAAGAGATGGTACTGACTATTGGGGAAATATCAGAAAGTACATCGGTTGCGGCTGAAGGCGTTCATCAAGCGAAAGTGAATGCCGACAAAGGTCGTGAAGTGGTGGTCGATACTATAAATAACATTACCCAGTTGTCTGAACGCCTTTCAAGTAGCCAAGATTCGATTAGTTCTTTGAATCATCATGTCGATCAAATTGGTAGTGCCGTTAACATTATCCAAGGTATAGCGGAACAGACTAATCTATTGGCACTAAACGCAGCCATTGAAGCCGCTCGTGCTGGTGAGCAAGGTCGTGGCTTCGCAGTTGTTGCAGATGAAGTCCGAGCGTTAGCAAGCAGAACGCACCAATCAACCACAGAAATCACCAGTGTAGTAACTGCAATCCAGAGCCAAATGAATGCTTCTATGACAGAGATTGGCGAGTGTAACCAACAAGGCCAGCTGACACTTAAAGATTCAGAAGAACTGGATGCAAGCTTGCAACTGATCTTGAGTGATATGGAAAGCATTCAGGGCAACTCAGAACGCATTGCTTCAGCGATTGAAGAGCAGGGCGCTGTAATGACGCAAGTGAGTGACTCGATCACTGAGTTGAATACTATCTCGAATGATAACAACGCTTCGGCGCAGCATTGCTTAGTTGAAGTCGATAAAGTAGCCGAGCAAGCGAATGATATGGATCAAGCGGTAGCGCAGTTTAAGACGTCATAAGATTTCTAGAGCAATCTTTAAACCAAAGATGTGAATTAATTGAAACTCAAGGCGTGAATTATTTGCGCCTTTTTTATACATGAAATTGATTACCCAAAAGAGTCGAACAGAAAACGGCCCGATCTGGGGGAAGATCTGGGCCGTTATATTTCGTATTTTAGGGGAATGACTTATTTCTGCCTTCCAGCACATCCAGTGCCAATTTAACCGCTTTATCAATATTGTCGCATCCCGCTAATTTGCCCGAACTGATAGGACCAAGCACATTAGCGTACAACGAGATCTGCTTGTTAAATGGCAGGCTCAACTGCTCATATAACCGCTGTCTAATCTCGGCATGCTGCTCAGGAGCGTGTGCAGCAAGGTTTTTTAAAGTGTCATAAACAAGAGTGGTGGTAGTGTTCATTCGTCTCTTTATCATTAAGTGGGAGACGTTTATTTTATAACCTTTTCAGATTCTTTTACTGTGATATAAGTCATACAATATTATTAATGTTTTTCTCTTTTTAATCGAATGAGAATAAGGCATTACAAAATGGACTTAAGTATCTGTGGAATAAAACTAAAATAATGACAGACTATCGAAGAAACGAACGAATTGGCATGAGTTATGTCTTTGGATCGCTTCGAATAAACGTTAAATCTTACGGAAGAGGAACAGCATGCATTACGACGTATTCAATGGAGACGCAGACGGCATCATCGCGTTGTTACAACTGCGATTAAGTGAACCGAGAGAGAGCGTACTCGTGACCGGTGTAAAGCGTGATATTAAGTTGGTTTCTCAAGTTTCCAGTCAAATCATGGAGCCAGGCACACCAAATGAGGTCTCTTCCGTTACTGTTCTTGATGTGTCGATGGAGAAGAACCTGCCAGCATTGCACTCACTGTTAGATGCCAACATCGATGTGTTTTACTGCGATCACCATCGGACAGGGGACGTGCCAATCTCTGAGCATTTAAACACTCTGATAGACACCTCTCCAGAGAGCTGCACGAGTTTACTGATTAACCAAAAGCTGAAAGGTGCACACGTAGCTTGGGCAATCGCGGCGGCCTTTGGTGACAATTTAAAAACAGTGGCCGCACAGTTAGCTGATGAAAATGGATTCGAACAATCACAAATTGAATTTTTAGAAGAGCTCGGTACCTTGGTTAATTACAACGGCTACGGTACCTCACTGAGCGATTTGCACTTCACGCCAGTTGAGCTCTACCAAACCCTTTATCAATATCCGAATCCGTTTGATCTTTTGGATGACAAAGACTCGGTGTTTTATCGACTACGAGCTGCTTACCAAAATGACCGCCAGCAATTATCAAACCTTGCCCCAGTTTATGAAAGTAAAGTCGCACGTGTGTTTGAACTGCCTGGTGAGACTTGGGCAAGGCGTATCAGCGGTGTATTTGGCAATGAGATCGTGAATCAAGATCCAAACCGAGCGCAAGCAGTATTAACGAAAAACCAAGATGGCGAATCTTATACTGTTAGCCTAAGAGCTCCACTATCCAATAGAACGGGCGCAGACGAAATTTGTTCAAGCTTTGTAACTGGCGGAGGGAGAAAAGCAGCGGCTGGTATTAATCAACTTAGTGAGCTTGATAAGGTGAATTTGATTTCATTAATGGATGATTATTATTCACTTGGTGTGAAAGGCGACCTCAAAACATAACAGGATTACGCGTACAACCCCCCTATATTCCCACTGCCATATCAATCACGCGTACATATAAATTGCATATGTGCGGAAATTTTCTTTATCTGTTTTAATGATATTGATCGCAATCATTAATCCCAGTAATGGCGGGGTTTATTGGCTGTGCCGTTTCTTTTTCTTTCTGAATCTTATTTTTGGTTTTTCTTGTGTCTAGTGTTAATTGTTCATGTGAATTGAGCTGTAATATGCATTTGTCAAATCAATACCTCGAGCCATAAATACGAGATTTTGACATTTCACTTTGAATGAAAAGTCAAAAGTATATTAATTCTTATATTCAATCTGTGACTTAAAATCACAAGTTAAATCAAAGGTTATCTTTTCCTATAAATTCCATTACTTAACTATAAATATTCATGGCTAAAATAATTGGGTTCGGTTGTGATTGGCACAGCTGTTAAGTTAGGAAGTGGGACTAATGTTGAAACGTAAAGCTTTACAATTAGCTGTATCGGTCGGCATGGCGGCCATGTCTAGCGCTGTTTATGCGAATGGTTCAGACATGACGAATCCAGATTCAGGCGTTGTGGTTGGTTATTGGCATAACTGGTGTGATGGTGCGGGTTATCAAGGTGGCAATGCGCCCTGCGTGACGTTGAATGAAGTGAATCCTATGTACAACATCGTGAATGTGTCGTTCATGAAGGTTTACGATGTGGCGGATGGTCGAATTCCAACGTTTAAATTGGACCCTACCATTGGGCTTTCTGAAGAACAATTTATTGGCCAAATTTCTGAACTCAACAAGCAAGGTCGTTCTGTACTTTTGGCTTTGGGTGGTGCTGATGCACACGTAGAGCTAAAAACAGGTGATGAAAGAGCCTTTGCTGATGAGATTATCCGCCTTACTGAGCGTTACGGTTTCGATGGCCTAGATATCGACCTTGAACAAGCAGCCGTAACCGCAGCAAACAACCAAACCGTGATTCCAGATGCACTTAAGCTAGTGAAAGACCATTATCGTGCAGAAGGTAAAAATTTCCTTATTACTATGGCGCCTGAGTTCCCTTATCTAACGACAGGCGGTAAGTACGTTCCTTACATTGATAATCTAGAGGGTTATTACGACTGGATTAACCCACAGTTCTACAACCAAGGTGGCGATGGCATTTGGGTTGAAGGCGTGGGTTGGATCGCGCAAAACAATGATGCGCTAAAACAAGAGTTCATCTACTACATTTCTGATTCTCTAATTAATGGTACGCGTGGATTCCACAAGATCCCACACGACAAACTTGTGTTTGGTATACCTTCAAGTATCGATGCAGCAGCAACCGGATTTGTTCAAGAGCCAAAAGATTTGTACGACGCGTTTGATAGCCTAACGGCGCAAGGTCAACCCCTGCGCGGCATAATGACGTGGTCTATTAACTGGGACATGGGTACAAACAAGAACGGTCAACAATACAACGAACAATTTATTAAAGATTACGGCCCGTTTGTACACGGTCAAGTGACGCCCCCACCAGTAGAGGGTGAACCTGTCATGAAAGGTGTTGAAAGTACGCGTGTTCTTCACAGTCGTCCATTTGACCCATTGGAAGGTGTAACGGCAATAGACAAAGAAGACGGCGATCTAACTTCATCAATCGATGTTGAAGGTTATGTTGAAACCAGTGTCATCGGTACTTACGTTTTGACTTACCGAGTGAAAGACAGCGATAACAACGAAACCACTAAGGCGAGAACGGTAGAGGTTTACAGCCAGAAGCCAGTATTCAATGGTGTTTCTGATACAACCGTTGTACTTGGTACTGCATTTGCCCCAATGGTTGGTGTAACTGCTAACGATGCAGAAGATGGTGACCTAACGAGTTCTATCACACACTCGGGTAGTGTCGACGTGAATGAAATGGGCAACTACACGCTTGTATATAGTGTGACAGACAGCGCTCACCAAACCGTTAACGCAGAACGTAACGTGTCTGTGACTGATGGCTCTAACTGTGCTGCTGCATGGGATGCTGATACCGTTTATGTTGAAGGCGACCAAGTATCTCATGACGGTTCAACGTGGGGAGCGGGTTGGTACACTCGTGGTGAAGAGCCAGGAACGACAGGAGAGTGGGGCGTTTGGAGAAAAGTATCAGACTCTTCATGTGGCGGTAACCCAGATCCGGGCGATGACTTAGCGCTTTCAGTTTCGGGCCTTCAGTCAGAATATGCGCCGGAGAGCGGCAATGTTCGTTTAGCTCTAACACTGACATCAAATGAAGCGTTGGATGTTACGGCTATGGTAATCAACAGTGCAGGTACTGTCGTTGATCAAACCAAAGTTAACTTAACGGACAGCCGCGCTATTACCATCGATTTGTACGATGTAACGGAAGGGCAATATGCACTTGAAGTTGTCGGTAAAGCATCTGACGGTGAAATGGTGATGGTAAACAATTCGTTCGTTGTAAAAGACGGTGGCGGAACGACGCCACCGCCAGGTGATTACCCTCCATATGAAGCGGGCAAAAACTATGCGGCAGGTGACATTGTTGTGGGTCGCGATAATGGCTTGTATGAATGTAAGCCTTGGCCATACACGGCTTGGTGTGCAAGCCCTGCTTACGCCCCTGCAGACAGTCAATACTGGCAAGACGCTTGGATAAAGCTGTAAGATCTTGGTTGAGAAACTTACAAGCTAGTTAATTAAAGCTAACGATAGAAGAGAGGTCATTTGGCCTCTCTTTTTTATGTCTTAAGTTATCTAAACTAGGCTTTCAAAACCTTAGTTAGCGTTAAATTCGGCCCTTCACATTGTATAACATAAAAATAAGAGTGATTATCAATTGTATTAATTCTGAGGAAATAGCACTATACGTATATTGAATCTTCTGTATTTTGAATATCCTTATAATGAATCTTGCCCAAGTTGACCTAAACCTACTCGTTATTCTTAAACACCTTCTTGAAGAGAAGCACGTATCAAACACAGCCTTGGCGTTGGACATGAGCCAACCGACGGTGAGTCGTTCACTACAAAAGCTACGAACGGTATTCAACGATGACTTGTTAGTCCGCGCAGCCTATGGTTATGAGTTAACCCCGAAAGCAGAAGTTATTAAGCAAGACCTCAACTCTGTGCTCACACGCCTTGAGAAATTGGTCCATGGAGACGTATTTGAACCGGAGACGAGTAATAGTACCGTTCGGTTCTTTGGCTTGGTTCCTCAGGTTTCACACCTTTTGCCAAAAGTCGTGGCGCAAATCCGCAAGCAAGCACCGAATATGCTTGTCGATATCGACTCGATTCCTAAACGACACTTTGAACCTCTGTTATCAGGTGATGCGCACTTTGTATTGTCGACGCATGAACCATTAAGTTCTGAACAAAACTTGTATCGAATGTTCGTAATCAGTCGCGATTATCGGTTATTGATGAGCAAAGACCACCCTCTGGCGGATAAAGAGATCACCGTTGATGATTTATTGAGTAGCCAACTCGGCCAGATCTCACTGCAAGGGGATAAGAAGCTCTCGATTGAAAGTCGTTTCAAAGATTTGGGCTTGATTGATAAGCAGCGTCAGTTATCAATACCGATTCAACTGTCTAACTTTAATGTCGCACCGGACATGGCTGAAGCGACCGATATCATCTTTCACCTGCCGACACCTTTCGCTCAACAAGCAGCAAAACAGAGAAACCTTGTTTGTAAACGCGTACCCAAAGCGATCAGGAGCCCATCAGAAGACGTATATCTTTACTGGCATAAACGTTTCCACAATGACCCTATGTGTCGTTGGATTCGTGAACTATTTAAAGAGATATACTCCTAAATCATCTGGCACCTGAATGTTACTGGTTTAATGCTAATGAATTGAATATATGTTGTCTATGTTATTTAAGAAATGAATAATCATAATGAATTTTCAACATGAAACTTTCGTTGATTGGAGTGGTAACTGGTTGTTTAATGCAAACCATTATCATTACTAATTACATATAAGAATAAATATCATGTCTGAGAAATCTCTTTTGATTCGTAAACCTCTTATGATTCGTAAACCCCTTTCGGTCGCAGTAGCTGTTATTTGCACCTCACTTTCGGCTAACGTGTTTGCGCAAAAAGAAACGCAAGTTACAGATGAACAAATGGTTGTTACGGCAACTCGTACTGAAATGGCTCTAAAACAAGCGCCAGCTTCAATGTCGGTTATCACCGCTCAAGACATCGAAGACAGCCCTGGAATCACTTTGGCTGACATCGTTGCAGAATCAACGAGTGTGGAATCTGATTTTGATAGCACACGTGCTGGCCGTCAGATGATCTCTATTCGTGGTATGGATTCAGACTATACGCTTATCATGGTGAATGGTCGTCGCTTAAGCTCTGCAAGTGCCATCATTCGTGGTAACGATTTCGATCTCTCGACTATTCCCGCTGAGTCAATCGAACGTGTTGAAATCATCCGCGGCCCAATGTCTGCACTTTACGGTTCAGATGGTATGGGTGGCACAATCAACATCATCACCAAAGCTCCAGAAAATGATTGGAGCTCAACGATTAACATGGACACTTCATCTCCATTAGACGGAGATGGTGGGGAAGAATATTCTGTTGGTTTTACCACGTCCGGTGCACTAATTGATGATGAGTTGTTTGCGCGTTTTTCTTTAAATCAAACCTCGCGTGACGCATGGCAACCATATACTGGTAATGGTCGAGAAAATATTACCGCTCTTGAGGAACGCGACACTTTAAGTTTGCTTGCCAACCTGACATGGAACATGACAGACAATCAGACGATTGATTTAGACCTTGGCTATAGTGACGATAAACGTGATGGTTTAGCTGAGTATGCTACAGGTTTGAACCTCGTGGACAGTAATGTTGTACGTAACAGTCAAGCGATTACACACAGCGGTTTTTGGAGCTGGGGTGACACACAAGTTCGTTACTCTCGTGAAAACGTGACAGATAATGATGCAGCTGATCTAGGTAACAATTACAGTAGTGATGTAGAAGAGCTAACTCAAATAGTAGAAGCATCAGCGACGACTTATCTTGGTGAGAGTCACACCGTAACTTTTGGTATGGACTACCAGTTGAGCGAATTGACCAACAAAGAAAACTTGATCAATGGTACATCAGAAGCGTATCAAGGTGCTTTGTTTGTTCAAGACCAGTGGTTGATGACTGAACAACTCACCGCAACCATTGGTGGGCGTTTAGATAAGCACGAATTGTACGGTGAAGAATTCAGCCCGCGTGTGTACTTAGTTCACCAAACGACTAATGATCTCATCATCAAAGGTGGTGTGGGTAAGGCTTTCAAAGCACCTTCGTTGACTCAAAACCAAGCCGACTACACGGTTAATAGCTGTAAGGGAGCGTGCGATTTATATGGCAACGAAAACCTGAAGCCTGAAACGAGCTTGAACTATGAAATTGCAGCAATATACAACCAACCACGTTGGAATGTTGAAGGTGCCTTGTTCCGCAACGAAATCAACGACCTTATTGATCGCGATGAAACGTACTGCGAGAACGGTGGAGTGTTTGAATCAGGTAAAGGTTGCGCGGACAGTTCTAGCTCAACTGGCTATGTGAAAGGGAAGCGTACTTATACCAATGTATCTGAGGCGGTGGTTCAAGGTGCAGAACTTACGGGTCAATTCCAGATTACCGATGAGTGGGGCGTGTCTGGTAACTACACGTTCTTAGACACAGAAGATAAGTCAACGGGTGAAGAACTGCTTGAGCGTTACAAGCATTCAGGTTTAGTTAAACTGAACTGGAGCCCAACTTTCGATCTGAATACCTTTATTAGTGCGCGTTACCGTGGCGAACGCAATATCGAAAGCGACTTAACGCAAGATGCATACACTACTTTAAACATTGGTGGCGTATACAACATTAATGATTCGGTTAGAGTGCGTGCAGGTATTACTAACTTGACTGATGAAGCTGTATCACAAGAGCTAGAGAGTATGGGTTATGTTGAAGAGCCACGTACTTACTACGTAGGTATGACAGCGGACTTCTAATCAATCTGTGTTTGATTTGGTAGGAAGAGACATATAGAAACGAAGAACCCACATTGGCTCGATACTCTATAAAGAGAACGGCGAGTGTGGGTTCTTTTTTGTGTGCTTGTATCGGTTTAATTCGTTTGGAATTGGCTTACCTAGATTTTTACACAAGTGACCAAAGCATTACCTGATTTGGTATCCCAAGGCAGCAGCTTGTCATAATCGTGTTCAAAAATATGAACCTCAAAGTGGGGCTTCAATATATCGATCAACTCCTTAAACGAGAATGCCACCATAGGGTGTTCGTCATCCCATACTTGAGTTTCACCCGCAGTCGTTTTTTCTATGCTTAGTTTTAACATTTGCTTGCTACCTTCGCCGGAGTAATACCAACCTGAGCGAAAGGTAAAGTCATCATGTTCTTTGTTTGCCGTATGTCGAACAAACAAGTCATTGCTGATCTTCTCTTTATCAACCACGTTGAAGCAGAAGACACCTTCAGGTTTCAAAGCTCGGTGGACGCTTGCAATGCACTCTTTTAGTCTCTCAATACCGTCGTTGTAATGGATGGAATACAAGAAACAAGTGATAAGATCGAGCGGTTCTGAGACCTCAAAGTTACTCATGTTTTGTACTGAAAATTTAGCTTCAGGGCAACGAACTTGAGCAATGTCGAGCATTGGTTTATTCAGATCAAGGCCACTACTTTGATAGCCGTAATCAATAAAATGGCGAACGTGTGGTCCAGTGCCACATCCAAGGTCGAGGTGTGTTTTTCCTTTATTTCCAAAAATCTGATGTAACCTACGAACGCAGTCACTCTGCGCTTGGTAGTCAATATCGACACACATTAAATCATAGTAACCGGATAGGTCGGTATAGAGTGCGTTGGCGGACATGTTTGCCTGCAGCATTTGCTGAAAAAATTGGGGTGGCGCATAGTAAACTAGAACTTAAAAATAACAAGGAAATCTTGAAGATTAATATAGACTCTCATAAATAGGTAGTAAGTGTGAACTTACGAGCTTGTCACTGATCCCAATATATCCTTTATTGGTTACTATAAGTTCAGTGCGATAAAGGATACGAACCTATGGAAGCGAGGTATGGTGTACACGGTTTCCTGAGGGTAGACTTAGTAACTGTATCTAAAACGGATAAAAAATTATTAAGGATAATTAAAGAATTATGGAAATAAAAATTGATGATTTGTCGGGTGGAGAGGTTATTGAGCTACTCGAAGAGCATTTAGCTGATATGTATGCGACATCGCCACCAGAAAGCGTTCATGCATTGGATCTTGATGCTTTGAAATCACCAGAGATTACTTTTTTCAGTGCGTGGAAAGACAGTCAGTTGTTGGGCTGTGTGGCTATAAAAGAGCTTGACATACAACACGCTGAATTGAAGTCGATGAGAACTTCGCAGTTTGCAAGAAAGTCTGGTGTTGCTAGCCAACTTTTACAACATGTTTTAGATACCGCAACCGCTCGCCAATATCGACGTATTAGCCTAGAAACGGGATCGGAAGACTACTTTAAGCCAGCGCGTAATTTGTACCAAAAATTTGGCTTTGGTTACTGTGAACCTTTTGCTAATTATGTGTTAGATCCACACAGCCAGTTCATGACTATTGAGTTACGTTAAGAGGCTAACCTTTGATGCCGACTTACTTCGCAGGTTTCTCCCTTGGCCTTTCGCTGATTCTTGCGATTGGCTCTCAAAATGCGTTTGTTTTAAAGCAAGGGCTTAAGAACCAACACGTATTGGCAGTTTGCGCTGTGTGTGCCATTTCTGATGCCTTACTCATTAGTTTTGGCGTGACAGGCTTTGGTGCAATCGTTAAGCAGTTCCCACAAATTGAACAGTTCGCCCGTTATGGTGGGGCTATATTTTTGGGTGTCTATTCATTCTTAAGCTTCCGTTCAGCATTTACTGAAAACCACGCATTAGAAGCCACTACAGAAACTAAAGACTCGCTAACCAAAGCAGTTACCATGTGTTTAGCGTTTACTTGGCTTAATCCGCATGTGTATCTGGATACTGTGGTATTGCTGGGTTCTATCTCTACACAATATCAACCAAATCAAATGTTGTTTGGTGCAGGTGCAGTATCGGCTTCATTCGTGTTCTTTTTTTTACTTGGCTATGGCGCTCGCTTCTTAGCTCCAATGTTTAAGAACCCGAGATCATGGAAGGTGTTGGAATTTGTTGTAGGAGTGATCATGGCATCTATTGCACTATCTTTGGTTGTTTAGCTTGACTCTGTTTTCGTTAACTTCTCCTCATCAGTTGAACACTGATGGGGAAAAGTCCGGCTTGTTAGCTCGTTAATTAGTAATTAGCACTGTATCCCTCCGTCTTGCCTCCCTAGCTATTAATTGTTCTTTGCAAAGATTTCGCATTTCTCTGTTGGTTTCAAACGCCTTGATAACACCAAATTAAATTATTTCGTGAAATAACGAATTATTCTTCGTCTTTTGAATTTTTGGTTCGTCTTAGAGGTGTAAAAAGAAATTATTAACCTGATTCGGAGTCAAAAATGATTAAATTGATTAGCTTTAAAAACTGCCCATTTGTTCAACGTGTAATGGGTTCACTAGTAATGAAAAACGTACCGTTTGAAATTGAGTACATTGAGCTGAATAACAAACCACAGTGGTTTTTGGATATCTCACCGAACGGGCAGGTACCTGTATTAATTACAGAGAACGACACCGTCCTTTTTGAATCTGATGCAATTGTTGAGTACCTAGACGATAAATATACGCCGATTGAAGAGGTTTCACCCGAGCAGAAAGCACTCGACCGTGCTTGGTCTTATCAAGCGAGTAAACATTACATGCCACAGTGCGGCACCATGGCGAGTAAAGACAAAGATACATTTGAAACACGCTTAGCCAATTTACAAAAGGCGTTCCTAAAGGCAGAGAAAAAACTGGGTGATACTGAGTTCTTTAAAGGGGATTACATCTCTAACGTCGACATCGCTTGGTTACCACTGTTACACCGAGCATTTGTTATTAAAGAGCGTTCAGGCTTCGATATGCTCGAAGGCTTCCCGAAAGTACAGAAGTGGCAAGCGGCGCTGATTGAATCTGGATTGACCGATAAAACCGTTCCAGCGGACTTTATTGACAAGTTCAGTGGCTTCTATTTAACGAACAATTACTTGGCAAGCCTAGCAGAAGCTCGCTAAATAAAGATTAAGTAATTTATGGCGTATAGTTTAGTCCACAGACAACTAAAACCGCTCTAACGTTGAGCGGTTTTTTTATGTCAAAAATAATGATTGGTCACGCTATGGGCATAGTTGATCCAAAGCCTGAAATTAGTTGGTTTTCACAAGCTTATAAACGGTAAATAATGCTAACTCATTTGGTAGTTGATCGGTATTTTGGTAAATTAAAGCTATTACCGACTTCCAGTGAGCAGCAATGAAGATTCTTCACACGTCCGATTGGCACCTTGGCCAAAACTTCTACAATAAAAGCCGTAAGAATGAACATGAACGGTTTTTACAATGGTTACTTGAGCAAGTTACTGAGCACAACATCGACGCGATCATTGTTGCTGGCGATATTTTCGATACCAGCACACCGCCGAGTTACGCTCGTGAGATGTATAACAAGTTTGTGGTCGATTCGAACAAGATCGGCTGCCAATTGGTGTTGTTAGGTGGAAATCACGATTCGGTGTCTGTGCTTAAAGAGACACAACAGCTGCTCAAATACATGGGCGCAGATGTGATTCCTAATACCAATGAAGATCATGCGACTCAGGTTGTCGAACTAAAAGGCAAGAACGGCGATGTAGAAGCGCTGGTTTGTACCATTCCCTTTATTCGCCCTCGCGATGTATTGACTAGCCAGGCGGGTGTCACAGGCGTTGAGCGTCAGAAGCAACTCGGCGATGCAATCAAACAGCACTACCAAAGTGTTTATGATGCCGCTGTAGAAAAACGTGCGACGTTTGAAAACAGCGAGCACATGCCGATTATCGCTACTGGTCATTTAACAGCGATGGGTGTTCAACAATCGGATTCTGTGCGTGATATCTATGTCGGTAACCTTGATGGTTTCGCCGCTGATGGTTTCCCAGATGCCGATTATATTGCACTTGGTCATATCCACCGTCCACAAGTGGTGGCAAAGCGTGAATATATTCGTTATTGCGGCTCACCAATCCCATTAAGCTTTGATGAACTTAAGTCTCAGAAACAAGTGTGTGTGGTTGAGTTTGTTGAGGGCGTGCGCACCATTTCTCAATTGTCAGTTCCAACGTTCCAACCGCTTGCTGAAATCAAAGGCGACTTAAGTGAGATCGAATCTCAGCTGAACCAATACTTAGGTTTAGATAGCGAACAAAGCGTATGGTTATCGATAGAAGTGCAAGCGCAAGATTACTTATCTGATTTGCAAGAGCGTATGCGTTCATTGACTGACGGTTTGAATGTGGAAGTACTTCAACTGCGCCGAGCAAGAGAGCGTCGTAATCAAGCATTAGAGCAAGAGTCAGCAGAAACCTTATCTGAACTGAGCCCGATGGATGTGTTTAGCAAGCGTATTGCCTTAGAAGAGTTTGAAACCGATTCTGAAAAAGCGCGTTTAGAGCGCATGACGGTGAAGTTTAAACAAGTGATGGTCGAAGTGTCTGAAAGCGCTCAAGCGCCAAACAAAGTAGAAGAGTAACCAGTATGAAGATTTTAAGCCTAGAATTTGAAAACCTGAACTCTTTGAAAGGGCGTTGGAAGCTCGATTTTACCCAATCACCGTTTGCAGAAAATGGCCTGTTCGCGATTACTGGCCCAACAGGAGCGGGTAAAACCACCATTCTTGATGCGATTTGTTTGGCATTGTTCCACCGCACACCGCGTTTGAAGAGTATCGCCAAAGGCAACAATGAATTAATGACGCGTGGCACGGGTGAGTGTTTTGCTGAGCTAGAGTTTGAAGTTCAGGGCAAAACGTACCGCTCTAACTTCCACCAAAAGCGAGCTCGCGGAAAGCACGATGGCGCATTACAAACGCCAACGTGTGAATTTGCGGATGCGGACACCGATAAAGTCTTAGAGACTATGTTGACCAAGAAGACAAAGTTGGTGGAGCAGGTAACGGGTCTCGATTTTTCACGCTTCACTAAATCCATCATGTTGTCTCAGGGTGAGTTTGCGGCGTTCTTAAATGCAAATGCTAACGACCGTGCAGAGCTACTTGAAGAGCTGACGGGTACAGAAGTCTATAGCCTGATTTCTGAGCGCATCTACGATCATTTCAAGTCGAGTGAAGAGTCGCTTAATCACCTTAAAGCGAAAGCAGAAGGTGTGAGCTTACTGTCTGAAGAGCAAATCAAAGAGCTAACCGCAGAACGAGAAACGCTAGAAGCTGAGCAGAAGCGTTTAGCCGAGCAATTAAAAGAGTGGCAAGCGCATCTAAGCTGGTGGAAAGACGTGACCAAAGCTGAGCAAACTATTGCGACCAGTGAGCACGATCTTAAAACCACTCAAGATGAACTAGACCGTAACCAACCTTTACTAGAGCGTTTGGCAAACAGTGAGCCAGCTGAAAAGCTGCGCCCAATGCACAAAGATTTAAAGCGTTGTGAACAAGAGGTGAATACTACTCAAGCTCACTTAGATAACAGCACTAAGTTACTTGCTGTTCGTGATGCGGAAAAGCAAGACGCGCAAACTAAACTGACTCTAAGCAGTGACGCTGTTCAGAAGATAAAAGCCGAACAACAAGATCAAGAGAAGATCATTGAACAGGTTCGCCCTCTAGATAACCAAATCGCCGTACTCAAAGATAAGCAAACTGCGGCCTGTAATGCAGCGAATACGCTAAACGAGCAACATACGCAGCAGCGCAATAAACAGGTCGTTTTGGTTCAAAAAATAGATGCACTAAAGCAACAAGATCAACTGAGCGTTGAGTACCTAAATACGCATCAAGCTGACCAACATCTGGAAAAATACTTAGGTCAATGGCAAGCAAAGGTAGAGCAAGTTCGTACCCTTGAGCGTCAGCATTCAGAACAACTAAATTCAGCGAAGCAAGCTTTGTCTGCGGTTGATGCACAGCAAACGATCATCAAATCGGCGCAAGAAGCTAAAGCCACGCAAGATAAAACTTTAGCTGAATTGGTTGTGCTAGAGAGTAGTGCAAAGCAACAGTGGGAAGCATTGCAAGGCAACACCAGCGAACAAGTATTGAATGCGCAAAAAGATCTGTTGGAGTTTTGGAATCGCAATACGCATTCATTACTTGAGATCAATCGTGGTTTCCTAAATGCCCAACAACAACTGCACGCAAAAACACAGGCTCATCAAACTAACACTCAGAAAGTCGACAAGCTTTCGAAAGAACGTGAAGTGCTGGTGGAGCGATATAAAGAGAAAGAGACTTCGCTTGAGCGATTAACGCGTTTGATTGATCAAGAAGGCGAGTTGGCGAAATACCGTGCAGCTCTAGAATCAGGCTCTGAGTGCCCGCTGTGTGGTTCAACAGACCATTCGATTGAGCAGTCGCAAGATATTGCAAACTTGGTTGCTCAACAAGAGCGTGAAAAGCATGAGTTAGCGATCATCAAGAAAGACGGTCAAGAGCATCGTCAACAGTTAGATTCTCTTGCTCCTATGATTACCGCACTTAACGATGACATTCAACGTGCGCAAGCGGATATGCAGCAGGCTCAACTGAACTGGCAAGGTGTAATCGGCAAGCTTCAACAGAGCTTATCGGATTTCGTTGGCATGGCTCCTGAACTGGTGCTGCTAACGATTAATGATTTAGGTAATGAAGCTACAGTCGCGACCTTTGCTCAGCAGTGTGAAGTTCAACTAAGTCAGAGCTCACAGCAACTCAAAGCGTTGGCTGATGCTAAAGCGCATTACGCCGAAGCTGAGAAACAACGCCTGTCTGTAAGTGTTATGGCTGACAAGGCGCAGTCTAATCTAGAGTTGGCCGAGCAACGCTTAGCGGATCTGAATAAGCAAAATCACAGCACGAACGAACAAGTGGCTCAGATAGCTCAAGCGAAAGAACAGCAATGGAGCGCTTTGAAAGAGAGCATTGTTCAAACGGCTATCGAAGCACCTGAACTTGAGCATATTGATGATTGGTTTACTGCGAAATTGCAAGCGTCAAGCACATGGCAGCAAACCAAACAGCAACAGGCCGATATTGAGAAGCAACTGATTACTCAAAGTGCCGAACTGAATACCTTAGATGACAAGCTAAGTAGCGCAGAGAAAGAGCTCGCGACACTGACGCAACAGAGTGAGTCTTTAGTGTCAGAACTCACTCGTGTAACGGCTGAAAGAACAGAGTTGTTTGGTGACAAAGACATTCAAGCCACCAGCAATGCGATGAAGCAAAAAGTCACTGAAGCGGTAAATGCATTTGATGCCGCTCAGTTAGTGCTTAACCGTTGCGAACTGGAACATCGAACTGAGCAAACTAAACACATTAGCTTCTCTGAAGAGTTGACTAGCAAGCAGTCAAGTTACACACAAGCGACAAATGCTTGGCTAGAAGCACTGAAAACTAGCCCATTCGAAGATGAGGCTAATTTTGAAGCAGCGTTGTTAGACGAAGAGGTTAGAACTCAACTTCAAAGCCTGAAGAAGTATTTAGACGAAGCGATTGTCAGTGCGAAAACAAGGTTGAACACAGCTAAAGCGGCGCAAGTGGAGCTACAAAACCACGAAAATGCTAAAGCATGGCAAGAGCAAGACCAACAGCAAGTTGAAGAAGCGACCACTGAGTGTCAAAACGCACAACAAAGCCATGCGACCAAGATCGGCGCGATTTCGGCCAATCTTGAAACGGATAGCCAGAATCGTAGTAATCAGCAAGATCTGTTCAAGCAGATCGACGAGCAGCAGCTCGAGTTTGATGATATTTCACGTCTGAACTCACTTATCGGTTCTAAGAACGGCGACAAGTTCCGTAAGTTTGCTCAAGGTCTAACACTGGAAAACTTGGTGTATTTGGCGAACAAGCAGCTACAGCGTTTGCATGGTCGTTATGAGCTAAAACGTAAAGCCGATGATGGCCTAGAACTGCAAGTGCTCGACACATGGCAGGGCGATGTGATGCGTGATACCAAGACTTTGTCGGGCGGCGAAAGCTTCTTGGTGAGTTTGGCGTTGGCATTAGCGCTTTCTGATCTTGTGAGCTACAAAACCAGTATTGATTCCCTGTTCCTAGATGAAGGTTTCGGCACGTTAGATAGCGACACATTGGACATTGCACTTAACGCGCTCGATAACCTGAACGCGTCAGGCAAGATGATTGGTGTCATTAGTCACGTTGAAGCGCTGAAAGAGAGAGTGCCAGTTCAGCTTAAAGTGACGAAACACTCCGGACTTGGCGTGAGTGAGATGGAGAAGCAGTACAAGGTAGTTGCTTAGCTTTTAGTCGTATTCATTAGCGCAGAAATAGAGGCAGAGCTAGACCAAGCAGATCCCCGATTCAGTCGTCCCTCCTTCTCGAGGATGACGGAGTCGGGAGTCGTGTTCAATCACTACGCCGTCACTCCCTAAAGCGAGGAACGAGCGCAATAGGGAATCTCTAGAAAACGCAGGAAGTGGACTCATCGAAAAGGAAACGGACATGCACAAGAAGCCCCATTTACCAACTAAGACATGTCCTATTTGCCAAAAGCCTTTCTCATGGCGTAAAAAGTGGCAGCGCTGTTGGGATGATGTGATCTACTGTTCAGAACGTTGTCGTCGTCATAAGCCAACTTTGGCGTAATTTCTGTTCGTTTTTAGAACACGTTAATAGTTTCGTCATTCATTTCTTAAGTTAATATTTCTATCTGTCAGATAAGTGATGTATAAAGGCGGCATGAAGATACCTAAAAGAATACAGCCCTTAGTTGACGATGGTTTAGTCGACGAGGTGACAAGCCAATTAATGAGTGGCAAAGAAGCGTCAGTGTACATAGTACGCTGCGGCGATACGATCCGTTGTGCCAAGGTATATAAGGAAATTAGCCAACGCAGCTTCAAAAAAGCGACCGCGTATCGTGAAGGCCGAAAAGTCCGAAACAGCCGCCGTGCTAGAGCGATGGAAAAAGGCTCTGGATTTGGTCGAGAACAGCAAGAGAAAGTGTGGCAAAACGCTGAAGTTGATGCCTTATATAAACTGGCAGAAGCGGGTGTTCGTGTGCCTGTGCCTTATGGCTGTTTTGATGGCGTGCTGCTTATGGAGCTAGTCACTGATGATGACGGTTATGTTGCTCCAAGATTGAACGATGTTGTGATGCCGCCAGAACAAGCGATTGAACATCATGCAGTGATGATGACTTACGTGGTTAAAATGCTTTGCGTTGGTTTGATTCATGGTGACTTGTCGGAGTTCAACGTATTGGTTGATGAATACGGACCTGTGATTATCGATTTACCACAAGCTGTCGACGCTTCGGCTAATAACAACGCCGAGTGGATGTTGGCTCGTGATATCAATAACATCCGTGATTATTACGCTCAGTTTGCCCCTGAATTGGCAAAAACCGAGTATGCCAAGGAAATGTGGGCTTTATACGAGAAAGGCGACTTGAAGCCAGATAGTAAGCTGACGGGCGAGTTTACGGAAACGGACGATTTGGCTGATATTGAAGCCATTATGCAAGAGATAGATGCTGCGCGAGTTGAAGAACAACACCGACGTGAACGTGTTAAAGAAGAAAAAGATGGTGTCGATGATAGCAAGTTCAATTGGGCCGAATAATCGTGAACATCGTTTTTGATCTTTAGTTAAATGTCAGTCATAACGCCTTAACAAACTAAGGCGTTCTTTCAAAGAAAACAACCCAATAGAGCTTCAACTCTGTTGGGTTGTCTTTTTTAGCACTGATCAAATTTTACCATTCATCAAAGCTAGCGATTGGTATTATTCACTACCAAGTCAATTGCGCACCATCATACGCGTAAAAGTGCCCACTGTTATCAGGTGTGGCAGTGCGAATGATATCCACCAATTGATGGGCGACATAGCGTGTCTCAAACAACTTACCTTCAGGGACATTGGTCTGAAAAGGCTTCGACAGAGCTGTGTCTGTTGTGCCTGGGTGTAGAGCCAACACGGTGCCTTTCTTAAGGGTACGCTGCCATTCAATCGACATGGTTTTAATGAACATGTTGAGGGCTGCTTTCGATGAGCGATAGCTATACCAGCCGCCTAAGCGGTTATCTGAAATGCTACCGACTTTGGCTGACACTACAGCAAACTTTGGATTGTCACTGGCTTTAAGAATTGGCGTGAAGTGTTTTGCCAGCAATAAACTGGGTAGGGTATTCACAGAGATGTTTTTCAGGAAAAATTCAGGGTCAATGGACGACAAGTTCTTCTCTGGACCAAGTTTCGGTGTATGAAGCATACCCACGCAGTTGATCAACCAATCAAGTTGGTCAAACTCAGAACTCAAGCGCTTGATATCCGCTTCGTCGGTGGCGTCGACTTTGTGCCAGTTTAAGCGGCTGTTTTCTAGTTCAGGTTGTTGAGAGTGGTAAGTTGCGTCGACATGTACATCCAGAAAATCAAACCGAGAGAGCTCAGACAATAGGTGTTTAACCACGGCGAAACCGATACCGCCACTCCCACCGACCACCAATATATGTAATCTGAGTTGCTCCACCATTATAAGTTCTCCAAGTTTGTGATTCGTTGTTCTGCGGTCTCGAGTATCGCTTGTTGATCTTGCTCGTCCATATTGTCCCAAGAGCGATATAACATGCCCATGCGTGGGTTACGGTTTAACGCATCGCGGTGTTGGTTCATAAAGCGCCAGTACAAGCTATTGAATGGGCAAGATTGCTTGCCGCTGCGTTCCTTTATCTTGTAGTGACAACCTTTACAGTAGTCGCTCATTCGGTTGATATAGGAACCGCTGGCAGAGTATGGTTTGGTTCCGACTATCCCGCCATCCGCAAACAGTGCCATACCTCGCGTATTTGGCATTTCAACCCACTCAATCGCGTCGACGTATATACCAAGGTACCAACTGTCGACTTGGTCAGGGTCTATGCCAGTGATTAAACAGAAGTTGCCAGTGATCATTAACCGTTGGATGTGGTGCGCGTAAGCAAACTCAAGAGACTGGTCAATCGCATGCTTCATGCAGTTCATCTTGGTTTGTCCGTCCCAAAAGTAATGGGGTAGGTTGTTGCTTGCTGAATAATGGTTTTTGTTGGCGTATGAAGGCATGTTTGCCCAATAAACGGCGCGTATGTATTCTCTCCAACCTAGAATTTGGCGTATGAATCCTTCGACTTGGGCGATATCGATAGTGGGTGTGTTTAGCTTAGAAGAAGCCTGATAAGCCGAAAGTGCCGTATCAATCACTTCTTTAGGGCTTAGCAGTTTGCTGTTCAGCGAGAACGAAATACGGCTATGGTACAAACTCCACTTTGAATCGTGCTCGGTTGTCATTGCATCCTGAAACTGCCCAAACAGTGGCAAACAGACTTGGCAGAAGTGAGCAAGTAGAGACAAGCTTTGTGCACGGTTAACTGGCCAGAGTAATTGATCGCCAACTTCACCAATGGTTTTAACTTGATGACGTTCGATGCGTTCTAAAAACGCGGAAATGTCGTTGGCAAACATCAGAGGTTGAGGCAGGCTTTCAATGTCTTGTTTCTTGAGTTTCTTTCGATTGTTTGCATCGTAATTCCATTTGCCGCCAACTGGTTTCCCGTCTTCTAACAAAATGTCGAAACGCTTTCTCATTCTGCGATAGAAGTGTTCCATCATGATGTGTTTGTCTTTCGGAAACTGTTGTTCGATCTCTTCGAATGGAAAAAGGAAGTGTTCCGTATCACAACAACCTTTGGTCGTATTAGTGAGCTTTAGCTTGTTCATCTGCTCTAAAAGGCGATATTCATCTGGCCTTTGATATTCGAATTTCTGTGCGCCGAATTCGTGTACGTAGTGTTGCAACAGAGCATCGAGATTTTCAAATTGAGTCGTGTCATCCAGAGTGAGGTGGAGTACCTGATGACCTTGTTGTTTGAGCTCGTCGGCAAAGTAGTCCATCGCAGAGAAAAAAGCGGCCACCTTTTGGATGTGCGATGCAACGTAGTCAGTCTCCTGCTTAAGTTCGGCAATGATATAAATGACGTCGTCATCAACTTGTTGAAACCAAGAGTGCTGGATATTGAGTTGGTCGCCTAAGATAAGGCGCACGGTTTTAAAGTTCATAACACATCCTGATTGTTGGTTAAGACAGGTTCTTTGCTGCTCGCATTCCACTTATTGATAAACGCATGGGCTGGATCGTACATATCCGTTTGAATAGCCAAGTCTAAATAGTGCGATTTGTTAATTATTAGACGCTTACGAGTTGATAAGCTGACAAGATCACAAATGATTGTTTTAAAAAGGTAATGACTGAACTAAGCGTAAAGAAGGGGGGGGGATCGGGGGGCAAGCCAACCAATAATACCGATAGAGGTTGGCAATACAGGACGTTTTAAAATTTCGAACTGCAGTAGCTAATCCATTGGAACAATTAGAATATCGACAGGAGATGTGTCGATGATCTGTTTCGAATGGGAAATGATTTTATGCCAAAAGTCATGGTGATGGCCACATAGCAATAGGTCGACGCCGTTTACTTCGATGGTGTTTTTGAGCTTATCGTTCAAATCCCCCGTTCCTACGAATATGTGCTTGATTGGGTGTTTAGCGTAGGACTCAAACTCTTTCAGATGCTTAACTGCATCTTCATTGATCGGTAAGTCACCTTCATTTCCCTGAATATCGACGAGTTCTGGATAAATCTCTCCATGAGTGCCGTCGATATAAACAAACGAAATGCCAGCTTCCAGTTTGTCTGCGAAAAAGGTCGCTCGATCAATCAGAATCTTAGTGTCGTCAGACATTTCAACTGCGACCAGAATATGTCGGTATTCCATAATTAAAGCCTCGTGTTATCAGTTATATAACAAGCATAGTTTCTGTTAGCACAAATGATATCGAAGATGTCTCATATTACGAAAAATCATCATTCAATGATCTTCTAAGCACTATCGTATTTATATCGCTTTGATTGATAAGAAATTTACAAAAGGTTGTTATAGTAGAGTGCGTTCGATACTCACAAGAGTCGCTATAGATATACTCAGTAGCGGCTTCGCTTCGAACGACAGACTAACACGCCATAACGAAGAGGCATCAATGACAGCATTACTAACCATTCCCACTCGAACATTAGGTTTCGACTACGATATTGAGATCCGAGATTGGTCTCAAAAGCTGGTCGGCTTTCATGTGTTTGAAGATGGTAGACGACCGCTTGATGGGGGGATTGGGCTGAGCCTCAACCTTGTTGAACAGTTTGATGTGAATGGTCGTTGGTTAGATTCGTTGCCGGCGCGTTATCGTGAAATTACTGACGACTTTCCAGAGTACCAATACCAGATGCTGTGGCTTGCAGCGAACACCTATGAAGCCGAGCAATTGCTTGAATTAAGGCCTGTTATTTTGGCTTTGATCTGCATGAAACACAGTGTCGATAACAAGAAAGCATTGCAACTGAGTCGTTTAGGGCAAAAGAAGGTCTTAGCTAAACTCGGCTTAGACAGTAGTAAAGCAACGCTCAAGTTTATCGACAAGTTAGAGCTTCATTACAACGTTGGTGATGAGCTTGACCACATTGTTCGCATTCTCGAGCCATTGCAAAGACGTGTACTTAAATTTAAGCATTACTCAAAAGTTGGGTACACAGCGCTGCGTTTGGACCAAGTTCATCCATTTCTAACCGGCAGTCGATTAGGGATTGCCATGGTTGAAGAGGGCAGGCTCAATGCCCCTTCAAAGATGGCGATGTTCCAAGACGCGATACTATTGGGTCAAGATTTGGAGATGGATGATCCACTGCGTGCTATCACAAGTCAAAACTCCTTTGCGATGTTTGAACAACTTCACGATCGATGGACAGAGCAACGTCAACTGCGCCGTTTAGAGGGTAACCGCCCAATGGATAGAGATATTCCTTATCCAGTCCCTTTGCTAGGGAACGACAACATCCATCCTCTTACCGATTACTACGACCTTGAACAAGAGGGCGTGGAACAAAAACATTGCATTGGCGTCTATCACAATCGAATCATGAGCGACCGCTATGTGGTATTCCGCATGTTCAAACCTCAGCGTTTAACCATAGGTCTCCGTCGTATCCCGAGCAAAGCGTTTCCGTTTGAGATTGACCAAATTTGCGGAAAACGAAATGCACCGCCATCGGAGTCGGCTCGCCAAGTCATCCATGACTGGTTAGAAGCGAGTAAGCAAAAGTATCCTAAGCAATAGCCATGAAGTAGAAGGAATACTGGATGTTTCAACAAGGCGATTTATGCCCGCATTGTGGTTTGATTATTGTGATGCCAACGGATTTGCAAGCGGAGTGCTTAGGGTGTGGCGAAGAGATTAATGAAGACCGTGCAGGTGGTTACGACGAAGAAGAGTAGCTTTATCTACACTGATATATATCAAGGCTAGGGTAGCCACGTTGCTGATTTCAAAGGATGGAAACAAATGCAAAAAGTAGTCTTCAGAAATTGCGATGAAAACTCACCTTATTGGAGTGAATTGGAACGTTTATTTCAAAGTGAATGGTCTGATTTCCAGTTTAAGGATACCTATAAAGAAAATGTACAACTCCCTCCAGTAATAGTAGTACTGCGAGATAATGTGGTCATTGGTGGATTGGCGTATTCCCACTTTCAGGAACCTCATCAAGTTCGGGATGTGGTGTGGATCAACGCAGTGTTTGTTGACCCTCTATGGCGCGGGCAAGGTATTGCGAGTGAATTGATTAAGCGTGGTGTCGCGCAAATGCCAGATTATTGTCGATCTCAATCATCGAAATATTCAACGTCTAACTTGTACGCCTACACGAATATTGCGCCTTTGTACCTTTCTCTCGGTTGGTTAATCGTTGATATCGAAACCGACCCAAACCATCATGTTGTGAGCGTTTCTTTTTAGGCTGAATATTCTGAAACAGCCTAACAGCCATGAAACTCTCTGCCTTCCTCATCTATCGATTTATAAGCGCATTTTCATAAACGTTTAAACTTCGTTACGACAAGATCTTGAATCAACTTCAGATTACCTCTTCCAAATTAAGCTTCTAACTCTTTAAAATATAGGGATAAACTAGTACGACATCCAGTTTAATCTAAATGAAAATCGTTTGTGTTTGCGTTTGTGCAAGTGTATAAAAGCGTGTCTGTTAATGATTTTATGAATATGTTCGTATTTCATTAATTCTTTAGTGAATGATGTGTTTTAAGGTTGAAGATATGCTCGAAGCAAAGGGACTCGGTTTTAGCGTAGGGGATAAGCAATTGCTCAAGACATTTAATGTGTCGTTTGAGCAAGGAAAAATCTACGCTTTGGTTGGGCATAACGGCTCGGGGAAATCGACCTTATTAAAGTTGTTAGCGAAGCAGCAGCGCGCTACTTCAGGCGATATTTTCTTGAAAGATAAAGCGGTCGCTAAATGGTCTGATAAGGACTTCGCACAGCAAATTGCTTACTTACCTCAACATTTACCTTCAACCGACAGTTTATCCGGCAAAGATCTCGTGAGCTTTGGTCGCTACCCTTGGCACGGCTTATTAGGTCGACTTTCAAGTAAAGATAAGCAATACGTTGAAGAGGCGATGCAACTTACCGACACAACGCAATACGCTGATCGTCTAGTGGATACCTTATCGGGTGGCGAACGCCAGCGTGTGTGGCTTGCGATGTTGTTGGCTCAACGCACCAAGTACCTTTTGCTTGATGAGCCGTTAGCAGCGCTCGATATCGGCCATCAGATTGAAATGCTGACATTGATTAAGCGATTAAGTGAAACCTTAAAGATTGGCGTGATCATCGTTATTCACGACATCAATATGGCTGCACGTTTCTGCGACCACATTATAGCCTTACATAGTGGCGAGCTATTAGTCGAAGGCGAGGTTGGTGAGGTGTTCAAGGAATCGACCTTGAAAGATATCTATGGTGTACCTATGCACATTACCCAACATTCTGCGGGTTACCCAGTCGCAATGCCTGGTGATTTGGAGCCAGCATGATGCTCAAACAGTCTTTGCAATCAATATTATATCGCTCGCATGTCACTCGTACTCTTATCTCAAGTGTCGTCATCTCGAGCTTGTTGGCATTTTCTTCAATTTCGTTAGCCAAGCAAGATACGCCTGAGATGAATGATGACGATCGACCTCGATTGGTTTCCATTGATTGGACTCACACTGAAACGCTTTTGGCGTTGGGCGTTACTCCGATTGCGGTAGCGCAAATACCCGATTACAACTCGTGGGTAAAGTCTCCTCAAATCCCCCCAATTGTTGCAGATGTTGGCTTACGAACACAGCCAAACCTTGAACGTATTCATGAACTCAAACCCGACAAAATATTACTCTCTCCAATGTTTTCAACGTTGGAGACTCAACTAAGCAAAATTGCCCCTGTCACGACCATTGGTTTGTACCGAAGTGGCGATGTCGATTGGTCAGCGTTAGAAACGGTTACTCGAAAGTTAGCAGAGGTCTCTGAAAAACGACCTCAAGCTGAAGTTTTGATTGAGGAAGCGAATGCTGAAATGGATCGTTTAGGGTCTCAGTTACCCAACAGTGCTCCTGCAATGCTGATGGTGCAATTTATGGATACCAATCACGTTCGCGTCTTTGGGGATAACAGCCTATACAAAGCTTCAGTAAACAAGATTGGTCTTGAGTCCGCATGGAAAGGACAGACAAACGCTTGGGGATACAGTTTAGTTGGGATCGATCAACTGATCGGTGTTGATGGGCAAATTGTGATTATTTCTCCAATGCCTGCTGGTACAGAAGAGAGCCTGAAACAAAATCAGTTTTGGCAATACATAGTGAAAGAGTCGGGCTATCCCGCGTTACAGGTGCCAGCGGTGTGGAGCTTCGGCGCGATACCTGCTGCAACACGCTTTGCAAGGTTCATTGTTTCTGAGTTGAACCAAGGAGACGTGTTATGAGAGTTCTTTCCTTTGGTGTTTTAACACTGTTAATGGTTTCTACATTGGTTCTAATTGGGCAACACTTATCTGTGTCTCAGTTCGGACTGAGCCGACTTTCTAGTTTGTGGAGCGTTGATTTTACTTCTCCAGACTCAGTGAAACTGCATTTAGCTTGGTGGCCGAGGTTATTCACCACGCTGTTATCTGGCGCAGCGCTCGCAGTGGCGGGTGTCTTGATGCAACAGGTGCTTAGAAACCCATTGGCATCGCCTTCGACTTTAGGTGTTGCGAGCGGTTCAAGCTTTGCGCTTATGTTGGCAACGCTTTATGCCCCTTGGCTTTTAGAGTGGTCTTATTCGTTGGTGGCACTTGCTGGTGGTGTTACTACGATTGGCTTGGTGTTTGCGTTGTCTTGGCGACGTGCGTTATCTCCAACCGTGGTGATTGTGTCTGGCTTGGTCGTGAACCTCTATTTTGGCGCTGTGAGTACTGTCTTGTTGATGATGAACCAAGACAAACTGAATGGCTTAATGATTTGGGGTGCTGGTTCATTGGTTCAAACTGGATGGGAAGATTTTCAGTATTTGGCTCCGCGCTTAGCGATTGCGACTCTGATGGCGTTTCTGTTCGTAAAACCACTGAGTTTGCTTCAGTTGTCAGAGCAGGGCGCTAAGAGCTTAGGTGTTTCGTTACCAAAATTGAGAGTCGGCTGTTTAGGGCTAGCCGTAATGTTGACGGCTTGGGTTGTCAGTGCTGTCGGTGTTATCGGATTCGTTGGTTTAGCAGCCCCTGCGTTAGCGCGCTTGATGGGTGTGCACCGTTTAGTTCCTAAGTTACTGGTATCTATGGTGTTAGGTGGCTTGCTGTTAAGCCTTACCGATCTGCTTATTCAACAGTTGCCGGGCATCATGTCGATGTTTATACCGACAGGCGCTGCAACGGCTGCATTGGGTGCGCCACTGTTGTTGTGGTTACTGCCCAAGTTATCAATGAAAAGCCAGTCACAAGCGCAAACTGTATTAACGCGTCATAACGAAGTTGCTTCGCGCTTAAATAGGCATTCAGTGGTATTGGCTAGCTTGTTTATTGTTTTGTCGCTGGTCGTGTTTAGTTTGTTCTCTGTACAAACTGAAGGTTGGCGTTGGTTACTTCAAACTCAAGACTGGGCAATGCTTGAATGGCGTTTACCTCGATTAACGGCAGCGGCATTGGCGGGCGGCATGTTGGCCGTCTCTGGTACGATCGTTCAGCGTTTGAGTGGCAACCCCATGGCCAGTCCTGAAGTGATTGGTATCAGTTCTGGTACGGCATTAGGTTTGATCATCGCAATCTTTGCTGGCTTTGGAAGCAGCGTGGTTGGCCTCTATGTCGGTGGCTTTATTGGCGCGGTCTGTACTTTGGGCATCATTGTCTTGCTTAACCAGAAGTCGGGCTTCCAACCGGAAAGAGTATTACTAACAGGCGTTGCGATAACGGCACTGATGAACGCTGTGCAAAGTTTTGTATTGGCAGGTGGCGACCCAAGAAGTTATCAAGTTCTGGCTTGGTTGGCAGGTTCAACGTATTACGTCACCGAAGCAACACTCGTTCCGTTACTGATATCTTCGGTTGTATTTATCTCGTTAGGTTTCCTCTGTGCGCGATGGTTGGATGTGTTGCCATTAGGGCAGGCGAGTGCGCAATCTCTTGGTATCAATGTATCAAAATCTCGAATTCTATTGCTGGTGCTGGTGGCATGTTTAACCGTGAGCGCAACATTGGTGGTGGGGCCATTAAGCTTTATTGGTTTGATGGCTCCACACATGGCGAGACTATTTGGTTATAGCCGTGCTAAAGAGCACCTGATCTGTTCTTCGTTAATTGGTATGGCACTGATGTTGTTCTCGGATTGGTTTGGTAGACAGTGGCTGTACCCGCAAGAGATCCCGGCAGGCTTGGTGGCTTCAATTATCGGTGGCATGTATCTGATGTGGGGTTTAAGACGGCTATAGCTTAGTTACTTGTAGTGACTTATAGCCATTACCGATAGCTCGTTAACGAGTATCAGCCGAATGAGTTTCTAGAGAATAGATCCAAGAGTAAAACATAGTAATCAGGTTGCTGCGTTGGGTCTATACGGGGTTATTTTACTCTTTTATTGATAATGATAATCACAATAATAACTAGTTGCTAATTTCAGCAAAGAAGCTGGCCGCATTATCAAAATGGATAACGGCAATCTTATTGAGTTGAGTAAAGGGAATTTAGCTCAAGCGCACCAAGCACTAGAAAGTGTTGTCGCTTGAGTTTTTAAGAGCCTAGTTAGGTTCAAGAGCAAATGATTTAAAAGTAAAAATCATTTGTTCTTTTTTGCAATTGGTTCATAGCCGTATTGAAGGAGAAATATATGAATCGGTACTTTATGCGCACCCCAACAGCACTTGCGGTCGCTTTAGTTATATCGTCAGGATTGGTTCAGGCAAAAGAGGATGAAACCGTTGTTGTTATTGGACAGCAACTTGAAGACATCTCGGTAGGTCCTGATTTTAGTTACGTAGGATTAAGCAGTCGAACAGCAACAAAAACAGACGTTGCGATAGGTGAAACACCTCGTGCGATCTCGATTGTGACCCGTGAGCAGATGGATGACCGAGCGTCGATCAGTATTGCTGATGCACTTCAGTACACACCAAGTATTCAAGCGAACTACTTTGGTGAAGATAATAAGCAAGATTGGTTTGTTATTCGTGGTTTTAAACAAGCAAACAGTGGTTTATATCAAGACGGAACACGCCTTTATTCGTCGGGTTTCTATAGTTGGCAAATCGACCCGTTTGGCTTGGAACGAGTAGAGATTTTACGTGGCCCGGGATCAGCGCTATACGGTCAAACCCCTCCGGGTGGTGTGATTAACGTTGTAAGTAAACGTCCACAATTTGATGGAGGATCCGGTCAATTTGCTGTTGAGGTGGGTACGGATGATCGTAAGCAAATTAGCTTAGACGTGAATTCTGAAGTTAATGACAAAATGGCATTTCGCCTGCAAGCACTTGGTCGAAAAAATGGCAGCCGTGTCGATGGTGTAGAAGCTGAACGCATTTTTATCGCTCCTTCTCTGGCTTACAAATTTACAGACGATACTAAAATTACGGTGCTAACTAGTTACCAAAAGGATGACTCTGACCCATACCTACAATTCTTACCGATGGAAGGGACGTTAACGTCAAATCCAAATGGAAAAATCAGTGATAGCAGGGCATTGGGAAATACAGGTTGGGAGACGTTTGAGCGTGAACAAATCTCGATAGGTTATGAATTTGAACATCACTTTAATGACCGTACCTACTTAATGCAGAACGTTCGTTATAGCCAAATGGACATTAACCTACGTCAAATGTATTACTCGCGGTATATTGGTGACACTGCTCTAGCACCTTACGACCCAACCCGTTCTTCTATTATCCGCCAAGCATCAACTGAAGAAGGAACATCCGACGCATTTAACATCGATAATCGTTTGATCCATAAATTTACAACGGGTTCGGTAGAACACACCTTGTTGACTGGTATTGATTACCAGAGCATCGATATTGATAGTAAAGATTACGCGGCTGATCCAATTATTGGTGACGGAAACAGTCTTCTACCTGTACCCGGTGTGGGAAATATTCCTAGCCCTATTTTTAACGTGTTCAATCCGTCATATAGCACAAATGTAGCTTTGTTGAATCCAACAACGTTTGCGCCACTTGATGAATCAGATCGTCAAACCACTAAAACGAAAAATAATCAATTAGGCCTCTATTTACAAGACCAAATGATGATTGCGGATAAGTGGGCAGTACAAATCGGTGTTCGTTACGACGATTCCCAAAACAAGACACATAACACGACTACTGGCGCCAAAACTAAGGTCGATAGCGAAGAGTGGACAACCAACTTCGGCGTTGCTTACCTGATGGATAGTGGTTTTACACCTTATGCGAGCTATGCTCAGTCGTTTAACCCCATTATTCAGCTTGACCAAAATGGTAATCCAGCGAAATCGGAACGTGGCGAGCAATATGAAGTGGGTTTGAAATATCAACCGGGTAGTTTTGACGGTTACTTCAACATTGCTGCGTTTGAAGTATCGAAAGAAAACTTAGCGCGTCAGGTTGCCGGTCAGCTAACGCAAATTGGTGAAGTTCGTAACCGGGGCCTTGAATTAGAAGCCGTTGCAAACGTGACTGAAGCATTAACTTTGATTGGTAACGTTTCATTCATCGATTCTGAAATAACGGAAGATGCTACAAGCAGCAATGTAGGAAATACGCCGTCACAAATTGCTGACCAACTGGCTTCTGCTTGGGCAAACTATCGTTTCCTAAATGGTCCATTAGATGGCTTAACGATTGGTGCGGGTGCACGTTATGTTGGTGATTCTTACGCCGACAACACTGAGACGAACAAAGTGTCTTCTTACACATTGTTTGACGCAACATTGAGCTATCGTATTGAAGACTATAAGTTCCAAGTTGCAGCGAAAAACTTAGCAGACAAAGAGTACGTTGCGACGTGTGATTACTACTGTTTCTACGGTGATCGTCGTAACGTCATTGCAAGTGTAACGTACGACTGGTAAGACTTACCAATAAGCACTCAGCTTGTGGGCTGAGTGCTTTTATTAAGTTCATCATTTTTCTCTTTATTAACAATGTTTAATCCTGTTAAATTTTCGTTTGAAAAAGTGCTTATATCGCTTTTAAATCAAACAACTCGCTGTTGATTAAAACGATCTCTACGATTTATTGCACCAGTTGTTGAGCACCAAGCCTATATTGACTAGAATGACGCACTTTTTTTATTTACGTACATACAGGTAATGAACATGAGCGATACTAATTCAAGACCAGCTTTACCAGATCATCTAGCAGGTAACCCACGCAGCCCACACCACGTGGCTGAGTGTTTCGAATACCCAATCGGCATTCGTCTAAATGGTAAAGAGCGTACTGATGTTGAAGAGTACTGCATCAGCGAAGGTTGGGTTAAGATCCCTTCTCCTAAAGCGCTAGATCGTTTTGGCCAGCCAATGCTTATTACTCTTAAAGGCACAGTAGAAGCTTTCTACATCGAAGATTAATCACTTCGTGTAACTCGATAATGTCGATTACAAAACGCTGTTATATAGAAGGGTCTAGAGAAATCTAGGCCCTTTTTGTTTGTATTGATTTTGGCGAACTTCTTTAACCAATAGTCCAAACCACCTTCATAACTCCACAGATTTAACCAATATTGTCGTTATTCACTATTCACTATTCACTATTCACTATTCACTATTCACTATGCATTAGCAGGAATAACAAAGCTGTAGTTGGTTGATTCATGTTCGCTCGCTCTTCTAGGATTTATCCATACTCGAAAGTGCTGATGTTTAAATAAGCCGATACAAACGAAAATATGAAGCACAGTCTAATTAAATGATACTAAAATGCTGTATTTAAAGTTATTTTTTGTTAATGGCTATCTCTATCACAGAAATTAATCCTGAAGCACATACAATGCCCTGACTTTCGAATGAGCGCTTAATTTTTTCGTTCGAGCATTTTATTTCTATCGCCCAATACACATGAGGTTCCTATGTTTGGAATATTCAAACCTATGGCGCATATCGATCGCTTATCTACCGATAAGATCGATAGCACCTACACACGATTACGATGGCAGCTTTTTCTCGGCATCTTTGTTGGTTATGCGGGGTACTATTTAGTCCGCAAAAACTTCAGTTTGGCGATGCCATATCTTATTGAACAAGGGTACAGTCGAGGAGAACTCGGGGTTGCTTTGGCCGCAGTTTCCATTGCTTACGGTCTATCTAAATTTTTAATGGGTAGCGTTTCTGATCGCTCTAATCCTCGTTATTTCCTCAGTGGCGGCTTGTTAATGTCGGCGTTGGTCATGTTCTGCTTTGGTTTCATGCCATGGGCGACCGGTAGCATCACTGCGATGTTTATCCTGCTGTTCTTGAATGGTTGGTTTCAGGGCATGGGGTGGCCAGCTTGTGGGCGAACCATGGTTCACTGGTGGTCGCGTAAAGAACGTGGCGAGATAGTGTCGGTATGGAACGTTGCTCACAACGTTGGTGGCGGTTTGATTGGTCCAATGTTCTTATTGGGTCTTTGGGCTTTTAACGACGATTGGCGAACCGCTTTTTATGTTCCTGCATTTTTTGCCACTCTCGTTGCTATCTTTGTTTGGTTCACCGTAAGAGACACGCCTCAGTCTTGTGGCTTACCTCCGATTGAAGAACACAAAGACGATTACCCAGATGATTACGATAAGTCTCACGAGACAGAGATGACGGCTAAAGAAATCTTCTTTAAGTATGTATTCTCTAACAAGTTGTTGTGGTCAATTGCTATCGCGAACGCGTTTGTTTATTTGATTCGTTACGGTGTACTCGATTGGGCCCCAGTTTACTTAAAAGAAGCGAAAGACTTCTCAGTAGATAAATCGTCTTGGGCTTACTTCCTGTATGAGTGGGCAGGTATTCCTGGTACGTTATTGTGTGGTTGGATTTCAGATAAATTGTTCAAAGGTCGACGCGCTCCAGCAGGGATCCTGTTCATGGTACTCGTAACTGTCGCAGTGTTGGTGTACTGGTTGAACCCTGCGGGTAACCCAACGGTCGATATGTTGGCACTGATTGCGATTGGCTTCCTTATTTATGGTCCAGTAATGCTAATCGGCTTGTATGCACTTGAACTTGCACCAAAGAAAGCGGCAGGCACAGCGGCTGGCTTAACGGGTCTATTTGGTTACTTAGGTGGAGCAGTTGCTGCCAATGCCGTGCTTGGTTTCATGGTTGACCATTACGGTTGGGATGGTGGTTTCATTATCTTGGTCGGTGCTTGTGTCGCTTCAATAATTTGTCTGGTATACGCGTTCTTAGGTGAGCGTGCGCACCACAAACAAAAAGAACTCGAACAACAAAAAGAAGCGTTAACTCAGTAGTTTACTAATTAGAAAACGTCATACTAATAGACAGCAGAGGCAGGTATATCCTGCTTCTGCTTTATTTGGTATCTAATAACAAACATTCCCACGCATATTCTTCTTTCTCACCCCACATTTTCATATTCACTCAGTTTACAGCAATAACGCAGCTTGATAGGTTACTTCCAGTGCTGTCAAATGCTTAATCTATAAGAATTTATCGACTCGACCTTATATTGAATTTGGAAAGATTATGGAAGAAAGAAGCAAAGCTTATCTCGATAGCTACCTCAATACATTGTTAGCAGACGTTGCCTCGCAATACACCTCCTTTAGTGCAGATTATTACTGCGCCGACGAATACAACGCCAACTTGTGTGCGCAATTAATATTGAAAGGCGAAAAGCAGGCGTCTTGCAGCCTAGAGTATTGGTACAGCCATGAAGATGAAGTGATGCCTATTGTCGGACACTTACAAGTCGTTACCGATTGGGACGGCAAGCCTGTCTGTATTGTTGAGATTACCTCTGTTTCCTCGTGTCCATACAATGAAGTCACCGCTGAGTTTGCTGCCGCTGAAGGTGAGGGAGACAAAACTCTTGAGTGGTGGAGAGAAGCGCACTGGAACTTTTTCTCTCGTGAATGTGAAGAACTCAAGATAAACCCGAGTGAAGACATGATGCTGATACTTGAGCGTTTCAAAGTGGTTCATCAATAGTGAAGTCACCGTGAGTGTCATGTTGAATCCCAAGGCATGGCACTTAAACCTAAATTTGACCAACGCCAGATAATTAATAATCACAAGGAGAGTGATATGAAAATAGCGATATTGGATGACTACCAGAACGTCGTTAAATCCCTCGATTGCTTCAACAAACTCATACAACACGATGTCACTGTATTTACCGAGACTTATTCAGGGCAAGATCTTGTCGATAAGTTGATCTCGTTTGAAGCCATTGTGCTTATTCGTGAAAGAACCGAGATCACCGAATCCCTGTTATCACAACTCCCGAACCTCAAACTGATTAGCCAGACGGGCAAAGTGAGTAACCATATCGACCCGCAAATGTGCGGACGATTTGGTGTGACCGTTTTAGAAGGTCGAGGCTCGCCAGTTGCACCCTCTGAATTATGCTGGGCGCTGATTATGGCTGCATCGCGCCATATTCCAACTTATGCTTCAAATCTTAAACAGAATCAGTGGCAGGATTCTGGCTCATTAGGGTTAGGTCGAACTTTGAAAGGGCTAAAGCTTGGCATTTGGGGCTACGGAAAAATCGGTAAATGCATTGCACAATATGCCAAAGCATTTGGGATGTCTGTCGTAGTGTGGGGAAGCCAGCAATCAAGACTCCAAGCGCAGGCTGACGGATTTGAAGCATCAGCAACCAAAGAAGACTTCTTTCGAGATGTTGATGTGCTCTCTTTGCACTTACGTTTGAACGATGCGACGAAAGGATGTGTTACAGCATACGACCTAAGCTTGATGAAGCCGGACTCACTGTTTGTGAACATCAGTCGTGCCGAGTTAGTCGAACCGATGGCCTTGTATCATGAACTACGCGAGATGCCGACCAAAACAGCCGCTATTGATGTGTTCGATTGTGAGCCAGTAACAACAGACGCCGAACCTCTATTATCCTTACCTAACGTTACGGCAACTCCACATTTAGGCTATGTTGAACAAACTAGCTACGAACTCTACTTCGATATCGCCTTCGACAACATTGTGTCCTATCAAAGAGATGCCTTATAAAGGCGCGATGGCTTTTAAAGGTGCGGTGGCTAATGCAGGAGGCAAGATGACAAAGCTAATCGAATTAACAGAAATAGTCTTATTCGACTGGGGCAATACGCTGATGGTCGATTTCCCAGAAGCACAAGGGAAAATGTGTGACTGGGAAACCGTACAAGAAGTGAGGGGTGCTCGCACATTACTTGCTGAACTATCGAGAACTCATCAAGTCTATGTTGCCACCAATGCTGGTGATTCTAGTGAAGACGACATCATTCGAGCCTTTGAGCGTGTTGGCCTTTCTCAATATATCTTGGGTTACTTTTGTAAGGCGAGCATTGGCTTTTCTAAGTTCGATTCGGGCTTTTATCCGGCCACCATTTCTAAACTCGGTGTTGCACCACAAGATATCACCATGGTAGGTGACACCTTAGACAAAGATATTTACCCAGCACTTGAAGCGGGTTTGAAAGCGGTGTGGTTGAACACAGAAGGCACTGCTCTTAAGTCAGGGCATCCGAATATCGTACAAGTTCAAAGCCTAAGCGAACTATTGGAGAAGTACCATGGATGATCACTCTGAGATCTGGCGTCAGTATTACCAAAAAGCACTAAGCAAACCTCATTTAAAGAGAACTGAGTACGCAATTAAACTGAATGAGTCAGGCTTAAATGTTGCGATTGATTGTGGTTGTGGAACAGGTAGTGACATCGCCTTTTTAGAACAGCAAGCGTATCAAGTGTATGGCTTCGACGTTAATCCTGATTCGATTGCACTATGTCGGGATCGTTTTGGTCGCAAATCTTTGGTCGAGATATCTGAAAGTGGATTTGAACACTATGATTTCCCGAAATCTGGCGTAGTGATTGCTAATTCGAGTCTGTTTTTTGCTGACCCAACCCGTTTTGACGAGGTTTGGCACAATATTGAAAACTGTCTTGAAGTGGGAGGCGTGTTCGCGGGCGATTTCATGGGCGTCGATGACAGTTGGGCACATGGCTATCGAACCCCAACAACGGCATTAACAAAAGCCAAAGTACTTAGCTTATTCAACGACTTTGAGATAGTACGATTCCATGAGCGAGACGAACAAGCACTCACGTCGTTGGGTAGGATGAAGCATTGGCATACTTACTCTGTCGTTGCGATTAAGCGTCGTTAAATGGTCAGTAACTTAAACTCGTTTGGATGCTTGTCCGTTTTGACGCAAGCCTCTCATCTCTTTGCTGTTTAATCTTCTAAGCTAACTTTAGTTTCCACTATGAGGGCTAGGTTATGAG
The DNA here is from genome assembly GCF_024347635.1 of Vibrio tasmaniensis. NCBI lineage: Bacteria > Pseudomonadati > Pseudomonadota > Gammaproteobacteria > Vibrionales > Vibrionaceae > Vibrio > Vibrio tasmaniensis. Next base: position 1,533,136 of record NZ_AP025510.1, read on the forward strand.
TATCGAACGTCATGGAATATCTGTTGGCATTGAACGTGTTAGCGGTGAAACCATTGTTGTGTTTAGAGCGAAAGGCAAACTCACACACGATGACTATCAAGCAATGATGCCAATTCTAAATACCACACTAGAAGAACTCGATTCATCCGAACTCAAGATGCTTGTCGACATCTCCACTTTAACGGGGTGGGAGTTGCGTGCTGCTTGGGATGATTTCAAATTGGGATTAGAGCTCAATTCGAAGATAGACAAAATCGCGATTTATGGTGATAAAAGCTGGCAAGAATTCGCTTCAAAAGTAGGGAACTGGTTTGTGTCTGGTGAGATAAAATCATTCGAAGACCATGACTCTGCGCTTAAGTGGCTAGTCGATTGAGACTATTCGCGGGCAGCTAGAGAGCAGTTCGTAAACATCGCCAATGACAGTTGATGAGCATTGTCTCGAACGCTGTCATTTTTCGTTTTGGTGATGATATTTCCTATTCGATTCAATAGAGTATATTCATTGCAGCGTGTAACATACGCAGGCTTTGTTTGGTCGCGACTAATGGTGTGGCTAGATTCAGTAATAACGAGAATTAAAACAGAATAAGGTCTAACGACATGCATAAGGTAATTGATAAGCTGGCTTGGATATTCATTAAAGACGGCAAGTTGTTGATGGTGAGATCAAAAGGCAAAGAACTGTTCTACCTACCGGGTGGTAAGCGTGAAGCTGGCGAAAGTGACGAACAAGCACTGGTTCGCGAAATCAAAGAAGAGATCTCGGTCGACTTAGTGTCAGACTCCATCAAATACGTTGAGACCTTTACAGGCCAAGCTGATGGCAAAGCGGAAGGCGTATCGGTACAATTGACGTGTTATCTTGCTGATTATATGGGCGAACTGTCTCCAGATGCTGAAATCGAAGAGCTTAAATTTGTGGATGGCAACGACAGAGCGGTATGTTCATTGGCGGCACTGGTTGCGCTTGATTGGTTAGAAGCGAACCAGTATTTGGCTTAAGGTTTTAGCGGCTATTAGCTGTATTAGTGCATATTAGCTAATGCTGAAAATTGATCTTCAAAAGATCATCGCTTACGAATAGCTTGAAGGGCGGCTGTCTTTCATCAACAGGTCGAGTTTCCTTTGAGCTTTCTTCGTGTCTTGTAAATCCACCACCTCAATCATTTCACACTCATCTCGTACCATCTCATTAATTAGGCTGGGATAGTGTCTGCAATCTTCTGGTCGGTCTAAGTAAATACTACAGGTGTACTTGGCTTGAGCTTTGGTGTCTTTCGTCGGAACCAGCTCCAGAAAAGGGCAGCGAGTTAAACGTTTGCCAGATTCAGGGTCAAACCATATCTCGCTTCCTCGAACATATTCAAAGATGTCTGGGTTGAACAACTCCCATAAATCAATCTCTTCTTTCGTTGCGGCAAGGTCACCATCTCCGTATTTGATACAGCATTTCCCGCATTGATTACAATTTTTCATTAGTGACTTCATTGGTTGGTGAGCTTTTATCATTTTACCACTGATAGGCGTGGCACGTTGACTTTGTTGTTCATGGTTAAACGGTTTCGGGAAGGAGCCTAAAATAGAAGTACTTAATATTACTTTAACTAGCTAACACCACTCCAATCAAGGCTGTAAACAGTGATACAATTTGCGCCAAGCAAGTTATTAAAATAAAGGCATACTAATGAGAACCGTATACACCACTGAAGGCGACATCAACGCAAAGAAACAGAAAGACGCTTACCCAAAGTTGGCGCTATGTGATAACTGCGTTCGAGACTATGTGGTGATTGCTCAAGGCGAACGTACCTACAAGCCATGCGCAAAATGTGGTGCCGACGATTAATGCGCCTTGATAAATACCTATGCAAAAGCACTGACCTAACTAAGCCTGAAGCGATTGACCGCATCCATAATGGCGAGGTGAACGTAAACTGCGAGATTGTCACCGATGAATCGACTCAGGTTCATGAAAGCAACACCATCTTGTTAAATGGGACGCAGCTTGAGTTACGTGAATTTCGATACCTCTTAATGCACAAGCCAGCGGGTACTATTTGCTCCAATATCGATGAGGTTTATCCTTCGCTGTTCAACTACATCGAGATAGACAAAGCATCAGAACTGCACATCGCAGGGCGCTTAGATGCAGACACAACAGGCTTAGTTTTGATTACCGATGATGGGCGATGGTCATTCAATATCACGTTACCTACTAAGTCATGTAAGAAGGTGTATCGCGTGACATTGTCACGAGAGATCAAAGACGATGTCACTGATAAGTTCAAAGCGGGTATTCAATTGCAGGGCGAGCAAAAGCTGACACGTCCGGCAGAGCTTGAAGTGATTACCAGTAAAGAAGTGCTGTTGACCATTACAGAGGGTAAGTTTCATCAAGTAAAACGAATGTTTGCAGCGGTAGGTAACCGAGTGGTTGGCCTTCATCGCGAACAGATTGGTGATGTTGGCTTAGATGTTGAAGCAGGTCAGTGGCGTTATTTAACTAAAGCCGAGGTCGACTCATTTCAGCAAGACTCTGAATAAACGCTGTAACCACTTAAAGCGTTAAGCGAGTTAGCACCAGAACATCAACACTATAAGGATATAAGATGGAAAACCTAAAAGTCTCAGAAATTAAGTCTTTCGTACCGGCGAAAGACTTCGATTTATCTAAGCGTTTTTACCAGTCAATCGGCTTCGAAGTGATGTCTGAATTTCACGATATCGCCTATCTACGTCACGGCAGTTGTGCCTTCCTTCTGCAAAACTTTTATGAACCTGCGCACTGTCACAATTACATGATGCACTTGCTGGTTGAAGACGTAAAAAGTTGGTATCAACACATCCAAAACTCTAATGTAGTGTCGGAATTTGAAGTTACCGTTTCCGAGGTTGTTGAGCAGCCTTGGGGAATGCTTGAGTTTTGTATAACCGACCCAAGTGGTGTGTTGTGGCGTGTGGCCGAAAACATTAGAACGCGCTAATTCATCCAACTTGCATTAAGGCCAGTGAAAACTTCAAATTATCCATCTGTTTCTTTATTTATGCCGACACGAGGCAATGATCAAATAGGTTCAAACATGGATATAAAGGCGAAAATGCACAGCCAAGACGTTTACTACTGTGACGATAGGAGCTTGATGCCTACCTCATACCGGATTCGCTTCACTCACAGTTTTGCGAGCATTTCGTCACTTCTTAATGAGGCATTATCCTTCAGGGAGGAAATTCTTTGAAAGGATTCAGAATTAGTTCAAATCACAGTGATTTGGACCTTGATGTTATCTATCAGTTCATATCTCAAAGTTATTGGGCTTCTGGAATTCCTAGAGTGACTTTAGAGAAAGCAATCTCAAATTCATGGTGCTTTGGTGTGTTTGAGGAAAATGGAAATCAAGTTGGTTTCGCAAGACTCATCACAGATAAAGCTACATTTGCCTACTTGGCCGATGTCTTTGTTATTGATTGCTATAGAGGTAAAGGGTTGAGCAAATGGTTGATTAAGACAATTATTGAACATCGTGAAGTTCAGGGTTTAAGGCGGTTAATGCTGGCCACTAGGGATGCGCATGGCTTGTATTCGCAATATGGCTTTCGATCTGTTGAGAACCCAGAAATATTAATGCAAATTTGGCAGCCAAATGTGTACCACGATCCAGTGGAATAACACTCGATTCAAACAGACTGCCAGTTTCAACTCGGTTTGTGACTGGTTAAAAGAGTTACTTAATGTTGGTAATTACTTAGGTTACTATTTAGCTCAGTATTGATTTGATATACAAATTTTTGGACGAAGGTTATGAGAAAAATAATATTAAACATTGTCTTACTATCGGTGTTTGTTGCGTCTTTATTTCTAACAATTTCATCAGCAATAGACATTTCAAAAGAAGTGACAGTAAAGCTCCATGAGTTTGATTGGAGTGGTGTCTCCGGTGTAATGGACATGGTCATGGTTATTTTAACTTTCGTCTTACTGGTTGGACTGAAACAAGGTTCGAAGTCTATTGAGGAATCGACCCGAAGTCGGAATGCCGAATTGTTGAATTGGGCAATGGAAGAAATGTCAGCATTAAAACCTGCGATTAGGTTGGTGACTGACGCTCACAAAAGAGAGCCTTATAGTCAGGTAACGAGTGAAGTTAGTGTGGATTATGTATCGACATGGAGTAAAGAAGAATTACAAGCCGCTCAAGCCGTAAGTGTCGCGTTGCAGAGAATGGGGTACTTTGCTACTCATGATTTGGTATCAAAAAAACACTTTCTGAATCTTTGGGGGCCGTTATATCTATCATGTTGGTATTCACTCGAAGGCTGGGTCAAACATAAGCGACTTCAACTTGATGAACCCTTTGATATCGCTGATGGTGCTTACTCGAGATTGTACTTTGAAAAATACGCTATGTACTGTGAAGAAAAGTTACCGGCTTTGTTATTGAATAATACCAGGAAGCAGTTTGGCTTAGAGCCTATAGTTCAACCCAAAGCCCATATCAAGTTGGGCATAAAATTGAAAGCAAGGCTCACAGAAAAGGTTGATATATAACTATTCATCTCACAAGAATGAGGTGTAAATAATGGCCAGTTAGCGCAATTAACACATGAACGTACAGAGTGTGCACAACTATTACTGGCGGCTAAAGCTGTAACCAAAGTGAGAAAGATCAGTTGGGCAAGAATTTGAGTCAGTAAATGGTTCGATGGCCGCTAGAATTGAACAACTTAACCTCAAACTACCAATTAGTTATTCCTTTGAAGCGACTGAGTCTATTAGTGAATATATTGAAAATCACATATAGTTGAGTTTAGTCTTTTTCGGCGTCTTAGCTTCAGTTAGTCGGCAGCGTCACGTCAATTTCTTTAGCAACCGGCGTGAAGTTAATTCTACCGAGCCGCAGGAATAGGTCTTTTTTTTAGAACTTGAACTCGAGGTCAACGTTATCTTTGAGTTAGGTTTATGTCATTGAACGACAAGCGTGCGTCACACCTTTATATGGCGTGATGATTAGTTCAAACATGGAGTGAAAATATGAAGTCAGATTTTTCTAAATTAGCGACAACCGATTACGGGAACATATTAAGTAACGACCATTTTATTAACTTTAGCATTCGTCCTCTTTGGCAGAATATACCGCGAATTTGTGGAGAAGCGTTTACTGTTCAGTTAACGTCTGGTGATAATTTAATGCTTCATTCGGCAATATACAAAGCACCCAAAGGGTCCATCCTTGTAGTGGATGGAGTTGATAGCCAGTATGCAGTCGCCGGCGGTAATGTATGCGCAGTCGCTAAGAGTCGAGGTATCAAAGGCTTTATTATTGATGGTGTCATTCGAGATTTGAGTGAAATTTCAGAGATGAAGTTTCCAGTTTTTGCGAAAGGAGTTCATCCAGTACCGGGAAAGAAGGAAATTTATTCTGAATTGGGTGCTCCAATCTCCTGCGGGGGAGCGAAGGTCTCTACGGGAGATATCATTGTTGCTGATCTAGAGGGTATTGTCGTTCTTCCTAAATCAAGAAAAGATGAGGTGTTCTTAAAGGCTTCAAAGAAAGCAAACGACGAAGCTTCACTAACACTTGCTGAGTGGGAAATAAACCATAGGGCTAAAATAGCCCAAGCATTAACTTCTGCGAAACAAAACTCTGAAAGCACTTTAAGCTGATTCGTGATGTGCGGCATTTTTCCCGATTAACAAACGTTAGACAATAACGAATCAATTCAAACATGGAGAAGAGAGTGAGCGTAAGGACTGCGACGAAAGAAGACTCAAGTGTTTTGTTAGAGTTTATTGAACAAAAAGCCGACTTTGACCGAAGTATGAAAGGGTTTAGCGGTGAAATTTCGACAACTATAGAGAAAATCGAATGCACACTATTTGGTGATTACGCATTTGCCCATGCTTTAATATTGGAACTGAATAGTGAGCCTTTAGGCTTCGCACTGTATCACTATCGATATTCATCCTTCAGTGGAGAGCCATCAATCTGGCTTGACGACCTATTGGTTACAGGAAATCAAAGATCAAAAGGGTATGGTCGTGAACTTATGCTGGCTTTAAAGTCACAAGCGGAGTCATCATTCGCCTCTCATATCTCATGGACGGCAAGTCCGCACAATAAGAAAGCGCATGAGTTCTATAAAAGGTTAGGTGCAGAGGTTGAGCGAATGGATGGTCAAAGGCCTTATTTTCGCTTGGCAGTGTGTGATTCGTGATTGAATCAAAAGGGAACTAAAAAATAACGACGCCGGCTATAAGATAAGATAGCAGCAAGTAAAAGTGTGTCCTTGAGGTTGATTTATATAGTTTACGAGATGATTATCAATACTTGGTATTTAACTCGATTTGGTGTCGGTGGTAAGTTTGCAAACCATCTCAGCATTGTAAGTCACTTAGCTGTAGGTTTTGTTAATTGGCAAGAATTAAGAATTAAGAATTAAGAATTAAGAATTAAGGATTACCTAAATGTTCAAGTGTCCAAATTGTGGGTTGTCGATTTCTATTAAAGAGAAATCGAAGTTGTATCCTTCTAAGCACATGACGTGTAAACAATGTTCTCAAGTCTTGAAGCCTTTTACGATTTATTACTATTCACTCTTCTTTGTTGCCTCTTTCTCGTTTTCGGCTTCAATGGATCACCTAGGACTTAACACTCTAGGAGCCGTGGTGTTTAGTTCTACATTGGCTTACTTGCTGTTAGTGTGTCAGCCAATAAAGAAAGTATCGAAATAGCCCTCTAGCATTAAAAGAAGATGAATAATCAGCGATAAAATAATGACATAGGTAAATCATGACACTACGAGTAGTTCCCGAGCTTTATTGTTTCGATATTAATGTGAGCAAATCCTTCTTTGTCGATGTGTTGGGATTTGATGTGAAATACGAGCGTCCTGGTGAGGAGTTTGCTTATCTAACGCTTGATGGTGTTGATGTGATGCTTGAAGGGATTGCGGGCAAAAGTCGAAAATGGCTTTCAGGTGATCTGGAGTTACCTTTAGGGCGTGGCATTAATTTTCAATGGGATGTTATCGACATCGAACCTCTATATCAGAGAGTTAACGAAAGCGCCGCTGATTCTATTTACTTAGCTTTAGAATCAAAATCTTATCAATGTGGAGAGTCCATAGCGATTCAGAAGCAGTTCATCGTTCAAACTCCAGATGGTTATCTCTTTAGGTTCTGCCAAGATATTCGTTGACCCCAAACCTTCTTAGCTACTCACTTATTACGAGAAGCACTGTTAACAAATCCGCGCATAAACAAGGAGAGTAAAGTGGTAAACATTCGGGAAATGGAAATATCAGACTACGACTCAGTGATCGCGTTATGGTGCCAAACAGAAGGCATGAGTATTCGTGATGCCGATTCGAAAGAAAGCATTGCGAGCTATTTAGACCGTAATGCCGGTCTGAGTTTTGTGGCTGAGAGTAACAACGAGATCATTGGCGCAGTGTTAGTCGGAACCGATGGACGTCGTGGGTATTTACAACACTTAGCTGTCTCGGCAAACTTCAGAGGGCAAAAGTTAGGTTGTAAGCTTGTCGCTGAGGCGGTCAACGCACTTGCAGGGTTGGGTATCCCTAAGACCCACTTGTTTGTCTATAGCGACAACATCAACGCTCAACAGTTTTACGAAAAATTAGGCTGGTTCCCGAGAGATGAAGTTCGAATGTACTCGTTTAATAGCTCGGATAATAGTAACGTTTAGCCTTAAAGATTCGTGCGGGCTGAGCTTGAACTTGCAACAGGTTCGCGCGCATACGTCTAATATCAAAACAATCCTTGGAGTATTTAGAAATGTTGTTTTCTAGTCTGTCTAAACCATTGGTTCATGGCTCCGAGTTATGTTCTAAGCTGCTCAATTTCTTAACCGAGAATAAGAGCGACTTCGAAGAAAAGTTAACCCCTGATCTGTCATACATAGATGATATGGCACATGTAGTGAACGGTATTACAATCAAAGACGTTCTACATATCAAATCGAATCAATACCGACTTCAATATTCGTTTGCTTGGGAGCTGTTTCTAGGTTGTTCAGATAGGAATGAAACCGGTGTAGAGAATGGAAGCGTTCCATTTACGCTCGAGGACGACAACGTTCTTAATATCAACTTCCCAAACTACGGTTCTCGAGATACGAGCGATGAGTTTTAGTCGGTTTAGCTTAGGGTTATAGAAAAGGAAGAACAATGATAACTATCGAAAGGCTTGAAGAATCACATGTGGCGTTAGTTCAGGCCATCCAACTCGCCGATGAACAGGTGAAGTTCGCTGGAAAAGCTGCAGAGTTTTTATTAGACGGCAGTGAAACGACGCACTTGCACGTGATTAAGTTTAATAACGAAGTTGTTGGCTACTTTAAGTTGGATATCGCTTACGCAGAGTATTACGAGTTTTGCCCAGAAGGAAGCATTGGGTTAAGAGCTTTTGTACTTGATAAAAACCAGCAAGGTAAAGGTTTAGGAACTGGCACGGTGAAGGCTTTGTTTCCGTATTTAAAAGCGAATTACTCAGCGAATGAGTCGATTTACTTAACCGTGAATTGCAAAAACCCCGCAGCATTCAACTGTTATAAGAAAGGCGGCTTCGAAGATACCAATGAACAGTATCTAGGTGGTGCAGCAGGCCCGCAATTTATCATGCGCGGTCAAATCGCTTAGTAATATTAAACCGATTAATTATTGATGAGAAACACCTGCACAGCTGTATGCAGGTTGAGAGTCTTAAAGAACGCGAAAAGGAAATTTGATGAAGGTTCAATATCTTGAAGTGGTTACCCCAGATGTCGATATTGTTTGTGCAACATACGCTCAACTTTACAACGTGAAGTTCAGTGGTGCAGATGTAAACCTTGGTGGGGCTCGCACTGCAAAGTTATCTAATGGTGGGGTGATAGGCATTCGAGCACCGCTTCGTGAAACTGAAGAACCAACTGTTCGTCATTACACGCTGGTTGAGGATATTCAGTCTGCAGTGAACGCAGCCGAGAAACTAGGCGCCGAAGTCGCGGTACCGCCAATGGAGTTACCACGTCATGGCATGTGTGCAATAGTTATCCAAGGTGGCGTCGAGCTCGGGTTCTGGCAGTTATAGGTGAAGCATAGCTTTTAGATTGTTACGGATGAGATACTACGATTTATGGTGCAACACCTAGTGTCTTTGCTTGCTTCATGGCATCATTTCACGCAGCTAAAACCCCAACAAGGTATGTTATGAAACAGAATATTGTCCACATTGCACTCGTGGTAAAAGACTACGATGAAGCACTTGATTTCTATGTAAACAAGCTTAAGTTTGATCTCATCGAAGACACGTATTTACCAGAAGAAGATAAGCGCTGGGTTGTTGTTGCTCCACCAAATTCAACTGGTGTGAGCCTGTTACTTGCTAGAGCTTCCAAGCCAGAGCAACTTGATTTCATCGGCAACCAAGCTGGTGGACGCGTATTCCTATTCTTAAACACCGATGATTTCTGGCGTGATTACGAACGCATGACGTCTTTAGGCATTAACTTTGTTCGAGAGCCTAAGGAGCAAAGCTACGGTACCGTAGCTGTGTTTGAAGATATTTACGGTAACTTGTGGGATCTGCTTCAGTTAAACCCTGAACATCCTATGGCTAACAGGTAAACAAGCTAAGGCTCATTCGTGTGTTGCTCAAGCTCAATTAAAGGAAGCTCATCGTGGAAGAAATCAAAGGCATTCTGCAATTCATGGTCGAAATTGAACAATTAAAGGATGTTCATCGACAAACAAAACCGGTTGGATTGGATCGATATGAAAACTCCGCCGAACACAGCTGGCACGTCTGTTTGAGCGCACTTATGTTGAAAGATTATGCCAATGAAGAAATCGATATTACGCGAGTGATGAAGATGCTGTTGATTCATGACCTTGGGGAAATCGATGCCGGAGACACCATCATTTATACCAGTGAGACTGAAGAAAATAAGCTTAAAGAGAGAAACTGCGTCGAGCGCTTGCTGAAATCACTGCCGAGCCATTCAAGAAGCGAGTATTTGGAATTATGGCTCGAGTTTGAAGCGGGTGAGTCACCGGAAGCCAGGTTTGGTAAGGCGATCGATAGAGTGCCGCCTTTGCTTCATAACATCCATGGTGGGGGGCATAGCTGGAAAATGCACAACATCTCTAAAGATAAAGTACTGACCTTTAATGGCGAGCGTATTTCTAAAGGCAGTCGAGCTCTATGGCAAGAGTTAGAGGTGCAACTTGAAGGTGCTGCGGCACAAGGATTGCTCAAGTAGCCCCGTGCTGTGAGGAAGCTTGAAATCATAGTGATAATAAGACGCATTAGAAAAGTGATCCTCTCTGCAAATTGAGAATGGAAACGTGTCTATACTGACATGGGCTACGTCGCTGATTTTAGAAGTGGCGCTATGAATGTAAGTTTGATTCGGTTAAATATCAGAGGTAACAATGAAAAAATTACTACCACTATGCGCCATTTTACTCTCGGCATCATTTTCAGCTGCGGCTTCTGATGGTTTGATTAAATATCAAAGTAATTACTCAGTGAAAGAGACCGCTGACCGTTTTGAAGAAATCGCCAAAAGCAAAGGTTTGACCTTGTTTGCGAGAATCGACCATCAGAAAAATGCGAGTAAGGTCGATCTTGAATTGAGACCAACCGAAGTCATCATCTTTGGTAACCCGAAAATAGGGACACAATTAATGCAATGTGCTCAAGAAGTCGCGATAGATTTACCGCAGAAGGTGTTAGTCACGGAAGATTCCAATAAGAAAGTATGGTTGTCTTACAACGATCCTAATTACTTGGTAGAGCGTCACGCGATCAATGGCTGTGACAAAGTGATTCAAAAAATATCTGGTGTACTAAGTAAGTTGTCAGAAGCGACAGTGGCTAAAGCGAAATAACCCAATAATTCGCCAGCATGTTGGTTGATTTATCATGGTTGAGCAAAAGCTATTGTTCGATAAAAGATAATGTTCTCTAAAAGCTAATATATTTCAAAATGAGCAACTCGAGACATAAAAAAACGGGCAGATCGAAGTGATCTGCCCGATTTAAATCAATCATCTCAATCACACTATGAGTAGCGTGAATCAGAAACGCTTATGCGCAGCACTTCTTGTATTTCTTACCGCTACCGCAAGAACATGGATCGTTACGGTTAGGTGTTTTTTCGAACGTCACTGTTTTTGGCTTGTTTAGCAACGTGTCGAACTCAAGCGTGTTTTCTTCTTTTTCTGCATCCACAGACACAGTCACGAAGATTGAATGTTCAGCTGCGATTGCTTCAACTTCAGTTTTGCGAGCTTCAGTTTGAACCATTACGTTTACTGGTGACTCTTCAGTACCCACTTTAACATCGCGGTTTACGTTGTAGCCTGCAAGAACGTGATTTTGTCTTGTTTCAATACGGCCTTTGAAAAATAGTTTCGACATTGGGTACTCATTAAAATTTGGATGACGCTCTTCCAATGCTGGATAGCGTTATAGAGCGGGGGATTATACTGATATATTGCAATTGATAAAGCGGTTATGTGAGCAAAGCTTGTTTAGTTATTCTCGTATAACGATTCTACGCTCCGCAACCTCTCAATTTTTTGCTTGCTCTGGGTTATCTTTCAAATTAGAGACAATAAAGTTTTCCTCAATAGGGGTTAGAGTGATAAATTCAAATAGCCAATTTAAACAAAGAGATAGTGTATGAAATTAGATGCCATACTGTGGGATTATGATGGAACCTTAGTCAATTCAGTTCCAAAAAATATCGCAATAACCAAAGACATTATCTCTGTGGTCGCACCACATTTGTCAGGTGATAATTTACCCAAATATTTGTTGAGTGAAGCGCTCTATCACGAAGCCAACCACGGTGCTAAAAACTGGCAAGCCTTGTATGTCGATTATTATGGGATGTCTCATGATGAAATGTTGATCGCTGGTGGTATGTGGGCAGAGCATCAAGAGCAAAATCAAACTCCCGTAGCCTTGTTTGAGGGAATGGAAAACGTGATCAGTCAGTTCGCGCACCTTCCTCATGGGATTTGCTCGCAAAACTCTCAATTGAATATTCGAACTGTACTCGATAGCTACGGTATCGGTGAGGTGTTTAAGTCAGTTGTTGGCTATGACGATGTATCGAATGGTAATCAAAAACCGCATCCGTTTGGCGGCATGAAGTGTGTTGAGAACATATTTGGTGAAGCTCAATCTAAAGAACTGTGTTTGATGTATATCGGTGACCATGAGGCGGATACACAGTTTGCTCGCAATATTGAAGTAGCACTGGGTAAGAACGCAAAAGTGATTGCGGTAGCTGCGGGTTATAGCCGTTCTGAACCTGAAAATTGGCAAACCAAGCCGGATTACATTGCTCACAGTGTCGATGATCTTTCAATAATCATTGGCAAATACGTTTAATCAGTAACGCTTAGTCGAAAGTAGCTAATTTAAGGAAGAATAATGAAACCAAAAGACGTGGTATTAGGATTTTGGGATGCAATGCGCACCAACGATTTTGCAAAGGCAAGTGAATGGCTAGCCACAGATTTTGAAGGTTATTGGCCTCAGTCGTCTGAATTGACGGTAGGGCGCGACAACTTCACGGCAATCAATGCTGAATACCCAGCCAATGGTGTTTGGGAGTTCACGCTCAATTCGATTGTCTGTGAAGGAGATTCCGTAGTAACGGACGTTTCGGTTACAGACAGTGTATTGAAAGACAGAGTGATCACCTTTCACACGGTTGTTGATGGCTTAATTCAAAAACAAACTGAGTTTTGGCCAGACCCATTCGAAGCGCCGGCTTGGCGATCGCAGTGGGTTAAGGTTGTGTCGAGCAATTAGTTTGTAACGAAAAACCAGGTTATAACAAACAAGTGGCATTAGGAGGTTTCATTGAACAAGGTAGTGATTGTAACAGGCGGGAGCCGAGGCATTGGCGCGGCGACATCTAAATTGTTGGCCAGTAAAGGTTATGCCGTATGCGTTAACTTCATACACAATGAATCGCGAGCGGAAGAGCTAGTTAATGATATTCGTGAACAAGGTGGAACCGCTATTAGTGTTAGAGCGGATGTGTCTGTTGAATCGGACGTGAAATCCTTATTCGAGATTGCTCGTAACAAGCTAGGTCCGGTGACTCACTTGGTCAATAATGCAGGGATTTTGTTTACTCAGTCACCTTTGGTTGACATCGAATTGGATCGCTTTGAAAAGGTGATGAAATCGAACGTATCAAGCTGCTTCCTTTGCAGTAAAGCCTTTATCAAACAAGCTGACGGTGCGGGTTCGATTGTGAATGTATCGTCTGCGGCTTCGCGAACGGGCGCACCATTTGAGTACGTGGATTACGCAGCATCGAAAGGTGCGATGGATTCACTCACCAAAGGCTTATCGCTTGAATTAGCTTCACGCAATATCCGAGTAAATGGCGTAAGGCCTGGGTGCATTTACACTGAGATGCACGCAGACGGCGGAGAGCCTGATCGCGTAGACAGACTAGCCTCGCAGCTACCATTACAACGAGGTGGCACACCAGAAGAGGTGGCTAATTCTATCGCATGGTTATTATCAGACGAAGCTTCGTATGTAACCGGTTCGTTTATTGATATTGCAGGCGGTCGTTAGGCACGTTGGCATTTACACTAAGATAAACCTGTTAAAACCATAAACACGCAACAAAAGTACCTAACTAAAAGAACGAAACTAAGAGTACAAACATGAAAAACTATTTTGAGAGCCCGTTTGTCGGAAAGTCACTTAAAGAACAGGTGACCAACCCAAACATCATCGTGGGCGAGCACAGCTACTATTCAGGTTATTACCACAATCACAGCTTTGATGATTGTGCGCGTTATCTGCTGCCTGATAGAACAGACATCGACAAGTTGATCATCGGCAGTTATTGCTCGATTGGTTCTGGTGCTGTCTTCATGATGGCGGGCAATCAAGGACATCAAAATCAGTGGGTCAGCACTTTCCCGTTTTTCTACCAAGACGACGAAAAGTTTGAAGATGCGATCGACGGCTTTGAACGCTCTGGTGATACCGTGATTGGCAACGATGTGTGGATTGGCACAGAAGCCATGATCATGAGCGGTGTTAAGGTTGGTGACGGGGCTATTATCGCGAGTAGAGCTGTGGTGACCAAAGACGTTGCGCCATACTCGATTGCTGGTTCAAACCCTGCGCGTCACATCCGCTATCGTTTCAATGAAACTGAAATTGCTCAGTTGTTAGAAATAAAATGGTGGCAGTGGAGCGAAGAGCAAATCAAAGGTGCGATGTCGTTGATGTGCTCTTCAGATATCGATGGGCTTTATCAGTATTGGAAAGCTCTCAAGTAATCGCTGTCCCCCGATATAGCCACGCGTGACAATGTAGCCCCACATGGTGTTTATACAAGAATGCTCAAACAAGCGAAAACTTACTGAATTGAATCTATATACCACAGGATATCTAACGCATCTTGCTTTGTGATAACACCTTGCCATGCAGGCATACCTTGTTCCACATCACCCTCTAAAATGTCATTCGCCAAAGAGCTTGGGCTGGTAAAAAAGCCGCCTAGTTTGTTAGCGATATTGGCAGGTTTGTGTGGTAACGAAGCGGCAGTGGGGCCGTCACCATGTCCTTTGTCGCCATGGCACACCAGACAAAGCTGCTTGTATTTATCTTTACCATTGGCGAATTGGCTCGCATCGACTTCAGTGGCCGCACTAACATTAAACGTCATCATTGAAGTGACTAATCCTAAGAAAGCTAACAAGTGTAAATAGTTCATGTGTTTCATTTTTTTTATTCTCGATTGTTCTTTAACAGTGAAAGAATAACCAAGTGTGAGTAGAAGAAACGTGAATGGGTGAAGCGGTATTAAGCTAAATTTAGAATTAGCTTTAGAATTAGCTTTAGAAGTAAATTTAGAAATAGGTTTAGTTGCGGACTAACATCATGTGATTTGGGTAAATGATTGATTATATGCATATTGCATAGTATGGCGTGTCGCATTAGCGTGGTGGATGAATTAGAGGGGTATTATGATTAGTTGCAACGATTACGATTATATTGAGATTGTGTGTATGCACCGATACCCAATCAAATTAACACTGAAGTCTGGCGAGCAGATAGAGTGTGTCGGATTAGATACACAACGCAATGATAGCCGTGAAGAGTGTATTAAGGTCAGTATTCAAGGTGTAGAACAACTTGTCGTACTCACTGACATTTCCACACTAGAAGTCTGTGTCGACAATCCTCATTTTCAGCAGATTTCATTCAAAACGTCATAGGCTTTCAAATGAATAACACCATAGAACAATGCTATTGCACCGCGTGCAGAGAAGATACACAACACGTTGTTGTGTTGGTCAGAAAGACGAGTGCGTTTGCAGACAAACCTAACCAAAAGCGAAGCGAGTTTTGGGCAGGGATGATAAAAGGTTGGTTCCTTGGCCCGTTTATCGCGTCAATGGATGAGTTTTCCCGTCATCTTGTCTGTGAAAAGTGTGGCCACAAAGAGATACAAGATTAGTTAAGATTTTACATAGTTAAAGCGTCGATTGGCTTAGGAGTAAAATGAATGAAAGTAGAAACGATTGAAGCCGTAAAGGCGTATGGGTTTTCAGTAAGAACCACTAATACCGATGAGATTGCCCCAGAAAAAGCGAAGATAGGCCAATTATGGCAAGGGTTTTTCGATCAAGCTTTTCCTAAGCTAACTCCAGACTCAAAGGTTTATGGCGTCTACACTAATTATCAATCGGATTTTACTGGTGAGTTCGATGTTGTTGCGTGTACCAATGCACTTACCGATAAAAACCTAGATAATCTGGTGGAAACCGAAATTGCAGCAGGTAAGTACCTAACGTTTTCTGCTGAAGGTGAACTTCCTCAAGCGGTCATCGATTTATGGGGAGAGGTGTGGGCGTATTTCAACGCAGCGGATTGCCCACATGTTCGAACTTACACGACAGATTTTGAATTCTACAAAGGCGAAACTGAAGTCGAGATTTCGATAGCGATTCAATAAGCTTTGGGTTGTCATTAGTAATAGCGCAAGTTTAGTCATTAGCAAAAGAGCCGCTCTTTATTGAGCGGCTCTTTTTATTGGGGTACACCGCCTTAACAAAGGTCAGCTACATCATTCTCATGAAGTAAGGAATAATCAGGGCGTTCGCTAAATCAATGAAGAACGCGCATACCAATGGCACGATGATGAAGGCTTGTGCTGAATGTCCATACTTCTGACTGACTGCCGACATGTTTGCCATGGCTGTCGGTGTGGAACCTAATGAAATTCCTCCAAACCCCGCACACACAACGGCTGCATCATAGGTCTTACCCATTGATGGGAAGACGATGAAGATATTGATTATCACCGCCAGTAGCAGCTGCATTGCCAATATCGCGAAGATAGGACCAGCCAAATCAATGAGCGTCCAAAGTTGCATGCTCATTAGTGACATCGCCAAAAATGTACCCAAGGATATTTCAGCAATTAAGTCGATAGCAGGCGAGCGTGTTGGCCATTTGGTGCCTGATATTCTTGGGTAGGAGTCTGGCATTACGTTGGTGATCACGATACCCGCAAACAAACACGATACGAACAGTGGCAGCTGTAACCCGGTTTGGCTGATCAATTCATTAAGCAACGCGCCGACAATGACACAAATATGAATCGCTAACACGGCGTCTAAAAATTGAAATGATGTAAGAGCTTGTTGTTGCTTTTTGGCATTTGAATCGATTGAGTTTGATTGCCCGTCAGCAGGTTTGAGGTTGTGACGCTTGATAAGAAACTTAGCAATCGGGCCACCCATCAGGCTGGCTAAAATCAGCCCGAATGTTGCGCTGGCGATACCAATCTCCATCGCGCTTTCCAAACCAAATTCTTCCGCAACCTTTGGCGCCCAAGCGATCGCGGTACCATGTCCGCCAATCAGTGAAATACTTCCGCTGAGTAGGCCAAAGACAGGCTCTAGGCCAAACATCGATGCGACAGAAATACCGACGATGTTCTGCATAATCATGAAGAAGATAGTGATTGCTAGCAAAATCACCAAGGGCTTTCCGCCTTTAAACAGGTCTTTCAAACTTGAGTTAATACCAATCGTGGTAAAGAAGTAGACCAATAATACATCGCGGGCAAATAGATCAAACTGCACTTCGATTGAGGTCGTCGCGTAAAGTGCCGCGAACAGGAGCGATGCCAAAATCCCGCCAGAGACAGGTTCAGGAATACTGAACTCTTTCAAAAAACCGATGACTTGATTAAGCCTTCGTCCGACAAATAGAACCACGATCCCCATGGTCACAGCAAAGAATGACCCGAGATGTAAGATGTTGTTTTCAAATTCCATAGTGATCCTTGTAAAGGTGAAGTTATGACGTAACTTTAGTTGCCCAAACGTGCGTTAATAAGCAACTAGATTAGCATTATTTGTTGCGTTCAAATGATAAGAAGTTTCGGAATTCCGGATCGGCAACAAGTTGTTTGTTACCTTCTTCAATCAATAGGTCGACGTTTTCTTTGTCTATCATAAAGTCCGTCGGAATTTGATTGAGTAGATATCGCTTGGCGCTGTTGTCTGATTTATTCAAGCTGATCTCAATGAAGTAGGGTGAGATCTTAAGATCTTGCTGAGAGGCCAGTTCTTGCCAAGATTGCAACTCGTCAACGATCAAATCTTTTGTTGTGTCGTTATAGCGATGCAACTGGATATCGGTAATGACATCCACCGTTTGTTTCACGGAAGGCGCTTCAATTGACTCTCCAATGCCCGACTCTGGCGTCGTCGATGCATCAACCGAAATGATGACGATAGGGCGTGCGTGTTGGTAGTTGTACAAGTTTTTCAACTCTTCGTTGTCGTTATAACGCAAATATTCAAACATTTCATAAACCGACAACAAACCAAGATTATCAGTAATCCCGCCATCGACAAGGTGTAGATAACTCACATCATCCTTATTGCTATAGGACTTTAGCGATTTGATCAGATTTCTATTGCGATAACTCGTGGCTTCAAATGAAGGCTGTAAATGCTCTGATTTGTCACAGTCATTTTTGTTTTCTAGTACCACAGGTGTGAAAACGAAAGGCACAGCAGAAGAAGCCGTCACCGAACTGGACACTGAATAACTGTTCAAGTCTGAACAAATGAGGTCAAAATACTCTTGTGTGAATGAAAAACGTGAACCTGTTGAAATATCGGTCGCGTTAATGACAATATAGGGTGCGTCTTCTCGGTGCATGTCGGCAAATGTACTTTCACCGAAGATGTTGGCTTTGTAATAGTCGGTAGCTTTGTCTGTTCTGGTGGCGTACGAGAACCAATAAGTCGGAGATAAAAGGATGGAGAACAGATCTTTCGAGACTTCGTGATAAAGGAACGTTTCTTCGTAATCTTCGAATATCTGGTCACCATACAAACCATAATACGCAGCGGTAAAGCTGCCACCGGATACCGAACTGATCATATCAACTTCTTCTAACAGATTGACCGTTTCACCATTTACTTCGATGTTGGTGTCGCGCAATGCTTGCAACACACCATATGAGAGCGCCGCCGCACGCGTGCCGCCACCAGAAAAAGAGAGGATCAACGTAACTTTGCTATTGGGGTTATTGAAGCTCTTCGCTGTGTAGGCTTGATTCTGCTGCGCAGTAGATGGGCTTGTGTTGGTTGCTTTGTTTTTAGCGCTACAGCCTGAAAGGGCAAGCGAGAAGGCCACTAACAGTGAAACTTTCGTGAACCCTTTAAAATCGAGGCTAGGTGTGTTGAATGTGTTTACTTTGTTTTTTGACATAGCGCATTTCAAACTAACGTTGTGATTGAGTGAAAGGCGATTTTCGTTGATATCTAATATGCCATCAATAGTACCACTTGTGATTCAGTGTCATGATTTTCATAACAATCTAGAGGCAATCAAGCTTATTTAGAACTGTTTACAGGCATCTTTGGTAATCTAGAGTTATCTTCATCAATTTGGAGCTATCTCCAGTAATTCATAGCGACTTAATCCTAGCCAAAAAGACAATCTTGCTTGGTTTCATTCCACAAAGGGTATTGCTTCATGACTTGGGTGTAGAGCTTACTGTCGAGGTGCGCTCTTAACCAACGTCCTACGTTTTTATATTCAGATTGCACAAACCATTTCTTTTCGACTCTCACGAACTGGCTGACAAACGGCATCACAGCAAAGTCGGCTAGGCTTGGCGTTTCTCCAAAGAAGTAAGGCTGATTGGTGAGTAGAGCTTCTAACTTGCTGATGAACCCTTCACAGGCCTGTCGACGTTGTTCAGTATCGATGTTTCGGTAACGAACAGACGCTCTGTACTTTTCCAAGTGGCCAATAAAATCTTCATCGTTGGTTTTGATGACCTGGTGGACTTGTTGGCTAAGTGTTGGGTTACTTGAACGCAGAAGATCTTGAGGATCGTTTTTTTGAAGCGCCCAGATCATCACATCTAAGCTCTGTTCGATGATTTGACCATCTGGCAATACCAATACTGGAACAGTGCCTTTTGGCGAACTGGCCAATAGTTCGCTAGGCTTATCTTTGGTAACGATTTCTCTAAGTAACACTTTTTGCTGGGATAAGGCGATCCCCATTCTTCCTCGCATAGCGTAAGGGCAGCGTCTTAAAGAATAAAGGATAGGTAAATCGAATTCATTTGGCATTATTGAGGTCATTTAGTTTGGAAAGTGTTGTTAGGTGGTAAAGAGATCGTGTTGTAGGTAGAATACGCGCCTTAAAAATTATAAGTAAGTGAGCGACTTCAAAAATGAGCAGAAAGATTGAGTTATTAGCCCCAGGTGGCGATGTCGAGGCGATTAAAGCCGCTATCGTGGCCGGTGCCAATGCGGTTTATTGTGGTTTAGACACCTTCAACGCTCGTAACAGAGCCTCTAACCTTTCGTTAGATGAGTTGAATGGTGTGATTCGCCTTGCTCATGAATATGGTTGTGAAGTGTTTCTGACTCTTAACGTTGTGCTGCTGGAGCATGAAATTAAGACTATCACTAAATTGCTGAACCAACTGGTGAACACCAAACTAGACGGCATCATCGTTCAAGATCTTGGTTTATTTGATTTGGTGAAAAAGCATTTCCCATCGTTAGATGTTCACGCATCGACTCAGTTAACGACGCACAACGAAGGCCAGATTAAGTTCTTGTCTAAGATTGGCGCAACACGCGTTAACTTGTCTCGTGAATTGAATCTGCCAGAAATCAAAATGCTGACGGAAGTGGCACATGATCACGATGTACTGACAGAAGTGTTTGTACACGGTGCTTTGTGTATCGCATTCTCTGGTCAATGTTACTCAAGCTCAGTAAGTGTGGGTAACTCAGGTAACCGTGGCCGTTGTAGCCAAGCATGTCGTGATGAATACGAAATCACAAACGCGGGCAACAAGTTCCCACTCAACTTGAAAGATAACTCCGCTTACTATGACCTACCTGAATTGGTTGACGCGAAAGTTGACTCGTTGAAAGTAGAAGGCCGTATCAAAGGCGCACACTACGTATACACAGTAGTTGATACGTGGCGCAAACAGATTGATAGCTTTGTAGAAAGTGGTTTGTTGATCGAAGACGATTCGAACCTGCACAAAGTATTCAACCGTGATTTCACCAACTCTTTCCTTAAGGGCAACCTAACGAAAGACATGTTCATTGATAATCCTCGTGACAACAGCATGAATTACGCTGTAGATAAAGCGACGAAAGAGAACAATGAAATCTCTGTTGTGCAAATTCAAGAAGTGACCAGCGATCTTTACGAAGCTAAAAACGCCCTAGGCAGCGAAATGCGCGACAAGATCGAGTTCCTTGATATTCGTAAAACACCCGTGTCATTGTCGTTTAGCGCTAAGGTGGATCAACCATTTACGGTGACAGTGAACACACCAAAAGAAAACTTTACGGTTCAATCTCAATCGTTGTTGGCGACAGCTAAAGAGACTGCGATTACTCAGGCGTTACTTGAGAAGCGTTTCAAGTCAGTGAAGAGTGCTGTTCATACGCTTGAAAACTGTAACTACGACAACTTAGATGAAGGTCTGATTCTTCCTTTGAAAGAAGTGTCGGTCTTAAAAGACGAAATCGATTTCATCTTAAACGGTTCTGTGAAAGTGATTAAGCACGTTGAAGTGCCAGCACTGCCTCAGCAACCGAAGGTGAACGAGAAGCCAACCATGTCGATGCTTATCGCTGATGTGGAAGACTTGCACCTGTGTGACGTAACTGATGCGGATGTTTACTTCAAACTGCCTGAAAGCTTCAAGAAGCGTTGTAACAAGTACATCGACATCTTGGCAGCAAACCCACGTTTGATTCCTTGGTTCCCAGCAGTATTGATCGGCAAAGACTACGACGAAGCGGTTCGTATTCTTGAAGAGATCAAGCCAGCTCGTATTGTGACCAACAACACGGGTATTGCTTACAAAGCTTACGAAATGGGTATCGAGTGGGTTGCAGGTCCGTTCATGAACACGACCAACTCTCACGCATTAGTGACTCTGCAAGAAGAGCTTAACTGTGCCGGTGCTTTCATTTCGAACGAGATCAACAAAGGTCAGATTCGTCATATTCGCCGCCCAGAGAACTTCAAACTGTTCTACAGCATCTACCACCCAATCTTGATGATGACCAGCCGTCAGTGTTTCTTCCAAAGAACTGTCGGTTGTAACAAGCCAAGCATCGAAGCGGGTTGTATGTTGAAGTGTGAGAAAGCGACCACGATTACTAACGTGAAAGGCATCTCTTTCGCGGTTGATAAACAGAAGGGCGGCTACCCAAGCATTTACAACCACGAGCAGTTCTTAAACCATGACGCTGTAACGGATTTCTCTGGTCTGTTCGACGAGTTTTTCATCGACCTAACCAACATCGGCGCGGGTTCGAAAGAAGTACAAGACAAAGTAGAGCTGATCAAACACTTCCAAGGTTTGATTGACGGCGTTGATGGTTCACAACAGAACCTAGAGCAGATGGTTGAAGTTCGAACTAACGCTCAATACGTGCAAGGCTTATAGGGTTAAAGGTTTATAGGGTACAAGGTCTATAGAGCTTAAACGCTTATAAGCGCTGCGAACCAATAAACAAAAAGCCACTCAATTCAAATCGAGTGGCTTTTTAATGTCTGAAATTTTCTGAGTCTTTTTTAATCAGCTAACACGTTATTCCGTCACGGCTTCTTGTTTGAAGCATGGGCTTTTCAACGTGTTCATCTTTTCAATTTCGTTGGTTAAGCGTAGTGAGAGCAGGGCTTTTTGGTTTGAAGCAAAATCAAACATCACGATAGTCGCGGTGCCAATGGTCGTCAGTTTTTGCTGAGTCTTACTGACAATCGCGTATTCCATGGTGAATCGGTCATCTTGAATATCAGTGACACGAGAGCCAATCATCAACGTATCTGGATACGTGACTGGGCGGAAATATTTACAGTAAGTGTCACCAAGAACAGGGCCAACTTTGGTAATCGCCATCTCTTCCATCAGCTCTACATGCTTAAAAAAATCTAAGCGAGCGGTTTCGAAATAGCGAAAATATACGGCGTTGTTAACGTGATTGAGTGCGTCCATTTCTCCCCAAGCGACAGGGATTTCTGTTACTACCGGGTAGTCAGATAATAGTGCTTCCATGCGAACTCTCTTATTGTTATCTGCGGGATAAGTTGTTATTGGAATAAAAACCCTACCGTTAAATTAACAAAACTGCAACACGTGTAATTTAAGTTTTTGAAGCTTGAAACCACACAATGTCAGGGACTTAGTTGCACATCCACTCAATGTTTACACATTAAGGTGTTTGAATTGCAGTTCAACTAAGCGTTGGTACAATTCGCAGCTATTGATGAGAGACTGGTGGTCGCCGATGTCTACTAGCCGGCCTTTATCGAGCACCGCAATCTGGTCGGCGTGTTTAATTGTTGATAAACGATGAGCGATAATGATCGTCGTTCTGCCACGCATTAACTCTTCTAAAGCTTGTTGAACGTGATGCTCACTTTCGCTGTCTAGTGCGCTGGTTGCTTCGTCCAACAATAGAATGTTTGGATCTTTTAGGATGGCACGAGCAATCGCAATACGTTGTCTCTGACCACCAGAAAGCCTAACACCGCGTTCACCAAGAAAGCTGTGATAGCCTTCAGGTAGGTTTTGGATGAACTCATGTGCATGTGCTTTTTTAGCGGCCTCGATAACTTGCTCGTCCGTTGCTTCAGGGTTTCCGTATCGGATGTTATGGAATACATCGTTACTGAACAGAGCAGGTTGCTGCGGTACAAGCGCCATCTGCTTTCTTAATTCATTCGGATCAAACTGATTCAGTTCAACACCGCCTAACGTTACTTTGCCTATTTGTGGGTCGTAGAAACGTTGCAGCAGTTCAAATAGGGTCGTTTTACCTGCACCAGACGGGCCAACTAAAGCCAATACTTTACCTTCATGGGCAGTTAGTGTGAGGTTACTTGTTGCGGGTTGGTCCGGTCTTGATGGGTAACAGAAGGTCACATCATCAAAAGCGACTTCTGGTGTCACGTTATCCAGTGATGTTGGATTTTCTACAGGCGCAACAATGTGGCTTTCAACTTGTAGGATCTCGATTAATCGCTCTGTCGCACCTGCCGCGCGTTGCAATTCACCCATCACCTCAGAAATCGTACCTAACGATGAAGCCACCATTATCGCATAGAAAACAAACGCAGCCAGATCACCCGCCGACATGGTACCGTTGATGACATCACTACCACCAACCCAAAGCATGCCTGCAATCGCACTGAACACGATAACAATCACACCAGAGATAAGAATCGCGCGTTGTTTTACACGTTGGCGACCAATCTCATAAGCCTTTTCTACTTCAATTGCGAATGACGCTTTCTCTTGCGCTTCTCGGCTGTAGCTTTGCACCGTTTTGATGTGTTCGATCGCTTCGCCGGCATAAGAGCCCACATCAGACATCGAATCTTGACTTTGACGGGATAGGGCTCTCACTCGTCGACCGTATACCAAAATCGGAATCAGGATAAACGGCACTGAGGCTAACACGATCAGCGTTAGCTTAATGTTGGTCGCGAACAGCATGATGATTGCGCCAATACACATTAATGCACAGCGCATCGCCATAGAAAACGACGAACCAATAATGCTTTGGAGCAGGGTTGTGTCGGTTGTGATGCGTGACATGATGTCGCCACTGCCATTGGTTTCAAAGTAACTAGGGTGAAGCGTCACAACGTGATTGAAAACTGATAGGCGAATATCTGCACTCACACGCTCCCCAACAGAAGAGACTAAATAGAAGCGGAAGAAAGTACCAATTGAGATCAACACGACCACGACCATGATGAATTGAATCGCGCTGCCTAAATCTGATAACGATTGTTGGCTGAAGCCTTGGTCGATCAGAAGACGGATACCATGCCCGACCGAAAGGGTTAAGCTTGCCGTGAAGATCAAAGCGATCAGCGCTGCAATCACACGGCCTTGATAGGGCTGAATAAATTTGCTGAGTTCGAACAGAATACTGAGGCTTTTCTTCTCAGGTTTGGGTTCTGGCGCTTGTTGAGTAGATCGTTGAGCCGTTCGCTGAGTAGAGTCACGCGTAGAAGAGACATCGTTTTGCATATGACTGCCTTAATGTGTTGTCGCTTTAAGAATAGAAGACTTGTTGTTTGTACGTACTTGTCACGAATTAAGTGCTAGTCGTTCGTAAACGTTTGTTGCTTACAAGAGAAACCATTAAAGCACGCATCGCTGACTGATGCTTCTTAGGATACTCAATTTTCGGACTTTGATGCCTGACAAGTGAGGGAATCTTACTGTTCAAAAGGAACATTAAGCATTTAGTGGCGCTTGAAACAAAGATCAAACGAGCTATTTGATTCTAATTTTTATGCATGTGAGCGTAAGCCAATAGCGAATGGAAGCTACAGGTTCTTAGATCTTGTACTGATTTTTTAATTGGAAGAGAAACGTTTGCTTTTTCCTCGATATCAAGCTTATCAGTAACTTGTGATTTTTGGTTATAAGACCAGTTATAGCGACTGTTTTTTACGCAACTCTCGTTACAAAAATTCAACAAAACAGTTTTTTATACATTTTTCTTGCATAAAACATCGAATTGAATAGAATAACCAACAAATGACAATTAATGCAGTATTGTGGCATGAGTATTCAAGTAAAGAGCATCGACAAATCATACGGTAATACCCAAGTTCTTCATGACATCAGCTTTGACTGTGGAAGTGGTGAAACCTTGGTATTGCTTGGCCCAAGCGGCGCGGGCAAGAGTTCATTACTGCGTGTATTGAACCTGTTAGAAATCGCGGACAACGGCGAATTAGACATTGCGAACGAGCAATTCGATTTTTCAAGCCAGATCCAAGAAAAGCAGGGGCTTAAACTTCGTCGTAAAGTTGGCATGGTGTTCCAACAATACAACTTGTGGCCACATATGACGGTGATGGAAAACTTAATTGAAGCTCCCACCAAAGTGGCGGGGTTGGATAAGCAAGAAGCGGTTAAGCAAGCTCAAGAAGTACTAAAGACACTTCAACTTGCCGACAAAGCAGACGCTTGGCCACTTCAACTGTCTGGTGGTCAACAACAGCGTGTTGCGATTGCACGTGCGCTGATGATGAAACCGGATGTGTTGTTGTTTGATGAACCAACAGCGGCGCTTGATCCTGAGATCACTAACCAAGTTGTGAGCATTATTAAAGAGCTGAGTGGAACGGGCATTACTCAAGTGGTTGTGACACACGAAGTTGATTTCGCGAAGAAGATTGCTAGCCACGTTCTGTATCTAGAAAAAGGGTACATCGTTGAACACGGTACCAGCGATTCATTCGTTAATCCGCAGACACCTGAGTTTGCCGAGTATTTGACTCATTAAATCTGAGTTAACGCATAAGATTCACGTAACTCTCTAGATTTAGCTAAACACAACATCGATCAAAACAATCAAATTATAAGAATGGCCACAGGCCGCTATCAAACAGTATTCGGAGTAACAAAATGAAAAAGATTCTACTAGCTTCACTTATCGGCCTTTCTTCTGCAGGCATGGCTGTTAATGCATCGGCACAAGATGAAATCAAATTCGCAATGGAAGCGACTTACGCACCATTCGAATACATGGACGAGAACAACCAAATCCAAGGTTTTGACGTAGACCTAGCAAACGCACTTTGTGAAGAGATGAAAGCAACTTGTACTTTTCACAACCAAGCGTTCGATAGCTTGATCCCAGCGCTTAAATTCAAACGTTACGATGCGGCTATCTCGGCAATGGACATCACTGAAGCGCGTCTTAAACAAGTAAACTTCTCTAACGCTTACTACGACAACTCAGCAGCATTCATCTCTATTGAAGGCAAAGTTGCAGACCAAGCAGCACTAGAAGGTAAGCGTGTTGGTGTTCAAAACGGTTCAACTCACCAAAGCTTCCTACTTGAGCAAATGGCTGGCGTAACAGCGGTTCCTTACTCAAGCTACCAAGATGCATTCATCGACATGAAAAACGGTCGTATCGATTCAGTATTTGGTGACACAGCAGTAGTAGCCGAATGGTTCAAAAAGCAAGACAACCTAACGTACGTTGGCGACCAAGTAAAAAACCAAGAGTACTTCGGTAACGGCTTTGGTATCGCAGTAAATAAGAGCAACCAAGAACTTGTAGACCAGCTGAACGTTGCACTTGCAGCAGTGAAAGCGAACGGCGAATACGACAAGATCTTCAACAAGTACTTCGGTAAGTAATTTATGGAATTAACGGGTTACTCTTTAGGGCTCGTCGAAGCAAGCTGGATGACAGTTCAGCTTGCGTTCGTAAGCCTATTGGTTGGATTGGTTCTAGCAGTTTTGTTTGCAAGTGGTGAGATGTCTCGTCGTATTGCAATCAAATGGCCAACGACTGCATTTGTGACGATTGTTCGTGGTTTACCAGAAATTCTGGTCGTACTGTTTATCTACTTTGGTTCGACACAAGTTCTGTTCATGATCACTGGCGACTTCATAGAAGTGAGCCCGTTCTTATCTGGTGTTGTTGCACTGTCACTTATTTTTGCTTCTTACGCTTCGCAAACTATTCGTGGTGCGTTGAAAGCAGTAAGCAAAGGGCAGAGAGAAGCAGCAAGTGCGCTTGGTATTTCACAATCTCGTGCTTTCTTCAGAGTCGTATTGCCACAAGCAGTAAGACACGCTCTACCAGGGTTAACCAACCAATGGTTAGTGTTATTGAAAGATACAGCACTGGTTTCGTTGATTGGCGTAACCGATCTATTGAAACAAGCGCAATTAACATCAGCGGCAACGCACGAAGCATTTACTTGGTACGCGACAGCAGCAGCAATCTATTTGGTCATCACTTTAATCACACAAAGATTAGTAAAAGTGATTGATGGTAAGTTTTCTATT
Organism: Vibrio tasmaniensis; assembly: GCF_024347635.1. Lineage (NCBI taxonomy): Bacteria > Pseudomonadati > Pseudomonadota > Gammaproteobacteria > Vibrionales > Vibrionaceae > Vibrio > Vibrio tasmaniensis. Next base: position 1,560,558 of record NZ_AP025510.1, read on the forward strand.
CAAGGTTTGGGTAACAAAGGGGCAATGGCATGAATCAACAATACCTCTCTCAAATGCTTGAAGGCTTAGTGACCAGTCTTCAACTCACAGGCGCTTCATTGTTTGTTGGTTGTATTTTGTCTTTGTTGATGACGGTAACGCTAATCCTAAGAATACCGGCGATTCACTGGTTAACACGTGGCATCATTACGCTGTTTACCGGCACACCATTGTTGGTTCAGATCTTTTTGGTGTATTACGGCCCGGGTCAATTCGATTTGATTCGTGAAAGCTTCCTATGGACTTGGTTAAGACAACCTTGGTTCTGTGCAATGTTAGCACTCGCACTGAACACCGCGGCATACAGCACGCTACTGTTCAGAGGCGCATTCAACGCCATTCCAGCAGGGCAGTGGGAAGCATGTCGCGCATTAGGCATGGATAAAATCGCAACGCTTAAAGTGTTACTGCCATACGCTCTTCGTCGCGCCGTTCCAGCTTACTCGAACGAAGTAATTCTAGTCTTCAAAGGCACGTCACTGGCAAGCACCATCACCATCATGGATTTGATGGGCTACGCTCAGCGTATCAATGGCCAAACCTACGACACACTCACCGTGTTCGGCATTGCTGGCGCATTCTACCTAGCAGTGAATGGTGTATTAACACTGATCTTCCGCCAAGTAGAGAAGAAAGCCCTCGCATTCGAAGCGGCATAAGCTAGCAATTCACAAGGTTAACTAACGTATAAAGCCTGCCATTTATGTTCGCATAGATGGCAGGCTTTTTTGTGTTTGGGGTATTAGTGGGAATACTGTGGTTACATGCAGTTCAGGAGGGTTTTCGCTAAAATCATACTATATGTAAATATTCTGAATTTTATCATTCAATGAGCTTATCTATGTTTTAAGTCACTGAAATGCTGTGATTAATTGTGTTAGAGTGCTGCCCATATGAAACTAGATAGGGAAATTCTGTATTTAAGTGCAGAATTTTCTGTCTAAGAACTGTTAGGGCAATTCTAGTTTGGCGTAAGGAATATAAATGGCAAATATCGGTACAGTTGATTTTTACATTGGAGTGCCAAGCTTACCTCGCGAGGACTTTGAAAGTTATTCGACTCGGCTTTTTGATGAGTGGGAATCTTATATTGGGAAAAACTTAGAGTTAAGTGATTACTCTCTTGTTTTAGAGGTTGAAGAGGGTTCAATAAAAGCCAAAGGTAAAATACTTGCAACTGCGAGTGTCTTATATTTTGGTATCGCACAATATGGTTCATTTATCTCCGGTCTGCAAACTATAAATAATCAAGTTAAGGCTATTGGGGACTATCTTGGGGAAAGAGCTAGCTCACCATTCGATCTTAGCCGAGTTAAGCCCAAATTGCGAAAGCGAGGGGAGTCTCTTGCTCGCTTAGAAAACCTTTTTGTCAAAGTTCAGCGTGGTGAATTAACAGTCGAAATGGCAATGCAAGAAACTGAATCTATTTTTGGTGCGGAGCTAGAAGAGGCTCCTGATTTTTATAATGACCTTAAAGAGTCCTTGGAACAGACGTCAGTAATCCCAAAGCAAATGGAGTTAAAGCTCATTGACGCGAATGGAGAAGAGTTAACATACCCTCAGCAACAGCCTAAACAGCCACGCAATCCTCAGCCAAGAACTCCTGCTCCGCCTATAGACCAGTTTAGGGTTGAGGTTTGGCGTGAAACCAAAAATAGTAAGAGAAACGTTAAAGTTATCACTCTGTAACAATTGCCCTAACAAGACGCTTAAGACGGACTAACAAACACTTGGCATTTTCAGTTCGGTTTAGTTGTGTGTTTAAGGTGTTTTAATTGAGCGAGGTGGCAGGTTTGTTAGCCACTTTGCTAATCGTTAGCCTTCATGGAGTAATTTATGAATACATGGAAACTGTCCATAAAACCGGATAGTGAATCTGGGTTTGATGCATTCGAACTGTGCAGACAAAAATCATTACTAGGAGTTGGATGGTCAGCAGCTTATCTAGAATCTCAACCAAACACTTTAGAAGAAGCCAAGCTTTTGGTGACGAATCGATTTGGTGGATGGCCATATGCTGCACGCAAACTACTTGAGGAAGTAAATTGTGGGGACCATATATGGTTACATCAGCAGGGGGATTACTATTTGTGTCGAGCTAGAAAAGAAATAGTAATGGGTGCTGAAATTGACGAACAATTCTCTAGTTTTGATTTGGGACATGCAAGGAAAGCTGAATGGGTAAAGGTTCCTGAAGTATTTGTTTCAGGTGTAGTTCAGAGAGGGACTATCGCTCAGAGAATGATCCAACGCATATACATTAGCTCCAAAGAAAAGGCTTGTAACGACATTATATTTGAACGGTTGTCTGTAAATCCTGACTGGCGCCCAGAAATAGATTCAGAAGTTTTATCCAACAAGCTCAAAAACATAGATATGTTTGAACTATTTTCGATCATGACACCGGATGAAGTCGAAGACATGGTAGCAATGTATTTACAGGATGAAGGTTGGCGTTTGATCAAGTCTACGTGCTTTAGAAGTAAGCCAACATTTGAATTCTCTATGGTGAGTAAACGTTCTGAAGTTTGTAGCGTTCAAGTAAAATCTGGAAAATATCCTGATCCATTGTCGCCAGAGAAATATGAAAAGTTTGCTACCGACAAAACGCAAATCGTTCTGTTTTCGACAAATCCTAATTCCTACCCAGGAGAATCAAAGGAACGTGTTAGGTGTTTAGCACATGAAGTAATCTTTTTTTGGTTAGTTCACAATATTTGGTCAATGACTGAGTCTCTAAAACTAAAGCTTTGGATACACCTTTGTGAAAAAGGCTAACAAGGCGCTTAAGGCGGGCTAATCGTTAGGCGAAATAGTGAGAATAATATGACAGATTTAGTTTCATCTAAAACAGTTCTATCCGTAGGCTCAAGCGTTTATAAAAAACTCTGCACAGCTTATCAAACAAGGCAGAAAGAACGAGTTGAAAGTTTTTTTGAATGCGTAGAAACTCGTTATGAGTCAATGAGCGAAGAAGAAAAAATTGAATTAAATAAGTCTATCGATAGTAGTGATGGCCAAGAATTATTGGCCAACTATGTTGATGCAATAACTCAAACCTCTAGTAAAAGAGTGAGAATGGCAATTGCCTTGTTGTATTGCAAAGATGCTGACTTTTCATTCTCAGCTATGGAGCAACAAATTTTTATCAATGGAGTTGTAGGTATTACCGATCATATGATTGATTTTTTGGTAGCAGCTATAGAGCAACCAGTAATCAAAGATAATGGTCCCTATCCAAGACATTTTATAGATAAAGCAAGTTTACTAACATTTCCAGTTAAGGATATAGATGCTGAAGGTGTTTATTCGTACACTCATGATTTAATTAGACGTAGATTACTATTACCTGATCACGTAGTGGGGATGCTAGGTGATGATGATGGTTGGTTTTTGACTTACGGTACATCTGCAATGTCAGTAAAAATGGTTCGACTACTTTTAAAAGCTGATGAGCTAAGTAGATAAATTTCGCCTAACAAATGCATCGACAAGATTTGCTACACTCGGCGTTATCAGTTTGTCATTAGTTTCAATGATTAAGGCGTTAAAATTCAGGTAGGTCTGTATCGTAGCAAACGTGTTATGCAGGCGTTATGCTTCTTATTAGGAATTTCGATGGAATATATAATCATATACTTTTTAAATAGCTTAGTTTTATTGCTAACAATGGCTCCATTAGGTGCTGCGTGTATTTTTCCAAAATGTAGAAAGTTCACAAGAGAACACAATTTGGCACTTGGTACACTTTTGATATTTTGGGCTGCATTGACGTTTTTTGCTCTGACTTATGGTTTGTCTGACTTCTCTGAGTTGTCATTTACTTTAAAGCAGTTAACGTTAGATGGTATTCAAGACCACCATGTCAGGGTCGATCTTTTAGGTATTTTTGGGGTTTGGATTTTTATATTGCCAGCCATAAATTTATCAATTGGATGTAATCTAATTACTAACTACCTTAGTGATGTTGAAAAATAAATATAACAAACGACTATGGCGTCAATGATTAGTTTTTGGCTGTACTTTCATTCCACATGGCGCCATCTTTCAGCATAGAGTTTAGGATCACAACCATCTTTCGAACACACGTAATTATTGCGACTTTCTTAGATTTTCCGGCAGCTAAAAGTTGAGCATAAGTTTCTTTGAATACTGGGTTACATTGGATGGATGACACCATTGTCATATACAAAGCAGTGCGTACTTGCGCTCGACCGCCTTGGATTACGCGCTTACCTTTGTAGCGTCTACTTTCGCGTGTGATTGGAGTGACACCAATGAGTGCATATTTGCTATTGAACTCTGTAGTTTAGAGCGGGTTCCCGACTTGTGAAGTATGACCTTACCATTTGGGTCTAGGGCATGAAGACTAAAGCGGTTTTTAGCTAGGTCGATACCGCAGAAATAAGAATAATAAGACGTGGTACTTCCGGTGCAATTAAGTACCACATAAGTGTGGTAAATCCTTTAAAGGGAGAATCCATGTCATTCGTTATGTGTCTATAGGTCTAAGAGGGAATATGTTTAAATTCGTAAGGTTGATAGTGCTATCAAATTTATTAGCACTACTAATTGTGGTTACTTTCGAGTATTTCACAGGCTATTTGAAACTATCATTTTCTAGTGATTATGCGTTCTATTCAATGCTAATTCTTCTTGCTCTGGGTTCACTTTTGTCTTTTTCCGGTCATAAGGTCGGATATAGTGACCCTAGTAACATGGCTGGCGTTTCTGCTAGTTCGTTAATTGAAAACGAGTCTGCTAAATCAACCATTGTGACAAAATTAGAGAGTACGTCTGTTGGGCACAGCTTATTGATCGCTAGTTTGTTCCCACTACTTTATTGCCTGCTATCGTAGCCATCACCTAACAAATTGTTCGACTGTTGGGTTACGTAAACTCTTAGAGGGAACACTAGCGATTTGATGAGTCAGATTCATGGTCAATATGGATTATTGGGCACTATGGTTTTACTTCACGATGAAAAAGGAATTTTCGATGTTTAAAATTGAGACAAAGCGGCTGATTATTAGGGATATGAACCCTAGCGATGAAAGAGCCTTCGTGGCGATGTCTCAAGACGCTAAATATCAGCGTTTTTATGATGAAAGTGACTGTGACCCTGTTAAATATAAAGAGTTAACCAACTTGTTTATAGCTCAGGCTTCTGAAGAACCAAGGAAATCATATCAACTCGCTGTTGAAGACAAGAGCACTGGCCAGTTCATTGGCACTGTTTGTTTGCGTCTAGAAGACAATCAGCAAGCTTCAATGGGATGTGCGTTTTCAAGATTATCTCAAGGTAATAAGTTAAGCCATGAAGCGGCTCTTGCTTTGGCTGATTTTGGTTTTTCAACATTGGGCGTACACCGCATTTTTGCAGAGACAATCAGTAAGAATTTACCTGCCATTAAGCTCTGTAAGTCTTTAGGTATGCGCCAAGAAGCACATTTTAGAGAGCATCGTTTTTTCAAAGGGCGGTGGTGGGATACCGTCGTTCTGGCTGTCCTGCGAACCGAATGGGTCAAGGCATTGCCAAGTGGCTAATCTAGATTCGATGTGTTTTACAAACAAGGCTCCGATTCAGAACGAGGTTATTCTGCTTTGATACTTTGATACTTTGATACTTTGATACTTTGATACTTTGGTTCGGTAGTATCAAGGTGATGCTACATGGTTTGGGGAGTCTGCCTTCATTACTTGCCACGATTATTTAGAAAGGCCGCAGTAAGATAACTGTTGGCTAGGTAATTGGTTGTTCGTTGTCTATAGGAGTTATAACTGTGTTTTATAGTAAGGAATACAACAAGGGGTTGCTGCTGATCCTTGTTTCGATAAGTGCTTTCATTGTCGTTACGTCTGATAATAACTCCGGAACATTCATCGCTCACGCCATCAACGGGTTAATTGCTTTGCTCTTTTTCTCTATGACAATTGAGGTCAAAGGCAATGCATTGAGCTGGTACTTTGGTTTTGGTTTTTGGCGTAAGAATGTTGAAGTGTCAGACATCACGGAGACATCGTTCTATCAAAGCAAGTGGTATCAAGGTATTGGCATCCGCATGTTGAGCGATGGTTGGTTGTATAATGCTTCAATAGGTTCAGCGCTGAAATTAAATTTAAGCAATGGAAAGCACGTTTACATTGGTTGTAAGGATATAGACGGTTTAAAGGCGGCCTTGAAAGCTGCTAGCGAACAGATAACTCAAAAGTGATTTATAAGGCTTGGCACTTTTTGTTTAAAGTCGGACTAATGTTTAAGGCTTTATGGTTTAAGTTAGCGGCACTTTAATATCGCAATAAGTCAATCGGAGGTTCGATGGACAAATCAATCAAAACACATTTCGACGAGTACCCCGATGATGTTCGAGTTCGGCTTGAAGAGTTACGGTCGTTAATCTTTGAGCTTTCCTCTGATTTAGGTTTAGGTGAAGTCGAAGAGTCTATGAAATGGGGCGAGCCAAGTTACAGCGTTAGAACGGGCAGCCCCATTCGAATCGACTGGAAATTGAAATCGCCAAGCAACTATTACTTGTTCTTTAACTGTCAAACGAAGCTAGTCGACACGTTCAGAGAATTGCACGACGGCACGTTGGCATTTCAAGGCAATAGGGCAATCGTATTGAACCTAACTGAACCACTTCCAAAGGTACCAATTAAGCATTGCTTAGAGCTGGCCTTAACTTATCAACAGCGAAAGCATCTACCGCTTCTTGGTGCGTAGTTGTTACGTGCAGTCATTATATTTCTTAAACCAGTTTTCTGTGCTCTAGTTATCACTAACAAACGCTGATTGTATTGCTTACCGTGTAAAAAGGTGTTTTAGTCACTTTGTATATCAAGTCGTGTATTTCAGTCTTAAAGGAAGTTGTATGAATTTAGATAAAGCTAAAAAACGCATCGCAAAGAAGGTTAAAAAAGGCGACAACGGATACCCAAAAATCACGCTAGCGTATTACGGAACGACCAAAGATCTCGCAACGGAAGTTGCGGTTCAATTTATGTTGGGTGAGAGCGATGGTGTTCAAGAGGAGCGTTTCTCTTGCGAAACAGAAATTCGAGATAATGAGCTAATCCAAACAACGTTACTCAAGATAATCGAGAGAGCGAATGTTAACTCAGTGATTGAAGTTGAAGGCGTGACGGTTCTTTAGTTTTGAATATCTAACTTTGACTCTGAGTCTCTGTTTTAAGGCAATTCTTATTTCTGTTAGCTTGATTAGTAAATCGGTAAAGGTAAGTTGTGATTGAATTTAAAACGATCGGTCTTTTTGTACTTACGGCGGTCGCCGAGATTGTAGGGTGTTATCTACCTTATCTTTGGTTGAGAGAAGACAAGAGCATTTGGTTATTGATTCCTGCTGCGATAAGCCTCGCATTGTTTGCTTGGTTATTGACGCTTCATCCTACCGCGACAGGGCGTGTTTATGCGGCCTATGGCGGTGTGTATATTTCTGTTGCCCTGATATGGCTGTGGCTTGTTGATGGCGAAAAGCCGACAACGTGGGATCTGGTCGGTGGATCAGTAGCACTACTCGGTATGGCGATTATTATGTTTGGCCCCCGAAACGCGTAACGAATTCATAAAAATACCGCCGTAATCAACGGCGGTATTTTTTATTATGCTTATTACCTCATTCAGCACAGAACAAAACAAACAACAGAAAGCAGCAAGCCTAGTTAACGTGGGCTAATTCTACACTCTGCGTTTCATTAGCGACTTTCCAATCGCCACCTAACGCTTTATACACCGCAATCGTGGTATTGGCGGTTTGAAGCTTGGCGGCTACTTGTCGATCTTGCATCGCTTTTTGTTGTCTTTGTGCGTCTAGCACCGACAAGTAATCGACTAGGCCTGCTTTATAGAGCGACTTGGCTTTGCTTACAGCGTTATCGACGGCGAGGGTGGCTTCATCGATACGCTTTTGGTTTTCTTGGCTACGACCATAGGCAAACAAGCTTGAATCGACTTCTGCAAAGGCGCTATCTACTGAATGTTGGTAATTAAGCGCTGCAGAACGAAACCTTGCTTCGTTCATTTCCACCATGGCTTCGCCGCGTCCGCCATCGAACACATTCCAACTGATACCGGCAGATGCCGCCCACCCGAATGAGTCACTGCTGAACAGATCATCAAAACTTCCTGCCGTCACACCTGGCGTACCCGTTAGGAAGAACTTTGGATAGCGATTGGCAATGCTTGCACCAAGTTCCTCGTTAATGGCTGCCATTTCTCGCTCTGCAATTCGGATGTCTGGGCGTTGTTCTAACAAGTCAGAAGGTAAGCCTGTCGGAATCACATCGTTCATTCTCGGAAGGGTGAATTCACCGACTAAACGTTGGTTTACGCTCGTGAGTGATTCACCTAACAGCACCGCCATACGTTGTTTGTGGACTTGTTCTGCTATTTCGAGTTGAGGAACAATGGATTCAGTCGCGGCAAGCATGGCTTTGGCTTGAGCAAGATCTAACTCTGAGCCATAACCACTTCGAACCACTTTGGTGACCAATTCCAAGGTTTGCTTTTGGTCGGCAATGTTCTCTAGTGCGATCGCTTTTCGCTCTTGAGCACCACGATATTGCAGGTAGTTGTGAATGACATCGGCAGTAATCAAGGTGTTCAAACCCGATTGGAATATCTCGGCTTGTTCAACTCGAATCGTCGCCGCGTTGGATTGCTTATCGATACGTCCAAACAAATCCATTTCCCATGCGATGCTTGCACCTAAGAATCCACCATCGTGTTGGGCTTCCAATAACGACATGCCCGTTGCTGACTCAACCGCATCAGACGCGCCAAATACAGGGCCAAGTAGGGAGTCGTTCTCACTCAACTGATAGTTGTAGTAACCACCGCCGACATTCACTGTAGGCACTTTGAAAGATTCAACAACACTCTTGTACGAGTTCGCCATGCTGATTCGTTCAGCCGCCAGTTTAAGTGGGATGTTCTGGCTTTGAACATCGGCTACTAAGTGATTGAGCGTAGGATCATTGAACTGTGTCCACCAATGGTTGTGCTCTTCATTTTGGCTCACGCCGCTTTGGTTCACATCACCTTGGCTATATAAGAAGGTCTCAGCCATGGTCGTTTGTGGTTGTTCGTAATCGGGGCCAACCGCACAACCTGTCAGCAACAAGGCGAGGGCAATAGGAGCCACTTTAAACTTCGTTAATGGATACATGTTTAGTGCTCCTTGTTGAATGAGGTTGGAGTGCCGCTGTTTGTAGTCTGAGGTGCTGCATCAAGCACGATCACGGCGTCTTTGATGGCTTCTGATACCGTCTTCTTTTCTTCGGTTCGATAGAAAAGCTTGTAGAGCGCAGGCATTACAAACAAAGACAATACCGTTGCTGCAGCCAAGCCACCGATAATGGTTGCCGCCATTTGGTCAAACAGTAGGTCACTTAGCAGCGGGATCATGCCTAGTGCTGTGGTGAGTGCGCCCATTGAGATCGCCATAGTACGGTTAACGGTTGCTTCTTTGATAGCATCAGATAGTGAGCGACCGTTTTTACGTTCAAGTTCAATTTGGTCCATCAATACAATACCGTTCTTGATGATCATACCGGTCAAGGTTACCGCGCCAATCAGCGCCATGAAGCCGAACGGTTTATCCAGCAGTAACAAGCTGAATGTTGCACCCGTTGCCGCAAGCGGTAGGGTGGTGAAGATAATCACTGGCTGTTTGAAGCCGTTAAACATCGCAACCAGGATAATTACCATTAACAACATTGCTTTAGGTAGCTGCTTAAGAATATCGCTGACGGCTTTGTGCTCGTCGTAATATTCGCCACCCCATTCCAAGTGGTAACCGTGTGGAAGGTAGATCGATTCAATTTGCTCTTTAACGGAGTTTCTTACTGCTGCCGGTGTGGTGTACCGACCAACGCCAGCTTGTGCAGTGATGGTTTTCACTCGGTCACGACGCCAGATCATGGTCTCTTCACTGGTAAGCTCAAATCCATCGATGACTTGACCAAGTGGAACGCTGTGGATGCCCAACAAAGAGCGAACCGGCAAAGTTTCTAGCGATTGAATAGAGCTTTCTGTACCTCGCAGTTGAATTGTCACCAGTTCGTCGTTTAAGTTCATACGACCCAGCGGCATGCCTTCTGATACGCGTTTCATCGCGAATGCAATATCTGCACGGTTAATGCCTGCAAGGCGCATCTTGTCTTGGTTGATGACCGGTTCTAACACTTTGCTCTTTTGACGCCAGTCGTCACGAACGTACTTGGTGTCTGGGTGTTGAGCAAAGATAGCTTTCGCTTGCTCTGCTAATCCGTGAAGCACCTCGACATCTGGGCCGGAGAAACGCGCTTCAACACTGAATTTATCCGCCGTCGCCAATTTTAAGCTTATAAAGCGAGGGTCTGCATTTGGAAACTCTTCCATTAACCATTTATCACCACGTGCAATCAACGGGCTGAGTGACGGGAAATCGGTCGCGTTAATTAATATCTGACCGTAAGCCGGGTCAAACGGTTCTGGCTCAATGGTTACTGAGAAACGTGGAGCGCCGGCGCCAACATACGTTGAAATACTGTCGACTTCTGGCTGCTCTAACAACCATTGCTCGATGCGTTTAATATCCTCTGAGGTTTGTTCAACCTTGGCTCCATTTGGTAGCCAGTAATCTAGGAACAGAATAGGTCTGTCGGCTTGTGGAATAAAGTTGACGGCAATGTTTGGGATAGCCAGTGCCGTCACTAAAATCAGCGGAATAAGCCCCGTAAGTGCTTTAAGTGGGTTATCTACTGTCCAGTTTACGCTTTTACGGTATAAGCTCACTTTGGTGTCGTCAGCTTGCTTAGTTGGCTTGATAAAGAACCAACACATCAAGGCTGTGAACGTCATTGCGACTAGCCATGACAGTAATAGTGAAGAGGCGATGATAAGGAATACTGAGCTAGCGAACTCAGCAGCATCCGTTTTTGAAAAGATAACAGGGCTTGCACCCATGATAGCGATAACTGTCGCGCCAAAGAGTGGTGTTGCTGTCTCTTTAACAGAGTCAATAGCGGCTTTAGTTCGGTCGATGCCTTTGTTTATTTTCACAATCATCATATCGGTGATGACAATGGCGTTATCCACCAACATGCCAAGCGCAAGAATGAACGTTCCTAGTGAAACTCGGTGTAAATCAATCGAAGTCATGTTCATGTAGATAAGGGTCAGCAAGATAGTCAGCAGCAAGCTTGAGCCGACAATAGTTGCGCTTTTTAACCCCATGAATATGGACAGGACAATGAATACAATCGCGACACTCTCTAGCAAGTTGCTTACGAAGTTGTCGATTGATTTTTGAACTTCTTCCGGCTGGTTAGCTACCGTTGCGATGTCAACGCCCAATGGCAAAGTCGCTTGAAAATCGCTGACGATTTGATTGATTTCATCACCAAGTGATACCACGTTAACGCCGGTGACTGGGCTCATCGCTAATGTGACTGCAGGTACACCGTTGTAACGGTTCTCTGTCACCATTGGCTCTTGGTAGCCCATTGTGACGTCTGCAATATCGCCTAAGCGGATTAAGCTGGTTCCTAATTCACTGACGCCACCTTTGATCATCAGGTTTTTGATGTCATCCAACGACGAAAATTCACTCGACTGCTGAACTCGAATTCGCTCGCTACCTGCGGCAAATTTACCGGCATCAAATGTGGTGTTTTGGGTGTTTAGTTGGCTCCATACCTGTGCCATAGACAGGCCGTATTGTGCCAGTCTTTCATCTGGAATATCAATATGAACGACGCGAGGTTGAACACCGTGTAACTCGACTTTCTTAATCCCATCAACGGTTTTAATGCGTCGTTGTAACTCTTCTGCAAAGCGGCGAAGCTCAACTGGTGATGCAGCATCACTGTGTATTGAAAAAAGCATGCCATACACTTCAGAGAACTCATCTTGTACGACACTTATCTGGGCAGTCGAGGGCAGTAATAGCTTCACGTCAGAAACTTTTCGGCGCAGTAAGTCCCACTCTTGTGGCAGTTGTTTTGAGTTTAATGACTCTTTCAAGTCAACAAATACCATCGACATACCGGGGCGAGAAAGTGAACGAAGTCGGTTTAATGACGCCATTTCTTGAAGCTTGGTCTCGACGGTGTCCGTTACTTGTTGTTCAACTTCTTCAGCAGAAGCGCCGGGATAGAGCGTTACTACGACGGCCGTTTTGATGGTAAAGCTTGGGTCTTCGAGCTTGCCAAGATCAAAGTAAGAAAATAGGCCTGCGATGACACTCAATGCAGTGAAAAACAGGATGAAGGTACGTTGTTTGATGGCGAAATCAGCTAGATTCATCATGATTGACCTACAGACTCTTAACTTGAATATCGGAGAAGTGTTGGCCTTCCATGACGTACTGAGCACCACTCACCACGACGAAATCGCCATCGTTGAGTGTTGATTCAACACATACGGTATTTTGGGACATCGAAACCACGTCAACAGTCACGCCATGAGCTTGTTCGTTCTTAACCGTGAACACTTGCTCAATACCTGTTTGATTCACCAGCGCGGAATATGGCAAGCAATGATTGTTACTGACTTCGCCAAGTTCAGTCGTCAGTGTGACCGCTTTACCCGGTAATACCGATTTATCGATTGTGTCTACATGGAAGGTAACTGAGTAGGTTTGTTTGATAGGGTGAGGTGACGTGGCAATTTCGGCCGCGTAACCCGTCAATTTAGTCTCTGAACCATACCATCTAATAACTGACGTTTGATTCGGTTTGAATTGATGGATCAAGTTTTCTGGTACTTGGATTTTAACTTCAAGCTGATTGGGATTGTGAATCGTGAACACCGAGATGCCCGGCAGTACTTGTTCGTACTGGTCGAAATTTGATGCAGCAACCACACCATCGAAAGGGGCGAGCAATTGGGTATAACGAATCGAATCTTGCGCACGGCGTATATTCTGTTCTACGACTTTAACTGCCGCTTCACTTCTCTCGTAACCGCTGATTGCACGGTCTAGATTTACGTCGGCAATCGCGTTGTCGGCAATGGCTTGTTTTACTCGGACAAGCTCGGATGTCGCTAATTTGTGTGCAGATTTCGCTTCAAGAGCTCGTGCTTGTAACTCTTCTAGTGCGACTTGATAATCATGAGGGTCTAACTGCGCGAGAGGTTGACCTTTCTTGACGGAATCACCAACCGAAACCATCATATTTTTAATGGTGCCAGGCACACGAAACGCGACGCCAGCCGTTTCTGATGATTGCAATTTACCCGTGAAGGATTTTTCAATCTGATGAGAAAGAGGCTCAAGTTGGATCACTTGAATCGGTCGCGTTTGTTTTTGAGGCGCTGTCGCCTCTGAGGTATTACAACCAAACAGGGCGGTTAGGCTTAGTGCAATGACTGTATATTTGAAAATAGGCGTCTGTTGAAATATCGACGAACGCTGAAAAATAGATGAATGTTGAGATATAGGCTTCATGGATTACTCCTGTCAATTTATGGAGTAATTCTATCTTTCAGTCTTGTTTAGATAATCTAGTCTACACGTGAAACACTGTCACATTATTCGTTACAATAACTATAATTTTGGAAGTTCTTGTAATAAAAAATCAATCAAAAGCTGCGCTGAATGGCTTAATGCTTTACGTTGAGGGTAGAGCAGCCATGCTTCTTCTTTTTGAAGATCCTCGTCGGGGAACAGGTTAATCAAGGAACCGTCTTTGAGTTGCTGTCGTACCAATAGTTCTGGTAACAACGCGATGCCTCGATGTCGAATTACGCCGCCTTTCACGAAGCCAATGCTGTCGCTCACAACCGAAGGTTCAACTTTGATGGTGTGATCTTTGATGTCCCATTGTTTATCGATGTCGCCACTTGGCCACCTAAAGCAAACAAATGGGTAATTGGTGAGTTCTCTTAGGTTTGAGGGCGTACCTTGTTTCTTTAGAAATTCAGGGCTCGCGACAAAAATACGTTGTAGAACCATCACTTTACGGGCAACCACGTTAGCGTCACTCAACGTACCACCATGCATCGCGAGGTCTAACCCTTGACGGTACATGTCGACAAAGCCATTGCTAATATTGCGAATATCGAGCTCAACCTTAGGGTACATATCTTGGAATTTAAACAGAGTCGACTGCATGATGTCGCTGGTTTCAGGCAATAGACCAATCTTAATTTGCCCGTGTGCAACTTCTGAAAGGTTGGAAGCGACATAGTTCGCTTTGTCGAGCGCACTTAATGCATTGAGTAGTTCTTTGTAATACAACTCGCCAGATTTGGTTAAGGAGAGGCTTCGTGTGGTTCTAAAGAACAGTTGAATGCCGAGAGACTTCTCAAGGTCATTAATTCTACGGCTAACATTAGCACGGGGAAGGTCAAGTGCGTTGGCGGCGGCAGTAAAACTACCCAGCTCGACGACAGTGGTAAATAACTTAAGATCTTCGATTTTCATAACAACGGCATTTAATCGTTTTTAGAACAGTATGCTGGCATCGTATACCAATTGGATTTTAAAATCGAAGCGTTCTTGATTTTGGCTTTTTTTGAGGCAGCAAAAAGCCAGCTGATAAATCATTATCAAAGCTGGCTTTGTGTTCACATTAGGCAGACTGCTCTATTTTTGACGTTGGACTTAGCAGCTTGTTCTCTCACCTTAGACCATACTGGCTTAGCGACCTCGGCCATCGACCATTACGATGATTGTTTTAGAAATGATGGCAAGATCAGCAGCAATCCAAGACTTAACAGAACATAGACTTAATGCGTAACTGTGGTCGAAGCCGACTTTACGACGTACATCATCAATACAGGTATCATAGCCTTGATTCACTTGTGCAAGCCCCGTAATACCAGGCATTACGCCGTAGGTACGGTCAGCAAAGTAAGGGATTTCGTTCTCTAATTTGGTGTAAAAAGTAGGGCGTTCAGGGCGTGGGCCAATTAGAGACATTTCACCTTTCAATACATTGAACAGCTGTGGGAGCTCATCAAGACGTGTCTTTCTCAAAAAGCGGCCAACGGGTGTGATTCGTGGATCATTCGCTGTAGCCCAAACTGCGCCAGAACGCGTTTCTGCATCTTCGTACATGCTACGGAACTTCATGATCTCAAAGATTGCCATTTTCTCCGGCGTAGATTTACCGACACGCAATTGGCGGTAGAAAATAGGGCCTCGAGATGTAAGTGCAATCGCCATCGCAATCAACGGAAATATTGGCGCTAACAAAACCAAGACAATCAATGAGCTAACGAAATCGAAAGTACGTTTGGCACGTGAAATCTTGTATTGGTATAGGTTTTGGGTAGATAGCTGTTCAATGTTCATCATAATAAGTCCTTAATGATTTGCTCGTGTCCAAGGTGAGTTTTCTAGTCCGATTAGGTAACGAATGCCACCAATGAAATTGGCATAGTGTCCAACTATCAAATAAGAGATTAATGAAATAGGTTTGTTTACTAAACGCTTTGGCAAGATACAGCCAAGTACGCCCGTGGTATAAACGGTAATTTGAGCCCATAACAGTGCTTCAAATACCAAGTAGTTGCTAAGTAAGATTGAGCACACTAAGCACACAATCATTAAATATGGAGTGAGTAGGCGAAGCCCTTTTCCTGAGAAGAACGCAAATGCGATACCTCTGAACTTCGGGCTGAACAAGCCAAACAATCGAATCGCTTGTTGCATGTTACCTGCTGAAATACGAAGTCTTCTTTTAAAGTCGGTTTCCAAATTTGATTCTTCTAGCTCTAAAGCCACCATTTGGGTCTCGTATTCTGCGATGTAACCTTGTTTGACGATTTGCATCGGTAGAATGAAATCATCATTAATAGTGTTGAGTGGCAGTAGTTCGAACAGGTGTGTTCTAAACAAGTAGAAAGCGCCATGAGAACCTAAGCTCGAACCTAATGAAGCCTCTGACTCTTTAACCGCGGTTTGATACTGCCAATAGGTGTTTTCACCTTCGTTACCGGTTGGGCAAAGTTGGTACGTAGCGTTTACCACACCAACCTTGTCACTTTCAAAATGAGCTGCTGCAATAAGCAGTGAATCCAATGAAATAAGGGCTGACACATCACTTAGCGCCGTGATGTCACTGTTTATGCTCGTCACTTCTTCGTTGATAACCGCGACTTTACCTCGGTTTAATTGATGGTCATGTATCTCAAAATAAACATCACTGCACATCGCTTCTTGGATTGTCATTTGAGCAATTTCGACCGTGTCATCAGTACAACCATCACAAGCGATAATGACTTGCAGTTTCTTTTTTGGGTAATCGAGTGAAGCAAGGTTACGAATTTTATCTGCGATCCACTGTTCTTCGTTAAAAGCAGGAACAAGCACGGTGATGCTCGGTAGTATGCAATCTTGTTGTTCATCTTTGTAACAACGATGGCTCTCTTCAATTTGACGCGCTGGATGGCTTTTCGCGTACCAACGCAGTAACAGTGGGTAGGCGGCGTGGTGATAGACAATCAGCGCACCACAGAATAAGCAAAGTCCTGCAAGTAACCAGTCGATCATGCGCAAACTCCTTCTGAGATATCGTTATATGAGGCAACCATTTTCACAATGTCGAAGTTGTCGAGAACGTAACGACGAGGTGACAAAAAGCGTTCATTCTGTTTTTCTAATAGCGCACTGGCTAATCCCGCAATGCTGCCACTTTTGACGAGGGTGCCGCTAACTGGACATAAGGTCTCATCAACCGCACCGACGTTCATCGCGACAGTTGGAATGTTACATGCTTGGGCTTCGAGTGTAGAAAGTGGAAGCCCCTCATGACGAGAAGGTAGGCAGAAGGTATCCAATGCGCCATAAAAGGTGGTCATGTCATCCACTAAGCCAAGAAAGATTACACGATCGCTGAGATTCAAGCGGTTAGTGAGTTGTTCCAGTTGATTGCGTTTTGAACCATCACCAGCTAGTGTGACGACGGTGTTAGCTGGAAGTAGAGCAAGCGCCTTAATCAGCTGGTCTTGGCCTTTCACGTGCTCTAAACGCCCCGCACAACCTACGATGTGTTTATCGGTTGGTAGATCGAGTGTTGCTCTCGCGTCTGCTTTTGACATCGGTTTGAACTTCTCGCAATCCACACCGTTTTTAATCGTGATGATGTTTTTGTATGAAAACGCACAGCGAAGTTGGTTGTAAACACGGGTTGCATCGGCCACCAAAGTTGGCTGAGCGGCTTTAAGAGCTAATGCTTGTAAGCGACGACGTTTGTTATTTTTCAAATGCCAAGCATCATGCTCGGTATGAATGCGAGTAGGAACACCGGACACGCGAGCCGCATAGCCAGCATAAAGTAGGGGGCCAATATGGTGGGTATGAACCACATCGGGTCGAATGCCGTTAAATGCTTTAATCAATTTGATTATGATATTGAATTGTACGCCTGGTGCTTTATCCAAGAAGACGATTTGATTTTGGTACTGCTCTAACTTAGGCCAGTTGCTGATCGAGTCTTGTTTTGTTCCTTCTAGACTGACAATCAACACTTGGTCTGTTGGTTTAGCAAGGCGCAGCAAATCTAACGTTAGGGTTTCTAATCCGCCGGGAGCGAGGTGCTGAACAACGTGTATGATCTTTTTACCATGCTTCGTTAAATGCGTATTCATAATTTGGACCCTGCCTTTATAAATCTTGTTTCGCCTTTCTGACATTTTTCTTGAAGTAACTTCTTTAAAACGTTTAGCTTCACAAAGAGATTGCAGGAGTTGTGCCAATTAAATAATTGTTATATTTCAGTGACTTGAGCTTGATTATTCTAGAGTGGTTTTCATTTCTCAAAATGGGAATCAAAACAGAATACGAATGAATGGCAATTTGAGTCATAGTGTTAAATCAGGGGAAATCTAAAGTGGCATTAGAACTTGATGCTTTAGACAAACAAACGCCAATCGAGTGTTGGCGTTTTGCTCTAGGAATCAGGAAACTAGAAAGCTGTGAAGCTAGCAAGTCAAATTATGCCTTTGAGGCTGACTAGCCCATTTTAGGTATTACCGTTATCACAGGGACACCTAAGATCTCTTCGATTTCGTCTTTACGCTTGATTGAAGAGTCAAACAGCTCAAACAATATCGCCAATCCAATTCCGAGGCCGATACCTGCGACGAAACCAGCCAAAACAAACACAAAAGAAGGTATGTTAGATTTGATACTAGGAGTGAAGGGCAAATCGATGATCTTCACACGCTTGTTTTGCTCGAATACACCAAGCGAACCCGTTAGTTGAGCCATTTCATAACGCTCTGTGAGTTCATCGGATAGCTGGCGCTTGATGTCTACCTTACGTTTAAGGCGATACATCTCTTTTGCATTCTCACCGAAGTTATTCGCCTTGTGTTCTAATTCGAAAATCATAGTACGAAGGCTTTTAGTCTCTTCAGTTAAAGACTCAAAGCGAGCACGAACCAGTTGTAGGCTGTGTAGTTGAGTGACCAAAAGAGGTTGGGTATCAGAAAGCTTGTTCAGTGTCGTACTACTCGCGATGTCCCAAAGCTGGTCGCTGTTCATCGTTGGTTGGGTTACCTCAAGCAAACTCTTTCGTTCATTTTCAAGTCTGTCTAGTTCTCGCACTTTAGCTTGCACAGCACTGTGTTTGTCCGTGTATTTTGCTTGTAACAAGGTTAGGTCGCTACGAATGTCGATGATTTGGTCTTCTAATTTGCCTATCACAGGGTTGGTTCGTGAAAGTTGTTGGTCGATTGACCCTAAACTTTTCTCAACACCCGATAATTCCGCCTCTTTTTCCGCCAGTGTTTGTTTGAGTGACGCCAAGCGATTCAAGCTTTGGCTTTGCACTTCAGGCGTTGATTGGACGTTTTCGTTCATGTATGCGGCTAGCGCTTCTTCTGCGTATTCAAGTTCCGCACTACGTTTGTCTATATGGATTTTCAAGAAGTTACTTGAGTCCTCAATTGACGAACGTTCCGGCGCTAACAATTGTTCAATGAAATGTTCACTCACCGACCGAAGCGTTTGTTCCATTCCATTTGGTGTGTTTGACGTTAAGCTTATCTTTAGAAAGTCTTTTCCAAGTTGAGTAACGGATAAACGCTGAGACAGGTCAGTAATGATCTCTTGTTTCTCAACCTCTGGCATATCTGGAGTGGTTAATTGCAGTTCATCAGCGACCGAGTAAAGTACATGTCGACTGTGAAGCAGTGTTCTCAACGCGTTAAGTCGGTCTTTGAGCATGGTAGAAACGGCGATGTCTTCCAAGAATGGATTCATCTTGGCCGTTTCTTGAATCAACATACTGGTATGCGCGTCATATTTGGTCGGAGCCAACTTGCTCACCCCAAAGCCTACAAAGGGCAAAATAAGGATTGGTAGAACAATAACGTAGCGTTGGCGCCACATGGCATTTAGGATGACTAGTAAGCGCAACTTAAGATTATTCATAATAGCTCCAACATCCAATGTACGAAGTTACCGCGGTTCTGCCAACTGTCTTTGGAGACAATAGATACTGGCGAGTTTTCAAGGTGACGGCTTTGCTCGAGAGCTTCGACCATCTGTTGTCCATTATCAACGGACGTAACGTGATTCTTATAAGGAACCATTGCAGGAAAAGGGGTGGTCACGATAGGAGTTCCCGCGGCTAGGTATTCCATCAACTTTAATGGACTGCATGCTCGGATCTGTTCGTTATCCACGAAAGGTAATAGGCTCACATCCCAGTGTTGTGAATAGCTTGGCAACGTGTGATGTGGACGAGGCCCAAGGTAATGTACGTTATCCAACTTAGGTAGCATGAGCGTATCGAGCTCATTCGGACCAATGAAAACAAAATCCCATTCCGGCATTGCCTTCGCAACATGATCAATCATTTCATAATCAAGCCACTGAGAAAGGCTGCCGTAAAAGCCTGCAATCGGACGATGGTTGCTTGGTAAATCTTGTGCTCTTGGAACTGGTGTAGAAAATAGACCGACATCGACACCATGTGGTAAGAGTTGAGCTTTTTCACTAGGGAACTTGCCCATCAGATTTTCACTTGCAGCAAATATCAGATCAGATTTTTCAATGAGTTCTAATTCGTGCTGTGCGACTGTATTGTGGTCTACGCCCGCAAGTGCGCTAAAGTCATCTCCGCAGTAATAAACAACCGCTGACTCGCCTAAGTGTCCGCACAAATCAACAGCGGTCGGAAGGGAAGTCCATAAGATAGGATTATGAAGTTTCAATTCTGAAATAACCGGCTTCAATTGACGCAACATCATTTTCTGAGCCAGCTTTCTCGATAACTTTGAAGCTGGCGCAGGAATGGTCTTTAAGTTAACAATGGTAATGTTGTCGTGTCCCTCTGAGTCGAGCATGTTTTGAGTCACGGCTTTGGTTTTACCAAACAACTTATTGAACGCTCGTGTCATATCTTTAGCGGACAGCTTCGGTTGTCTTAGGCCAATAGAGTTGACCCATAATACTTTGTGTTGCTTAGCAAGGTGACGAACTAAATGTTGAGTTGATGACGGTAGGCCGCCAAAGTCTTCACCAAATACGATTAAATCACGCATGGTCGCCTCCATGAGTCTCTAACGAATCGAACACATCGGATTCAGTCACTTCAACGGATTTAATCTGACCGACAACTCGAGCAGGGTTACCGCCTGCGATTGCGAAGGCAGGGATGTTCTTTGTTACCACGCTGCCTGCGGCTATTACGGCACCTTCGCCGATAGTTACTCCACCTTTAACGGTCACATTGGTGCCTAGCCACACATCTTGTTCAAGAATTATGTTGCCAATTTGCTGAGGATCATCGCCTTCACCTTGAGCGCGACGCTTTGCATCAAGTGGGTGTCCAGAATATCCAAACAGGAATGCACCGCCAGCTATACGTACGTTGTCAGAGATAACGACTCTACCACCAACTGCGATAGTCGACTGCCAACCGATGTCGACATTGTTACCAATCGACAGTAGTGGATGCTCCAAGCCTTCAAGTGGCTGAGTACAACCTGAGAATGTCGTGTGGCCGGAGATACGGCAGTTATCGCCAATTGAGATTTGTACCGGACCGCTGACGAAAGGGAGGCCACCATATAAATACAGGCGTTTGCCACATTGAGCGACACGACCTTTGAACGCGGGCGTCCAATAGAAGAATCGCGTAAAACCAGAAACCAAATTCACGACAAGCTTGTGTGCTTGGTATAAGCAACGATTGAGTAGCTGAGGGGTAGGTAGCTCTGCGCTTCTAATATTTTTCAAAATGATAAACACATTTCTAATTCGAGAATTAGGATGAAACTTAAGCCAATGTTTGAATTGATGAATAGTTACTGACGTCATAATGAAAATCCTCTTTTTTGTTATATAGAAGTACTTTCATATATTGTGCCATTTAATAAATGCTTTATTTTCAATTGGTTACAAAGTGAGTTTTAGCTTTTCTCATTTTGACAGGCGGTATGAGATACGTTCGCAACAGCGACAATCAATGCGGAGAGGATATAGATAGGCCAGTTGAAGCCTTGTGTTAGGAAGGTGCCCGAGACGATGGTGCCAATCAGCCCAGCATATACAGCGTAAGCTGCGGCATTCAGATTTGGGTCGATTGCGTTAGTCGTCTCTGAAAGCTGTTTGAGTGTCGAGCGTATTGTTTTTATCAGTGAACCAATCAATATCAGAAAGATAATCAACCCTAGAAAACCAGTTTCAGCAAGCACGCCAAACCAAGTACTGTGAACCGCATGGTTTAATCCATCCCAGTGCGAACTATAAAAGAAGTAATTAGAAAAAAAATTGTCTAGGCCGACTCCGGTTAAAGGGTTATCCAGTGCCATTTTGAACGCGGCTTCCCAAGCGTAAATCCGACCCATTGCTGATTCATCGACCCCTTGTTCAGCTGCGCCGCCTGATGCTCTGTCTGAAATCCCAGCAACAAAGTAAAGACCAATCGCTCCGATAGCGCCCAAAGTAATCAACAGTGATTTTGAACGGATTACTTTGAACGCAAAAATCCCGACCACTGCTAGCGCACCAAGTAATCCACCACGGCTTTGGGTTGCAACGATAGCGGCAAGTAACAATACAGCGACACCAATACTCAATACACGTTTGAGAGCATGAATGCCATGGGTGGTTGTCTGACTGAGCGCAAATGCAAGTGGAAACAAAAGAACCAGTGCTAAATCATTAGGATCTCCTAACATCGAACCAAAATCGCGGCCAATGGTGACACGTGATCCTTCGACTAATCCGATGCCATTGATTGAGTTATTGATTGCAATGAGTGCGACTAATGAACCAGCCATCATGATGATTGTCGATGTCTTTGCTAAATTTTCGACGCTGTTGACCAGCCACACAATAGCGAGTGTCATCACCATTATTTTCCAATACACGCCTTTGAATTCAGCTATCGCTATTGGACGGTTAGACGCGAAGATTAGACCGATAAAGACGAGAGCCCAAAATATCGCGAGCCAGCTCAATGTAGGGTGCCAGAATATTTTCAGCTCTTTGCTGATGAAGGCGTGCCAGAGTAAAGCGGAAAGTGCGCCAAGCGAGAGTAATAGCGGTATTTTTAACGAATAGAGCTGGGGGATCGCTTCGTGGATTCGAAAAAATGAAAAGACTACGAACAGTATCACCATCCAAAAGGTCTTATTAATGACAAACATTCCAGCCAAAGGAACAAGGGCTAGCGCAACAATAACAGCTGGATGTGGCACAAAGTACCAGACAATTCCAAGCCCGACACACAAGGCGCTGATCGTGATGATGACTGGCAATCTATTGGCTTCAGGGTTGATCATTGTAATCTCTAGTGCTGAGTAAACTATTCATGGCAGCTCGCTATCGTTATATATTTGAAAGTCGCATTGACGCCTGATGTTAAAGATTGCAAAGCGAGTGCCAGCTATGGATTTTGTTTAACTGCTTGATTTATTGATGGATTATTAAGTGAGAAATTAGCCTTGAGGTGAGTTTTTCATTTTGAGAATCAGTATAAAACTGACTACAGTACCTATATCATCAAGCTAAAATAACCAGTTAAGTACTAAGACGAGTATTAACGGTCGAGTTGATAGATTTCCAATAACTGCGGGACAACGGCTTGTGGCGAGTATTGGTTTTTGACGGTTTCTATCGCGTTATTCTTGAGGGAGTCACGTTGTTCGCGAGTCAATGACATCCATGAGGATAAATGCTGTTCTAGAACTAACGCGGTTTCTGAATCAGATTCTGAATTGGCGAGGTAGCCATTAACTTGGTGCTCGATGAGTTTAGGCAAGTTACCAACGGAGGTGGCGAGAACGGGAATGCCGCGAATCATGGCTTCTAATGCCGCCATAGGTAAGCCTTCGAAGCGGGAAGGGATGATTAACAAATCGATTTGGCTCCAGGCGTCGTCCATATTGGTCTGATGCCCATGAAAGGTAACATTATCAGGCTGCGATTTAACTAACGCTTCCATTTCTGGCCCGTCACCAAAAAGCTCAAACCGGACATCAGGAAACTGTTTGGCTAATGCGACAAATCGATCAGGCGCTTTTTCATGGCTTAACCGCCCCACAAAGCCTACATGGAATGGGCTTGATGAAGGGGAGTTTGTTAACCCGGTTGGGACTTTAACAAAGTTATTCAATTGATGGGTTTTACTCGGTACCTTCGCCTTAATCTTCTCACTGACCACAAGCGACTGATCAGAAAGAAAGCTGCTGTAACGATCGAGCCAGTCATAAAGCCATACTTTGCCTGTTGGGGTTTCACCTGCGTGATAAGTGGTGATTTGTTTGGTGTTGTTAAAACGAGGTGGGAGTTTGATGAGTTTACTAACCAAACTGGCTTTGTAACCATGAGCATGGATAAGCCTTGGCTGATAATGTTGAACTGCACGTTTAAGCTGTGTCGCGCTATTGACGTTTGAATTTGCACAGCCAGAGGCTAAATCGGAGAGATAACTATAAGGGATGTTCAGCGTATTCAACTTTTCAACGATGATCGCTTCAGGATTAAACTTAGTCAAAAGAACGATTCGAATAGCCTCTGAATACTGAGCGCTTTCAGATATCAGGCCTTGTGCTAACTCTAAAACATGCGTTTCTATGCCTCCAAAAGTTTGGCTGTCGATCAACAGCCAAATCTCGTGAAGGTTTACGTTGAGTACACCTTGGCTAGGCTTGATTGTACTCATCTTCCGATTCCCAAGCCTGTTTCTTACGATAAACAGTAGAAGGGCTAAGCTCTAACAGAACGGCAGCGTTTAACACATTCCCATCGCAATGATTGATGGCATGTTGAATGGCTTCGCGCTCTATTTGCCACATTGGACGAATAGCACCTTCGCTTGTCGTAAATGCGGGCGTGATCGGGTCGTTGTTAGCGGGGACAACTGAGGATTGCTCCAACTCTTCCGGAGTAATAGGTGGCAACTTAGCTTCTGGTGCTTCCACAACAGCAGCTTGGGGCGCAGCTGCTCGAATAGGTGTCACTGATTTTGAGGCTGGAGCTGCGTCTACTCTATTAATCGGAGGCGGTAACATGTCTTTGGTCACGCTCGTTTCGTTGTTCAACACCACGATGTTACGGATGATGTTTTGCAACTGACGCACGTTACCTGGCCACACATAACGTTTAAACAGATTCTGCGTTTCTTTGTCTATGGTTTTGAACTTCTTCTTGTCTTGCTTCGCGTACAGCTTCAAAAAGTGATTAGCTAAAGTCACAATGTCACGTCCTCGTTCACGAAGCGGTGGCATCTCGATAGGTACAACGTGAACACGATAGTAAAGGTCTTCTCTAAAGCGTCCTTCTTCGACCTCAACCAGTGGGTCGCGGTTGGTCGCGCAGATAATTCTGACATCCACTTTAATCTCGCGATTACCACCGAGTGGAGTAAACGTGCCAGTTTGCAGAAATCGTAGGAGCTTCTTCTGCATCTCCAGTTCCATTTCGCAAAGCTCATCGAGAAATAGGGTGCCACCATGCGCTAGCATCGCCGCGCCTTTACGGTCGGTTGTTGCACCGGTAAACGCACCTTTAACGTGACCGAAGATTTCACTCTCCATTAGGTCTCGAGGGATAGCGCCACAGTTAATGGCAACGAAGGGCTTGCCGTTACGCTGACTCTCCTGATGAATCGCTTCCGCACACACTTCTTTACCCGTACCACTTTCGCCGTTAATAAACACGCTAGCAGTGGTTGGCGCTACCGAATCAATGATCTTGTAGACAGCTTGCATAGGTAGGCAAGAGCCAATGAAATTATGAAAGCGGTCACGATCAAACTTGCTTTGTATGTCATCAACGAGGTTCTCTAGCTTAGCTCGTTTCAAATGCAAGCGGACAGAGGTCTTAAGTCGATCGGCTTGAATTGGCTTTTCTAAGAAATCTTCCGCACCGCGCTGGATGAGATCTACAGCAATATTTACTGAGCCATGTGCTGTCGCGATGATGACGGCGGTTGGTATTTCACTTTCGCTAATCCAATCAAGTACTTCTTCACCTGGCATGTCGGGCAGCTTAAGATCGAGAATAACAAGCTGTGGTGAGTGTCTTTCAATGAAGGTCTTCGCTTCCGCGCCGGTTTCGACGTGGAAAATATCGTAGGGCTCGTCTTTTACGTACTGCTTGTAGAGTACGGCGAGTGATGTGGAGTCTTCAACTAACAATACCTTAGGGCGCATTGTGTATTCCTTTTGAAACTTTATCCTAACCAATCAATAACATAGTGATATGTATCCATCAATACGAGTTTTGTGTAATTGTTATCTACCGCATGCAATCTCTTAACAAACTATAGGTGTACTTCTCGCGTTGTTGGTCACGACGGAGTGCATGTTAATGGTTACTATATTGATAACGACTATGTTGAGTTTTTATCTTATACCTATGATGAACATCCAAAGTTAACTGAAGCCTGCCTCCTTTCTTTCAAGCAAGGCTTTGATTGAACGCTCTGCGAGTTCTAATAATTCGTCAACTTGTCGAAATGCCGTATCATGATTCTGTTCTAAACATTGCTTCTCTAAAGCGCGAGCTAACTCACCCAAAGGGCGATTACCTAATGAGAGTGCGGTGCTGCCGAGAGTGTGAACCTCGAACTCTAGTGTTTGAGCGTCGTTCTGAGCGACAGCCTCTTTTATGGCGACCAAGCGTGTTTGTGATTCTTCGACATAATGGTCGATCAAGATCGGGATAATGTCCGCACTTGTATCTCGAATCATTTGCTCTAGAACGCTTTCATCAACAAGCTCGCTAACTTCTTGTGAGTTTGGGTCTGCGGTTGTGTCTGACGTTACAGTGGTATTCATCAAACTAAGTCCTTTTGTTGAGCGTAATATCCGTGAGTACTATTAAGTTCTAGTCATTTTCTAGAATAATTTCAACTGCTTGTCGTAGAAATAGAGCAATTAATTACCATCTCACTCATATTGCTACAGGGATTGTGACAAGCCTAACGGACTGATTTAATTTTGTTTTCTCTTATGGCGTATAAATTTGGGCGCCTATAAAGTGTAAGGTGCGGATAGAGCTAAGAAGAAAACGAGGCCGATACAAATAAAAAAGACCACTGCAGTGAATTAACAACAGTGGTCTTAGAGAGGGTTAAGTAGTTTAGGTTAATCTAAATAGCTGTAACCCAAATAGCTATTACTCAAATAACAATAACCCAAATAACGATAATTTAAACAGCCGTGTTTTAAATAACGAAAAGTAGAACTACGAAGCTTTATCAATCTTTGGCTTTGGGTCAGCTTCTACTTCTTCCTCGCTACTTTCAGAGAAGATATCAGCAACGGCGCTTCTCTCTAATTCACCCTTCAGATTACCTTCTTCGTCGACAACTGGAAGGGAATAGTCACAAGACATAGTGTCTGGAAGTACTTCTTCAATTACCGCATCTGGTAAAACAGCAGGAACCTCTTCGTAAATCTCATCACTGAAGTCATGAACAGAGGCATCTTCAACGGCGTCTTGTAGGCTCTCTTGTGTGACTAGGCCTTGATAGCCGTCATCCGTTACGTGATAAGCGTAATCGTTTTTCAGCATCTTCATTTGTGCCAGAGCACCTTCAATCGTTTCTGAAGTGATTCGATACAGAGGAGGCTGCATAACCGTTTCAACCGTCAATGCACGAGCACGGTTTACGTCTTTAACGAACGCCTCTACATAGTCATCGGCTGGATTCAGTAGAATCTCATGTGGTGTGCCTTGTTGTACCAACTCGCCATCTTTCAAAATTGCGATTCGATCGCCGAGACGGAGTGCTTCATCCAAATCGTGGGTGATGAAAACAATCGTCTTATGGAGCTTCTCTTGCAGTTCAATGAGCTGATCTTGCATTTCACTTCGAATCAAAGGATCGAGTGCCGAAAAGGCTTCGTCCATTAATAAGATTTCAGCGTTAGTACACAGTGCTCGCGAAAGCCCAACACGTTGTTGTTGACCGCCAGAAAGCTGGGCAGGGTACTGCTTGCCGTAACCTTTCAATCCCACCGTTTCTAACCATTCATTGGCTTTTGCTAAACGATCTTCTTTTTTGATGCCTTGTACTTCCAGCCCGTACGCAACGTTTTCTACCACGGTGCGATGAGGCATTAAGCCAAAACGTTGGAATACCATCGACATTTTATGACGGCGGAACTCTTCTAATTGCTTGGTGTTGAGGCTCATTACATCAATGCCTTCGACCATGATTTTACCCTGAGTTGGGTCAATTAAACGGTTGAAGTGGCGAATTAGAGTTGATTTACCCGAGCCAGAAAGCCCCATGATAACGAAGATTTCGCCACGGTTAATCTCAAGGTTTATCTCTTTCAAACCAACGGTATGACCCGTGTCAGCAAGAATCTGCTCTTTGTGTTCGCCGTTCTGAACTCGGTTCATAACAGACATCGGTTTCGGCCCAAACACTTTGTATAGGCCACTAATCTCAATCAATGGTTTAGTCATGCTTGAGTCCTCCTAGGTGCGCATTGGTCCTTCTTGCGTACGCCTGCGAAGCGCGGTCAAAAAGGATTGCTAGGGCCACAATGGCGAAACCATTCATCAAGCCTAATGTGAAGTATTGGTTAGTAATGGATTTAAGAACCGGTTGTCCTAGGCCTTTAACACCAATCATTGATGCGATAACAACCATAGACAGTGCCATCATGATGGTTTGGTTGATACCCGCCATGATCGTTGGCATCGCTAGAGGGAGTTGAACACCCCATAAGCGTTGCTTTTTGCTCGCACCAAAGGCGGTAGCCGCTTCCAATACTTCTTTGTCGACTAAGCGTATGCCTAGGTTGGTTAAACGAATTACAGGTGGAATCGCGTAGATAACCACGGCGATCAGCCCTGGAATCTTACCGATGCCGAGTAGCATTACCACTGGGATCAAGTAAACGAATGCCGGCATGGTTTGCATGATATCAAGCATCGGCGTAACGATAGATTGCGCTCGATTCGAGCGAGCCATCGCAATGCCAATCGGAATGCCTAAGAATATCGAAACCAAGGTACAAACAGTGATGATACTGAGCGTCCGCATGGTGTCTTCCCACATTCCAAAGTAACCAATAAGGAGCAGAGAAACGACACAACCTAACGCAAGTTTCCAAGAACGACTTGCAGCATAGACAAGGCTAGTACAAACGGCGAGGACTATAATCCAAGGGGTTGAGATAAGAAGTTTTTCAAACCAAACAAGGAATGAAAGAAGAGGGTCAAATAGAGATTCAATCATTTCACCGTATTCACGAGAGAATTCACGGTATGCGCCATCTAGCGTCTTTTTTATGGTTCGTAAATCAGCGCGTTCCATCTCTGGAAAGCTTGATAACCAATTGGTGTCAGCCATTTTATATCCTTATAGTTCGGAGCCACTTGTTCATGCGATGAGGTATCGCCTATGAAAAGGGCTCCGAATCATGAATAACATCAAGTATAGCGACGTTATTTCCGTATTATTGAAGCGTAATTGCTTGTTATTAAACCAAGCTGTTACAGCTCTGCTTCAACTTTCTTAGCCACTTCTTGAGAAACCCATGGGTGCCATATTTCCGGGAACTCACTCAAGAAATGGATACTCGCTTCTTCACCATCCGCTTGGTTGTCTTCCATCCAAGCAAGAAGTGAGTTCATTTTGTCGTTAGTGAAACCACGTTTAGTGAAGTAGTCGTAAGCCTCTGGTGCTCTCGATGCGAAGTCTTCTGTAGTGACTGTGTGCACTGGTGAAGGCGGGTACATGGTCGCTTTAGGTGAATCACAGTCTTCTTTAGTGGTACAAGTTAGGAACTCTTGCTCATTAACACCACTGCCAAAGTCAACTTTAACCATGTCGTATTTACCTAGAACGGCAGTTGGTGCCCAGTAGTAACCAAACCAAGCTTCTTCGCGTTCATAAGCTTTTGCGATAGAGCCAGATAAGCCGGCACTCGAGCCTGGATCAACAATCGTGAAACCGCTGTCTTCGAGCTCAAGAGCGTTAAACAAGTTTCCGGCGCTGATCTGACAGTTCCAGCCTGCTGGGCAACTGTAGAATGCTGATGTATCTGGGTCTTCAGGGTGCTTAAACAAGCTAGCGTTTTTACGTACACCTTCGATGGTTGCCATTTCTGGGTATTGTTTAACTAAGTAAGCTGGAACCCAAAAACCTTCTTCACCGCCATTCACAAGTGCTTTACCTGCGTAGCGAAGACGTTTTTCTTGGACACCCTTATCCAATGCATCTTTTAAGCTGTTGCTCCAAAGTTCAGGTGCAACGTCAGGCTGACCTTTCTCAATCATGGATGTGCCTGTTGGCATGGTGTCGCCAGGGATAAGTTCAGCATCGCAACCGTAACCATGTTCTAGGATGAATTGGTCGATATTGGCGATCAGTGTTGCAGAGTTCCAGTTCATATCTGCAATTGTTACGCTGCCACATTCTCCAGCGTTAGCATTACCGCTGGCTGCTGCTACTAACAAAAATACGGAGCTTAACTTGTATTTCATATTGAGTTTCCTTTCTCTTTAATAATACAACTAAGGTAACCAAGGTAAATTGATTATCTAAATTGCTCGATGGTGATCCTTTCCGTGTATTTGAACCATTTGAGCAGAAGGAGGGATGGATGAAGTTTGAATAGATAAATGTGCAAAGTCAGTGAAGTGTGATTTGCCAATTCATCCACTGTGTTTCAACAGCCATCGGATAACTTTGTCAAACTATTACAAATTCGTCAAAAACCACCTCTATTTATAATCTTAGGGAATAATCGTATGAATTCCATCTTTGATGCGATTTACATGGCACTTTAACCGTCTGTGTCACATTACCGCTAAAGTTAGGCTTAGAGCTGTTGATTTTCGAAGGGATTTAAAGGTGGTAAGACCATGATTGACGAGTGTGAAATGCGTTGAATGGTTTTTAAAATCTTATTTTCAATAATAATTTCGCCAAAAACACCCAATTTGGTTTTGGGGTATTTAGAGCTATCGGGGGGGCTTGAAGTTTAATAGGATAGGTGGCTGTCATGGTATCAATGACAGCCGTGCAGTTGCATAAGAAACCTATAGCTGTACAAGAAAACTATCGTTGTACAGAAAAGTTACATCGGCAGGTTTAAAAACTCATTTTGATACAGCTTATTTGCCAACCTATCGCGAAGTTTAGTAGGAAGGAATTTCATTCGATTGATTTGTCTTACCAACTCTTGTGCAAAGCTAGGTGTTTGTTTCATGTTCATCACACAACCCATAAGATTGATACTCTGCGCATCAAGCAGCTTTTTCGCTTGTTCTAGGTGATGACTTGACGTTTCACCATAGGCGACAACCATCAATGTGCTGTCACAGGCACTCGCAACAGACTGCGCAGGAATGTTGCCTTTGTTTATGTTGAGAAGCGGAGAGGTGTCGATGATGACTCGATCGTATTTCTCTAACCATTTATTCACCACTTTTTGTAACGTAGTCGGATCTTTATAAGCCAATTGTGTTGATGCAACTTGAGGTGCTGGGACTCCGATAAACGTACGATGAGACTCAACATGTTCAATTAACTGTCCCTGTTGATTGTCTTCCAACATGTTCAAATCTTTAAAAGCAGGATTGTATAAATTAAGGTCAACATAAAGCGTAGAATGACCGGCAAGAAGAAAGCGCTCGGCTAATGCAGTTGCAATGGACGTTACCCCGTCACCTGAGTGGCAGGCGGTCACGCAAATCGATTTCTGTCCGTTAAGTTCAGAAGCTAGATACAGTTGTTCTACTTCTGCTTGGATTGCTGAAATAGTCATTATAAAGCTCCTATTAAGACGATCATTGTTGTTAGACGTAATATGTCTTCTAGACCTACACGAGCTTTTTCCATAAAGCTCTCTCGGCGATCTGGGATGTAGATAGTGTCACCAGCGCGCAGTACTGGTAGGTTATAAATGTTGGCTGTTTTGCTGAATTCAACAAGGTCGAAGGTACGAGCTTGACCTTGGCAACAAGACATATTCACAATGGTAATTTTCTCTACGTAAGCATTGTCGGTAGGGCCTGCCGCTTCTGCCAATATATCTAGAATGGTCATGTTGTCGTTGAACACATAACGACCTGGGTTGTTAATCGCACCAAGCACACGAACGGTTTCTTCTTTCGGTGTGTCTAACCAGTTTTTACCTTTCTCTGGGATATAAATAGTGTCACCGGTGGTTACGTTTGGCAGTAGTGATTCATCACCAGTTTCAAAGTACAGCGATAAATTGAGTTTGCTTACTTTAGAGTAGGTTTTATCGCGATGCGTTACACGAACGTTGTGGATATCGGCGTCCTTAGTAGGCCCGTCAGCTGCAGACAAAATGTCAAGAAAGTGCATGTCTTTGGTGAAGCGGTAACGACCGGGAGCATTAACTTGTCCAAAAATGTAAATCGAAGCATCAGAACTTTGGCGAACCCACTGTGACTTATTGTCTGAAGGGTCTTGTGGTAAGTCGTGAACGCGAACGATAGAGCCTGCACGAATTTGCGGCATCAAATCTCGTGGCGCACCATTTCTGATGAAATCATCAAGATTAAACACAACTAGCTTTCTACCGGTCACAACTTCAATTTTTGATGTATCAGCGCGTAGCGTAGGGCCGCCGACGTGTGCCAATAATCCCATGAAGTTCATTTCATCTGACCATTCAATACGACCAGGTCGATTCACTTCACCAATAACGTTAACCGCTCTGTCTGGCGCGATCTTCAACCAAGACTTCTCGTTCATGTCGGTTTTCTCTGGAACGAAAATAGCGTCACCGGCTTTAATATTCGGTGGGTTAGAGTTAGGCAAGCCTTCAGTGTAAGCCGCTAGATCGAATTTAAGTACTCGACCATCCGCTTTGATTACGCGTATTTGACGCGACTCTGCAAATCGAGTGGGGCCGCCAGCATTAGCAAGGATATCCATGAAGGTCGCGTCTCTCTTTCCTTCAAAAGCACCGGGAGCGGCTACTTCACCCATAACGTAAACCATGTTTGCGCCGGATTTGATCTCTTCTTCTTGCTTCGGCACAAAAATGGTTGCACCCGGGCGTAAGATTGGAAGTAGGCTTTCGTCACCAGAATCTAAATAACGTTTAAGATTGAACAGCGTCGGTGTGTTATTTGAAATCACACGAATTTGCTCAACACTGGCATAGCGAGTTACGCCGCCCGAACGCATTAGTACGTCGACAAGGTCGGTGTTCTCTTTATAAGTGAATGACCCCGGTGCATTTACCTCGCCAAATACTTTAATGGAATTACGAGAATCTGCACTGTCGCCAGAGTTAGCAAGCTTGGCAGCGTCAAACTCTTGCTCGATGTTACCGACTAGTGGAGAAGCAGGAACAAAAAGCGAATCCAATGATTGCAGAGTAGGTAATGTTGATTCATCGCCTGAATCAAGGAATCGTTTGTAGTTAAATTCTTTATTATCCGCGCCTCGCTTAAGAATCAATTTGTCCAGTTGCGCGCCTGGGCGTAACCCACCCGCAGCGTAAAGCGCCATTTGGATACTTGAACCTAATGCCAGTGTGTATTCGCCAGGCTGTTCTACATAACCTTGAACGTAAATAATGATTTGTTGTTCTTTGACGTACACCGAAGCGTTAGAAAGATCTTTATAAGCGGTTGCCAGTGATTCTAGAACGACTTTGTTAAGCTGCTCACTGTCATAACCCGCAACGAATACGGCGCCCACTTCAGGAAGGGTAATGCGGCCACGTTTATCCACTTGGAACCCTGTGTTTAACGTACTTTCACCGGGTACGTTAACTTGGATAAGGTCACCGACTTGAACCGCGTCTGAAAACTCTTCGCTCGCATTCACGACATTCGTAAAGCTTAGCGATAGGGTGATGATAAAAGCGATCAATAATTTCATAATCCACCTCCCATTTTCTCGGCATTTTTAGGGGAGATAACTTCGATGCTGACTCGACGGTTGGTTAAATGGGTACCGTCTGACTCACCTTCAAAAAGAGGAACGGTTTCACCAACAGATACCGCTTTGATTCGTTGAGCACCTAAGCCAAAAATAGTTAGGTAGCGTTCGACTTGTTTCGCTCGTCCAAGTGCTAACTTATCGTTGTATTCTTCGGCACCCGTTGCATCAGCGTGGCCGGTAACAACAAGGTCTAGGGATTTATGTTCTTTCAACAGGTTGGTCGCTTCAGCAAGTCGCCCCATGTACTTTGGGTTAACTTCGGTAGAGTTCTCTGCAAATTGGTTGTCAACATTAAGCAGGTCATACAACTGTTCGATAACCGACAATTGCATTCTAAATTGGTTTTCATTTTTTGGTGGTTCACAACGGGCTTGAGAGGTGACGTAATCGAGTTGGACTTCAAGTTCGTTTAGGCGTTTTCTTTGGATGACTAGGTCGTTGGCCGCATCTAGAAGCAAACCACCTTGTAGTTCACGAGCGATACGATTTTGCTTCTCTATTGCTTGCACAACAGCAGCGGGGAAACACCAACGAGCACCTTCTTGTATCAAAGCATCTAGGTGCAATTTAGCGAGTTGCCAATCAAAACGTAATCCATGTTCTGGCCCAAGAGGCTCGTCTGGCATGACAGGAGAGAAGTCTGAGTTTTGATAGTTGATAGAATCATAACTTTCAGCCAAACCCCCTGTGCCTTGTTCAGGATAGCTAGTACAGCCACCCAGAACGAGAGCGGACAGAGAAAGGGCTATGTGGTTTTTCAGTATTTTCATGCCAACGTCCTATGTTTTTACTTTTTATTATTATGTTTTGTTACTTCTAGCTTAGTGGATCTTCATGAATTTGCAGGATTTTTTGAATTTACTGGGATAGCGTGGCCAATACGTAATAGATTCATAATTTCAAGAGGCTGGCCAGTCACATTTTCAAGTCGCATGTTGCGTTCGCGTTCAGTTAGGCGTTTGAACATGTAAACAATCGCGCCAACACCAGATGAATCTAAAAACTCAACTTGGCTAAAATCAACTTCGATTTCAGGGTGGCCGTCATTTGAGATTACATCGTCAATGTCAGTCTGTGCGTCGCGACTACCTGCTGCGTCTAGATCACCAAAAATCGAAAGAGTCAGTGTTGTTGTGTTTAAATCAATTTTACGTAGTTCCATAGCGATATCTCCTTTTGAGTATGTTTGAACAATTGCACTGAATGTGCCAACTTTTATATTGTTATTTTTCAGTAACTTATACTTACCACTGAATCCCATCTCAAATTGAGAAAAGGTGTTTCTCAATTTGAGAACTAAAAATGGGTGAACATTTGAGACTCACAAGCCATTAGTTGTGTGAATGAAAATGAAAGCTAAATAAGGTTGACGTGTAGATCGCATCTTCTCGCAAAGATTGTCTAACTGCGTGTTAGAGCGCTTAGGATTAAAGAAATTTGTCGACCACGACAGTTATCAATACGGAGCAGATGATGAGATTAACCAAACTGGCTTTAGCCACTTTATGGGCGTGTTCGCTTTCATCTCATTCATCCTATTTACCGCCTGACCATCTGGTCCTCGCAAACACATACCAGCAAGGCATTGATGTGTCTGAATACTGGAAGAGTGAAAAACTCGATGGAATTAGAGCGCTGTGGGACGGACAACACCTTTATACTCGAAATGGGAATCGCATTTACTCACCGAAGTGGTTTACAAAAAACTTACCGAAGGTACACCTTGAAGGGGAGCTCTGGGCAGGAAGAGGAAAGTTCCACTTAGTCCAATCTACCGTCCTCGACCACACACCTAGTGATGCTGCGTGGCGCCAAATAGACTTGATGCTGTTTGATATGCCAGGGGCTACTGGCGATTATCAAAAGCGCTATTACAACATATTGCATTGGGTAAGTGTGATTGGAGAAGCTCATGTCAGCTACATCGAACATGTACCGATTCAAAATGAAGAAGCTCTGTTTTATCAATTAGACAATGTCGATGAACGTAATGGCGAAGGTTTGATGCTCAGAAAGATCACCAGTCGTTATCAAGCAGGACGAAGTAATGACCTGTTAAAACTAAAAAGGCAT
The DNA here is from genome assembly GCF_024347635.1 of Vibrio tasmaniensis. NCBI lineage: Bacteria > Pseudomonadati > Pseudomonadota > Gammaproteobacteria > Vibrionales > Vibrionaceae > Vibrio > Vibrio tasmaniensis. The sequence continues at coordinate 1,596,039 of NZ_AP025510.1, forward strand.
CACGATGCCGAAGCCACAGTTATTGGCTACAAAGGCGGGACAGGGAAGTATAAAGGGATGATGGGTTCGATTTTGGTTCACACAGAAGAAGGGGTTGAGTTTTATATTGGAAGCGGGTTCAGTGATCAAATGAGACTTGCGCCGCCTGAGATCGGCAGCCGTATTACCTTTCGCTACAATGGCTTTACTCAAAATGGAAAACCCAAGTTTGCGCGCTTCGTTAGAGAGAAAAGTGAATATTAAGACACACTAATTTGCCTGCTAAAACAAACGTTCGCGCCCTAAATTTTACACCCTTAAACGAAAAGGAGCTCTGAAAATCAGAGCTCTTTTTGTATGTAATAACGGAGATAGCAGTTTAGCGAGTACGAATCTAACGAGAGCTAAATTCTAACTGCACATCGTCATCTTGTTTGTGCATCCAGTGCAGACGCATACCTAGCATAATAGCTGCTGACGTCAGACCGACAATGAACCCAACCCAGAAACCGTGCGCGCCCATAGGCTCAACAATCCAATCTTTCATTCCTAAAATGTAGCCAATAGGCAGACCAAGCAACCAGTAAGCAACGAAAGTAATGTTGAAGATCGAACGCATGTCTTTGTATCCACGCAAAGCCCCTGCAGCGATAACTTGGATTGCGTCAGTACATTGATAAACTGCAGCGAACAAGAGTAATTGCATTGCAACAGTAATTACCGCCGTATTCTCTGTGTACAGTAACGAAACTTGCTCTCTGAATAGTACCGTTAATGTAGCTGTCATTAAGGCTGTGACTAAACCAACAATGATTCCCACGTGTGTCGCTATTTTCGCTCCTTCAGTGTTGTTTTCACCCAACTTATGGCCAACACGAATACTCACGGCGGCACCGATACTCATTGGTATCATAAATATCAGTGACGAGAAGTTAATTGCAACCTGGTGTGCGGCGACAACCAAAGACCCAAGAGGGGCAACCAACAGAGAAACAACAGCGAATAGCGTCACCTCAAAGAAGATAGCAGCGGCAACTGGAAAGCCTAGTTTAAACAAACGAATTTGTGCTTTGAGCTGAGGCTTGTGGAACGTACCGAAGATGTTGATTTTAGCCAAACGCTTTGATGTTAAAACGTAAGCAAACAGCAATCCGAACATCACCCAATATACAATAGCCGTTGCAACGCCACAGCCAACACCACCAAGAGCAGGGGCTCCAAGTTTTCCGTATACGAACATCCAGTTTAGCGGAATGTTTAATAGTAAGCCGATAAAACCGATCACCATGGCAGGCTTAGTTAAAGACATGCCATCAGTAAAACTTCTCAATGTTTGGAACAGCAAAAACGCAGGCACAGCAAACATCACCGCGTTCATATAGCCAATGGTCTTTTCCGCCATAAGTTGCTCAATGTCCATCCATTCCAATATCAGTTGTGTCTGAAAAAGTACGCCAATGATTGGAAGGGAGATGACGAGCGCTAAAAACGCACCTTGTTGAATCTCAAATGGAATTTTTACTTGTCTACCAGAACCATGAAGTTGTGCAACGACAGGAACCAACGCCATCAACAGACCCACACCAAATAAAATTGATGGTAGCCAGATACTTGCTGCAATCGAAACCGCCGCCATATCGATAGCACTTACACCACCGGCCATTACGGTATCAACAAAACCCATTCCAGTTTGTGCAACAGATGCGATCAATACTGGGGTCGCAAGTTTGATTAGATTCGAGGATTCTTCTTTGTAACGATGCACAAACAACTCCAAATAAGAGGGAAAATTAGAATAATAGTGTAGGAAAGGACATTCTGAAGGAATCAGAGACAATGATCTTAAGCTTCCACTGGACGAATCATAAAGAAATGTCACAATAACTGCTATGAAAAACTGTTATTAGGGCGTGTTGATCTTTCGAGCTGATTTTTGCAGCGAGTTGCTGGGTATTTTTACAAGGCAGAGGCTTTGATGTGTAGCTAGCCTACATGAGAAGCCGATAACGTAGTAAAAATGACCAGCAAACGCTGCCCGAAGGGTTCGGCTAAAAACGTTTTACTCTTTGTTGAGGGAGATTTGCTTAGGATGCTAGGCTACTTCCCCCTCGCCGCGATTAAAACGCTTTTATCTCGAACAAAATTTAACCGCGAAAGGTCAACACGCCCTAGAATGCTAAATAGGAATCTTATGTTTACAGGTATCGTTCAAGGCATGGCAACACTGGTTGCTATAAACAAAAAAGAGTTGTTTCAGACTCATACCATTGAGCTAAGAGACGAAATGGTTGAGGGATTAGCGATTGGTGCCTCAGTAGCTCATAACGGTTGTTGCTTAACGGTAACGGAAATTTCAGGAAACCACATTGCTTTTGATTTGATGCAAGCCACATTGCGATTAACGAACTTAGGCCAACTGAATGTTGGTGATAAAGTGAATGTTGAGCGAGCAGCAAAATTTGGTGATGAAATTGGCGGGCATAGTATGTCTGGCCACATTACGTTGATGGCGAACTTAGTGGATGTGATCAAGACTGAAAACAACCGCACGCTTTGGTTTGAGTTGCCACAAGAATCAATGAAGTATGTATTGAGCAAGGGTTATATTGGCGTTGATGGTTGTTCATTGACGATAGGTGAAGTGGAAGAGAACCGTTTCTCTGTACACTTGATTCCTGAAACACTAAATCGTACTTTGTTTGGCAGCCGCGAAGTAGGGGAACAAGTAAATATTGAGTTTGATCCTCAAACACAAGCGATTGTTGATACTGTTGAGCGCGTGCTAGCGAACCAGAAGTCGTAGTATCGGTTCATCAATAGCACTTGCCCTAAAAGCGTTGACTAAGTAAAAGTCGAAGATATTAAAAAGAGCACATCAGGTGCTCTTTTTTGCGTTTTGGCTTGGTCTATGAATAGCTTTCATTTTATATCAACAAGCAAAGGCAAGGCTCAGAAAACTTGTTCATCATCTGCATCAATCGAGAGATGGATTCTGTCTCTCAATTCATCAACCTGCATGTCCAGATGAATTGCATTGCAACATGCAGGGCAATCGTCGTAAAAATCTTGGCTCCCATTAGATGCATCCAGCGTTATGCTAATTGCATGACCACAATGGGGGCAAGAAACATGTTTCTCTGTGTATTTATGCATGGCGAATTATCCTCACTGTAACTTGCACTAATCGTAGTAGCTTGTATAGATCGTAATGAATAGTGATATGGAACGTTGCACTTATATCGATCGCAGTAACTAGCTGTGATTGGTATTAAACGGCCTGTATCTTCTGAATACACGCCTCAGTTTGTGCTAAATACTCGCCGCCAAATTGATTGCAGTGGTTGAGAAGATGATACAAATTATAAATGTCTTTCCGATCAGTATAGCCAACGTCGAGGGCACTGACGCTCTGGTAACCTTCATAAAACTCTTTAGAAAACCCTTCAAACAGTTCAGTTAACGCTAAATCACATTCATGATCGCCCCAATAACAAGCGGGGTCGTAACAGATGGGTCCAAAGGCTGAGTTAGCAACGTTACCGTTCCAAAGGTCGCCATGAAGCAAAGAAGGGCGAGGGTTGTGGCCTGCAAGACGCATATTCACTACATCAACAATGTCATCGATATCACCGAATTCGATGCCTTTTTCTTTTAACAATTGCAGTTGAAAGCCAATGCGTTGCTCAGAGAAAAAGCGCCCCCATTTCTTATGCCAAGGGTTAGGTTGAAGGGTGCTACCAATATAATTGTCTTGGTCACAACCAAACTCTTTCTGTTCGCCCCATTGATGCAATTGGGCAAGTTGAACGCCAAAGTCATAGCTATTATTGCTTGTTTCAAGCGGCTTGGTTGGCAAGTAATTGAGAATAATGAATGAGCACTCTTTGGTTTTGCCAATCAGTACCAACTCAGGCACATAAACGGTAGAAGTTTCTCTTAACAAGCGTAAGTTCTCAGCTTCAATTTCAAACTTAGGTAAAAATTCTCGCTGGTTCACTTTTACAAAGTAGCGTTCATTACCATCGCTGATCATATAGCAATCGTTAATGTCACCACCAGAAACCTTGGTTCGTTCAGTAATCTGAAAGTTAAATAGAAGAGTATCTGAAAGTTGTTGAGAAATGGCCTGCCACATAGGAAATCCTCAAAGACTGAAAGTTAAAAAAATTGAAGGTTATGAATACTGTTTGTTTACTAGCAATAGTTTAGGATAAATCTGAGCAATTTATAGACGCACTCGTCAATGTTCTTATCTCTTCTTCACTGTATGTAGAATCAATTGGCTGATTTGTGAACTCGAACTGATTCAAGCCCTTTGAAATACAAACAGAAATCAAGAACAACGTAGTGGAATAATTTGGAACTAATCTCACGGCGCGATAACTTTTATACAAAAGAATTGAAGAAATAGGTTGGGATAATCTTCAGCTATATTTGACGAGCGTTCAGTGTAGTTACGGCGTTTTGATTGTTATTTAAGCTCATAATGCTAACTCGGATCAATTTAATACAGTTTTTAGTAATAAAGAGATGACAAACAGATCCATATACATAGTATTAGGCAGGTACATATTAATCTGCTCTAGAGCTTAAACGGAGATTTATTGTGGTTGTAGAAACCGATGGCTATTTAGCTTTGATCGAACACTTATCATTTAACTTGGATGTCTTTACTAATACTAATGGCGATACAGGCAATGAAAGTGTAGAAGACATCATCACTGACATGATATCCACGAACATCATGGCTATTTTCGAGCAAAACCCAGAGTTACATTCGAGCGTTAGATTTCAACTTTTGAAAGAAGCGGATTCAGTGGTAGCTGATTTAGGTGAAGTTTTAGCTGGTGTCTGGGCAAAGAAAGCGACTAACGAACAAATAGTATTCCTAGATGAATACATCGCATTAGTGAAAAATCTGTTTGATACTGCTGTCGCTAAATACGACTAACTATTTATTTGTACATTTACCGTAGTAAACAGTGATAGGCGTTTAAATCGCTATAAACGCCTAAAGTGCCAAAATTTAGAAGCCCAATAAGGGTTATCCAATCTCGATATAATGACACCTTTCGATGTCGAAGCATGTAGGAATTGATTGTTTCCTAAATATACACCCACGTGTCGTACCGTCATCGATGTTTTGAAAAACACCAAGTCACCACTTATTGCCTGTCCATACGCTATTTCCTTTCCCTTTTTAACTTGATCTTTTGTGGTTCTCGGCAAGGCTTGCTGGGTTGCAGTTTGCACTGCGATTTGAACGAAAGCAGAGCAATCTACGCCTCTAAATGATGTCCCACCGAAATGATATGGCACACCTTTCCACTGTTCATACACACTCATATACGCATTAGTCGTTGATTGCTCTAACTTTGACAGAGGCTTGTGTGCGGTTTGACTAAGCTGAGAAGGGGATGGCGTCGAGCTACAAGCAGCCAATGTTGCTAAAGTTATTGTAACTACAGCCATTTTTCTGAATTTCATATGTAACTCTTCTGACAAAAAACTGAAATATAAACGTCATCAAGGACTTCTAGTATACGAACTAACTTAAGGATATCTTTTTTCGTAGTCAAACTGGATTTCACATGCCCGACACAAATTTATCAATAAAACCTTCACGTTATACATTCTCGCTCATTCAAACCGTCACCGCTGTATTTATTTCCATTCTTTTACTCGTCATCTTTTTATCTTTGGTCAGTATCCGAGGCGTCGATCGGGTCGGGGGCCATTTTGAAGCACTTTCAGAACAAGCATTACCTCTCGCATTACACAACGCCGAATTAACACAAAGCGTATTGGAGCAGGTAAAACTTCTTACTTATAGCACCCAATCAACCGACCTCAATACGCTTAACACAACAGGCAACTCGATCGACGTGTTAGTTGCCGAAAGTAACCAAACACTAGAAGAACTCCTCTTCATATCCCAATCTTTTCCTGACGCGATTTCCGTTGAACAAAAACAAAACTTAACCGAGAACATGGCGACCTTACAATTGATGACCAGCCAAGTGTTGTCGTCTCAAATTGAAATTCAGAATAAGCAAAACCTCATCGATGCCCAAGTCACTGAGTTTCGCTATGGTGTGAGTTCCATCGGGCCTGAAATGAACCGTATCAGTTCTTTCCTTGTTCAGAACAACCCAGAGGCTTCCGATGCGGCTAACCGATTCACAGCGAGTGCTTCTGCAATGGCGAACACCTTCCTAATGTTGATGATGCAATCAGACTTAGAAAAAGCGCAAGATGAATACAGAGAGCTTCGAAATCGAATTGCAGGCATTAACCTCGCGTATGATGACTTCTCTGAATGGCATCCAGACATCGTAGAGTTCGCAAGCTTAACAGCGCCTTATGAGATGGTTAAATCTGGCTTTGCAGACAACGGCGTATTAAGACAAATCCTGCAAAAGCTAGAATTTGTTGAGCAACAAGAAGCCGACTTGGCAAAAGTCATTCATCTGGCCAACACCGTGATAGGGATCTTAAATCAACTATCGAACACCGCTTCCATTTTAATTGATGAAAGCGAGTTTGTGGTCAATCAGACAATTGCGACGATAGACAAAGTACTATTTATTAGTGGATTAGTGATAACGGCCATCATTTCTATTTCATGGTTGGTGTTACGTCGCTGGGTGAACAAAGGACTCAGAAACATTACTCAACAAATGAGCTTACTCGCGGAACACGATTTTTCAAAACAGAGTCAATTAGTTGGCCCATTGGAATTGCAAGTTATCGCGTCAAAACTTAATTCTGTTGTCGACTCAACCGCTGATTCGGTGCGTTTGGTAACTCGAAACTGTGAAACGCTTTATCAAACAGCGGAAGTCAGTCACGATGCCGCAGAGCAAACTAACTCAAGCTTACACGAGCAAAATGAATCACTTCAAAACATGATTACCACCATTACAGAGCTTGAAGCATCTATTGGTGAAATTGCACGTATTTCTAACGCCTCAAATGATGACGCCCAGCTTGCTGAAAATGAGTCAGTGACAGGGAGTCAAGTTGTTGGACTTAACCAGCAGCGACTGCATGCATTAGAACACTCTCTAAGCATGAATGAAGAATCGATGGCCGACTTAGACGGACGTGTTAAACAGATTCGCGAAATGGTCGATATGATCAGCGGCATTGCTGACAACACTAACTTACTCGCATTGAACGCAGCAATAGAAGCAGCTCGAGCAGGAGATCAAGGCCGTGGTTTTGCAGTGGTTGCCGATGAAGTCAGAAAACTAGCCAGTGATACTTCTCAGCAAACCACTAATATTCGAAATATGATGAATGAATTGGTGGCAGCCGCTGATCGCTCACGGACGTCTGTAACAGAGTCGCGAAATGAAATGGCGAATGCACTGGAAACCAGTGGAGATGTGAAACAAGCGTTTGAAAAAATCGAGGTGGCGGTTAGCCAGATTAAAGGACGTGTTGAACAAATCATGGTGGCGACTGAGCAACAGGCACGTGCAACGGTCGATGTGACACATTCGATCACTCGTGTTTCTGAACAAGGCGAGAATACAAAGCTGCAACTTGAATCTATGATCGAGAGTTCAGAGCAAGTCGGAGAGATAGCAGGACACCAACAAGCTATGCTTCATAAGTACGTGTTGAAATAAACGAGCGTACTGAGTTAAGCCTGACAGCATAATAGTTGAAGCACTAACAACGCTTAAATTCCTATTGATACAGAAACGGCCTTAGTTTTTCACAAGAATCTAAGGGCGTTTTGCTTTGGTATTAAGCTTGGTTTGTTATGGAGACGCTTTTGTTATTAAGATCGATTGACTCTCAATATAAACTGAGAGTCAACTGAATTCGATCTTAGTCTTTCGTTGTCGGGAATCGAGTAAATGGCTGCCGTAGCATTAAGTCTAACCGTTGCTCTTTACCATCTTGAATCTCAGGAACGCCAATCTGAACGTTATCATGGCCAAGCTTAGGTTGAGCGCGATAGGTTTTGAACCAAATGTCCCACACCGATAAGAAAAAACCAAAGTTTGAGTGCGTTTCCTTAACAATGACCGAGTGATGAACGCGGTGCATGTCTGGTGTCACAATCACTTTTCTCAATCGCTTATCAATCCACAGTGGCAGACGCGCATTGCTGTGGTTAAACATCGCACTGGCGTTAAGAACGATTTCAAAGATGACAACAGCGATGACAGGTACACCAAGCGCGATCACTAAACTCACTTTAATCAGCATTGAAAGAATCATCTCAATTGGATGAAAACGAGTTCCAGTTGTGACATCAATATCTAGATCTGCATGATGAACTCGGTGTAACTTCCATAGCCATGAAACACGGTGAAAAACCAAGTGCTGCAGGTAAATAGCGCAATCTAACAGTAAAACACAGATGAGAATGCTGAGTTCTTTAGGAAGTGACAGGGTATTGAATAGACCCCATTGGCTTTCTTGTGCGATAACCGCCGCTTGAAATGCTGCGATTGGAATTAGAGTGGCTAATAGAAAGCTGTTCAAAGCAACCAACGCAAAGTTATTCCCCCAACGAAACCATTTGCTTTGAGTCAGTGTTTTCCGGGGAAAGCGGTACTCCCAAAGCGCACACAATCCAAAAACGACAATAAAACAAACAAGGCGGAGCAGGGATGGGTCTTGCATGGGTATTCCTTCTATCATTCTAAGGACACTGTAAGTACAATCGTGCCACTTTTCTAGATTTATCGTTATTGTCCATGAGAATCCACGCTTTTCACCGTTTATATCAACATCGTTTATCCATTGCTACTAAGCCGTTTAATGCGCGCGGGTGTAAAGTAGTGCGATGTGAGTTCTGTAAAATAAAACAAGACAGCTGTATCTGTGAACATCAACCAGACGTAAGTACGAACGTCGCGACCATGTTGATCTTGTCAGATAACGAAATATTGAAACCAAGTAATACAGGTCGATTGATTCTCGATACAGTAAAAGACAGTTACGCTTATCTATGGCATCGCACAGAGCCGAATCAGGAAATGTTGGATGTCTTAAAAGATGACAACTATCAACCTGTCGTAGTGTTCCCCGAAGACTATACAGATGACAAATCGCGCGTGTTTCAAAACCTGCCACAAATGCGAGACCCAAACAAAACACTATTGCTGATTTTCATTGATGGAAGTTGGCGCGAAGCGCGACGTATCTTCCGTCGTTCAGAGTATCTGCAAGATTGTTGACGAGTATAAAGCTTATAACGATTTTCATGGGCATTTAGAGGGCGACGAAGCGCTTCGTATTATCAGTCGCTTACTTAAACAAACATTCACAACCAAGAATGACTACCTTTTCAGATATGGCGGTGATGAGTTCATGGCGATTTGCTTCGGACAGAGTAGTGGTGATATTGAAAATAAGGTTGTCACTCTGCGAAAGATGCTAAATGAAGTCAAATTAGCAAACCCTAAAGCTCTCTATGCGGAACAATTAACACTCTCTATTGGTGGGGTTAACGTCGACTTAGCCAGTGACAATGTGGATCGAAACTTCAAAATGATTTGTGATATTGCAGACAAACAGCTCTATCAAATCAAAGAAAATGGCCGTAACAACTATAATTTGGTCGATTGCAGATTACTTAAAGTAGAGCTTGTTTAGTTCAGTTTAGATAGGCATTGTTTGATTCCCCTTTTAGTATTATTACTGCTCTTTCGTTAGTGCAAAGCTGAGCGTTTCCCCCAATAGAAAGAAAGCCCCTGATATTTGGTATCAGGGGCTTTGTCGTTATAGCCTAAGTTCAAAATGTTAGGCTAACGCCTACCATTGATTAAACACGACCTTGCAAAGGAATGATCGTCACCGTTTCACCGGCTTTTACAGTGTCTACCGCTGGTGAAATCTCGATTAGACAGTTTGCTTCGCTCATTGAACGCAAAATACCTGAACCTTGCTTACCCGTCGTTTTCACTTCAAGCACGCCTGATTCATTCATCGAAAACACACCACGACTGAATTCAGTACGGCCTTGGCGTGAGCGCAGTTGTTCAGTCGCTACCGCATTCGCTTTAACAGGTGTCCAGTTAGTTTGACCTTGTAGCTTGCGGATTGCAGGTTCTACAAAGTTAATGAACGACACCATCACGGCTACTGGGTTGCCAGGTAAACCGAAGAAAGGTTTATCTTCAATTTTTCCGTATGCAAGAGGGCGGCCTGGACGCATGTTGATACGCCAGAAGTTGATTTCACCCAACTTGTCTAACGCAAGCTTGATGTAATCCGCATCACCGACAGACACGCCACCAGAAGTCAGAACCATGTCGGTTTCAAGCGACGCAGAGTGCAGTACATCCATCATCTTTTGTTCGTCATCTTCAATGATGCCGTAATCGACGATGTCACAGCCGAGCTTTTGAAGCATGCCAATAATCGTAAAACGGTTCGAGTCGTAGATGGAGTTTGGTTTTTGCTCGCTACCCGGCGCCTGAACTTCATCGCCCGTAGAGAACACGCCCACTTTAACTTTACGCAGGACAGGGCAGGTACCAAAACCTAACGACGCCATCATGCCCATTTCAGGTGCTTCAATGCGGGTGCCACGTGTAAAGACGGGTTGGCCGATCTCTAAATCTTCACCTGCCATACGGACATTTTGTCCAACAGAAATTTTAGCATCAGGGAAGCGAACTTTGTCGCCATCTTGAACGGCTTGTTCGCGCATCACGACGACATCAACGCCTTCAGGCATTGGTGCGCCCGTCATGATCTTAACGGCTTCACCTTGTTGAACTATTTGTTCGTAACTGTGACCCGCCATGACTTCAGCAACGATGTTGTAGCTGTCCAATTCTAGGTCTTCACTACGGATCGCGTAGCCGTCCATTGCCGAATTGGTGTTTTGAGGCACGTTGATTGGCGAGATAACATCTTCCGCTAACACACGACCGTAACCTTGCACTAACTCGACACTCTCTGTTAGATCGAGAGCATCAATGCTCTCAACAATTTTTTGTTGACCTTGCGTTACGGTTAGCCCAGCAGGAGAAAATGAATCACAACACACGGCAGGCGTGTTGTCTTTTGACTCTGAACACGACGCTGTTTTGTTTCTTGTCGATGAAGAGGCGAATGAGTGAGCATATTTGATAATAAAATCACGAATCGCTTCTAAGTCGCTGATCGCCATTTGAGGGAGGTCAGATTCAACTTGGCTATCTGCAGCAATAGCGATGATATTGTCATCGTTTTGGTACAACCAAGGTTTACCCACTTCATCTCGGTGCAATTCAATTTTAGGAAAAGCGATGTTCTTACAGCCTTCAACCAAAATAAGATCAAGTGTGTTGGTATCAAAGCGAGTCAGTAGGTAATCAAAATCAGCTTCGGCTTCTGGCGTTTCTGTCATCATCACGTGACGGTTGCGCGAAGCGATCAGCATTTGATTGGCTCCTGCCTTACGTAGGCGGTAGCTGTCTTTACCTGGCTTATCGACATCAAAGTCATGGTGAGCGTGCTTAAGAACACCGACTTTCAAACCTGCGTTCGTCAGTAGAGGTAATAAAGCTTCCAACACGGTTGTTTTGCCTGTGCCACTGTAAGCAGCAAAACCCAATAGAGGAAGGTTAGGGCGTTGTTTAGAATCATTCATTATTGAAGCGTTCCGAATTGGGTCAGTTCTTCTGGCGTGTTGAGATTTACAAAGCAGTTAGGTGAGTCGCTAAAGTCGACATATTCCGTGACGCACTCTTTGTACAGCAAGATGATTTTACGGTCACCACGTTCCAAAAACGCTTCTAGCTTTGGCAGAACGCGTTTGTGGAATAGGGTAAATACAGGCTGCTTAAATTCGCCATCATGCGCGACAAGAATGTCACTGTCTTCTTTAACTGCAGAACAAAAACGTTCAACAAGATCATCACTGATTTGTGGGCTGTCACAAGGGACAAAGCCGACCCAATCTGTGTTCGCGTTTTTAAGGCCTGCATGGATACCGCCCAACGGGCCCGGATAGTCAGGGAAGGAATCAGAAACAACCGGAGCAAATGCTTGGTAACTCTCTAAGTTACGGTTGGCATTGATAGTGATGCTGACATCTTGTTGTGACAGCTTGTTTATAACGTATTGAATGAGCGGAGAACCGTTGAGCTCAACGAGTCCTTTATCTTTTCCGCCCATACGACTGGCCTGTCCGCCAGCCAAAATAACCCAACTAGTTTGCGTTGGAAGCAGCATAAATATTCTCTTGTGCTTTATCTTTCTGAATAACTTGCAGAAGCGGCGATTCGGTCAAAGTATTGTCTTTGATCCACCATTGCTTCTTACATAAGTCGGTTAACGCGTTAGTTTGGTGACTAGTAATGACCAAACTCGCGCCTCTCTGAAGAAGATCTTCGGCCATAATCACCAATCTTTCAATAGATTCTTTGTCTAAAGAAGCACTTGGTTCATCCATAAGCAAAATTGAAGGCTTAAGAATCCAAGCTCGTGCCATTGCAACGCGTTGGCGCTCACCACCAGACAACACAGAAATGTGCTCATCTGCCAGGGTTTCTAAACCTACCATTCTCAACGCATTAATTATTTGAGCTCGCTTATCTTTTTGACTCTCTTTATTAAAGCGAATGCCATAAGCGACATTTTGGTACACCGAACCATCAAAAAGATAGGGGGTTTGATGCAAGTAAATGATGTCTTTGAATTTGAGCCTAGGGAATAGGCTCTGCTGCCAGCTTTGTGTCGGAGACTGAATGCGGCCAGAACTTGGCTGAATCAATCCAGATAATATTTTAAGTAGAGTCGTTTTACCCACGCCATTATCCCCTTTGAGGTAAATGGCATCGTTAGGGCCGATTGACAATTCAGGGATATGGAACAAAACACGCTCTTTGTAGCGCATTGAAATCTGCTGCGTTGTTATTTTTATACTCATGACAGCGTTCCTAAGTTCTCAAGTAGCCTTTTCCTCTCACACTGGAAAGGAAAAAGTTAAGGGCTAATGCCAATGCTAATAAAACCATACCAAGTGCCACACCTTGAGCGAATGCGCCTTTGTGGCTTTCCATTGCGATAGCTGTTGGGATATTTCTTGTCATCCCCATAATGTTGCCACCAACCATCATTGAACAACCAACCTCAGTGACGATACGAGAAAAGGCAGCGATAGTTGCAGCTAAAAGAGGGAAGCGCGTTTCCCAAATTAATGTACATGCCACACGTGTTGTTGATACGCCAAGCGTGCGCGCCGTTTCAACCGCTCGGCGGTCACTGGCCTGCAGAGCACCGTGCATCATCGCAACTAGGATAGGAAAACAGATCAGCATCTGACCTAAAATCATCGCCTTTTGGGTAAACAGCAATTGCCAATCACCGAGCGGGCCGGAACGAGAAAGCATCATGTACATCAACAAACCAATTACCACGGTAGGAATGGCTTGTAGGGTGTTGATCACCGATAACAATGCCCATTTCCCGGGGAACTCAGTATAAGCCAATAAGAAAGCCAAAAGGATTGCAGGAACAATCACTAATGAGATGGCGGACAAAGATACGCTGAAGGATACTGCGACGATTTGCCACAATTCGTGGTCAAAACTCACCAGTAGGTTCATTGCATCAATCGTTGTTTGCCATAGGGTCATGATGTATCTCGTTTAAAGCGACAATAAGTCTTAAAAAGTAATGCTGATGTTTTGGTAATAGCTGACACTGGATTAATGAAACGGGGTGAGTCAGCTATTCATTCTTTTCGAGTTCACTATTCACCCTGTAAGAATAGTGCAATGACGACTATTCTGCGCTAGCAACAAACAGTTGTTTACCGTGAAGTTTAAAGTCGTTAATTAGCTTCTGACCTTTAGGGTTAACTAACCAATCACTGAATACTTTCGCTGCTTGGTAGTTGATGCTTGGGTAGCGTTCTGGGTTAACAAGAATCACTTGGTAAGGGTTAAATAGGTTTTTGTCGCCTTGGAACAACACTTTAAGGTCAAGTTTGTTTTGGTAAGCCAACCAAGTACCACGGTCTGTCATGGTGTAGCCTTGCATTTCAGACGCCATATTCAGAGTGGGGCCCATTCCTTGACCAACGCTGCGATAGCCGCCGAAGTTTGGCTCCATCTTAGTTTGCGCCCAAATCCCCATCTCTTTCTTATGAGTACCAGAGTCGTCCCCACGAGAAACAAACGTCACGTTGTTGTTCGCGATTGCTTTAAACACATCAGCCACTGCTTTTTGAGATTCAATCTTCGCAGGATCGCTTTGTGGGCCAACGATAACAAAATCGTTGTACATCAGCTTACGAGGTAAAACGCCGTAACCTTTTTCAACGAAATTCGCTTCTGCCTTTGGTGCATGGGTCATAACCAAATCAACATCGCCGTTTTCACCCATGCGAAGTGATTTACCTGTACCTGCTGCGAGAACATCGACTTTAATACCAGAGTCTTTTTCGAACTCAGGTAACAAGTAGTCCAGTAAACCTGAGTGGTAGGTGCTTGTGGTTGTTGCCAATTTGATATGAGTGATGTCTTCTGCGCTACTAGCCGTGTAACTGACGATAGATAGAGCTGCAATAGTTAGAGGAATTGCTTTCATTATTATTATGTCCATTTTGTTATAAATGAATGACATGCCTCCATTTTTAAAGGGCTCGAAGAAGGGCATGTGCATAAGACGCTAATTGCTGTAATTAGGAATCTACACCTTATAAGCAATCTTAATGCCAATAAATAGTGCATCAGATTTCATTAAATTGCTGTTATTTCAAACGAAACTGCGTCATTTACCCCGTTAAAATAAATCAAAACATGAGCTAGGACAAAATGTCGCACATTGCCCCTGTCGTACAAAAGGTTAATTGGTACACTCTGTCCCAACTTTCCCCAGCGGCTAATCATTATGTCTTTACCTAGTTCACCTGCATCGAACCTAAACCCCAGCACATTGACTCAATATCAAGCATTTTCCGTCTTGGTCGTGGACGATGAAGTTGGGATGCAGGCTATTCTAAAGAAAGCTCTGGGTAAGTTCTTTGGCAAGGTATCGAGTGCCGGATCCGTTGAAGAAGCTGAAATACTGCGTTCGAGCGAACATTTTGATCTCATTGTTCTTGATATCAACCTGCCAGGACGCTCTGGTATTGAGTGGGAAGAAGCGTTTAACGACAACGACAAACGTGCTGATGTTATTTTCATGACTGGCTATGCTGATCTAGAGATGACCATATCCGCGCTTAAGCTTGGCGCTTCAGACTTCATTCTTAAACCTTTCAATTTGGAACAAATGATACAAGCTGTACTACGTTGTATGGATAAGCGCCTTGATCAAAGAATGCAATACGCATTGAAGCGTGATGTTAGCCGTCATATCAAGACCGAGTTAATCGGTAACTCAGATAAAACCAAACAGCTTAAATTGCTGATCAGTCAATTTGCCCCCTCTCGAGCATCCGTTCTTATAGAAGGTGAGTCAGGCACAGGTAAAGAGCTAGTTGCACGTGGTGTACATGAAGCGAGTAAACGCACAGGCCCATTTGTACCAATCAACTGTGGCGCAATCGCCCCAGAACTTCTTGAAAGTGAACTATTCGGGCATACCTCTGGCGCATTTACCGGCGCGAAGAAAAACCGTGAAGGTCTATTCAGAGTCGCAAGTGGTGGCACCTTGTTCCTCGACGAAATTGGGGAAATGCCACTACCAATGCAAGCAGCGTTGTTGCGTGTGTTAGAGCAACGCACTATTCGTCCAGTCGGTAGCGAGAAAGAAATTGCCGTTGACGTACGAGTAGTGGCGGCGACTAACCGAAACCTTCAACAAGAGGTCGAAAAAGGGCACTTCCGTCGCGATCTATTCTACCGACTCAATGTCCTTAAAATTGATGTTGTGCCATTGAGAGAACGTCCATCCGATCTAATAGAGCTTGTTCCGTATTTCACTCGTCTTTTAGCAAGTGAACTTAGTGTACCGGTCCCAAACTGGGCGCATGAAGATATTTTGGCGATGAATGAATACGAATGGCCGGGAAATATTCGCGAACTCAAGAACCTAGTCGAAAGGTGCATTCTTTTAGACAAGCCACCAGCGCACTATTGGCGCGAAATTAATGGCGATCCTGCACCCACCAGTATTTCAGTGACGGTGTCACATGGAGCAGAAATACCAAACTTGAATAACGTAGACGCTGCAGAAGGTTACCCGAACACTTGGACACTCAAAGAAGTAGAAAAATCTCATATCGAGCAACTGGTGAGTTTTCATGATGGTAACAAATCCGCAGCTGCAAGAGACCTCGGCGTTGCACGGAAAACGCTAGAGCGTAAATATAAAGACTGGAACACAGAAGGCTCTGAATATGCCGATTAGACGTCATTGGTGGTCAAAGTGGACGTTTCGGTTCAAAACCATGGTGCGTTATCGTCTGTTATTTTTGACGTCAGCGCCGATCATCTTAACTTTATGTGCTCTTGTTGCGATCACTTTGTATTGGTCTGTTCATTATACGTGGCAGGGGGCTTTGATCGATGTTGATGAGCGTTTGGACGTTGCCGACAATAGTATCCATCTAATTCAAAACCAACAGGCCTATAACGTTCAAGCATTCGCTGAGTCTTATAACTTTCGAATCAAACTTACGAGTGATATTTCAAAGGAAGAGCTCACACGTTGGGTTTCTGAAAACAAATCTCGCTATGAGCTCGACTTTTTGCGCTGGAGAAGTGTTGAGAGCATGGGGAAAAAGCGTGAATACCTCGACCTGACACGCAAAGAATCGTTCTTTAGTGTATTGAGCCAAAATGAACTCAACGAGTTAGACCAAAACCTTGCAAGGCAAGCCGAAGTCCCAATGCTCAATAATCAAAACGTTGAAACTCGGGGTTTAGTTAGCCGCACTGTTGTGTCAATTCGAGACAAGAATGATCACGTTATTGGTTTTCTTGATGGCGGGATCCTCCTTAATAACAGCACACAGTTAGTTGATCAGATCAGCAATTTGATCTATCCACAACGTGATGGTTTTAATCGCCGCATTGGCACGGTTACCGTATTCCTTGATGATCTGCGTGTCAGCACTAATGTGCCATTAAGCAGTGAAGACAGTGCAGGGCGCGCAATTGGTACTCGCGTTTCTCATGAGGTTCATTCAAAAGTATTGAATCAAGGGCAAAAGTGGTTAGACCGAGCATATGTCTACGACGCTTGGTACATCACCGCTTACCAACCAATCCACGACCAGTTTGATAACGTTATTGGCATGCTTTATACCGGCTATCTAATCTGGCCACTCGTAGAGACGTATCTGACTAACCTTGGTGAAATCAGCATCACCATCATATTACTGCTGTTAGCTTCAGGTTTGATCGTCCACCGTGGTGCACGCGATCTTTTCAACCCAATTGAACGCATCCATAAAGTTGTAAAGCTAGTCCAAATGGGCCAAGACAAGCGAATCGGTACGTTGGGTTTGGATGATCAACACGAACTTACGTTGCTTGCGAAACAGTTCGACAAAATGTTAGATCTGCTCCACGAGCGTAATCAAGAGATTCAACAAGCTGCGTCTGAACTCGAATGTAAGGTTCATTCTCGTACCGCCAGTTTGAAAGAGAAAACGGAAGAACTCGAACTGCACATCCAGCTTCTCAACCAAGCTAGAGATAAGCTGGTGGTCAACGAAAAATTAGCCGCGTTAGGTGAGTTAACCGCAGGTATTGCCCATGAAATCAATAATCCGACAGCAGTAATTCTAGGCAACGTTGAGCTAATGAAGTTTGAACTAGGTGACGAAGTGGCTCGTGTAGACGAAGAAGTCCACGCGATCATGGAGCAGATCGACCGAATCCGAAACATCACACGAAGCTTACTTCAATACAGCCGACACGGTGGTGTACAAGACGAAATCACTTGGCAACATATCAATCCAATTGTCGATGAAAGTATTACGCTCGTAAAAACAGGCGCAAAAAAGAAAGGCATTGTGTATGTCTCGCAATTGAATGCTAAAACCTCAGTCGAAGTGAACCGAAACCAATTGCTGCAAATTCTAGTGAACCTGCAAATGAACGCGATTCACGCGATGGACGGACAGGGCACATTGACTATCTCGAGTGAAGATTGGGTTGAAAATGGAGTATCTCATGGTGCGATCGTTCATGTTGAAGATGAGGGCTGTGGTATTAAGGAAGAACAACTGAAACGTATATTCTCTCCTTTCTATACCACCAAAAGAGACGGTACAGGCTTAGGTTTGTCCGTTTCTCAAAGTATTTTGAGCCAAACGGGCGGCGAAATACGAGTTGAATCCGAAGTAGGTAAGGGAAGTCGCTTTAGTATCTATCTTCAGCAAAAAGCCACACCCCAGTTATTAGTGTCTAACCTTTAGTCGTTCATAACGCGAATAGAAAACACCTCCGTACTTAAGATAAGTTCGGAGGTGTTTTTATTTATGGCCGTTATTTCAAACGATTACGAGCGTCCAAAACATGAAAACCGTTAAGCCTAATGCGCTGCCACTGAAATCTTCGGTGGGTTGATGTTGTGCTTCTTAAACTCTTTCATCACACGCAGGGTAATGTCGGTTTCAAACAATTTCTCATACGCGGTGTCCACCACATAAGCCTTACACGTCAACTGTATCGCTAGGTAGTTGTCGGTAATCGTCTGTTTAACCAGAACCGTTACAGGCTTTGGCAAGTGTATGTAACGACTTGAAGACGCGGCTTCTTGAATCAAGTCGCGGGCTAGGGTGATGTCTTCATTCATACCGACGTAAAACGGAATCACCACTTGCATGTCCAATGCGCCATAGTTACCACTGGTGGTCACTTCATTTAAGAACTTGTTGTTCGGAATAGTAATGATGTCATCGTTCAGGGTTCTCATTCGTACCGAACGTAAACCAATGGTGATGATGTCGCCGTAGTTGCCTTCGAACGTGACGCGGTCACCAACCTGAAAGGGTCTGTCAATCATCACAGTGATGCCGGCGATAAACGATGCTGCCAAGTCTTTAAGCGCAAAGCCGACCGACACGGCGAGGGTACCACCAATCAAAGCTAAGATTTGGTCGTTGATTCTAAAGCTCATCATGAACACGATAAGACCGGTGCTCACGTAGATAAAGAACTGAGTAAACGATTGCAGTTTTTGTAGCAGCATTCGATATTGCACGAACTGACTACCAAAACTGGTCACTAACGAATTGATGAACTTAAGCAACAACCACATTGCGGCAATAACGATCATGGAGAAGAACACGCCGCTCCATCGCACCAAGCTCGCTATCTTAGAGATGTTTTCTACGTTGGCTAACTCTTCCGTCGCAAAGGTCGGGAAACTGACAGCACTTGCCAAGCCAACAAATAGTAGGATAAATAACTTCTTCATTTTACTTCACCAGTAGATGTTGACGATCAAGAACGTTAGTAATGTGGCGGAACCAGTGCTCGGAAATTCGAGCCTTTTCTTCATGCCAACCAATATAACCACGGCTTTCAAAGTAACGCAGAATCCCCGTTATCTCTGCCGTGCTCAGCTGTGTACATTCAGACAACACTTCCGGCGAAGCGATTTCCAGTTGTACAATAGAACGAAGCACAGCCAACATAGGTTTCGGCATGTTTTCTAGCTCCTGTGCTTCAGGAACATGGAACAAGCGAACCACGGCTTGATCTGTCTCTTTATTTCGGTTCAAAGAGAGTCGGAAGAAACGCAGCGCAACGGTAGGGTTGCCATCAGAGTAGTGCCACAAAATTCGATAGAAACCTTGGCGTGCACGTTCTTCTTCACTCATATCATCTTGGTCCCATTGCTTAGGGAGCACTAAGCCATCAAAAGACAGCGGCTTCTCAAGCTCCGTATTGATACGGCTATTTAGAAGTTCACCCACTTGTTTCTCTGTCCAACGCGGAAGGAAGCACACCAAATCAAACAGCAGACGCTCACCACGCGCTCTATCCACAAATCGCCAACTTGATTTGGCGATCGATATCACGACACGGTGGTTCTTTTTAGAACGACGCAGAAGGTTGGTCAAACGAATCAAATCAGACAGACCGCCAACCATTGGTTTCACCAGTCGTTGAGCGTTATCTATCGCGATAAGGTAAGTGGTATTGCTCTTACGAAGGTGCGCTAATATTTGAATTTCAGTTGCTTCTTCTTCCAAGCCAATGCTCACGGCTAAATGCGCTAAGAGCTCTTGGTAACCCGCGTAAGGGCAGCTTACATATACGGGCTCAGCGTTAGATACTTTGTGCAGCAAGGTATAAAGCAGCGTTGTCGCGCCCACACCACGCTCACCTGAAACAATACAGATAGCCGGGCTGTCTGACATCAAGTAGCGAGACAGTTGCTTAACCTCGTCACCGGCATAGTCAATTAACGTGCTGTCTATATTACCAGGCAGAATGTATTCATAGGTTTGATCGCCTTTGATTCGAACCAAGTTTTGCTGATTCTTATCGAGATCTGACTGCTTAGCCACTTCGATTCTAAACAGATACGCCAAAGCTTGGCTAAACAGCGTGTAGTTAGACAGAAGGGCCATAATTCGGTGTTGGAAGTTGTAAACGCTCAGCCACACGATACCAATGGCTGTCGCCAATATATTAAGTAACAACGTATCCTTACGGTTTACTGCCCAATTCACCCAAACCGGACGGTCAGAGATGTGTTGAAGTGTATCGAAGACCTTCGCTCTCCATAATCGGAGTACTGAAACCGTAACCAATACAAACCAGAAAAACAGAGCACTATATATCCAACTATAAATCGTGCCTTTGCCTAGCGTAATACTTGATATTTGCAGAATCACACCCGCCACGATGAAGCTCCACACGTAACGGCGGATAGTCGATAGGCGCAGCGCGATCACTTCTTGATTGGATGTACGACCCAAACGGTAGGCAAATTCCAAAATAAAGCTGATGGCAATCGAACCACCTAGAATCCACCACGTGAAGATCTCCAGGAAAATCAAATGTTGCAGACTAGGGATACTAGAAAGCACTCTCAATGACAATGTGATGGCAATTAGCCAAGCAATCGCACTTTCAGCGCGGCTGATGTACCAAATGACACGAACCAAGAAAGGAGGATTCGTCTTCGCTTCAAGAAAGTTAATTCGAAACAACTCAATCAAGCGAGTGCTGTTAGCAAGCCACCACACTAAACCGAAATAGATGAACAACACTTTTAACGACGCACCAATCACAGGAACGGGCGAAATAAAGATATCGTTAACTAACGCCTTGAAGCTTCGGATTTGGAAGTATGCAAGATACTCAATATTGAGCTTAGTTAATTCCCATTCTTGCTTAAACTGGGTAACACCATAAGGGCCAAAACCGGTTAAGCGCTCTTTGTTCGCAGAGTTCGTCTGTTCTAGAAGATGTTGTTTACTTACGTTTAAGCTATTCAAAGTGACGTAACTGGTTTGAACCTCAAACCATTGATCGACGTCGTTGTTATCTCTATAAGCTTTTATCTGTTGCTCGAAGATTTTGATTTCCTGCTTTTGAACTCGCAGAACTTCAGCTAACAAGATATTGACTTGGCGTCGGTCCGACGGCTCCATAAAGAGAGGATCGGGTAACGAATCAATTCGAGCATCGAGGTCAACAGCAGAATCGGATACCTGCGGCTGAGATTGTAAGTCATATTCCAAGTTGGCATGACTAGGCCATGAGAGAATGGCTAAAGTGAGGAGTAAGAAGCGCGATAGTGAACGCATAAAAGTCTCTTAGAATTATGAGGTTAGGATTACTATAGTTAGATAATCTTACTTTGTGAAATCCAACCCCGTATCGGGGGCGAGTACTTTATTCCTGTTTCGATCGATTTTGTCATGAAATTGTCAGGGATTAGGCTAGTCTTGGCTATGTCTGTGCCTGCTTTGATCGGGTTGGTTTTACTGTAACTAATCAGCATACGATATATTCAATGGTCGGCATGATTTGGGACGTTATATCTCTCCCATTTTAGGGCGCCGTTTGATATTTTGTTTTCCCTGAAAATCAGCGGCTTTTCGTCAATAAATAGAAAATCAAAAGTGTGAGTCAGCTCAAACTATGATTTGGTTGGGTTATCACTCACTTAATAGCGGGTAATTGCAATCAAGACTTGCAGTTAAAGCCCCGAACAAGTAACGTTGCGGCGTTTTTCACATTAAAAAGGTAACGGCATTGATCTCCACAGCAAATATCACCCAACAATTCGGCGCTAAGCCACTTTTCGAAAATATTTCAGTTAAGTTCGGCGAAGGCAACCGCTACGGTTTAATCGGCGCGAATGGCTGTGGTAAATCGACGTTCATGAAGATCCTATCTGGTGAACTTGAGCCAAGTGCTGGTAACGTAAGCTACGATCCAAACGAGCGCGTAGCTAAACTAAACCAAGACCAATTTGCTTACGAAGAATTCACGGTAATCGACACGGTTATCATGGGTCACAAAGAGCTTTGGGCTATTAAGCAAGAGCGTGACCGCATTTACTCTTTGCCTGAAATGAGCGAAGAAGACGGCATGAAGGTAGCTGATCTTGAAGTTCAGTTCGCTGAAATGGACGGTTACATGGCAGAAGCGAAAGCGGGTGAGCTTCTTCTTGCGGTAGGTATTGAAGAATCTATGCACTTCGGTCTAATGAGCGAAGTAGCACCAGGTTGGAAACTTCGTGTTCTATTGTCTCAAGTACTGTTTGCAGACCCGCATATCATGCTTCTTGACGAACCAACGAACAACCTGGACATGGACACCATCAAGTGGTTGGAAGATACGCTAAACCAACGTAACTGCACAATGATCATCATTTCGCACGACCGTCACTTCCTAAACTCTGTTTGTACACACATGGCTGACCTTGATTACGGCGAACTTCGTCTATTCCCTGGTAACTACGATGAGTACATGACAGCTGCGACACAAGCTCGTGAGCGTCTACTGTCTGACAACGCGAAGAAGAAAGCACAAATTGCTGAACTTCAAACGTTCGTATCTCGTTTCTCTGCTAACGCATCTAAAGCGAAGCAAGCAACGTCTCGTGCTAAGCAGATCGATAAGATTCAACTAGACGAAGTTAAAGCATCTAGCCGTCAAAACCCATTCATCCGTTTCGAACAGTCTAAAGAGCTATTCCGTAACGCACTTGTGGTTGAAAACCTATCTCAAGGTTTTGAAGAAGACCTATACAACAAGTTCGACGGTATTTTCGAAGTAGGTGAGCGTGTTGCTATCATCGGTGAGAACGGTGTGGGTAAAACAACGCTACTGAACACACTAGCTGGCGCTCTTGAGCCACGTACTGGTGAGTACAAGTGGTCTGAAAACTCAAACATCGGTTACTACGCTCAAGATCACGCACACGATTTCGAGACAGACATGAACTTGTTTGATTGGATGAGCCAATGGCGCCAAGAAGGCGAAGACGAGCAAGTTGTTCGTGGTTTCCTAGGTCGTATGCTATTTGGTCAAGACGACATTAAGAAATCTGTAAAGGTTATCTCTGGTGGTGAACAAGGTCGTATGCTTCTTGGTAAGATCATGATGCACAAGCCAAACATCCTGCTTATGGATGAACCAACGAACCACATGGATATGGAATCTATCGAAGCGCTTAACTTGGCTCTTGAGAACTACAAAGGCACATTGTTCTTCGTATCTCACGACCGTGTATTCGTAGACTCGCTTGCAACTCGTATCCTTGAAATCAAAGATGGCAAGATCAACGATTTCCGCGGTACTTACGCTGAGTTCTTGAAAGCACGCGGCTAAGCTTTAAGTTAGCCTTAGTTTTCAACTCAATGCGTTGGAAATTCAGCCATAAGCTATAAACCGAAAATTAAAAATTAAAAACGCCGTCATACTGAAAAGCATGACGGCGTTTTTGTATCTTGTATCTAGCTAAGTTTCTATGTATCTATCCTTGAAGGGTCACTAACTCTTTACATCAGAACTTTACAATTAGAAGCGGTTAGTGAATCTCCAATCGAACCTACGCTTTTTTCCGACTGCTGATTATTCACCTTTCACATCAAATTCAATCTTCTCTGCGCCAGTGAACACTTGGAAACGCAGGCCTTTAGCACGAGCGATGGTCGTGATACCAAATTGCTGAGCCAAATCTAAACCCATTTGCGTTACGCCTGAACGTGATAACAGAACAGGAATACCCATCTGCGCCACTTTGATGACCATTTCAGAAGTCAGGCGGCCAGTAGTATAAAAAATCTTATCTTTACCAGACTCTTTGTTAAGCCAGATCTCACCAGCCAACGTATCTACCGCATTGTGACGGCCAACATCTTCAACAAACGATAGAACCTTGTCATCTTTGCAAACTGCGCAACCATGTACCGCGCCAGCTTTCTTGTACGTGTCGTTGTAATGGGTCAGTGCTTCTAAAGCCGTGTAAATTTCAGATTGCTTAATCTTGGTCTGAGGCACTTGGTAATCTTCCAACTGCTTCATCACGTTACCAAACATAGTGCCCTGACCACAGCCAGAGGTCACCGTCTTCTTCTTAAGCGCTTGCTCAAGCTGGCTCGTATCTTCATTGGTAATGACCGCTGCAGAGCTGGTTTCCCAATCAATGATGATAGATTCAACCGCATCAGGGTCAGAAAGGAAGCTTTGGTTCTTCAAATAACCCAAGACTAAAGATTCAGGACGTGAGCCGAGCGTCATCAGGGTTACGATCTCTTTCCAGTTCAACATGACGGTAAGAGGGCGTTCACAAGCGATCTGTTTGGTTAGCTTCTCACCATATTCATCAAACACTTCAACTTCGATTGTTTGAAGTGGGTTTTCACTAGTTTTTATTATGTTTGGTTTTACCACAGTCACGTCCTACTTAATGAGATAGCGATTTTAAGAGATAAGAAGTTAACAAGAGGGTCTAACGCCGATCCTGTTAATCGATTCTTTAACTCATGCTTAAAGCAAATCTTATTCCAAAATAACGGGTATTCAGGAAAACATGAAGCATTCGATTAAAATAGCGCAAAATATGAGAGTTCACCGAGTGGAGTTGTATGAAATAACCAGTATCGACTAACGTTAAGTGACAACTTGATAAAGAACATTGTAGATGTGCTATTGGAGTTAACCTGTATTGGCGTGTTTATTGCTTGATAGCGCTTATAGGATTGAGCTAAGTACAAAATGTCCTAAGCACATTCAGACCAGAGAAAATCAATTGGGTGAAGTATGTCTGAGATAAAAGAATTCAAAGAACAATATGAAAAAACAGAAGCAGCTTGGCCAATCGGTGTCCAAAGAATAGAGAAAGAGATCAAAACAGGTATCTGGGTAACCACTCAATGGGAATTGAAGGGGTTTGAACTGTCACCAGAAGATGACGCCCAAGACGTTTGTTTACTTCAGTTACACAAAGACGAACGTACTGACTACCGTTTCAATTTAAGCTCCCAACAACCAAAGCTTTTCTTAGTAATGGATAATGTCGATTCTGATGTTAAGCCCGTCATTCAGTTACTTACTGCCTCACAAACCGTTGCAGGGCAATACATGGACGGTGACAACCAAGTACTTTCCTACGACATTCCTTTGCCCGTACAGGCTTGGATGGAAGCGTTCATTGGTCGTCATGGCGAGTTATTAGAAACAAGACGTAAGAAACGCAAAGGCGCGGGAAGATCAAATGGCAACTAACTTCTTTAGCCGTTGGTCTCAACGAAAGCTTGATGGACCCACTGACGAACCTTTGGAAGTAGAGCAAACACTGGAAGCACCAGAACTCACTTCCTCTGATTCTTCATCTTCTGAGATTTCGCCTGCTGATTTTTCGTCTGAAATGGAAGCAGTAGCGCCTCAGTCTTTAGAGAGTGAAGCTTCAGAAACCAATGAAGACGTTCACGCTGCTGACGTTCAAGATCCCGCACCAGAAGCCACTGAAGATTTGTCTGTTGCTCAATTATTAGTGTCAGAAGCCTCAGAAAGCGTAAAAAAAGCCGCATTACGTAAACTATTCCTCTCAGAAGAGTTCAACGTTCGTGATGGTTTAGATGATTACGACGACGATTACAGCAATTTGAAGTCTCTGTCTGAAGGAGTTGCAGAAACCTTGCGTGATTGGGTAAAAGACAAGACTGAAGAGGAAGCACCAAGCGAGACTGAGCAAGTTGCTGATAATGAAGAAAAAACCGTGATTAATGAGGTTGATGACCCTATTAATGAAGCCGAAGATACCGAGTCAGAACTCAGTGAAAGTGCCGAAATAGCCGAAGAAGAAAAAGACCTGTATAAAAACACAGTGCCTGATGTTAACGCTGCATTATCAGACGAAGATGACCTGACAGAGGTGGGACAAAATATACCACACAAAAAATAGGTACATTTTGACTAAATACTCAATGAACCGCTTGCGACAAAATGTCCCAAGCGGTTTTTTTATACGCACAACAAACGCCTTGATCAATTAACTTACTGATATATATAGATTTTTAAATTGGCATGGCATTTGCTATTTAACGTTCATTATCAACTTTTTTGTAGATGGGCGAGTTAGATTGGCTGGATGATGAATCGCTAACCAAAGCGCTTGTTAACCGATTACTCAGCAAGTTCTCTAACGCTAACTACAATGAAGGTTGAACAGATTATCCATGTCCAAAGATGGAACTGAGCAATGCTTAAACAATTATTAGAACAAGCAACTTCAAATAACGCTAAAGCAAGACGGTATGCATTTGAAAATACAGTAGAGTTAACAAATCTGATTCCACCTACTGTTAGCTACGAAAGCGGCGGTAATACACTTGTTATTGGTCCAACTGCGATCATTGAAAGTGCTGCAGCTCAATTACCTCAATTAACGAGCTTAACCTTATTGTCAACAGACGGCGAAAAGGGCGCAAACCCAGAACTGTACTTCGCGAATTCGGTTCAAGTATCCGGTTTCCTTGGCACGTTTGAAGTCGTGATTGAGAGTAAAGGCACATCAAGCAACCTAGCGAAAGTCGCCATTAATCACGATTGTTTCGATGTTGTTCTAGACCTGTGTCTGAATAGCTGCATGACAGAAGAAGTGCCTGTCCCTGGTTATTACCCAGTAGGCCGTGGCTATCCAAAACTGGCCGAAGCACTGGAAGAGATTCCAACGCTAATGGGGACTTTTGATAAGCCTAAGTTTTTCCGTCTAGACACTGACCTTTGTGCACACAGCTCTCGTGGCGTAAAAGGCTGTGAGCGTTGTGTTGATGCTTGTCCTGCTGGCGCACTATCAAGTGAAGGCTCAGATAAGACAGGTCACAAGATCGAGATTAACCCTTATCTATGTCAAGGCGTCGGAACTTGTGCAACAAGCTGTCCTACAGAGGCGATTACCTATGCGCTTCCAAATCCTGACGATACGCAAAAGTTCATTGAACGTACGCTAGCTAACTATGAACATGCGGGCGGTCTGGACCCAATCGTACTTATCTGTAGCTCACGTCATGAAACTTACAACGTGATGGCTCTTAAAGCGCTGCCAGATAACGTTATTCCAATCGTTGTTGAAGAACTGCCTTCTATTGGTATTGATACTTGGTTTGCAGCGCTAGTGAATGGCGCAACTCAAGTTCTATTTGCTGCTTCTCGCTTTATGCCAGAGACGATCATTCGTGTTCTGAATAACGAAGTAGGGATCGCTCAAGAGTTACTAGACCAAATCGGTGTTCCAAAAGAAACCATCGATATCCTGTATTTAGAATCTCTACGTGAAGGTCCTCCAACACTGTGCGTTGATTCATTCGACCTTGCACTTGGCGATCTTCAAGGCAATAAACGTCAACGTCTGTTCACAGCACTTGATGCGATGTCTTCATCTCGTATTCCGGTTGAGAATATTGTTGAGCTTCCTTCGAATGCACCATACGGCACGGTTTCGTGTGAAAGCAAAGATTGTACGTTATGCATGAGTTGTGTTGCGGTTTGTCCTACACGTGCTCTTCATACCGACGGCGCATCTCCATCACTTAAGTTTGTAGAACAAGACTGTATTCAATGTGGTCTGTGTGAAAAGGCATGTCCTGAGAATGTTCTTACTCTGACTCCTCGCATGAATTGGGTGAAAGAAGAACGTCAGAACGCAGTTGTGATTCATGAAGAGAAAGCAGCGGAATGTTTACGTTGTCATAAACCATTCGCACCGCAGTCTATGATTGACATGTTACAAAACAAGTTACGCGGTCACTCTCATTTTTCAGACGAATCAGCAATCAACCGTATTGCGATGTGTGAAGACTGCCGTGTGGTGGACATGTTCGATTCAATGGCTCAAGACCCATTGAAACAATTGAAATACTAGGAGTTGGCCTTGGAAACTCATTTAGATCAAGCACAAGAACCTGAACAAAAACTAGAACAAGAACAGACACTAAGAACTGAAATCTATTTGGTTCTTTCTGCACTTTTTCGTAGCGCACCTTCTGAAGAGGTGATCGACTTTCTCAAGACACTAGACATTGAAGCGTCGGAAAGTGCGATGCAAAAGGCTTGGATTGCGATTCAACAAGCGGCAACCGAATCAAACCGCGAAGCACTAGAAGATGAATATCAGAATCTTTTCATTGGCATTGGTCGTGGGGAGATTGTTCCTTTTGGTTCTTGGCATAGAACTGGCGCCATGATGGAAAAACCATTAGCAGAGATTCGTCATGACCTAGAGCTCTTAGGCATTGAGCGTGATGATCAAGTGAAAGAGCCAGAAGATCATATTGCTGCATTGTGTGAAGTAATGGCGATGCTAACCGGTGAAGAAGAAGCGCTTCAACAAGCCGTTTTCAATAAGCACCTTGGCCCTTGGTTTAACTCTTTTACGCGTCAGCTTGAAAGTGCAGAAAGTGCGAACTTCTACAAATCAGCAGCTCAGCTGTGTGAAGCATTCTTAACGTTGGAGCAAGTTCGTTTCAGCGTGAATACAAAAAGCAGTAAACACAAATTAAAGATTGATGTGAAAAACGTCACTGATTACGAGTAATCGAGCAGTACGCGATTATATCGATAGAGGGGCATGAAGCCTCCAAAAAGATCTACCGTAAGGTAAGGAAGCAATGATGAAAGATAATAAAGAAATAGATACAAGCCGTAGAGACTTACTCAAAGGTTTAACGACTGCAGCCGTTGCTGGTGCCGTTGTCGCTGGAACAACCAAAGTGGCAACCGCTTCAGAAACGATTGAAATGCCTGAAAAAGACGTGAAGAAGACGGACTATCGTGAAACGCAGCATATTCGCGACTACTACGACACACTTTAGGAGATAACGGATGAAACTTGTCAAACGCTCCGATAGTGTGAGCAAAGAAACCAATCAGTTAGGCGTGTCTCGACGTGCCTTCATGAAAAATACTTCATTAGCGGCTGGTGGCGCGGTAGTAGGCGCAAGTCTATTCGCACCAGGCATGATGAAGAAAGCACAGGCTAAATCAGTCGATCCAGAAGCGAAAACAGAAGTGAAACGTACTATCTGTTCTCACTGTTCTGTAGGTTGTGGTATCTATGCTGAAGTTCAAAATGGTGTGTGGACGGGTCAAGAGCCTGCATTTGATCACCCATTCAACGCTGGTGGACATTGTGCAAAAGGTGCTGCACTTCGTGAGCACGGCCACGGTGAACGTCGTCTTAAGTACCCAATGAAATTGGAAGGCGGTAAGTGGAAGAAGCTTTCTTGGGAACAAGCGATTGAAGAAATCGGCAACAAAGCGCTAGAACTTCGTAAAGAATCTGGCCCTGATTCGGTTTACTTCTTGGGTAGTGCGAAACACAGTAACGAGCAAGCTTACGCATTCCGTAAGATGGCGTCGCTTTGGGGCACGAACAACGTTGACCACCAAGCGCGTATTTGTCACTCAACCACAGTAGCCGGTGTTGCGAACACTTGGGGTTACGGTGCGATGACAAACTCGTTCAATGACATGCACAACTGTAAATCAATGCTATTCATTGGTTCAAACCCTGCAGAAGCTCACCCAGTTGCGATGCAACACATCCTGATCGCGAAAGAGAAGAACAACTGTAAGATCGTGGTTGCCGATCCTCGTCGCACGCGTACTGCTGCGAAATCTGATCACTACGTATCATTGCGTCCAGGTTCAGATGTTGCCTTCATTTGGGGCATCTTATGGCATGTATTTGGAAACCAATGGGAAGACAAAGAGTTCATTCGCCAACGTGTATTCGGCATGGAAGAAATCCGTGAAGAAGTGGCGAAATGGAACCCAGCAGAAGTTGAGCGTGTAACTGGTGTAAGCGAAGAAGACGTTTACCACACAGCAAAACTGCTTTCTGAAAACCGTCCGGGTTGTATCGTTTGGTGTATGGGTGGTACTCAACATACTACTGGTAACAACAACACGCGTGCTTACTGTGTACTTGAGCTTGCGCTAGGTAACATTGGTAAATCAGGCGGTGGTGCAAACATTTTCCGTGGTCACGATAACGTACAAGGCGCAACTGACCTTGGCGTATTGTCTGACACGCTTCCAGGTTACTACGGTCTGTCTGAAGGTTCTTGGCGCCACTGGTCTAAAGTTTGGGACATCGACTTTGACTGGGTGAAAGGACGTTTCGACGACAACGCATACGGTGGTCAAAAACCAATGAACAGTGCAGGTATTCCTGTATCTCGTTGGGTTGATGGCGTACTTGAAGACAAAGACAAGATCCGTCAGCGCGAAAACATCCGCGCGATGTTCTACTGGGGTCACGCGGTGAACTCTCAGACTCGTGGTCCAGAGATGAAGAAGGCGATGCAGAAGCTGGATATGATGGTTATCGTTGACCCATACCCAACAGTCGCAGCAGTAATGAACGATCGAACAGATGGCGTTTACTTGCTTCCAGCAACCACTCAATTTGAAACCTACGGCAGTGTAACGGCATCAAACCGTTCTCTACAGTGGCGCGACAAGGTTGTTGATCCTCTGTTCGAATCTAAGCCTGATCATGAAATAATGTACCTTCTTTCTAAGAAGCTTGGTTTCTCTGAGCAACTGTTCAAAAACATCCGTGTTGAGAACAACCAACCATTGATTGAAGACATTACTCGTGAATTCAACAAAGGTATGTGGACGATCGGATATACAGGTCAAAGCCCAGAGCGTTTGAAAGAACACCAAAAAAACTGGCATACGTTCCACAAAACAACGCTTGCTGCAGAAGGCGGCCCAGCGAATGGCGAGACTTACGGTCTTCCTTGGCCATGCTGGGGCAACCCAGAGATGAAACACCCAGGTACGCATATCCTTTACGATACGTCTAAACCTGTTGCTGAGGGCGGCGGTAACTTCCGTACTCGTTTCGGTGTCGAATTTGAAGGTCAAAGTCTATTGGCTGAAGACAGCTACTCAAAAGGCAGCGAAATCAAAGACGGTTACCCAGAATTCAGTGACAAACTGCTGAAACAACTGGGTTGGTGGGACGATCTAACCGCAGAAGAGAAAGCTTCAGCGGAAGGTAAGAACTGGAAGACTGACGTTTCTGGTGGTATCCAGCGTGTGGCTATCAAACATGGTTGTATCCCGTTTGGTAATGCGAAAGCGCGTGCGATTGTTTGGACATTCCCAGACCGCGTACCACTGCACCGTGAACCACTTTACACGCCACGTCGTGATCTTGTTGCAGACTACCCAACATGGGATGACAAGGAAGCAATCTTCCGTGTTCCTACGTTGTACAAATCAATTCAAGACCAAGACAAGTCTGCTGAATACCCAATCATTCTGACTTCTGGTCGT
Source organism: Vibrio tasmaniensis (assembly GCF_024347635.1). Taxonomy (NCBI): domain Bacteria; kingdom Pseudomonadati; phylum Pseudomonadota; class Gammaproteobacteria; order Vibrionales; family Vibrionaceae; genus Vibrio; species Vibrio tasmaniensis. Next base: position 1,627,706 of record NZ_AP025510.1, read on the forward strand.
CTGGTTGAGTACGAAGGTGGTGGTGAAGAAACCCGTTCTAACCCTTGGCTAGCGGAACTACAACAAGAGATGTTTGTTGAAGTGAACCCGAAAGACGCAAACGACATTGGCTTTAAAGATGGTGATGATGTTTGGGTTGAAGGTGCTGAGAAAGGCCGCATCAAGGTGAAAGCGATGGTTACTCGTCGTGTTAAACCGGGTTTAGCGTTCTTGCCGTTCCACTTCGGTGGTAAGTTTGAAGGTGAAGACTTACGTTCTAAATACCCAGAAGGCTCTGATCCTTACGTTATTGGCGAAGCTGCCAATACAGCAACCACATATGGTTACGACCCTGTCACGTTGATGCAGGAAACGAAAGTAACCCTTTGTAATATTCGTAAAGCGTAAGGAGTCTTAAAATGGCTAGAATGAAATTTCTTTGTGACACCAAACGTTGTATCGAATGTAACGGTTGTGTCACTGCATGTAAGAACGAAAATGATGATGCTCTGGAATGGGGTATTCAACGTCGCCGCGTTGTGACACTGAACGATGGTGAACCGGGTGAAAACTCTATCTCAGTCGCATGTATGCACTGTACTGATGCCCCTTGTATGGCAGTTTGCCCAGCAGACTGTTTTGAACATACAGAAGACGGCATCGTACTTCACAATAAAGATCTATGTATCGGTTGTGGTTACTGCTTGTTTGCTTGTCCGTTTGGCGCACCTCAATTCCCTAAACAGGAAGCCTTTGGTGAGCGCGGTAAAATGGACAAATGTACCTTCTGTGCTGGCGGCCCTGAAACAGAACCAGGTTCTGTGGAAGAGCGTCAGAAGTACGGTGCGAACCGTATTGCTGAAGGCAAGCTACCAATGTGTGCTTCGCTTTGTTCAACAAAAGCGCTGCTTGCAGGTGATGCTGAGCAAGTCTCTGATATCTTCCGTCAGCGTGTTGTAGAACGTGGTGCGAAAGGTGCTGGTTGGACAGACGGCAACGACCTTTCTTACGATGCGATGAAGAGCTAGTTAGGAGAGACATATGCTTACAATGTTTAAGCGTCTCTTCCTTGTTGTGCTGCCGATGTTGGCAGCACTAACAATGCTGTCTCCTTTGAGTCATGCATCTGAGACGAACTCATCACAAACTCAATCGAGCTCTGCTGAAAGAGAAATTACACAACTTGCTGGCGCTGATTTTTGGCGACAAGTAAGAAACGGTGAGGAAGGTTACACCACATCTCAATCTGCTGAGCACGGTGTGTTAATCAGTACGCCCGGGCAAACGTGGTACATATTGAAAGAGAAGTGGATGTCGCCAGCCGGCGCAGTTGCTATCTTTGGCAGTATTGCTTTCGTTACTCTAATGTACGTTGTGATTGGCCCATTAATGCTGAGTGCGCCAAGAACTGGCCGTAAGATCAAGCGTTGGTCTCGACTGGATCGTGCGTTGCACTGGAGCATGGCGTTTACCTTCTTAACACTGGCGTTCAGTGGTTTGATGTTGGTTTACGGTAAACACTTCTTGAAACCTTATATTCCAACCGATTTATGGGGCTTCATCGTTCTATTGGCGAAGCAATACCACAACTACATCGGCCCGATTTTCTATGTGCTGTTGATGGCTGTTCTAATCAAGTGGTGGCGCAAATCGATCTTCAAAATGGTCGATATCCAGTGGTTTATAAAACTGGGTGGTATGGTCGGGAAACATAAAGGTTCTCATCCATCTGCAGAGTTTTCGAACGCGGGTGAGAAAGCGCTATTCTGGCTATTGATTGTTATGGGTAGTGTCGCTGCGATCAGTGGCTTGGTTTTAGACTTCCCAATCTTCGGCCAAACCCGACGCGATATGGAGCTTTCGAACTTAGTTCACATGCTTGCTGCTCTGATCCTTATCTGTGGTTTTGTGTTCCACATCTATATTGGCTTGTTCGGTATGGAAGGCGCACTAGAAGGCATGGTAACCGGTGAAGTCGATGAGACTTGGGCTAAAGAGCACCATGACCTTTGGTACAAAGAAGTGATGGAACAAGAGAAAAACAGCGTTGAACAAAGCGCTAACGTAGCAACAGAGAAAACGGAAGGGGTGAATAAGAATGAACAAACCTCATAAGGGTATTTGGGTTGCTTACATCCTAAGCTGCTTTACCCCATTTACTTGTCTTCTGTCTGGTGTGATTGCCATCGTCTACGCGGGCTATCGATTAGATAAAGGCGAAGACTGCGAAGTAGTGGATACCCATTACTACGGCTTGATTCGCTCGTTCTTCTTGAACCTGACGTTCTTTGTTGTGCTTATCGTCACGGTAGCAACCTCTAACGGCGTGTTGATCGGTGTGAACGATTACTGGTATCAAAACCATATTATCGATGATATCGCTTACTACATTCCATATGTGGGCATGTTGTTTGGTGGTGTTGCGATTGTGGTGTGGTTTATTCGTATGTATCAAGGCATGCAGCGCTTAAGTCAAAACCTACCGCAAAGCCCGACAACAGGACCAAACCTGTAGTGAGTATCAAACGAACTAGATAACAACTTATCTAGAACGATTTACTCAAAGCAACCATCGTATAGAAAGCCCAGTGATTCGAGTCACTGGGCTTTTTTTGTCCATCTAGAACAAGTGTCTAGTCAACTTGGAAGAAGATTTTCAGCTAATTCTTCAAAATGTTTGGGGTAGCTCTAAAACAGAACCAAGCTTGATATTGACCGCGCTAATATGGTGCAACTCCCTCAATTGGTGCAATTAATTTTAAACATCTCTCCGTCTCAAATGTCCAAAAAAGTGCACTGATAATTTAAATCTTATAAAATCAAAGATTTAAATTGAAAGCTTGTTGCACGAAAATTACGTGAGCGTGTTGGAACGCATCTTGCGTTTACTGTTGAGTCTTTAATTAATTACGGCATCAATTCGCACGGTTCTAGTGCAATTGAGACAAAGCTAAGGGAGAGAGCTTTAATGAGTCAAACGGTTAACCAAGTTCATAGCGCAGTACAGAGCTTGACGCAGAGTTCGGATACTCTGTTTTTATTATTAGGCGCGATCATGGTCTTCTTAATGCATGCTGGTTTTGCATTTTTGGAAGTCGGTACAGTTAGAAAGAAGAACCAAGTTAATGCGTTGGTCAAGATCCTCTCGGACTTTGGAGTCTCCGCCATTGCTTACTTCTTTATCGGTTACTGGGTCGCTTACGGCGCGCACTTTTTTGCCGACGCAGAAACGCTATCGCAAGGGAATGGATACGAGCTGGTTAAGTTTTTCTTCCTAATGACCTTTGCCGCAGCGATTCCAGCGATCGTTTCTGGTGGTATCGCAGAGCGCGCACGTTTCTATCCAATCTTGATTGCAACACTGTTTACCGTTGGATTCATCTACCCGTTTTTTGAAGGCATCATCTGGAACGGCAATTTTGGCTTTCAAGATTGGCTTGAGGTGCAATTCGGTTATGGCTTCCATGACTTTGCAGGATCTGTTGTGGTTCATGGTGTTGGCGGCTGGATTGCATTGGTTGCAGTATACTTTCTTGGCATGCGTAAAGGCCGTATCCGCGCAGGCAAACACACCAACTTCGCACCATCAAACATTCCTTTCTTAGCATTGGGTTCTTGGATCTTATGTGTGGGTTGGTTTGGCTTCAACGTGATGTCAGCTCAGGCTATCAATGGCATCAGCGGCCTAGTAGCCATGAACTCACTTATGGCGATGGTCGGCGGCATTCTAGCAGCGCTTGTGGCAGGCAAAAATGACCCAGGCTTTATCCATAACGGTCCTTTGGCTGGCTTAGTAGCAATTTGTGCCGGCTCAGATTTAATGCACCCATTAGGTGCTTTGGTAACAGGCGGCGTAGCTGGCGCATTGTTCGTTTACTTGTTCACTTACATGCAGAACAAAACACAGATAGATGATGTGCTAGGTGTGTGGCCACTGCACGGTGTATGTGGTGCATGGGGTGGCATTGCAGCGGGTATCTTCGGTCAGCAAGCATTCTGGGGGCTAGGGGGCGTGAGCTTGACCGCTCAGGTGATTGGGACGCTAGCGGGCATTACGGTAGCTTTAATCGGTGCATTGGTTGTCTACGGTGTGTTGAGCAAAGTAACGGGACTAAGGTTAAGTGAAGAAGACGAATTTAACGGTGCGGATCTTTCAATCCATAAGATCTCGTCTATCAACGAAGACTAACGTCGTTCGTTTTGATGGGTTAAAGCTAAATCTAGTAGACATCAGTTAAACAAATCTAAGCGGCTTCGGTCGCTTTTTTATTTCTGTGAAAAGCAAAACAGAGAGTTTGAGTAAGAACGGCAACAACTATCAAGCGAGTTATGTCACAAATAGCCAATGAATTCAGTTGGCTAAGACTATGGTCTAATCCCTAAAACTATTGTTGGAATTTGAACAGTGCTAAGCTGTTACCAAGTGACATATTGAAAAGGACGTTATATGCATTTCCCATATCGAAATATCGTAATTCTTACTGGCGCCGGTATCTCTGCGGAGTCGGGGATACAAACATTCCGAGCACAAGACGGATTATGGGAAAACCATAAAATCGAGGATGTTGCGACACCTGAAGGTTTTGCAAAAGATCCTGACCTTGTACAAGCGTTTTACAACAAGCGTCGTCATGGATTACAGAGTGAAAGTATCTTTCCAAATTCAGCCCACAAGGCGCTAGGAGAGCTTGAAGATAAGCTCGACGGCAAAGTAACCATCATCACTCAGAACATCGACAATCTGCATGAGCGCGGTGGTAGCAGCAATATCATCCACATGCACGGTGAGCTTCTTAAGGCACGTTGTAGCGAGTCAAACCAAGTTCTAGAGCACAAAGACGACATTCATACTGGTGAATTGTGCCATTGTTGCCAGATACCAGCTCAAATGCGCCCTCATATTGTGTGGTTTGGCGAAATGCCATTGAGGATGGGCGACATTTATTCAGCGTTAGAAGAAGCTGATTTGTTCATCTCGATCGGCACGTCAGGTGTGGTTTATCCAGCCGCAGGTTTTGTACATGATGCTAAAATGCATGGAGCACATACGATCGAGATAAACCTCGAACCCAGTGCGGTAGAGAGTGAATTTGAAGAGAAACGTTACGGTAAGGCGAGTATCGAGGTACCTAAGCTAGTCGGTGAGCTATTGCTGTCAGAGAAGGGGTCTCTAACGGCCTGACCTTGTGCCAATAAATTGATTGACCCGCTTAAGGTTGGAACTTGAGAGCTCGTTATCAGCAACAGTTATCATTTATCATTTATCATTTATCAGTGGCAAACTGACATTTATTCAGATGAGGCTCTAGTCATCGGTTTGCCTTGTTGTCTCTATATTCAGGTAATTTGTTTCTAGATTAGGACAAGACGTGCACCAAGAGTTTTGAACAGGTCTTTGAGCTTTTTTCATTTCGTACATCGCTTTATCGGATTCAACCAATGCCTGTTTAAAATTATCTCGGCTGGTCACTTCGATACCGTAAGAAAAACTGATGTTCTCACCATGCAGTAAGTTATTGACTTGGCTGACAAACTCACCACCACGACCGAGTTGAGCCGTTGCAACAAACTCATCACCACCCACTCTAAACACCATTTCATCTTCCAAAGCAGTTTGCCTCAGAGCCTGAGAGAAACGAACAATCATTAAATCTCCAACTTTGTGGCCTTTAAGGTCGTTTGTCTCTTTTAGTCCATCTAAGTCGAAGTAAATGAGCTCAAACTCTGCAAGTTTGATCGCGTCAAACTTTTTGCGATTATACAAACCAGTAAGCTCGTCGCGTTTACCTTGGTCTTTGATTTTGCCAGTTAATTCTGTAATGCCGTAAGCGATCAATAGAAATGCGATTTGTAGTAGACCATCTTCCAAGAAGGTATCTATTAGTTCATTTTGGTCAGCCCACTCATCAAGATGTTTAAGCTCGGTTGATACGTCATAAAATAGGTTAAAAATGAGTAATAGAGCGCCGTAGCGAAGAGCTTTGTGGGGACGAATAGCGTGACGCGCAACATAATAGATGTACATAATGATCACGAGGGTATTTGTTTCGAAAAACAAATCATAATTTGAATCAATATGAATAAATGAACTCAAGCCAAGCATCAACAGTGACGCTAACAGCATAAAAGTCACAACTAACAGGATAGGGTTTGCTTGCATATGTAATCGCACTTCGTATTGTTTGTTCAATCCTATATAATTTCTGAATAAAAATAAAGCGGCTTACGCCGCTTTATTTAACTTACTAGCAACAATTAAACTATTGTTAATAAGCAGGTGAGTTGCTAGCAAACAAATTAGTTGTCTACTTTAAGTTTTTGAAAGTACTCGTCATAAATAACGCTCGCTTCGCCAACTTCGTCTTGCCAAACACCATTATCAATCACTGATTGTGGCGGGAAAACGTTCTTATCTTCAGAAAATTCTTTCGGAAGAAGAGGGTAAGCTGTTTTAACTGGTGTTGGGTAACCAATCTCTAGAGCAATTTTCGCAGCGTTCTCTGGACGAAGAAGGAAGTCGATCATCTTGTGTGCCGCTTCAGTGTTCTTAGCGCCTGCTGGAATCGCTAGGCTGTCCATCCAGAAGATAGCGCCTTTCTCTGGCCAGATGATGTCAATTGTTGCGCCTTCTTGGCGTGCCATGTAAGCAGAGCCATTCCAAAGCATACCAAGAGACACTTCACCCGCTAGGTAAGGGTTTGCTGGGAAATCTGAGTTAAATACCAATACGTTTGGCATTAGTTTACGAAGTTCTTCGTAAGCTTCTTTGATTTCTTCAGGGTTAGTCGTGTTTGGAGAGTAACCCAGTTTAGATAGAGCAATATGGAAAACCTCACGAGAGTCATCCATCATCATCAGTTGACCTTCCCACTGTGTATCCCACAGATCGCCCCAGTTTTTAACTGAAGACTTGTCTAGCATATCTGAGTTGATACCAATACCCGTTGCGCCCCAGATGTATGGGATCGAGTAGTTGTTGCTTGGGTCAAATGGCTTATCTAAGTAATTTGGATCCAAATCTGCAAAGTGGCTTAGCTTAGTTTTATCAAGCTCTTGAAGCATGCCTTCTTTACGCATCTTAGAAACGAAGTAAGTAGAAGGAACGACCAAGTCGTAACCCGTACCTTGAGTTTTTAACTTAGCGTACATGCTTTCGTTAGACTCATAAGTTGAGTAATAGACTTTAATGCCAGTCTCTTCAGTGAAGTCTTCTAGTACTTCATTTGGAATATATTCAGACCAGTTGTAAAAATACAGTTCTTGGTCAGCTGCGAAAGAGGGTGTAGAAAGTAAAGTAGCAGCACACAATGCGCCGGTATACAGTGTTTTTTTCATTACTGTTCCGTTCATTTGTTTGATTTGGAGCTGGGTATTGAACCCAAAGTAAATGGATTTCTAAAAATCGCGCTAAATTATAGCAGTGATATAACAAAATAGGCAGCCTAAGCTGCCTATTCATTGATATTCTTATTTTTTACTTATTGATGATCTAACTAGGTTTGTTAAGTAAACCAGTTACTTATTAGCCTCTGTTGACCGGAGCAATAAGATAACGAACTCGCTTACTGACCGGCTTTAAGCTTCATGAAGTAATCTTCGTACTTCACTGTCTTGTCGCCAACCGCGGCTTGCCATTCAACACGGTCAAGGTCTTCTTGCGACGGGAACAGAGCAGGGCTGTCTTTGAACTTCTCGTTTGACGCTTTAACGGCTGTTAGGTAACCAGTGTCACGCGAAATTTGCTCAGCAATTTCAGGGCGAAGTAGAAAGTCGATCATCTTATGAGCTGCTTCTACGTTTACAGCGCCAGAACTGATAGCAAAGTTATCAACCCAACCGATGCCGCCTTCTTTAGGGAAAACCAGTTTAATCGGCAGACCTTCATTTTGCGCAGCAGCAGCTGAGCCGTTCCAAAGCATACCAAGACCGACTTCACCAGACATGTATGGCGCGCCAGGGTTATCTGAGTTAAATACTAGAACGTTCGGCATTAGTTTTTTTAGCTCAGCGTATGCTTCGTCGATCTCTTTTTCGTTAGTTGTGTTACCAGAGTAACCTAACTTGCGCAGTGCGATGTGGAACACTTCACGCGTGTCGTCCATCATCATAAGTTGACCTTCAAGCTCTGGCTTCCATAAATCAGCCCAGCTTTGGAAATCTTCTGGATCGTACATGTCTGTGTTAACAGCAAGACCTGTGATCGCCACTACGTGTGGAATAGAGTAGTCGTTGTTCGGGTCATATGGCTTATCTAGGTAGTTTGTATCTAGATTCTTGAAATTGTTCAGCTTGGTTTTGTCGATCTTTTGAAGCATGCCTTCGTCGCGCATTTTAGACACGAAGTAGGTCGATGGAACGACAAGGTCGTAACCTTTGTTGTGTGTTTTCAATTTGGCATACAAAGTCTCATTAGACTCGTAAGTCGAGTAAATCACTTTGATGCCCGTTTCATCCGTGAACTGTTCTAAGATCTCACTGTTGATGTAAGGTCCCCAGTTCATGAATACCAATTCTTTGTCATCTTTTGCGAACGATGGTGCAGATAACATTGAAAGCGCACATGCACTACCAGCTAATAGAGTAGCCCATTTTTTCATTGACGTTAGCTCCAAACTAAACGTTGCCTAAAGGCAGTAGATAGAAAAACAGAATGGCAATTTACCATTCTGTTTATGATTAACACTTTTATTGAACTTGAAGTATCTTATACTTCTTATCAAGTCCGTCTCTGTATAGAGTAGGAGACTTACTTGATTTTCTCTCTCGCTAATAACTGAGAAATAATCACCAGTATTAACGACACCACTAACATCACTGTTGCTAGGGCGTTGACCTCTGGAGATATACCGACTTTAACCATCGAGTAAATCTTCAGTGGCAATATTTCATACGTTGGGCCTGTTACGAAAGAGCTGATGATCACATCGTCCAAAGACAGAGTGAAGCTCAATAACCAACCCGCAGCAACCGCTGGCTTAGCAAGAGGTAGAATGATCTGCTTTAGAATCGTCCATTCACTTGCCCCTAAATCTTTTGCGGCTTCTAGCATCTTCACATCAAAGCCATTCAGACGACTGTAAACCGTGACAACAACGAACGGCAGACAGAAAGTAATGTGCGCTGCAAGTAGGGTAAAGAACCCAAGTTGCACACCCATTACCAAGAATAGCGCAAGAAGCGAAATCGCCATTACGATATCTGGTGACATCATCACGATGAACAACATGCCATTGACGATGCCTTTACCTTTAAATTGGTAACGGAATAGGGCAACAGCAGTCAGGCTTCCGACAATCGTTGCGGCAGTTGCAGAGAACACCGCTACGTTGATCGAGTGCCACGCAGCCTGCATTAGGCTGTCGTTGTTAATCAGTGCGTCATACCATTTAGTAGTGAAGCCACCCCATTTCATACCAAACTTGTTGGCATTAAATGAGTTCGCAATCAATACGATAATAGGTAGGTATAAAAAAGCGTATACCAGCGCCATAAAGCTGAACTTAACTGTACGACTCATTAGTCTAGCTCCACTTTCTTATTCAATAGCTTACCTGCTCGATAGTAGGCATACAGCATCACAGCCATTGCCACGGTCAGTGCAATACTCGTCGCAGCGCCAAACGGCCAGTCCCGAGCGTTGAGTACTTGGCTCTTAATCACGTTACCAATCAGCAGGTTTTTTGCTCCGCCTAATAGGTCAGAGATGTAGAACATACCTAACGCGGGCAATAACACTAATAAACAACCGCCGACAATACCTGGCATAGTCAGTGGTAACACGACTTTCAATAGCGTTTGAAGTTTGTTCGCACCTAAGTCTTTAGCCGCTTCTAAATAAGTATCGTCTAGCTTTTCAATTGCTGAATACAACGGCAAAATCATGAACGGAAGTAGGATATACACTAAACCGATCATTACTGCCGTTTCTGAATACATAATACGAAGTGGTTTATCGATAATGTCTAACGCCAACAAGCCTTTGTTCAACACACCTTGAGTACCCAGAACCACTTTTAATCCATAAGTACGAATCAAAGAGTTTGTCCAGAATGGCACAATCACTAAAAACAACATGATTGGACGCCATTTCGCAGGCATTTTTGCCACGATGTAGGCGAACGGGTAACCAATAATTAAACAAAGTAGGGTTGCGACAATCGCCATATAGAAAGAGTGCATCAGCACTTTAAAATACAGCGGATCAGCCAAACGCAAGTAGTTATCGAGAGTGAAGGTCATCTCGATCAAGTTCGCTTCATCACGAGTTAGAAAGCTAGTACCGATGATCATGATGTTTGGAATCATCACGAACAGCACTAACCAACCTGTGATTAAAGCAACAATCGCGTTTTGTAAATTAAACTTCTTGCTCATCTTCTAACACCACTTCCCAGCTCTCAACCCAAGTTACTGCAACTTTTTGGCCCAGTGAGTGATCAACATCAGGGTCATCTTCGTTGAAGAATTCGCTAACCATGACACGCATACCTGATTCAAGTTCTACGACTGAATCTAATGTCATGCCTTTGTAGGTTCGCTCGACAATGTGACCAACAATACCGCGTTGCTCCGACTCTTTGATTTCTTCGATACGAAGATCTTCAGGGCGAAGTAGTACTTGCAGTTTTTGGCCCGGTGTTACGTCTTTATCGTGATAGATAATGGACTCTTCACCTTCGATTGTCGCAACAATGCGTTTTTCATCTTGACGAGATTTCGCTGTCGCTTCGAATACGTTAATTTCACCAATGAAACGAGCAACAAATAAGTTCTTAGGCTCTTCGTAAATTTCTCTTGGTGTTCCATCTTGTTCAATCACACCATCACGCATAACAATAATACGATCAGACATAGACAATGCTTCTTCTTGGTCATGCGTTACAAAAATGAACGTGATACCAAGTTGGCGTTGCAGTTGTTTAAGCTCGATTTGCATCTGTTTACGTAGTTTGTAATCCAGAGCAGATAGAGATTCATCCAACAAGAGAACTTTAGGCTTATTAACGACAGCACGAGCGATGGCGATACGTTGCTGTTGGCCACCAGATAGCTGGTGTGGCTTTCGTTGTGCCATTTGTTCTAAGCGCACCATTTTCAAAGCATCCATTACACGAGGTTCAATCTCGCTGCTTGGAACTTTCTGCATGCGTAAGCCAAATGCCACATTGTCGAAAACGGTCATATGCGGGAATAGGGCATAGCTTTGGAATACAGTGTTAACATGCCTTTGTTCAGCAGGAACTTGGGTTACGTTCTGTCCAGCTAATAGTATTTCGCCACTATCCGCCGTTTCAAAACCCGCAATCATTCTTAGCACGGTTGTTTTACCACAACCTGATGGGCCTAAAATCGTGAGAAACTCACCATGATTTACGTTTAAATCCAGATTGCCGATGACTTCCTTACCATCGAAACTTTTACTGATGCCAGTTAGCTGTACTACTGGCTTCCCTACTGATTTTTTAGCGTTCAACGTCTGTTTTTCTCCACCTTGGTTCTATTTGAGACCTGTTGCTATACACCTCTAAGGCGCGCATCATAATCACCAAAAACGTGAATTCAAAGCATTTTTTATCTTTCGAAGACAAAAAAATTCGCAGGTAAAAGTAAACATCCTTTACCATACTGTTATTTGTTGGGTTTACACCCTAACAAGTGTCTAATTATTAACCATTAAGACGTAAAAGCAAGCCTTGTTACAGATTCATATTTTAGTTTGCATCCGACATATGGGTATAATGAAGGTAATTTTTTATCAATAAGTTAGGTGGCTTCATTTAGTTGGCGCACCTAGGTATCAATATGAACAACGACATCGAAAAAGATTTTAATTTGGGCGGTAGTATCAACCGTGCACTTTCCGGCGATTATGAGCTCAAAGCAACGGCTGTATTCCAAGAAGCTTGGAAACATACGATAAGTCACTTTCTTTCGTTTTCACCTGCGATTGTTGCGCTAATGTTTGTACAATTGGCTATCTTTTATATCGCATTAAAGCTTCAGCTTGGTGACCCTGCAATTATTTTAGATGCGGTTATCGACCCTGAGGCCTTTACCCCACAGATCGTTGAATCCATTTTTATTGCTAACTTTAGCTATGAAGTAGTCAGTGCACCTATCTATGCCGGTATCTGTTTAATGGCAATGAGCCACGCTGCAGGCCTTCAAACTAAAGTGCGCCACATAGGCAAAGGTTTACAGTTTACGATCCCCGTTATTCTAGTGACTTTGTTCAGCCTAATGCTTCAAGGCATCGCTGGTATGATTCTGCCATTTCTGTCTATCTACTTCTCACTTGCGTTCAGCAACTCAATTCTGCTGATTTGTGATAAAAAAGTTCCACCGATGCAATCGCTGTTACTTTCTCTAAGAGCAGTAAATAAGAAGATCTTCGTAGTCGCGTCTATATACCTAATGGTTATGCTGATGTTCATCGTTGCTGCGATGATGTACGGCATTGGCTTGATCTTCGTTCTTCCATTCTTCTTCCACGTGAAAGGCATCGTTTACCGTGAAATGTTTGGCATCAAGCTGAAGATAATTGCATCAGACCGCCCAATGAGCGATGACGATAGCGATGGCGGTAACAATAACGGCAACAACAGTAGCAATGGTAACAAGAACAAAAACCCGCAGGTCTTCGATGCGTAATAACGACAAAGGCAGCGCGAGTAAATCTCTTGCGCTCAAGGTAACAACACTAGCAATCGTGGGTTCTATCTCACTGATTGGCCCATACCTTTACCAAGAAGAAGAACGCCGACGTACGACAGAACAGAGCTCTACTTCAGCAGACCAATTTGATGACTTGACTGTTGCTTCAAGCGCACCAAACTTTGCGGCTATTCAGGATGTAAACGAGAAAAAATACGCGTTTTTCTCGTTCCTACGCCCAAGCATCAAGATTGAAAACAAACGTATCACCAAAGAGCGTGCGTTTTTAACCAAGATCTCTGAATCAGGTATTACGAATATTGATTCAGAAGACATATCGTATGCGAAAAGGCTAGGGAAGTTATACAGCTTGCCAGTGCCATCTTCAGGATTAGATCAAGCTTGGCTTACGGAAATGCTTAGTCGCGTAAACGTACTGCCAGAGGCGCTTGTATTAACACAGGCTGCCAATGAATCGGCTTGGGGGACATCACGTTTCGCCACCAAAGCAAACAACTATTTCGGACATTGGTGTTACAGCAAAGGTTGTGGCCTTGTTCCGCTACAACGTAACGAAGGCAGCTCGCATGAAGTTGCAACATTTTCTTCAAGCCAAGAATCCGTACACCGTTACTTCATGAACCTTAATCGTAACCGTGCCTATGCAGATTTAAGAGCCATTCGTGCGCAACTGGCAGCAAATGGTAATGATCTGTTAACCAAAGAAACGGCGACCGAATTGACCAATGGCTTGTTAAAATATTCTGAGCGAGGTTCAGACTATGTGACTGATTTACAAGCTATGATCCGTCACAACAAGGTATACTGGGAAAAGTAACTCATTTGGATATCCGTTTGATTGACTTCTTTAGTCAATTTGACACCAAGCAATATCGCAAAAGAGCAGCTCATTGGCTGCTCTTTCTATTTATAAACGCTCAACTTCAACAAGATTATAATAATGAAAAAGACAGCAATCGCTTTATTAGCCACTTTAAGTTTTGGGGTTTCTCTTCCAGCTTCGGCGCAAGAATACATGTTCACGTATTCTAAACTCTATACTCAGCTGAAAAACAACACCAAAGAAGGGCACGATGATGTCAAAGTTGCGGTGTTCTTTGTTGACCAACAAGCACAGAAAACCTGTCACATCAGCAAAGCTTGGATGGAGAAAGAAGAGCACTACGAAGAGCTAAAAGTTTCTCCTGCGAATGAGCTGCTTCTACCTGTAGATCAAAACCTGCGCTCAGCAAATCCTCTTATCTTTGTACAAACCCAAGAGCAAGAGTGTGCATATTCGCTTGTTGTAATGACTCAAGAGCCTTTAGCTGGCGATGTTGAAGTTGCACAGCTAGAAAGCCTGTTACCACAGATGCAGGCAATGCTAGAAGACGTCAGCGGCATGTTCTCTAGCTGGTTCACACCTGATATCCAAGGGTTAACGTTGGAGTTCAATGACAAACTTGAAGGCAACATTGCTCTATCTAACGGTAAACAGATCCCAATTAAAGAAGGCCGTGCTAAATTCACCTTAGAAGAGCTGAATGGAAGTGACAGCATCACTTTACCAGAGCCAACGGTTCGCGTATTACCGTACATTCCCGCGCAATAAGTCTAGCTAGAAGCACTCCCTACGCTTTGAGGAAGTAGTTCTAAGCAGCCTGATCTTTTAGAGAAGGCTGCTTTTCTTTGTCTACTATGCAAACCTCGAATTTGTTAAGACGCGTTTATCTAACCGTTTAGAGAGCTTAAAGCTCAAAAGAAGCGGAATCTTTCCAATACTCAGCTTGTTAATCCTGCCGTTACTATTTCAACATCAAATAAAAATCCGTATAATCCACGCCCTAAAACAGTCCCACTAGCAATCTACAGTCGGTAATACGACGGTGTGAGAGTCGCAATGAACCAAAACGAAAATAAAAAAGAAACACTTGAATTCAACAAGCTTCAGAAACGTCTGAGACGAAATGTTGGAAATGCCATCGTTGACTACAACATGATCGAAGAGAATGACGTAGTAATGGCGTGCATTAGTGGCGGTAAAGATTCATTTGCGATGCTAGATATTTTGCTACGTTTACGTGAAGCTGCACCTATCAAATTCGATGTTGTTGCCGTAAACCTAGACCAAAAACAACCTGGCTTTCCTGAGCACATTCTTCCTGAGTACTTCGAAACTCTGAACATTCCTTACTACATCGTAGATAAAGACACGTACTCCGTAGTTAAAGAGAAAGTGCCAGAGGGTAAAACAACCTGTGGTCTATGTTCTCGTCTTCGTCGTGGTACTTTGTACTCGTTTGCAGAGAAAATTGGGGCGACTAAGATTGCTCTTGGCCACCACCTAGACGATATTGTTGAGACGATGTTCCTGAACATGTTCCACGGTGCACGCTTGAAAGCAATGCCGCCAAAATTGCGTTCTGATGATGGCCGTAACGTTGTTATTCGTCCACTGACTTATTGTCGTGAAACGGACTTAATCCAATACGCAGAGCACCTAGAGTTCCCAATCATTCCTTGTAACCTGTGTGGCTCTCAAGAGAACCTACAGCGCCAGAATATTAAAGCGATGTTGATTGATTGGGATAAGAAAACGCCAGGTCGTGTTGAGAAGATCTTCAAGTCAATTCAGAACGTAAGTCCAAGCCAACTGGCTGACCGAGAACTGTTTGATTTCGTAAACCTTCCACTAGACCGTAGTGAAGATCGCAAGGCCTACGAATTCGAAGAAGCTGAAATTTCCTCTTCAAATATTGATGAGTCAATGTTCATCGACGTGACTAACGTATAATACCAATCGTAGTAAATAACTGTTCATCCTAGCTGGTTAAAACACTCGATAACATCGTTAGAAATTTTGATTGTAGAATAACTACTTATCGAAAATTTCTGCCTTGTTCTCAAGCATTTTTCCTGCGCTATTTATTATCACTTACTTACTGTGATTGGTATAACGAGATATTCGCGATTCTATATTTGGAATGGCGGAAGCTCTAGATAAATAAAAACGCCTCAAGCAGTGCTTGAGGCGTTTTTTTATGATTTTAAATCAGCTATAAGGTATTAACCTATAGACAAATTGGGATCAAGTGGACTTACGTAACCCGACGGTTTAAGGGCGAGTACATCACAGTTAATCTTGTCGATTACATGTTCTGCTGTATTTCCGATAAACACGGCAGACAAGCCCGTACGACCTGTTGTACCAAGAATCACCATAGCAGCATTGTTTTCAGACGCTACACGAGGAATAACATCTTCTGGCAAGCCTTGCTCAACCACGGTTTGTTCTTCACTCATACCGTGTTTCTGGCGCAACGCTTTCATCGCTGTTAAGTGATGACCACGAACCGCGTCAGTATAAGAGGTTGGGTCAAACTCTGGCAGCTCGATTGTGATATTAGCAGGTGTCACCGGGTAGGCGTTTACCAATAGCGGCTCAGCATCTAAACGACCTGTGATCTCAAGTAACCTGTCGACCATCGTGTCATTGAGCTCTAAGTGAGCTTCTGTTTCAGAGCCTACATGAACTGAAGCGTAGATCTTCGCGTGTTCTGGCCAGAAATCATTTTTAACCAATAGTACTGGGCTAGGGCATTTTCTCAATAGGTGCCAGTCGGTAGGAGTAAAGATGACAGACTCTAAGGTATCGTGCTTACGCGTACCTTTGATTAGGATGTCATGCTCGCCACTGTAAACCTCTGCAATGATCGCTTCGTACGGGCGGTTATGCCAAACCACTTGCACGTTAAATTCAATGGAATCATCAAGGTAAGGAGCCGCCACTTTATTCATCCAAATTTCACGTTGATGAATTACGCCTTTACGCATTGCGTCTCTTTCATCTACAGAGAGCATAGATGTCATGTCATACGAGAAATCGTAGATCGATAAAAAGAAAGTGATGTGGCTTGTTGATGTGCTTTTCTTGGCAAGTTGGATAGCACGAACTAGAGCTGGTTGCTCATCGTGATTAATGTCTGCGACAACTAAAATTTTGTTATAGATACTCATAACTAAGCCTACTTTTCAGACCGAACATATAAATAATGTAGCGTAGTTATGGAGAGAATAAGAGAAATATAAGAGGTTTTAAGAGAGAAACATGATGTAGCTCATTATTGAACTACATCATTGATATCTAGACTATTCTTTTGAAACGCCAGCAAGTTCCATCAACGCATCGTGATCTTCGATAGTGATATATTTGCCTTTAACGCTCAAGATGTCTGCTTTTTGGAAGCGACCTAAAAGACGGCTAATTGTTTCAACAGTCAAACCAAGGTAGTTACCAATATCGCCACGAGTCATCGTTAGGCGAAACTCACGTGGGCTGAAGCCACGTTGAGAGAAACGAGTAGAAAGGTTGTAAAGGAATGCAGCAAGACGCTCTTCCGCGTTCTTCTTAGAAAGAAGCAGAATCATTTCTTGGTCACCTTTAATCTCATTACTCATCAGACGCATAATTTGCTGACGCAATTTAGGCATTTTTCCTGATAGGTCGTCGAGAATTTCGTATGGAATTTCACATACCATAGAAGTTTCTAACGCTTGTGCGAAACTAGGGTGCATGTCACCAGTAATCGCATCGAAGCCAACAAGATCGCCCGCTAGATGGAATGCAGTAATCTGCTCATCACCTTGCTCGGTAATAGTGTAGCTCTTGATCGTTCCAGAGCGAATAGCGTATAGAGATTTAAGCTCGTCACCGGCTTTAAATAACTCTTGGCCTTTTTGAATAGGCTTTTTTCTCTCAATGATCTGATCAAGTTGATCGAGTTCAGATTCATTCAAAGTAAACGGAATACAGAGCTGGCTAATACTACAATCCTGGCAATGGATCGCACAACCACCAGACTGAACACGTTTCGTCACAGGCTTTTCAGAAATCATAACAATCTTTCACTATTTGATATACGTCAATATTTTAGCATTCCTTAACCCCAAAGGGTAGTAAAAAAACCGGATTAAATATTCTATCATACGGTATAAATAATAAGCTGTAGCGCCATATAACCGGTATAGAAGCCGTAAATAAGGATTAAAATTGCACCAAACTGACGAAATAAGTCAGCTTGTTGCAGTTTTTTGAGGAAATTTGCACCCATTCCAACCGTGAGCATCGCAGGGAGGGTTCCTAAACCGAAAGCAAGCATGATACCTGCTCCGTTATACCAACTTCCTGATACGGCCGCCCATGTAAGCATAGAATAAACAAGGCCACATGGTAACCACCCCCAAATGAAACCAAATGGTAGAGCGTGACTAGGATGCTTCAATGGTAGAAATGATTTACCGACAGGAGAGATATAGCGCCATAGTTTTTGCCCGACTTTTTCAAAAAACAACAAACCGAACCACCATTTACCAATATACAAACCTAAGACGATCATAAAGCCAGCAGCAAATAATCGCAGCCAACCTAGCAGAGCGTTAAAATCGCTTAGCTGACCTATAGAAGAAATTGCACCGCCAATCACACCGCCAATCACGGCATAGCTTAGCAAGCGTCCTAGGTTATAAAGCAGGGGAATGACAGGGGAAGGTTTACTGTTTCCAATTGAAAGAAGCGACGCAATGCCACCACACATTCCCATGCAGTGACCTGCGCCGATCAACCCAACAACAAAGGCTCCGATCCAATCAGGCGTCATCGTTCTTTTTGTCTAAGTTAGTTTGGCTTTCTACGTTAGCTTTCTCGTTCTTAACAGGTTTACTATCAGAATGATGATGAGCATTAGTGTCTTCATCAAACAGAATGTTGTGGCCTTGACGCTCAAGGTCTTCAAACTGCTCACTCTTAACTGCCCATAGAAAGATACCGACAGCGATGCACACTAGTACGATTGCAATTGGAATAAGTATGTATAAACTTTCCATTATTTACCTTGCTCTTTTAAAAGCCTTAACGAGTTAGACACAACAATAATAGAGCTAGCAGACATGCCAACAACGGCAATGTATGGAGCAACCAAACCCGCTACGGCCAATGGAAGAATAAGTAAGTTATACCCCAACGACCACGCTAAGTTTTCACGGATTATCTTACGCGTTTTAAGCGCTAATGTTCGTGATTTAAGTAATCTATCGAGTTTGTCACCCAATAACACCATATCCGCTGAGGCTTTCGCCACGTCGGTACCGCCGCCCATAGCAACCGAAAGGTGTGCACCTGCAAGAATAGGCGCATCGTTAATACCGTCACCAACCATCATGGTGATGTCACTAGCGTCTCTAGAGTTTAAATAAGCCAGTTTATCTTCCGGCTTCGCGTTAGCAACAATATCAGTAATGCCGATCTCTTCAGCAACAGGCTTTGCATTAATCAAAGAATCGCCAGTGAGCAGGGTCGTTTTGATTCCCGCTTCTTTAAACTTTTTAATAAACTCGATACTTTCTTTACGAATTGGATCTTCATAAGTGAATGTTGCGATATGTCGACCAGACATCGACAAGTAAATACCATTGCTTTCGGACGGCTGGGCTTCACCTAGAATGAACTCACTACTACCAATCGCCACTTCTTGCCCGTTCCACTCGCCAGTAATGCCCGAACCAATCACGTTGTTCACCGACTCGACTTCGATATCATCTGAAGTATGAGTTTTGAACGCTTTCGCAATAGGGTGGTTAGCATGCTGCTCTAGGCTCGCTGCTACTTTTAGACATGTGTCTTTATCAAGTTCTGCGAAGGTTTCGACTTGGCTGATACGAATATCACCCTCGGTCAATGTACCTGTTTTATCTATGATCAAGTGATTCACTTTACACAAGGTTTCAAACACATGGCCTTTGCGCAGCAAGATGCCGAAGTTACCCATACGAGAGGTTGAGCAGGTAATGGCTGTCGGTGTTGCAAGCGATAGAGCACAAGGGCAGGTCGCCACTAATACTGAAAGCATGATCCAGAAAGCATCTTCTGGTCTAGTTTGATGCCAGTAGAACCAAGTACCAAATGAGATAATTAAGATAACTGCGACAAAGTATCGAGCCACCACATCAGCAATTTCAGCGATGCGAGGTTTTGATAACTGCGCTTCATCTTGTAGGCGAACGATATTGGAAATCACTGAATCCGCTTTAGACGTCATCACTTCCAATTCAAACGATTCATCACCATTCAATGTGCCAGCAAAGACCGTATCGCCTTCGTTTTTGACCACATGGATAGATTCGCCAGTCAGCATCGATTCATCAATATGAACTCTACCAGACAGTACTTTGCCATCGGCAGGGATGTGCTCACCGGGTAGAACGCGAATCTGGTCGCCAACTTTTAAGGTTTTTACTGGAACTTGTTCACCGTCTAATGTTGTTGCCATTGCAGGAACCAGCTTAAGCAGGTTACCACTCGCGGCGGCTGCTTTACGACGAGCGCGCATTTCAAGAAAACGACCCAGCAATAGGAAGAAGGTGAACATCGAGATAGATTCAAAGAACACTTCGCCTTTTTCGGTCACCGTCGCTACCAAACTAGCAACGTAGGCAAACAACAGAGCGATCGACACGGGTACATCCATACCCAATGTTCGCCCTTTGATACTACGCCAAGCGTTAATATAGAAAGGTAATGCAGAGTAGAGCAGAACCGGTGTTGCAAAGATTAAGCTCACCCAACGGAAGTAGCTTTTGAATTCGGGCTCTAGGTTACCAAAGACTTCAAGATAAAGCGCCACAGCCAGCATCATGACCTGCATGGTTGCTAGCCCAGCTACACCAAGACGATAAAGGTAGTTCTTCATCGAACGATGATAAGCGGCTTCTTGTTGATCAGCCTCGAATGGTGCAGCTTTGTAGCCCAACCTATGAATCGCGGATAGCAACTCGCTCAGTTTGGCCTGAGTGTTATCCCAACTGAGCAGAGCACGGTTGGTCGTGGTATTAACACGAATACTCACAACGCCAAGCTTTGAAGAAACTTGCTTCTCAATAAGCCAGGCACAAGCCGCACAAGAGACGCCTTCTAGTGACAATGTCACTTCGGAGGTGTTTTCAGAGTTTCGAACGAACTCAAGTTGAACATCTTCATTGTCATAATGACTAAGAGCCAGAAGTTGCTCTGGCACCAAGTCGGCTTTTTCAGCCGGAGCAGTACGGTATTGGTAATAAGAGACCAAACCGCTATCTATGATAGTCTGGGCTACGGTTTCGCAACCCGGACAACACATCGGACGAACCGATCCTAAAATTTCTACTTTAAAATCCGTTTCCGCTGGTACATCTTCACCGCAGTGATAACAGGATTCACACATAAGCTTTAGTTCGTTAGTTGAGTAGGAGTATCAATAGGGAAGTTCATGCGACCTTGCACTAACCATTCAGAATCATGCGGAGAAAGCTCAATAAACCATGGTCCTTGCATTTCATGATCCAAAGTCATGGTGTAGTTGCCTTTCGCATCTGCTGTCAGTAGTTGAGTGAAATCGCGGTCAGGCAGCGTTCTGTGAACAAACATTGCGTTAATCGCAGGGAAATGATCAAGTTTACCTTTCTCAAGAGTAATGATAACGGAGTTACCTTTCTCGTTAACTGAAGCTGAAAGGCCGAGTTCCTTTGCAATATTTACTTTTGAAATGTCGACATTAATGCCTTTTCCTTTTTTATAGTAATCCTCAGTCACTAAGTCTACAGAGTTCTGTGTGAACACAATAACCGTCATGATGGTCCAAATAACTACTGTCGCTGGCAACGCGATTAAGAACCACGGCCAAAACTGTTTATACCAAGGCTTTACCATAAAAAAGATCTCAAAAAAGAATAAAAAGAAGGGGTTATAAAATAAAGGAAAGACAGCCTCTTAGAAAGAGGCTGTTATTGAAATGTTACTTATTATCCGAGTTGCTTAAGCTCCACACGTATGATGAAACCAGTTGTACTTTATCCTCGCCTAGAATGTCTTTCCAAGCAGGCATAACGCCAGAGCGTCCGTACATTACTGTTTCCGTCACAGCAGCGCGAGAGTCGCCAAACAACCAGTCGCGGTCGGTCAGGTCAGGTGCACCTACAGCAGGGTTACCCTTACCATCTGTACCGTGACATGCAGCACATACAACAAAGCGTGCTTTACCAGCTTCAGCTTCACGAGCATTCACACTACGTCCAGAAAGGCTAAGCGTGTAGCTAACCACTTCTTTAACGCCTTGCTCACCAAGTGCATCTTTCCAGCCAGGCATTTGGCCAACACGACCATGCATGATTGTTGTCACGATAGCTTGTGGTTCACCACCATATAGCCATGCGTCATCAGTTAGGTTAGGAAAACCTTTTTGACCACGAGCATCAGAGCCGTGACACTGAGAACAGTTTTGCAAGAATAAACGTTGGCCCACTTTAATTGCGTCAGCATCTGATGCAATGTCAGGGACAGAACGTAAACCATTTTCGTCGTGAGCTAGCTTTTTGAATGCTTCACCAAAATAGGTGTTGGCGTCATCAAGCTCTTTCGCGTACTCGTCTAACTGCTTGTTCGCTTGAGCCGCAGCAATTGACGAGCGAGACTCTTCAATACTACGAACTTCTTGGTTTGAACTTGTCCAACCTAGTAGACCTTTAAAATTGCCAAGGCCAGGGTAAAGAGCAAGGTAAACCGCTGCAAACACAATCGTACTGATGAAAAGGTATGTCCACCATTTTGGTAGTGGGTTATTAAGCTCACGAATACCATCGTATTCATGGCCCATATCATGACCTTCTTCTACGCCAGTTCGATCTTTAAAACACCAACGAAGCAAGACAGCACAACCAATTAGGGTACCAATCGTAATCGCACTAACCCAGATACTCCAGAATGTACTCATTACTTTGTCACTCCTTGATTTTTAGAACTTGTTGCCGGCTCGTCGTCTGCAAACACTAGGTTCGCATCTTCGTCGAAACGTGATTTACGATTCTTGCCGTATGCCCACCAAACGATGCCGATGAAGCAAGCAAAAACAGTAACAGTCCAAACACTTTGAAATGTAATAATGTCCATAATTATTCCTTATTTCATTGCGTGGCCAAGCGATTGAAGGTAAGCGATGATTGCATCCATCTCTGTTTTTCCTTCAACATCTTGTTTAGCGTTAGCAATTTGTTCGTCTGTGTAAGGAACACCAAATTGATTACGGAAGAGTTCAAGCTTCTGTTGAGTCAATTTGCCATCAAGTACATTCTCAGCAAGCCATGGGAAACCAGGCATGTTTGATTCAGGAACAAGTTCACGAGGGTCGATAAGGTGAACACGGTGCCACTCATCAGAGTAACGATCACCAACACGCGCTAGATCTGGACCAGTACGCTTAGAACCCCATAAGAATGGGTGTTCCCAAACGCTTTCGCCCGCTACAGAGTAGTGACCGTAACGTTCCGTTTCAGAGCGGAAAGGGCGAATCATTTGGCTGTGACATACGTTACAACCTTCGCGGATATAAATATCACGACCTTCCATTTCCAGAGCAGAGTAAACGCGTAGGTTTTCTACAGGTTCAGTCGTCTGCTTTTGGAAAATAAGAGGGGTAATTTCTACTAAAGCACCAAAACTGATAGCAATAACGATCAAGATCGCCAGTAGGCCAACGTTCTTCTCTACCAACTCATGGCGATTATTTGAATTTGAGCTCATTCTAAATCTCCTTAAGCCGGTTGAGGGATAGCTTTAAGGCTATCTTTAGGTGCAGAAACAGTTTTGTACGTGTTGTATGCCATTAGGAACATACCAGATAGGAAGATAAAACCACCTAAGAAACGTACAAAGTAGAACGGGTAAGATGCTTCTACAGATTCAACGAAGCTGTAAGTTAATGTACCGTCAGAGTTAACTGCACGCCACATCAGACCTTGCATCACACCAGAGATCCACATTGCAACAATGTAGAAAACCGTACCGATCGTTGCTAACCAGAAGTGAACATTGATTAGAGATACAGAGTACATACGCTCTTGACCAAATAGTTTAGGAACTAAGTGGTAAACCGAACCGATTGAAACCATCGCAACCCAACCTAGCGCACCAGAGTGAACGTGACCGATAGTCCAGTCCGTGTAGTGAGATAGTGCGTTAACCGTTTTGATTGCCATCATAGGGCCTTCGAAAGTCGACATGCCGTAGAATGATAGAGAAACGATTAGGAAACGTAGGATAGGGTCGTAACGTAGCTTATGCCACGCACCAGATAGAGTCATAATACCGTTGATCATGCCACCCCAAGATGGAGCAAACAGAACCAAAGACATAACCATACCTAGAGACTGAGTCCAGTCTGGAAGTGCTGTGTAGTGTAGGTGGTGAGGACCAGCCCAAATATACAGAGACACAAGAGCCCAGAAGTGAACAATCGACAAACGGTAAGAGTAAACAGGGCGACCAGCTTGTTTAGGAACGAAGTAATACATCATACCTAGGAAACCAGCTGTCAATAGGAAGCCTACCGCATTGTGTCCGTACCACCATTGCACCATTGCATCGATCGCTCCAGAATAAATCGAGTACGATTTAAACGCAGATACAGGAACAGCCAGGCTGTTAACGATGTGCAACACGGCAACCGTGATGATGAAGGCTCCGAAGAACCAGTTAGCTACATAAATGTGCGATGTCTTACGCTTAATCATGGTTCCGAAGAACACGACCGCATAAGCTACCCACACAAGAGTAATAGCAATATCGATTGGCCATTCAAGTTCTGCGTATTCTTTACCAGAGGTTAAACCTAACGGTAAAGTAATTGCAGCGGACAGGATAATCGCTTGCCAACCCCAAAAGGTAAAGGCTACGAGAGGGCCACCAAAGAGACGCGTCTGACAGGTACGTTGCACAACATAATATGATGTTGCAAACAGCGCACTTGTACCGAACGCAAAAATAACCGCATTAGTATGCAGGGGACGTAAACGACTGTACGTCAGCCACGGCGTATCAAAGTTTAGCTGTGGCCAAACTAATTGAGCGGCAATCAAAACACCAACGCCCATACCGACAATACCCCACAAAATTGTAACGAGGGTAAATTGACGGACGACCGTATAGTTGTAGTTTTGTTCAAGCTGCTTTTCTTGGCTCATTTGCATGCTTCCAATTTCTTATTTACTACACTTTACTTCCAACACGACTCACGTCGTAATGCCACCCAAATTAGAAAAGGAAATTCAGCCTATTCAGAGCTTTATTTCCACTTGCTGATTTTAAAAAAAAGTGGCATTTTCAACGCGACACTATACTTGAATTAACAAATCAATGACAGAGTAGTAACCTTACGCTTGGTCTGGAATTGGATTTTTATTTAAAAACTTTGAACTTTGTAACAAGGAGTAAAGATTATAATGGCGGCACAAAAGCTAACAAAAGGCAGGCTTGTTCAAATTATCGTCATGTTGGCTATTTTAATAGCTGCATTTACTTGGAGAACAGTGACATACGATAATGACGAAACAGTAAACTGTATAATTTCTAAACCTTGCCAAATTACTATTGATAAACATAATGTTTTAATTTCGGGTGATAACCTAGGGTATTCGATCGAAACATCTAAAACTGGTAAATTTATCATTAACTATAATGAGAGCGGAACTCTAGAAGAAAAAGGGGCATCAATTTGGCTGTTACGAACGAACGCTCAGAACTCCTCAATAACGGTTACATTTCCACAACAGATAGCCACACTTTCTGTAAACCTTTCTAAGGAATAACACAGTAACAAGTTAGTCTCGCCTCAATTCTTTTGATAGAAATATGTACTAAGTCAGTGAAATAGATTGTATAAAAGTGTTATAAAGAGAGCATTAATAAAATCTTCCGAGATCTATGAAATTTCTATCAAAAGTCTCTTATTCCCTAGACGATAAAATCGCAGTAGATGAGCTGCTCAGTGGGGTGGCAAACCCTGACGATATTGCCTGTCTTATCTGCTACTGCACCGAAGAGTACTCCACACTTGCTGTGCAGAGATATTTGGTAGATGCGCTCCCGAATACACCAATACATGGCTGCACCACTTGTCACGGTATTATGACCGAAACAGGGTTCCATTCAGGCCCTGTGATTGGGATACTCATCATCTATGATTCTGGAATTAATGCCTACGGTACCGGCATCAGTCACTTTGGCGATTCCATAGACCGTAGTACATTCAGCGCCATCGATAAAGCATTAAAGAACGCCAACCGAGAAGGAGAGATACCCGATCTTATCTTGCTCCATTCCACCCCTGGTAATGAAGAGAAGGTAATGGCGGCCATCGATAACAAATTTGGTACAGAGGTGCCGATTATTGGTGGAAGCGCAGCAGACAATCAAGTGTCTGGAAATTGGAGTATCTTTACCGAAGAAGCTCTTGCTATTAATGGCGTCTCTTTAACGGTGTTTTTTGCGTCACAATCCATCTATTCATCTTTTAGCGCCGGTCATACACCCACCCAGTATTCAGGCACCGTCACCAAAGTAAGAAATCGAATATTGTTAGAGATCGACCATAGGCCTGCGACCACCGTTTATAATGAATGGACTGATTTTCATTTAGGTGGCAGTGATGATGGGTATATTTTTGAAAAGTCGACAGTTTATCCATTAGGCCGAAAGGTCGGCTCTTCTTACGACTACCCATATTTCAAGTTATCGCATTCGATCAGAGAAACTGAGTGTAACGGTATCGAGTTGTTCACTGATATAAATGAAGGTGACACCATCTATTTGATGCAAGGCTCTAAGCAACAACTTATAAGTCGTGCCGCTAACATCATTCATTCGTCTTACTATAATGATATGGATCTTGAAGAAAAATTAGGGGCGATCAACATATTCTGTGCAGGACCAATGCTGCACCTAAAACAAGATATGGATGAGGTTTGTGACCAAATCAATCACGCACTTGGTGGGCTTCCATACATATGTCCATTTACGTTTGGTGAGCAAGGCAGACTTTCTGGTGGTGAGAATGCGCACGGAAATTTAATGGTATCGTCTGCAACGTTTTATAGGCTGAAAAAGTAATGGATACTGAAGACCAAGAAGCGCTGCAAGAAGCTCGTATTGAACTGCAAAAACTAAAGGTCCGTGAACGTAAATTAGCTGAAGAGAATAGGGTGATCCTATCTACTATCTCTGCGATCAGTAAGGCGAGTAACATATCTGAAATATTTTCTAGTCTCGAATTCGCACTCAAAAAATACATTAAGTTTGATGATTTTATTGTGGTATCAAGAGTAGGGAATGAAGGTAGTTTCAAAACCCTGTTAACCAATAACAAAGTATTCGAACAAATGAATTGGACAGATTGTGGCAAGCTTTCGCGAGTCATTAATGGAGAATGTGCCATTCTTTTTGAACCCAAATCTCTGGGTGAGTTCAGCACTTTGCATCCCATTATCTTAGACCAAATTAACTCTGTACTGATTACTGGTATTGATAGCGGGCTAACACAATCCGTTATCATCTTTATCCATTCCAATACCAAACACTTTAGTATTGAAACCAAGGCCACTCTAAACCGATTTCGACCGCTGATTGAGCGTGCTGTTTTCGATATTGAAAACAAAGAAAAACTTGAAGCGACAGTCCGAGAACGTACAGCAGAACTCGTAGCAGCAAGAAAAGACGCAGAAAGAGCCAACAAAGCCAAATCTGAATTCTTAGCAATGATGAGTCATGAGTTAAGAACGCCGCTAAATGCCACCATAGGCTTAATCGACACGCTAAAGTCCACACCGCTGAATGATGAACAACAGTCTATATTGTTAAATATGAGTACATCATCTGAACTCCTATTGGCGATCATCAGTGATGTATTGGACTTTTCAAAGATTGAATCTGGATGCTTCTCGTTGGCTCCTCAATGGAGTAACGCAAGAGACACTGTAACTTTTGTTTTATCTGAACAAAAGAAGATAGCAGACGATAAAGGGTTGTCGTTAACCCTAACTAGCGACATTCCAGAAGGTGAACTACATTACATCGACCCAAGTCGCTTAGCACAGATCCTTTTTAATCTCATTGGTAACGCAATAAAGTTCACTGAACACGGGCATGTACATGTTTCTATTACATACCAGCACAGTTCATTCCGTATTAGCGTAGAAGACACCGGAATTGGCATCAGCTCACAGCAACTTTCGTCGTTATTCAGTCCGTTCGTGCAAGCCGATAGCACAATCACGCGTAGGTTTGGTGGCACCGGCTTAGGTTTAGCAATAACAAAACGACTAGTAGAACTGATGCGCGGGCATATAATGGTCGAGAGTGAGCCAGGAAAAGGCTCGAAATTTGAAGTGCGGTTACCAGTTCTAACGAAAGTTACGAACAATCAAGATCATGCTGCAGAAGATAAATACTCGCAAGTTCCAAGAACCCGTTATTCAGTGTTAGTTGTTGAAGACAACCCAACGAATCAGATGGTGATTCAATTGATCCTTGCGCGTCAAGGCCACGAAGTTTTCATCGCAAGCAACGGTGAAGAAGCCATTGGCTTTGTAGAAAGAGGTAATGATCCGATAGATATTATCTTGATGGATGTGTCGATGCCAGTTATGGACGGAATAACCACAACCAAATATATGAGAGACGCAAACATCAAAACACCAATCGTCGCGCTAACGGCACACACATCAGTAGAAGATAAATTTTCTTGTTTAGATGTCGGTATGAATGATTTCATTACCAAACCTGTAAGAACCAAAGAGATCATTGAAGCAATTGATAGGTTAATGCTTGAAGTCTAATAAACGTATTCTTAATCGAAGATTAGGAAATATGTTTATTAGGTATTTTATGGTAAATAGACTTACTGTTAAATAGAGCATCAGTTTGGTAGTCAAACAAGAGGCAGGGCATCAAACAAAGATACCTGCCTTATAAACACTAAACCCAATTTAACATAATATACATAATACGCACTGAGAGTGTAAGCCCCAGATAGTAATGTCACTTTTGAGCCAGATTAAAATGTCACCTTAGCACTGGTTGCTGACTACATTTCATGTACCAGCTTCGGTTACTAAGGACTCCTGAGATGTTGATTGCCATGAGTGAAAAAGAAATTAGTCGATTCAAAGTTATTCAAGACGTCTGTGAACATCGTTTGCGTCGTACTGATGTGGCAGAGATTCTCAGTGTCCGTCACATCCAACGCTTGATGAACCACCAAGGATTCCTCGTAAGCACAAGTTTAAGTAAATGTAATATATTTAGACTTTGTAACCAAAATCTAGAAGGTCTGTCTCTAGTTCTTTTACTTGCTTCGCCACACGTTTCTTAAAAGCAATTTCAACATCCTCATTAGACATTCCTTCGGTGCTTTTATTAAAGTATTTAATCAAGATTTCAGCCATCTCGTTGTGATTATAAAGGTCAAAATTTTGAATATACTTGGAATCATATTTCTTATGTTTTACTTGATAAAAAGCCTTAGTAAACTTTCTAGGTTTAATGTCTACTTCAAATCGCTTACACAGCATCATGATAAATGAATCTAGTTCGTGTAATAGCTTTTTATCTGTTATTTCTGAGAAAAAGAATAACCACCCTTTTGATTTTTTATTGAAAATACAGCCAGTTATTCTCAAGTTTAGTCGCCACTCTAAGAACTCTTGGCTCTTCAATTTCGAATGTTTATAACCTGAGAAGATAGACAGAATGGATTCTCTTAACTTGTCTACAGAGCCACTTCGAGCAGATATAAACTGCTCTTCAAAGTGATAACCAAGATATGTAAAGGATTCATCACTGATAACTCCTATTGAAGACTTATCTGGAGCTTTAATTGGGTCATGAACTTTTAACCTCAAACGTTTGAACTGAGCGATCACATCTTCGGCAATCAATTCACAATCGTTTTTTTTACACAATATTAGAATGTCATCGACATACCTATAGTAAGCAATATCTGTTCGAGTATTGTAACGTTTATCTAGATTTGAAAGGAAAATTGCAGCAAGTACGTTGGAGGTTGATAAACCTTGCGGGACGCCCTTTTCGTTTAAACGGTCAGAAGCATGAGGCTTGGGTACAGTTGGAGCTGTTATCGAGCTTTCTATTACATTCAGTATTACTTTATCTCTAATGCGTCTTCTTAAACGTTGTAATAGTAGCTGATGATTTATAGACGGGTAAAAATTAGAAAGATCAAGTTTGATGAAAGCATCAAACTGCCCTGTAGACATATCAGTCTTAACGTCTCTAATAACGTTTTGAGGTAAATCAAAGTTGATATCATCTTTGAACCTGATTTGGAGGAAGTCGCATAACGCTCTTAGAGCCAATCTATCTCTTATTGTGGGTATAGATATTTCACGAGGTGACTTTCCACGTCCTTTGCTAATTAGTTTTAGCTTGTATTTGGTAAACGAGTAGCTCCCTTCCAGTACCTTCCTTTCAATAATACTAATTTGCTCATCTTTCATCTCTCTAAAGACTTGATGATTCATGTTATCTATACCAGTAGCATAGGAAGTAGCGATGTGTTGTTGGTACAAGTTATTAAGATTATCCAACGAAAATGTTCGGTTGAATTCTGTTATTACTTTCATGGATTACCTGACTAAAAGAGTCAAAAATGGCAGACCTACAAAGGCTGTAAGGATTAAGTATTTTCCAAAAGTAAAAGCTATTACTTCAATTACATTAGGTATAGTTGGAACTCTTGTAAGTGTGCCCATATCCTTTTTTGAGGTATTTAGCCACTCATTGATCAAAGCACTTTTAAAATCTATATCTTCATGGTTTTCTGAACTACCTAAAATTGTTTTATAGTCAGAGTTAGCTTGGATTAGGTTGCAACTAGGGTTACGAAGAGTACCCTCCAGTTCACTTAAATGCTCATAGCAATTTTTTAACGAAACTGCTCGCTCTTTGAAATTCCGGTTACTTATATAAAGAGATGCACATAATATTA
The DNA here is from genome assembly GCF_024347635.1 of Vibrio tasmaniensis. Taxonomy (NCBI): domain Bacteria; kingdom Pseudomonadati; phylum Pseudomonadota; class Gammaproteobacteria; order Vibrionales; family Vibrionaceae; genus Vibrio; species Vibrio tasmaniensis. Next base: position 1,658,203 of record NZ_AP025510.1, read on the forward strand.
GAACGGAGAGGATAACCATGACAATTGCGAAATCACCACTGTCTGTAGGTTTTTTTAGTTCATAAATTGACATGCAAACCGTGAAAGATGAGTACCAGAGCAGAATTAATTGTGAAGCAAAGTCATTAGATTGGAGTCGCTTGGCAGCTTGGATTCTTGCCTTTCTAGTCCACCATACTGTGTCTTTAAAAGACATATAATCACCTCCAGAGAAAAGAGTGTGAGGCGTCGTTTTTAGTAATAATAAGTAACGCCTATTGCTAGACTAGTTCGAGGAACTAGAGGTAAAACCTCTCAAAATTAGTAGCACCCATTGCTGGATGACTGGCAAGCCAGTCCGCCTCACGCGTAGATTATATATACCCCTAATTGTTATGCAACTACTTACGGTTCGTTGTAATAAAAAAGTCAAACTAAGTGATTGAGCTCGTCTTTTGGTTTCCAGTGCAGTAAGGAAAGGAGCACTGTTTCACCACTAACTGCGCATTACACCAAACGATTCAACGTGCGGGCCATCTCTAAGCTCTTCCTGTCACCGGCCCAAATGATTGATACTTCAAGCTCCCTAGCCGCCTGTTTAAAAGCTTTGCTAATCACTTCAGCCATTTTGACATCTTGTTTCTGCTTCTTCATGACTCAGAGCCTTACTTTCAGAAATGGTACGCTCACCACGTGCGATCCCTTCCAGGATAGCCAAGCGGTTTTGCATAAACTGGTAGTCGTCAACATCTACGAGATACGCAGAGGGTCTGCCATGCTCGGTGATCAACACGGGCTCTTTGGTGTCGTGCAGATCGGCTAGGATTTTGGTCGCTTGACGCTTAAGGGAAGTAACGAGCTCAACTTTCATGAGGATAACTCCCATATAAGATTAACGCATAAAAATACCAAGTGTCGACAATCACGCTCAAATACTTGTCGTTTATGGGAACAAGGGGCTATACGATTTTGTAATCGCCGTACCCTCGCCTGATGCTTCTCATTTTCGAGTTCATCTTTACGCTTTAACGCCTCAACTTTGTTTTGATTAAGCAGTTTCCCTACCCACCACCTTGTTGTGTTCGGCTAAAGGCATACTGATCGTGTAAATATAAAGCGATATGAGAAAAATCGAATCATGTTGCTTCGTATTGATGTTTATATCGATAATAAGCTCATAAAATCAGATGGTTACACAAAACCATTATTAGTTTAAAAGCTCTATATTTGGTAAGATATTCAAGGAATCAATAACTTATTATATAAAAGGCTTAATATGAAAATCGGTATGGTTGCCTATCACTATTCACCGCTTTTGGCATGAGTTCATACGCGCTTGCTAATGAAAATGACACAGTAGCTAAAGAGCTTGGTCATTTTTATGCAGGTGTAGATATCGGGTTTTATAATGAAACCGAATTAGAATACCGCTGTAGCAAAATTGAAGATTCTTCTGATCTAGCTGACTTGAGTTATAACTTCGTTGGCGGTTATGAATTCAATACACACGATGTAGTAAAGCTGGGATTAGAAGCGGAGTACCGAAAAATTGGCAAAGTTAACTTTGCTCAAATGATGGATATGGAAGGCCAAGCCTTCTTCGTGAATGTTAAACCCAAATTCATCGTTAAAGGCGACGTCTTGGATTTGTATGTCTCCCTGTTAGCAGGCGTTGGATCTATTGATACGGAAATCAAAGCCTTTGGGCTCTCAGCTTCTGAATCTGAGGCCGCTTACCAAATCGGTGGAGAATTTGGCGCAATAATTACCGATAACATCGACGTTCATATTGGTTACCGCTCTGCACATATTGAAATAGAGTCCATCGATGTTTCATCCAAAACAGCATACATTGGTGCAAGGTACCATTTCTAAAGTTCCTTCAATGGCTAGACCAATTTATTGCGGTCAACTAGCCTAACATTGCAAATAGTCCGATCTCTTTGAGGTCGGATTTATCATTATTGGTTCACTTAACTTCCTTTACATTGCCTCCAAATATAGACCTATTCTTCCACCAATATAAAGTTACGTTGCAACTTATTAAAAAACCAGCGCTATTGCAAGATAAATCACTCAAACAGGCTGCTATTTCGTGTTTAAATTTTGATCTATCAATCAGTTATATGATTAAACTTGGTGACTAAGCAAGCAAACACTATGCATTCACGCTTACATTATGAATTATAGTGTTAACATCAGACAATGTTGTAAACTAGGTGTTTGATATGTTGCCTAAACTTTATAAGTTCAGATCTCTTCACGATAGAAACATACAGTCGATATCCGAGTGTTCGTTGTGGTTTGATTCCGCTAAGACCTTTAATAACCCTTTTGAATCTCATCACCTGTTCAACCAAGAACTTCAGAATGACTTCAAGGTTATGTGCTTCTCTCAATCGAATGACCATCCCATACTTTGGTCTCAGTATGGCGATAACTTTAAAGGTATGTGTATTGAGTATGATCTTAACTGTTATCACGGTGAGGCAGATCTCAATTGCTTTGAAGTTCAGTATACTGACAACCCAAGCATGCTTAGTTCTCCTTCGCTAGTTAAGTCAAAAGTATCGAAATTAGCCGCGAGCGTACTTGGAATCAAACATTCAAACTGGCGTTACGAAAAAGAATATCGCTGGGTACTGCCCAATGAAGAGATTATTGGCAACAAGCTGTATCTGAATAAAGAGTGTATAAGCTCTGTGATTCTCTCAGAACACGCTCCTGCCGATAGAAAACTAAAGGTACTGATGACTTGCCAACACCTCGGCATCCCCGTTAAACACGCTGTCGCTAAACAAGATTCGTGTACATTTGGCACCTTCTGTTAAATAGAATGAACACTCTACTAGACATATTCCTCATATCAAGTGACAGTGCAACAAACTGACATCTAACTCAGATCACCGTAATTCACTCGTTTTCATTGGCATTTTAAGCAATAATATTAATGCCATTTAGTTATAGTGCATTACCTTGGTCAGTTTGTGATATGAATTCGGATGTACTTTTCTGGAAAACTGTATTTGAACTGTTTCTTGTTTGGTAAGTGCTGTTTCGCCTGTCTACAAGCTTTACTATCGCCGGATGTTCTCACTCTCTTGATTTTTGTATAACCTTTGGAGTGCTTCATTTCAATCATCAGGTCACAATAACCATCGATTTCAACATTGCTCTTTTTTAGGCCTTTCATGACCGTGGCTTTGATCTTTTTAGCTACGGGATTAACCAATGCATCGTCGGGAAATACGACTGGGGATGAAAAAAACAACAAAAGGGTTAGATATCTCATACTGTTCTCCTTTATTGAAACTGAGAACAGTATGACGATGGTTAAGGCAAGCGAAGAACTAACTTAGTATGAAGATTAACAAGATAAGACGTAATTCTCGACAATTACGCCTTCTTTGAACCTTTAGATTTGAAGCCGTTATGCGGGAATACATTACGAATACGTTGTTGCACGTTCTTAGGTACATCCTTTGTGAACTTGAGATTATAACCAGAACGCTTTGCGTACACTTTTAATTCACCTTTAAACGTGTTGTTGTGGCCAATCTCTTGAAGGTTGTGCTTAAAGCTAGGTGGAAGATGACCTTTAACTTGTTCGATCGCCCCATCGTTAAATTTGATTTTCAATACCGGCCTATCAACCGCGACTAACCAAAAAACCAACGCTGCACCGATTAAGATTACATACATCATAATGTCACCACTACTGTTGATGATTATTTATCGTCAGAAAGGAGCTTGCTTAAATCTTCTTTAAGATTGGTTACTGTCTTGCTGGCCTGTTCACTACGAGATGCTTCGCTTACCAAATACTCGATGGCATCTGATAGCGTACAACCTAGCTCGTTCGCACGCTGGGATAGCTTTTCCCATACACGATAATCAAGGTCGATTGATTTTTTCTTGGTGTGAACTTGTTCAGCATTAAAGTGACGCTTTCGCTTAGCTCGGATCGCTTGCTTAAGCTTGTTATCGAGCTCAGGAGACATGTTGTCAGATATCCACTCAAGAACACCTGTTGGTTGGTGTTCAAGCTTCAATAAGGCTTGTACAGCAACGTCAGCTTCACTTGAATCAATATGGCAGGTGATCGACTCGCCTTCTTTCCATTTTTTGACCAGATAGTTCCATTTCCAACCACATTCCAAGTTTTCAAGTTGCTGATATTTCATGTCTAATCTCGAGAGTTAATCCTAGTGACAGCGTAACCCAAAATAGGCTATTTAACAATTGTTGTCTTGAAAGAATAGACCAAGATCATACTTATATTAGCTTAGTGATTAGTAACTACAACATAGAGCTACAAGCGAGATCGGTTTTTCTATATACTCCCTACCTCATTATCATAATCAGAAACTTAAATGACTCTAGTAGATTGGCGACATGTTACGCCTCAGTACGACGAATATAGCGCTCAATTAGAGCAATTCCCTGACATCTCGCCTTTCCCATTTTCAGACATTCAACATAGATTCAACGATGCGCTAACCCGCTTTGTCCGCTTGTCCAATCTTTCGCGTGTTTTACTTGTCAACGCTCCGGACAATTCGATCTATCGTCAAATGATTGTTGAATCTTTAGTAACGGCTCTAGATGATCACACGTTACCAGTAATAAAAACTGAGTCTTTAAATGCTGTCTCTCTGTTTGACCAAGTTCAATCAAAAGACGGCCAAGTCGTTGCGACAAAGCCTGGCTTACTGGCTAGAGCGAACAATGGTTATCTGATTGTTTCAGCCAACTTGATTCTAGCAAACCCGGGAAGCTGGTTACTGCTTAAGTCTGCACTTCTTGGTGAGGCCGTAGAGCCCATCAGTAGCAACCCTGAACACTTAAACCAATCTCCATCTTTACCGCTTACCTACAATATTAAGTTGATTGTGGTTGGAGACCGAGCTCAACTCGGCGATCTTGATTACCTAGACAGTGATATTCAAACCGGTTTCTGCCTATTCAGTGAAATTGAACAAGACATAAAGCTAACAGAAGAGACGTTGACTCAATATCTTGGTTACCTTAAATGGCTCCAACAACGTTATGAACTGCCAAACATCACGCAACAGGCGGTGACAGGCATTCTTACTGCTGGAGCAAGAGAAACTGAAGACCAAAGCTATATACCGTTGTGCCCGATTTGGCACAATGCGTTATTGAACGAAGCTTTGATTGAAGCCGACCATGGTGAGATTGATGGTCACCATATTCAGCAAGCACAACAACACAAATACAACCGCGAATCGTACTTACCTGAACGTGCTCTTGATGATATTCGAGATGGCCAAGTTATTATCGAAACCGAGGGTGAACAAGTTGGACAAGTTAATGGTCTGACGGTTATCGATGTACCAGGACACCCAGTATCGTATGGTGAACCAGCCCGAATTTCATGTGTTATCCACTTTGGTGATGGTGATATTGCCGACGTTGAACGCAAAGCGGAACTCGGTGGTAACCTTCATGCTAAAGGCATGATGATCATGCAAGCGTTTGTAAGCAGCGCGTTAAACCTTGAAGATCCGTTGCCCTATGCTGCTTCTGTTGTGTTTGAGCAATCATACTGCGAAGTTGATGGCGATAGTGCTTCTCTTGCTGAGCTTTGCTCTTTGGTCAGTGCTTTGTCGGAATACCCTATCAATCAACAAATAGCGGTAACCGGTGCTGTCGACCAATTCGGTCGTGTACAAGCAGTTGGTGGGCTAAACGAGAAAATCGAAGGCTTCTATCATGTGTGTAAACACAACGGGTTAACTGGCGAACAAGGTGTGATCCTTCCAAGATCTAACTTACGACATCTTGCTCTGAAGCCAGACCTAATTGAAAGCATCAAAAACAAAGAATTCCATATTTGGTCTGTCTCTAATGTAGATGAAGCGATTCCTCTTATTATGAACAAACCATTTAGAGACGATGAACAAGAAAGCGTTCTGAGCAAAATTGCGGAACGTATTGAAAACTTTGAAAGACATGAGCACCCTATTGGAATTGTTGGACGCATTAAAAACTGGTTTGTCTAGTACTGATCGGACTTGTTTAGCGTACACCTGTTCACTAATATGCACCTATCAAAAATTGGAGTAATTGATAATGCAAAACAAACGTGATTCTTACACTCGCGAAGATCTTCTAGCATCAAGCCAAGGCGAACTATGGCCTGAAGGTCCTCAACTACCAGCACCGAACATGTTGATGATGGATCGCATCACTAAAATGTCTGAGACTGAAGGTGGTTTCGGTAAAGGTTTGATTCTTGCTGAACTGGATATTACTCCTGACCTATGGTTCTTCGACTGTCACTTCCCTGGTGACCCAGTAATGCCTGGTTGTCTAGGACTTGATGCAATGTGGCAGCTTGTTGGCTTCTACCTTGGTTGGGTTGGCGGCAAAGGCAAAGGCCGTGCTTTAGGTGTAGGCGAAGTGAAATTCACTGGTCAAATCCTACCTACTGCGAAAAAAGTGACTTACGAAATCCACATGAAGCGTGTTGTTAACCGTCGCCTAGTTATGGGCCTTGCAGATGGTCGCGTACTTGTTGATGGCAAAGAGATTTATGTTGCTAAAGATTTGAAAGTTGGCCTTTTCCAAGATACGTCAGCATTCTAATCCAACTGTTTAATTAGAATAACGCAGTTAGATTTTAATAAAGCAGCCAATGGCTGCTTTATTTTCACTCCAATAAATTTAGTTATAGTGCACTAGAGTGTACTGGTTAAACAAACTTTCTTATCCCGAAACTGTACTGTATTAGTCCACCAGCAACTATGTATTCCACTATCACTATCAGCTTAAGCACTAGCTCTCTACGCCATTACATTTATTTTATCTAAATTATGTGCCCACTCAGAAACTAACAAGGCTCCACTGCTGTACAACAATGGAGCCTTGATCTTTGAATATGTTCCGCCCTATCTATTTATAGAGACCTGATTGCTTATCACCTTTGGCGTCACGCCAACCACCTAACCAATAAGACCGAGAATCCATTTGGCTATATGGGCAAGCTTCTTGTGACCTACCGTTTATACCAGCTTTGTAGCCTTGAGATTGTGCTCGTTCTAGTCGATCACGCTTTTGTCTCTTCATAGTGCAGTCCTCATACGGGTGTTCTATTTACTAACATACAATGATTACAACTTTGCGGAGTTTTTGTGACTCCAACTTTAAGAATCGACCAGTTTTTCACTTTTCTCAAGGCGAAAAAAAAGCCCGAATTCAGAATTGTGAACTCGGGCTCAAGAGATGAAATTATTTAAATTTTCTACGGAACCCTAATAAGCCGAGTACAGTCAAAGCGAACCAACCTAAGCTACCGCCTTTACGATCGACCTTTGCTGTATCAGTACTACGAGCTTGGATATCGCTCTTACCTTTACCTTCGATAGGAATCAATTTAACCGCAACAACCTTTTCAACCGCATTAGACGCAGCACCGCCACAGTATGAGTTGTGAGACGTTGTATCGTATGGTTTAGGTGTGCCGCCAACAACACATTTGATAGCCGTCGCAGAGATAACACCCGCATCGTTGATACCTGAAGCATCAATGATTCGGAACTTGTTGTTCTCTCCAGAAACGTTGCCATCGTTCGTTAGATCATCTAGAAACCAAGCTTTGTTCTGAAACAGATCAATTCTTGATGGGTCAGTACCCGTTGCTTGATATGGATAAATAAAGCCGCGGTGTCTACGCTCACTACCATCAACTTCACGCGTTGTTTCTGCGTCAACTTGACCAACAATTTCATTGAAGTTGTTAACTGCTCTTGCTTCACCACTCGAACCAGCAAAGAAGATACCACCCGTTAGGTATGTCGCTGTTGGAGTCGCAACTGAAGCATCAGTAACAACAAACATCTTGCTGCCTGCGCTACCATTTTCAGGCACTCGACCATTACGCTTAGAGTTACCAATAACAAACAAGTTTTTGTTGATATCGGTCGCTACAGAGTTACTGTATTTGTAATCATTAGACGAGTTAGAGTTGACCTTAGCCCCCTCAATTGATTTGGTCGTCCAAGTATTCGTGCTGTCAGCTAAGTCCAGAGATTTGCTGATGAATACAGATGCATTCATATCTTGCAGATCACCACTACCATCAACAGTATTGTAGCCTACGCCATAAAACTTAGTATCCGATTCGGCAATTGAACGCATGCTACCTTGAGCATAGTAATCGCCTTGTCTAGCAGTTCCACCACGAGTCCAATCGATTTGCTTGGTATTCGTACCATCCCAAATAGCAGCTTTTGAACTAAATACAGGATCCGGCGTTGACGTCTCCGTAATGGTTTCACTAGTAGAAACACTACCTACATTGTAAACAGTACCATTACTCGCTGTGATGGCTTTCCATGCTCGAGTCTCAGAAGATCCTGCAGGCTTGGCTGTCGTTGTAAATATTGCATTGTTTCGGATGGTTCCCTCAGACTTAACACCGAGTGGGTTGGCATCTTTATCTAGAGAGTTGATCACTGTATTGCGAGTATCGAGTATTGCCCCGCCTTCTATAAATGCCTTTGCATTTACATAACTCAGGTTGTTTCTTTCCTTAAACCAAGTATCTTCCCAGCGAGTTTTCGCCCAGCTTTCACATGTGGAATATCTTAGTTCACGGTTACAATAGTTTTTGAAGTCATCGAACTCTTGTAAATATTGGAAGACAGCGTCCATAGCGAAAGGAACTTCTTCACGGTAACTAATAGCTTCAAGCGAATTACGAGTTTCACCTGCTAGCTTAAAGCTATCACATGCGACACCACCGATAGTAGCGTTGGTAAAACAACTTTCAGTTCCGGTAACCGCCGCTGGTTGAATCGCGACACCAAACGTTTCAGAAGCTCCGACAATTGAGCTAGGAGTCGCGACTTCAACTACCTTGTACAGTGCAGCATTCGCGTTAGTTGCAGCCAAAACTAAGGCTGCAACTGTTGTTAATTTAAATTTATTACAAGTCATGATTACTTCTTAACTTTCCTGTTGTAGTGCCTCGAGCTCTTCCCAGCGCTCAAAAGCAACTTCAAGCTCCTGCTCTGCTGCAGATAGCTTATCTAATACTGGTTGTGTCTGCTCTACAGATTTTGAAAAGAAGCTAGGATCGTTGACTTCTTCCTGAAGAGTTTCAATTTGAGTTTCCAATTCTTCCAAACGCAAAGGTAGCGCTTCTAGTTCTCGTTGTAGCTTATACGATAACTTCTTAGCTTTAGCCTTAACTGGCGCAGTTTTGGGAGTTTCCTCAACTACTTTCTCTGGCTTTGATGGCTTTTCAACCTGTCGGTACTCTATAGCCTGCTTTCTTTGTTGCTGAGCATCGTGGTAACCACCAACAAATTCTTCAACAACGCCGTTGCCTTCAAATATCCAACTTGTCATAACCGTGTTATCAACAAACTGTCGATCGTGGCTCACTAAAAGAAGCGTACCCTGATAGTTGGCAAGCAAATCTTCTAAAAGTTCCAAAGTTTCGATATCTAGATCGTTGGTTGGCTCATCGAGAATCAATAAGTTATTCGATTTAAGGAAAATACGAGCTAATAACAGACGGTTTTTCTCACCACCAGACAATGCCTTCACTGGAGTGCGAGCACGTTTAGGAGAGAACAAGAAATCTTGTAGGTAGCTCAGTGCGTGACGCTCACGGCCGCCTACTGTCACTTCTTGCTTACCATCCGCTAGGTTGTCAATTACTGACTTCTCAGGGTCGAGGATTTCGCGGTATTGGTCGAAGTAAGCCACTTCAAGTTTAGTACCACAATGCAGACGGCCTGAGTCAGGCTTAAGCTGATCAAGAAGCAGTTTAAGGACAGTACTCTTACCACAGCCATTAGGGCCGATCAGAGCAATACGATCGCCACGCATAATGTTGAAGCTGAAGTCCTTAACAATCTCTTTGCCTTCAAAGCCAAAGTTAAGATTCTCTGCTTCGAATACAATCTTGCCTGAACGTTGGCCATCGTCAATTTGGATAATCGCTTTACCCTGCACTTCACGACGATTGATGCGCTCTTCACGTAACTTTTTAAGTGCACGTACACGGCCTTCGTTACGCGTTCGACGAGCTTTAATACCCTGACGAATCCAAACTTCTTCTTGAGCAAGCTTTTTATCGAATTCAGCGTTCTGCATCTCTTCGACACGTAACGCTTCTTCTTTCTCTAGCAAGTAGTTTTCGTAATCGCCAGGGAACGAGCTCAGCTTGCCGCGATCAAGATCAACAATGCGTGTTGCCATCGATTTGATGAAAGCACGGTCATGCGAGATAAAGATGATTGAACCACGGAAGTCTTTCAGGAAGCCTTCTAACCATTCGATTGTCGCAACATCCAGGTGGTTAGTCGGCTCGTCGAGTAGAAGCACGTCAGGGTCACATACAAGTGCACGAGCGAGCGCCGCTTTACGTTGCCAACCACCAGACAAATCGGTCAGTTTTGTTTCAGCAGTGAGTTTAAGCGCCGCCATTACGTTACTTACGCGATCTTCGAAACGCCATGCGTTGGCATGATCCAACTGCTCTTGCACACGAGTAAGACGATTTAAGTTCTTTTCGCTAGGGTCAGTACCAATGAGATCCAAAAGATCATGGTAGATCTTCAGCTGTTCGCCGACTTCCGCTAGGCCACCAGCAACGTAATCATAAACGGTGCCTTCTTCATTACGCGGTGGATCTTGCTCAAGGCGAGAGACAACCACATCTTGTGTGATTTGCATCTTACCGTCGTCCATGATGATGTTCCCTGACAGGATTTTCATCAACGTAGACTTACCCGCACCATTGCGCCCTACTAAACACACACGTTCGTTTTCTTGCAGTGCAAAGTCCGCACGATCTAATAACGGGTGATCGCCAAACGCTAATTGCCCGTTATGAATTGTAAGTAATGCCATTCTTTTTTAACCAATCATTAAGTTCTAACAAGCCAAATGGCCAGTTAAGCTCTGAGCTTTGAGAAAAGTCAGAGCTTTCAAATTTGAGCACCGGAATAGTGACCCCGTAACGGGAAAAAAGCTCATCATCAAATGCAATGTCGACAACGTTGACGTGATGGCTAATGTTTAACTGTTCCGTGAGTTTGAATGCCATCTCACATAGATGGCATCCTTCTGTACTGTAGAGAGTCAGCACGCTATATCCTTATACAGTCTCTTAATTACTTATGTGTAATCAACCAGCAGTTATGAATGTGCTTGTTACGAGAGAAGTCCAATGGAAGCGTTTTAGCTGAGATGTTCTGAGCTTTGAGACCTAACTCTTCTAGGCCTTCTACATCCATTTTGAAGTGACGCTTGTTGTTAGAGAACACAATCGTGCCTTCTTCACGAAGAAGACGCTTAAGGTTTTCCATCAATTGAATGTGATCACGCTGAACATCAAAAGATTGATCCATACGCTTAGAGTTTGAGAACGTTGGGGGATCAATGAAGATCAGGTCGTAAGAACCCTGCTCTTTAACCAACCACTGTAAGCAGTCAGCTTGAACAAACTGATGTTGACGACCAACACGGCCGTTAAGCTCCATGTTCTGTTTTGCCCACTCAAGGTAGGTATTAGACATATCAACGGTTGTTGTAGAGCGTGCGCCACCCACAGCAGCATGAACAGATGCACTGCCTGTGTAAGCAAATAAGTTAAGGAAATCTTTACCTGCAGCCATTTCGCCAATACGACGACGAGTGATCTTATGATCTAAGAACAAGCCCGTATCTAAGTAGTCATGAAGATTAACAATCAGCTTAACGCCGTATTCGTTCACTTCTAGGTTAGAGGAGTCTTGAGCCATTTTTTGATATTGAGATCGGCCTTTCTGCTTCTGACGAACCTTAAGAACCACGTTGTTTGCTTCAACGCCAGTGACTTGAATAGAAGCACGGATGATATCGGTTAAGCGACGTTTTGCTTTCTCTTCCGGTACATCTTTAGGTGCTGCGTATTCTTGAATCACTAGGTGACCTGGGTATACGTCAATCGCTACATTGTATTCTGGTAAGTCTGCATCGTAGATACGGTAACAATCTAATTGCTCTTTCTTAGCCCACTTGCCAATTTTACCGATGTTCTTTTTAAGACGGTTTGCGAAGTCTGGGGCAATAAGTTGCTCTTGTTCACCCGTTGGACGCTCTGACATCGGACGATCTGAAATTGAGTAGTTCTTTTGGTGACACGGTAACGCACCATTGTTCAATTTGAACTGTTTGTCTGCACGCATACGTAAGCAGCTAAGCAGTTCGTCAGAACTAGAGAAGATTGACGCGTTACAACCGCCAAATTCCGCTTTAAGTTGTGCACCGAATGCCGTGTAAAGTGCAATCAAACCCGGCTCTGTGCCAAGACGCTCACCATAAGGTGGGTTAGAAACAATCACACCATCAGCAAACTCTGTAGGACGCTTAAGCTTTGCAGCATCGCCTACTTCGAATTCAATCAGCTCTTCAACACCAGCACGACGAGCATTGTCACGCGCTGTTTTGATCATGCGCTCGTCATTGTCGTAGCCATAGAACTTACACTCTACTTTCTTAACGCCACGACGACCTTGAACGTTCGCTTCAGCTTTCACTTCAGCCCACAGTTCTGGTTCAAAATCTTCTAGTGATTCAAAACACCACTTCTGGCGTTTAACACCTGGAGCCATGTTCGCAGCCATCATTGCCGCTTCAATCACTAACGTACCTGAACCACACATTGGGTCTAGGAAAGGCTTAGTCGCATCCCAGCCACTACGAAGAAGAATCGCAGCAGCAAGGGTTTCACGCAATGGTGCTCGGCCTGATTCTGGACGGTAACCACGTTGGTGAAGACCGCTACCTACCATATCAACACCAAGAATCGCTTTATCACGATGTAGACGAACGTGAATACGAATATCTGGATTTTCTTTGCTGATAGACGGACGAGGCAAAGACTTTTTCTCAAAGCTATCAACAACGGCATCTTTTACTTTCATCGCACCGTATTGGCTATTACGGATTTCGTTGTTTGTACCGTTAAAGTCAACAACAAAACGCTTAGAGCTATGGAATTGATTTACCCAGTTAACCGCAGTGGTTGATAGGTACAAATCCATGTCGTCCATACAAGTGAATTCAGAAAGGACACGTACAAATCTAGAAGCCAAACGACTCCATAAACAACAACGATAAATTTGCTCATTGGTCGCTTTGAATTTAACACCTGCTTGAACAGGTTTTGCATTTGTAATCCCTAGTTGGGTTAGTTCTTCAACTAATAAATTCTCAAGGCCGTTTGAGGTAACCGCTAGATATTGATTCATAGTGTTCTTTTATTGATAAAAATTAGCTCGATTATACCTGAATTTGTTATTAGAGCATCACACTAAACTTGTCTTTTCATTGAATCTTTCGACTAACTGGCTAGCAAACACACAGTCATGAAGCGATCGCTTACCCACATCCCCTTAGAACATAAGACTTATCGAATCAGCACAATTTATGACCAAACATCGACCAATGCGGCAGTGTGAATTTATATTCACCTTAAAATTGGTATATACCAGATACAATTTAAGACTGAAAGTTAGCTACAAAAGCACAAAAACAGGGAATAAAGGGAGGTAATTTACACTTCTGCCGATGAAAATAGGCAGAAATTAAGATGAAAAAACAGTCACAAGTTCACTAATTAAATAGTTAAGCGGTGATGTATTTATCTGGATGAGGTTTTTTAGGCACAAAAAAATCGGCTATTGAGCCGATTCTAAGGAAGGTTTGATAGGTTTATGCGTTGCAATGTGTGTTAGAAATGATGAACTAAACTGGGGAATTAACCGACCATTGCAATATGTGTATGGTGAAAATGAAGAATAGAGTTCGCGTCTACCATCCTATCGTGCATCACTTTAATCGAGTCTCCAAAGCGTAACCCTTTTGAAGGTGTGAGCAGAAACTCTTCTAAGTCGACAAATGCACATAGGCTCGCACACTCTCCCACCTCTAATACAATGAAGTAACCTAGGCTGTGCTCGTTATTCATTTGTACGATATCCCCTTCTTGAGGAGATTCGTGGCCAGCGCCTTGTGAATCGAAGAACCAGCTTTTAGGCTGTACAGGCTTGTGGAAGCGCTTTGCTGCCACGCAATATAGTGCGAGTTCAGCTTGGCGAGGCTCAGACAATTCTAAGCCAGAAATTTGTTCTTTGAAGGTTTGGTATGAAGATGCGTCATCAACGGTGAATTCATTATCTCTAAACGCGCAGTCCACCAGCTTATTGCGGACCAGATTCGTTTTGAAAATCATATCCTCTCCGAGGTTTAGCATTAATGAACATTGCTGCTCATCGTAATACCAACTCCATGTATCGCTAGGTTTAAGCATCATTTCGTCTCACACTGTTGAACCATTCCATTAGGTAAAACGCAAAATTACCTTCAATTACAGTAATTTTACTGAGCAATAGGCAAAAAAAAAGAGGAAATGAATTCCTCTTTCTTATCGCTTCTCTCTACAACTCAGTGAGTTACAGTGTCTCTTTTAGTAAGACGATGCCAAATTATAGCTTTCCTAAAATAACCAAATCTTTTTGATAACTCTGTTTATATAAGCTCTGGGTTTATAAGTACTGGGTTTATAAAAGATCTGGTTTTCGGGGGGCTATAAATTTTTAACGATGTCGCCTACCAGACCAGGGCCTTTGTAGATGAAACCAGAGTAAACTTGTACAAGCTTCGCGCCTGCCATCATTTTCTCTTTTGCAGCAACATACGAATCAACACCACCTACCCCGATGATCGGTAATGCGTCACCAAGTTCTTCGTGAAGTTTACGAACTACTTCCGTACTGCGAGATTGAACTGGGCGTCCACTTAGGCCACCCGCTTCATCGCAATGTTTCATGCCTTCAACGATTGAACGATCCAATGTTGTGTTTGTTGCGATCACACCATCGATCTTATTTTTGATCAATGATTCACAAATTTGGCTAATTTCGTCATCACTTAGATCCGGAGCAATCTTAAGAGCAAGAGGAACATATTTACCATGCTTCTCTTCTAATTCAGATTGTTTCGCTTTAAGTTCAGACAATAGATCGTCTAGAGCTTCGCCGTATTGTAGAGAACGAAGTCCAGGAGTATTTGGTGAAGAGATGTTCACAGCAATATAACCAGCGTATTGATATACCTTCTCCATACAGATCAAGTAATCTTCAGCGCCCTTTTCAATTGGTGTGTCTTTGTTCTTACCGATGTTGATACCTAAGATGCCGTCGTAGTTCGACTTCTTAACGTTCTCAATAAGGTTGTCGACGCCTAGGTTATTGAACCCCATGCGGTTGATGATACCTTCAGCTTCAACAAGACGGAATAAACGAGGTTTATCGTTACCCGCTTGTGGACGAGGAGTCACCGTTCCTACTTCTACGAAACCAAAACCCATTGCGCCAAATGCATCAATACATTCGCCGTTTTTATCTAGGCCAGCCGCTAGGCCTACTGGGTTTTTAAAAGTAAGACCCATGCATTCTACAGGTCGATTAGGTAATTGTTGGCGATACAAAAGATCAATAGGAGTGCCTGTGAAGCGTTTGAAATTTTGAATTGCAAGATCATGTGCCTTTTCGGCATCAAGTTGGAAAAAGCCAGTTCTGGCTAGACGGTAGAGCATTGTGCCTCCGATAGAAAAAAGCCCCGTGTAAACGGGGCGATATTATTTACTTATTTACCCAACTATTCAATCTATTACTGTCTGTAAGGGTAAGATAATCGAGTTTGTTAGCGAATGAGGTTCTTTATTAAGCAAACGTTATCGTTTCTGCAGTCAGTTTACTCATTTCTAGTCTCTAGTCTCTAGTCTCTAGTCTCTAGTCTCTAGTCTCTAGTCTCTAGTCTCTAGCATATTACAGCCACCCGCTCTTTTAACAACAAACAAGGTTCCGTCGAAGTGGGTCCGTCAAAAATCATTAGACCTATTGATGCCACTTTATAGAACGAAAAAGGCAGACCTTATGGCCTTAATGCCGATCGTTTAAGAAGACTTGAACGATCTTGCAGTTAGCAGATAATCCCCATCAACAACGTTGATGGGGATTTTTTATGCTTGAACAAGAATTAGCAATGGCACACGAGACCATTGAAGATGCCGACAATTATGAATCTGTCGTCGACGCCATTCAGATTGAGTGGATAGAACAAGCTCTTCTTGAAACCAATAAAGCGAGCATAAGACGACGCCGACTTCCCGCTCAGCAAGCTGTCTGGTTAGTTATTTGGATGGGGCTGCAACGCAACATGTCTATCAAAGAGGTATGCAGTTCATTAGACATTGCACTTCAGCCTAAACCTGAAGATAGCTGGTCTCGTGTTGCACCCAGTGTCCTAACTGATTCACGCCGACGTCTAGATGAGAGTCCGTTAGCGGCTCTGTTTCACACAACGGTAAAGGCTTGGAACGGAGATATCCTTCAACAAGACAAAGACTTAGAGCTTAATGTTCTTGCTGTCGATGGAACAACATTTCGGTGTCAGGATTCCCCAGAGAACGCTGAACAATTTGGGTTCATCTCCAAAAAATTGAAACCTTACCCTCAACTTCGTTTAGTCGCTTTGATGTCAACAGAAACTCGAATGATTATGGGGGCGGCTTTTGATGGTTGTCATGTCGGTGAAACGACCTTAGCTAAGCGCCTATTCAATGACATCCCCGCACACTCATTGACCTTATTTGATCGTTGTTATTTCTCGGCAGACCTTTTGCTGTCCTGGCAAGAGAGTGCGGAAAATGCGCACTGGTTAATGCCTGCAAAACGTAAACTACGCTATGAAGTGTTGGAGAAATATGCGGAGAACGACATGCTTATCTCAATGCCTATCTCTCCTCAAGCTCAACGGCAGAATCCGAATTTACCCGCACGTTGGGAAGCCAGATTAGTCCTATATCAAGAGCCAAAAGGTGAGATAAAAGGTTTTATTACTTCACTTACAGACCCTAGTAAATACTCGCTAGAAAGCCTGCTGCGTATTTATTGGCAACGCTGGGAGATAGAAGAAGGTTATGGTGAAATTAAACAGACTCAACTGCAAAGTCACGTCACTTTACGAAGTCGTTTTTCTGCCGGTGTGAAGCAAGAGCTTTGGGGCGTATTACTTGCCTATAACTTAGTGCGATTAGAGATGGTTAAGATAGCTTCAGAAGCCGGGGTTCGAGCGACTAGGGTCAGTTTTACCGCCGCAATTAACCTTATTGATGCGCAATTACGTTGGTTAGCTTTAAGTCCAGACGGAACTCTACCTGTAAAACTGAAAAGGATGAGAGAAAGTTTGAGTCACTTCATTCTTCCAGATAAAAGAAAGGACCGAACGTTTCCACGTTCAGTCCTCTTTGTCCCAGCCAAATATCCGTTCAGATTCAAGCAGTAATGCTTATCCGAACGGCATTAGACCTTATGGCCTGCCCTTGTGTCTTTCGTTTTTATCTAATCGCTAATCTGTCGACATGCAATTTAGATTTAACAACATCAATTCACGCAGTGCTACTGAGAACTTGGCAAACTCATGAACCGAACCTACTTTGAATTCGTTCAAGATGCTTTCCCAACGATGTAAAGAAACCGAGTTACTTTCCATCCAATCATCAAGCGCTTTAATCACATCGAGGTCTGAAGCACAACCGCAGTTAAGCACTTGGCCAGTTAGCTGACGTTGCTGCCAATCCAGATCTTCTCTGAATGCTGCACGTGCCAGCGCTTGCCAGTTGTTGTCGACTGCTTGGCCATTGATTTGTTTCAAGAACCAGTGCAGAGACAAACGGTCGCCAAGGTTGAAGTAAAGCTTAGACGCTTGTTGTACCGTTTTACCCGTCTCACGAGCCACTGTGGATATATCCAGTGCTGAGTACAAGCTAGACAAACGCGCGACTGAATTAGCCAACTCAGCGTTTACGCCTTGGTCAATCCATAGCTGTGCCATTGCGTTATGCTCTTCTACTTCAGAAGCCACTAGGTTTTCATCCAGTTTCTCTGTGATAGTAAGAACATCACCTTGGTAAAGTTCAATCAGTGCTTTCACTGACTGTTTACCGGTACGGTTTCTTAACAACCAACGAGCCAAGCGACGAAGTGTACGGCGAACATGGTAGATCAATTCGTATTGAGCTTCAGAACTTGAAACATTGTCCAGTTCACGGATGCTCTTCAGAACTTTGCCAAGACCGTAGATTTCACGTGATGCCGCGTATGCATTGGCAATATCAACGATATTTGCGCCCGTCTCTTCTTGCAGACGAGTAACGAAGTTACAACCCATCTCGTTAACCATTTGGTTAGCCAGTGCCGTCGCAATGATTTCAGAGCGTAGTGGATGGTTATCCATATGCTGAGAATAGTTACGACGTAACGCTGTTGGGAAGTATTGCATAAGCTGTTGGGCATGGAATTCATCATTAGCGATATCATCACTAACAAGATCTTCTTTAAGTACCATTTTACCGTAAGCGACAAGTACAGAAAGCTCTGGTCTTGTTAGACCTTGACCCTGCTTTTCACGCTCAAGCAATGTTTCGTCATCTGGGATGTATTCCAAACCACGATCCAAGTACCCTGCTTTTTCCATTGTATGAATAAAGCGGATCTGCTCTTTTACTAAGCCAACACCTTGATGCTCAGTAACCGAAATAGACTCAGCTTGGCAATATGCGTCGTCTAATACGATTTCGCCCACTTCATCTTCCATCGATTCAAGCACTTGGTTACGTTGCTTAACGGTTAGATCACCATTAGACACCAAGCCATTCAAGAAGATCTTAATGTTTACTTCATTATCCGAACAGTCAACACCACCAACGTTATCAACAGAGTCAGTATTAACTCGGCCACCCGTCAACGCGTATTCAATACGACCCAGTTGAGTCATACCCAAGTTACCACCTTCACCAACAACCTTAGCTTTCAGGTCACGGCCATCGATACGAAGCACGTCATTTGCACGGTCACCAACATCTGTATGAGTCTCATTTGAAGACTTAACGTAAGTACCGATACCGCCATTCCAAAGAAGATCAACCTGCATAGACAAGATCGCTTTGATCAAGTCATTCGGTGCCATTGATGCTTTCTTAGTACCCAGCATTTTCTGAATTTCAGGCGTCAGGGAGATAGACTTCGCTCGACGAGAGAAGATGCCACCACCTTGAGAAATCAAGTCTTTGTTGTAATCTTCCCAGCTTGAGCGAGGTAGATTAAACAAGCGCTCACGCTCTACCCAGCTTGATGCTGATTCTGGGTTCGGATCGATGAAGATATGCATGTGGTTAAACGCAGCTTGCATACGAATATGCTTAGACAACAGCATGCCGTTACCAAACACATCGCCCGCCATATCACCGACACCGATAGCGGTGAAGTCCGTTGTTTGACAGTTGATGCCCATTTCACGGAAGTGACGCTTAACAGATTCCCAACCACCTTTCGCCGTGATACCCATGGCTTTATGGTCGTAACCGTTAGAACCACCAGAGGCAAACGCATCGCCTAACCAGAAGTTGTATTCAGCAGATACTGAGTTTGCTAGATCTGAGAACGTTGCGGTACCTTTATCGGCGGCAACAACCAAATACGGATCATCTTCATCGTGACGAACAACGCTCTTAGGTGGGATAACCTCACCTTCAATGATGTTGTCTGATACGTCTAGTAGTGCACGGATGAAGCGCTTGTAACAACGTTGACCTTCAGCGAAGATCTCGTCTCGGCCAGACATAGTGTGCTGACGCTTACAAACGAAACCACCTTTTGCACCAACCGGTACAATGACTGTGTTCTTAACTTGCTGTGCTTTAACTAGGCCTAGAATCTCAGTACGGAAATCCTCTTGACGGTCTGACCAACGTAAACCACCACGAGCAACTTTACCGCCTCGTAGATGCACACCTTCAATATCAGGTGCGTAAACGAAGATCTCAAACGCAGGAACCGGCGCTGGGATATCTGGGATCTCACTTGGTCTCATTTTCAGAGCCAACCAAGGTTTAGACTGTTTGTTGTCGTCCAACTGATAGTAGTTAGTACGAAGCGTTGCAGTGATCATTTCCATGTAACGACGAATGATACGATCATCATCCAAGCTTTCTACATGATCCAACTGTTCAGTGATCTTCTTGATAAGATCTTGTTGGCCTTTCGCGCTGCCTTTCAATTTAGGGTCAAAACGCTTGCCGAATAAACTCACTAACCCTTTCGCTAGATCTGGGTAATGAGACAATGTGTCTTCAATGTATTGTTGGCTGAATGGGAAACCCACTTGACGCATGTAACGCGCATACGCACGTAAGATTGAGATTTCACGACCAGAAAGACCCGCACCCAATACCAAGCGGTTGAAACCATCGCTGTCTAACTCACCCTCCCAAATTGCCGCAAAGGCTTGTTGGAAAAGATCGCGAGCTTCACGAAGATCAATCGTCTTATCACTCTTATGCAGCATCGAGAAATCAAGGATCCAATAAGTCACCCCGTTGGTTTTACGCACTTCATAAGGTGATTCACCAATAACGCGCAAGCCAAAGTTTTCAAGCATTGGCATCACATCAGACAGGTGAATTGGCTCATCACTGTGGTAGAACAGCTTCAAACGAACGGCTTTAGAGTCGGTAGCCTCTTCTTGAGGGCGGTAGAAAAGCATGCCAAGTTTGTTGTCTTCACTTAGTGCTTCTAGACGCTCAATGTCTGCAACCGCAGAACCAGGCATCATGTCTTCTTTGTACGAACGTGGGAATGCACGCATGTACTCTTTCGATAACGGAAGACCTTTGCTCTCACCGAAGTTAGCAACGATTGATTCAGACAGGCGGTCATCCCACGTAGACGATACTTCCATTAAATTTTGCTCAATTGTTTTCACGTCCACATCCATGTTGTTGTTATCAACACGAACAATATAGTGCGTTCTTGCTAGCGGGCTTTCAGAGAAATAGGTTGTGAATTCTACTTCCTGCTCACAACCAAAGTACTGCTTCAAGATGCGTTGTGTTTGACGGCGAAGCTCGGTGTTGTAACGATCTTTGGTTACGTAAACCATGCAACTAAAGAAACGGCCAAACGGGTCTTTGCGTACAAACAAGCGCAGAAGATCGCGATCTTGCATTTGAACTACGCCAGTACCGACCTCTAGCAGCTCTTCTTCTCGAGCTTGAAGCAGTTCATCACGCGGATAGTTTTCTAGAATATTGTGCAGTGCTTTGTAAGAGTATGACCCCTCACGGTAACCACTCGCGTCTAAGATACGCTCTACTTTTTCGCGAACTAGAGGAATGCTTTCAACGGTTTGGTTATAAACGGCAGAAGTGTAAAGACCAGTAAAGCGATGCTCACCAATGACCTTACCTTTCTTATCAAATTTCTTAATACCGATGTAATCGTTGTAAGCTGGGCGGTGAATGCGTGAAGCCGTGTTGCCCTTGGTTACGATAAGTACATACGGTTTTTTTGCTTCAAGACGTGCCGAATCCGAAAACTCAGACAGCTTAACGTTACGCACACGATCTGAATTCGCAAACAAACCAAGACC
The DNA here is from genome assembly GCF_024347635.1 of Vibrio tasmaniensis. Classification (NCBI taxonomy): domain Bacteria; kingdom Pseudomonadati; phylum Pseudomonadota; class Gammaproteobacteria; order Vibrionales; family Vibrionaceae; genus Vibrio; species Vibrio tasmaniensis. Next base: position 1,679,698 of record NZ_AP025510.1, read on the forward strand.
TTGCTCCTTAGTCGGTTGCAGTTCTGTGTCGCCATTTACAGAAACAAGGTCATATTCCTTGTAGCCCATAAACGTAAAGTTGTGCTCGCCTAACCAACGAAGAAACGCCAACGTCTCATCAAAACGTTGACCGTCTACAGGAATGCTCTCTTTTTGCTTTTCAACTTGATTAGTTACTTGCTCAAGTTTTTCAACCATCTTCAGCCAATCGTTCACGACTAAACCGGTATCGGTAAAGATATCCAGCAGTTCCGTTTTAAGCGCTGTCATTTCAGCTTTGCTGCTAAGACGGTCTACTTCGATATGGAAAAGCGATTGGAATGCACCTTCGTTATTGCTAACGCCGACAACACTGCCCTTATCAGAGCGTGAGATTTGTGTTGGATTGTGAAGCATAAGGTGAGAAGAAAGGTCTAGGCGAGTCAGCGCCATTTTTACAGAGTCTACAAGGAATGGGCTATCTGGTACGACTATCTCAACGATAGTGTGAGTAGATTGCCAACCTTGACGACTTACTGTCGGGTTAAAAACACGAACAGAGATTTGGTCAGCTTTCTTTTCATTGATGTGATGCCATAAGCTAACTACAGCACCGTATAAATCGGATTCGTTTCTCTGAGTTAAATCGTCGTGAGAAACATTACTAAACAAGTGTTGAGCAAGTTGAGTTACGAGAGGTCGATGAGCAAGGTCAAGTTTGTCTTGAATCAGTTTGTACACTTTTTCAAGTAAAACTGGAACCACAGTTTCACGTGCGGTCATAGTCACACTCCACAATTAGAATTTTATTTTATTATTAGGGGGCTTACTTAAGCTAGCGTTTGAATGAAGCCTTAAAGGCCAGTTCTACTAACGAGTTAAGCAAAGGTAATGCATTCATTTATTGTAAAAGCATTATTGATAAATAGTTAATTGTTTTAGAGGTGGTAAGAGGTGAAATGTTTGATTATGTGATTAAGATTCCCTTTAACTCACTAGGCACACCAAGCTTTACAGAGCTTCTAACTTAATAAACTTATTTTTTTGGTCAGTTGTTAACCTAAACTGTCCTCTAACCCCTATTTGTGTAAGAAATGGTCTGAATCGAGTTGCAGGTAACTGTAGGCGTAACCCCGTTGTTGTTACTACTTGAACTTTACTTGCAGCGCCCGAGTAGCTAGCCAAAAACTGCTGATATGAGATGTTAAGTTGGAAAATATAGCGATTCATACGATACCTGTATAAATATACAGTGCCGGTGTTTTTTGGCACAAAACAATGTCTGAAAGTGAAACTGAGCTTGAAACTGCTCTAGCTTATCGAAAATTCGATAAACCAGAAACAAAAAATCAGTGGCAGATATTCTCTACCACTGATGACTTTTCGTTACTAGTAAACTGTTTATTAGCAAACAGTTACTAGCATACAGTTTACCTGAATGAGCGGCTGACTTAAGCCTCTAGTGCTTTTGCCACTTTCTCGAATAGGTCATTCGCTAGGTTGTCCATGTTCTTCAGAGTCTCAAGTTCTTTTTTGATTAGAGCTTGGCGTTCATCATCGTACTTACGGAACTTAAGTAGCGGGTCAATCAAACGTGAAGCCACTTGCGGGTTGCTGCTGTTCAGTTCACGTAGGATCTCGCCCGCAAACGCATAACCTTGTCCTGACTTGGCGTGGAATTGAACCGGGTTCATGTTTAAGAACGAACCTACCAAGTTACGAGTACGGTTCGGGTTCTTCAAGCTGAACGCTTGGTGCGACATCGACGCTTTAATCACTTCAAGTGCATTAGAGCTTGGGTTTGAACCTTGCAATGCAAACCACTTATCCATGACAAGACCATCGTGTTTCCACTTGTCGCTGTAATCCGCCATCAAGGTTTCACGACATGGTAGTTGCGCACTGTTCGCCGCGCCCATTGCAGCCATTGTATCTGTCATGTTGTTTGCTTGTTGGTACATAGCAACAACCAAGTCATTACCCTTTTCAGTATGCGCTAAGTAACTTAGACAAACTTTACGTAGAGTACGCTTGCCAATCGAATCGTGATCGATCGTGTATTCTGTTAATGCATGGCTGTGATAAACCGCTGCTAACTCGTCTTCAAGTTCTGCAGCTAGTGTTACTTTCATTGAGTTAAGAACAGATGCGACCGCATCAATATCAACGCGCTCATACCAACCCGACACTTCGTTATGACTTGGAAGAGAAAGCATTTCTGCAATAAACGCAGGTTCTAGTGAATCACTAAGCAGTACCCCGCGGAATGCATCAACAACAGAAGCAGAAAGTTCAAACTTTTGACCTTGTTGAACGTTATCTACGTTACTACGGATGTATTTCGCTAGCAGCATTTGACCCGCATCCCAACGCGAAAATTCATTGCGAGCATTAACCATCAAGAAGATAAGTTCTTCATCTGAATAGTCGTACTCCAGTTTCACTGGTGCAGAAAATTCACGCAGTAGCGATGGGATCGGTTGCTCTGAAACGTTTTCAAACACGAACGTTTGTACCGCTTCTTTCACATCAAGTACGTTGTGAACTGGCTTTCCGTTACATTGTAACTCAACAACTTCTCCAGCAGCTGTGTATAACTCGATATCAAAAGGAATATGCAGAGCTTGCTTTTCCGTTTGCTCATGAGTTGGAGCCGTTACTTGGCGAGTTGTTAACGTATACTCTTTTTTGTCTGCGTCGTAGTGACTTTCAACAGACAGCGTCGGCGTACCAGACTGGCTGTACCATAGACGGAACTGAGACAGGTCAACGCCTGACGCATCTTCCATTGCAGCAACGAAATCTTCACAAGTTGCAGCGGTACCATCGTGACGTTCAAAGTAAAGCTTCATGCCTTTTTGGAAGCCGTCTTCACCCAACAATGTGTGGATCATTCGGATCACTTCGCTGCCCTTTTCGTACACAGTCAATGTGTAGAAGTTATTCATTTCTATCACTTTTTCAGGACGAATTGGGTGAGACATTGGACTTGCATCTTCTGCGAATTGTGGACCGCGAATAATACGAACATTGTTGATTCGGTTTACTGCGCGAGAACCAAGATCAGATGAGAACTCTTGGTCACGGAATACGGTTAAGCCTTCTTTCAAGCTTAACTGGAACCAATCGCGACATGTCACTCGGTTACCCGTCCAGTTATGGAAATATTCATGGCCAATTACCGCTTCAATACCTAGGTAATCTGTATCCGTTGCCGTTTGGTCGTTTGCTAAAACAAACTTAGAGTTGAATACGTTTAGACCTTTATTTTCCATCGCACCCATGTTGAAGAAATCAACGGCTACGATCATGTAGATGTCTAAGTCATATTCAAGATTGAAACGCTCTTCGTCCCACTTCATTGAGTTAATTAAAGAAACCATCGCGTGGTTCGCACGGTCTAAATTGCCTTTGTCGACAAAGATTTCTAGATCAACTTTGCGGCCTGATTGAGTCGTGTAAGCGTCACGAAGTACATCAAAATCACCGGCAACAAGAGCAAACAAGTAAGCAGGTTTTGGATGTGGGTCTTGCCACTTGACCCAGTGACGACCGTTTTCAGCTTCGCCTTCATCTACACGGTTACCATTACTTAATAAGAATGGGTTTTCGGCTTTGTCTGCGATCACGGTTGTGGTGAATTTCGCCAACACATCTGGGCGATCCATGTAGTAAGTAATACGACGGAAACCTTCAGCTTCACACTGAGTACAGAACGCACCACCCGACTTATACAAACCTTCAAGAGCGCTGTTCCCTTCAGGGTTTACTTCCGTCACGATCGTGAGTGTGAAATCTTTCGGTAGCCCGCTCAGTGTCAGTTGAGTTTCAGATTGCTCAAATTGCTTCCACTCCTGACCCTCAACTAATACAGAAACCAACGTCAAACCTTCACCATCAAGTACTAAGGTCGAACTATCTTTCTCTTGCTTAACACTAGACACCGCCGTAATGATGGACGCTGAATCGTACAAATCGAAAGTAAGATCGATTTGAGAAATAGTGTGAGATGGTGATTGATAATCTTTACGATACTTGGCTTGAGGTGTATGTGCCATGACGGGTTCCTTTTGATCGTTATACGTAATTGTATTTTAACTGTATATATCTAAAGGTTGAGGGCGAAGAACACAAGAGGAATATTGAAAAAAGGAGGCATTGTAGTAAAAGGCCTCCATATTTTGCTATTTTATCAGTCAAATCAGAAAGGAACGGCTAATAAATGAACTGTGAGCCATATTATCAACAAGCCTGACTTTGCACATCAAACTCGCGATTATCGAATGCGATTGAGTACTGCAAACATGTCGCCTTCTTCACCTTGAAGCGTCAACACGTCACTGTTTAATGTATAACGAGTGCCGTGCTCGCCATTTTCATACAGAAGTACCAATTGATCGCCTTCGGTGTAATACACCCCACGACGAACAACTTCACTCCCCACCTCATCGGAAACTCTGAACATAAATACAAAGTCAGGTTGAAGCACTAAATCCATTTTTTGAATGTTACTTGCCCGCAGGTCGCTTCCTGAAAGCTCAGCACTCGACCATATTCCAGCTAAGGCATTGGGCAAGGCCTTAGTGAACATAACACCGTTGAGGTTCAACATATTATGGTTACTGCTATAGGCATAAACTTGAGGTTCAGAGGTGTTTAAACCCAAAATAATGGTATCTTCATTGGCGTTATACAAGCCTTCCCAATGGTCGACACTGTAATCTTTCTTTTGAATATCGATGGAGAACGAGTAGTTTGAATCAAGGGTTAGCTTTATCGCTCTAAAATTTTCAGTACCTTGTTCAGGATCTGGGTTCATCAAATACCAATCACCAAGCAGCAGCGGAAGGTCAAAATGAGATAGATTGCTGTCACTTTTTGATTGCTGATCGCTCGAAGCGACCTCACTCCCAAAAGCAACAAAACTTAAACAAGATAAAAATAGTAGAATCCATTTCATACACGCCCCCTCGTTTTCTTTAAGCTTAGGCACGTAATGAATAGAAAGCGAAAAAATTTGATCTAAGTCACTAAATTTTAAGCGCGAAGTAAACAAATTGTAAATACGAAGTAACTGGGTGCATGATCGCTCACAAAATCGCCCTTTAAAAATGAGTGATTAAGAGTATACCCAAGCATAAATAGACGAGAAATGACCTCTATTTTTGTCAAATCGCAGATACAAAAAAAGCGAGCCTAAGCTCGCTTTTAAAAACCGACACCTTTAACAAGGCACGTTAGCGTCTATTTCTTTATCATATCAAGCATGATAGCGACAGACTCATCAAGATAAGCATCTGGGGCTTCGTAGTCTTTAGGAATATCATCCAACGTTTTAAATGCCTCTAACTTAGCGGCTTTTTGACGTTGATTGATACGCTCTAAACGAAGCACATCCCCATCATCGCTCTCTTGCTGACGTACCTTTTCGTTCAAAGAAAGGTCGTTATCATCTTTATCAGCCTTATATTTTTCAATATCTTGCGCGATAAAGCCAAACTCCATGTCTGTTGCAATACGAGCTTGGTGTTGAGCGGTTAAAGCAGCAACTTGCTCACCGTTACGCTGTAACACTGAGTAGTTGGCTTTATCAATGCTATCCCAAGGCAGAGCATTATCTTCAACACTTTCTCCTGTATCTGCTGGATCAATTGCCGTTGGGTAAGCAATATCAGGCACTACACCTTTGTTTTGCGTACTTCCGCCATTGATTCGGTAGAATTTCTGGATGGTGTATTGAACGTAGCCTAACTCTTTATCGAACAAATCATAAATATGATTCAAAGAGCGGTGTTGTTGCACCGTTCCTTTACCGAAAGAGTTTTCACCAAGGATGATTGCACGACCATAATCTTGCATCGCTGCAGCAAAGATCTCAGATGCTGAGGCACTGTAGCGATTGACCAACACCGTTAATGGACCTTGGTAACTAATTTCGCCATCAGTATCACTGTTCACTTTTACACGACCGTAGCTATCACGAACTTGAACAACGGGTCCCTCTTTGATAAACAAACCAGAGAGTTCAGTTGCTTCAGTGAGTGCACCACCACCGTTGTTTCGCAGATCAACAATAATACCTTCAACACCTTGCTCTTTAAGCTCAGTGATCAGTTTATCGGTATCTTTAGATAGACCAACATAGAAACTTGGTACTTCGAGTACACCAATCTTCTTGCCATCTTTCTCGATAACTTCTGATTTAACAGCGCGGTCTTCTAAACGAATCTTATCGCGTACAATTGTGACAACGTGACTTTTTGCATCTTTACCATCTGGCAAGATCTGTAGTTTAACTTTAGTCCCTTTCGGTCCTTTAATTAATTGCACTACATCGTCTAAACGCCAGCCGATAACATCAACAATCTCTTCGCCATCTTGACCTACACCAACAATACGATCGCCATCACTCAATTGTTTGCTATTTGACGCAGGGCCACCAGCAACGAGAGAGCGAATAACGGTGTAGTCGTCTGTCATTTGAAGTACAGCACCAATCCCTTCTAGAGATAGATTCATCTCCGACTGGAATTGCTCTGCATTTCTTGGAGAAAGGTAACTGGTATGAGGGTCAACTTCTCGCGCGAATGCGTTCATGTAGATCTGGAAAGCATCTTCGTTGTGCGATTGCGTAATACGCTTCATCGCATTGTTGTAACGCTTTTCCAAAACTTCTTGAATCTCTGGCCACTCTTTACCTGTAAGTTTTAGATTCAACGCATCATATTTAACGCGTTTTCTCCAAAGCTCATTTACTTCAGCGATATCTTTTGGCCATTCCGCTTCACTACGATTAAGCTCGATACTTTCATCAGTATCAAATTTAATCTCTGTATCTAGTAAAGACAGCGCATATTGGAAACGTTCAAAACGCTTCTGCATGGACAAATTATAAACATCGAATGCAATTTGGTTATTACCGGCTTTCAGCTGATCATCAATTTGTTTAGATGAAGTAGCGAAAGAATCAATATCCGCTTGAGTGAAGATATTACGATTATAATCCAGCATCTCTAAGTAACGATTAAAGATAGCTTGAGAGAAATCATCGTTGAGATTGAAGTGTTTATAGTGGGAACGAGTAAATCGAGAAGTAACACGCTTACTAGCGGTTTCGTGTTGAACCTCAGGAGCGAGTAGAGGTAAATCGTCCTGATTTAATTTGGCTTCAAGAGCCTGAGCTGAAGCTGCTAGCAAAAAGCCAGCAGCAATCAGTGTCAATTTTGAACGGCATTTCATGCGTAGGAGTATCTCCTTTAAGCGCGCAAGTGCTCCGCTTTAACAACCATTTGTAGGCCGTTTGCTAACTGAACACGCACATCTTCCTTATTGATTTCAACAATGGTCGCAGCCATGTTTCCTGTACCCATGTTCACATTTACTTCTTTGCCAGTGATAAATTCATCAGCGTTCAAAGCACGTGTTTCTACAGGCTTTTCTACTTTCGGTGCTTTAGGCGCTTGACGACGAGGCTGTTGAGCTTTCTTCGCTTTAGCTTTCGCTTTGCCTTCGTCACGAGCTTTCTGTGCTTGTTCTTTACGACGAGCCTGAACTTTCGCTTTGCTTTCTGCAAGTGTCGCTTTAGCGTGCTCAACGTGCTCTTCTTCTAATGTGCCACAAACGTTACCGTCTAGGTCAACACGTTCTGCACCAGCTTTTACGCCGTGCAGGTAACGCCATGATGATGTGTACTGTCTTAACGCTGCACGAAGCTGAGTCTTACTTACTTTTTCGTCTTCATTTAGACGTTCAGCAAGATCTTGAAAAATACCAATTTTAAGTGGTTTCGCTTCACCTTCTAGAGTAAAGCATTTAGGGAAACATTCAGCAACATATGCGATAACTTCTTTGCTGTTTTTTAACTTTTCAGTGTTTTCCATGTGGGTTCCTGGTTTTTGCGGTTTTCCGCGAGCATTAAGAAAATATTTTTACGTATTATAGAGAGATGCTTGGGAAAAACCACAGTAAGAGAATAATTTATGCCTTGTTCGCGTGCGAATTAAGCAGCTTTTCCACTTCTGCCATGAAAAATGTTAGTCCGTCCTCGTCAATTTGAGAAAAACGGCCAACATTTGGGCTATCGATATCAAGAACGCCCGCTATTTTTCCACCAATCGAAAATGGTATAACGATTTCTGAGTTACTTGCAGCGTCACAAGCGATGTGTCCTTCGAATTCATGAACATCATAAATGCGCTGAACTGTATTCGTCGCGACCGCAGTTCCACATACACCACGACCTACTGGAATTCGAACACAAGCTGGTTGACCTTGGAATGGGCCAAGCACAAGTTCGTCTTTTTCCTTAGCTTGGTCTTGCTTCATTAAATAGAAACCAGCCCAATTTAATTCATCCAACTCCATGAATAATAATGAGCTGATATTAGCTAGATTAGCAGTTAGATCGGGTTCTGATTCAATTAATGCGACGGCTTGTTTGGTTAAGCGTTGGTAATGTTCTATTTTCATATTAACTTCCAATTAAATTGAGACTTCCATTATCAAGAGAACGCAGTAAAATGCGGCCATCAAACTAAATAGGACTTATTCTCATTACAATGACCAATTCAGAAGACACTATTAGCCGTTCTTGGTTAATAACTCAAGTAAAAAAACACAAGTCCAAATTACTGTTTGCTAACATTATTGCCATATTTGCAACTCTCATTAGTGTCCCTATCCCGTTGCTCATGCCATTAATGGTTGATGAAGTATTACTTGATAAGCCGGCTTCTGGCTTAGAGATGATGAACCATCTACTTCCAACATCGTTGCAGACACCAACTGGCTATATTGCACTGACTTTGCTGTTAGTCATAATCATGCGTACTGTTAGCCAAGCGTTGAACATTCTACAAGGGCGTCAATTCACGCTTGTCTCAAAAACAATTACCTATCAAATGCGCAGCAAAATGATAGATAAGCTTGGCCGCATTAGTATTAGACAATACGAGACCAAAGGCAGCGGCGGTATTAATGCTCACCTGATAACAGACATAGAAACGATAGATAAGTTCATTGGCTCGACCCTTTCTAAATTTATCATCAGCTTCCTGACCGTGTTCGGTACCGCTATCGTGTTGCTATGGTTAGAGTGGCGTTTAGGACTGTTCATTTTACTGGTCAATCCTGTTGTGATTTATTTCTCCCGTAAACTAGGCAGCAGGGTCAAACACCTTAAAAAGTACGAGAACCAATCTTTCGAGCGCTTTCAGAACCGTTTGGTGGAAACCTTAGACGGTATTTATCAACTGCGTGCAGCAAATAAAGAGCGCATCTTTCTCGATGAACTTAAGGCTCAAGCAAACCAAGTAAGAATCGATGCAGATAAATACGCTTGGCAATCGGAAGCAGCTGGCCGAGTTTCGTTTCTGCTGTTCCTATTAGGTTTCGAGCTTTTCCGTGCCGTCGCGATGCTAATGGTGTTATTCAGTGACTTAACTATTGGTCAGATTTTCGCAGTCTTTGGCTACTTATGGTTTATGTTAGGCCCGGTTCAAGAGCTGCTAGGGATTCAATTCTCTTGGTATAGCGCGAAAGCAGCGCTGCAGCGCATCAACGACCTTCTTCAGTTAGAAGAAGAGAAGCGCCCTGTCAGTAAAGTGAACCCCTTTAATGAAGATCAAGAAGTGACAGTCGACATCGAAGACGTTACATTCTCTTACACATTAGAAAACACTGTTTTAAATAGGCTATCGCTGCACATTCCTGCAGGTAAGAAAGTCGCTTTGGTGGGTGCGAGTGGTGGTGGTAAATCTACGTTAATCCAGTTACTGATTGGTGTTTATCAAGCGGACTCTGGATGCATTCGTTATAACGGTGAAACCACCGACGACATCAGTTTCGATGTAATACGCAGTCAAATTGCCGTTGTTTTACAACAACCTATACTTTTTAACGATACATTAAGGCATAATCTGACCCTTGGTGCTGAATACGATGAAATGTCGTTGTGGCGGGCACTTGAAGTCTCTCAAATGCAAGATGTCATCAAGCAACTGAGTCATGGTTTAGATACACAAATTGGTAGGAATGGCGTTCGACTGTCTGGCGGGCAACGACAACGCTTAGCTATAGCCCGAATGGTGCTGAGCAATCCTAAGTTTGTTATTCTAGATGAAGCGACATCAGCACTCGATACAGCAACAGAGTCAGCACTGCATAAAGCGCTGAGCGAGTTTTTGAAAGATCGCACAACTTTGATAGTGGCTCATCGATTATCAGCGGTGAAACAGGCCGATCTAATCTATGTTTTAGAAGATGGGCAAGTTACACAGACAGGAACACATGGTGAATTGGTTGAACAACAAGGATTATATCAAACACTCTATGGCAGTGTGCAATCGCACGCCTGATGTTTATTGTTCTAGAGACTTAAATCAGTGTTGTTCTAGGCATTTAAATCAGGTTAAAAGTCTGATTAGTGTTTCAACTTGGGAGGTCGCGTGACCTCCCCATCCGTAACCAACTCTTTATCAACTAAGCAGCAGTTATCGACTCAGCACCAGTGCGATAGTAGCTCTGTACGTCTTTGTCAGGGCTGCGAACTTCCCGTTGATAAAATGGACATCCCTTTGGGGAAATCCGCTTACTGCCCAAGATGCGGTACTCAGCTTTATAGAGGAGGCACCCCTAGCCTGTCTGGAAACCTTGCAATCGCTATTACCTGCTTATTGCTGTTTATCCCCTCACACTTTTTTGAATTCATCAGTATTCGCCTGATTGGTGTCATGATACCTGCGACGTTACCATCTGGCGTATTTACTTTAATGGGTGAAGGCTTCCCTCTACTTGGCTTGTTGATCTTATTCTGCAGTTCGATCGCCCCGTTACTTGTTTGTACCTCGGTACTCATCACCCATTTATCATTGCGCTTTAAGATTTTCACACCATTTCGTTATGCATTAGCTATCATTCAGACACTTAAGCACTGGATGATGTTGGATGTGTTTCTGGTGAGCGTGGCAATCTCGTGCTTCAAATTACAAGATTACTCAGATATTTTCGTCGGCCCTGGTTTAGTTGGTCTGATTCTACTGCAGCTTTTCAGTGTCTTACTGGTAAGCAGAATCAGTGTGCGTCGCTACTGGGAAGCTTGGGCTAAAGAATCTGACTACTCTTTCGATCAAAGTAAGAACGTACACTGTCATAACTGTCACCTGTCTCAGCCTGACGGGCACACTTGCGTGCGTTGTCACCATGACTTATATCATCGCAAACCCTACTCTGTACAAAAGACATGGGCTCTACTTTTTGCCGCCTCAGTGGCTATCGTGCCGGCCAACGTCATTCCAATTTCTATCGTGATAACAAACGGGCAAAGATTAGAAGACACCATCATCTCCGGTGTCGCTTCGCTAATTAATAGCGACATGTATGGCATCGCAGCAATCATTTTTATTGCCAGTATCGTCGTGCCTGTCGCGAAAATACTTGGTCTAACGTATATCTTAATTTGTATCAAAATGAAGCGTGCGGTTTACCATAGACAACGTATGACCATCTATTTCATTGTGAAATGGGTGGGAAAGTGGTCGGTAATGGATCTGTTCGTTATTTCGATCATGATGACCTTGGTCGACCGTGGACAAATTTTAAACTTTACACCAGGTTATGGTGCAGTCGCTTTTGGCGTCGTGGTTGTTCTCACGATGCTGGCGGCGGAAAGCTTAGATCCTAGGCTAATTTGGGATAACTACACCTCTAAAGATGAGTCAGTGAATGAACAACGATAACCAATCACAAACGTCATATTCACCAGAAGTCAGGAAAAACAAAGGTATTTCCCCTTTGTGGATCCTGCCGATACTAACCGTCGCATTAGCGGGTTGGTTGGTCATGAAATCGATACACGATGCAGGACAACGTGTGCAGATATATTTCTCAGATGCCGCAGGTTTAGTCGCAGGTCGAACGACAATTCGCTACCAAGGCTTAGAGGTGGGTATGGTGCGCGACATTACCTTGTCCAAAGATTTATCGAGCATCTATGTCGATGCTGACATCTACCCAGAAGCGAAAAAGCTACTCTCAAAAGGCACGCGTTTCTGGCTCGTAAAACCAACGGCAAGTTTATCTGGTATCTCAGGGTTAGATGCGCTTGTTTCAGGTAACTATATCGCTATCCATCCTAGCGAAACCAAGCAAGAACCAGAAACCGTTTTCCAAGCCTTAGAATCATCCCCTTCTGACTTATTGGCTTCGGAAGGCCTGAATATTTCATTGACGACCAAAGACCTGGGGGGGGTATCTGTTGGCTCTCAAATCGTTTATCGTAAAATTCCAATTGGTGAAGTTTACAACTACCAGCTAAACGACAACGCAAAATCCGTGACGATTCAGGCGGCGATTAAAGATGAATACAGTCATATCATTACCGACCAAAGCCGTTTTTGGAATGTCAGTGGCTTAGGTGCCAGTATCGGATTTTCTGGTGTCGACGTACGCTTAGAAAGCCTCAGCGCGCTACTTGGCGGTTCAATTGCGGTCGACTCTCCGGGAGAAGGTCAGCCAGTAGAAATGAACACCAAGTTCAAGCTCTACCCAGATTTGAAAACCGCCGGTCGTGGTATCTCTATCAAAATCGCAGTGCCAGACGACAACAAGATCAGCGCAACGGGCTCTCCGATCATGTATCGAGGCATCGAAATCGGTCAGATCACTGATTTATCTTTAAGCGAAGGGCGTGAAAACGTCATCGCATCTGCAGCTATTCAACCGGCATTCAGTGACTTTTTAAATAGCGGCAGTCAATTCGTTTTAGAAGAAGCTGAACTGTCACTCACTGGTATGAAAAACATTGCCAACTTAGTGACAGGAAACTTTTTAACCTTGGTTCCAGGTGAAGGTGAAAAAGCGCGTCGATTTACTGCGATTCGAAAAAATGAGTTCAGTCAGGAACAAGAAAAATCCGTTGCGATTCGCTTAACGTCGAACAATTCATTCGGGTTGGATGTCGGTACACAGCTACTCTACAAAGGCATTGCTGTTGGCTCTATCATCCAAGTGGGTTTAGTCGATGGTGTGGGCACTGGCTCAGACAAACACGAAGTGTTTATGGATGCGCTTATCGATAACGAATATGCTCACCTAATCAAAAGCCACAACCGTTTCTTTGTAACTGGCAGTGCAACCGCAGAGCTTACCGAATCTGGCTTGAGTGTGACGGTTCCACCTGCAAAACAGCTTCTTACTGGCTCAATTAGCTTTGTGAGTGAAGGCCAATCTAAAGCACGAACGGACTACCAGCTTTTCCAAAGTAAGTCGTTAGCAGAAATCGCTAAGTTTAATCAGTCTGGCTCAAAGACACTGTCGTTGTTTGCGAGCGAGCTACCTTCAATTTCTAAAGGAAGCCCACTACTCTACCGCAACCTACAAGTGGGTAGTATTTCTGATTTTCAGCTTACCGACGGTGGTGTGAGAATCAAAGTCACGATTGAAAACCGTTACACGCACTTACTCAATAAACATACTGTTTTCTGGAACCGTTCTGGCGTTGAGATTGATGCGTCGTTATCGGGTATCAGTATTAAAGCGGCACCCGTTAAAACGCTAATTCAGGGTGGTATTGCTTTTGACTCTCTTCCGGGAATAGACAACAAACTTGGTGATGTGTGGAAGCTTTATAAAGATTCGAAATCCGCTCGAAAATTTGGTCGCGCAATAACGATCACCTCTTCTGGCGATAAAGAAGTCAGCAAAGGCATGGCGATCAAATATCAAGGCGTCACCGTCGGTGAGGTTACCTTGGTAATTCCGAACTTCAACAAGGGTGGTATTGAAATTACTGCGCGTGTTTTACCTGAGTACGTAGACAAGATTGCCGTGGCGAACAGTCACTTCTGGTTAGCAGAACCTGAGATTGGCCTCAACGGCATCAAAAACGTCTCTGCGCTTCTCTCTAAACACATCAACGTAGATCCGGGCAATGGTGACAGAAATACGAAATTTAAGCTTAGCAAAGGACCTGTGCAGCCTGAAGGGAAGATATTCCAGCTACAAAGCGAAACGCGAGGCTCGGTATCTGAAGGCACACCTATCCTATTCCGTGAGCTAGAAATAGGCAGTGTTATCGATGTTCAGCTAGGCGAATTTGCTGACCGTATCATCTCTACGATTCAAATAGAACCTGACTACGCGTATCTGATCCGCGCAAACACTGTGTTCTGGAACGTATCAGGTGTCGATGTCTCAATCGGTCTATCTGGTGCCAACATCAAAGCTGGAACGGTAGACAGCTTGTTAAGAGGTGGCATTACATTCTCAACGCCACCGACCAATGAACTTCAGCCAGTGGCAAATGAAGATCAGTCTTTCTATCTCTATCCTAAAGCCGAAGATGAGTGGACATCATGGAGAACCGCAATTCCTCGCCCATAAAGTGCCCCTCTAACGCTTAACAAAGAATAATTCATCATCAAAATGCAGCCATTCGGCTGCATTTTTGTTGTTTGCTATAAATATGGTTTAGGACGGCCTCATTTTGCTTTAAACTCCCCGCATTAATGCAATAAATCGAGACACTCTTTTGCACGCTAACGTATATATTCCTGAAGAATTCCTAACGCACATCGAATCAATCATGCCTAGTCATCTAGATATGGCTTCTTTTGTCGCGTCATGCCAAAAACCACTTCGTAAAAGTATTCGAGTCAACACATTGAAAATCAGTGTTGAGGACTTCTTAGTACGAGCAAAAGAGAAAGGCTGGGAACTGGAACATGTACCTTGGTGCGAAACGGGGTTTTGGATTACAGCGGATGAAAGTGAAGCGCCACTAGGTAATACGGCAGAACACATGTCTGGCCTTTTCTATATCCAAGAAGCCAGTTCTATGATGCCACCGTCTGCACTTTTCCAAGGTGAGGCTGACTACCAAGCCGTATTAGACACTGCGGCTGCACCCGGTTCTAAAACAACGCAAATCGCGGCGCTAATGAATAATCACGGCGTATTGGTTGCCAATGAATACGCAGCAAGCCGCGTGAAAGTTCTTCATGCCAACATCGAACGTTGTGGCGTTCGTAATGCCGCACTCAGCAACTTCGATGGTCGAGTTTTCGGTGGATGGTTACCAGAACAGTTTGATGCTGTGCTGCTAGACGCGCCCTGCTCTGGTGAAGGTACAATTCGCAAAGACGCCGATGCGATGAAGAACTGGACGTATCAATCTGTAGTCGATATTGCTGACACTCAAAAAGATCTGATCGAAAGTGCTTTTCATGCTCTCAAACCTAACGGCGTGCTGGTTTACTCAACCTGTACGTTAAGCACGGAAGAGAACCAACAAGTGTGTCATCACCTAAAAGAGACCTTTGGTGATGCGGTTGAGTTCGAGTCTTTAGAAAACTTATTCGACAATGCAAAAGCGACCACGACCGAAGAAGGCTTTCTTCACATCTTCCCGCAGGTTTATGACTCAGAAGGTTTCTTCGTTGCACGTATTCGTAAACTCGCTTCTGTGACGCCACCAGAAGTGAAAAAACGTTTGGGTAAATTCCCATTTGAAAAAGCCAATAAGAAAGCGCAGCAAGAAGTCGCTGAACAACTGCTAGGCGCACTCGATATCGAACTACCAAGTGACACTCAAGTGTGGATTCGTGACAAAGACGTTTGGCTGTTCCCAGAAGCGCTAGAACCTATGATCGGTGAGTTCCGTTTCTCTCGCATGGGCATCAAGATCGCTGAAACCCATAAAAAAGGTTACCGCTGGCAGCACCAAGTTGCGACAACGCTCGCAACAGGCAATGAAGCCAACATTGTAGACCTTAGCATTGAAGATGCTCGTGAATGGTTCATGGGCCGAGATGTTCGCCCAGAAGGCTTGTCAGGTAAGGGCGAAGTACTGGTTAAATACAACGGCGCGATCATTGGCCTTGGTAAGTGGGTTGGCAACCGAGTGAAGAACGGTTTACCACGCGAACTCGTGCGCGATAAGAACCTATTCTAAATAGCTTTCGTGCTTAACCATTTAACGACTTAACGACTTAACGACTTAACGACTTAAAGAAGCGCACAAACAAAAAAACCAAACAATGTTAATTGTTTGGTTTTTTTTCTATTCTACCGGTCATGTAATTCAATGTGCGAGCGCTTGTAAATCAACGACTAATTATACAAACATCAATTCAAGTCACTATTTCAAATAAGAAAAATCGCACTTTAGGGAATCTAAACTAGACTTCAATCTAATAGTCAAAAGATTGAAACGATTAGCGTAGGCTCTTCGGAGCCCTTTCCCCTAAGCCCAAACAGGAAAGTTTGGGCTTTTTTTTTGACCGAAAGGATCGCTTATTTAACTAAGCTGATACCTTCTTTGTCGATAGTGATCTTGCCAGATTTGTACAAACCACCAATTGTCTTCTTGAACGTACCTTTACTGGTTCTGAATGCAGAGAAAATAGCTTCAGGAGAAGACTTATCATTCAAAGGCAGGTAACCGCCCTTCTTCTCAAGCAGGTCCAGAACCTTAGTGCTTAGGTCATCCATCTTAGCGACACCAATTTTCTGAAGAGACAAGTCAATCTTACCGTCTTCTTCACGAACATTTTTAATGTAGCCTTTTAGTGTTTTACCGATGAACAGCTTACCGATGATGTCAGATGGGAAAATCATACCCCAGTGTTCACCGTTCACGATCGCTTTGTAACCAAGTTGGCTGCGCTCAGCGATAATGAGATCAACTTGCTCATTTTGCTTATAAGTCGCAGGTGTGTTGTCTAACCATTTGTTGAACTTGGTTGTGCCAACGATACGGCTCGATGCTTTATCGATATACACATATACTAAGATTGACTGGCCTTCGTTTAAACGGCCGCGCTGCTCGCTGAAAGGAACAAGAAGGTCTTTACCTTTCACGCCCCAGCTCATGAATGCACCAGTGCTGTTAACACCTTCAACCGTCATCAAGCCAAACTGACCGACTTGAGCAATTGGTTTTTCAGTAGTGGCAGCGATCTGGTTGTCAGAATCAATGTATAAGAAAACATCAAGCTTTTGACCAATTTCAACACCTTCAGGAGTAAATCGTTTCGGCAGCAACACCGTTCCATAGTCGCTCGCGTCAAGGAATACACCGAAGTCTGCTTGTTTTACTACTTCTAGGTTGTTTATTTGACCAATATTAATCATCAAGATTGTCTCTACTTTAAATTTGGCGGTGATTATACGTGATCTCTGATATGCTTTCGCTAGTTTCATTCATATTTTTATATTCTAGGAGACATCGTTGATCACCGTTGATAAACAAGATGCGATAACACTTAAAATTAACCATGCGATGGCGAAGACCAAAAAGCTCGATATGGACGTTTATCTATTCATTCCCGGTGAACTCGGACTGACTCCTGAAGTACTTTCTGAAAGTGCCTTCTTCTACAGTTCAATTACTCAAAAGCGCGCTTACTACAGTGATAAGACACTATTACCATTGGTACACAGCCGCTTGGCAAAACGCGGACGCTTATCGACGACACAGTATCGTGTGAGTTTGAGTTTGTTCGCCTATCAATACGTGATTGCTTTAGATAAAGCCGTGAGCAGCTTGAATAAGACAGATAGTGACGACGTAACGGCTGATGACGTCGATGAAGTCATCGAACTGGCTTTGGATATCCTCAAGAAGCTTCGTCGTAGTATTCCTTATGAAGAAAACCTAAAGCGCTATTATGCCAATATTGATAACTACCTTTCTTGGTACACGGAGCAAAAATTCTTATCTTTGGTATCACATATGCCACGTGGCAGTGAATACTCGACGATAAAAGAGCGACTCTTGACGCTTTGTGAAAAAGAGACCGCCCATCGAAAACTTAATCGCTATAACTCAGCGAAGGTACGAGAAGACGTAACGCGTTTGAGCAACAAGATGCGACTGCTGCGACGTTTGATAGAACACCCTATTGTCCTCAAAGAAAAGACGACATCAATGGGTAAGAACGTGAAGAGAGCCGTTAAAGGTATCGCCACAGGCTTAGTCATGGTGGTCGTGACCACAACTGTTATATTGGCTCGCGACTTCCTCGGAGAGATCACCGCATCTTTCATCGTATCGATGTCATTTATCTATGCGTTACGCGAAATATTCAAAGATGACTTAAGAGATATCCTTTGGCGTTGGCTTCGTAAAGGCAAACCTAAATGGAAACGCCGCTACTTTGATCCAACAACCAATAAATCTGTCGGCCATAAGCTTGAATGGTTGGACTACGCGAATTTTTCTAAGTTAGCAGACCGTATTCAATCAATACGTAAGAAACGTGTTGTTCAACGTGAAGAGCAAATTTTGCACTATCGTTCGCATACAGAGATGTCGACATCGACCTTTATGAGTGGTTACGAAGAGACTCGTGAAACGGTATCGATCAGCCTCAGAGCGCTAACACGCTTGATGGACAAGGGTTCAAATAACGTATATCGCATGAATGAAGGGCAAGTAAGCCGAGAATCAGTAGAAAAACGCCACCTGCTCAACCTGATCATTAAAGAGAACAATCACGACGATGAACCTACCTATTACCGCTGGAAAATCGTCATGAATCGTTCAAAGATCGTTGATATCGAGCAAATCACTCAAGAATCTTAGCGTTAGAACGGTATGTGGATGCTCAATTTACATGCCGCTCGTTCACTTTTCGATTCCTTCATGCTACTCCGCGAACTTTTTAGCTACTTTCTCGAAGGTACTTTCTTAATAGAAAGCGTTAACGTGAACTCCGCCATTGGCTCGTCGCCATGCAAAGACGGACAAGTCGCG
Source organism: Vibrio tasmaniensis (assembly GCF_024347635.1). Lineage (NCBI taxonomy): Bacteria > Pseudomonadati > Pseudomonadota > Gammaproteobacteria > Vibrionales > Vibrionaceae > Vibrio > Vibrio tasmaniensis. The sequence goes on from NZ_AP025510.1 coordinate 1,698,431, forward strand.
ATAATCGTCACGGGTTGATTCACACGCTCGCCAGTAGACATGGTTTCTGCCAACATAGTGTTGATCAACTCACCATCATTACAAGTGAAGTGTACGTCACCTTCTGGACGCTTCAAGAAATTACCTGTCACCTCTTTAAATGCCAGCGAGATCTTTTCGCCTTGCTGCTGAGATTTACTCATTGCAAGAAAGCCACCCGCCACATCAGCACCTACTGCTAGTACACCAAAATACATGCTGTTGAGGTGGTTCTTAGTCCGCCTTTTGAGAGGAATTTTCACTTCAACATGTTGATTATCCAGCGCGAGCAGTTTTGGTCGACATAGCCAGATCAGAGGTACTTTGAAAAAGCCAAACATGCTCAAGTAGAAATTTGCTTTTTGTAGAGGGGTCAGCATTCTAATTACCTAGCTAAATAAGTCATCAGACCAGTTAATCGATTCGCGATGCATATGTCAAAAAAATGTTACAAAAAAGAGATATCATCGCATAATGATATCTCCCTTATTCTCAAAGCTTTAGTGACTTAGATAAACTCAAACAGCAAGTTGATTTATCTAGACAATAAGCTGATTTATGCAGTGATGACTGTTTCTACACCTTCGAGATCCGCGATGAACCCTTGTAAGCGCGGGTAGTCCACCAAGCCTTGAGTCACAAGCAGGACGGGCTTCTTCGCGTTCAGTGTTGCTTTAACAATCATACTCAATAAGGTAATAACCGCCTCGTTTTGAGGATCAAAAGCATGTTGCTGGGCTTCATTGTGCTTGTCTACACCTAAAGTGAAAGACGCTAAGCTATCAACGTTCACCACAACGCCATCAAAGTAATGCAGTAATCTTTCGCTTAGTAGCACAGCAGACGGCACATCGCACGAGAACAGAACTTTTAGGCCATTCAGCCCACGTGGTAAGCCTTGCTCTGCAAGCAAATCAATAATCTTAGCAGCATCGCTTAATGCTCGTACATACGGTACAACCACTTCAACGTTAATACCCTGCTCTCGCAGCGCTTTAATAACCTGACACTCTAAAGCAAATGCTTTGCTGTACTCTGATGTTGCATAACGAGCAACCCCACGAACACCTAGTGCCGGGTTTATCTCTTCGGCTTCACAGCTACCACCAAGTAGCGAACGGAAGCCATAGCTATCAGCACTGCTTAACGCGATACGAACAGAAGTATGATTTGGCTGAACGGCAGCTTGGATGGCAATCACTAAAGTCGAAACAAAATGCTCATCGACTGTTTTATCGCCAAGGATCGCATCTAAAGAGGTTTTTTCGATATCAGTTAGTGTATCTAAATGACTTTCAATACTCGGGTGATAGAAGACACGATCCATGACCAATTCAGATAATGAAACGTATAAGTGGTTGGAATTATTATTATCGTTGTAAGAAGGCAGCACATCACCTAAGACAAGTTCTGGGTGCAAAGTGCTTTGATTTTCTTGAGTCATTGCTGCTCCAGCATTTTTATGTTGTGTTCAAACGAAAATACCGATAGCTGCCTGTTAATACAAGTGAAAATCCCCCATTTGACGTTGGCCTGCTTATAAAAATGAGAATATTAGCAATAACAGAGATAACTTTGACTTAAGAGAGTTTATTCCTCTGTTCAATTCCGTTATCTTAACCACTTCGCAATAGAATAAAAAAGCTATCACATGCCATTAAAAACTGATGAGTTGAGAACCCAAGCTCTGGGTCCTATGCCAACTCCTGCCGAACTAGGCAATGCACACCCTATTACTGACGACGTTGCTGAGCGCATTAAGAATTCTCGCCGCCAAATCGAAGATATCCTAACGGGTCGTGATAATCGCCTATTAGTTATCGTTGGTCCTTGCTCTGTTCACGATACAGATGCGGCACTTGATTACGCTGAACGTCTAAGCCAGATTCAAGATCAATACAAAGATGAACTATTCGTTGTCATGAGAACCTACTTCGAGAAACCTCGTACGGTTGTAGGTTGGAAGGGTTTAATTACCGATCCTAACCTTGATGGTTCATACGCACTTGAAACAGGCTTGAATAAAGCACGTAAGCTATTGCTAGATATCAACAAGCTTGGCCTAGCTACCGCGACTGAATTCCTTGATATGATCACCGGCCAGTACATTGCAGACCTTATCACTTGGGGCGCAATTGGTGCTCGCACGACTGAATCTCAGATTCACCGTGAAATGGCTTCTGCACTGTCTTGCCCAGTTGGCTTCAAAAACGCGACTAACGGCAACATCAAAATTGCCATTGATGCGATTCGTGCTGCGCATGCTTCACACTACTTCTACTCGCCAGATAAGAACGGCCGCATGACGGTTTACCGTACTTCTGGTAATCCATACGGTCACGTAATTCTACGTGGTGGCGATAAAGGCCCGAACTTCGATGCTGAATCTGTGGATAACGCATGTCAGCAGTTAGCTGAATTCGATCTGCCTCAACGTTTAGTTGTAGACTTTAGCCACGCTAACTGTCAAAAGCAGCACCGTAAGCAGTTAGAAGTTGCACAAGACATTTGTGAACAAATCAAATCTAACAAGAACCAAATTGCAGGCATTATGGCGGAAAGCTTCATTGTTGAAGGTAACCAGCCAATGACAGATATCAACAACCTAGAATACGGCAAGTCTATTACTGACCCATGCCTAAGCTGGGAAGATACTGCAACAATGCTCGATATGCTTGCAACAGCAATTAAAGATAGAAACTTAGCTTAAGGAAACAACACAATGCCATCATTTGACATTATCTCTGAAGTAGAAGCAGTAGAACTGCGTAACGCGGTAGACAACGCAAACCGTGAACTATCGACTCGTTTCGATTTTCGTGGCGTTGAAGCAAGCTTTGATTACAAAGATGAATCAGTAAAATTGACTGCTCAAGACGATTTTCAACTGAAGCAAATGCGCGATATCCTTCGTAGCAACCTAACAAAACGTAATGTTGATCCTAACGCGATGGAAGCGAAAGCAGCAGACCAAACAGGTCGCACTTGGCACCAAACGGTTATCTTTAAGCAAGGCATTGAAACTGATGTCGCTAAGAAGATCGTTAAGCTAATCAAAGACAACAAAGTTAAAGTTCAAGCTTCTATCCAAGGCGACAAAGTTCGTGTCACGGGTAAAAAGCGTGATGACCTACAAGCTGTTATGGCTCTAGTTCGCAGCGGTGAACTTGGTCAACCTTTCCAGTTTGACAACTTCCGCGACTAATTTTTGAGTTTGAGCGACTGCTTATTGTGGTTGCTCATTCATCAGCACAATGTCGTGTTTAAAATCGCAAAAAGCCACTTCTTTTAGGAAGTGGCTTTTTATTTATCGGTCAGCTTTATTCGCATACCGCGAGGGCATTTGAACCGAGCTAGATATATCGAGCCTTACTTGAGTACTTTGGCTGCAGACAATTTTAGGTCTTTGCCGACCAGCAGATTGAACTCTACGCTTGCTGGTGGAATAAATACACACACTCGCAATTTCTCTGCTCTGGCTTGCTCAAGTTTGGTTGATAGCTCTCCGCTATTAACATAGCTCTCTCTTTCTGCATCTCGACGGCATAAGTCTATAAATTCGAATGGACAATCGATTGGTGAAAGTACGAGCTCTGCCTCTTGCATCAGACGTAAAGCCTTCATAGAAAGTAGCTCAACATCTTCTTCAAATTCGACCCAAGTGACCTGCCCTTCACTATCAACTTGCTCAGTCAACGACTGTTGATAATACGATTCAAGTTGATCCCTATCCGTCACTTGATTAATAAAACTGGACGACAAAAAGCGCTCCCAGAATTTTCGGCGTTCATCAACAGTAGGAAAGGACTCTTTAATTGAATTGCGTTTTGATGCACCGAAGTCCGCTATCAAACCTATGTTCTGTGGCAATACAGTTTCGAGTTTTTCTCTAATATTTCTCACCAAAACAGGTGATGCTCCCCCACTTGAGATCGCTATTTGGATTCGTCCGCGATTTATCATTGAGGGTGTGATGAAATCACAATAGGGTAAGTCATCGACCACATTAACAAGAATACCCATTTTTTTTGCATCATTATGTACTTGATGATTTAGGTTTGGGTTGTCGGTCGTTGCCCATACTTGTAAGTAGTTTTTCGAGATAAGCTGTGACGAGTAAAAATTTTGAACCCAACGAAGTTTGTCTTCATCAGCTAACTGTTTTAAGTAAGGTGCGACCTTGGGAGAAACCAAAGTTACATTTGCTCCCGCTCGTAGCAAACTGTCGACTTTTCGACAAGCAACCTCGCCCCCACCAACCACTAGAATTGGCTTATTCTCTACATCCAAAAACATTGGGAAATAACGCATGTTCTTCCTTGAGGTGACTTCAATAACTATTCAGCCATGCTACCAAATTTGGAGCATATTCATAACTATCCAAGTGTAATAAAAATATTTATTGACCAAATTTCAATCTTTTTTAAGGCTAATCCGCCAGTAATGCGACTCTCATTCAGAATATTTACCTAGTCTGCCATCAATGTAAAAACCTAAATCTCGTTGCACCAACAGTGTGAACCGTTGCACTATTTACATTCAGTTAACATTTGTTCATTCTAATTGTGTTCGGATTTGTGATTTCATTCAAAATTCTTTTTAAATTATACATTTGTGAAACTACGGATCCTTTCCTAACCTTATAAACAGTTGTTTAAATCGCACACGGTTTCATTTGCAAAATGCAACTCGCTTAATTTGAGCAACAAGGTCATAGACAACGCAACACACAAGAGACACTCAAACGAGTATGAGTATCAGGTGTCACCTGGTTAACAAGGAAGGATACAAATGACAAATAAACTAACACTTCTTGCTTCAGTAGTAGCTGCATCAACTGCGATGATGGCAACATCAGCATCAGCGGCAGAAAGCACTCTGGACAAAGTCACATCTCAAGGTTTTCTAACTTGTGGTGTAAGTACAGGTCTTCCAGGGTTCTCTAACCCTAACTCAAAAGGTGAATGGGAAGGAATTGATGTTGAGTATTGTCAAGCTCTTGCAGCGGCTGTACTCGGTGACAAGACTAAAGTTAAGTATGTACCGCTAACAGCAAAAGAGCGTTTTACCGCGCTTCAATCTGGTGAAATAGACGTACTATCTCGTAACACAACATGGACGCTACATCGTGACACTGCTCTAGGTTTGAACTTCGTAGGCGTTAACTACTACGACGGTCAAGGCTTCATGGTTAAGAAAGAACTTGGACTAACAAGTGCTCAAGAACTAGATGGCGCTTCAGTGTGTGTTCAATCAGGTACAACGACTGAACTTAACCTAGCCGATTACTTCCGCAACAGTGGCATGTCTTACAAGCCAGTGGTATTTGATACGGCAGCACAAACATCAAAAGGTTTCGATGCGGGTCGTTGTGATGTTCTTACAACTGACCAATCTGGTCTATATGCACTTCGCCTAAATCTAGCTGATCCTAAATCTGCACAGGTACTTCCTGAAATCATCTCTAAAGAGCCACTAGGCCCTGTTGTTCGTCAAGATGATGACAAGTGGTTCAACGTTGCTAAATGGACCCTTTCTGCAATGATTAACGCAGAAGAGTACGGCATCTCTTCTAAGAATGCTGACGAAATGCTTAAGTCAAAAGATCCAAACATCAAGCGTATTCTTGGTGTTGACGGTCCTAAAGGTAAAGGCCTTGGCATTCGTGACGATTGGGGTTACCAAGTAATTAAACAAGTTGGTAACTACGGTGAGAGCTTCGAACGTACTGTTGGTACAGGTTCACCACTACAGATCTCTCGTGGCGTAAACGCACTATGGAATGCGGGCGGCTTTATGTACGCTCCACCAATCCGTTAATAAATTAACAAGCATCAATTAGGGCGGACTTTTCCGCCCTATTTATTAAATGGATTTGAGGTTATAGCAGTATGAAACCTAATGAAACTATTTCTCCAACTCAAGCAAAACCACAGCCCAAAAGTGCCAACCTTTTTTACAACCCCACTTTTCGCTCAGTTGTTTTCCAAATTCTCGCCGTCGCGGCGCTTTGTGCTTTCTTTTATACGATTGTAAATAATGCACTCACTAACTTAGATTCCCGTGGTATCGCCACTGGTTTTGATTTTCTATCCCAAGAAGCTGGTTTTGGTATCGGCTTAACACTGATTGAATACGACGAAACATTCTCATACGGTCGTACATTCTTTATCGGTCTTCTCAATACCGCTTTAGTTTCAGTATTAGGCATCATGTTAGCCACAGTACTGGGCTTTAGTATGGGTATCGCTAGACTATCTTCAAACTGGCTAGTTAGCCGATTTGCAGCAGTCTACATTGAGATATTCCGAAATATCCCTCTTCTGTTGCAAATCTTCTTCTGGTATTTTGCCGTTCTACAAGCTTTGCCTTCTGCCCGTCAAAGCATGAGCCTTGGCGAAGCCATTTTCTTGAATGTACGTGGTTTGTACTTCCCTGCACCAGTGTTAGAACAAGGCAGTAGCATTGTCATCGCATCATTGATTACTGGTGTCATCGCTACTTTTGTTATCAACATCTGGGCGAATAACAAACAAAAGCTAACCGGTCAACAAACACCAATGTTGCGAATTGCTGCGGCACTGGTTGTGGGCTTACCGTTAGTCACTTACTTTGTTATGGGCATGCCTATCTCTGCGGAGTACCCTGTTTTGAAAGGGTTTAACTTCAAAGGTGGTATCAGCATTATTCCTGAACTGGCAGCATTGATGCTCGCTTTAAGTATCTACACAGCCGCATTCATCGCCGAGATTGTGCGTTCAGGTATCAACGCGGTAAACCATGGGCAAACAGAGGCTGCTATGTCTCTAGGGCTCCCGCGAACAAGAACTCTTAAGTTGGTGATTATTCCGCAAGCATTAAGAATTATTATCCCACCACTAACCAGTCAGTATTTAAACCTGACCAAAAACTCATCACTTGCGATGGCCATTGGTTACCCCGATCTTGTGTCTGTATTTGCAGGAACAACATTGAACCAAACGGGACAAGCTATCGAAGTAATCGCGATGACAATGGGCGTCTACTTGACCCTAAGCCTATTAACATCCGCTCTAATGAACATATACAACCGCAAAGTAGCGTTGGTGGAGAGATAAGATGAGTACACATCAATTTCAACCTGATCTTCCGCCTCCAGCGAATACTGTTGGACCTGTCGGTTGGTTAAGAAAAAATCTATTTAATGGACCAGTTAACAGTGTCGTCACTGTGGTGCTTGCTTACTTCGCTTTCACTTTATTGTGGGCAATAGCAGACTGGGCATTCTTGAGCGCTGACTGGATAGGAACAACACGTGATGCCTGTACTAGCGAAGGCGCTTGTTGGGTTTTCATTAGCGTTCGTTGGGACCAATTCATGTATGGCTTCTATCCAGAAGCGGAACTGTGGCGTCCTCGTTTTTTCTACGCAACATTGGCTATTTTTGTTGCTTTGTTAGCTTACGAAAAAACACCTAAGCGTACATGGATTTGGTTATTCTTCGTAAACATCTACCCGTTTATCATTGCAGGCTTACTGTACGGTGGTGTCTTTGGACTAGAGGTTGTTGATACTCATAAATGGGGCGGCCTACTGGTTACACTGATCATCGCACTTGTTGGTATCGTTGTATCACTGCCTATCGGTGTCGCACTGGCGCTAGGGCGTCGTTCAGAGATGCCAATCATCCGCAGTATGTGTACCGTTTACATCGAAATCTGGCGTGGTGTACCACTGATTACAGTCCTATTCATGGCCTCGGTAATGCTTCCGCTCTTTTTATCAGAGGGAATGGAGACCGATAAACTGATACGTGCACTTGTCGGGGTAGTACTGTTTAGTGCTGCTTATATGGCGGAAGTAATCCGTGGTGGTTTGCAAGCAATACCAAAAGGTCAATACGAAGCCGCTGACGCTCTGGGGTTGAGCTACTGGAAAAAAACAGGCCTGATCATTCTACCTCAAGCTCTTAAAATCACGATTCCTTCAATTGTGAATACCTTTATTGGTTTGTTCAAAGATACCAGTCTAGTTTTGATTATCGGTATGTTTGATGTACTAGGGATTGGCCAAGCCGCGAATACCGACCCTGAGTGGCTTGGGTATTCAACAGAAAGTTATGTATTTGTCGCGTTAGTGTTCTGGGTGTTTTGTTTTGGCATGTCGAGATACTCGATTTGGCTAGAAAACAGACTTCACACCGGTCACAAACGATAATTAACAAGATCAAGGACGTATTATGACGCAGCAGACAGAAAACAACTCTCAAGGTCTTATGATCGAGTTGAAAGACATGAACAAGTGGTACGGTGAGTTCCACGTACTTAAGAACATCAATCTAGAAGTTAAAAAAGGCGAAAAAATCGTTATCTGTGGCCCTTCAGGTTCGGGTAAATCAACGATGATCCGCTGTATCAACCGATTAGAAGAGCACCAAAAAGGTCATATCTTTGTTTCAGGTAATGAATTGACGGAAGATCTGAAGAACATCGAAGCCGTGCGCCGAGATGTAGGTATGTGTTTTCAACACTTCAACCTATTCCCTCACCTTACGGTATTAGAAAACTGTACTCTGGCTCCGATTTGGGTCAAAAAGATGCCGAAAGAGGAAGCTGAAGCCATCGCGATGAAATTCCTTGAACGTGTAAAAATCCCAGAGCAAGCAGATAAGTTCCCTGGTCAGCTTTCAGGTGGTCAACAACAGCGTGTAGCTATCGCTCGTTCTTTGTGTATGAACCCTCAGGTTATGCTATTTGATGAACCAACATCGGCACTAGACCCAGAAATGGTTCGTGAAGTATTGGACGTAATGGTCGAATTGGCCGAAGAAGGCATGACAATGTTGTGTGTAACGCACGAAATGGGCTTTGCTAAAGAGGTTGCAGATCGCGTTATCTTTATGGATGCAGGTGAAATCATAGAAGAGAACAACCCTGTCGACTTCTTTGAAAACCCACAATCGGACAGGACGCAGAACTTCTTGAGCCAAATCTTGCACCATTAATGTGTTATGATGCATAAACTATAGAGGCGGCTTAGGTCGCCTCTTTATTTTTCTATGTTCCTTTTATTTTTCGATGTTATCGTTCGTTTTCCAATGGTTATAAATCATTAGCCAATAACTATAAAAGTTTGAACATCGAGTGTTAGCGACACTTTATACGTCGTTAGAAATACTTTGTTACACCTTCAGAAACACTTAACCGACTATTTTGATTATTATTTTAGGTATAGAAGAGGAATGAAAGACTTGATTTTTCGAACTTTCAGCCCCATAAATGTACTAATAACTATTGAAGTCACCTTACGAGGAAGATTATGAACAGCCCTATGTTTTCACGCACAGCATCTCAAGAAAGTGCTCTGCAAACCAATAAAGTGTTGCGTAACACCTACGCACTACTGTCTATGACACTACTTTGGTCTGCTGTAGTAGCAGGCGTATCTATGGCGATGAACCTTCCTCGCCCTGGTCTTATCATTATGCTAGTTGGTTTCTACGGCCTTCTCTTCCTAACAGAAAAGAACCGTGACAACAGCATGGGTCTAGTCTTCACATTCCTATTTACAGGTTTCTTAGGCTACACCATAGGTCCAATCTTAAACATGTATGTTGGCGCAGGCATGGGTGATGTCATCCTAACTGCACTTGGCGGTACTGCACTGGCATTTATGGCTGCGTCTGCTTACGCCCTAACAACAAAACGTGACCTTTCATTCCTTAACGGTATGCTAATGGCTGGTTTCGTTGTTCTGCTAGTCGGCATGGTCGCAAACATCTTCTTACAAATGCCACTACTATCACTGGCAATGAGCGGTATGTTTATCCTATTCTCGACTGGTGTAATCTTGCTAACAACGCAAAGCATCATTCGTGGTGGTGAAACGAACTACATCTCTGCAACGATTAGCTTGTATGTATCGATCTACAACATCTTCATTAGCCTACTAAGCATCTTAGGCATTATGGGTAACGACGACTAATCGTTTCCATCACTGAATGATATCTAGCCCAAGAGCCTATCTCTTGGGCTTTTTTGTAACTATAAGTACGATATTTTTTGAGATAGCTACAATTTCTGTTGAGAAAGATAAACTTGGTCATGTACCCTATCTGAATAGTTAATTGGACTCTGGATTAAACATGTTTGAATATAACGGCAAGCAAATCGAAACCGACGCTCAAGGTTATCTGTTGGATTACACTCAATGGGAAGAAGGTATGATTGAAATTCTTGCTCAAGATGAGGAAATTGAACTTACTGATGCACACTTAGAAGTCGTACATTTTGTAAGGAGCTTTTACGAAGAATTCAAGACATCTCCAGCCGTTCGCATGCTTGTTAAAGCGATGGAGAAAGCGCACGGCCCTGAGAAAGGTAACAGCAAATACCTCTTCAAATTATTCAAGAAAGGTCCAGCAAAACAAGCAACCAAACTCGCCGGTTTACCTAAACCAGCAAAATGCTTGTAGAACTAAAATAGCGCTAGGTTGCTCTCAAGGTAAAAAGGTCAATACTGTAGTGCCATAACTACAGTATTTTAAACTCACCTACACCTACGTCTTGCCGCAGATCACTATCTATAACTTGATGCATCACTACCTTGCTTACTGTTGCGCTAGAAGGGCCAATATGAAGCCAAGCGTGTAGCTTCTCCAATTGCCGCTCCTCTCCAACAGCTAACACTTCAACTCGACCATCATTTAGGTTCTTTGCATAGCCTGAAATGCCTAAAGCTTGCGCCTGTCGACTAGTGTGATAACGAAATCCGACACACTGAACTACGCCTGACACGACAAAAATATACTGTAGAGTATCCATAACGTTGCCTCATAAATTATATGGATGATATAGTTGCGATTCTATTCATTCACCATTTATTGGTGGGCTTACTTCGAGTATTACAATTATGAAAGAAATCCCGTTTCGTTGGATTGACAAATATCTCATTCACCTAAAAATCCAAGAAAAGTTCTATCTACTATTCTTATTACCTCTTATCGCCCTGGTTATACTGACTCTAGTTTTAGATAGCGCCGCGGACTCTTTACTTGCCCACCTTTACCAGGATGAATTGCACCTGATGAAAGGGCTGATTGAAGCTGGACAACTCACTAAAGATCAGGTGTCTCAACTCATTAGTAATTCTGAAACCATCTCTTTGGGATATGGTGCAGGATCTGTTTCTGTCATGAATGGAGCCTTCAGTTTAGTCGCAAGCCATGAACAAAATCTTTGGTCAGCTCTTTCTACGACTCAGATTTCGATTATTGCAGTAACTCTAACGCTTATCGCTCTGGGTGTTTACTACATCATGACTTTCATCGGTGGTGCTATGTTCTCAATGAACAAAGCACTCAGCACACTTGCGAGTGGCGATTTAACTTGTCGTATGAACTACTTTTTAGTTCGCGATGAGTTCAGTGAAATTGCTATTACTATCGATAAGGTAGCGGAGCGTGAACAGAACATGGTTCTCTCAATCCAAGAGTCTGTTGCACTCATGCAGCAGATCAGTTCGGATTTAAACCAATCAACGCAACAGAGTTCAAATATCTCTAGTAATCAACAAGAGCATTTGAATAGCCTTGCGAGCGCAACTGAACAAATGGCAGCAACGATTCGCGAAGTCGCTACCCTTGCCCATGAGTCAAGCACTCAAACGATGGACGCTCGCGGTGTCGCGCAAAGTGGTCAAGTTAAGGTTTCTAATACTTTGGAATCGATCTCTAGCTTGTCCCAAGAGATTCAATCGGCTTCGCAAGCAGTAGAAGAACTCGATGCTAATGCGGCGCAGATCGATGAAGTAGTCGCAACTATCAATGGTATCTCTGAACAAACTAACCTGTTAGCGCTAAACGCTGCGATTGAAGCTGCTCGAGCTGGAGAGCAAGGCCGCGGTTTTGCAGTTGTTGCTGATGAAGTTCGCGCCCTTGCCGGACGAACTCAACAAGCGACAGTTGAAATTCAGAGCATGATCGAGTCATTACAGCGTAACAGTCAATCGTTAACAAAACTGATGGAAGTGACAGTAAACAATGCCAATGAAGGCCAAACACTGATGTCGGAAGTGAACGTTGAGATCGGTTCTTTAGCTGAGAAAAACCAGTCTATTTCTGATAGTAGTACGCAAATTGCTACTGCTGCAGAAGAGCAAGGTGTCGTTGCGGATAACATTGCACAAAGTGTTGAAGAGATTCGTCATCAATCAGACGGCATCTGCGAGATGATCAGTAAGAGTAACTCTAACGTTGACCAACTTCGTAAGCAGAGCGATACGATGGAAGGTTTGCTGACAGGTCTTAAAGCTTAATACTGACATCTAGCCACCATCTAATGATTGTTCAATACAAGGGCTGCTTTTGCAGCCCTTTCTTATTTGCTTTTCCCTTGTACTTCCCCGACAATACCCCTCCTTCAAATTCAACAAACAGAGTAAATTATGACTCCTTCAATTCATCTAGCTAAGGGCCGTGACAAATCACTACGCCGCAAACACCCATGGGTATTTTCACGCGGTATCGATAAAGTCGAAGGCGAGCCACAATCAGGTGAAACTGTAGACGTATACGCTCAAAATGGTCAGTGGCTCGCAAAAGCGGCTTACTCGCCGGAATCTCAAATTCGAGCTCGTGTTTGGACATTTGAAAAAGAAGAGATCAACAAAGCATTCTTCGTAAAACGAATTCAAGACGCGCAATCTTTGCGTGAAGATATCATTGAACGTGATGGCCTAACTGGCTACCGTCTTACTGCAGCAGAGTCAGATGGCCTTCCAGGTATCACCATCGACAAATATCAAAATTTCCTAGTATGTCAATTACTTAGCGCCGGTGCTGAATTTAACAAGAGCGTATTAGTTGAAGCTTTGATTGAATGCTTCCCAGACTGCAACATTTACGAGCGTTCTGACGTAGCAGTTCGTAAAAAAGAAGGCCTAGAACAAGTTGTTGGCGTACTTCACGGTGAAGAGCCACCTAAATCAGTGGTAATTGAAGAGAACGGCGTCAAAATCAGCGTAAACATCATGGAAGGCCACAAAACTGGCTTCTACATGGACCAACGTGATAGCCGTAAAGAGTCAATGAAGTATGTTAAAGGCAAAGATGTGCTTAACTGTTTCTCATACACTGGCGGCTTTGGTCTTTACGCGCTTAAAGGCGACGCAAAACGCGTAATCAACGCAGACGTATCTCAACTTGCTCTAGATACAGCTAAATTCAACGCTGAACTCAATGAATTTGATATCTCGAAAAAGCGTGCTGTATTCCTAAACGCAGACGTATTCAAACTGCTTCGAGAGTACCGAGACCAAGGCACTAAGTTTGATGTCGTTATCATGGATCCACCAAAGTTCGTTTCAAGCAAAAACAACCTAACATCAGGTGCTAACGGCTACAAAGATGTAAACATGCTTGCAATGCAAATCCTAAATCCTGGTGGCACTCTACTCACCTACTCTTGCTCTGGCTTGATGGGCACTGATTTATTCCAAAAAATCATCGCTGACGCTGCTCTAGACGCTGGCAGAACAGTAAAATTTGTCGAGCGCTTCGAGCAAGCCGCTGACCACCTAACAGATACAGCGTACCCAGAAGGCTTCTACCTAAAAGGCTTCGCTTGTAAAGTGTTGTAACTGTAGGGTGTTGCAACCTCAACGTAAGGTCTCTTAAGCGCAATTACTTTACTAGATTAAGATATAAAAAAGGGCCTTTCGGCCCTTTTTGTTTAGTTGCTTGTTGTGTCGTATATCTTCAGTAAATCACTTAGAATTGCACTCTCAGATAGCCCTGCGTACTGGCCAGCAGCTCCTTCAAGAACAATTTGTTGACTATTCTCACCAGCCGAAGTCCCTGCCTCAGAGATCGTAACGGTTAAATCACCATTACTCTCGACAACATCAATTTGATTGTTTTTTAGTAAACTATCAACAGTATCATTCGCACCTGTGTGAAGTAGTTCTGATAAATCAATCTTATCCTGCCCCTTTGTAAAGTCAGTAATAATATCTCTTTCACCATCTCTAATATCGTTCTGAGAACTAGCCTTATCCTGATCTACAAACTTAAAGATGTCGTCATCACTGCCGCCAGTTAATATATCGTTACCAAGACCACCGATAAGAATATCATCACCAGATCCACCTTTAAGTGTATCGTTGCCAGTACCACCTCGGAGGCCATCATTACCTTGTCCACCATCTAGGTAGTCATTACCAGCACTACCGAAAATGACATCAATACCTTTTTCACCGTAAACGTAATCATTGCCAGCACCACTATGAGCAATATCTAAATAAGCGTTACTTTGACTCGGCATAGAGTTATTAAAGGCAGCACCTTCACCATTGCTGTTTGATGCTAACAAGCTACTGTCTGAACCGTTAGTAAATGATTCTAATGTTGCTTGAGCGTTAGCCTGCTTAGATGCAATATCGCCCGCTTCATCCAGCTTTGAATGACTGTCACCAAGCCAAATGATATCGTCGCCCTTTCCAAGGTGTACATGATCTCCTCCAGCGCCAACATTTACTTTAAATCCATTAGCCACTTCTGATTTCGTGAAATACTCTGTTGTTGAATCCGTTCCAACAGAGCTCCATTGGAGCTTAGCATTACCATTTTGATGATGGTATAACTTAAGAGTATCGACCGCATCACCTGGTGCACTAATATCTAAACCGGATTTACTAGCAGGAACATTAAACACCAACTTATTACTACTAGTATCACCATCACCGTCTTTCAGTGTGTAATCAAAATTAAGTGTTGAAGGCTTATCTTGGGGTTTACCACTAAACTCATACGCTCCGGTGTCAAGGTCAATTACGAATGCGAACTTACCATCGACGGTTATGGTTAATTTGTTCGTTGCTTCATCCTTAGAGTAGCTTATATTCGAAGGCATAGTTCCCGACGTTGAGATAGTCGAACCATTAAAGTTAAATGAACCAGTTCCAAATTTGATCTGACTTACGTAACCACCATCTGCTCCAAAACCAGAAACAGAACCAGAACCGCTATCTGAGATTGAACCTGTTACGTTTTGTACGATTGAATGAATAAGTGCATCACTCAGCTGAGATTCATCATCAATAAACTCTGCGTTTTTATCTTTGGGACCTGTGCCATCATATGCAACTTTGTTTATCTGACCTTTACTACTATCTAAATCAATGCCAACCGCATGAGCGGTAATTTTGTTAGCGGTTAAGTGTTGCTTCCAAGCTGACTCTTCACCATCACCGATCTTATGATGTTTGTGAGTTGCGCCATCACTAATGAAATAACTGACATTATTTGCGTTAGATACACGCAAGTGAGAGTCCGTGTTCCAAGAATTCTTAGCACCATCTATAGCATTGTCGTAAGCAGTACCTCCATCGGCCTGTAGTGCGTTGATATAACTCTTCACTTCATCGACAGTCATCCAAGCTTTGTTATTATGCTCAACCAGAGAAACGTTATAGTTGAATGTTATAAGCTGAACACGGACATTATCTGATGCTCCTGAATATTGACTAAGCATTTGCAATACAGACGCTTTCAGAACATCGAGACGATCTCCTTTCATTGATCCAGAAACATCCAAAATAAGCTGAACATTAGTACCAACAGTATGAATTTGAGTATCGACCTCTACATATTTAGCGACAGGCTGATCATCTTCGATTGAAACTGAAATCTTACCAGTACTAGATAGCCCTGAAGTATCTTTAGCAATCACAGGAATATTAATCGATAACTTGTCCTCGCCATTAGTGTCAGGGTGATCAATAGGAGCTTTAAGTTGTACCGTATAATGTCCATTACTATTTAAAGTCGCTTCGATTACAGGCTTACCGTTCGCCTTACCAATCAATGCATGGCCATTGTCAGAAACACTCCAAGTAACAATGTGCCCTTCAGATGTCAAAGGTTGGCCAGTTGATGTTGTTACTGTAATAGAACTTGATTCACTAAATACAGTATCAGACCAGTTACCATTAGCATCGGTAATAGACACATTGCCTTGAACAGAATGCCCATCAGTAGAATCGCTTGGCAGACCTACAGTATCAGTAATACCCGCACCAAGACCTTCTTCAGATACACTAACTGATTGATTCCTAATTACTGGTGCAACTTCGTTGTCGCGTATCGAGCCAGTACCAGTGTCGCTACCAATAGTAATTGTGTATTTTTCGATATCTTCGACTAACACATCATCATCAGTTGGAATCTTAACAACAAAGGAAGATATACCTCTAGGCACGATAATCGATGTTCCATCGGCACTTAATCTAACGCCATTAGTAAATGAAATGTCTGATTTTCTAATATCGTTGCTGTCAGGGAAGTTAAATGAATAACTCACATCTAAAGCTGATGGGGTAACGCTTACGCCATACTCTAATATTCCACCTTCTACCACATCTGACGCATCACTCACTCTTATAGACTCGGTTATAGTACCTGTTACTGATACACCAAGCTGGCCACTATTAATGATTACATCTTTACTAACATCAGTTGAAGATTG
Organism: Vibrio tasmaniensis; assembly: GCF_024347635.1. NCBI lineage: Bacteria > Pseudomonadati > Pseudomonadota > Gammaproteobacteria > Vibrionales > Vibrionaceae > Vibrio > Vibrio tasmaniensis. The sequence goes on from NZ_AP025510.1 coordinate 1,714,951, forward strand.
GAAAGGAACTTCACTTAACTTAATTCCGAAATTTTCCGATGCTTCAAAGCGGTTATCATTTACTGTATCTACATTAACTTTGAAATCCGTAACTTTAGCAGGAAGCGTGAATGTGCCATCCACTTCATTAACCGAAATAGTCTTAATCGCTCCGTTAGAAATATAAGTGACTGTAACCCCAGCAAAGGGTTTACTACTGTCTACGGCTAAGTCCGCAAGGTTTGCCTTACCAGATCCGTTAGAAAATTCAAACTCAACTTTCATCTTAATTGACGCTTCAGAAACCTTCGTCAGATGCCCGTCAAATACAGCAGTGCTTCCTTCATCAACAGTATCAGCATTCGTTAACTTGAGCGTAGGGTTGTCTTTACTGTCAAGTTTAATTGTACCTTGCCCCTTAAGATCAGAGTTCGCTTCATCAATACTTGATGCTCCACCTACTTCAGACTTGGTACCTACAATGTGTAGACCAAAACGTTCAGTCCATTCGAATTTATCGTCTTGCTCGGTTTGCACCGTTACACGAAGTTCGGTAATACCTGCTGGGATTACTACATAACCATCACTTGTAATAGTTGCATCATGAAATTTACCGTCAGTACCTTTATATTGGTAAGTTAGGCTGTTTGGATCGATATCATCCGACTCAGTATCGTAAATATCACGTTTTCCACTAGGGCGACTTGAATCAGAAACTTCAAATTTAGTAAGGGCTTCAAACTTAACATACTGTTTTTCTGATGATTCTTGGTTCAACGTAACCTTAAACTCAGCAACTTCACCCTCGTTCACAGATACAGCATCGTGGACTGTTATTTTGTCAATAAACTCTGTTTCATTGATCGTGACTGTCGCTGTTGCTGTATCTGTTCCATCAGTGACTGTATAAGTAAATGTTGGTGGCGTTGCTAATGGATCTTTGCCATTTTGCTCGTAACTAAAGTTACCATGTGCATCAACTGTTAAAACACCATTCCCTACCACAACATTTGCTTTTCCGTTTGAATCAAAGACTAAATTTTGCTCGTTAATTTGAGTAACAGTTAAGGTATCGCCTTCAAAATCACTATCCACCCCCTTACCAGTATCATCAGTAATAAAGTTGCCTGTTACTGTTGAGCCTTCAACAACGGTGTAGCTATCGTTAGTAACAATTGGAGCTTCGTTCGTACCCGTGATCGTCACCGTCACTGTCTCTGTGTCTGAGCCGTTGTGGTTGTCCGTCACCGTCACATCATACGTTAAGGTTACAGTCTCTCCCTGAGCTAAGAAGTCCACCGCACTGTTGCCTATCGTGTAATCCCAACCGCTGTTGCTCACGCTGAAACCAGCTTGCAATGCCGCGGTTTGTGCCGACGTTAAACTGCCGCCACTCCATACTGTCGAGGCTGCGCTTTCTGTCACGGCGTGCGTATCTGACGTATCCACGTCAGTGAACGACAGTGCCCCGCTGTCGGTTAGCTTAGTGCCTTCCGTCAACGTGCCTTCGGTCTCGACCGTCAAGACTGGCGCGTCATTGGTGCCGGTGATCGTCACCGTCACTGTCTCTGTGTCTGAGCCGTTGTGGTTGTCCGTCACCGTCACATCATACGTTAAGGTTACAGTCTCTCCCTGAGCTAAGAAGTCCACCGCACTGTTGCCTATCGTGTAATCCCAACCGCTGTTGCTCACGCTGAAACCAGCTTGCAATGCCGCGGTTTGTGCCGACGTTAAACTGCCGCCACTCCATACTGTCGTGGCTGCGCTTTCTGTCACGGTGTGCGTATCTGACGTATCCACGTCAGTGAACGACAGTGCCCCGCTGTCGGTTAGCTTAGTGCCTTCCGTCAACGTGCCTTCGGTCTCGACCGTCAAGACTGGCGCGTCATTGGTGCCGGTGATCGTCACCGTCACTGTCTCTGTGTCTGAGCCGTTGTGGTTGTCCGTCACCGTCACATCATACGTTAAGGTTACAGTCTCTCCCTGAGCTAAGAAGTCCACCGCACTGTTGCCTATCGTGTAATCCCAACCGCTGTTGCTCACGCTGAAACCAGCTTGCAATGCCGCGGTTTGTGCCGACGTTAAACTGCCGCCACTCCATACTGTCGTGGCTGCGCTTTCTGTCACGGTGTGCGTATCTGACGTATCCACGTCAGTGAACGACAGTGCCCCGCTGTCGGTTAGCTTAGTGCCTTCCGTCAACGTGCCTTCGGTCTCGACCGTCAAGACTGGCGCGTCATTGGTGCCGGTGATCGTCACCGTCACTGTCTCTGTGTCTGAGCCGTTGTGGTTGTCCGTCACCGTCACATCATACGTTAAGGTTACAGTCTCTCCCTGAGCTAAGAAGTCCACCGCACTGTTGCCTATCGTGTAATCCCAACCGCTGTTGCTCACGCTGAAACCAGCTTGCAATGCCGCGGTTTGTGCCGACGTTAAACTGCCGCCACTCCATACTGTCGTGGCTGCGCTTTCTGTCACGGCGTGCGTATCTGACGTATCCACGTCAGTGAACGACAGTGCGCCGCTGTCGGTTAGCTTAGTGCCTTCCGTCAACGTGCCTTCGGTCTCGACCGTCAAGACTGGCGCGTCATTGGTGCCGGTGATCGTCACCGTCACTGTCTCTGTGTCTGAGCCGTTGTGGTTGTCCGTCACCGTCACATCATACGTTAAGGTTACAGTCTCTCCCTGAGCTAAGAAGTCCACCGCACTGTTGCCTATCGTGTAATCCCAACCGCTGTTGCTCACGCTGAAACCAGCTTGCAATGCCGCGGTTTGTGCCGACGTTAAACTGCCGCCACTCCATACTGTCGTGGCTGCGCTTTCTGTCACGGCGTGCGTATCTGACGTATCCACGTCAGTGAACGACAGTGCCCCGCTGTCGGTTAGCTTAGTGCCTTCCGTCAACGTGCCTTCGGTCTCGACCGTCAAGACTGGCGCGTCATTGGTGCCGGTGATCGTCACCGTCACTGTCTCTGTGTCTGAGCCGTTGTGGTTGTCCGTCACCGTCACATCATACGTTAAGGTTACAGTCTCTCCCTGAGCTAAGAAGTCCACCGCACTGTTGCCTATCGTGTAATCCCAACCGCTGTTGCTCACGCTGAAACCAGCTTGCAATGCCGCGGTTTGTGCCGACGTTAAACTGCCGCCACTCCATACTGTCGTGGCTGCGCTTTCTGTCACGGTGTGCGTATCTGACGTATCCACGTCAGTGAACGACAGTGCCCCGCTGTCGGTTAGCTTAGTGCCTTCCGTCAACGTGCCTTCGGTCTCGACCGTCAAGACTGGCGCGTCATTGGTGCCGGTGATCGTCACCGTCACTGTCTCTGTGTCTGAGCCGTTGTGGTTGTCCGTCACCGTCACATCATACGTTAAGGTTACAGTCTCTCCCTGAGCTAAGAAGTCCACCGCACTGTTGCCTATCGTGTAATCCCAACCGCTGTTGCTCACGCTGAAACCAGCTTGCAATGCCGCGGTTTGTGCCGACGTTAAACTGCCGCCACTCCATACTGTCGTGGCTGCGCTTTCTGTCACGGCGTGCGTATCTGACGTATCCACGTCAGTGAACGACAGTGCGCCGCTGTCGGTTAGCTTAGTGCCTTCCGTCAACGTGCCTTCGGTCTCGACCGTCAAGACTGGCGCGTCATTGGTGCCGGTGATCGTCACCGTCACTGTCTCTGTGTCTGAGCCGTTGTGGTTGTCCGTCACCGTCACATCATACGTTAAGGTTACAGTCTCTCCCTGAGCTAAGAAGTCCACCGCACTGTTGCCTATCGTGTAATCCCAACCGCTGTTGCTCACGCTGAAACCAGCTTGCAATGCCGCGGTTTGTGCCGACGTTAAACTGCCGCCACTCCATACTGTCGAGGCTGCGCTTTCTGTCACGGTGTGCGTATCTGACGTATCCACGTCAGTGAACGACAGTGCCCCGCTGTCGGTTAGCTTAGTGCCTTCCGTCAACGTGCCTTCGGTCTCGACCGTCAAGACTGGCGCGTCATTGGTGCCGGTGATCGTCACCGTCACTGTCTCTGTGTCTGAGCCGTTGTGGTTGTCCGTCACCGTCACATCATACGTTAAGGTTACAGTCTCTCCCTGAGCTAAGAAGTCCACCGCACTGTTGCCTATCGTGTAATCCCAACCGCTGTTGCTCACGCTGAAACCAGCTTGCAATGCCGCGGTTTGTGCCGACGTTAAACTGCCGCCACTCCATACTGTCGAGGCTGCGCTTTCTGTCACGGCGTGCGTATCTGACGTATCCACGTCAGTGAACGACAGTGCCCCGCTGTCGGTTAGCTTAGTGCCTTCCGTCAACGTGCCTTCGGTCTCGACCGTCAAGACTGGCGCGTCATTGGTGCCGGTGATCGTCACCGTCACTGTCTCTGTGTCTGAGCCGTTGTGGTTGTCCGTCACCGTCACATCATACGTTAAGGTTACAGTCTCTCCCTGAGCTAAGAAGTCCACCGCACTGTTGCCTATCGTGTAATCCCAACCGCTGTTGCTCACGCTGAAACCAGCTTGCAATGCCGCGGTTTGTGCCGACGTTAAACTGCCGCCACTCCATACTGTCGTGGCTGCGCTTTCTGTCACGGCGTGCGTATCTGACGTATCCACGTCAGTGAACGACAGTGCCCCGCTGTCGGTTAGCTTAGTGCCTTCCGTCAACGTGCCTTCGGTCTCGACCGTCAAGACTGGCGCGTCATTGGTGCCGGTGATCGTCACCGTCACTGTCTCTGTGTCTGAGCCGTTGTGGTTGTCCGTCACCGTCACATCATACGTTAAGGTTACAGTCTCTCCCTGAGCTAAGAAGTCCACCGCACTGTTGCCTATCGTGTAATCCCAACCGCTGTTGCTCACGCTGAAACCAGCTTGCAATGCCGCGGTTTGTGCCGACGTTAAACTGCCGCCACTCCATACTGTCGTGGCTGCGCTTTCTGTCACGGTGTGCGTATCTGACGTATCCACGTCAGTGAACGACAGTGCCCCGCTGTCGGTTAGCTTAGTGCCTTCCGTCAACGTGCCTTCGGTCTCGACCGTCAAGACTGGCGCGTCATTGGTGCCGGTGATCGTCACCGTCACTGTCTCTGTGTCTGAGCCGTTGTGGTTGTCCGTCACCGTCACATCATACGTTAAGGTTACAGTCTCTCCCTGAGCTAAGAAGTCCACCGCACTGTTGCCTATCGTGTAATCCCAACCGCTGTTGCTCACGCTGAAACCAGCTTGCAATGCCGCGGTTTGTGCCGACGTTAAACTGCCGCCACTCCATACTGTCGTGGCTGCGCTTTCTGTCACGGCGTGCGTATCTGACGTATCCACGTCAGTGAACGACAGTGCCCCGCTGTCGGTTAGCTTAGTGCCTTCCGTCAACGTGCCTTCGGTCTCGACCGTCAAGACTGGCGCGTCATTGGTGCCGGTGATCGTCACCGTCACTGTCTCTGTGTCTGAGCCGTTGTGGTTGTCCGTCACCGTCACATCATACGTTAAGGTTACAGTCTCTCCCTGAGCTAAGAAGTCCACCGCACTGTTGCCTATCGTGTAATCCCAACCGCTGTTGCTCACGCTGAAACCAGCTTGCAATGCCGCGGTTTGTGCCGACGTTAAACTGCCGCCACTCCATACTGTCGTGGCTGCGCTTTCTGTCACGGCGTGCGTATCTGACGTATCCACGTCAGTGAACGACAGTGCCCCGCTGTCGGTTAGCTTAGTGCCTTCCGTCAACGTGCCTTCGGTCTCGACCGTCAAGACTGGCGCATCATTGGTGCCGGTGATCGTCACCGTCACTGTCTCTGTGTCTGAGCCGTTGTGGTTGTCCGTCACCGTCACATCATACGTTAAGGTTACAGTCTCTCCCTGAGCTAAGAAGTCCACCGCACTGTTGCCTATCGTGTAATCCCAACCGCTGTTGCTCACGCTGAAACCAGCTTGCAATGCCGCGGTTTGTGCCGACGTTAAACTGCCGCCACTCCATACTGTCGTGGCTGCGCTTTCTGTCACGGCGTGCGTATCTGACGTATCCACGTCAGTGAACGACAGTGCGCCGCTGTCGGTTAGCTTAGTGCCTTCCGTCAACGTGCCTTCGGTCTCGACCGTCAAGACTGGCGCATCATTGGTGCCGGTGATCGTCACCGTCACTGTCTCTGTGTCTGAGCCGTTGTGGTTGTCCGTCACCGTCACATCATACGTTAAGGTTACAGTCTCTCCCTGAGCTAAGAAGTCCACCGCACTGTTGCCTATCGTGTAATCCCAACCGCTGTTGCTCACGCTGAAACCAGCTTGCAATGCCGCGGTTTGTGCCGACGTTAAACTGCCGCCACTCCATACTGTCGTGGCTGCGCTTTCTGTCACGGCGTGCGTATCTGACGTATCCACGTCAGTGAACGACAGTGCCCCGCTGTCGGTTAGCTTAGTGCCTTCCGTCAACGTGCCTTCGGTCTCGACCGTCAAGACTGGCGCGTCATTGGTGCCGGTGATCGTCACCGTCACTGTCTCTGTGTCTGAGCCGTTGTGGTTGTCCGTCACCGTCACATCATACGTTAAGGTTACAGTCTCTCCCTGAGCTAAGAAGTCCACCGCACTGTTGCCTATCGTGTAATCCCAACCGCTGTTGCTCACGCTGAAACCAGCTTGCAATGCCGCGGTTTGTGCCGACGTTAAACTGCCGCCACTCCATACTGTCGTGGCTGCGCTTTCTGTCACGGTGTGCGTATCTGACGTATCCACGTCAGTGAACGACAGTGCCCCGCTGTCGGTTAGCTTAGTGCCTTCCGTCAACGTGCCTTCGGTCTCGACCGTCAAGACTGGCGCGTCATTGGTGCCGGTGATCGTCACCGTCACTGTCTCTGTGTCTGAGCCGTTGTGGTTGTCCGTCACCGTCACATCATACGTTAAGGTTACAGTCTCTCCCTGAGCTAAGAAGTCCACCGCACTGTTGCCTATCGTGTAATCCCAACCGCTGTTGCTCACGCTGAAACCAGCTTGCAATGCCGCGGTTTGTGCCGACGTTAAACTGCCGCCACTCCATACTGTCGTGGCTGCGCTTTCTGTCACGGCGTGCGTATCTGACGTATCCACGTCAGTGAACGACAGTGCCCCGCTGTCGGTTAGCTTAGTGCCTTCCGTCAACGTGCCTTCGGTCTCGACCGTCAAGACTGGCGCGTCATTGGTGCCGGTGATCGTCACCGTCACTGTCTCTGTGTCTGAGCCGTTGTGGTTGTCCGTCACCGTCACATCATACGTTAAGGTTACAGTCTCTCCCTGAGCTAAGAAGTCCACCGCACTGTTGCCTATCGTGTAATCCCAACCGCTGTTGCTCACGCTGAAACCAGCTTGCAATGCCGCGGTTTGTGCCGACGTTAAACTGCCGCCACTCCATACTGTCGTGGCTGCGCTTTCTGTCACGGTGTGCGTATCTGACGTATCCACGTCAGTGAACGACAGTGCCCCGCTGTCGGTTAGCTTAGTGCCTTCCGTCAACGTGCCTTCGGTCTCGACCGTCAAGACTGGCGCGTCATTGGTGCCGGTGATCGTCACCGTCACTGTCTCTGTGTCTGAGCCGTTGTGGTTGTCCGTCACCGTCACATCATACGTTAAGGTTACAGTCTCTCCCTGAGCTAAGAAGTCCACCGCACTGTTGCCTATCGTGTAATCCCAACCGCTGTTGCTCACGCTGAAACCAGCTTGCAATGCCGCGGTTTGTGCCGACGTTAAACTGCCGCCACTCCATACTGTCGTGGCTGCGCTTTCTGTCACGGCGTGCGTATCTGACGTATCCACGTCAGTGAACGACAGTGCCCCGCTGTCGGTTAGCTTAGTGCCTTCCGTCAACGTGCCTTCGGTCTCGACCGTCAAGACTGGCGCGTCATTGGTGCCGGTGATCGTCACCGTCACTGTCTCTGTGTCTGAGCCGTTGTGGTTGTCCGTCACCGTCACATCATACGTTAAGGTTACAGTCTCTCCCTGAGCTAAGAAGTCCACCGCACTGTTGCCTATCGTGTAATCCCAACCGCTGTTGCTCACGCTGAAACCAGCTTGCAATGCCGCGGTTTGTGCCGACGTTAAACTGCCGCCACTCCATACTGTCGAGGCTGCGCTTTCTGTCACGGTGTGCGTATCTGACGTATCCACGTCAGTGAACGACAGTGCCCCGCTGTCGGTTAGCTTAGTGCCTTCCGTCAACGTGCCTTCGGTCTCGACCGTCAAGACTGGCGCGTCATTGGTGCCGGTGATCGTCACCGTCACTGTCTCTGTGTCTGAGCCGTTGTGGTTGTCCGTCACCGTCACATCATACGTTAAGGTTACAGTCTCTCCCTGAGCTAAGAAGTCCACCGCACTGTTGCCTATCGTGTAATCCCAACCGCTGTTGCTCACGCTGAAACCAGCTTGCAATGCCGCGGTTTGTGCCGACGTTAAACTGCCGCCACTCCATACTGTCGAGGCTGCGCTTTCTGTCACGGTGTGCGTATCTGACGTATCCACGTCAGTGAACGACAGTGCCCCGCTGTCGGTTAGCTTAGTGCCTTCCGTCAACGTGCCTTCGGTCTCGACCGTCAAGACTGGCGCGTCATTGGTGCCGGTGATCGTCACCGTCACTGTCTCTGTGTCTGAGCCGTTGTGGTTGTCCGTCACCGTCACATCATACGTTAAGGTTACAGTCTCTCCCTGAGCTAAGAAGTCCACCGCACTGTTGCCTATCGTGTAATCCCAACCGCTGTTGCTCACGCTGAAACCAGCTTGCAATGCCGCGGTTTGTGCCGACGTTAAACTGCCGCCACTCCATACTGTCGAGGCTGCGCTTTCTGTCACGGCGTGCGTATCTGACGTATCCACGTCAGTGAACGACAGTGCCCCGCTGTCGGTTAGCTTAGTGCCTTCCGTCAACGTGCCTTCGGTCTCGACCGTCAAGACTGGCGCGTCATTGGTGCCGGTGATCGTCACCGTCACTGTCTCTGTGTCTGAGCCGTTGTGGTTGTCCGTCACCGTCACATCATACGTTAAGGTTACAGTCTCTCCCTGAGCTAAGAAGTCCACCGCACTGTTGCCTATCGTGTAATCCCAACCGCTGTTGCTCACGCTGAAACCAGCTTGCAATGCCGCGGTTTGTGCCGACGTTAAACTGCCGCCACTCCATACTGTCGAGGCTGCGCTTTCTGTCACGGTGTGCGTATCTGACGTATCCACGTCAGTGAACGACAGTGCCCCGCTGTCGGTTAGCTTAGTGCCTTCCGTCAACGTGCCTTCGGTCTCGACCGTCAAGACTGGCGCGTCATTGGTGCCGGTGATCGTCACCGTCACTGTCTCTGTGTCTGAGCCGTTGTGGTTGTCCGTCACCGTCACATCATACGTTAAGGTTACAGTCTCTCCCTGAGCTAAGAAGTCCACCGCACTGTTGCCTATCGTGTAATCCCAACCGCTGTTGCTCACGCTGAAACCAGCTTGCAATGCCGCGGTTTGTGCCGACGTTAAACTGCCGCCACTCCATACTGTCGAGGCTGCGCTTTCTGTCACGGTGTGCGTATCTGACGTATCCACGTCAGTGAACGACAGTGCCCCGCTGTCGGTTAGCTTAGTGCCTTCCGTCAACGTGCCTTCGGTCTCGACCGTCAAGACTGGCGCGTCATTGGTGCCGGTGATCGTCACCGTCACTGTCTCTGTGTCTGAGCCGTTGTGGTTGTCCGTCACCGTCACATCATACGTTAAGGTTACAGTCTCTCCCTGAGCTAAGAAGTCCACCGCACTGTTGCCTATCGTGTAATCCCAACCGCTGTTGCTCACGCTGAAACCAGCTTGCAATGCCGCGGTTTGTGCCGACGTTAAACTGCCGCCACTCCATACTGTCGAGGCTGCGCTTTCTGTCACGGTGTGCGTATCTGACGTATCCACGTCAGTGAACGACAGTGCCCCGCTGTCGGTTAGCTTAGTGCCTTCCGTCAACGTGCCTTCGGTCTCGACCGTCAAGACTGGCGCGTCATTGGTGCCGGTGATCGTCACCGTCACTGTCTCTGTGTCTGAGCCGTTGTGGTTGTCCGTCACCGTCACATCATACGTTAAGGTTACAGTCTCTCCCTGAGCTAAGAAGTCCACCGCACTGTTGCCTATCGTGTAATCCCAACCGCTGTTGCTCACGCTGAAACCAGCTTGCAATGCCGCGGTTTGTGCCGACGTTAAACTGCCGCCACTCCATACTGTCGTGGCTGCGCTTTCTGTCACGGCGTGCGTATCTGACGTATCCACGTCAGTGAACGACAGTGCGCCGCTGTCGGTTAGCTTAGTGCCTTCCGTCAACGTGCCTTCGGTCTCGACCGTCAAGACTGGCGCATCATTGGTGCCGGTGATCGTCACCGTCACTGTCTCTGTGTCTGAGCCGTTGTGGTTGTCCGTCACCGTCACATCATACGTTAAGGTTACAGTCTCTCCCTGAGCTAAGAAGTCCACCGCACTGTTGCCTATCGTGTAATCCCAACCGCTGTTGCTCACGCTGAAACCAGCTTGCAATGCCGCGGTTTGTGCCGACGTTAAACTGCCGCCACTCCATACTGTCGTGGCTGCGCTTTCTGTCACGGTGTGCGTATCTGACGTATCCACGTCAGTGAACGACAGTGCCCCGCTGTCGGTTAGCTTAGTGCCTTCCGTCAACGTGCCTTCGGTCTCGACCGTCAAGACTGGCGCGTCATTGGTGCCGGTGATCGTCACCGTCACTGTCTCTGTGTCTGAGCCGTTGTGGTTGTCCGTCACCGTCACATCATACGTTAAGGTTACAGTCTCTCCCTGAGCTAAGAAGTCCACCGCACTGTTGCCTATCGTGTAATCCCAACCGCTGTTGCTCACGCTGAAACCAGCTTGCAATGCCGCGGTTTGTGCCGACGTTAAACTGCCGCCACTCCATACTGTCGTGGCTGCGCTTTCTGTCACGGTGTGCGTATCTGACGTATCCACGTCAGTGAACGACAGTGCCCCGCTGTCGGTTAGCTTAGTGCCTTCCGTCAACGTGCCTTCGGTCTCGACCGTCAAGACTGGCGCGTCATTGGTGCCGGTGATCGTCACCGTCACTGTCTCTGTGTCTGAGCCGTTGTGGTTGTCCGTCACCGTCACATCATACGTTAAGGTTACAGTCTCTCCCTGAGCTAAGAAGTCCACCGCACTGTTGCCTATCGTGTAATCCCAACCGCTGTTGCTCACGCTGAAACCAGCTTGCAATGCCGCGGTTTGTGCCGACGTTAAACTGCCGCCACTCCATACTGTCGAGGCTGCGCTTTCTGTCACGGTGTGCGTATCTGACGTATCCACGTCAGTGAACGACAGTGCCCCGCTGTCGGTTAGCTTAGTGCCTTCCGTCAACGTGCCTTCGGTCTCGACCGTCAAGACTGGCGCGTCATTGGTGCCGGTGATCGTCACCGTCACTGTCTCTGTGTCTGAGCCGTTGTGGTTGTCCGTCACCGTCACATCATACGTTAAGGTTACAGTCTCTCCCTGAGCTAAGAAGTCCACCGCACTGTTGCCTATCGTGTAATCCCAACCGCTGTTGCTCACGCTGAAACCAGCTTGCAATGCCGCGGTTTGTGCCGACGTTAAACTGCCGCCACTCCATACTGTCGAGGCTGCGCTTTCTGTCACGGCGTGCGTATCTGACGTATCCACGTCAGTGAACGACAGTGCCCCGCTGTCGGTTAGCTTAGTGCCTTCCGTCAACGTGCCTTCGGTCTCGACCGTCAAGACTGGCGCGTCATTGGTGCCGGTGATCGTCACCGTCACTGTCTCTGTGTCTGAGCCGTTGTGGTTGTCCGTCACCGTCACATCATACGTTAAGGTTACAGTCTCTCCCTGAGCTAAGAAGTCCACCGCACTGTTGCCTATCGTGTAATCCCAACCGCTGTTGCTCACGCTGAAACCAGCTTGCAATGCCGCGGTTTGTGCCGACGTTAAACTGCCGCCACTCCATACTGTCGTGGCTGCGCTTTCTGTCACGGTGTGCGTATCTGACGTATCCACGTCAGTGAACGACAGTGCCCCGCTGTCGGTTAGCTTAGTGCCTTCCGTCAACGTGCCTTCGGTCTCGACCGTCAAGACTGGCGCGTCATTGGTGCCGGTGATCGTCACCGTCACTGTCTCTGTGTCTGAGCCGTTGTGGTTGTCCGTCACCGTCACATCATACGTTAAGGTTACAGTCTCTCCCTGAGCTAAGAAGTCCACCGCACTGTTGCCTATCGTGTAATCCCAACCGCTGTTGCTCACGCTGAAACCAGCTTGCAATGCCGCGGTTTGTGCCGACGTTAAACTGCCGCCACTCCATACTGTCGTGGCTGCGCTTTCTGTCACGGTGTGCGTATCTGACGTATCCACGTCAGTGAACGACAGTGCCCCGCTGTCGGTTAGCTTAGTGCCTTCCGTCAACGTGCCTTCGGTCTCGACCGTCAAGACTGGCGCGTCATTGGTGCCGGTGATCGTCACCGTCACTGTCTCTGTGTCTGAGCCGTTGTGGTTGTCCGTCACCGTCACATCATACGTTAAGGTTACAGTCTCTCCCTGAGCTAAGAAGTCCACCGCACTGTTGCCTATCGTGTAATCCCAACCGCTGTTGCTCACGCTGAAACCAGCTTGCAATGCCGCGGTTTGTGCCGACGTTAAACTGCCGCCACTCCATACTGTCGTGGCTGCGCTTTCTGTCACGGTGTGCGTATCTGACGTATCCACGTCAGTGAACGACAGTGCCCCGCTGTCGGTTAGCTTAGTGCCTTCCGTCAACGTGCCTTCGGTCTCGACCGTCAAGACTGGCGCGTCATTGGTGCCGGTGATCGTCACCGTCACTGTCTCTGTGTCTGAGCCGTTGTGGTTGTCCGTCACCGTCACATCATACGTTAAGGTTACAGTCTCTCCCTGAGCTAAGAAGTCCACCGCACTGTTGCCTATCGTGTAATCCCAACCGCTGTTGCTCACGCTGAAACCAGCTTGCAATGCCGCGGTTTGTGCCGACGTTAAACTGCCGCCACTCCATACTGTCGTGGCTGCGCTTTCTGTCACGGCGTGCGTATCTGACGTATCCACGTCAGTGAACGACAGTGCCCCGCTGTCGGTTAGCTTAGTGCCTTCCGTCAACGTGCCTTCGGTCTCGACCGTCAAGACTGGCGCGTCATTGGTGCCGGTGATCGTCACCGTCACTGTCTCTGTGTCTGAGCCGTTGTGGTTGTCCGTCACCGTCACATCATACGTTAAGGTTACAGTCTCTCCCTGAGCTAAGAAGTCCACCGCACTGTTGCCTATCGTGTAATCCCAACCGCTGTTGCTCACGCTGAAACCAGCTTGCAATGCCGCGGTTTGTGCCGACGTTAAACTGCCGCCACTCCATACTGTCGAGGCTGCGCTTTCTGTCACGGTGTGCGTATCTGACGTATCCACGTCAGTGAACGACAGTGCCCCGCTGTCGGTTAGCTTAGTGCCTTCCGTCAACGTGCCTTCGGTCTCGACCGTCAAGAGTGGCGCGTCATTGGTGCCGGTGATCGTCACCGTCACTGTCTCTGTGTCTGAGCCGTTGTGGTTGTCCGTCACCGTCACATCATACGTTAAGGTTACAGTCTCTCCCTGAGCTAAGAAGTCCACCGCACTGTTGCCTATCGTGTAATCCCAACCGCTGTTGCTCACGCTGAAACCAGCTTGCAATGCCGCGGTTTGTGCCGACGTTAAACTGCCGCCACTCCATACTGTCGAGGCTGCGCTTTCTGTCACGGTGTGCGTATCTGACGTATCCACGTCAGTGAACGACAGTGCCCCGCTGTCGGTTAGCTTAGTGCCTTCCGTCAACGTGCCTTCGGTCTCGACCGTCAAGACTGGCGCGTCATTGGTGCCGGTGATCGTCACCGTCACTGTCTCTGTGTCTGAGCCGTTGTGGTTGTCCGTCACCGTCACATCATACGTTAAGGTTACAGTCTCTCCCTGAGCTAAGAAGTCCACCGCACTGTTGCCTATCGTGTAATCCCAACCGCTGTTGCTCACGCTGAAACCAGCTTGCAATGCCGCGGTTTGTGCCGACGTTAAACTGCCGCCACTCCATACTGTCGAGGCTGCGCTTTCTGTCACGGCGTGCGTATCTGACGTATCCACGTCAGTGAACGACAGTGCCCCGCTGTCGGTTAGCTTAGTGCCTTCCGTCAACGTGCCTTCGGTCTCGACCGTCAAGACTGGCGCGTCATTGGTGCCGGTGATCGTCACCGTCACTGTCTCTGTGTCTGAGCCGTTGTGGTTGTCCGTCACCGTCACATCATACGTTAAGGTTACAGTCTCTCCCTGAGCTAAGAAGTCCACCGCACTGTTGCCTATCGTGTAATCCCAACCGCTGTTGCTCACGCTGAAACCAGCTTGCAATGCCGCGGTTTGTGCCGACGTTAAACTGCCGCCACTCCATACTGTCGTGGCTGCGCTTTCTGTCACGGTGTGCGTATCTGACGTATCCACGTCAGTGAACGACAGTGCCCCGCTGTCGGTTAGCTTAGTGCCTTCCGTCAACGTGCCTTCGGTCTCGACCGTCAAGACTGGCGCGTCATTGGTGCCGGTGATCGTCACCGTCACTGTCTCTGTGTCTGAGCCGTTGTGGTTGTCCGTCACCGTCACATCATACGTTAAGGTTACAGTCTCTCCCTGAGCTAAGAAGTCCACCGCACTGTTGCCTATCGTGTAATCCCAACCGCTGTTGCTCACGCTGAAACCAGCTTGCAATGCCGCGGTTTGTGCCGACGTTAAACTGCCGCCACTCCATACTGTCGAGGCTGCGCTTTCTGTCACGGCGTGCGTATCTGACGTATCCACGTCAGTGAACGACAGTGCCCCGCTGTCGGTTAGCTTAGTGCCTTCCGTCAACGTGCCTTCGGTCTCGACCGTCAAGACTGGCGCGTCATTGGTGCCGGTGATCGTCACCGTCACTGTCTCTGTGTCTGAGCCGTTGTGGTTGTCCGTCACCGTCACATCATACGTTAAGGTTACAGTCTCTCCCTGAGCTAAGAAGTCCACCGCACTGTTGCCTATCGTGTAATCCCAACCGCTGTTGCTCACGCTGAAACCAGCTTGCAATGCCGCGGTTTGTGCCGACGTTAAACTGCCGCCACTCCATACTGTCGTGGCTGCGCTTTCTGTCACGGTGTGCGTATCTGACGTATCCACGTCAGTGAACGACAGTGCCCCGCTGTCGGTTAGCTTAGTGCCTTCCGTCAACGTGCCTTCGGTCTCGACCGTCAAGACTGGCGCGTCATTGGTGCCGGTGATCGTCACCGTCACTGTCTCTGTGTCTGAGCCGTTGTGGTTGTCCGTCACCGTCACATCATACGTTAAGGTTACAGTCTCTCCCTGAGCTAAGAAGTCCACCGCACTGTTGCCTATCGTGTAATCCCAACCGCTGTTGCTCACGCTGAAACCAGCTTGCAATGCCGCGGTTTGTGCCGACGTTAAACTGCCGCCACTCCATACTGTCGTGGCTGCGCTTTCTGTCACGGTGTGCGTATCTGACGTATCCACGTCAGTGAACGACAGTGCCCCGCTGTCGGTTAGCTTAGTGCCTTCCGTCAACGTGCCTTCGGTCTCGACCGTCAAGACTGGCGCGTCATTGGTGCCGGTGATCGTCACCGTCACTGTCTCTGTGTCTGAGCCGTTGTGGTTGTCCGTCACCGTCACATCATACGTTAAGGTTACAGTCTCTCCCTGAGCTAAGAAGTCCACCGCACTGTTGCCTATCGTGTAATCCCAACCGCTGTTGCTCACGCTGAAACCAGCTTGCAATGCCGCGGTTTGTGCCGACGTTAAACTGCCGCCACTCCATACTGTCGTGGCTGCGCTTTCTGTCACGGTGTGCGTATCTGACGTATCCACGTCAGTGAACGACAGTGCCCCGCTGTCGGTTAGCTTAGTGCCTTCCGTCAACGTGCCTTCGGTCTCGACCGTCAAGACTGGCGCGTCATTGGTGCCGGTGATCGTCACCGTCACTGTCTCTGTGTCTGAGCCGTTGTGGTTGTCCGTCACCGTCACATCATACGTTAAGGTTACAGTCTCTCCCTGAGCTAAGAAGTCCACCGCACTGTTGCCTATCGTGTAATCCCAACCGCTGTTGCTCACGCTGAAACCAGCTTGCAATGCCGCGGTTTGTGCCGACGTTAAACTGCCGCCACTCCATACTGTCGTGGCTGCGCTTTCTGTCACGGTGTGCGTATCTGACGTATCCACGTCAGTGAACGACAGTGCCCCGCTGTCGGTTAGCTTAGTGCCTTCCGTCAACGTGCCTTCGGTCTCGACCGTCAAGACTGGCGCGTCATTGGTGCCGGTGATCGTCACCGTCACTGTCTCTGTGTCTGAGCCGTTGTGGTTGTCCGTCACCGTCACATCATACGTTAAGGTTACAGTCTCTCCCTGAGCTAAGAAGTCCACCGCACTGTTGCCTATCGTGTAATCCCAACCGCTGTTGCTCACGCTGAAACCAGCTTGCAATGCCGCGGTTTGTGCCGACGTTAAACTGCCGCCACTCCATACTGTCGAGGCTGCGCTTTCTGTCACGGCGTGCGTATCTGACGTATCCACGTCAGTGAACGACAGTGCCCCGCTGTCGGTTAGCTTAGTGCCTTCCGTCAACGTGCCTTCGGTCTCGACCGTCAAGAGTGGCGCGTCATTGGTGCCGGTGATCGTCACCGTCACTGTCTCTGTGTCTGAGCCGTTGTGGTTGTCCGTCACCGTCACATCATACGTTAAGGTTACAGTCTCTCCCTGAGCTAAGAAGTCCACCGCACTGTTGCCTATCGTGTAATCCCAACCGCTGTTGCTCACGCTGAAACCAGCTTGCAATGCCGCGGTTTGTGCCGACGTTAAACTGCCGCCACTCCATACTGTCGAGGCTGCGCTTTCTGTCACGGTGTGCGTATCTGACGTATCCACGTCAGTGAACGACAGTGCCCCGCTGTCGGTTAGCTTAGTGCCTTCCGTCAACGTGCCTTCGGTCTCGACCGTCAAGACTGGCGCGTCATTGGTGCCGGTGATCGCGATAGTAACGGTATGCTTAACATTTCTATCTGCAGTTAATATTTCATACATTTCTGTAATGTATTCACCAGCACCTAGTTCCTGTATATGTGGGCTATCATTATTAGCTACATATTCCCAGTTACCATTCCTATCAACTGTTAATATTCCTTGTGGGCCTATAGCGGCACCATTCCCATCGACACCAGTTGATGTACTAAAGCTAGAGCTTGGGTTGAAACCACCGCTTGAGCTGCCTGCATTCAAACTACCTGTTGCAATAAGATCAACCTTCGCTGTCGTAGGATCGGTATCTAAGTCTTCTGTCACAGAACCTTTATCAGTTAGAGTATCGCCATGGATAACTGTTTGTCCTGTTACCGAGGAATTGCTAGTGATCCCCCCGACATTGGTTACCTTTATACCAAAGTTCTCACTCAGCTCATCGAGTTGATCTTGTGTCGCTTGTGCATTAACTTTAAATACTGTTACACCCGCAGGTATTGTCACTTGTCCATTTTCGAACTTCGCGACTTCTGTTGTAGTAATACCGTTTTTAGTTATTTGATAAGTAATACTGTTAATTGAAATATCATTTTGACTCGCGGTATATCCCACACCAAATAACCCTTCGATAGTATACGTCATAGGCATTTCTGTAGTGCTATCGATAGATACATTGAACGTTGCAATATTTCCTTCGTCTACAGAATTAGGGCTATCTATGCTCAACTTAGGCTTGTCGTTATCTGGAGTGACAGGTTTAGTCGGATCCACTGGATCAGGATCTATTGTACCAGTTCCATCGTCTTTGATTGTCGCCGTCGCGCTTTGTTTCGCTACACTTGGATCCGTGATCGTCCCGGTCGCACCAGCCACGCTTACGTTGAAGCTTTCGCTGCCTTCGTACACGTGATCATTCTCGGTCACCACGCGAACGTTCACATCTTTCACGCCGGCGGATATGCTCAAAATGCCATCTGATGATACCGAGGTCCACACGCCTGGCGCGCTTTCGAATTCGTACGATTTGATGTCCGCAACTTCGGCTTCGTTGTGGTTTAAGCTCAACTGCACGGTCACGCTTGTAGCCGCCGCCTTGCTCAAGCTCAAGGTAAAGTGTGCGGTGCTGCCTTCATTCACATCACCGCCACCGGTGATGCTCACCGATGGGCGGTCATCTGGGTTCACTGGCAGAGTCGGATCGGTTGGGTCAACCGGGCCTGTGCCGTCATCTTTGATGGTCAACTCACCCGTACCCGTGCCAGTTACACCCGTAGCACCTGTTACTTTCAGGCTCAGTTTCTCGTCACCTTCGTATGTACCGTCGTCTTTGGTCGCGACTTCTACGACGAGCTTAGTTTCACCCGCTTTAACGGTGTAAGAGCCGTCAGCGTTTGGTGTTACTACGTTACCTGCGGCATCTTTCACCACAACGCTGGTGATGTCGTCCGCTGTTGCTGTGCCGTAAAGGGTTTCCAGCGTGACACTTACATCCACTGATGCGGCTTTGCTTAAGCTCACATCAAAACTTGCCGTCGAACCTTCGTTAATCACTTTGCTGTCTTCGATGCTCACCGATGGGCGGTCATCTGGGTTCACTGGCGGAGTCGGATCGGTTGGGTCAACCGGGCCTGTGCCGTCATCTTTGATGGTCAACTCACCCGTACCCGTGCCTGTCACGCCCGTAGCACCTGTTACTTTCAGGCTCAGTTTCTCGTCGCCTTCGTATGTACCGTCGTCTTTGGTCGCGACTTCTACGACTAACTTAGTTTCACCCGCTTTAACGGTGTAAGAGCCGTCAGCGTTTGGTGTTACTACGTTACCTTGGGCATCTTTCACAACAATGCTAGAGATATCGTCAGCTGTTGCTGTGCCATAAAGGGTTTCTAGCGTAACGCTCACGTCGACGGATGCAGCTTTGCTTAAGCTCACATCGAAGCTCGCGATCGAGCCTTCGTTAATCACTTTGCTGTCTTCGATACTCACCGATGGGCGGTCATCTGGATTCACTGGGGGAGTAGGATCGGTTGGGTCAACAGGGCCTGTGCCGTCATCTTTAATGGTCAGTTCGCCTGTACCCGTGCCAGTTACGCCGGTTGCGCCGGTCACTTTCAGGCTCAGTTTCTCATCGCCTTCGTACGTCGTGTCGTCTTTGGTCGCGACTTCAACAACTAACTTAGTTTCACCCGCTTTGACGGTGTAAGAGCCGTCAGCGTTTGGTGTTACTACGTTACCTTGGGCATCTTTCACAACGATGCTGGTGATGTCGTCCGCTGTTGCCGTTCCGTATAACGTCTCTAGCGTAACGCTGACGTCGACGGATGCAGCTTTGCTTAAGCTCACATCGAAACTTGCGGTTGAGCCTTCGTTAATCACTTTGCTGTCTTCGATGCTCACCGATGGGCGATCATCTGGATTCACTGGCGGAGTCGGATCGGTTGGGTCAACCGGGCCTGTGCCGTCATCTTTGATGGTCAACTCACCCGTACCCGTGCCTGTCACGCCCGTAGCACCTGTTACTTTCAGGCTCAGTTTCTCGTCGCCTTCGTATGTACCGTCGTCTTTGGTCGCGACTTCTACGACGAGCTTAGTTTCACCCGCTTTAACGGTGTAAGAGCCGTCAGCGTTTGGTGTTACTACGTTACCTGCGGCATCTTTCACAACGATGCTGGTGATGTCGTCCGCTGTTGCTGTGCCGTAAAGGGTTTCTAGCGTTACGCTTACGTCGACTGATGCCGCTTTGCTCAAGTTCACATCGAAGCTCGCCGTTGAGCCTTCGTTAATGACTTTGCTGTCTTCAATGCTCACCGATGGGCGGTCATCTGGATTCACTGGGGGAGTCGGATCGGTTGGGTCAACTGGACCTGTACCGTCATCTTTGATGGTCAGCTCACCAGTTCCCGTGCCTGTCACACCCGTGGCGCCGGTCACTTTCAGGCTCAGTTTCTCATCACCTTCGTACGTGCCGTCGTCTTTGGTCGCCACTTCAACGATCAGCTTAGTTTCACCTGTTTTTACGGTGTAAGAGCCATCGGCATTCGCCGTCACTACGTTACCTGCGGCATCTTTCACCACAATGCTGGTGATGTCGTCCGCGGTCGCGGTACCGTAAAGGGTTTCTAAAGTTACACTTACATCAACTGATGCAGCTTTGCTCAAGCTCACATCGAAACTTGCTGTCGAGCCTTCGTTAATGCTCTTGCTGTCTTCAATGCTCACCGCTGGGCGATCATCTGGATTCACTGGCGGAGTAGGATCGGTTGGGTCGACCGGGCCGGTGCCGTCATCTTTAATGGTCAGTTCGCCCGTACCCGTGCCAGTTACACCCGTAACACCTGTTACTTTCAGGCTTAGCTTCTCGTCACCTTCGTATATACCGTCGTCTTTGGTAGCGACTTCAACTACGAGCTTAGTTTCACCCGCTTTAACGGTGTAAGAGCCGTCTATGTTAGGTGTCACTACGTTACCTGCAGCATCTTTCACAACAACGCTGGTGATGTCGTCCGCTGTTGCTGTGCCGTAAAGGGTTTCTAGCGTAACACTCACGTCGACTGATGCCGCTTTGCTTAAGCTCACATCGAAACTTGCTGTCGAGCCTTCGTTAATCACTTTGCTGTCTTCGATGCTCACCGTTGGGCGGTCATCTGGATTCACTGGCGAAGTAGGAGCGGTTGGGTCAACAGGGCCTGTACCGTCATCTTTGATGGTCAGTTCACCTGTACCCGTGCCGGTTACGCCGGTTGCGCCCGTCACTTTCAGGCCCAGTTTCTCATCACCTTCGTATGTGCCGTCGTCTTTTGTCTCGACTTCAACGGTTAACTTAGTTTCACCCGCTTTGACTGTGTAAGAGCCGTCAGCGTTTGGAGTCACTACGTTACCCGCGGCATCTTTTACAACAATGCTGGTGATGTCGTCCGCTGTTGCAGTTCCGTATAACGTCTCTAGCGTAACGCTCACATCGCCTGACGCAACTTTACTTAGACTTACGTCGAAAATTGCTGTTGAGCCTTCATTAATTATTTGGCTGTCTTCGATACTTACGGTTGGCTCAACTTCTATTGAACGGAACAGGTCAAGCAAACTCAAGCTTTGAGTTCGGGACAAACCCAAGCCTTCGAAACCAGTTGTTACAAATTCGGTAACTGGGATGGTTTCGTCACCATCACGCTCAATGGTTCCACTGCTCACTAAGCTCGATCAACTTACACCAGCAGCAGTTGCGAACTCTTCGCCTAACTCTGTAGGGTCTTGACCTTCTTCTAAAGCGGCAAAAATATTTTCAATGTCTTGGTCAAGTTCGACTTCATCGCCATCTTTTCCTTGTGGCGTAAAGCGCTTAACTGAAATCTGAGATTCAGAATTTGCATTTTGGGATTCTAAAACGACATCCCCAGCTTGTAATGGCTGGCCGTCTTCTAGGACCTTGATTGTGCCATCTATCGAAATAACAATGCGTTGACCTAATGCTAATGCACCGCTCGCATTCAATACTGTCATGTCCATATAAATCCCTAAGCTCACTTTCTGTTTGCGACGTCAAAATAGTGACATCAATTTTATAATCTAGTGACAATATAACATCTAATGTCATATAATTCCTAGCTATGAATTACATGTTTAATAACTTACAATGTAAACGAATGATAACGGTCACTGAGTGATAATTAAGATGACGAAAACTTCCATATAAGTTATTGTCTTAGGGAAAGATAACCCAAACACTCAAATCAAATTTAAGCACTTAAAATCGACTTAAATTGTACGGCGATCGGTTAACAACTTTACAACCATTTACGAATGCTCATTGGGCATTCGTTATTTTTTTGGCGGTTCATCTAAATTTGATATATTCAAGCTTAAAAGCGACAAACTTAGGTGATACTCCATTTTTGGGAGATTGAAATTGAACTGGATTAAAACGACTACATTAGGGTTGGCTATTGCACTCAGTTTACCGGCTAGCGCACAAACCTTAGAGCAAGCCGTCGCGTTTACTTTAGAAAGTAACCCTGAAATCAAAGCGGCATATAACCAGTACGTTAGTCAACGTTACCTTAACGATGCTTCTGGTGGAGCTTACCGCCCGAGTATAGATTTAGACGGTGGCATTGGTTACGAATATACGGATTTGGCGACGAATTCGAGCTCAACAGATCTAACGCGTAAAGAAGCAGCAATTACGTTGACACAACTCATTTGGGATGGCGCGAATACTTCTAACGACATTGATCGTACCGCTGCTGATGCAGAGTCTGTCCGTTATCAATTGCTATCTAGCGCTCAAGATAT
The DNA here is from genome assembly GCF_024347635.1 of Vibrio tasmaniensis. Classification (NCBI taxonomy): domain Bacteria; kingdom Pseudomonadati; phylum Pseudomonadota; class Gammaproteobacteria; order Vibrionales; family Vibrionaceae; genus Vibrio; species Vibrio tasmaniensis. The sequence continues at coordinate 1,737,199 of NZ_AP025510.1, forward strand.
TGCACTGCAAGTAACCAAAGTCTATCTTGATTCCGTTAAAGCTTACGAAGTGCTTACACTTTCTGAAAACAATCTGGCGACGCACAAAAATATCTATATAGATATCAAGAAACGAGTTGATTCAGGCATTGGTTCTACGGCAGACATGTCTCAGGTAGAAGCTCGTATAGCAAAAGCGCATGGTAATTTGCTAGCAGCACAAAATAATTTATTTGATGCCCATACTCAATTCAAACGCCTTGTTGGCCAAGCCCCACTAGGCTTGGTGTATCCACGTGCAGATGCAGGTTCAATTCCCTACACCATTGACGGTGCTTTGGCAAAAGCCTTTAACCAACACCCAGTTATCAAAATTGCACAGGCTGATGTAGATTCAGCGAAGTTCCAGTACAAACAGTCGAAGAGTACCAACTACCCAACTGTTTCTTTTGAAGCCGCTCAAAGGTGGCGTGATGATGCAGGTGGTACGAAAGGCAACAGCGATGAATTTTCTGCGATGCTCCGCTTAAAGTACAATCTCTATAACGGTGGGGCCGATCAAGACCGTGCTGAAAGTGCTGCTTATCAACTCAACAAAGCAAAAGACCTACGTGAGAGTACTTACCGCAATGTAGAAGAAAGCTTACGCCTTTCATGGAGCGCTCTTGACTTAACCGTTCAGCAGAAAGATTTCTTGTCGGATCACGTAGACTCGGCTTCTGACACAGTTATCTCTTATGAAAAACAATACCGAATTGGTAAGCGTACCCTTCTCGATCTACTTAACACTGAAAATGAACTATTCGAAGCACGTAAGGGATTTTTAGACGCTAAGTACGATGTACAGTACGCAAAGTATAGAGTCATGAATGCGACAGGTAATCTATTAACAGGGTTACGTATCGAGACTCCACAAGAATGGAATGAAAAGGTAGAATATTAATGAAGCTTCTCAAAACTATACTTCCACTATGCTTCGTGGTTGCTTCTGCCAACATCATGGCTGAAACAAATGATGAATTCACTTATCGTGCTCTTCCTAGCACCACACAAAGTTATGATCTCGAAGATGATGATAATGATGGTGTTATCAACGCTCGCGATTTATGTATAGACACACAAATAGGCGCTGAAATAGATAATGATGGCTGCGGCTCGTATTTCGAGTCTAGTGAACAAAAAGAACTTCATATTTTGTTTGCTAACGACTCTGCAGAAATCAAACCTGTATTCCTGGGCCAAATCCGTCAAATGGCTGCGTTTCTAAAACGTTACGAGAATACAAGTATCCAACTTCAAGGTTATGCCAGTAAAGTGGGCAATGCTGAACACAACCTGAAACTGTCAGAAAAGCGAGCGAACAATGTAAGGCGTGCACTTATTAGCAATGGAATTCCACCGTCTAGAGCCTATACCGTAGGTTACGGTGATGTCGGCTTCCGTGATAATGACACCGAAACTAATCATGCACTGAACAGAAAAGTTGTAGCTTCTGTTGTCGGATTTAAAGGTAACATTAAAGAAGAGTGGCATATATTTACTAAAATCGGTAAATAGATTCTACCGCACTCAAACCATACTGAAACGTTACGTAAGCGTTTCAGTATCTTTATAATTCCCTTATCGGCGTATACCTACCCCTTGTATAATGTTAATCTTGTCTTGTTATCAACATAGAGAAAATATTCATGAGCAAACTAACCGCTGATACTCAAGCAAATCTAGAACTTTTCGTTTCTGAAACACAAGAAACTAAGCTGGTATGGGGCCTTCGCAATGAAGAAGGTTGGCTAGCATGTGACTCAAGTGAATTCGAAAACAGTGAAGTGATGCCGTTTTGGTCTTCAAAAGAGGACGCTCAGACTCACAACGTTGAAGAGTGGGCAGACTTCGAAGTATTAGAAATCCCACTAGATATTTTTGCAGAAGATTGGTTACTGACTCTAGCTGAAGACGGTGTTCTTGTTGGTACTAACTGGAATGCGACATTGGAAGGCAAAGAACTTGAGCCTTCTGAACTAGCAAAATTATACATCTAGCTTCCAATATCGGTCGTGCAATAGCGCACGACCGATTGCCACTAATAAGCCATTGAGAATTAGAGATTTACCTCACATAAAAAACCATCAACTCGCCAAAAAATTTGAAGCAATATCAAACTAACAATAGAATACCGTTCTTTATCTGATTGATATTATCTCGTGATTCACTTCATTTTCATTGCCTTTCTGCTTTTCATCAACCTTTATTCCTTTAGCCAAGCATCAACAGCGGATCATGAATCTTCTCCAACAATTAGCACCTCGATATTAGATCCCCACACAACTCCAAATGCTGATTGGAACGCACTCTATCTCTCGACTCTAACTCATTCCCCTTCGCGCGCATTGAACATGCTGCAAACACGCTACACTAGCTCAACAACCTACGGGGATAAGCTCTACCTTTCGGCACTGCTATATCAGTATATGAGCCAGCGAGAACAACCGTTTTATGGAATCGCTTCAAACGACAGTGAATACCAAGCAATAGAACAAGCGTTTATTACCGCCCTAATGAACGATGGTCAAGGCCTGTATAAGGAAGCTCAGCAAGGCTTTTTGTCCATATTAGTAAAAATGCAATCAATCAACGATGTTACAGGTAGAACATTATTAAAATACCAATTATGTCGTTCTCTCAATGAGCAAGCTAAATATCATCAAGCTAACTATTACTGTTCCGCACTTCAGTCGGATTTGCATGACATTGCTGACCCTGTATTACCAAAATTTGGCACTTATCGAGTGATCGCTAACAATCACCATTTCCGCAGCGACTATCAAGCCGCGCTAGATACTTACCTATCACTGATAAGCGTGTTCCCACAAGGACACGATATTTCGGGGATCTATAACGATGTGGGTAATTTGCTCAAAGAGTTAAAGCAATATGATAAATCGGCTGAGTACCTCATAGAAGCACTCGCTCTGAGATCGGATGCTTCTGATTTGATGAAAGCACAAGTTCATCATAGCCTTGCAGATCTTTACCTTAATCAAGGACAAAGTGACCTAGCAATTAATCACTTTCAAAAAGCAAAAGCACTGTTGACTACGTCATCTCATAGCTACGGCATTGCGCTAACAACTCTTGGTTTAGGAAAGGCATACACGCAGACGAAGAACTATGATTTGGCGAGAGACTACTTAGTAGAGTCTCTGTCGGCTTCAAGCAAGCTAAACAACGATGTCATTCGAATCAACGCTTTCTTAGCAATCAGCGATATGTTCGAAGACCAAAAACTTAAAACGGAAGCGCTCAATTATGCACAACAAGCTTTGGAGCTATCCGAACAAGTCACAAGACATAAGTACACAGCTCAAGCACTACTTCAACTATCTGATATTCATCAGACACTCAGCGATTACAAGCAAGCTTTCTATTTCTATCAGCGATACTCCTTAATACAGTTCGAAACCCGAGATATAGATAACAGGTTGGCTTTTGAAGCACTAGATCTAGCTCATGCTAGGTACGAAAAAGAACTAGAGAGTTCTTTCCTGAGACATCAAGCAAATTTAGACCGACTTCAAATCGAAAAGATGGAACATCAAAGGATGGTGTATAACATCATTGTTATTCTATTGCTGTGTGCGGCTAGCTTTATGATCTTCACAAACAAAGCCATTCGTGCGAAAGCAGCAATCGATGCCATGACAAAGGCGTATAGTCGCACCGAGGTAATACGAAGAGTCAAGCGTATCAAAGCCTGTAAAGGAACAGAAAAACAACATGTTCTCGTTTTACTCGATCTAGATAAATTCAAGAAAATTAATGACCAATATGGCCACCCTACTGGAGATAGAGCGCTGGTTCATATAAGTCAGCAAATAAGACAACATTTAATTAAAGGTGAGCTGTTCGGGCGTTTAGGCGGCGAAGAATTTCTGATCGTGCTTACTGATACAAAACCAGCTGAAGTACAAGAGCGTGTAGAGGAGTTACATTATGCCATTTCGAGTGCAGTCTTCTTATCAGAAAACAAAAAGCCACTTAATGTAACCGCGAGCTTTGCTTATTTAGCAACCTCAAACGCATTAAGTGACTTTGATGACTTGTATTCAGTGCTTGACCAGGCGCTGTATCAAGCAAAGAGCAACGGCCGAAACTGCATCATTGATGCTTATAACGAACCTATTGACTCATGAGGTTATTTATTCTCACCCTGCTTGCGAACCAATTCAGCCATAATACCTTGGCGATCACCTAGGTAATCGTTAAGGCCTATTTTACGTAGTTCACACGCTGGACAGTCGCCGCAGCCATCACCGACAATGCCGTTGTAGCAGGTCAGTGTTTTGTTTCTAACAAGTTCGAGTGCTGAGTTCTGATCTGCCAAAGCCCATGTTTCAGCTTTGTTGAGCCACATTAACGGTGTTTTAATATTAAGCTGCTTATCCATACCTTGTACAAGTGCAGAGTTCATCGCCTTCACAAAGTCATTACGACAATCAGGGTAGCCAGAGAAATCTGTTTCACACACACCAGTAATCACCGTCTCAGCACCGATTTGGTATGCGTAGATACCGGCCAATGTTAAGAAAAGAATATTACGACCAGGAACGAACGAGTTTGGTAATCCATTCTCTTGTAGCTCATGCGATACAGGAATATCGTCACGAGTCAGAGAGCTAATCGCAAGCTCGTTTAACAGAGTCACATCCATTACTTTGTGCGCTTTCACACCAAGCTCTTTCGACAATGACTCAGCCACTTCAATCTCGAGTCTATGGCGCTGACCATAATCAAACGTAATCGCATGAACTTCATCATACTCTTTTAATGCTTGAACAAGACACGTTGTTGAGTCTTGACCACCACTGAATACTACGACTGCTTTTTTCATCTTAAATCCTTACGAGAATCTTCTACTAGCGACTTATCTAGGCCAGTAAACCAACGCAACCTATGCGATGCTCAAATATTTGTGAGTTTGAATAGATAAACGCCAGTTACGTTCAATACAAGTGTCGATACACAGCTGTGTTGCACGTTCTTTTTGGCTAATAGGCTGAAGTGCAATGACGGTCTTTGCAGGAACATCGGCTCTAGCAAGAAGAGCATCAAGCTGCTCGATATCTTTACCTGTACCAACAGGGTGTTTGATTTCATTCGCACGAACGAGTGCGCTATCAAGGATATCCAGTTTCGCTTTCATTGCCACTTTTGGTGACACCGTAACCCAAGTACCACTTGTTGCTTTGACTTCTGATGTTCCGCTGGTCTCAATCTGACAGCGACAACCGTGTTGCTCAAATGCTTCAGTAAGAGGGACAAGATCATAAATACACGGCTCACCACCAGTAATCACAATGTGCTTAGCCGTGTAACCTTGCTTGATGTATTCATTCACGATTCCTTGAGCATCAATTGCTGACCAAGTTGGTGAATCCTCTGTCTTAACCATAATATCGCCAAGGCTGGTCTCATCTTCCGGCAACGCTTCCCAAGTCTGTTTGGTATCACACCAAGAACAGCCTACAGGGCAAATTTGCAGTCGAACAAAAACAGCGGGAACGCCGGTAAATACGCCCTCACCCTGGATGGTTTCAAACATTTCATTAATCTTGTACAACTTACCCTCAGCTCAATCATTTGATGAAATTAATCAACCGCAGACCTTAAAGCACTTGCCCCTTTTGGTCAAACAAATGAGTACTGATAAATGACTTGATCAAAGCCCTAGCCTGAGCTTTCAAGTTCCCTTATCCTTTCGCCCATTAGATTTCGTTAGCTTTTAATTTTTAGTAAGGAACAACATGTACAAACTGATTGCTCTTGATATGGATGGCACACTGCTCAACAGTGATAAAGTAATTTCTCAAGAGAATAAAGACGCGATTGCCAAAGCACGTGCTGCAGGTGTGAAAGTGGTTCTGGCTTCTGGTCGTCCTTTAGAAGGTATGCAAAGTAAGTTAGACGAGCTTTCGATCAACGGCGAAGATGACTTTGTGCTCTTCTACAACGGCTCTATGGTTCAAAACGTCTCTACAAAAGAACTCATTCATAGTGAAATCAGCAATGGTAAAGCCGCGAAAGAGATCGCAGCACTAGCTGAACAGCTTGGTGGTTATGTTCATGCATTCAGCAAGATTCATGGCTTAATCACCCCTGAAAACAATGAGTACACCGCTATTGAAGCGCGTATTAACGGCTTAGAGATTACCGAATTCGACTTTTCTCAACTAGAAGACGACCACGAAATCATCAAAACTATGATTGTTGCTGAGCCAAGCAAACTCACCGAAATCATCAGCAAGTTACCACAAGAGCTTAAGACTCAGTTTACTATTGTGCAAAGTGCACCATTCTTCTTAGAGTTCTTAAACCCAAATTCAAACAAGGGTGTAGGTATTGAGGCTATTGCTAAACATTTGGGGATTACTGCGGAAGAAGTGATCTGCATGGGCGATGCTGAAAACGATCACCATATGCTTGAATACGCGGGCATGGGTATCGCGATGGAAAACGCAATGAAAGAAACCAAGAAGCTAGCTGACTACATTACAGCAAGCAATGACGAACACGGTGTAGCTGTCGCGATTGAAAAGTTTATCTTCAACTCGTAAGCACTAGATAGAGCCCTTTGCTTTATCTGTCTCATCCTAAAATACATTGATATAAAGAAGGCTGTGCATTGCACAGCCTTCTTTTTACATAAGTCGTTCCACTTATTATTGTCTAGCCCAAGGCAGACGAAATGCCACGACACCGAACAAAATCAAGATTGGAAAACGTAAGGTCTCGACAATAAAGGAAGCGATACCACTAAATGAGACAAAGCTGCCCACCCAACTGATCAACAAATTTCCGGCAAGTAACATCACAATAACCCCAACCACGATCTTAAATGAGAACTGACCCACCAAAGGTTTTGAGTCCGTTAACGTCACTAGACATGCAATCGTCATCAAAATCGCCAACCAAAAAGTGAATGTCGGTAATGGCCAGATAACCGTCAGCACAACCGATATCAAGCATAAGCCCCACCACACAGCTTTAGAACTTAGTAATACACTAATATCAACATCAGGTTTCGCGTCTAATCTCACGATATGCCAAGTCGCTAATGCGCCCATAATACCGCCCATCAGTACGTCACTAAAGAATGCACTGCCAGAGTATGACTTAAACAGCATGATCCAAAGCAGACCAACGACCACCATCGCGAGCGATTTTTGGTCAAACAAACGCTTTAGCTTCCAAAGAACTAACAAGGTTAAGCTAACCCACAAGGCGGCTAACAGACTTGGGAAGCTATACCCACTGCTCATCACCAATTTCAATGTTGGAAGGTAGGCATGCGGACGTGGAAACCCAAAGCCTTGATGAGCAATTAAAGTCAGCAGAGTCACTGATATTAGCGTGAAACCAAATTTCAACGCGAAATTACGGCCAAAATGCCAGGCGACTAGCGGCAAGATCACGATAAAAATCCACGGCTTTGCTAATAAGTCTGTCAAAAGCACCGTATTAGCAAAAACATTCGGCAGGTTATCGAACGTGTTTTGAAGTGAAACAATCCCGTTCAATTCAACTTGATGAACTTTAGGCGCTGCGCCCACCAGCTCAGTCACGTAAGTCACCGGCTGATTTGTCGCGGATAGAAAGAATTCGTTAATCTCAGACCATTGTTCCGGATAGCGGTATTGATTTGCGTCCAATTCAGTTGGCGGCAATAACATTGCGCGACTCACTTCCACTCCATAATGAGGAGCGAACCAAATTGGTAGCTCAAAGCCACCTAACTCATTTCGAGCTTGGTAGCTGATCACTTCAGAATCAGAAACGCAATCATACACAACGGCACTGTCGGTATAACCCAACACATCACCGACCGTGACGGACAAACCCGCCTCTTCCCAAGTTTCACGTTGCGCCGCAACCGCTGGCGGTTCACCAGAAACAACAGTACCACCCGGCAGAGATAAATGACCTGTTATCAATTCATCAACCAACACGATTTGGTTATCAGCACGTACTACACACAAAGCGCCCGCGATATGATCAGGCAAGGTGTTGTTAGCCCAAGCGGAAGTAGCACTCAAAAGAGACAAAATAAAAACTAATAAATATCGAATAACCAACGAATTTACCTAAAAATAAGAGAAGAAAGAGAAGACTGCTAATGCATCGAGCCTATTGTAATCAAACCCACACAAAATCGCTGTCTATGTTTTGTTCAAAGCCTTTCTCATCCATTGAATGTGAGGTGTGAACCCCATTTTTTGATAGAAGTCCTTGGCAGGTGAATTAAAGTCCCAAACCTCTACAAAGATTTGTTCAACCCCATAATCATCAAAAGTCGCTTCAACTTTGCTAAACAACTTTTCAGCAATCGATTCTTTTCGATAATCAGGCAAGACAAACAGTTCATCGACACTCCCCATCGGCACCGGTTTACTCACCGTTGAGATAAGCTCACAAAAATGTCCGGAGATAAAGCCAACAATGAGCTCACCTTTTAATGCCACATAAACCAAGCATTCAGGATCATCCAAGTAACGTGCAATGCTTTTTTCCTGCTCAATCTCTTCTGCCGTTTTAAAATGCTCTGGGCTAGCAAGGTGGTGATGATGGTGGAGATCGAACATTAACTCATTAAGTTGTTCCAAATCCGTGTGCTTTGCAGCCCTTAAGGTGACATTCATGACTATTGCGCTTCTCAAACCAAATTAATATCTAAACTGAGTCTAGTTTACTTGCCGCGTGTATCGATACAAGCTATTGAATGAATTCATTTGATTATCAGATTTTCGATATCCGTGACCTCACAACAAAAAGAAACTGGTTGGAATTAGAAGAGAACACTATGAATAAAAGCCACTTAAGATGAAGCACGCCTATGGAAGCTTCATCTTGTCCTGCAAGGCTTTCCTTACTTACCTAGCTTTTCAGCAATTTCAGTTAAGCTGGTAGGGTCGTCAATCGTCGAAGGCACCACATATTGTTCACCTTCTGCGATCTGTCGTATGGTTCTGCGCAAAATCTTACCGGAGCGTGTCTTAGGTAGTCTCTCAACAACCAAGGCTTGCTTAAAACAGGCGACCGCACCAATCTCATTGCGAACCTTGCCAACCAACTCCGCTTGCAGTTCAATGCCATCGACTTTTACGCCATCTTTTAACACAACTAGACCTAATGGAAGTTGTCCTTTTAAGTCATCGTGAATACCGACTACCGCGCATTCTGCAATGGCTGGGTGACCACCAACGATCTCTTCCATTTCTCCGGTCGACAGACGGTGTCCCGCTACGTTTATCACATCGTCGATACGACCCATGATAAATAGATACCCATCTTCATCAAGGTAGCCGCCATCACCCGAAACATAATAGCCCGGGAATTGGCTCAGATAGCCAGACTCAAATCGATCATGATTACGCCAAACCGTTGGCAGACAACCGGGTGGTAGGGGACGTTTGAGTGCCACAAAACCTTGTTGATTCGGTTGTGCGATTTCACCTAGCTCATTGAAGATCTCTACTTGGTAACCCGGTACAGGTTTGGTTGAAGAACCCGCCTTTACAGGCAAAGACTCAAGTCCTGTTGGATTGGCAGAGATAGCCCAACCCGTCTCCGTTTGCCACCAGTGGTCGACAACCGGTTTGCTGGTGTGAGATTCAACCCAGTCTAGTGTTGGCGGGTCTAAACGCTCTCCCGCCATGAAAATCGACTTGAGCGATGATAAGTCATACTTGGTGAGTAACTCGCCTTCGGGATCTTCTTTCTTGATGGCTCTAAACGCTGTTGGCGCGGAAAACAACACATCGACCTTGTATTCTTCGCACACACGCCAGAATGCACCTGGGTCTGGCGTTCTGACTGGCTTACCTTCAAACAGAATCGTCGTACAACCATGAATCAGTGGCGCATAAACAATATAGGAATGCCCAACTACCCAACCAACATCAGAGGCCGCCCAAAACACGCCGTCTTGTGGTATATCGTAGATAGTACTCATCGAGTATTTCATCGCAACCGCATGACCACCATTATCACGCACCACGCCTTTTGGCTTACCCGTCGTCCCTGATGTGTACAATATATATAGTGGGTCAGTCGCTAGAACAGGCACACATACGTGAGGCAATGCATCCGCAACGGCTTGCTGCCAGAGTACATCGCGTTCATTGTTCAATTCAGCTAGAGACTGCTCTCTTTGGAATACCACCACTTTCTCGGGTTTCCAGCGACTGTCCATGATTGCGCGATCGACCATCGGCTTATATGGCAGGACTTTATTTATCTCGACACCGCAGGAGGCGGTAATCAACACCTTCGGCTCGGCATCTTCGATACGAACGGCGAGCTCATGAGGAGCAAATCCGCCAAATACCACGGAGTGAACCGCGCCTAGTCGTGCACAGGCTAGCATTGCCATTGCTGCTTCAGGAATCATTGGCATATAAATCACCACACGATCGCCTTTGGTAACGCCTTGCGTCGCTAACATACCTGCGACTTTAGCCACTTGGTTACGCAGTTGGTCGTAGGTGTACGATGATTGAGTCCCTGTCACTGGAGAGTCGTAAATCAGTGCCACTTTATTACCACGACCATTTTCGCAATGATAATCCAACGCCAACCAGCAGGTGTTCATCACCCCATCAGGAAACCAACGCTCAATACCGTTATCGTCAGTTTGTAACATCGTTTTTGGTGGTTCAAACCAATCTATCGCTTGTGATTGTGTTTCCCAAAACGAATTGGGGTCTTCCCTAGCCCATTGATACTCGGTGATATAATCGGTTTTTCTTTTCATTCGATTCGTAGCAGACATAGTGCCTCCTCCATGATTTATCCATTAGTCCAAGCGCCTAGCTTTTGGCAGTAGCACTTGATTGCACTCTTTTCTCAGCGTTGTGTTCGTGAACATTTAACCGTTCACGACAATCGCTTTACTTAGGAAAAGGCACACGGATGGCACCTTCCATGATCACTCGGGCACTACGACTCATGATCGCCCTTTCAATTTTCCAGCCGCTTTCCGTCTGAATAGCTTTAGCTCCCACCTTTAAGGTTCCTGATGGATGACCAAAGGTCACAAAATCACGGGAACCCTCACCGGCTGCCAAGTTCACTAACGTACCCGGAACACTCGCCGCTGAAGCAATGGCGACCGCAGCTGTGCCCATCATGGCGTGATGCAGTTGCCCCATAGACAAAGCTCGCACCAGAAGGTCGGTATCGTCAGCTAATACCGATTTACCACTTGAAGCTTGGTACGCTTGAGGCTTAGCAACAAACGCGACTTTCGGTGTGTGTTGGCGTGATCCAGCTTGTTCTAAAGAATCAATCAGACCCATCGCAACCGCACCGTGCGCTCGGATAGATTCAAAAAGTGCCAAAGCTTTGGCATCACTATTGATATCAGATTGAAGCTCTGTGCCTTGATAACCAACTGATTCAGCATCAACAAAAATGGTGGGTATCCCTGCATTGATATATGTTGCTTTGATGCAACCCAATTCGGGAACATCTAAAAAATCGACAACACTCCCTGTAGGGAACATAGAACCACTCGCATCGGCAGGGTCAAGAAAATCGACTTGGATCTCAGCGGCAGGAAAAGTCACACCATCAAGCTCAAAGTCACCTAACTCTTGGACTTCACCATTGGTGATAGGCACATGAACAATAATGGTTTTCTGGATATTCACTTGCCATACTCGCACCTCAACAACACCGTTTTCAGGGATACGAGTCAAGTCAACCAAGCCACTATGAATAGCGAACGGACCGACCGCTGCAGACAAGTTCCCACAGTTACCACTCCAATCCACAAACGGCTTATCTATCGCCACTTGGCCGAATAGGTAATCAACATCGTGATCGGCTTTACTGCTTTTCGAAACAATCACGGTTTTACTGGTACTCGATGTTGCACCACCCATACCATCGGTTTGTTTACCATAAGGGTCTGGACTGCCAATCACGCGCAGAAGTAATGCGTCTCGAGCTTCTCCGGCAACTTGCGCAGCTTCAGGTAAGTCACTTAAGTTGAAGAAAACCCCTTTGCTTGTTCCGCCCCGCATGTAGGTAGCAGGTACTTTAATCTGTTTGATGTTCATAACTAGCTCCTACTGTGCAAGAAAGTCTTTGGCGAAACGTTGCAACACTCCACCAGCGCTATAAACATTCACTTCGTCTGCGGTGTCTAGTCGGCAGGTTACTGGCACATCAAGCTTTTCACCGCTTTTACGAGTGATCACTAAAGCCAAGTCTGAACCTGCTTCAATGTCACCGTACACGTCGTAAAGTTCGGTACCGTCCAATTCTAAGGTGTTGCGATTGGTCCCCGCTTTGAATTGCAGAGGCAGTACGCCCATGCCAACCAAGTTGGTTCTGTGAATTCGTTCAAACCCTTCTGCCACAATCACTTCAACACCCGCTAAACGCACCCCTTTGGCTGCCCAATCTCGTGATGAACCTTGTCCATAATCGGCACCAGCAACCACTATCAAGGGTTGTTTACGGTTCATGTAGGTTTCTATCGCTTCCCACATTCGCGTAACTTGACCTTCGGGTTCAACCCTTGCTAATGAACCTTGCACGACTTCTCCAGCGTCCCTCACCATTTCGTTAAACAGCTTAGGGTTGGCGAATGTTGCTCGTTGCGCGGTTAAGTGATCACCTCGATGGGTCGCGTAAGAGTTAAAGTCCTCTTCCGGCACTTCCATTTTGGTTAGGTATTCCCCCGCTGCGCTCGAAGCCAGAATCGCATTTGAAGGGGATAAGTGATCCGTAGTAATGTTGTCACCCAGAATCGCTAAAGGTCTCATACCAGATAGGTTTCGTTCTCCCGCAAGAGCCCCTTCCCAATAAGGTGGTCTTCGGATATAGGTACTTTGATGTCGCCAGTCATAAAGCGGTTCAGTAGTCACCTGCTCCTCGTCTGGCTTGAACATTTTCACGTAGATTTGTTGGAATTGCTGAGGCTTAACATGCTCACCGACAACCGCATCAATTTCTGCATCACTCGGCCATAAATCACTTAAGTAGATTGGCTTTCCATTGTTGTCCGTACCTAAACTGTCTTTTTCGATATCAAAGCGAATCGTACCCGCTAAGGCATAAGCAACCACCAATGGCGGTGACGCTAAAAAGGCTTGCTTTGCGTATGGATGGATTCGACCATCGAAATTTCGGTTCCCCGATAACACAGCGGTTGAGTACAGGTCGCGGTCGATGATCTCTTGTTGGATTTTAGGATCTAACGCCCCGCTCATCCCGTTACAGGTCGTACACGCATAACCCACGATACCGAAGCCTAATTGTTCCAGTTCAGGAAGCAAACCTGCTGACTCAAGATAGAGCTTGGCGACCTTAGAGCCTGGAGCAAATGACGTTTTTACCCACGGCTTGCGAACCAATCCAAGCTGATTGGCTTTCTTAGCAACCAATGCCGCGGCGACTACATTTCTTGGGTTACTGGTGTTAGTACAAGAAGTAATTGCCGCAATGATTACGGCGCCATCGGGCATCTGCTCGTCACTGTACTGCTTAGCATGCTGCTCTTTCCAAGATGCTTGACTGATGCCTTGTTCAGCTAGCTCTCTGGTTGGCAAACGGCGATGAGGATTGGAAGGCCCCGCTAGGTTACGCTCAACTTTAGACAAATCAAACTCAAGCACACGTTCGTATTGAGCGGAATCTAAATCATCAGCCCAAAGTCCGGTTTGCTTAGCGTATAGCTCAACTAACTCAACCTGTTCAGGCTCGCGTCCTGTCAGCTTTAGGTATTGTATGGTCTGTTCATCGATATAGAACATACCTGCTGTCGCGCCGTATTCTGGTGTCATATTCGATATAGTGGCGCGGTCGCCAATAGTCAGTGCACGAGCACCTTCACCAAAGAACTCTAAGTAACTAGAAACCACTTTTTCATTTCGAAGGAACTCAGTAATCGCAAGCACAATATCCGTTGCGGTTATCCCTTCTTGTCGTTGACCCGTCAGTTTAACGCCCACGATGTCTGGCAAACGCATCATCGACGGACGACCGAGCATCACAGTCTCAGCTTCCAAACCACCTACACCTATTGCAATAACACCCAGAGCATCAACGTGAGGAGTATGACTGTCGGTGCCGACACAGGTATCAGGAAACGCGATTCCTTCTTTAGATTGAATCACTGGAGACATTTTCTCCAAGTTAATCTGGTGCATGATCCCGTTACCCGCAGGAATTACACTCACGTTCTTAAACGCAGTTTTACACCATTCGATAAAGTGAAAACGGTCTTCGTTTCTGCGTTCTTCAATCGCACGGTTTTTATCAAAGGCTTCACTATCAAAGCCTGCATGTTCCACGGCTAAAGAGTGATCAACAATCAGTTGGGTTTCGACAACGGGGTTCACCTTGGCAGGGTCTCCGCCTTGGTCGGCAATCGCATCTCTTAATCCAGCCAAATCTACTAGGGCTGTTTGACCAAGAATGTCATGACACACCACACGCGCAGGATACCAAGGGAAATCAAGGTCACTCTTGCGTTCAATGATCTGTTTTAAGCTGTCTTCAAGGGTTTCAGGATCACAGCGTCTTACTAATTGTTCTGCCAATACTCTCGACGTATAAGGCAAGGTTTTATAACTGCCCGGAGATATCGCTTCTACCGCTTCGCAAGCATCGAAATATTCTAAGCCCGTTCCCGGAAGAACCTTTCGATACTTGTTTTCATCAAGATCTTGGTTTCTTTCAAGTTTTACATCAGACATACATCCACCATTATCTGTTAAATTCTATTCGTTGGTTCTCGAGGCCTTATCACATGAAGAGAAAAGTCACCTCGAGATATAAGTCGGCTCGATATAGAGGACTAACGTAAATGGATTGGTAGCCAGTCTTGATGCTCAGGGCCGGTGTAGTCTGCACTTGGACGAATGATGCGATTGTTTTCTCTTTGTTCGAACACATGCGCCGTCCAACCTGTAAGGCGGCTCATCACAAAGATCGGAGTAAACAATTTGGTTGGGATGTCCATGAAGTGATATGCCGATGCATGGAAGAAGTCAGCATTACAGAACAAGCCTTTCTCGCGCTTCATAACCGCTTCAACACGTTCTGAAACGGCGTAAAGCTGTTTATCACCTACCTCTTGAGCTAGCTCTTTTGACCAACGCTTGATTAGCGCATTTCGTGGGTCGCTTTCACGATAAATGGCATGACCGAAGCCCATGATTTTGTCTTTGTTAGCAAGCATCTGCATGATATTAGTTTCTGCTTCATCGGCGGTTTTCCAATCTTGGATCATTTCCATTGCCGCTTCATTCGCACCTCCATGTAAAGGACCTCTCAACGTTCCAATCGCTGCGGTGACACAAGAATGGATATCCGACAACGTTGATGCACAGACACGGGCAGCAAAAGTAGATGCGTTAAACTCATGCTCTGCGTAAAGCGTTAGCGAACAGTGCATTACCTGCTTATGCAGTTCACTCGGCGCTTTATCTGTTAGCATTTTCAAGAAGTAGCCACCCAGACATGCTTCGCTTTGATCTTCAGTATCAATGCGCACGCCATCGTGGCTAAAGCGATACCAATAACAAATAATCGCAGGGAAAAGCGCAAGCATTCGTTCAGTCGCGAACAGTTGCTCAGAGAAGTCAGACTCTTGCTCTAGATTACCTAACATTGAACAACCCGTTCTCATCACATCCATTGGATGAGCGTCTGCAGGAATAAGCTCTAGTGCTACTTTCAAAGGTTGAGGTAAGCCGCGTAGACCAACCAACAATGTTTTGTAATCGTCTAGCTCTTTGGCATTGGGTAAGTGACCTCTTAGTAACAGGTGAGCCACTTCTTCAAACTGAGCGTGATTAGCAAGATCGGTAATATCATAACCACGATAAGTTAAACCCGTTCCTGACTGACCTACTGTACATAGCGCGGTGGTTCCAGCACTTTGGCCACGTAGCCCTGCACCACCAATCGCAGGTGTACTGGTCGGTTTCACGCTTTCATTCTGGTCTACGTTATTGTTCGCCTTTGACGCATTGTCGACAGTTGCTTTATCACTCAAAGATACAGACATGTTGAACTCCTTTTCTTTGTTAGCCGCCTGCACTCTTTGGTGCTGACTATTTATATGTCCGACGCTTATTAAAATCGGAACTGGATGTGGCGACTAACCATTTCACGTTATTGGATTAAGTTGATTTTTGATTGTTTGAAACTGGTTTACCCTTCGCTTGAAAACAACTGGTCAAGCTTGTTCTCGTAGTCGTGGTAATTCAGGTGCTCGTAAAGCTCTTTACGGGTTTGCATGGAATCCAACAGAGCTTCCTGATTGCCTTCAACTAACAAGTGCTTGTAAACATTCTCAGCCGCTTTATTCATCGCACGGAACGCACTCAATGGGTAAAGCACCATGTCGACACTCGATTGTGCTAACTCATTACAGTTGTAAAGTGGCGTTTGCCCGAATTCAGTTATGTTGGCGAGAATAGGCACATGCTTACCCGTCGCTGATTTCAAAGCTGCAGAGAACTTCACGTATTGGTCGAGTTGATTCATCGCTTCAGGGAAGATCATGTCCGCACCCGCTTCAACACACGCAATCGCTCGTTCAATCGCACTGTCTATTCCTTCAACCGCCAATGCATCCGTACGAGCCATAATCACAAAGCTTTCGTCGGTTCTGGCATCGGTTGCCCCTTTCACTCTATCGACCATCTCTTGCTGACTAACAATCGCTTTGTTTGGTCGATGACCACAGCGTTTCTGGGCCACTTGGTCTTCCATGTGAATTGCCGCTGCGCCTGCTTTCTCCATCGCACGAATCGTTCGTGCAATATTGAATGCGCCACCAAAACCCGTGTCGATATCCACCAGCAAAGGCAAATCACACGCATTGGTAATACGTTCAACATCCACCAACACATCGTTCAATGTGGTGATGCCTAAATCAGGCAAACCATAAGACGCATTGGCGATGCCTCCGCCAGACAAATAAATCGCCTGATGACCCAAGTTCTTTGCCATCATCGCGCAATACGGATTCACAGTGCCGACGATCTGCAATGGTTCGTTGTCTTTTACAGCTTGTCGGAACTTTGCTCCTGCTGATAACTTCATAATGACGCTCCCTGTTAATTGTTTATTTCTATCTAACTTTTATAACTACTGATGTTTAGCTCTTGCCAATGCAGATCCGCTGGCAAATATCAGTCGCCCGTTAATCAAGATCTTTGGATTGAATTTGTTGCTCGATAAGCAGTCGACTGCCCGAGATGTGTCTTCGCATCAGCATTTCCGCTAACTCTTCATCACGGTTACGAATCGCTTGTAGGATGTATTTGTGTTCATCAAGCGCCTCTTTTGGTCGAGACTGTGCTCTAGGCGATTGGTAGCGATACATGCGTAATAAGTGATAAAGCTCATCACACAGCAGCGAAATGAGCTTGCTATTGCGACTGGCTTTAATAATTCGGTAATGGAAATCGAAATCCCCATGTTGATGAAAATAGGAAGAACCTTCGACTTCATCGATATGTTGGGAATGTGTCGACAATAAGCCTTCAAGCCCAATCAACTCTTCTTGTGTGATGTGTCTCGCCGCTAATCGAGCCGCCATGCCTTCCAATGCCTCTCGCACCGCGTAAAGCTCTAGCAGTTTGTCTGCCGAAAAAGTAATAACTCGAGCGCCGACATGAGGAATGCGTTCGATTAGCCCAAGCCCTTCTACTCGCATTATCGCTTCACGTAATGGCCCTCGACTTACCTCAAAGCGTTTAGCCAGTTCAGGCTCCGAGATCTTAGTGCCTGGTGGTAATTCACCGTTAACAATCGCCTCGACTAGGTATTCAGTCAGGCTTTCCGACTTGGTGTTTTCTTTGTCGCTCACACGTGTTTTCGTGTTTGCACTTAAGGTGAGATCTTTTATCGCAGTATTCATATTCACGCTGCTCACTTCTGATTGCCGACCTTAATTGTCAACAATTTCATAACATGAACATAAATTACACGATCAAATTGTCGACAATCAAGTAGATTGTCGACAATTTAGACTAAGGTAGTATTTTTATTAATCGGTAGATAAGCAGTAAAACGAAGCCATAAAAGACAATAAATAGATGTGATTCATTAAGTTAAATCGTGAGCAAGCTTAAAATTCTTACCCACCCCAAATTCAATCGAAAACAATGTGTCGACAACTGACAGTCAACTGTTCAAACGCAGGTCTCTATGTGGATATGCCCCTGCTCATCCAGAAACGGATACAAAGAAGACGGCTGATGTGCTCTTCTTTTTATGTCTCTTAGCGAATAGTGGCATGAGCCACGCCTCCGTGAACTTTATGCACTTTATTCACCCAATGTTTTTTATTCTCAATATCGCCGCATTACAGACAATTCATTAACACACCGTTAACTTTAGCTTCATCTACTAAGCAATACCCTACTCATCTGTTTAGTAGCTGGAAATAAAACATAAGTTTCTCTCCATTGAAGAGATCCCCTACATAAGGAACGTGAACCATGTTCAAGGCACTGAAACCTACTCTTGCGGCTTCTATCATCGCAGCAACCTTTTCTTTTAACACTTTTGCTGCTGACGTAGAAAAAATCCACTTCCTAATCCCTGGCGGCGCTGGTGGCGGTTGGGATATGACAGCTCGTGGTACGGGTGATGTATTAGTGAAATCAGACATCGTAGAAAATGTCTCTTTCCAAAACTTGTCTGGTGGCGGCGGCGGTAAAGCCATTGCACACCTAATCGAAACAGCTCAACGCCAAGAAGACACGCTAATGGTGAACTCAACGCCTATCGTTGTTCGCTCACTAACGGGTATCTTCCCTCAATCTTTCCGAGACCTAACTCCTGTAGCAGCAACTATTGCCGACTACGGTGCAATCGTCGCGTCTGCGGATTCTAAGTACAACAGTTGGGAAGACGTCGTTAAAGAGTTTGAAGCCAACCCACGTAAAGTGAAAATTGCTGGCGGCTCTGCTCGTGGCAGCATGGATCACCTTGTTGTAGCAGCAGCATTCAAAGGCGAAGGTTTCGACGCTAAGAAAGTACGTTACATCGCCTACGATGCAGGCGGCAAAGCAATGGCGGCACTGCTTTCTGGCGAAACACAGCTGCTTTCGACAGGCCTTGGTGAAGTGCTAGAGATGTCTAAATCTGGCCAAGTGAAAGTGCTTGCTGTAACGGCACCAAAGCGTCTTGACGCTGCACCTAACATCCCAACACTGACTGAGTACGGCAACGAAACCGTATTCGCTAACTGGCGTGGTTTCTTTGCAGCACCGGGCACAAGCCAAGCGAAGATCGACGAATGGAATGTAGCGCTTGGCAAAATGTACAAAACCGATGAGTGGCAAGTGGTTCGTGACCGTAACGGTTGGATCGACAACTACAAAGCTGACAAAGATTTTTACGCCTTCCTAGAAGATCAAGAAAAACAGATGGGCGACCTAATGCGTGAGCTTGGTTTCTTGAAATAACCAACAACCATAGAGGGCCTATATGCCCTCTTACTCTTTCCTTGTTTCGCCGTGCATGAGTTAACTTCAAACTCCTTTGTTTATTTGTAGACGTATTACTAACGCTTGCCGATTCGTTGTAAACGCAAGTGGCTGATAAACCAGTACCGTAATTCGCTTACCTTTGGTTAGTGATCCCAGACATTTCATTGACTCGCTCATGTACGGCTTTTTTACTTTTATACCACCCCAAATGGAGTTGGATATGTCGGACTTACCAACCAAATTTCTGAGTAAGGAATCTTTGCTTTCGAAGGATCGCATTGGAGCCATGCTCTTTATGCTTGCGTGTTTATGCTATGGCTACCAAACCACGCTGATTCCTTTGTTCCCCGGTGACGAGTACGAACCCTTCACAGCAAGAACCTTACCTATCCTGCTAACGTTTATCGGCATTGGCCTTTCGTTGATCCTGCTTATAACCGGACAGCCGGATAAAAAAGTCACATGCGACACTACGCCGCTGAACTGGAAACTGCTGATTGGCTTCTTGGTATTAATGGCTCTGTACGGTGTTGGGCTGACTTATCTTGGCTTTGTTTTAGCAACCAGTTTCTTCCTACTTGCAGGCTTTTATCTACTGGGTGAGCGTCGCAAAGCTGTTTTATTTGGCGCGTCGTTTCCTTTCGTTATCGCGTTCTTTCTTTTATTAACTCAAGGCTTAGATATCTACCTAGAGCCTGGTTTAATCTTCACTCTTTGGTAGGGATAACATTATGTTAGACGGAATTTTACAAGGACTTTCGACCGCTGTGATGCCAATGAACATCATGATGGTAATTGTTGGCTGTTTTGTTGGTACCTTTATTGGGATGCTACCGGGACTCGGTCCAATTTCAGCAATCGCGCTGATGATCCCGATTACATACGGCCTTGACCCTTCTTCTGGTCTTATTTTGATGGCAGGTGTGTACTACGGCGCGGTATTTGGCGGTTCAACGTCATCAATATTAATCAACGCTCCAGGTTGTTCTTCAACGGTAGTAACCGCATTCGATGGCTACCCGATGGCTCAAAAAGGTCAAGCTGGTAAAGCGCTGGCACTTGCAGCCTACTCTTCTTTCACAGGCGGCACGCTTTCGGCAATCATGCTTTTGATTGCGGCTCCGGCTCTAGCTAGTGTGTCATTGAGTTTCCAGTCTTCAGACTACTTTGCATTAATGTTGTTAGGTTTATCGGCTGTAGCGGCATTTGCAGGCCCAGGTCAGGTAATCAAGGCATGGATGATGACCATTCTTGGTTTGATGTTATCTACTGTTGGTATCGACAAAGGCGTTGGTGTTGAGCGTTTCACGTTTGGCCTAACAGACCTAATGGATGGCTTTAGCTTCCTACTTCTTGCTATGGCAACATTCGCTTTAGGTGAGACTTTAATGGGTATTTTGAAACCTGAGAAAGACACCAGCGGCGAAGAAAGCCAAAAGATGGCCGATATTGGCAGCATGAAAGTGACTAAAGAAGAGTTCAAAGAAGTCGCGCCCGTTTCGATTCGTTCTTCAATTCTTGGCTTCTTCACTGGCGTGCTTCCGGGTGCTGGCGCGACTATCGCAGCTTTCTTAAGCTACGGCATGGAACGCAGCCTAGCGCCAAAAGACAAGCAGAAAGAGTTTGGTAAAGGCAGTATTCGTGGTCTTGTGGCTCCTGAATCAGCAAACAACGCAGCTTCAAGTGGTTCATTTGTACCGCTGTTAACACTCGGTATTCCGGGTTCTGGTACTACTGCAATCATGCTTGGTGCACTCATCGCTTATGGTATTCAGCCGGGTCCTCGCTTGTTCGTTGAGCATCCAGATGTATTCTGGTCGGTAATTATCTCTATGTACTTTGGCAACATCGTGCTGGTTATCTTAAACCTACCGTTGATCCCTTACATATCTAAACTGCTTGCTGTACCAAGAACGGTACTACTGCCAATGATTATTTTCTTCTCAATCACAGGCGTGTACTTGGTGTCTTTCAACACGATGGATGTGTTTGTGATGCTAATTGTGGCAATGGCGGCGATAGCGTTAAGGCTGGCCAACTTCCCGCTCGCACCGTTGCTGCTTGGATTTATCTTGGGTGGTTTGATGGAAGAGAACTTGAGACGCGCACTGATGATCAGTGATGGTGAACTCAGCTTCCTTTGGGAACGCCCAATCACCATGACATTCACTATCTTGGCGGTATTGGTTCTCTCTAGTCCGATTCTCGTTAAGCTGTTCAAGAGCTTTAGAGCAAAGCCAGTTGAAGTTTAGGCTCAGAACATCACTTACTTAAACTAAATTAAAGGAGCCTCAGGCTCCTTTTTCGCATCAGTCATTTCGAAAGACCACAGCTCTAAGATGGTAGCAAACTCACAATCAGACTCTTGAAAAAATACATATCCCTGATATTAATAATAAAATCAAGTAAGGTAATTCATCATTTAACGCATTGGATTCTAAAACTATGGATTGGTTGATTCTATTCTTGTCAGGCGTGGTTGGTGGCGTGCTTAACTCTATTGCAGGAGGAGGCAGCTTCATCACCTTTCCCGCTCTATTGTTTGCTGGCGTGCCTCCTATTGCGGCCAACGCGACCAATACCTTTGCATCCTGTGCAGGCTACATTAGTGGTGCCTACGCTCTACGCCACGAAATCCAATCAGGTACTAAGCAGCTAAAGCTGACCATTGGTTTGTGTGTAATTGGTGGTGGCATCGGAGCATTTCTACTGCTGCACACACCAGAAGCTCTGTTCACCCAATCCGTACCTTGGTTATTGCTGTTCGCCGCTCTGCTTTTTACCTTTGGTGGCACACTCAACAAATGGCTTAAGCAAGCAACAATAAAACATAAGCACGCCACCAGCGCAGGGGTATTCTTTTCCGCTTTATTGCTTTTGGTCGTGTGTATCTATGGTGGTTACTTTAACGCAGGTTTGGGGATAGTGACATTGAGCTACTTGGCTCTGGTTGGTTACACCAACATAAACGTAATGAATGGCATCAAATTGCTGGTTTCTGCGTGTGCATCGTTAGCGGCAATCGTGTTTTTCGTCATCAATGGCTCGATAGACTGGCCGTCTGGCATGGCCGTTTTGTTTGGGACATTGGTTGGTGGTTACTATTCAGCAAAAATCTCTCGCCGCATACCTCAACAATATGTTCGTACCACAGTGATCATCGCGAGCTTTTTGATCACCGCTTACTTTTTTTATGCTAACTAGACGTTCGGTTCAATAAGGCTTTCAACATGAAAGACAGACCGAAAAGACTCCACGATCTCAATACCTATTCCGCTATTTTATTGCTTATAAAACAGCCAAGCCAAAATATGTGAGGCGAGTCTTTCAATTAGCAAATTTGATAACAATTTAGACTATTTTTTAGCCTTTATTTTGCCAAAGGTGGGATAATTCTCCTGTCGAAAGTGAGACTTCATTAGGAG
The DNA here is from genome assembly GCF_024347635.1 of Vibrio tasmaniensis. Lineage (NCBI taxonomy): Bacteria > Pseudomonadati > Pseudomonadota > Gammaproteobacteria > Vibrionales > Vibrionaceae > Vibrio > Vibrio tasmaniensis. The sequence goes on from NZ_AP025510.1 coordinate 1,760,123, forward strand.
GCGTTATGAACATTAAACTCGGTCATGTCATGTCATCAAGTCGACTCATTTGCTTTGTCGCTTTTCTTGCTGCCACATTTGCGTGGATCCTAAAAATGCCCGCTCTGTTTTCTGTGTCAGCGCTATTCTTACTGATCAGCGCCATTGTCTATGTCGTTGACCTTTGGAAGAATCAAAGAAAGAACCGCGAAGCTTAAGGCTCAAGAACAATAAGTTTTACACGCTTGAATAAATTACACGCATTAAAAAAGGAGCACTTAGGCTCCTTTTGTATTTTATACTTATCGCATTAGCTGATTAGGCTATTTCGACGGCTTTTCTAGCGATGCCTTTTTCTTAGCGATAAGCATTACTTAACGACGTCCTTTTACTAGCGACGCCTTTCTATTAACGACGCCCTTTTGCTAGCGACGCCTTTCTATTAACGACGAAAGTTACGACCGTTGCCACCACGACGCTCTTTAAATGCAAACGCCGCTTTAGCTTGTGATGCTAGAATCGATTCAACTGTTAATTCCATTGGCTCACGAGGCTCTAACCCGTGACGGAATGTACGTGAACGCGGAGGCATCTGGTATTCGATATCTGAAGCTTTAGGCATGCGCTTGAAACGGTAAAGGTAGAAGTTTTCAACCTTCTCACGAGCCCACTCTGTTTTCTTCAAGTATTTAACGGCACTTGCTACTGTCGGCTTAGTGTTAAAGCAGTTCATGCGCATTGCTGCATCCAAAATTTCCCAACCGTAATGATCCACTAATTCAGTGATCATAGTGTCTAATTTCAAGCCATGCAGAGGGTTGTTCTGTTGCAGTTCGATTCTTTCTTCTTCAGTCATAACATTACCTTTCCCAAGGCAACTAAAGGCCTTGAATTTACTCTAGAACACCGTCATCACTGACCGCTTCTAGCTCAATCACTTGGGCATTACATCCATTGCCCTTATCTATGCCTTTATGATGGCATAAAGCATGCTCGTGATCCTATTTATCTTTTAATTTAATTTTAAAATGGTCACTTACTATCCTGATGTTGCGTGTAATACAGCCATCCCTCTCACAACGAAGGTTCTTCTCAGAGATCCAGCAAACTCGCGTAAGTTAACAAAAACCATGATAGAAACATGAAATATCCCTATTTAAACTAATGAAATTTAAATTTATTAGAACGCAGTGTTGCGAATTTACAGCACGGTGCTATGTTAGAAGTGGTATAGAAACCTACAAATAACGATATTAAACAATGATATAACTATAAATAAAGGTTGGCTTTGACCATGTTTGACTACTCCCAAATCAGCAGAGTAGCCGCCCAAGATAAAGATATTATCGCCATCGTTGATGATCTCTTTCGGCTAGCTCGCGAACATTACCCCATACTGTCTAGGCTTTCGGTCGTGCTGTGCAGTGAAAATAGAGCATCGAATTACTTTGTGTCGGACACTCTGTGCCAAGAAGCAGAACATCGCTACGTTGAGCAAGAACTTAAGCCAGAATCGGCTTTGTCTCGAATGGCAGAGTCTTTAGATACTCGAATCATCAACGACCTCACCACCATTAGCCCAACCAAACAAATATCTCACCTGCTCGATCTCGGCCATCAAAGCAGTTATACGACACCTATTCATCATCAAGAAAGTAATCTTGGGTTTGTATTTATCAATGCTTCATCAACGGGATTTTTTGCTAAGCAAACTATTCAGTGTGATATCGCCTATCTCACTCAAGTCATCTCTAGCCTTTTCGTTCAATGGTTTGAGCGCCAGCGTCACTTTCAATCCTCTTTAGCGATCGCTTTAAATATGGGTCATGCTCGAGATCCAGAAACCAAAGAACACCTAATTCGTATGGGTAAATACAGTGAACAAATTGCTCGCACTCTGTCGCACACCAAAAGAGAAATTACACACCAGTTCATTCATCGAATTCGGCTGTACGCGCCCTTTCACGACATAGGAAAATATAGAATTCCAGATAAAGTGTTATTCAGCAGCGCGCGCTTTAATGAAGAAGAAAGAGCCATCATGAACAATCACACCTTATACGGGGAAGAGATGATCAATGATGTGGTTGCCCTATCTTGCCATAGCTCTATGTGTGCTGACGAAATACAGTTCATTAAAAATATCGTGCGTCATCATCATGAACGGTTTGATGGCACAGGGTTACCCGATGCTTTGAGTAACACAGCAATACCACTCGAAGCCCGCATCGTGACATTAGCCGATGTGTTTGATGCGCTAATGAGCAAAAGAGCCTATAAGCACGCGTGGACACTCGATGAAGTGATGGAATACATTGAAGCGCACAACGGTTCAATGTTCGACCCTGAATGTGTTGAGGCTCTTAAACAGAACCTAGACGGCTTTATGGCAATTCGAGAGCAATACAACGACGAGGCTCAACCTCATATAATGACGGCTTGAGCTAGGGCTTCTTAGTTATGTCGGTCCAAGAAAAATGCGAACCAACAAAAAAGGATGCCAATTGGCATCCTTTTGTTTTCTAGTTTTCAGCTGAAAGAACGAACGTGTTCTTTACTGATTCTAACTAACGATTATACGTCGTACGTTGTAGACGCAGTGTCGCCGCCTGTACCAGTCCAGTTTGTGTGGAAGAATTCACCACGTGGACGGTCAGTACGCTCATAAGTGTGAGCACCGAAGTAGTCACGTTGAGCTTGTAGCAGGTTCGCTGGAAGACGAGCTGTAGTGTAGCCGTCTAGGAACGTTAGTGCAGAAGTCATACATGGCATTGGGATGCCAGATTCCATAGACTTAGCTGCAACTTTACGCCAAGCGCCCATGCAGTTGTCTAGGATGCCTTTGAAGTATGCATCTGAACCTAGGAAAGCGATCTCTGGGTTCGCTTCGTAAGCATCACGAATGTTGCCTAGGAATGCAGAACGGATGATACAACCGCCACGCCACATAAGAGCAACGTTACCGTAGTTTAGATCCCAGCCGTTTTCGTTCGACGCTTCACGCATTAGCATGAAACCTTGAGCGTAAGAGATGATCTTAGAAGCAAGTAGAGCCTGACGGATTGCATCAACCCACTCTTGCTTGTCGCCTTCAACTGGAGCAACAGTCTTTCCGAACAGTTTCTCAGCTTCAACACGTTGATCTTTAAGTGCAGATAGGCAACGAGAGAATACAGACTCAGTGATTAGAGTCAGTGGGATACCCATGTCTAGTGCGTTGATACCTGTCCATTTGCCTGTGCCTTTTTGGCCAGCAGTGTCTAGGATCTTCTCAACTAGCGCTTCACCGTCTTCATCTTTGTAGCCAAGGATGTCAGCAGTGATTTCTACTAGGTAGCTATCTAGCTCAGTTTTGTTCCAGTCGGCAAATACAGCCTGCATTTCGTCGTGGTTCATACCTAGGCCATCTTTCATAAACTGGTATGCTTCAGTGATAAGCTGCATGTCACCGTATTCGATGCCATTGTGAACCATCTTAACGAAGTGACCAGCACCGTCGTTACCAACCCAATCACAACAAGGCTCACCCGCGTCAGTTTTCGCAGAGATACCTTGGAAGATAGGCTTAACCGCTTCCCAAGCTTCAGGAGAACCGCCTGGCATGATAGAAGGACCGAAACGAGCGCCTTCTTCACCACCAGAAACACCCGTACCGATGAAGTGGATGCCTTTCTCACGAAGAGCAGCAACACGACGGTTAGTGTCTGGGAAGTTAGTGTTACCACCATCAATGATGATGTCGCCTTTATCTAGAAGTGGTACAAGCTTGTCGATGAACGTATCTACAACGTCACCAGCACGAACCATAAGCATCACTTTACGTGGCGCTTCTAGCTTCTCAACTAGCTCTTCTAGAGAGTAAGCACCAACAATGTTAGTACCTTTAGCTGGGCCTTCTAGGAACTCGTCTACTTTCGCAGCAGTACGGTTGTGAGCCACAACTTTGAAGCCGTGGTCGTTCATGTTTAGGATAAGGTTCTGACCCATTACTGCTAGGCCAATTACACCGATATCACCTTTCATTATTTATATCTCCTTGCGGCTATTCGCACTTATGCGATAGCACTTGCTGCATTTGAATCTAGGAACCACTCTGTTTCGCCAGTTTTAGACTGGATTTTCGCTGCCGGGTAAGGCAGTTCTGAAGCAGGAGTTGTATGAATTTCTTTAACGATCTCGACTTTACCTGCGCCAAGCACTAGGTAGCTGATTCGTTTTGCTGCTTCTAAAACTTTCGCTGTTTTAGAAACACGGATCTGACCCGACTCTGGGTGAGAAGCTAATACAGATAGGTTCTCATCTTGGTAGTCAGTTACACCCGGGAATAGTGAAGCTGTGTGGCCGTCTGCGCCAACACCGAGCAGAATCCAATCAAAAACTGGCGTGCCGTTTTCTGTTGGAATCACATCTGCCATTTCTTTTGCGAAACGTTCTGCTTCTGCTTTAGGCTCATCTTCACCACGGATGCGGTGGATGTTCTCAGCAGAAAGGTTTACTTGAGTAAACAGCAGTGTATTCGCCTCACCGAAGTTGCTTTCAGCGTCATCTGGTGCCACGCAACGTTCGTCGCCCCACCAGAAATGAAGGTTATTCCATTGAATGCCTTCTGCGTATGGCGCTTGAGCTAAAAGCTTGAAAAGCATTTTTGGCGTGCTGCCACCCGACAATGAAATGTGAACAGGTTTGCCCTGTTCGCTGTAAGCTTTCATTTCGTTTGCTAGGTTTTCAACGACCAATTCAGGCGTTGCAAAGATCTTGTGGTTGATCATAGTTCGCAGTAATCCGTATCTGTTAGGTTTTTACATGGGAAACGCCATGCGCGGCCATCACGTTGCAGAAGCTCATCGGCTTCTTGCGGGCCCCAAGTACCACAAGCATAGCCAAACAGTGCTTGAGGATCTTGCTTAAAGTCTAAGATTGGTTGAACGTACTTCCAACATGCTTCTACTGCATCGGTACGTGCAAACAGAGTCGCATCACCGTTCAGTGCATCAAGAAGAAGACGCTCATAAGCCGTTAGCATTTGAGTTTCAGGCAAGTCAGAGTAAGAGAAGTTCATTTTCACTTCTTTGGCTTTAAAGCCTGCACCTGGCTCTTTCAAACCAAAGCTCATCTGAATACCTTCATCCGGTTGGATACGGATAATCAGTTTGTTCTCTGGTGCATCTTGACCAAACACTGGGTGTGGCGTGTTCTTAAAGTGAATCACGATTTCAGTTACACGCGTTGGTAAGCGTTTACCCGTACGTACGTAGAAAGGAACCCCATTCCAACGCCAGTTGTTGATATGAGCTTTCAAGCCGATGTACGTTTCAGTACGAGAGTCATCTGCGACACCCGGTTCTTCACGGTAACCAGGCAAATGCTGACCACGAACGTCTGATGCTGTGTATTGACCTAATACTAAATCTTTACGCAGGTCGTCTTCTTCCAGTGGTTTCAGACACTGAAGTACTTTAACCACTTCATCACGGATAGAATCAGCGTTAATTTGAGCTGGTGGCTCCATGCCAACCATTGCTAGAACTTGCAGCAGGTGGTTTTGGAACATGTCACGAACTGCGCCAGAACCGTCGTAGTATCCGCCACGCTCTTCAACGCCAAGGAACTCTGCACCTGTGATTTCAACGTATTCAATGAAGTTACGGTTCCACAGTGGTTCAAACATCGCGTTTGAGAAACGAAGCACTAGAAGGTTTTGTACCGTCTCTTTACCAAGGTAATGGTCGATTCGGTAGATCTGGTGTTCTTGGAAGTGATGATGGATCTCTTCGTCTAACGCTTGAGCTGATGCTAGATCGTAACCAAATGGCTTCTCGATGATCAGACGACGCCAGCCGTTCTTTTCATCGTTCAGGCCATGTGCAGCAAGGTTTGCTGGAATCACACCGTATAGGCTTGGCGGGGTTGCCAAGTAGAACAATGTGTTGTGGTTTTCGAATTGGTAGTCTTGCTCAAGCTTGTCTAGACGTTGTGCTAGACGAGCGTAATCGTCTACATCTGAAGTGTTGATCGCTTGATAATGCAGATGTTCAATAAATGCATTCAGCGTCTCTGGCTCAGTTTTTTCCATTTCCTGAAGAGACTTCTTCAGCTTCTCACGGTAAGACTCGTCGCTGTACTCAGTACGGCTCACTCCAAGAATCGCAAAGGATTCTGGTAGTTGATTGCTAGCATACAGGTGGTACAAAGCAGGAATTAACTTGCGGTAAGTTAGATCTCCCGACGCACCAAAAATAACGATGCTGCTGTTTTCAGGTATTACCATCATCTTTCCTATAAAAACAAGGTTTTTAGTATTCGCCAAAGGTATCAGCGACATACGAAAATAGATAATAGGTCTTGGCTATTACATCAATAGCGAGTGCCTATTACACTTGAGAATGCGTTTGGTAAACGAGGGTGAAAGCTATCACCTCTATTCGGGACAGTATTGTCTATGAGTATTTGATTTACATCAACCACTGTGAAAGCAATCGATTAAATATTGACTGATTTCGAACAAATTATAATCGATAACTCAGCTGTTTTATCCGGTAGAAGAAGCAAATCGGCATTCTCAAACATTGTAGTCAAGAAAGAACGGTATCTGGTCGGTGGAGTGAGCAATAAGAAAGGGAGAAAAAACCAAAACCAGCTTACTCAACTGGCTTTATATTTATTTGATAGCATCGCGTTTATCTTTGTGATTTGTTGTCGCTAAATCTATCTTCTAGCTTTGTTGTAGCAGCGTTCTGGGCGACCTACTGACCCGTAATTTAAATCAGCCACTAACTCGCCAGTCGTGATTAGAAATTCCAAATAGCGTCGAGCGGTGGTTCGGCTGGCTCCAATACGTTCACCGGCTTCATCTGCGGTAATATCAGCAATGTCGGCTTGTTGAAAAATGGCTCTAATTTTGTCCAGCGTTACGCCATCAATTCCTTTGGGTAATGTTGACACTTTTCCCGAGTCTGCTTTCGCGTTGGCTTGCAGCATCATATCCACCAATCCTTGGTTCAAATCAGAAACACTTTCAAACTCTTGCTGTTGCGATTGGTACTTTTTCAGCGCCGCTTCTAAGCGAGGGAACATCACAGGTTTCAGCAAATAGTCCACGACTCCACCACGCATCGCTTGTTGCAAGGTGTCGACGTCGCGTGCTGCGGTAATCAAAATCACATCACAGCCCTGATTACTGCCGCGAACGTGGTTCAAAATATCGAGCCCACATCCATCCGGCAGATACACATCCAATAAAACCAAGTCAGGCTTTAATATGTCTAATTGCATGAGTGCTTCAGACTGTGTGGTGGCAATTCCGACCACGTCAAAGCCACCCATCTGTTCTAAATAACGATGGTGTAGCTCTGCAATCGCAATATCATCTTCAATGACCATGACTCTCGTGATGGCGTTCATTTATGTTCTTCCTTTAACCATGTTTTTTCCTTCACGATGATCTTCACGAGATCGCTTCGTGCTTAATTATTATTGTTCTTCTTTCGGTAGATACACCGTCATACGTGACCCAAAATCAGGGTTATCAATCATTTCTAGTTGCCCTTGATAACGATCGGCAAGTTGCTTTATCAGATACAATCCAACACCGCGATTTTGTTTCGCTTTGCTCGATACACCTTTTTCCGTGAGGGCATTCGTCGCGAGGTGCTTTGGCAACCCGCACCCTTTGTCTTCTACTTCAATGATGATTTCATTACCAAAATCACTGATTGAAACTTCAATAGCTCGACGCATTGGAGCAATTTGCCCCTCTTGCTTAATCGCCGTCATAGTGGCATCAAAGGCATTATCAATCAGATTACCAAGAATGGTGACAACGTCATCCGCGTTCAGCCAGCTAGGCAGCGCTTCGAGTCTTGAGCCTTCTTCGACTTTAAGCTCTAAACCAATTTCTCTTGCACGTTCCGTTTTCCCGAGGAGCATACCTGCGATGAGCGGGTCTTTAATGGTTTCACGCAAGAACTCGATCAGACTTTGGTAGTGCGCCGTTTCTTGACCAATCAACTGTTGAACAGAGTCCAGCTCGCCCATTTGAATCAAGCCACTGATCGTATTGAGCTTATTTTGATGTTCATGCGTTTGCGAACGAAGTAAGTCTGCGTACTCTTTTGTTTGAGAAAGTTGATCGGTTAAATCGTTGATTTCATCTCGCAATCGGAAACTGGATACCGCACCCACCACTTCACCCGCCACAATAATTGGGCTGCGGTTGGCAACAATTCGCTTATTGTTCAGGTACAGCTCAACATCGTGGTCGGTGTCACCAGTGGATAACAGTTGCTCCAAGTCACTGCCGGCCAATACATCAGAAAGGCGCTGTTGGTTGAGTGCAGACTCCCTATCAATAGACAAGATATCGCAGGCACTCTTATTAATAGAACGCAAAATACCGTGCTTATCGATACTTAAAATGCCCTCTTTCACGGTACTCATAGTCACATCAAGTTCTACATATAAGCGGCCAATTTCTTCTGGCTCAAAACCCAGAATAGCGCGTTGAAAACGACGAGACACATAGCTTGAAATCACCGCATTAACCGCAACCACCAGCAAGGCCATCACAATCAAAAAGGCTAAATAAGGTTCAATTCGATCTTGTAAAGAATCTAAGAGGTAACCAACCGACACCACACCAATCACATTACCATCTTGATCTTTGACGGCAGATTTACCACGGACGGAGAAGCCAAGCGAACCTTTGGCCGTCGACACATAAGACTCACCCAACACCAAAGCCTTTTGGTTGTCACCACCACGCATTGGTTTACCGAGCCTGTCATCATAAGGGTGAATCAGGCGAATACCTTTGTCATCTCCCACAACGACAAACGCCGCGCCAATGAGCTGGGCAAGGTTTCGAAATTTAACTTGAGTTTCTTCTGACAAAGTGTAGGCAACGCCGTTAGGGTCTATCGCTCCATTTTCTCGAATAATGCTGGTGACAAGTGGCGATTCAGATAGAAATTCAGCAACACCTAACGCTTTCAAACCCATCTCTTGCTCTTGAGATTGTTTGATGTAATAAAAACCAGCCGCTGAAAGTATCAAAAGTTCAACAAGGCCAGTGACCGTCATGATAATCAGTAACCTTTTTCGGAAACTGATACTGCTCCATTTCATATTCCACCGTCCCTAGTGTTAGATGAGCAATGTTAACACCAAGTTAATGGGATGACCTTTATAGGTGAGTGAATTTGTGACTGTTACTCAACTAAATAATTGATCAAATTATCAATTGATAATCCCTGACGAGACTTAGCCCCTCTCAATCGTTCGCTTTTAGAACGAATTAGCTTAAAAACCAAAATAAGCGAATAAATATTGAGCTAGATCACTAAGCTTTTAGGTGTTTTTTAGGTTGTTCAAAATAAATACAATTATAATGGTTGCATATGAAGAAGTTTATTGTTGCCAAGTCAGAAGTCATGATTTTGAGACCGCGCTTTAAATCAAAATCTTGATTAACAAAAAAGCAACAACCCTTCATTCACTGGACGTATCTATAACTAAAAGTTGCACGCTCGTCGTTACGATTGTTGAACAAACAGGTTACCTACCTGACCTCATTCACACATCTCTATTTACGCGACAGGCCAGTAGACAACTCAGAGGTGACTGATAAATCAGCGCCCAATAATAAAACATTGATGAGCAGGAAGTGGAGATCAGTGGCAACGTCCGATAGAAACAGGATAAAAAACATAACGTACAAACATTGTTGAAAAGGAAACCAGGCAATGAAACGCGATAACTTTGGAATTTGTCTTACTAAGACTATGCTGTTCAAACACTTACAATCGACTTTTACTCATGTAAGAGCCTACGAGAAAGACGGAACCTCTCCTCTTGATCTCAAGGTATTGTTAGCGTTCCCGCAAATGTCAGGTAGAGATTTATTACAAACAATGCAAGGATCAAGACAATTAGTGTGGCGCGCCGATCACCATTGTCCTAGCTTTAAATAAGCCACTTCATTTTGTAAGAACACTTCTATACTGAACTTAAAGAGCACGCTTTGTCGTGCTCTTTTCGTTTCAGTGATCTTTGTAGCCCACATCACGTACTTTATTACGTTAACTTAACGAGTTATGAGAGTTTCTAATCATGTGAGACAATCATCTCAAGACAAATGACTATCGCCCTGTTAGCATTAGAGCTAATACTCTAAATGGTATTTAATGCAGATGACCAAACCAAAATTCCGATACCTTGCGCTCGCCAGTATGCTTCTCGGCACATTTGCTTCGCCAGTTTTCTCTGCCCCGCTCACTTTTTCTGAAGCGTGGCAAATATTGCAAGAGAACAACAACTCACTTGCGGCTCAACAAGCCAACGTTGAACGTTATCAACATCTTCAGAATTCAACAAGTAGCCTCAATCTTCCATCTATTACACTAGGGGCTAACTATACGCACCTTGATAGTGATGTGACGATCAATGGTGAACAGTTCAAAAATAGCTTAAGTGGCGTGCCAAATTTAGGTGCAGTTGGAGGTATTCTTCAACCCATATTAAGTGGGCTTGGCGGTGTTACCTCAACCATCACCGAGCAAGACATCTTCAGCTCTTCCATCCGTGCTATTTGGCCTATCTTTACAGGCGGACGAATTACCGCTGCGCAAACTGCAGCTGAAGGTAAAAGTGAAGAAGCTCAAAGCCAACTGTTGATGGAGAAGCAAGCGCGCTACGAAGACTTAAGTAAATATTACTTCTCGGTGATCTTAGCGGAAGACGTTGTAAAAACACGTCAAGCCGTTGAAGCTGGCTTAACTCAGCATCGTGATTTCGCCATCAAGCTTGAACAACAAGGACAAATCGCACGAGTAGAACGCCTGCAGGCGGATGCTTCTTTAGATAAAGCCGTTGTTGAACGCACCAAAGCGCAGAACGACCTTAAGATTGCTCAGTTAGCACTGACTCAGATCCTTGGCCAGAGCCAAAGTGTCGAGCCTTCAGAACAACTGTTTATCAATAAGAACCTGCCTCATATGGACGTGTTCATTGACCAAACTCTCATGACCTACCCTGGCCTTAAGATTCTTGATGCAAAAGAGAAACAAGCGAGCAGCTTAATCAAGGCAGAGAAAGGTAAATACTACCCAGAAGTGTATCTTTACGGTGACTATAGCCTGTATGAAGATGACTCTCTCGCCAGCGAAATGAAACCCGATTGGTTAGTGGGTATTGGTGTGAATGTGCCGCTACTTGATACGTCTGGCCGTTCAGACAAAGTCGCTGCCGCTCATAGCGCCGTGTCTCAAGTTCAGTTCCTTAAGTCGCAAGCCAAGCAAGACTTAACCGTTTTGGTACAAAAGACCTATCTTGAAGCGAACCAAGCCATTGAAGAAGTTCAAGGCCTCAACTCAAGCCTGTCTTTGGCTCAGGAAAACCTCTTACTTCGTAAAAAAGCCTTCACTCAAGGGTTATCCAATTCATTAGAAGTGGTTGATGCTGAGCTTTATCTTGCAAGCATTAAAACCCAGCAATCTGCTGCTCGATTCAAATACCTAATTTCTCTTAATAAGCTGTTAGCACTCACCAGTGAAATGAATGCTTATTCAAGTTACTTAACGTCTTCTGTCCCGTCTGACTTTGATTCAAAAGCAGACACCGCTAGCCAGTCAAAAGGATAATTCATGAAACCTATTAAGCCATTTATTCTCTCTCTGGTTGGTATCGGCATTATTGGCTGGGTTGGGTACAGCTTTTACCAAGCGTACCAACCACAGCCTGTTAAGCTTCAAGGTCAAATAGATGCGCAGCAATACAGCATCTCATCGAAAGTACCCGGCAGAATTGATGAAATATTCGTGCGTAAAGGCGATTCGGTTGAAAAAGGCGAATTGATCTTTTCTCTTCTTAGCCCTGAGATTGATGCGAAGCTAGAACAAGCAAAGGCAGGTCAAAAAGCCGCTGGCGCATTAGCACAACAAGCAGAGAATGGCGCGCGTACTCAACAGATCCAAGCGGCTAAAGACCAATGGTTAAAAGCAAAAGCAGCAGCCGATCTTATGGACAAAACTTACCAACGTGTAAACAACCTTTACAACGATGGTGTGGTTGCCGAGCAAAAGCGTGATGAAGCCAAAACTCAGTGGCAAGCGGCGAAGTACACCGAAAGCGCTGCGTTCCAGATGTATCAATTAGCGCAAGAAGGTGCTCGTGACGAAACCAAAGTGGCAGCCGCTCAAAAAGCGGTAATGGCAGCTGGTGCGGTGGCAGAAGTTGAAGCTTACGCAAAAGACACACAGATCCACAGCTGGTTTAATGGCGAAGTATCTCAGGTTCTATTGAGCAGCGGTGAACTCGCACCACAAGGCTTCCCTGTTGTGACTGTCATCGACACCAAAGATGCTTGGGCCGTGCTCAATGTGCGTGAAGATATGCTTAAGCATTTCGAGAAAGGCAGCCAGTTTGAGGCATACCTACCGGCTCTGGATAAATCATTAACTTTCCAAGTTACCCACATCGCCGTAATGGGTGATTTCGCAACTTGGCGTTCAACAGACGCAGCACAGGGCTTCGACTTACGTACTTTTGAAGTAGAAGCGCACCCTGTCGATACCGACGAAACACTGCGCATGGGCATGAGCCTAGTGGTTGAGCTTTAGGTGGCTTATGTCTGCTAACTTTCGATCTATAAGCTCGCAATCTACAGCCTCGCAATCAACTGATCATCATAGAGCGAAGAATACCTTGCTTAGGCAGTGGGCTATTGTCCGCCAAGACAAATGGTTGTTGTCTTGCCTAACTTGGATACCTTTACTTCTTGCTGCCAGTATTTGGCTGATTTTTTCGCAAGGGATCGCGCGTGACTTACCGGTTGCGGTTGTTGACTTGGAACACAGTCAAATATCGCAACAGTTCACGCGCCTTGTTGATGCGTCACCAACTTTGCAAGTCACTCAGAAATACAGCTCGGCGAGTGAAGCGGCGAAAGCGATGATTGAGCGAGATATCTACGGTTACGTTGTGATACCAAAACACTTCGACCGTGATCTCTACCTAGGCTTAAACCCGCAAGTGTCTGTGTTCTACAACAGTCAATTCATCTTGATAGGTAAACTGGTCAACTCTGCTCTGCTGCAAGCTCAAGGGACTTTTAACGCTCAGCTTGAAGTCGTTAAACAGCTGTCACACGGTGATACCACTGTCCAATCGGCATTAGGCCAAGCAGTCACAGTACAAAGTCAGATCACGCCATTGTTTAACAAGAACACCAGCTATGCACAGTTCTTGGTGTCTGCTGTTATTCCTGCTCTATGGCAGATCATGATTGTGGTGGGCACGATATTGATTTTGACGGCGAACGTTAGAGCTCGAGGCCTTCATGCTTGGTTATCCAACGCCCCTATGAAGTCACTAACATCAACATTAACGCCTTACCTTGTCTTGTTTTTGATGTTTGGTATCGCGTTTAGCTTTTGGTTCTATGTCCTCTTAGACTGGCCGTTTAACGGAAGCTTTATGGCATTGACTATTGCCCAGCTGCTTACCGTCATCAGTTGTATCATAATGGGTTGTTTGTTTTTCTTCTTAACACTGGACCCAGCAAGGGCGATGAGTTTCGCCGGCGCGTTTACGGCACCAAGTTTTGCGTTCATGGGTATTACCTTTCCGGTGACAGACATGAACACGGCAGCTCAAATTTGGAGAAGCTTATTACCAGTCAGCCACTACATCGAAGTACAAACGGCACAGTCTAGTTATGGCGTGAGCGCGTCACAATCACTGATCAGTCTCTCCTCTATGTTGTGGTATGCGGTTCCTGCGTTGGTGGTTATGTTGTTAATTAAAAAGCATCTAGCGCAAGCATCACTCTCAGCTAAAACTAAAAAAGAAGTAAAACAAGGGGTAAAACAATGAGCTTTACTCAACTGCTCAAGCAAGAACTCTTAGCAGTACTTCGTAACCCTGTCGTATTGCTCACCGTGTTTGGTGGCGTGGTCTTCTACTCATTCTTATATCCATTGCCTTACGCGAACCAAGTTCCTCAACAGCTAAAAGCCTCCGTTGTAAATTTAGATAAAAGCCAAAGCAGCTACCAGTTAGAAAGAATGGTAGATGCCACATCTCAAATTGAGTTGGTACGCCGCGACTCCACAATCGCCGATGCTAAACAAGCTGTTCTTAATCAAGAGATTGGTGGGTTCCTCGTCATTCCAGAAAACTTCTATAAAGACCTGCTGCTCGGTAAAAGCCCGACGCTTTCTTACGCTGGCGATGCTTCTTACTTCTTAGTCTACGGAACCATTGTTGAAGGGCTCGCTAAGGCCGGAGGCACGTTAGCTGCGCAAGTTAAGGTAAGCCACTTGTTAGTAGAAGGAGTACCTTTAGAGTCGGCAGCCAAAGGCTACAGCGCGTTTAGCTTAAACCTAAAACCAACATTTAATAGCCGCATGGGATACATTGATTACGTGGTACCAGCCGTTTTTGTGCTGATCCTGCAACAAACCTTAGCCATGGCTTCAGGTTTAGTTAGTGCAACCCAAAACGCGCAATCAACGTTTGGCTATTGGAGTCAAACCTCTCCAGCGAAATTGATTCTTGCTCGTTGTTGTACCTTAGTCTGCATCTATTACTTGTTGTCGATGTATTACTTCGGCGCGAGCTTTTCGATGTATGGAATAAATCTGCTCGCCTCAACCACACAGATCTTGACCTTGCTGCTGCCCTTCTTATTGGCCAGTTGTTTAATCGGGATTCTTATCGGTGAGTTGGTGCCAAGAAGAGAATTAGTCACGGTTGTGGTGTTAATCAGTTCAATGCCGCTTATCTTCTCTTCAGGTTTTATCTGGCCAGTTGAGATGATGCCTGAATGGTTAGTACTGCTATCACAGTTATTCCCGAGCACACCAGCAATCCAAGGTTTCTTAGCGCTTAATCAAATGGGTGCATCTTGGCAAGAAGTAGCCCCTCAATGGACGCTGTTGTGGGGGCAAGTTCTACTATGGGGATCGTTACTCGCACTTAAGCTTTACCACAAGTCGAGTAAACGTATCATCGGAGCTGTATAACTCTAGTATTTAAACGCCAGAGCTAAAATCTATCATTGCTAAATAATACCAATCACAGTAAATAAGTGCTTAGAAATAGCGCAGGAAAAAGGCTTGAGAGCAAGGCTGCTCTTTTCGACAAGACGTTTTGATCAGTAGTTATTCTACAATCGAAAATTCTAACGCCGTTATCGAGCATTTTAACCCGCTAGGATGAACCGTTATTTACTACGATTGGTATCATGCTTAGATGGCGTGTCATCTCGATATTTAGCCAAACAACATTCAATGTCTTCGAGACAGATACGCTATTAGGTTCAAGTCTTTGCCATCCATGGTACTGGTTCATTTCTAACAACTAAACACGCTGTTACTGCTCAGGCAAAGCGAAAAGCATTAAATTTAATGCAGACAAATGATTGGTCTCTCACACGCAGTATTAAACCTCTAGTCTTCCTTTCAATACTCTCCTGATTTTTAATCCCCTCCTCGCTTTTAATCCTCTTTCTCGCTTCTAATCCTCTTCCTCATTTTCAAAAACGAAACTTTAGCTTACTGGCTTTAAGCTGATATCGCGTTGACGACCAAGCTTGAGAAGCGCATGATTTTATTTCGAGCAGAATAGTTTTCGGCCGTGTAACCCACCCCATAACTGTTTCTGTGCAACGTACCCGATTGAACGGCAGGTCACATGAATAAAATTGTTATGTTAGTAATGGGGCTGCTTTTTACCAGTCGATTGTTCGCTAGTATTGTGCCGCATGTTAGTCAACTTGAGCATGATGCACCTATTCTACTTCGCTCAGCGTTGATCGTAGGTGTTTCGGCTTATGCCGTCTGGATAGCGTTCAAATATTTCAAAAAGAACAAAGCTTCTAGTTCAGATCAAATCTAGGCGGTGCTGACATGAACTGACTCTTTGCCGACGAACATAACTTCCCACACTGCGTAATTTGGCTTTCGAGGAAATAAAGATTACGTCTGCTTTTCACCCATTGAGCGCGAATTTCGAGTTCCTGACCAATGGCAATTGGATGGTGAAAGCGAGAAGTTAAACTCACCGTCATCGCATTGATATTGTTATGGAACAAGCAATACAGCATCGCGCTGTCGTGTAATGCGGTAACAATGCCCCCCTGCATAATACCGTCGTAGCCCTCAGCTTTATCTGTTGGTACAATCTTGGCTACAGATTCATACTTAGCAATAGATTCATACTTACTTAAAGTTTCATGCTTAACTGGCGTTTCATGCTTAGTTAAAGCTTCATACTTAGCTAAGTTCTCGTTATCGCCAACAGCTTCAAAGCAAATCGGGCTATCTGAAAAAAAGCCTTGGCTGCATACTTGGCAGCGGCGATGGTTGTGAGGAATGAAAACCTTCATACTTACCCTTATCCCTTTGTACCCTTAGATTCCTAGAGATTGATATGGCTCGACCAAAAAAACATCGTCAGTTATGTACCCGTGCGGCTTACTCTTGCTTCAAGCCTAATGGTGTTCCTATGGGCGAGCTTCATAAAGAAGAACTGCTATTAGAGGAGTTGGAAGCCTTACGCTTAGCTGATCAAGAAGGATTGAGCCAACTTGAAGCCGCCGAGCAGATGCAAGTGTCTCGCCAAACATTCGGCAACATCATTAAGCGAGCACGTACCAAAGTGGCCAAGTGCATCGTCAACGGTCATGCGTTGATGATTCAAGGCAGTTAATTCACGTGTTAGCCAGAAGTTATTTAACTCAGCGAGCGAGAACTCTTGATGCTTAACTTGATACTTAGCTTGATGGCTCAGTAATCTGATACAGCTTTCGGTTTTGCCCTGCACACACATCCCTGCAATTGCATTCGCGCTCAATGTCTAACTGAGCGAGCCCTCCACAACTGCCTTTGATTGGCTTACGTGAAAAAATTACACCGATCGCCATCAATGTAACGACTCCGACAAACCCCAATAGCGTCAACAAAAAGGTCATTTTCGAAACCCTCGAATAGCGCCTAGCTGATTAGGCTGTGCCATTAAAATCGAAGCTTGTTTTTTGTGCCCTTTCTCGCCGCACGTTTTATTGCTACACCCGCTATTTCGCGGCTCTCGACCATAATCGAGGTCGGTTACTTCTTGTAGATTGCTGAAATCCAGAGTGGTAACTTCCGCCTTTGCTTTAGATGCAAAAACGCGAACATCATGATTGAACAAGTGCGACAGCATTTTCTTACCGATGTTACGAACCACAACAGCTTTCACATCATAAGATTTAACGACGGACATCCATTGCTTCTTCTTATTGCACGGGCTGTCTGACTCAACCAAAGGAATAAGATGCTTTATTTGTTGTTGCTCATCGACAATCGCGATCTGTGGAGAACGGGCAAAATGGTTGCCGACATGAAGGTCACGACAAGGTATTGCGTATAACATAGTAACTTCCTGTTATTGATGATCAGGAGTTCAGAATACGCCCCATTACTGGCATATGCCAATAACTATCGTGTGAGAAATAAGATTTACAGAATGGATACTTAAGTTAAGAAGTGAATGCTCAAACGATTAGCACTTTGTGTACTTCGTATTTGTCACAAAGCCACATCAACATTCTCACCAATTTAGTCTGAGTATTATTAGTTGGCTTTTGACTGATCGGGCCCTAGCACACCACCTAAACCCAAAATCATAGAAAAGACAGTCGTTTTTAACCCGATCTATAAGTTGCGACTGTTTTCCAACTATTTTGCAACAAAACAGAACGACAGTTTTATCAATTGAGAAGCCTACCGGAATTAAATGCAACAAACTTTATATGCCTAAACAAATCGTTACGTTAAGTCTGTTCATGAAATTTTCAACTCCCATTCTTGGCTAAATCGTACTCAAAGGTTAATAAATGAAACCAAGACGGTGTAATTCAAAAAGACCCTGATATCGTAGGACTTTTCCCATGGGGATCTCGCTGGGCGGGTGTCACCGCTTGGCAAACTCTCAGAAATTTTAGCTCTGCTACCTATCTCGATACCAAAACGCAATGGGTGACAATGCCAGGTGTTTATGGTTCACACGCTCATCCAATTACGTCTGTAAGTTACCAAGCTATTCAAACGACACCTCAAGACAATGACGTTGTCGTCACCTTAACAAGTGCTAACCCAAGTTATGCCAAAGCGTTAGGTAACGTATTAGCTAACCACTCAACAATGAAAACAGGCCAAAACGTTGAACATTTTCTACAACAAATTATTTCAATGCGCTAAGGAGTGGCCACTATGAAATTCACCAAACAATTAGTGTTTGTGTTCAGTCTTTTCTGTACCCTCACCACACCGGTGATCGCGAGTAACGCAATACCTGTTGGGATGAGTACAAGCACGACGCTATCTCAGCCTGTGACTAGTAACGATAACGAAATAACAATGTTGTTCACTATTGATAAAGCTGACGCATTAAAAACAGAAATCATCGTACCGATTGATAATGCGACTGTTTATTTAGTCAGACCAAACGGACAAGTCGCGACATCATCCAATGACGTTCAAGCGAACATCCTCTCAGGTGACACGCAAAATCCCCCCCTGCCGGGTAGTTATGTTTTTTTGCCTGAAGTAGCCGCCCCTGAATCTGGCGAATGGAAGATCATCGTTGATTTTCCAAACCCCAGTTACAACACGGTAATTATTGCGCAGGTTGCTATTCAATCCCCTATTGCGTTTGGCATGGCGATAGCCGCTAACCAATTTGTGCTCGGTGAACCAGTTCCTGTCTCAGCGTTGCTGACAAATAAAGGTTCTCCCCTTTCAGGAGCCCAAACTCACGCAGTAATCACGGATGAAAATAGAATAGAAACACGCCTCAAATTAAAAGATGACGGTGCGGATTTCGACGCTCTGGCTGAAGATGGCGTCTATAGCAATATTTTCCAACCGACAGCCGAAGGGGAATATCAAATTGATGGCGTGACCTCTGTTCAAGACAACGGGATGACCATCGTTCGTCAAGCAAGCAAAAAGATTCATGTCTTTCCTGCTGATATCGAATTTGCCAGCCACTCACTCGCGCCTTTGTTCTCCTCTGAAGGTTGCTTGGTCGCTATCGAACAACGTTTGGAAGTTGATCTGAAATCAGCGGGTGATTTTGCTATTCATGGTTATCTCACCGACGGAATTAATGAACTTAACACTAGTAAGCGTATGCAGCTCAAACCCGCAAAGCAGATAATCACCTTACAATACTCAACAGAAGATATTTTTGAATCTTTTGATTCAGCATCTACATTGACTTCCAATCCGACTATCATCTACACAATCACACATGATGACATACGAATTTCAGCGCCTAGAATTAAGTTCAAAGAAGCGATTGAATTGGCATCTTTTGAACGTTGTCGAGAGCCTATTGAAATCACGGGAGCTCTACTGACTACGCCCAACATGTCTCAAGATGGAACATACATAGATTCATTAACATTTGAGTTTCCTGTGCATGTCACACGTAACGGAACCTACACTGGTTCTGTCAATATCGTTGGATCAAAAGGCGAATATCTTGAGTTGGTGAGCTTCCAAGAGCCACTGGTTTCCGGCGAAAACACCATCAGATTTAACGTTCTAGGTGGAACGTTTAAGCAAGCTAATGGGGCATATGAACTTAATGCATTGTTAATTTATAGTGGCGTCGATTCCTACCGACAAGGCGTACTTGGACAGACACCAACATACCAAGCGTCTGACTTTAGCCCGCCAGTAAATGTTACGTTGCCATCAAATTTATTAGGCCTCGAAAGAGAGAACTGGCAAGCTATTCCGGCTTCAGAGATCATTGAACATCGTGTCGGAGGTTACCTGAGAGCAGGAGCAGCAATCCCTTACGACTACGAAACGTTAGCAAGTTTTGATTTAAGTTCAGTTAGAGGACAAATTAAGCAGGCAACACTGATTGTTAATTTCGGAGAATCAAGCCTCCAGTACCCATTCAATAATGTAGGAGCATATATCGTAAATCAAGTTTGGTCTCCAAACACATTAAGTTACGACACATTCTGTGAATCTTTTACAATATGCCCAGCGTGGAGTAATCGATTAACAACATTCAACAACATTCAATAACATTCAACAACATTCAACAACATTCAACAACATTCAACAACATTCAACAACATTCAACAACGTAGAAGCGGGGCAATCTCTAGATTTTGCAAGTCCCAAACTATTAGAGGTGTTAAATGAGAAGAGAGAGTCAGGGCTAAATAAACTTGATGTAGTACTTACCTCTTCTCCTTATGAAAGAAGTTTTTTCATCGGTGTTAAGCAAGTGTCATTGTTCATCGAATACTGAACAAACCCTAACTAAAACACAATATACGCAAAGCCTGAAGTCTGAAGTGACCCCATAAAGTTGGACATTTCTGTTAAGCGGCTTTCAAGGCCTGAGCTCGATATTCTATCGGAGTCAGGCCTTTTAGTTTCACTTTTATACGTTTCGTATTGTAGTACTCGATGTATTCTTTAATTTGCTCTATCAGAGCATCTGCATCTTCAAAGCTTTGATTGTGATACATCTCTGTTTTGAGTAAAGCAAAAAAGTTTTCAGCAACGGCATTATCCAAGCAGTTACCTTTTCTAGACATACTTTGCGTTAACCCACTCTCCGCTACCTTTTCCTGATACTGTCGATGGCGATATTGCCAACCTTGATCGCTATGTATAATTGGCTTTGAGTTGGGTTTAAGCGTTGATATGGCTTCCGTCAGCATATCCGTGACAAGCGGCAAGCAGGCATTTTTGGCCACTCTATAAGCAACCACTTCCTGAGTAAACAAGTCGACCACGGGAGACAAGTATACTTTCTGCTCTTTGACTTTGAACTCCGTGACATCCGTTACCCACTTTTCATCGGGTTGAGTCGCACTAAAATCTCTTTCAAGCACGTTAGGAGCAGCTGTTCCAGATTCTCCTCGGTATGAACGATACTTTTTAATCCTGACCGTCGATTTAAGATTGAGCTGAGCCATAAGCCTTTGAACCGTTTTGTGGTTAAGTGCGAACCCCTGATTTTTTAGTTCCAAGTGAATACGGCGGTAGCCGTATCGACCCTTATGCTCATGATAAATTGACTTTATCAACCGCAGCTCACGTTCGTAGTTATTTGGGCGCTTGCTCGTTTGAGCCTGATAATAAAAGACACTTTTTGCCAGCTGTAGAGTCTGCAGTAAGTGCTTCAATGGATACTTGCCTTTAAGAGTTAGAGCTATGACCGCTTTTTCTTTGTTCGACGGTTTTTTTCCTGCTCCAACTCTTCCAACTTTTTTAGAACGGCATTCTCAGTTCGTAAGTAGACCAACTCCTCTCTTAGCTCCTCAAGTGTCATTTCATTATCAGGCTTAGTGGTACGTTGAGGTTGCTGTTTCATTGAGGGGCTTCCTTTATGGCGTATTTTGAGCCCCTTGATACCGAGCTCATTAAATCGTTTGAGCCAGACAGAGAGTATTCCAGGGGATGAGAGATTTAATACTGCGCTAGTGTGCGTGAGAGACCATTCATTCGTCCACATTAAATTCAATGCTTTTCGTTTTGTCTGAGCAGTAGCAGCATGCTTAGTGGGTAAAAATGAATCAGTACCATGGATGGCAAAGACTTGAGCCCAATACCGTATCTGTCTCGAAGAAATTGAATATTGTTTTGCTAAATCGCGAGATGACGCGCCACCTAAACATTGTTTAGCAATGATACATTTTAGCTCTCGGCTATATTTGGACATAAAAAGACCCCCAATAATTGGAGTCCAACTATTGGGGGTCAGTTCAGTCACCTTTGGGCTTTTTCATGATCTCTAAACAAAAAAATTTCGATAGTCTACCTGCTTTTAGCATCTTTTCTGGCTTAGTCTCAGATCTCAACAACATCATTTAACACCAATTGAAATAACAACTGACTCTGGCATGAATAAGCGCATTCAGTATTATTGATTTACAAAAGAGGATTGAAACCGCTAAGACAAACCAGCGTGAAGCGATATAATGCGCCTCAACAAAGAACTACAAAGTAACCACACATGTCTAAAGAATCCGGTTTCACCACAGAATATACCCTCGACAAGACGTTTTTCGCAGAGTGTTATGATCAAACAAGCCTTCCGACTCAATTTCCAAAAGCCTATTTGAAAGGAATACTGTTTCTTGTTTTTGGCGTGGTTCTATTAGAGTTTGAACTATTACCGAACGGTTACGTTGGCTGGTTCTTTATTGTTTTGAGTGTGATTGAAGCATTCAGCGTTTACTGCAAGAGAACCTGGTGGTTATGGCGACAAAAAATCAGCTCAGGCGCCGGCAGTAAAGTGATCTTTTCGGGGGATACTGATGGTGTGAGTTATAAAAATCGCAAAGCCACCAATACTATTGCTTGGAGTGACATCAACCAACTTGAACAGACCGATCTCGGCTTTATCCTTCATATTGGTAAACAGCGTCAATACGTGAGTAAATCTTGCTTAAGCGATGAAGCAGTCACGTTCATGATTGAACAGCACGAAGCTTCCAAAGCAAGCTAACGTGAGTAATTAGCAAGGACACTCAGTCGTCCTTGCTATTCGTTGACGATGCGACTCCCTATTTCAATCATCATATCTTTCATCCAGTTATAGAAAGGGTCGTCACTAAGCCCGATAGACCAGCACATAGAAATAGGAATAGGCTTTAACATTGACAATGGGATGCTGTTGTAGCAATTGCTGTCATCTATACTTTCAATAAACTTGCTAGGCCCAACCAAATAAGCGTCCGTTGATTTGACTGTTTCCAGAGCTAGCCAGAGTGTCGTTTCGTCAAGCAATATCGGGCTCTCGCCGATCAGCTCATCATATATATTCTGATATCGATGCGAGCCTCGAATTTTGACAATCGGGAAACTTGAGAGAGACAGTTCTAGTTGGTCGGCATTAGAAAAAATAGCATGCTCACGTCTCGCAATCAGTGAACTCGACACCTCCCCGATTTCATGGGTCTCGAACCCAGAAAGGCCTTCTGGCAACGATCCTAACGCAAAGTTAATCTCACCTAAGGTCAGTTTCTTTATATTCTCATAACTCCAACTCTTGCAGGTCACCGTCACATTGGGTGCATGCGTTGATACTTCTTTGATGACTTGAGCCATCCAATGAGGGCTTGCGTAATCTGAAAGCATGATAGTGACATTCTGTGTCACCTCACTTAAATCAAGCTCCTCTGAATCGACTAAGTTTTTGAACTGATTACATAGCAGATCGACTTTGGGATATAACTGAATCGCTTTTTGCGTGAGCACCAATTGATTCCCAACTCTCACCAAAAGAGGATCATCAAACATCTCTCGAAGCTTTGATAACTGCTTGCTAACAGCAGGTTGAGTAATAAACAGCAGCTCTGAACTTTTAGATATATGCTTTTGCTCTAATAGAACAAGCAATGTTTTTAGTAAGTTGAGATCTAGCGATCTAATCTTTGAAAACTCACTATTCCTCATAGTTATACCCTTCATAAATATCCATCACTTCAAATTCTAAGCCCAGGCGTTATTCTTTTCAAAAGAAATCAATTAGAAATGTTCATTGGAGCAAATATGATGAGTAAAAGCGTGTTAGCTACCGTTTTAGCCGGTGTACTGCCTTCCCTATCAGCAACGGCAACAGAGCAAACCAATGTGGTCATTATGATGGTCGACAACTTGGGCTTTGGAGAGCTTCAGTCGTATGGCAGTACGCGAGGCGTCGCGACCCCAAACCTAGATAAATTAGCAGAAGAAGGCATCAGGCTGACAAACTTTAATGTTGAGCCTCAATGCACTCCTACCCGTTCGGCATTTATGACTGGTAGACGCCCATTGAGAACGGCAACAACAGAGGTTGTGTGGGGCATGGATTACGGCATGGTGAACTGGGAGGTAACCATGGCCAATAAATTAAAGGAACAAGGTTACAACACCGCCATGTATGGCAAATGGCACCTTGGAGATACTGAAGGTCGCACACCTTTGGATCAAGGATTCGATGATTTCTTTGGGGTGCTTAATACTTCAGACGAATCACTCTATTCATCACAACTCCACTTTGAAAACGAAGATGGCTACGTCCCAAAAATCCAAGACACCGTCGATGGAAAGACAAAAGATGTCATGGACTTTAATTTAGAGACTCGCCGAACTATTGATGAGCAAGTCACTCAACGAGCGATTACACACATCAGTCAACAATTAGAAGAAGGCAGTCCTTTCTTTACTTTTGTCTCCTTCACTCAGCCTCACCTGCCTACGATTCCTCACCCAGATTTTGCAGGAGTGACAGGCAAAGGAGATTATGCCGATGTTTTGCATGAAATTGATTTTCGCGCAGGGCAAATTATCAACACTATTGATAAAGCCGATGCAAGAAAAGACACATTGATTATCTTTATGTCAGACAACGGTCCAGAGTGGCACTACCCTCACCATGGCATCGCGGCGCCATGGAGAGGCAATTATTTTACAGCGCTTGAAGGTTCAATACGTGTGCCATTTATCGCTTCTATGCCAGGCACTGTGAAGGAAAAAAACGTCAGTAATGAAATTGTGCATGTTGTTGATGTCATGCCATCAATTGGCGAACTTGTCGGCTATGAGATGCCATCTGATCGTCATATCGATGGTATTAGCCAGTGGGCTCATCTGAAAGGCGACATGGAGCAATCTAATCGTGATGGTTTTTATATCAGTAATGGACAAATCATTCAGGCATACAAATGGAATGATTGGAAACTGCATTTCTACGATCAAGATATTATGCCGGAAGCCCCTGTTAAACGTCAGATCCCAGCTGTCTATGATCTGTCTAGCGACCCTCAAGAAATGTATGACATGCGAGCTGATGGCGTCCGTATTTTCCCTACGGTAGTTAAACGAAACGTCGCGATTCAACAAAACCTTGCGGTAAGTTGTGACACCATTCCTTTCCCTGCACCTATGGGGTACAAACCGGACTGCAAAGGCGTTGATTTCACTCAGCATATACCTGACGGTTTTAGAAAAGCTGAAAAGTAACAACCATTTGCACGACTGTCATTAACGTTAGGCAGGTAGGACATAAAACCCTACCTGCACAATCTGAGGAATAAATATGGAAGTATCTAAGTCTGTTCATATTATGAGTAAACCAACGGGTTCTGTATGTAACCTAGATTGTGACTATTGCTTTTATCTTGAGAAAGAAAAGCTATACCCCGAGCGTAATACTAACTGGAAAATGTCGGATGAAACGTTAGAAGTTTATATTGAGCAACACATATTGGCTCAACATACCGACCATGTGACTTTTGCTTGGCAAGGCGGCGAACCTTTGATGATGGGGATTGAGTTCTATAAAAAAGCAGTCCAATTGCAAAACAAATATGCGAAAGGGAAATCCATAGAGAATACGCTGCAAACTAACGGCCTATTACTCAACAATGAATGGTGTCAATTTTTCAAAACAAACCACTTTTTGATTGGTATCTCAATTGATGGACCAGAGCATCTTCACAACAAATACCGCACGAGTCGCTCTGGCAAAGGTTCCTACCGCAAGGTAGTACAAGCCATCGACTTATTGCGTGCACATCACGTTCAGTTCAACACTTTAACGGTCATTGGCAGCCACAATGTTGACCATGCATTGGAGGTATATCTACATTTAAAAGCTTTGGGTAGCGAAGTACATCAATATATTCCCTTGGTCGAGAGAGCAGCAACCAAGCCGACGTTTGAGGGTTTATATTTAGTTGACCCAGAGCATGATAGCGCGGCTAAGTTGACGGAATGGAGCGTACCGTCTTTAAAGTTTGGACAGTTCCTCACGACCATCTTTGACTATTGGGTGAAGCATGATGTTGGTCAGGTATTCGTGCCTTATTTCGATAACACTCTCGCAGGTTGGGCGGGTGAACAAGGCAATATGTGCACAATGGCCCCGCGATGTGGCAGTGCTTTTGCGATGGAAGCAAATGGAGACATCTACAATTGCGACCATTATGTTTATCCGGAGCATAAACTAGGGAACATTCACTCAAAAACGATTAATGAAATGAACTTTAGTACCCAGAACTACGAGTTTGCTATCAAGAAGAAAGATCTAAGCGAAAAGTGTAAGCAGTGCCCATATATTAAACTCTGCAATGGCGGTTGCCCAAAGCAACGCTTTATTCCTAGAGCTAATAGCTCTCCAGACAACTACCTTTGCGCAGGCTATGAGCATTTTTTCCATAGTAGTGAAGCAAAGATGAAAGCAATGTGTGACTTATGGTTTGCTGGCCGATCTCCAGCAGAAGTGATGAAGCTTTAAGCATCCAACTTCTCCCCTTTTTAAAGTGAACAGTATCCGATCACATGTCATTGAATTTCAGGATTTTCAATAGCTTCTACTAGTTAAAATGCCCTAGGTCTCATTGTCGTAAATTCGGTTTTTGACATCCCAAAATTTCCTTTATTTTCAAAGCCGTTTTGTTATATTCATGTGAAACATTACTAATATAAGAAATGGCTTAAATGATAAAACAAAGTTGTACTTTTTTAACGTCACTGTCGCTGCTGCTATCCGTTAACACTTTTGCATACGATCTTGAGATAGAAGCTTTTGAAGGCGAAGAACTCATACTTTTAAAGAACGCAGAAACGTCTAGCGACAACGAATTGCTAATGCAGGCTGCTAACCTTTTAATTGAAGATTCAATGTATGAAGAGAACTTACAACGCGGATATCAGTACATGAATCAAGTCGCGGAATCTGGCGAGGTAAAAGCGATGATTACCTTGGCAGATAATTATTACTACGAGGAGCAATACGAAAAAGCACTGGCTTGGTACCATAAAGCTGAAACCAGCAAAGACCCTTATGTGCTCTATTCATTAGGCGTAATGTATTTTGATGGTGAAGGTACACCTGTCGACCTGAAGAAAGGCAACGACTATTACCTAGCTTCTGCAAAAGCGGGTTATTCTGACGCTATGTATCAACTCGCGTTTTCATACGATGAAGGTCAAGGCGTCGCTCAAGACTTCTCCAAATCTGCGTATTGGTTTGAGCAATCGGCTAACTTAGGCGATGCAAGTGCTATGTACAATTTGGGTATTTCTTACCTAAATGGACAAGGTGTTGAAAAGAGTTGCTCTAAAGCGATGCAATTATTTAGCAAAGCCATTGAAGAAGATGAACATACACTTTCTTATGTGAAGATGGGTGATATTTACTCTTCTACGCGATACAAAAAACCGTGTGGTTTCAAAACGACAGACGCAAAAAAAGCATTAGAGTATTACACTCGCGCCGCAATGCAGGGCAACGATTATGGTCAATATTCCGTTGGTTACGCCTACCGTAATGGTCACGGTACATGGAGCGATTTTGTTAAAGCGCTAGCATGGTTTGAAGTCGCACAGGAATACGGTAACTCGGATGCGGAGAAAGAGATAATCGACGTGAAACAGTACATGTCGAAAGAAAACATTACCGCAGCTGCGCAGCTTAAAGACTCTTTAATCGAAGATATCTGGTAACAATAATTTATTACAGATTAGATTATTGTTGTTACTCGAAAATCAAAAGGCCTCGCGCACGCGAGGCCTTAGTTTTATCTACAGAGCAGCTTATTCGCAACCAATTATTCAATTAACCAATCAACCGCTCTAAATCCACTGAATAATGTTCAGTCCATTCGAGTAATGAAGGTTTGTTCGTCATCGACAAAAGCCACATAGTCGCCGTGATAGATAAACACTCGACCTCGCCCTTCAACGATACACGCAAGCTGTGGGTTCAAATCTTCATCAAGATTTGCACTTTGATACGTGCCAGTATCGGTGATCACACCGCGGAGTTTAGGTAAAAATCCATAGCTGCGCTTGGCTTGATCAATCAGGCTCAATTCACTGGCGGTCGAGAAGTAAGCTGGAATTGGACCTGCATCTTCGATAAACATAGTTTTCAGTTCTTCAAAAGCTGTAATCACCAGCCAGTCGATGCCGTTAACGTGATGGATAAACATTGTTTATAAATACCTAGATTCTCGATAATTCTGATGCGGGGATTCTATCACTATCAGAGGCGATTTGCGGCAGACATTTGAAGTGATGATCTTACATTGTCTGCTACCTAAAACGGCTGCTACATAGCGAATGCTGTTAACTCGGAACCGCTATAACCTAGAAACTGCTATAAGAAAGAGGAAGGCGATTTTCTTCATCCCAGCCAGATAACTCAATATTGATTAGTGATTTACGCTTCTCATTACACAGTGAAGCGATATTGATAATAGGAAGCTGGCTACGAAACTGCGCGGTGAGGATGACCTTTTTATTTTCACTCAGGCTGTCTCGGCATTGCGCCAAAACCGCTTCAGTATCTAACTGATGTGCGTTCTCGATAATCTGAATATCGGCGTTCTCTTGATAGCACCCTATCAGCCAAGATACGGCAGCTGCTTCTGAGCTAGTGAGTACGATGACATCTTTTGTTGCCATAAGCTCGTGGAGTTCAAGATCTTTTAGTTCAGTTTCCATAAATACTCTCATTCAGCAGCAAATACATTAAAGTCGATTGCCCAATTTAGCCTGTGCCAAATGGTAGCCTCTGTCTATCATCTCTTGTGAGCGATCAAACTCTAAGGTGCCACAGGCATTACGTGGGATTTCAAGCGTAATATCGGCAGGATAAGTGGCCAATTTTTGGCGAGCAATGGTCGATTGCATCGCATCAAACGCTTGGTTGGCAATGTCGTAGGCTGCAAAGTTAAAGCTCATTTTACTTTTTACACTGCTACCGAGATTATCGATAAAGTGAACAACCTTTTCGTGCAGGTTGCTCTCTTTTGTTGGTAGGGAAACAGGTATCACTTCCTGTTGAACAATTTCAGGTTCGCCGCCTAAGTTCACAGCAAGAGTAAAGTCTGTCTTATCACCAAAGGTAGGCGCAATCGGTACGGGATTGAGTACCCCGCCATCAATCAGCGCTTCGCCATTAATCACATGAGGAGTGAAGAACAATGGCAAAGAGATAGAAGCGCGAATGGCATCAAACAGAGAGCCTGATTGCAGCCAAACCTCTTTTTCATCGGCGACGTTAGCGGCAACCGCGGTATAAGGGATAGGCAGTTCTTCAATTGAAATCTCACCGATCAATCCACGCAGTGTATCGATGATCTTGTCCCCTTTGAAGATACCACTCGATTGCCATGAAAAATCCAACATCATCGCCATATCCGGTTGGTCG
This sequence comes from Vibrio tasmaniensis, assembly GCF_024347635.1. Taxonomy (NCBI): domain Bacteria; kingdom Pseudomonadati; phylum Pseudomonadota; class Gammaproteobacteria; order Vibrionales; family Vibrionaceae; genus Vibrio; species Vibrio tasmaniensis. The sequence goes on from NZ_AP025510.1 coordinate 1,789,325, forward strand.
ATACTGGTGACCCACTCTTCAAATTCATCCAACTTACCCGCCGCATAGACACCACCGATAAGTGCGCCAATTGAACAACCAGAGATGGATTTTATCTGATAGCCATGCTCAATTAACCAACGGATGATTCCAACGTGAACCAAGCCTCTTGCGCCACCACTGCCAAGTACCAACGAGATCGTTTTTTCCATCGTACTCATCCTTTAATTCATTAGCTCTTCAAAGCTTTGGGCAAAAATTATATCACTTCGTGTCAGTGTAAGCTGTGTAATGCTTTGAAAACTGCACCACCTGCGTGCCTAAATGTGTCGCGGATTGAGATCGGGCAGCTTAAGTTGATTGCTGAAACTCATAGACTTTAGACTACCGCACTAAACTAAAAGTGAGTCATTCCAGCAAGCCTAAGCGCGACTAGGAATCTGCTTTCCGTTAGCGCTTGATACAAAAAAGTCGCCCACTTGAAAGCGAGCGACCTCTTGTTGTTCATTGTGTTTTTGAGCTCATTCTGTAAGTGAGAACAAAGAATTACAACACGCGTAAGCACTCTTCTGGCGACAAGCTCAAGAGCGTATTGGCGAAGTTAATCTTCTCATCACGCCATCTCAATGCTGCCTCTCGACCTTCTTGTGCGTGTCTGTCGGCCTCAAAATAGCTTTTTCTTGGAAGCCCGTCTGCTGGCGTCATCACCATAGACTGTTCATTCAAGCGAAGCGTAAACAAGAACTGACCACGTTGTCCGGTTTGCGCTGCAGGGTGATGCAATGTGGTATCACAGCAATAGCGCCTATCACGCAGTGCGCGGCATGTGTACTCAAAAGCATCTTGAGCACCACGTCCAGGGAACGCGGTATAAACACTGATGCCATCACGTTGCAAAGACTGCTCACCCGCCGCGAGTTGCACCGCATGTTGGATCATCCTAAAGCCCAGAACCACGCCACCAATGCTGTTCAATCCACTGTATTGAATTGCGCCTTCTAAGCTCAGATGAAGTTTGTCTTCCCCTTCATAGAGAAAGAGATCAGGCGATGCCCAATCGCTCTTTGGAATAAGCAGTTGAGTAATATCCGAGTGTTCCATGTTGGTCTCCGCAACAATGAGTGTGTTTGAGCCCACAAGGTAACGTAATGAGAATTATTATCAATAGTTTTTAACCAAAAACGTTACCCCAGAAACCACTCATCGATGGATGCTATCTGATGCTTTAACGCCAAGCATTTCTTGTTAGATATTCATTTATTACCAATAAAGCTCATCGCCTACAAATAAACAGACACATACTATCTACAGGGTCTAATACTAGTCGTCCGACTCTACGACTAATGTCTAACCGACTGAGTCTATTTGTTTTTTTTGGTTTGGTATAAGGTACTAACAACTAAATGTTAATGAATTTTTAATGATAAGTTGACGCATTGTTTTCACTTCATGCCGTGAGTCAACAACGTTTGTTGGAATAACACACCTCAGAGTGTGAACGAAAGGAATCAAAATGAGCACTACTTTAGAGTCCGCACATATACAAACAGAGAAGCCTCAAGTCCATGAGGATGAACTCACCTATGAACAACAACATAAACCAAGATCGGAATTTGATTCCCGAGAACAGTATCTAGAACACGAATTGCAAATCATGTCGCCTAAGCGCTGGCGTCCAAATTTGCCGTTTAAAGATTATCGATTTGAGATAGAAGACGCCATCCCAGCGATGGCGGCGACCATTGGTAAAGTGGTTATGGTGGGCGCCATTGCAGCCACCTTTGCTGGGGCTCTCGGATTAAATGAAGACTTCATTCTAGAAAACGTTCGTTATGAACTCCTCATCGCCTCTGTTTTCATTATTATTTTCTCTGGCTTCCTGTTGCCGACCGCGAACCTCGCAGGTACACACGGCCCACTCATTCCTTTAATTCCGATTGTGGTTGCAGCAGGCGGACACCCTATGGCGTTTGGATTGCTGATTGGCGCTTTTGGCCTAATCTTAGCCATCAGTAAAGGTGGCAGTATGTTGGCCAACCTCACCAGTAAAGGCGTATGTGGCGGATTATTGCTCTACCTTGGCTTTGTTGGAACCGCTTCTCAAGTGAAAAAGCTGTTCGCTTGGGCTGAAGGAATTGGCATGAGCCACATCGCGTTTGTCGTCATCTTTTGCACCATTATCTTGTACGCGTTATTGGAACACTTCCGCAAACGTTGGTTAGCCGTACCTCTTAGTTGTTTACTGGGTGGTACGATTGCATTTGCCATGGGTGCCCCATTCGCTTTCCACACTGAGCCAGGCTTACCTAACATGAACCCTATGTATTGGTGGGGAGAAGATACAGGCTGGATGCTTGGCCTACCGACGATTGAACACTTCATGGTGGTATTGCCGTTTGCAATTCTAGCCGTGGCGATGTGGTCGCCAGATTTCTTAGGCCATCAAGTATTTCAAAAGATCAGCTATCCAGAGCGTACCGAAAAAGTACACATGAACATTGACGACACCATGACCACGGCTTCAATTCGCCAAACGTTCGGTTCTCTGCTCGGCGGTACTAACTTTACGTCTTCATGGGGTACTTACATCGTACCAGCGGCGATTGCTAAACGCCCTATTCCTGCCGGCGCATTGCTCACAGCTCTGTTCTGTATCATCGCCGCGGTTTGGGGTTACCCGATGGATCTAGCTATCTGGCAACCTGTGCTTTGTGTTGCGCTCATTGTTGGGGTATTTGTGCCATTGCTAGAAGCTGGAATGGAAATGACGCGTGAAGGGAAAACCACACAATCAGCAGCGATTGTTGTATTTTCTTCAGCGCTCGTTAACCCTGCATTTGGTTGGGCTCTCACCATGCTATTGGATAACTTAGGCTTAGTCGGTTGTAAAGAACGTAGTAGTGAGCTTAGTAAAATGAGCCGTTGGGTGTTGCCTGGCATTATGTTTATTGTGCTAAGTGGTGTAATGGCGTTGGTTGGCCTTCTACCGGGGATTCCAGCGATTATCCCGAGTTTTCGTTAACCTCGATTAATATTTAGTTTTGGTTAGAACACAACAAGGCCTCGCACACGCGAGGCCTTAGTTTTTCTACGAACAATTACATCCCCCTACTTCACTAACTTCACCGCTTTCATCAACGTGTGTTGAATGGTTCTCGTAAGCAAAAGCCTCCCCCTCAAATTAAGTTAAACGATCTATTCAGATATACGACCGAGGGGGAGAACATTCTTTGGCGCTGAACATATAGCTGCACATGTAGCGATCGGTATTCAGTTCCTCCCCTTTCTCGTTGCCAGCAAGAAGTTGGAGATGTAAACCAAGGGGAGATTAGGAGGGGATTTGTAGCGGATTCTCACGTGTAACTGCCCAAGTTGCTTCGCGATCTGTACTGTAATATCAATTGACTACAGGGGGAAACGAAAACAACTTGTTCGGTTTGATGCTTCATAAAAAACTGATCTCTTAATCTTTTATCAAGTCATTTTCAAAAGCATCGTAGATATGGCCGACAAGCTTTGTAAGCTGAGTAGTATCATGGATTTGCGTATCGAGCTTATCCAAAACTTCTTTCGGTATTGTTAATGTAACTACGTAACCAATCGCCATATTAATAACAGTACGGTTAGAGTCTAGAATTTTCGTTTTCCACTCACATTGCCCTTTCCAGTCGTAAGATAAATGATCATCAAGTAACTCTTCAATATCACTCCAAATGTCTCTCGAGTATCGACCTGTCTTGTTTTTGAAGATTTCATGTGTATACAAGTTCTTCTTCATTTCATGGCTGTCAAACCATAGACCGCTTACATAACCTTGCCCGGAAAATTTAACGTGATAACCAATGCACAAGGGGTAAGATTGACCATTTAACACTAGCTCTTTACTAAATTCCGGATCTTTGTGAAAAATATGCCATCCCTGAGTCTTAGTATTTCCTGGATAAATTGACGCAACTAAGTCACCAGTTTCCGAACAAACCCCATAGAGCACTTCATCTGCCCAGCTTTTAGAAAAGTTTGTCCCAAGGCGGTCATTATAAGTTAGGAGCTCTAGGTTACCCCTAGCAGCTTCAAAATCCTCTACAGCAATACGAATGCGTCTATATATTGCATTACAACTCTTAGGATTTAGAGAGGCAATTGGCGTTGCAGGAAGCCACTCGGGATTATGATCTCGCACCAACTGAATAAAATCAGTTAAGAAGCGATTTTTGTTGCCTCCCATCTTTTCAAAGCTTGATACCGTCACAGCAATTGTCATGAGCTTCTTCCAATTTAGATCCCTGTCTGTAACCATATCTTGGCACTCAGCCAAAGTTAAATTGTCCTTACGAAGAATATTGAAGATTTGATTATATAACTGAGCAGTACAATCAATACCATCTCTCTTGGCTTCAATTACAATACAAACATCGTTAATAGTAAGTATTAAATCGCATATTGGGTCATATTCATCAACTCGAGTTTGACCCCAGAAGTTAACCATCTCAGCTTCACTCAAACTAACCGCATAGATGTGTTTATAATCCTTAATACTTTCGGAATTTTTTTGAATTGAGATCTGAAGTACAGGCGGTTTATTGATATCTTGAAATAGTTTGTTGTAGCGAGCATCCCCATCAAAAATAGACTTGAGCACTTCATGAAGAAACAAAGCATCCTCTTGTAGGCAAATAGCCAGCGCTCGAGTTAAGTCATTCTCTAATTGGTAAGTGCGTTCTTTCTTTGCGTAGGTTCTAAATAGATTGAGATGTTTGTTCATATAGTTATTGGCTCTAATGGTTTGAAGCAAAATGGGCTAATTGAGCAACTCATTCAGAATGATGTACGCATAGTATCAGATTAAACGGCACCGTTAAGGTTGTGACTCAAAATATGATTACTCGATCTGATGCTGCTGGGCTTATCTGTCCTAGTTTTTCGTGAACTGTACAACAAACAAAAAGGCCTCGCACGCGCGAGGCCTTGTTTTATCTGCGTTCCAACGAACGAGCAGCTAGCAATTTGAGATGGTAAACCAAATTAACTAGAGAGCCATTCATCCAACACTTTGATGAATTTAGGGTTGATGAGATAACCGATGGAAGCGTGCGGATTGCTTTTTCCGTTGCGAATATTGAGGTTATAAACTGGGTGGATATCTTTCATTCCGCCGGGTATCAGATCCAGTTTGAGCATATACTTAAAGTCATTTCTAATTTTGCTGTCATGAGAGATAAAATCATCTTCTGCCGATATGTTTATCCATTGCTGAATGTTTAAAGGGTACTTCTTTTCATCTTTCAAGCGGCTCCCCTTTAGCCTATCTTTTACGTTTTCATCTCCTAACGGTGACCCGAGCGTAAGCAATAAGCTGACCTTCTTATCCGCGCCATAGTCGTGTCTATACTCTCCGTAATGAGACAGCTTCCATAACACGTCATAACTGATCATCGACCCGAGACTGTGCGATACAATCATCACATCATCCTGATTATCAAGCGCTTCCTTCAGCTCAACCATTAGCCTATGCCTGACATCGCTACCAAAATAGGTATCTTCATTCCAATAGTGCGCCATGTCCGGTGCGACCTTCGTTATGAGTGTCTCAGCCACACCTAGCTTTCCAAATAGCGATGAAAAGGTATCTGCTAACGCCTCTTTTAGAAAACCAATTTTAGATACCTTGTTATACGTTGTTTTATTGAACTGGCTTGTCTTGTACTTTTTGAGTTCAGACAGCGCTTGTTGTCGACTTGCAGGGTCTTCCGTTGGTTTCTCTAACAATGTGTTCGATAGTTCACCGTAATAGACAAACCGTTTATCGACATCTTTAAAAACTTGTAATGAACTTGAGTCTCCACAATCTCGCTGCAAGCCATGTTCTATAGCCTCATACCAAAGTGCTTGAAGGGGAGCTTTATCGGGCTTTTGAGCGCGACCATGAATGAATATGATTTTCTTAGCCATAGCAGGACGTCCTAAACACATAGTTAAAGTGATTATCAGTAGAAAGCACCCCTAGATTCGGTCAGCCCTTACCAAGAACAGCAGCGCTAATGACGTATCTAGAGGTGGTTGATAGAGCATTTATATAACTATGAGGCCGTCGTTTAAGGACTATAAACGAGTGAACGATGCGATCATTACTCGCAAATTGAAATGAATGTATCTAGTAAAACCTCCAATAAACAAAAAGGCCTCACACACGCTAGGCCTTAGTTTTATCTATAGAATGATTACATCCACCTTTTAACAACTACAGCGCCCTACTTCACTGACTTAACCGCTTTCATCAACGTTGTGTTGAACTGCTGTGGTTGCTCAAGCATTGGGAAGTGGCCAGAGTCTTCAATGTAGTAAATACTGTAATCCTTGATGTGTTTCTTGTTAGCTTCTGAATCCGTTGGCCATAGGCGAACGTTGACCTAGTATAGTGAATCCGAAAACAATTAACTCGCCAGCCCTATTGGACCAAGTTTCGCATTCAGTCAGGTAAACACAAAGCTGCACGCGAGATAAAGTCGTTACTACAATTCCTTAACTAGTAGTAACTTCTCCAATGGTATATCTAACAGGTATTCGCTTTAGACCTCGCTCAATTTCCAATGACAACGTGCCAAGTCACATTTATACCACGCGCTAAGTATCTATTTTAAAAAGAATTATTTAATATAAAATAACTAAAACAAATGGTTAATACCAAATAATCACCTTATTTATATAGTTAGTGGTTCTAGAAAATGAATAAAACGATACTCGCCGCATCAGTGGCTACGTTGTTACTCACTGGTTGTTCAGTGAGACACGATAGAGAAGCAATGGTAGACAACACTGAACAAGCTTCAGATCTCGATATTTATCAGCATGACAATTACGAGCAGTACAGCCAAGCAATGCAAATCATGTATGTTTACACAGAACGTGAACCGACTAAGTTAGGCAATGCCGATGTTTTGGCGAAAGACTACTACGATAAAGTAGCAATCAAAAACACGGTCAGTACCACCGCAACCGCGGCCATGTTAATTGGCAATCTGGCATCAAACCTCGATATAGCAACGTTCTTTTTTGGCACTCAAGCAACAGATAAAATTCCTTACGCCTTCAAACGTCAGCACAATATTGCTATCGAGCCTATTGGCGACGATGTCACGTACGACTCAATCTATCGCGAAGACTTGGATCGCTTAAAGCAAATGATGAAGCAAAAGTATCCGAATGCGGAAATTTTTGAATTTGAGCAAGACTTTCTCAATGTTCGAAACACAAGCGTCAGCGCAATGGATATTACCAAACCGGAATGTGCCGAGTTTAGGCAATCTGCCGAATTTACGCCTGATACCGTGTTTGTTGACGATGAATTAGACCACTGCTTTCTTTCGAAACGTAGGCCAAACTACTTCAAGAAAATTGTAGAAGGTGAGATTGATTTCATTGAGGGTGTACCACAAGCAAATCGTTACCTCGTGTATTCTGTTTCTGACCAAATGATGGCAACCAGCGAAAACCAACGCTACTTTTACCGCTATGTTCCTTACTTCGGTTGGATGGACTCAGCTAAACAAAAAACATACGAAACTAATCCTGAAAAATTCAAAGCCGATGTAGAGGCAATGAATGCATCGCCTTACCCATATCTTTACCGCTACTCGGATAACAAGGTATTACTGTTTAAAACAGATGCGACCATATAACCTTTTCAGGTTGAGATAACTCAAGAAACAAAAAGGCCTCGCGCATGCGAGGCCTTAGTTTTATCTATAGAATGATTACATCCATTTTTTAACAACTATAGCGCCCTACTTGACTGACTTAACCGCTTTCATCAACGTTGTATTGAACTGCTGTGGTTGCTCAAGCATTGGGAAGTGGCCTGAGTCTTCAATGTAGTAAATGCTGTAATCCTTAATGTGTTTCTTGTTCGCTTCTGAATCCGTAGGCCATAGGCGAGCGTTGACCAATATTACTGGCACATTCACGTTCTCATACACGCGGTGTGCTTCGCCTGTCACGTATTGACCTAGATAATGGCGGAACTGGTTTATCGCGATAGCTGGCGGTGCTGAGGCCATGTCTTGCGTTACCCAGTAAAGTAAATCCGCGTCTACGTCTTTTGGTAGCGAGTCTTTCACGAACATAGTAATGCCCGCTTGGAAGTCAGCTTCAAAAGGTTTGGTCATTGCATCTAGGTCTCTTTGTGAAACCGCTAGCGCGACGTTTTGCGATGTGTCGACACCAATAATGCCCTTCACTCTTTTCGGCATAAGTTTAGCGGCTTCTGCAATAACACCACCCGCCATGGAATGGCCAACTAAGATGATGGATTCGAGTTGTTCTTTGTCGATTACCGCTTTGATGTCTTCAGCGAACGCAACCATGGTGTACTCTTCGCGGTTGAACGATGAGTTGCCGTGCCCAGCTAAGTCCATGGTGATCACTTGGTACTGCTTTGAAAACTCACTCACTTGGTTTTGCCAAAGCCTGCTGTCTAAGCTCCAACCGTGAATGAAGATCAGTGCTGTATCCCAACTCCCACTTTTGCCATACGCAATTTGCTCACCATCGTGAGATATCGCAATACCGTACTTAACCATTGAATCATTAGCCATGGCACTCATGCTACCAAGTGCCATGAATACCAAGAATGTGATGTTTAGAATTAAACGTTTCATAGTGTCTCTCTACTTACTTTGGAGGGCATACAGAAGGCTGCCCTCTCAATCAATATAGTCACTATAAAGTGTGAAGTTGTAGACAGGTCAAGGGAGAGATTTAAAGACTGCAAAGTGGTATTGAATAGCAATTCGTTGAACGAAAGGTTTCAACACCCTGCAATATCTGATCCGCTGCTACGACTTTTCGGCAACCATAAACACAAGCGAAAGAATCAAACAGTAGTAAGTACAACCAATTGATTTAATGCACGAAAACTAGCTTTCTTTTGATATATAATCTTTTACTTAACAGCGAGTAACATACTTGAAATGCAAGACTTGGTGATTTTCAATGTTGAGTGTTATAGCAATAAAAATGGAGAAGCTTTCGTGAGCTCAAATCAATTATTTATCATCGGTAATGGCTTCGATCGTTGGCATCAGTTGCCTACTAGTTACGAAAATTTTTACGAACAATACCGCTATTATCTCGATGAAATAGAACACTATTTCCCATATGGTTTGGAAGGTGAGGAGCTTTGGAGCGACTTCGAAAACACACTCGGGCAATTTGACGAATCTATTTTGATAGATGAAAACGACTTTATGGATTTTTCTGAGGACTCATTTCCAACGCAGCAACTCTATGGACTTGAAGACGCGGTTGATGAATTTAGCCGCGGTATTGTTGAAGCTATCACTAGTCATTTTAATGAATGGATCCAAGGAATTAACCTAGCAAATCTAAGACCAAAAGTAGCGTTTCCAGAAACGAGTCAATTTATTAGCTTCAACTACACTTCAACATTACAACAGGTTTACGAAACCTCAGAAAATAAGGTTTATCACATTCACGGAAGTATAGGACAACAGAGCCGCTTGATTTTTGGTCATAACGCACCGGTAGAGCAAGCAACCGCTGATGAAGATACCTATTATACCGATGCAATCAACAATGGTCGCAAAGTGTTAGTCGCACTTCAAAAACCTATTAATGAGATCATAGAAGACAAACTTACCCCGTGGCTTGAAAGTCGTAGGAACATATCAACGATCTCCGTAATTGGCCATTCTCTCAATAACATAGACCTTCCCTACTTTGAGCGTATTATAAATGAATACCCAGACGCACGTTGGCAGTGCTACTCATTCAATAAACGTGAAGCTAAAACTCATAAGACAATATTGAAAAAAATAGGCGTTCCTCAAAACAACATATTCGTTGGCACTTATAAGGAACTAGTTCAGCACTATTCACAATAGAAGGCTACTAAAACAAAAGTTAAACAATATTTAGTAGTGGTCGATATGGTTCAACTTAAATTTCTATGGCTCTTCTCTCCAGCTACGCAAGTTACAAACAACTAATTTCACATCGTGGCGACTTTAGCGCTAAAGAAGCAATATCATAATTACCGATTTAGCTATGAATCTAGGTATTTATACTACAAAGCGCCATGAATACTGAGATTTAAGCGCTTCATAATGTCTCTCTACTTAACACAGAAAGCGCCCTCTCAATCAATGTAGTCACTATAAAGTGTGAAGTTGTAGACGGGTCAAATGGGCATGTACTCTTGAAGTTTGCCAAGCGGTCCATAAAACCTATCAAAGTAAGTTCACGTGCACATAGTTTAGTAAATGATATACAATGCCCACAACTAAATAATGGACTCTAGATTCATGAAACAAATACAATTTCTTTCTACTTTTGTTAAAAGACAGAATGGAAAAAAAATACCTGCCGTTTTAGACCTTGAAAATGAAAAGTTAAATGAAGATCAAAACTACCAAGTGCTGTTAAACACTATCAATAACTCATTGGACTTTGACAATATCATCGTACTTGCGGGCTCTGGTACCTCTCTGACTTTTGAAGGGCTAGCTCCTAGCATGAGTGATTTATGGGACAAATGTTGTGCTGAAAACGATGAACTATTCCAAAGAATTTTACAAATTGTAGGTTATGACTCTGACAGATCGAAGAAAGATATAGAGTTACTGCTGTCGTTAAGTGATCAACATAAAGAATTAGCAAAAGGTGAAAAGAGAGATGAGTTAACCCTTTTCATCGAACAAGCAAAACAGACAATTTTAAAAGCAACCGACTTCACTGATGAGATAGCAGAAAGTGATTGGAGTGCCCATGATAAATTCATCAGAACACTAGGGCGAAGAAACCCGAAACAACAACGTTTAAAATTATTTACAACTAATTATGATTTAGCTTTTGAACGTTCAGCATCAAATACAGGCTTTGTAGTGGTTGATGGATTCGAGTTTTCAGCACCTAGTTATTTTAACCCTACTTGGTATAGATATGACATTGTAGATCGTAGCGATCAATCTAAAACGTCCAGTTCATATATATCAAATGTACTCCACCTTTATAAAATGCACGGCTCAGTGAATTGGACTCGACAAGGAAATGGTCGAGTCAAAAAGATTGATTATAAAGCGCAGAATAGTGAGCCCGTTTTTATATACCCTAGTAGTTCTAAGTATCAAACATCTTATGATTCACCATATCTCGATATGATGGCCTCGTTTCTAAATTGCTTACAGCAACCTAAAACAGCATTAATTTGTTTAGGTTTTGGATTTAACGACAAACATATAAATAATGCAGTAACAATGGCTTTACGAACTAACCCTGAATTTAATCTGCTAATAGCCACAAAAGAACCATTCAAGGAAGATGGTTCATTTAATAAAGAAGTTAGAGATTTATTGGTAGCAGCTATTAACGAGGGAGACCGACGCATTTCCATCATGGACGGGACTTTTTCACAATTTAGCGATTTACTTCAAGAGCGTAGAAAGGAAACACCCGAAGAAGCGTTATTCAAAAACTTTGAAACATTAGCCGAAAGAATCAACAATCGAAAGGGTTCTATAGATGAATTCTAACTGTTGGTTCACGCCTTATGACCCAAACCGTCGTATCGGCAGCTCTATAAATATATCACCAACTGAAATCACAGCAAATTTGTCTGATGCAGGCTCTGGAGAAGCTAAATGGCACTTAGGCGATCGAGTAGCTGCTGGAGAAGTGAATGAATTTGTGTTCATTGATTGTGGGCAGACTGCTGTATTAGGCCGCTTAGTTAAAGTGTGGTTGGATGGAGCTGAAAGATTATCCGTTGATGCGGTATCGATGGCGAATGGTTTAAACAACCCAATCGGTGTTATTCAACTTTTAACTAGTATTGATTCAGCGACAGGATATATATCAAGAGGTATAACAAGTCACCCGCGTCTTGGTAGTCAAGTATACTCAGCTCACCCCAAGTTGATTTCTTTTTTGGCTGCTGGCGATGCTAAAGATCACGAAATTAAGTTGAATATTGCTGAACTCCCCAATGATTCAACTGTAAATATTACTGTCACGCCGGACAAACTATTTTCAAGACACTGCGCAGTTTTAGGTGCTACAGGTGGTGGTAAAAGTTATTCAATGTCTAGGCTCTTACAAGAAGTCCAAGATAATGGCGGTAGAGCTTTATTACTGGATCCGACAGGTGAATACACTGATTTAGATTGCGAGACTTATTACGTTGGAAACCACGAAAAGGCAACAGACAAAAACACTCTAACATTTCCACATTGGAAGTTACCTGAATCAGATATCTTTGCGTTTTTACGTCCGTCGGCACAGACTCAGATGCCTAAATTATCTGCTGCGATCTTAAGCCAAAAAGTAGTAATTGAGCATTGGACTAAAAGGAGAGAGATGAACTTAACTCTCAATGAAAGCCATTCGCTCATTAAAGCTGACAAAGAAAAAAGCCCTTACTATGATGCTGTTAAGTCGTTAGAATCTAATCCCTCATGTAAAAGATGGTGCTTTAAAAATTTAGCGGCTCAAATAGAGCAAGAATGTATTTGGCCTTCAGGAAAGTACAATGACGCCCTCTTTGGAGGTATTCATGAGGGAGATCTGGGCTACTGTATAAGTTTAATTTCTCGTATAAAGTCATATTCTTCTAATACACACTTAAAGTGGCTTTTCGATCCAGAAAAGAACTATCAAGATATTCCTACTATATTAGAGGATTTTTCAAAAGGTGAAGGCGAAAATAAGATATTAAGGCTAGATTTATCAGCAGTTCCATTTGAATCTAATGGGCGTGAGATTCTCGTTAATGCAATCGGCCGAAAGTTAATGAATTTAGCTAGGGCTAAAGATATTAACCATGAGAATCCATTACTTGTTTTTATAGATGAAGCTCACCAGTTTCTTAACAAAACTGTTGGCGATGAAGCAAGTACGATAAAACTGGACTCTTTTGGGAATATAGCGAAAGAAGGCCGAAAGTACGGTTTGAACGTGGTTATTGCAACACAGCGCCCGCGTGATATTCCCGAGGATGTATTAAGTCAGATTGGGTCATTGATTGTACATAGATTAACTAACTTTCATGACCAAGAGATTGTAAAAAGAGCGGTAGGATCAATGGATCAGCGTTCGTCTTCTTTTTTACCAACCTTAAGTCAAGGTGAAGCATTACTACTAGGAGTTGACTTCCCATTCCCAATGATTGTGAAAATTAAAAAACCTAACATTAAACCTACATCAAAGAGTGCTGAATACTCAAAGTCATGGACAAAGCAAATAAATGCATATTAATAATGAAATAGAACTCAAACTCGACCTACAAAAAGTAGAAGGACTAACAGATATTTGGTTGAAAAAGCTTGAAGATGCTCAAGTCGGCCATTACAAAGAAACCGAACACTTAAACCGAGTTCATCAGCAATTAGGAATAACGCTTATCTTTATAACAACAGGGGTAACTGCATTCATTTTCTATAAATCGCCTTATAATCAGGAGTTAGTTCAACTTATTTTGGCTTGTGCAAGTGCACTTGCGGCAGCACTATCAGGGATAGTCACATTTGGACGTTTTGGAGAAAGAGCGATTGAGCATCGTACCACTGCAGGTCAATATGGTAAGTTACGCCGACAATTAGAGTTATTGCAAGCTAGCTCCGTAAATCATGAAAACATCAAAGAATACCGTTCTAGATTAAAAACCTTACGTATAGAGTGGGAGTACGTAGCTAGAAATGCTCCATTAACACCTAAAAATAGAAAAATATCGCTATTTAGATCTCTATTCCGCTGGGTCTAATCACTAAAAATAATATATTCAATAGTTCGGAATTTTAATGAAAAACGAAGAAAAACGCGAAACCCTAGATATCATTGAAAAACAAATATGTCTCTACCAAATAATAGAGTACAGAATAGTATTCCTATATAGATTATTAAGCTTATCATCACTATTGTTAATAACATTAGGATTTGGATGCGCCTTATACGTTTATTTCTATTCACTAGACATTCAACTGTCATTATTAGGCTATTTCCCAATATTATTTGGATTACTATTACTAGGGGCTAGAAATTTATTCCTTCCCTATAACAACATAAAAGAGATCAAGATTCTAAACCATAAAATATCTTCTGTTTATTCTAAATTCAAGTCTGGTCATATGGATGAATTGAGATTGATGAACAACATAGACGAATTAATTCTTCATTATTTAAATAACTCTAGTAATATATTTAATAACTACACTGTTAATAAGTTTATCTATAATGAACTATGGTAAATAATATGCTACATTATCTTTTACTGGTTTTTGGATTTTTTTTCCTATATCGAGCTATTCTAGTATCGCAACAAATGCGAAATATGGATTACCAAACCTTGAGGTTCGGTAACTCGAACAATTCATTTTATTTAAATACAACACTTTCCATCATCCTATTTATTGCTTTTTCTTTTCTACAATATAATATATCACCGAACCTTCCAGAAGCTCATTCAGTAAGTTCAGTAAGTATAAACACGGAAAGATGCACATTGTTAACGGATAATGATTTTATTTCTGAGAGCATTGTAACTATGTTGTCTAACATGGTTTCAAACTTAACTGCATTTATCATATTTTTTGTTTTCTCTTTTTCATTTTTATCTGTTTACTTCATCAATAAACACCCTAATCTAAAGAGATCAATAATCTATTTTTCTACCATTAGTATGAGCGTAACTATCATTGGAGTATTGCTTAATATTGAAACATTAAACCTCAAAAAGTTTAATATTTTTGAAGACAACTCAATAGAGAAGCAAGTGTTTAATTTTTATTCTTCTGATAGTTTAAACCCCGTAACTCGTATTGACGATATTATTCCTATTGCAGAAATATCTGGTTTTAGATCAGGAAGTAGTCAGATCCCTAACTATGATTGGAAATCGCTTAAACAAAGATTACAGAAAAAAGATGTTTCCATGATTTTGGTATTTGGATTTACTGACCCTCATAGAATATTAAGTAGTGCGAACACTACAAACAAATCACTTGCACGTGACAGAGCAGAAGCAGTAAAGAAATTATTACACGAAGACTACTCTATTAAAAAGCCAATAGTTACTTTGTATAACGGGTTAGAGACAGGAGTTAAACTAAAAGAGCATCAAATAAGACAATACTCTACAGATAGAAAAGTCGTAGTTTATGCAGCTATTGAAAAAGCGAAATTAAACTAATATTTTTGTTTGATAACAAAAAAGGCCTCGCAATGCGAGGCCTTTGATTTTTCTATCTATCAGAAGAGATTAGTCGCGAAGTGCTGCGCCGAATTTCTCTGAGATTGAAGCTACGATAGCATCTACTGAACCAGCGATGTCTGCATCTTCTAGTGTGCGCTCTACAGACTGTAGGCTAAGTGCGATTGCTAGGCTCTTCTTACCTTCTTCAACGCCTTGACCAACGTATACGTCGAACAGTTTAGCGCCTGTTAGGAATTCGCCACCAGCAGCGATACACGCTTCTACGATGTCGCCAGAAGCAACTGCTTCGTCAACAACTACTGCGATATCACGACGGTTTGCAGGGAACTTAGATACGGCTACTGCTTCTGGAAGCACGCGAGTGTTGATAGCTGCCCATTCGATTTCGAATACGATAGTACGGCCGTTTAGACCAAACTTACGCTCTAGTTCTGGGTGAACAGTACCAATGATACCCACTTCTTTGCCGTCTACTACGATAGCCGCAGTTTGACCTGGGTGAAGTGCTGGGTGCTTAGCAGATTTGAAGCTGTATGCGATTTCGTTTGCAGAAAGCTCAAGAACGGCTTCTAGGTCACCTTTAAGATCGAAGAAATCTACAGTGTTAGTTGCAATGTCCCAGTGCTCTTCGCCACGAGTACCAGAGATAACGCCCGCAAGCATCATTTCTTGGCGCATGCCGTTTTCAGCAGTTGCTTCAGGGATGAAACGTAGGCCTGATTCGAATAGACGAACGCGAGACTGTTGACGCTTCTGGTTGTGAACAACGGTGTTTAGAAGACCTTGGATTAGGCCAAGACGCATTGCTGACATGTCCGCAGAGATTGGGAATGGCAGAATTAGCGGCTCAACACCAGGTACAACAAGTTTTTGCTGTTCTGGTTCTACGAAGCTGTATGTGATTGCTTCGTGGTAGCCACGGTCTACAAGAAGGTCACGAACGCGCTTAAGCGGTTGGTTAGCTTCTTTGTGGTCATTCATTTTAAGTGCCGCTTTAGGCGCTTGGTTTGGAATGTTATCGTAACCGTAGATACGACCTACTTCTTCAATTAGGTCTTGCTCGATTGCGATATCAAAACGCCAAGATGGAGACGTTGCCGTCCAACCAGCTTCTGTCGTTTCAACTTCACAACCTAGGCGAGTAAGAATTTCCACTACGTCTGTAGATGGGATTTCGTGACCTAGTAGGCTGTCTAGCTTAGCGCGACGTAGAGCAACTACGTTTGCTTTAGGAAGATCAGCTTCAGATTCGCTGCCGTTTACTGGCGCAACTTCACCACCACAGATTTCAACTAGAAGCTGTGTTGCACGCTCCATTGCTGCTGCTTGAAGGGTTGAATCAACACCACGTTCAAAACGTAGAGAAGAATCTGTGTGAAGACCGTAAGCACGTGCGCGACCACGGATGTGATCCGGTGCGAAGAATGCCGCTTCAAGAAGTACGTCAGTCGTTTCAGTAGTAACACCTGAATCTTGACCGCCAAAGATACCAGCGATTGCTAGTGCTTTGTTTTGGTCAGCGATAACAAGTGTGTTGCTGTTTAGTTCAGCTTCGTTGCCATCTAGAAGTGTTAGCTTTTCGCCCTGCTCTGCTAGACGAACCACGATACCGCCTTCGATCTTAGCGAGATCAAATGCGTGCATTGGTTGGCCTTGCTCTAGCATCACGTAGTTTGTGATGTCTACAACTGGGTCGATTGAACGGATACCACAACGGCGCAGTTTTTCTTGCATCCAGATTGGAGATTCCGCTTTCACGTTTACGTTCTTAACCACACGGCCAAGGTAACGAGGACAAGCATCAGTTGCTTTAATTTCAACAGATACTGTGTCTTCAATGCTTGTAGCAACAGCTTCAACTGTTGGCTCTGTAACGTCTGCGCGGTTTAGTACGCCAACTTCACGAGCAAGGCCACGGATGCTGAAGCAGTCTGCGCGGTTTGCTGTTAGGTCTACGTCGATAGTTACGTCGTTTAGCTCAAGAAGCTCACGTACGTCCATACCTAGTGTTGTGCCTTCTGGTAGCTCAAGGATGCCGTCAGACTCTACGTCGATACCTAGCTCAGAGAAAGAACAAAGCATGCCGTGCGATGGAACGCCACGTAGTTTTGCTTTCTTGATTTTGAAGTCACCAGGAAGTACTGCACCAACTGTTGCTACTGCTACAGTTAGGCCAAGACGACAGTTAGATGCACCACATACGATGTCTAAAAGCTCTTCTTCACCAATGTCGATCTTTGTAACTTGTAGTTTGTCTGCGTCTGGGTGCTGACCGCACTCAACCACTTTACCTACTTTAACGCCGGTGAATTCACCAGCAACAGGTTCTACATCGTCAACTTCCAAACCAGCCATAGTGATTTGGTGAGCTAGCTCTTCGCTGTTAATTGCAGGTTTAACCCACTCGCGTAGCCAAGATTCACTGAATTTCATAGTTTTGACTGCCCCGGATTACTTGAATTGTTTAAGGAAACGAAGGTCGTTCTCGAAGAACGCACGAAGGTCATTTACGCCGTAACGAAGCATCGTTAGACGCTCTACACCCATACCGAATGCAAAACCAGAGTATTTCTCAGGGTCGATGCCAACAGAGCGAAGTACGTTAGGGTGAACCATGCCACAACCTAGAACTTCTAGCCATTTGCCATCTTTACGTTTCACGTCAACTTCAGCTGAAGGCTCTGTGAACGGGAAGAATGAAGGACGGAAACGCACTTCAACTTCTTCTTCAAAGAAGTTACAAAGGAAATCGTTAAGAATGCCTTTAAGTTGTGCAAAGTTTACGTTCTCATCAACTAACATACCTTCCACTTGGTGGAACATTGGCGTGTGAGTTTGATCGTAGTCGTTACGGTAAACACGACCCGGAGCAATGAAGCGGAAAGGCGGCTTGCCGTTTTCCATCGTACGGATTTGAACACCAGAAGTGTGCGTACGTAGCATTAGATCAGGGTTGAAGAAGAAAGTATCGTGATCAGTACGAGCTGGGTGATCGTCTGCGATGTTTAGTGCATCAAAGTTGTGGAATGCATCTTCGATCTCAGGGCCAGACTCAGTGCTAAAGCCAAGCTCACCAAAGAACTGTTCGATACGCTCAACTGTGCGAGTTACTGGGTGAAGACCACCGTTCTCAATGCGACGACCTGGTAGGCTCACATCGATAGTTTCTTCAGCTAGTTTCGCTTCAAGCTCTGCACGTTGAAGTGCGTCTTTGCGAGCTGCGATCGCTTGTTGAACAGCACCTTTCGCTTTGTTGATCTCTTGACCAGCAGTGCGACGCTCTTCAGGTGGAAGTTTACCTAGGCTTTGTAGTTGAAGAGTTAGTTCACCCTTCTTACCTAAATACTGAACTCGCACTTCATCAAGTGCGACTAACGAATCTGCTGTATCAATAGCAGTCGTTGCATTAGCAATGATCTCTTCTAGATGTTGCATCATTTCCTCATCTACCAGTTGGTAGTGTCCGTATCGGATGATTAGTTTTTTTAGATAGCTACACATAGTAATCAAACACGCTACCAATGCCAAATTGAATCGCTAAAAGAACAAGTTATTGACTAAAAACACGGCAAATTTAACGTTAGAAAACAGAATTTCATTGAAATCGATGAAATCAAAGAGAAACCGATACAAAAACGTCACCAAGTGAGACAGTTTGATTACATTCACAGAACCTTGTTTGAGGCGTGATGTTCACAGGATTTGGATAGGAAGGCTGGAACTGAGATAAGAAACCAAGAAGCGAGATTTAAGACCACCGCTCCTTGGTTTATTCGTAGAGAGCTTAATTTGAACGTAAAGAATGGGAGCTAAAACATCGAGTCTTTAGAAGTAATACTCCAACGCAACTTCGACAAAATCATCTTTGCGAGCGAAGAACAACAAGTCTTCTGGGGTTTCGTTCTCAAACAACCAAGCGTTTAATCGCCACTTGAGGTTGTTGTTGATTCGGCTTGATGCTTCCAGCTTCGCGCTGTAGACATCGCTGTTATCTAAGTCTTGAGTAATGCCTGTAAGCACTTCGGTGCCGTCTTCATCGTTCAAGGCGAAGCGAGCCCCGAGGAACACATCGTTTTGGCCGATGGTTTGGGCGTTGTTACCTCGGCTGTCATACAGGTATTCGGCAATGAAGCCGATGTCCCAATACGACTCAAGCGCCCCAACCCATGTGTATTCAAAACCGGTCGCGACACCTGTGTGGTTGTCGTAGCTATCGCGATAAATGCTTTCAAGCTTCCATAACCAGTCGCCCATAATGCCTTGTACATCGAGTCCGAAATGCTGCATTTGCGCGTAATACGGCTTGAGTTCATTGCCTTCTACACGATAATAAGGGTCGCGATTTGTGCCGCCTAAATAACTTAAACCGACATCCCAATCGCCGTACATTTGGCTATAGCGCAGTGCTACATCAACGTGCTTTTCTTCTCTCGACGATTCGTAAAGCGCATCGTCCGATACAGGTACAGTCGGCCTTAATCGACCATCTTCCCCTGCGAAGGTACGCTCACGAAAATACGGCAGTAACATGGCATCTATGGTTCCCCAGTCTTTGATTGATGTGAAGTGCACCATTGGCTGACCCAATTTCGATTCACCATCGACCGATTCAATGGCATCGGTTTGGTTTACTACATCCACTAAGTGCGCGGATTCGGTCACGCCCCAGAACACCTTCCCAACACCGGCTCGCAGTTCGTAATCATCCCAATACGTGAGGTACAGAGCTTCACGAACGTCGCCATGGGTGCGCTCATCATCTTCACTGTCTAGACGGTAAAACGGCGTGAAGGTAAAGCTGCCGTTGCCCTCTTGTTGCTCCCAATAAAACTCTGGTTGCAACACCAGTGAGCTTTGCCCTTTATCTTGCCCTTGCAAGCCGTTGCTAAAGAACTGCCTGTGTTCGAGGTTAACCTGCCCTGCGAGTTCTGGGGTGACCTGTTCTACGAACTCAGAGTTAAAACCTGCCGCCACACATGGCAACGACACTTGCATTAGCCCAACTGTCGCCGCCAAGGTTAAAGATAACTGCGTTCCTGTTAACACAATCCTTTTCATATTCTTGCCTTACTTTGCACGTTTAAGTGTGTTTTTTTGAAAATCCTTGTCCTTAAGACCGGTCTGGAACGCTAAATCTGTCGTGGTTAAAACGGTGCTTTTGCCTGTTTGATGGTTTTGCATCGACATGGTGTGTGCGCGCCAGTATTGGTTTAGGTATTGTTTGTAGTCTTGGAACGAGAGGGTTTTCAGCAATGCGCCTTTGCGGTCGTAAAACTCCACTTGAACGGGGCGGTAATATTGTTGGTCTAGCCATACTTTCTGCATGGTGTAGCCAGAGTTTTTATCGGTCGGTACTTGCTCCAAGACAAAGGTATCGACGCCTTCCAGATTCGCGTCTTCAATGTAGTTGAAGGTGTACTTTTCTAGTTCAAACGAGCTTAAATCTTCATAAGCAAATTCACTGCCCATAAACGGGCCTGATTTGTTACGTGAAGAGATGCGTTTGACACGTTTCAGAGCAGGTAAATACAGCCATTGGTCATCCGATTTAGAGATGTGTGAATGGTTTAAGAAAGCCGTGCCTTTTACGTCACGTGGCTCATCAAAAATGGTTAAGCCTTTGTCGCCATCGTCATCGACTTCTAATGACTTCAATCGCATCAAGCGCGTACTGCTTTCGCCCTGTTTGTTGCGAAGTAGCATCTCCATGGTCGCAACTGAATCGCCCCACCCTATATCGACGGCTTTGCGTTGCTCGGCTATTTCTAGGCCTTTCGCAGGGTCTGCTAATGCTGGGAAAGCTGCGAATGTGCCTATTGTTAACGTGCTGACGGTTAATGAGCTGACGGTAAATAATGTGGCAACGAATGTTTGTTTAACGCTTTTCATAAATTTCTCCTTGAGTCAGCCCACCGCAGCAGGCTGACGATTCCTTATTTGGTCGAAGTAGACAGTTCGGCTGTCGAGCTAGGCTGCGACTTGGTGTTAGGCTTTGATCCGAGCTGAGTTTTAACTGCATGGTGAGTCTGTTTGTCGAAGATCATCAGCAAGCTAGGTAGCAAGATGAAGTCGACCACCAGCGCGATGAAAATCACTATCGCGCTGAGCAAGCCCATATCGGAGTTGAGTCTGAAACTCGACATCGCCAGCACTGAGAAACCCGCCACAAGCACGACTGTGGTGATCCACAGTGCGCGGCCAACAGTGTGGAAGGCGTAACGAACGGCTTCTTCTGCTGATTTCCCTTCCATTCTGGCGCGTTGGTATTTACTCAAAAAGTGCACTGCATCATCGACAACGATACCCAGTGTGAGCGTGACCACGACTGACAAACCCAAGTTGATTTCACCAGAGATCAACGCCCACAAACCAAAGCCAATAATCGCCGGGGCAATGTTTGGTACTAGGCTGATCACACCCAAGCGAACCGAGCGCAGTGCGAAGATCATCAAGCCAGATATGAGTACTAAGGTAATAGGCAGAGTTGATAGCATGCTCGCCATGTTGGTTTCGCCAATGTGTGCAAACATCAATGACGGGCTCGACGCGACCACTTCATATTGCGGCGCATTAGCGGCAAACCATGAGTAGATGCGTTCTTCGAGTTCCACCAATTCCACACTGCCGAGGTTATCGACGGTGAGTACCATTTTGATCGATGATTTATCTACATTGATCTGGTTATTCAAATCCAAACCGTAAGGCAGAGACATCTCGTAAAGCAGTAGGTATTGCGCGGCAAGTTCACGGTTAAGTGGCAGTTGGTAGTAACTGTCATCGTCGCCGTGCATGTTCTTATTCAAACGCATGTAAACATCAGAAAGCGTGGCCACATGGTCGGTTTCTGGTTGAACGCGTAGCCAATCGGTAAAGTCACCAATCGCTTGTAAGAACACAGGATCAGCAATCGCTTGAGACTCGTTGGTTTTGACCGCAATACTAATGGTGGTCATGCCGCTTACCGTCTCTTCCATGAAGTCGGCCGCTTGTCTGAATTCGCTTGAGGTATCGAAATACTTCACCGATTCATCATTCACTTTGTTCAACGGAATTAACGCCGCAGCACCAACAATCACAAGAGTAGAAATAGGCAGCAGTGCTTTACGGTTAGCAACGACAAAATCGCCGAGCTTATCCATGAAGGTCACTTTATCTGCCGCCAATGGATTTGCTGGCAAGCTCTTAACTGGCAACAGTTTTAACAGCGCAGGAAGCATGGTCACAGAGAGGAAACACGCGATGATCACGCCCAATGCCGACAAGTTACCGAAGTCTCGTAATACGGGAGAATCCGACATGTTCATCATCAAGAAACCAATCGCGGTGGTCACCGAAGTAATTAAGATCGGCATCGCATTAAGCTTGATGCTGTATTGAATGGCTTGTGCTTTCTCCATCCCGCGCTGCATTGCTTGTCTCATGGTCACAATCACGTGAACACAATCGGCAACTGCAAGGGTTAATACCAAGGTTGGAACGTTAACCGTCGCGGTGCTGAGGAACATCCCTGCCCAGCCAGACAAACCCATGGTCGCGACAATCGACGAGATAATCACAACTAAGGTAGCCACCACACTAAAGAATGAGCGCAACATAAAGGTAAGGAACACCAACACCACCAACAGCATTAACGGCACGAGCGTTGAGCTGTCTTCTTGGGCCGACATCATAAACGCGTTGTTCATGGCAATGATGCCTGCCTTGTGGAACTCTACGCTCGGGTAATCGGCTTGGTACTTGGCGATCATAGTATTGATGGCCGCGATCACTTCTTGCACTTCAGCAGTTTTATCCACTTCAGGCAATTGCACGGTAACGTTAACAATGGTCACGTCACCAGAAGCCGACACCAACGCATTCTTAAGCAGAGGCTCGTTTAGGGCGATCTGTTTAACTTTGGCAATTCGCTCGGGCGTGTGCTCGTATTCTTCATACAGCAGATCTTCGACCAAGAGGTCGTCTTCAACCGCTTCGGTATGCTGATAGTTAGCAAGCGAATCGACACGGCTTGAGTACGGGATCTGCCACGCATCGACCGTGAGGTTTTGAATTAGGGTAAGGGTTTCTGGGGTGAAGACATTGCCATCTTCAGGTGCGACAACAATCGCGAGGTTGTCGGTTTTCGCAAAGGTGGTTTGGATTTCGTCGAACGCCATCAACTGTTTGTTGGTGCCTTCGAAGAAGATGTTGTAGTCCCCTCTAAAGTAGAGGTTCTTTGCCCCTAATGCAGAGAGAATGATGATTGAAAAAACCACCAGCAGAACGATAAACGAACGCTTGGTCGGTATTGAGTGCCAACTGTTATTTAGATCCCCGTTTACGCTATCGACGTTACGGTTATCTCGATTTTGGTGATCGAAAGCTGGCTTCTGGCTGTCATGTTCCATCACAGTCTCCATTTGTGACGATTCGTCATAGTTGTGTCTTAAAAAGCCAGCCGAAGCTGACAAAAGACACAATTCTTAGTCATATACTCAAGAAAACCAAAACCACACTAGGCAAACTTAAGTTTATGACGAATCGTCACTAATGGTTATTAATAAACCCACACGAGTGGGCTTAATGGAAGATTATCGACCTACTGACTCTAGGTAAGCGACTTCTTCACTGAACAGTTCTTGTTCTACACGGCGCCAGGTTTTGCGGTAATCCCAATCGCTAGAAAGGGGCTGCCAATTTAGGCCGTCTAGTAGCATGTTCGCGTTGTGTAATACTGAATACGGGTCTTGTAACCGCTTAATACAATGACTGTTTGATGCGTTCTGTGACAAGGCATTTGAACCAAATGCGATTGACCAGTTAGCAAACACGATGGCATCTGAACCCACACCAGAAGAGAACTTAAGGTCACCGGCTTCTACTGCTCGGTTTACCATTGAATCGGCTTGTTCAATCACCAACTCTTCCAGTTCATTCATCTCGGTTACACGTGCACTAGACGCTTTCTCTAGTACCCACGGGCTTTTCGCCATGATCGCACAGGTTGATAGTACCGGTTCCATGCGAGCATAGATTCGGTAAGCAACGTGCAGTGCGACAATCTTTTCACGTGTGTTGCCTTCAAACTCTCCAGAGCGAGCAAACATTAATGCCTCGGTCTTTAAAGAGTGAATACACAAGGCCAAAACCACGTCTTCTTTGCTGCAAAAGTGATTGTATATCGTACCTTTAGAATAAGAACTTGCTGCCGTTAGCCTATCCATCGTGAGGTTTCCGAACCCTTGTTCTCGAACCAGATCTTTTGCTAACAACATCAATTCTACTTCTCGGTCTGCTATAGACTGCTGCTTTTTAGACAACACGCCTTTGCAACCAAAGATACCTTGTTTATCGCCTTTACAACCAAAGCCAAACATAATTTCTCAGTCCGTATTTGAGCTTAGCTATCATCTAAGCTTCGCCAGTATTTAAAACGCTCCTATCCAATATATTAACACGAATAGTAAATTCATGTAGTTAACCATTTCGTGACGCTTCGTCATTTCTGACTTATCGTCATAATAGCGCAAATATTGATCATATCAAGGCGTTTGATAAATTAAATTTACTTTATGAATAGATGAGAAAACCATCAATAATCACATCGCGTGACTAACTGGCATAGCATCAGTAACCGACATAAGCTCACTAACCATCATAAGATCAATAACCGACACAGCCTCACTAACCAACGCGGCATCACTAACCAACACAGGAAGAAGCGCCTTAGTTTGGCGAAACCAATACAAGCCCATTACGCTGTCTTCATCTAAATAGAGCATGATGGTTTAGGACAGTCAGCTATTCGAGCCGAATGGAGGGGTACGTAAACCACGAGAATGAGTGAGTTCAGGTTCACTTTTTGGTGCAGACCTCTCCTTATGGTTAATATTTGGCTTACTAATGCCGTTTTCTACTAAGTTGCTATAAATTAGGTAAGGGGTGACTTACAATAGTGGCAACGACTTACCTTTTTTGAGAACACGATATTGAGCGCCAAATATTCTTATTTAGCTTGGCAAGTGAATACTTCTAGCCCAGCAGAAAAGCTTGTTTTATTGATGCTTGCAGACGGTGCTGACGAATTCGGCTACACCAATGTGAGCTTACAAACAGCAGGTCAACTTTGTGCTCTCTCTACGTTTGGTTTAGCCGACTGCCTTAAGTGTTTAGTCGACCAAGGTTTTCTCGATAAGATAAAAGTAGATTATCGAGATCAAAAAGAGATTCACGTTTTCAAAATGCTCATTGAGCAAGAGCAAGCTACGGCGCACGTTGAGGTTCAACCGACCAACAGTATTCCTGTCTACTCTACGGCACCTGCACCTGCACCTGCACCCAAGTTTCAGCCTGCTCCGGCACCGATTCAACACATGCAGCATGCCCCTCGCCCACAAGGCAGAGGCTCAATGAACAGCAACACCGTCTCTACTCATGATCTCAACGAAGAAGAGATACCATCATGGGCAGAACGTGCGTTTAAATTCTCCGGTTTGACCGGTGACCATAGTTTAGTATGGAAGAAATTTGTCCTCTGGTATAAAGCCAAAGCCAATGAATTAATGCCACTATCTCGGATTGAATCCAAGCTGCAGTACTGGCTAGTTAACGAGAAGCAAAATGAAAGACAACAACAGCAGAAGACCTCTCAATATTCAGGAAATGCAGGACAAGCTCAAGGAAATGGGTATCGACAAAAGCTTAGCCCATCTGAACGCTTCAGGCAGCAGCTCATTCAAAAAGGCAAAAAGCCAACCTTCTGAGCCAGCTTCACCTGTTGTTCCTGACTCTACTGGCTCAGTAGTACCTGACGTTATTGAAGCACAGAGCACTGAAGTAGCGACACCCAATGCTGCTAGCACGGGTTCGTCTCAACAAGTGCCTGTTGTTGACCAAGATCCCGCAGAATTAGAGCTGACCGATTGGTGTATCCATGTTTTCGGTTCTTTCTTGAGCGTGTACGAAACTCAGTGGGAATACCAATACGGTAGTGAGCCAAGCGGAAAGTTTCTTGAGTTTGCGCACTCTGTAGACTCAGACGGCCTTAATCGCGTGCTAATGCATTGTCATGAGCGTATTCAACTAGGCAACAGTTGGCCGCCACAAATGGGTGAGCTTTGGATTCTAAAGGATTCATTAACAGAAGAAGAGCTGCTTGATAGCCGCATTCGCGTGTTGTCACGCACAGCTGTTAACAACATTGAAAAATGGCTTATCCAAAACAAGCTGTACGACTTGAAACGCACCGCTGAAAACAAGCTTGATGGCCTGTTTAAGAAGTACTATTTGGAAGCAAAACGTTTAGATGAGAAAGGCATGCTAGAAACTGAATTACCGCAGTTCCTTCTTGCTGCTAACTCGGTAAAGAACCTGAACGATTTAAAACGTGAAGAGTACGAAAGCCAACATGGCAAAGCGATTAACCCGAGAATTCAAAAGATTCTAAACAGTAAAAAGTAACTGTTCGCGCTAATGCTACTGTCTATGGTCTATGGTCTATGGTCTATGGTCTATGGTCTATGGTCTATGGTCTATGGTCTATGGTCTACGGTCTACGGTCTATGGTCTATGGTCTACGGTCTACGGTCAGAAAATACCGTCAAGATTACCCGGTCAATAGATACAAAAATGCCAGCTATCAAGCTGGCATTTTTTATGAGTTTTATTAACCCATCAAACAATTATACCAATCACAGTAAGTAAGTGATCAAAAATAGCGCAGGAAAAAGGCTTGAGAACAAGGCAGAATTTTTCGATAAGTAGTTATTTTACAATCAAAAATTCTAACACAGTTATCGAGCGTTTTAACCAGCTAGGGTGACCAGTTATTTACTACGATTGGTATTATCCGACCGCTATTTACGATCGCCTTACTGATTAATTACAGTAGGTGGATAGTTGCGTTTAGAGTGAAAACACCTGAGTTATCATCTTTCATGTTGAAAGTTTGGTAACTAGCGCCTACAGATAGTGGACCAAAGATGAAGTATTCTGCGCCTACACCGTACATGATATCAACTTCGTCTTGCTTGAAGCCGTTCGCTTTAAGCTCGTAAGAGTGAAGACCACCCTTCGCGTACACGTGAAGAGGACCAAAATCGATGCTTGGTTTGATTGCTAGGTAAGTTGTGCTTGCGTCTAGTTTAGTCAGTGTTTGGTTGCCGTATTTAACACTGTCGAAAGAACCTAGATCCCAGTAACCCGCTTCAACACCAATAAATGGAAGGATGCCCGTACCCACGTGGATACCCATCGCTGTCTCTTCTTTATTACCTAATGAGTTTTGACCACCCATTGCGCCGCCGTACAACCAAGAATCAGCCATCGCTGTTGAAGATGCACCTAGCAGTGCTAGAGCCAATAACGTTTTTTTCATATTCGACCTTTTTCGTCCTGTTGGCAGGCCTTGTGTGGTAATAAATTGCCACCAAGTCGCCCTGTATGTAATAACTATTCAATTAGTAATGCAATAAGCAAGATTTATACCCAAACCTTGCCATTGCGTCTAGCTTTATTCGTTTAGCAAGCATCAATCGCGTTTTTAACACGCTTATCTGATACTGGGTAAGGTGTGCCGAGTTGCTGTGCGAAGAAGCTTACACGAAGCTCTTCTATCATCCAACGCACCTCTTTTACATTTTCTGGAACCGCAATCCCTTTTGGGATTTTATTCAGCAGCTCTTTGTAATTATTCATTACTGACTCAACTTTGATCATATGAAGACGATCTTTGTTCGGGTCAATCGGCAGTTTCTCCATTCGACGCTCTATCGCTTTCATATAGCGTAGAATATCCGGCAAGCGTTTCCAGCCGCATTCTGTGGCAAACCCCTTAAAAATCAAACCTTCTATTTGAGCTTTAATGTCTGAAAGCGCAAATGCCATTGAAAGATCGACACGCCCTTTCAGCTTCTTGCTGATGGCGAATGCCGTGGTTAAGATGGTTTCAACCTGTTGAGCAATCTCAACAACTGTGTCATCCAACTCCGCACGTACGTGTTCTTTTAGAGCTTCAAACTGCTCTGGCTCCCAAACTATGCCGCCCTTCTGCTCAATCAGCTTATCAATACCACAAGCAATACAGTCATCGATAAGATCGAGCACCTGTCCGTATGGGTTGAAGTACAAACCAAGCTTAGATTTGTTCGGCAAATTCGAGTGCAAGTATTTGATTGGCGATGGTACGTTCAACAGAATTAAACGACGCTGACCCGATTTCATTGCAGTGATCTGCTCTTGCTCAGTTTCAAACAGTTTGATCTCTACGCTGTCTTTGGTGTCCACCAGTGCAGGGAACGCTTTAACATCATAGCCACCACGTTTCTGTTGGTAGACTTTTGGTAACTCACCAAAGCTCCACGTATGCAGGTTTTGCTGCTCAATGTCATCGTCTGCCACTTTAGAAAGTGTTTCTTGAACCTTGTCTTTCAGGCTCTCTTTCAACTCATGCAGGTCTTTCTGCTCTTTCAGCTTGCGTTTGCGATGATCCACAGCACGGAATGTTACCTTTAAGTGCTCTGGAATCTGGTCTAACTTCCAGTCATCACGTACCACTTCCACACCGGTCATGCGGCGCAGCTCTTTCTCAAGAGAATCCAATAGTGGAGCTTCAAGCGGCGTAACACGAGCCAAGAATGCATCCGCGTAGTTTGGCGCAGGCACAAAGTTACGGCGTAGCGTTTTCGGTAACGACTTAATTAGGCTAATCACCAGTTCCTGACGTAGGCCTGGGATCTGCCAATCAAAACCGTTCTGGTCGATTTGGTTCAAGATAGGCAGCGGGATATGTACCGTTACACCATCGTTGTCATCGCCCGGCTCAAATTGGTAGCTTAGCTTCAGCTTGATTCCGTTTTGGTGCCAGAAGTTCGGGTAGTCCAAATCAGTTACGTGGCTTGCATCACCTCGGAACAGCATCGACTTTTCAAAGTTAAGCAGTTCCGGTGTTTTTTGGCTGGTCTTCTTCCACCATGTATCGAAGTGACGGCCTGAAACCGCTTCTTCACCCACACGCTGGTCATAGAAATCGAACAGTTCATCATCGTCAATCAAGATGTCACGACGACGAGACTTATGCTCAAGCTCTTCAACTTCTTGCAGTAGCTTACGGTTCTGCTTGAAGAAAGCGTGCTTGGTTTCCCATTCACCTTCAACCAATGCGCTGCGTACAAACAACTCACGGCTGACGGTTGCGTCAATCGCACCGTAGTTGACTAAGCGTTTGGGAATGATTGGGATACCGTAAAGCATCACTTTTTCGTGAGCCATTACTGCCGCTTGCTTCTTCGACCAATGTGGTTCGCTGTAGCTGCGCTTAATCAGGTGTTTCGCTAGTGGTTCAATCCATTCCGGCTGAATTTTGGCGATAACACGCCCCCAAAGTTTTGAGGTTTCCACCAGCTCAGCAGACATGATCCACTTAGGCTGTTTCTTAAAGAGGCCAGACGCAGGGAAGATATGGAATCGTGCATTACGAGCACCTTGATATTCATTCTTCTCTTGGTCTTTCATACCGATGTGTGAAAGCAGACCTGATAGCAGTGACATGTGAATGCCATCGTAGCTGCCCGGCTCTGTATTCAGCTTGGTATCTAATTCACGCATCGCTTGGTTAATTTGGAAGTACACATCTTGCCATTCACGGATACGTAAATAGTTTAAATAATCTTGCTTACACTGTTTGCGGAACTGGTTACTCGACAGCTCTTTCTGTTGCTGCTTAACGTAATCCCAAAGGTTCACAAACGTGATGAAATCCGACTCTTTATCGAAGAAGCGCTTGTGCTTATCGTCCGACGATTGTTGCTTGTCTGATGGGCGCTCACGCGGATCTTGAATTGACAATGCAGAGGCAATCACCATCACTTCATGTAAACAGCGGTTACTTGGGGCTTCAATCACCATACGCGCTAAACGTGGATCGATCGGCAGCTTCGCTAGCTTACGACCAATCGCGGTTAGCTTCTTCTTATCGTCGCCTTGATTCTTGTTTTTGTTCGTAGCAGGTTCAGCGGTTGCGATTGCACCTAGCTCTTCAAGTAGCCTTACACCATCTTGAATATTGCGCTTATCGGGCGCTTCAACAAATGGGAATGCTTGAATGTCGCCTAGGCCCAGCGCTGTCATCTGAAGGATAACGGATGCTAGGTTAGTACGAAGGATCTCAGGGTCAGTAAACTCTGGGCGTGATTCGAAATCTTCCTCAGAGTACAGACGAATACAGATACCTTCCGCAACACGACCACAACGACCTTTACGCTGGTTGGCACTCGCTTGAGACACTGGCTCAATCGGTAGGCGTTGTACTTTAGTGCGGTAGCTGTAACGGCTAATACGCGCCGTACCCGGGTCGATGACATACTTGATGCCCGGAACGGTTAACGAGGTTTCAGCCACGTTGGTCGCAAGAACGATGCGTCGCCCAGTGTGAGACTGGAAGATTCGGTTCTGTTCGCCCGCCGAAAGACGTGCGTAAAGCGGAACAATTTCGGTATCACGCAGGTTACGTTTACTTAAAGAATCGGCAGTATCACGAATTTCACGCTCACCGTTCATGAAGATCAAGATATCGCCTTGGCCTTCATCACACAGCTCATCAACGGCTTCAAATATGCCTTCGATTTGATCGCGATCTGAATCACTGTCATCACCACCTAGTGGGCGGTAACGCGTATCGACTGGGTAAGTACGGCCTGATACTTCAATGATCGGTGCGTTGTTAAAGTGCTTCGAGAAACGCTCAGGATCGATAGTCGCCGACGTGATAATCACTTTCAAGTCAGGACGCTTTGGTAGAAGCTCTCTTAAGTAACCCATGATGAAGTCAATGTTTAGACTGCGTTCGTGGGCTTCATCGATAATGATGGTGTCGTACTGGCTTAAGAAACGGTCGTGCTGAATTTCCGCCAGTAGAATACCGTCGGTCATCAATTTGATTTGGGTGTTTTCAGAAATTTGGTCGTTAAATCGAACCTTGTAACCAACGAACTCACCTAACTGAGTTTCCATCTCTTCTGCAATACGGTTGGCAACCGAACGCGCCGCAAGACGACGAGGCTGAGTGTGACCAATTAGGCCAAAACGACCTCGGCCAAGCTCAGAACAGATCTTTGGTAACTGAGTGGTTTTACCCGAACCTGTTTCACCCGCCACGATAACCACTTGGTTTTCAGCAATGGCCTTCGCAATATCATCGCGCTTTTGGCTTACTGGGAGAATCTCTGGGTATTCGATGGTGGGTTTCTGCGCAGCACGCTGAGTTGCCGTCATCATCGACTTGGCAATATCTAAGGCAATCTCATCGAAGACAGCGTGCTTAGATTGTTCGTTCTTGATTTTACTCGCGCCAGTAATTCGCTTACTCAAACGGAAGCGGTCGCGCATCATACATTCGTGGAGCGCTTTACGAAGAGATACTGGGCTATTTTGAGATGGTTTTGTCTTTGTCGCTGACTGTTCAGCTTTCTTGGCATTTGATTGTTCAGCAGGCTTGTTCGATGCAGCTTTGTTTGGTTTCGCTTGGTTCTGTGAAGAACTCGGCTGTGCTGCATTCTTGTTGTTGTCTGCTTTTTCCGGAGACGAAGTCAAAGCGTGTCCTATTCTTGTACTTATTAAACTCGCGCGATTATATCACAAGTCTCAAACAAAAAAGCCTGACAACAAAGGGAAAACCTTTTGCTATCAGGCTGATTAGTCACTCTAACGTTAGTCAAAGCGATGAAAGCGTGACTAACACAAACCGAATATCATAAAATCCGCAGTTAAAAACTAAACGCTAAAAACGCCTGCTATAAACGGCCTGCTAAAAACCGCGCTTAGAACTCGTATTGTAGATAAACCGTGTTGTAGTTACTGCCGCCTTTAATGCGTCCAAACTGAGAGGCATTTTCAAAGATTGCAGAACGGTGATGCAACGAATAACCGAACCACAAATTGTTCAGATCATTCTTACCCACCAAGTCGCCGACGTTTACGTCGACCGAAAAGTCGAGATAATTCAGCAAGTGGCTTCCGGTATAGCCCTTTTCTTTCATCTCTTTCGCTTCGATATAAGTCAGCGAATCGATGTAAGACATGCCTTCTGCCACTCCAACACGCCATTGAGTCGGCCAGTCGAAAGTGTAATACGCTTTGATAGCGACAATGTATTCAGTGCTGCTCGATTGAACCTCTGAATTCCAATGATGCGCGATACCTGGCGTTAAATAGATGTCCAGTGGGAAACCGAAGATCTCATCGGTTAACGGATGGCCATAGAAGAAGGAAGTCAGCTGGTTGTTGTATTCGTCTTTCTCCCTATTGAACTTCATGATGTCGCCAATATTTGATGGCGTAGCCCAACCGTGTGCGACACGTAAATACGGCGCATTGCTCAACTTAGGTTTTGGCGCTTTGGTTTTATCGTTGAAAAAGCCAAAACCAAGGTAAAGTTCGCCTTGATAACGGTCTTCAATAATCGACGAATCGTAGGCGTTATCATCCAGTCGAGTCAGACTGGTTGAACCCAATAAATACAAGTTCGAAAACACATGGTAACGCGCTTCTACACCGACATTCAGATCCACACCTGCTCCGATGGTTTCATTGGCTGCTGAGTAATACTCGCTGTTGAAATCCGCACTTTTATAACGCAGTGTCGCACGCGGAGTGACCTCCCAGTCTCCGGTTTCAAACTTAGCTTTCGCCCGTAAGTTACCGTGGAAGTTATATTCACTGTCACTCATGAACTCTGTTTCAACGATCCACTGTTCATCCAGTTGATACGTTAACTGAGCACCAAAATCTGCCGTATCGCCTTCAATTGCGTTCTGTTCAGCAGCTGGGATATCAATAAAACGCATTCGAGATATAGCATTAAGAGACCATTTCTCGTCGTCGGGTTGGTAAAGGTAAGCACCCATCTCAGTCCCATCAATGAACACATAATCGTTCTTGAAAAATAGCATGGGAACAAAAGAGTTAACCGTTTGGTCACCACCTGACGTGTCGTAAGGAATACTTGCCGTACGAAACATCGCGGCAATCCCCCACTCTTGCTCTTCATCAGCCCACGCATTAGCACTTAGGAAAACGCTACTGACGAAAACGCTACTGACAAAAACAACACCCGACGAAGCGAGAGTCGGTAAATATTTGAGCTTCATTCTTATGTAATTACTCTTTGTAATAAATTTTGTGTTACTGAATAGACATTTATTAGCCATAACGGCTAACTAATTTTAGGTTTGAGCGGCATTGACCGTTACAATGTAGAATATTCTCGGTTAAATGAAAGCATTGTGAAAGTCTCCGAATTACAAAACATTATAGATCACTTACCCAAAGATTCCGATCCGGATATTGTTATTGGTGAGACATGGCTGCCCGAGCGTTTGGTGAATACCAACCTAGACGGCGACATGCTATTTCTTGAATTCGATAATGCCCCTGAAGACAATCAAGGGGATGAAGAAGGCCGTGGTTTTGTTGAACACGAAATTGCTATGATTCGTGAAAAACTGGAGCAGGTGTTAGACGACACATCCGATACCAGAACAAAAGCTGATGCCCTATTGGCAATATTTCTAATGGGCCATGAACTTTCTAGCTCGGAAGTTATCGAAGTTCTTGAATCAACAGAACTTGAATCAACAGAATCGGAATCAACAGAGCTTGAATCAGCAGAATCCGAAATGACAGAGCTTGAAGCAACCCAGCATGAAACCACAGAGCCTGAGATTGCAGAGCATAAAACAACAGAGTCTGACATAGCTGAGCTTGAAGAGCCAAAGCTTGAAACCACGATGCATCAAACGGACAAGCTTGAGACCTCTATTCCTCAAACGGAAAAGCTCGAAACAAAACAACATCACGACGACTAGCCACCAACGATTTTAGGTACCGTATTGAAACCCTCTACGACATCATCTCTTCCCTTGTTACTCGCCGGACCCATTTTAAGAAAAACGACTGCAACTGAAGTGGTACTTTGGTTAGCCACCAGCTCGCCACTCACAGGCAGAGCTGAGCTTTATAAGAGCGAAACAAAGCTTACTCGCGAAGCTGTTCTCACTTGTAAAACAGGTTTTCCAAACGAAAAAGATCATTCTGACGTAGAGCAAGACCAACCGTTTTATACCTCATCGCTTGAAGAACATGATTCGATTCAAATCGGTACACATGCGTGGGTGACGCTCATCCGCTTACAAGGTGAGTTTCCGACTAATACGCTTCTTGAATATGACATTCACACAGAGTCAGGTTCACTAAAACAGCTTGCCCCTCATCTTGTATACAAGGGGAAATCTCGTGTTGAATTCAAGATATCGACCTCGGCTGATTACATTCTTCATGGCTCTTGCCGTAATCCACATCATCCAAGCAAAGACAGCCTAGTCGCAGCCGATAACAAGATTGCCGCTCAAACCGTCGCTGAAAGACCCGATATGCTGATGATGAGCGGCGATCAGATCTACGCCGACCATGTGGCAGGCCCAACACTTGATGCTATTCAGCAGGTGATTCAGCTGCTTGGCCTAATGGGTGAGAGCTTACCGACTGACTCGCAAATTAAGCAGATCAACAGTAGTGACGCTCTGTATAACAGCGAATATCACTTATATCAGCGTCATCAGTACTTGCCGCACCACACCACTTCAGAATCCATGATCGATAAGTTCTTCCCGAATCGTGGTGTGCCGATTTTTAGCTCTACCAATTGTGAAAACCACTTGGTCACGCTATCTGAATTCATCGCGATGTACTTGTTGGTTTGGTCTCCTACACTTTGGCAATGTGTTAATCGAGAGCGACTCATTGAGAATGATTTCACTCAAGGTGGACGTCAATTAACACCAACTGAACAGCAACAGTGGCGTGACGAAAGCGTTATCATGGATGATTTCATTGCTGGCTTACCGCAAGTACAACGTCTGTTCACGCATATCCCGACTTACATGATTTTCGATGACCACGATGTCACGGATGATTGGAACCTTACTGTGGGTTGGGAACATGCGGTCGACCAAAATCAGTTCGCGACTCAAGTGATTGGTAATGGCCTCGCGGCTTACTGGATGTGTCAGGGTTGGGGTAACAAACCGGAGAGCTTCGACGAAACGTTCATCGAGCAAGCAAAACAGCTTTTTGCTGTTCAAGTACGTGCCACTACAGAAATGCATAATGAAACTGTCGATACCAATACTAATCACCCTGTTAGCAATATCGAGCCAAACAAGCATCGAGCCTTCATTGAGATGCTGAGTCGCTTTGAGGAGTGGCATTACACAATAGATACTTCTCCCAAAGTCATTGTGCTGGATACCCGAACCCGTCGCTGGCGTTCGGAATCTCGTATGAATAAACCTTCAGGTTTGATGGACTGGGAGGCCTTGATTGAATTTCAACATCAATTGATGCATCAAGATAAAGTCGTCATCGTTTCAGCTGCACCGATGTTTGGCGTGAAGTTTATTGAAACTCTGCAAAAGATGGCGACCACAATTGGCAAACCATTAGTGATTGACGCTGAAAACTGGATGGCGCATCCGGGCAGTGCTAATACGCTGATCAGTATCTTTACCCATACCAAAACACCGACCAATTTCGTGGTACTTTCTGGTGATGTTCACTACTCCTTTGCCTACGATATCAAGCTTAGGTACCGCCGAAATAGCCCAAACATTTATCAAATCACCTGTAGTGGCATTAAGAATCAATTCCCAGCTTCGCTGCTTAAATTCTGCGATGTGTGGGACAGATTATTGTATAGCCCGCGCTCAATTCTGAACTATTTCACCAAGCGAAAACGCTTAAAAATCGAAAAACGAAGCCCTGATAATCAGACCTTCTATCGCCTTTCAAACCGCAGTGCGATTGGTGAATTAAGATTAGATAGCGACGGTAAACCGCAAGCGATTACGACGTTAAGTGGTGATGGAAAAGTGACACGTTTTCCAGAGCCTGATTAATAAATTGCTCCCTATCGCTCGCGTATCCGTAATGTCAGTTTTAAGTAAAGACGCTTGCGATCACACTCCGTAGGCCCAATAGTAATAATATTCACTATAACTGGAATGCTCTTATGTTTAACTCACTTACCTCGTTATTTAAACAATTAGTTGACGGCTCTGATTTAGGCAAAACGCCCACTGCCTCACCTAACTTAGCCATCGCCAGCTTGTTATGCGAAGTCGCTGGTGCAGACCACGCGATCAACGAATCAGAGCAACAAGCCAAACTGCACTTACTTCAGCGTTTACTGAATATAACCGAAGAAGAATCAAAAGCTTTATTAACACAAGCTGAGCCTCAAGTTGAACAATCTGTTTCTCTGTACGATTTCACTTCTCAACTGCGAGAGCTTTCGCAGCCGGTTCGCATAGACTTAATCAAAGCTATGTGGGAAGTCGCGCATGCGGATGGAGAGATTGACCCACTTGAAGATTCAGTGATCCGCAAAACCGCAGAACTTCTTTATGTTGACCACAAAGACTTCATCAAAAGTAAGTTGAGCGTTTTAGGCGAAGATTAGATTCTGAAATGATTAGTTTGAGCATAAATAAAAAGCGACGGGCTAAGAAACCCGTCGCTTTTTTTGAATGGATAGCACTGAAAGCTAGAAGAATAAAACTGAGAGGCTTTAAAATTCAGCTACAACAATTTCGTTACAACATCGTTAATGTCAGCTTCGCAAGATTATAAGCATCGACATAGCCGGAGTGCTGGCGGCCTTCCCACTCGATGTCTTTCGCTTCTTGAGCCGCACGATGACCAATGCGTTTTTCTTTCAATCTATTTTGAATACGATAAAGCGTTGCGATGTTTAAAAACTCGCTAAATGGTGGCTCAATGCCTTTCTCTATACACTCTTGGTGTAAGATAAGGTCATCACGCCCCCATGCTGCATAGATTTTTTTCGGACCACCGAAGTTTTTAATCATCGACTTGATGACAGATTCTAATGGACGCCCTTGCTTTTCGATTTTACGAGGTGTAATGCCCGTTAGCTCGGCGCAGAACAGAGAAACTTCGTCTTTCTCTGGCTTAACGTAGTATTGTGCTCGCTTCACGATAGTGCCAGATGCTAGGTCAATCTCAGCAAGACCAACTTCAATGATCTCCCCTGTTGTTCCCACACCGTCTTCGCTCCAACAGCACATTTCCAAATCGAAACATACCACTCGATTGTGATTCATACGTCGCCTAATTCTCTCGTCAAAAATTTTTTGAAATTGTACATCAGCCCAATACAGAACTCGACCCTAGTTGCATCAAGTGCTCATTTAGCCTGCAATTGTCACTCGATTTCGACCATTTGACTTACTTAGGTACAACATACTATCGGTTTTTTGAAGAAGTTCTTCGATATCTTCTTTACTGCGGATAGTAGCACCGATACTTAGAGTACAACTCAAAAGTTGACCTTTGTGCTCGCAGCAAGAATCACTTACGCTGTGTAAAATACATTCAAGGTAAAACTTCAAAGCTTCACGATCGGAAATGCTTGATATAATACAAAACTCATCGCCACCGACACGGAACAAGTTGTCCCCTTCTTTTAAGTTCAATGAAATCTGTTTAATCACATGCACAAGCAAGGCATCACCAGCAGGGTGGCCAAATTTATCGTTGATACCTTTGAATTTATCGATATCGAATCCGATGAGAGTGAAAGACTCACTACGCTGAATTGTCTTGTCGAGGATTTTGTTGAAAGCGCGTCGGTTGTATATCTCTGTGAGGCTATCATGGTTGGCAAGAAAGCGAAGCTCTTTAGTTCTTTTATCAAGCATTCTAGACAGACGATCTTTTTCTCTGATTTGCATATTAACAATGTACGCAAGCAACAGTGAGATCGTGGTACCCACCAATGCGATACCTGCTAAAACCACATAACCATAAAATGATATGCATGAGCCGATCTTGTAGTCGATCTTCCAATCGCGATTAGTCAGAGCCAAAGTCTTTGTTATCTCGTGACCAAAGACTGATTCATAACCTTTAGTCTCAAATAATATAGGTGAATCTTCCGCTTCAAAGCCAGTGTCAGTGACACGAATATAGACATTCATATCCCCTACAGCCGAAGCTAACAGATTTTCAAAGTAATAAGTTGTACGAACTACACCAATCACAACACCGAGTAAATTGTCACTTTCACCATCAAACACCGGGTGATAAACCAACATGCCACCCTTTGGTGTTTCTTGATCTAAGCCATCTTGTATTAGGCGTACCTTGTCAGAAACATTGGCTTCGCGAGTTTGTTTAATGTTGTCTATAACTAAATTAAAACGCTCTCTAGATGAATAAAAACCTAATACTTTATTATTCGCCTCTGTGTTTGGGTAAACGTCAGTTGCAATGAAAGCAGACTCGCCACCTAAGACATAGCCATACGTTTTTTCTTGGTGTTTTGGGATGGTAAACAACTTGAAGAATGGGTATTTTTTTTCCATCTCTTTTGTATATGCTGTGATTTCATCAGCCGATACTTTTTGCATCCACTGCAAGGCAATTAGACTTTTTGAATGGGCGATGGTTTGCTTTGCAAAACGGTCGAAATTACCCCAATTATCTTGATCGTTAGAATAGAAAAAATTAGCGCCGGAACCGATGTAAGCCACATCATTATTGATAAACGCTTCAAGACTCAGAGTCTGATGCGTTGCAAAACTATTCAAATTCGTTACCAGTGCACGCTGCTGATTTAGCGCGACAAACACAAAACACAAAACAGTGATCAAAAAACCGACCGAGAATACGACCAATGGGAGAATTTTTCTCTTCATCCCTATTAGTGGGTCAGTGGTGTCAGGCATAAGGGTTCCAAATGGGATAAAGTGAGCAGAAAGTATATAACGGAAGGGAATAATGCTCCATTCATGTTTAGTCCTAAAAATAACATTAAACGGGCATTTTCTAAATTTTGTTGAGGTCTATTAACAATACCCTGACAAATCTAGACTAATTTTCAAGCGAACACACCAAAAAACCATTTGTTTGAAAACATTAAATACCACTCTTAAGCCTTGAATATGCTAGTATCCACCCATATTTATAGCTTGAAAGCGACCGTTTCAGCCTAGTGCTACCGAGTTTCTTTCCAATCTGTATATTCCTTTAAACCGACGAATATACCGTTAAATCAATTTTAAAGAGAAATCACTATGATCGTTGATTTGAACCTAATCCCACAGACGTTTGATATGCTTCACGCAGGCCTAACTGCATCAAGCGTTTTACTACTGCTAATCGCCGTTTCTCGTAAAACCCAAGTGGTTGAGAAAGTCGTAGAAAAACCAGTAGAAAAGATCGTTGAAGTTGAGAAAAAAGTTGAAAAGATTGTTGAAGTTGAGAAAGTTGTAGAAGTTGAAAAAGTCATCGAAAAAGTTGTTGAAGTTGAATCTAAGCTAGCAACTGCCCCGACTGACTCTGCAATGCAACTACTGTCTATCATGCAGCAAGAAGCGCGTTTAATCGACTTCCTAAAAGAAGACCTAACGTCGTTCTCTGATGAAGAAGTTGGCGCAGCAGCTCGTGTTATTCACACTGGCGGTAAAAAAGTGTTAGCCGATTACGTGACGCTTTCTCACATCCGTACTGAAGATGAAGAAACGCGCATCACTATCGCTGAAGGTTTCAACCCACAAGAAGTTCGCCTAACAGGCAACGTAACAGGCAACGCGCCATTCAACGGCACGCTAGTTCACAAAGGTTGGAAAGCAACTGACATGAACCTGCCAAAGCTTGCTGAAAACTACGATGCATCTGTGATTGCACCGGCAGAGGTGGAGCTATAATGGAGCACCAAACTCAGCCATCATCGCACGAGTCATCTGCACAGACACATTCACAAGACCAAGCGCCTAAGTTCAGTATTGGTATCGATTTAGGTACCACACACTGCGTTTTGTCTTACATCGACACAACCAATGAAGACGCTCGCGTTGAGGTGATGCCAATCCCTCAACTAACGGCACCTGGTACAGTAGAAACTCGCAGCCAACTTGGCTCGTTCCTATACCAGCCGCACGAACATGAAATGAATGCGGGTTCTCGCGTTCTGCCTTGGTCTTCTGAGCCTAAAGCACTGGTAGGCGCTATTGCGCGTAACCTTGGTTCTAAAACCCCTATCCGTTTGGTAGCAAGTGCAAAATCTTGGCTATGCCACGGTGGCGTGAACCGTCGTGATGCTTTCCTTCCTGCAGGTAGCCCTGAAGAAGTTGAAAAAGTATCTCCGCTTAAGACAACTGAGTTGTACCTAGAGCACCTTAAAGATGCTTGGAACCACGCTAACCCAGAACACAAACTGGCAGACCAAGATGTAACGATCACCGTTCCAGCTTCGTTTGATCCTGCGGCTCGTGACCTAACAGCTGAAGCTGCGCGTAATGTTGGTTTCACTCACCTAACGCTTCTTGAAGAGCCACAAGCGGCTCTTTACAGCTGGATTGATAACAGCAACGACACATGGCGTGATGAAGTAGACGTTGGCGACATCGTTCTTGTTATCGATATCGGCGGTGGTACAACCGACCTTTCGTTAGTTGAAGTAACTCAAGATGACGGTAACCTAAGCCTGAACCGTATCGCAGTAGGTGAACATATCCTGCTTGGCGGCGACAACATGGACTTAGCACTCGCTTACCGTCTGAAAATGAAACTGGCTCAAGAAGGTAAAGAGTTAGCGCCTTGGCAGGTTCAAGCAATGACTCACGCGTGTCGTGATGCGAAAGAAGCATTGCTAAACGATGCTGAACTGCAATCTGTGCCGATCGTTGTTCCAAGCCGCGGCTCTAAGCTGCTTGGCGCAACACTGAAAACAGATCTGACTCAACAAGAAGTACAACAAACATTAGTTGATGGCTTCTTCCCACAAGTGGCGGTAACGGATCATCCGGTACAGAAAACTCGTGGTGCACTGACTCAGATGGGTCTGCCTTACGCACAAGATGCGGGTATCACTCGTCATATTGCTGCATTCCTTTCTAAGCAAGCCAATGCGCTTTCTGGAAGTGGCGAAGCCGCTCAACAAGATTTCAACCCGTTTGCAAACATGCCAGGTATGCCAGGAGCAGAAGCGCAAGCGCCAGCGGCAGACTTCATCAAACCAACAGCGGTACTGTTCAATGGTGGTGTTCTAAAATCGAACCTACTTGCTGATCGTCTATCAGATACGATCAATGAATGGCTAATTAACGCAGACGCTGAATTTGCTAAACAGCTTTCAGGTTTAGATCTAGACCTAGCGGTTGCAAGTGGCGCATCTTACTACGGCGCAGTGCGTCGTGGCCAAGGCGTTCGTATCCGTGGCGGTATCGCATCTTCTTACTACGTAGGAATTGAAAGTGCGATGCCAGCAATCCCAGGTATGGCTCCTCCAATGGAAGCGCTGTGTGTTGCACCATTTGGTATGGAAGAAGGCTCAAGCGTTCAAGTTCCTAGCCAAGAATTCGGTCTAGTGATTGGTCAGCCAGTACACTTCCAATTCTTCGGTTCTACGACCCGTCGTGAAGACGTAGCGGGTACGCACCTTGATCATTGGGCACCAGAAGACCTTGATGAACTTCCTGAGATTCAAGTGATACTGCCAGTATCTGAAGGTCGCCGTGAGGGTGAAGTGGTTCCGGTAACCCTAGCCTCTCGTGTTACTGAACTCGGCACGCTTTACCTAGAAGCAATTGCTGCTGATAACGGTCAGAAATGGCACGTTGAGTTCGACGTTCGTGAAGATACGAATAGCGACTCAAACGAACAAGCATAATGAATCAACGGCACCTTAACGGGTGCCGTTACTTTATCAATGCGATTCCCTACAGCAAGTATCAACAAGCTAGGGAATTTAGTCTTAAACAATATAATTTTAATCTATAGTGATGGGATTCCCGGCTCTGTCGTACCTCCTTCTCGGGAATGACGTTTACGAACAATAATAAGACCAAGACTATCCATTAACTGGTCATCACTTTGGCAGAATAAGGTTTTGTATGGCATCTCCTCGTTTTTTAGTCGGCATTGACTTAGGCACAACCAACACTGTGGTTGCCTACTGTGAAATCAACGACGACCTACAACATGCTCCCGTTTCTCTT
This sequence comes from Vibrio tasmaniensis, assembly GCF_024347635.1. Taxonomy (NCBI): domain Bacteria; kingdom Pseudomonadati; phylum Pseudomonadota; class Gammaproteobacteria; order Vibrionales; family Vibrionaceae; genus Vibrio; species Vibrio tasmaniensis. The sequence goes on from NZ_AP025510.1 coordinate 1,831,577, forward strand.
TTCGATATTGACCAACTCATCGGCCCCGGTGAAGTGGTTCGTAAACCGCTACTTCCATCCTTTCGTTACCACCCAGCACAAGGTCAAATCTCCCCTTCTGACCTGACAATGCCGTGGGAACCAAGCCCCGTAGAAGGCGATATTAAGAACGTTATCGTCGGAGAATGGGCTCGCGAACTGGGCGCAAAAGTTGAAGGCCGCCAAGTATCCAGTGCTAAGAGCTGGTTATCTCACCAAGCGGTTGATCGTAACTCCGACATTCTGCCTTGGGCAGGCGCAGCTGATGTCGATAAAGTATCGCCGGTTGTTGCGAGTGCAAGCTACCTGAACCACATCCGTCAAGCATGGAACTACCGCAACCCAAGCAATAAGCTTGAAGACCAAGACGTTGTGGTAACTGTTCCTGCTTCATTCGATGAGACAGCACGCAAGTTAACCCTCGAAGCGGCAGAACTGGCGGGTTTAGGTATGATTCTGTTACTCGAAGAGCCGCAAGCCGTTTGTTATGACTGGTATGCACGTCACCAACAAACCGCAGCAGACGAACTTCAACAGATCCCGCTGATTCTAGTGTGTGATGTCGGCGGTGGTACCACCGATTTAAGTTTGATCGAAGCAAGCTTCAACTCAAGCAATAGCGATGACCAAGAACTCGCACTCGACCGTATAGGCGTTGGTGAGCACTTGATGCTCGGGGGTGATAACCTCGATTTAGCCCTTGCTCACCTTGCAGAGCAACGCTTCAATCAAAACAAAAAGCTGAATGCCTCAAGCTTAACCAAGCTTATTCAACAGACTCGCGCCGCAAAAGAGAGCCTGCTTTCTGCTAATGCGCCAGACGATGTGAAGATCACCATGCTGGGCAGCGGTTCAAAACTGCTTGGCGGTACCAAGAGTATTGGTTTAACCAAACAAGAAGTTCATCAGATTGCTCTGGAAGGTTTCTTCCCACTTTCTGAGTTTGCTGAAGTGCCAGACAAGCGCCGTAGCGCGGTGGTTGAGTTCGGCCTACCCTACGCAGCAGATCCAGCGGTAAGTAAGCACGTTGCCGAATTCTTAGCGACACACCAGCAAGTATCAAAAGCGGCACTAGAGAAATCTGGCACAATCGAATTTGATGAGACAAAACCAGCGATACCTGTCGGTGTGCTACTCAACGGTGGTGTGTTCAACAGTGAGCTTGTCACTGAACGTATTACTCAGCTATTGGGCAATTGGAACGGCGCACCAATAACCGTCTTAGATAACCCTCACCCTGACTGGTCTGTAGCCCTTGGTGCAGTAGCTTTTGGTAAAGCACGCCGTGGTGCACAACTGAAAATTGGTGGTGGTGCTGCCCGTTCTTACTTCTTGCATCTGCAAGAGAAGAACAAGATGGGTAAAGCGCTTTGTCTGCTTGCCAAAGGAACCGAAGAAGGCCAAGAGATACGCTTGAACAGCCGTCGTTTCTCACTGACTTTGGGAGAACCTGTACGATTTAATCTTCTGACTTCAACACACGATCAAATTGCTCATGACACCGCAATTCAAAATGGTGTGATGGTCAATGTGGACGCCGACTTGTTCTCCCCTCTTCCACCGTATATTTCTACACTGGAAGGTTCAGGTACTGCAGAGCTTCAAGCCAACCAAAAAGAGCGTGTTGAAGTATTGCTTGCTTGTCAGTTAACCGAAGTCGGCACACTGAAAATGGAGTGTGTGAGTACGGAAGATGACTCAAAACGTTGGTTGCTCGAGTTTGAAGTCAGAAACAAGCAAGGCGATGAGTCCGATAACTCTAAACTTCATCCAAGGCTGGATGAATGTAAGGAATTAATTTCTCGTCTTTACAGCGGCAACAAGAAAAGTGCTGAATCTAAAGAGATCAAAACGCTAGCCAAAGATCTTGAAAAGCGACTCGGTAAACGCGATGAATGGGACTTCACGACCCTTCGCCATCTGTTTGATACCTTCTCATTAGGCCGTAAACGCCGTCGTCGCTCTGAAGCACACGAGAAGAACTGGCTACGTCTGGCGGGTTATTCGCTGCGACCTGGCTTTGGTGACCCGACAGACTCATGGCGTATTGAGCAAATCTGGGGGCTCTACCAACAAAACATCCAATTCCAAAACCATCAAGGTTGGACAGATTGGTGGGTGTTCTGGCGTCGTGTTGCTGGTGGCCTGAATCAAGAGCAGCAAGAGACCATCTTGGCTGACATCGCTAAGTACCTTCATCCGGGGGCAATGAAAAACCCTAAGACAGCCAAAGATGCGCAAGACAATGGTTATGAAGCCATGGTTCGCTTAGCGGCGTCACTTGAGCAACTCGAAGTGGAAGACAAGGTTCTATTGGCGACTTGGTTCTTAAGCAAAGCGATTAACCATAATCAGTTTGAACAGGCTCACTGGTGGGCTCTGGGTCGCTTAGCGTCTCGTACACCGTTATACGGAAGCCAACACAGCGTCATTCCAAGAGAGCAAGCAGAACAGTGGTTACCAAAGCTGCTTGACCAGAATTGGCAGAAAGAGCAGATGATTGCCTTCGCGGCTGTGATGATTTGTCGTAAGACGGGCGACCGACAGTTCGATATCTCTGATGACTACCGTGCTCAAGTTCTTGAAAAATTAAAGCAAAGCAAGGTACCTGATTCATGGCTAACACTAGTGAGTGAAGTTACCGAGCTTTCTGAGAGCGAGTCTAAGCGCGTGTTTGGCGATGCATTACCAAGCGGGTTAAGCCTGATTAATAACTAGTTTCTGGATTCATTAGATTGGAGCACTAACTAGTAAAGAAAAAGCCACTTTCGATTCGTTGAAAGTGGCTTTTTTACTGGTGGCTTAAGGCTGGTATGTTTAGTCGACTTATCGCTTCTTGGTTAAGAGCCTTAGCCGTATTGCAGTTCATCATTGTTAATGTTTCGTTCCTGTTGGGTTGATAGGAAAATCCGTATTTTCATAAATATCAGATAGCTTTTTCGGTTTCTTCTCTTTAGCTCCCTTGTTCGATTGATTATGAGTTTCGCTTAAAAGCCACGCCTCATGCATTTTTGCTGAATCCAAAAACTCTGGATCCTCCATTGCTTCCTTGCGAAGTTTATTTACACGTTCGAGAGTATCCCAAATCATAATACTTCACCTCCACTAAGGCAGTAATATAAAGATAGCTCATACCCATAAAACTTCAACTAACCCAATGAGATAGCGATCTCACTTTCGAAAAATACCAGGTCTGGGCTAGTGGAAACCCGCATCAGGAAACAACTTCACGTGGTGTGTGTTTCACACCGATCTTCGACGATCTTTAAGTACAAAAAAAGCGAGCTCAATGCTCGCTTTTTGTCTATCTATCTGTTGATCGGATCGCCAACACTGGCTCGATTAAATCACACAGAACTTAAGCACGGTTACCGATTTTCACCGTCCCATTTGTCGCAAACCAAAGTGCTTCTGAACGACGGCGACCTAGTAAGATAGGGCCATCATCGTAGAACAAAAAGTTTTTCCAGTGTTTCTTAAAAACTGACCACTTAGTTTCTAGAATGTTATATTTTTCATAACAAAAATAAACAGTTACGTCATCTTGCCAATCAATGAAGTTAAGGATTTCTTCTGGCATTTCAGGCTCATCGGCTTCCCAATGTGCCATCCAGCTGATCTCCTCATTCCAGTTAGATGCTTTGCTTGGCCAGTCTTGCGAACTGAGTCTTTCTGCATCTGGGCTTTGAGGGCTCACGTTCTCTTTCCAAAACTGTGATGCTCTCGCCTGTGTCATTGGCTTAATCTTTTCCAAATCCTCAGCCGGCAGTGGCATTGACTGATGAGTGAAAATCCATTTTCTTTGGTATTCGTCCAAAGTTGTATATGACATCAAATTTCCTCAAATATCTTCTCAGGCTTATGGATTTACCATGCCTATATGTTCTTTCGATGCAGCGATGACTTCATTTTGTTTATGTTCTCCGCTGGATCTAAATTCATTTTTTCACGCTCATAGCGAGCGTTTATCTTGCCAGTTTGGGTTTACCAGTGCCGTTAACACGTGATCTTCCCATTTACCGTTAATCTGTAGGTAATCTTTGGCAAAGCCTTCTTGAACAAAACTAAGATGCTCTAATACACCCGCACTACGTTCGTTGTGAGGCATGTAGCCCGCCATTAAGCGGTGCATGTTCTGCACATCAAACATGTAGTCTTTTGCCATGCTCAAGCCTCTTCGCATGTAACCATGACCCTGTGCGCTTTCACTTAAAGAGTAACCTACATTACATGCGTAGAACGGAAAACGAGACAAATTGCTGAACGATATCGTACCTAACATTTCGTTAGAATCAGCATCAATCAGTAAACAGTAATAACCGAGCCCCAATTTATGAAGTTCGTTTAACTTCATCAACCGCTGCACCCAATCTGCTCTGTCAAAGAAAGCATCTTCTCGAGTCGGTTCCCAAGGCTTAAGGTACTCTCTGTTAACCTGAAAGTACTCACTGATCATGCATGCATCATAGATCTCAGCCGTTCGTAAAATCAGGTTTCCATCACGCTTATAAATACGTTCAGGCGTACTCGAATCTTCCATAGTCTTGTTCTTATTCTTTTGTCTCGTTGTTACGTCACTGCCTCACTCTTACCGAATTTAGCAGTCTAATAGCATCAGCTCTTTCTAATACCATAATCGCGAAGTTTGTTCGCTATTGAGGTGTGAGAAACATTTAAACGTTTTGCTAACTTACGGCTTGATGGGAATGACTGATAAAGCTTCTCTAGAATCTGAGATTCATAGTCTTTCATGATCTCGTCAAGCGAGCCGTCTAAGCTTAAGTTTGCCATTCCAGCAGTCATAGTATCAAGTTGTGGTAAATGAAATTGCTCAACGGTTAACGTATCAGAATCTAGCTCAGTCAAGGCGCGAAGTACCATATTGTCTAACTGACGAATATTGCCCGGCCATTGGTAGTTACCTAATTGGTCGATTAGTTCTTGAGTTAGTTTTGGTTTTAACATTCCTAGCTGTTGTGCGTATTTCGCAACAAACAATTCCAATAAAGGGGCAACGTCATTAGAACGTTCTCGCAAGGCCGGAATCGATAGAGTCAAAACATTTAGACGATAGAACAAGTCTTCACGGAACGAACCTGAATCGGCTAATTCAGATAAGCGATGGCGTGTTGAAGCGATAATACGAACATCGGCGTGCATCTCTTCTTCTTCGCCAACACGTCGGAATGAACCATCTTGAAGGAAACGCAGCAATTTTATTTGCAGATGCGGGCTCATTTCGCCAATCTCATCTAAAAATACCGTGCCGCCATTGGCTTGTTCGAAAATGCCTTTATGACCTTGTTCATGGTTGAATGAACCCGGAGCATGTCCAAATAATTCCGTTTCAGCTACGTCATCAGGCATCGATGCACAGCTTAGAATCAAGAATGGGAAAGACGATCGATTCGAGCGGTTATGACACGCTTTTGCCAGCATCTCTTTACCTGTACCCGTATCGCCTTCAATCAGAAGAGGTTGATCCAACATAGCCAATTTCTTAGCTTGGCTGATCAAGGCTTTGTGACGGTTAGAGACACCGACAAAATGTTCAAAGCCTAGGTTGTTCTGTTCTGGGATCGCATCTGGCGAGTTCATCTCTTGGTTACAAGAACGAATCGTCATTACTGCGCTGGCCAGTACTGCTTCGTTGACATCACCACCAAGATAAATAGGCAGGATTTCAATAGAGAAATCTAGGCCATCTAGCACCACGACTTCGCGATGACGCGTTACATCGCCTTCAATCCAACGAGCAAAATTGAAGCTAGGAACGAACGTTGCTAACGGTTCGCCAATGACTTCGTCTTCTTGCTTATTAAAGAGGTTCAGTGCTGCGTGGTTCGCCATGTCGACTGAACCTTTAAGGTCCATCGCGATCACAGGATCAGGGAGGTTTGCGAGCAGAGCAATTAGCTCAGTATTATGCCTTTCACTCGGCATAAATTGGATTTTACGTACATCCCTCACACCTAAAATTCGGCGAATCTCAGCCATAAGTTCACTAAAAGCATCAAAATTAATATCCGGGCAATTTAGGTAAATAATACCTTTAACATCAATTTCGATTCCTCTTAAATCAATGCTTTTTGAGGCCAAGATATCGAGCAACTCACGCGTTAAGCCGAGTCTGTCTTCACACAATACTTCAAGACGCACAAATAGTCCTATTATAGGTGTCAGGATAAGTTGACAGTAGTGTGGATTAAGCTCTGAGTTCAGTCAAGAAGAAGAGTAAACATATGTTTACTCTTCGCTCGCAAATCACTCAATTTCCTACAATTTATTGAAACGAAATTCGTTTTATCTTTAAACCTCTATTGATAAGAAACCCACCTCAATTGACAAGACACTCACTTTAATTGATAAGCAACTCTCTTTATTTGAGGGTAATGCGCTTTATTTCAGAAAGGACGGCTTTGCGAAGGTCTGATAGTTTTACTTTTCGCTCGTTATGCCAAGGCATAGGGCGCAACAATGTCATGGCTTTTAAGCCCAGTCGCGCGGTGAGGATACCAACACCCAGCCCTTGCCCTGCCCGAGCTGAGACTTTGCCAGCAAGATCCATCGAGACTAAGTCCATGCTTGCATCAATCGCCAACTCACTGGCACCGGCGGCTGCCATGTTGATTAACACCAATTTGAACAACTTAATGCGTGACCAGTAGCCAAGCTCAATGCCATACACATCAGCAAGCTTGTCTATCATTGTGAAATTACGCCATGCCACCAGCAACATATCAGCAGCAGCCAATGGGCTTACCGCAACCAAAGCTGCGGACTCCGTGGAAAACTTAGTGACAATTTGAGTCGCCACTTTGTCTTGCTGGGCGACAACGAGTGCATCATACATATCCAACACTTCGGCATCGCTGTGTGCCGGGTTAATGCTGTTTCGCCACTTATCGTACGAAGGAGACTCAGCGATAATACCGCCCTGCTTGGCAATGTTTTCACAGAACGCTTTACCCTTGCCGACACTTTGGCTTTGCAATAGCTCTTCACTCTGCTCTTGAACGCTGAAATGATCTTTCAATGAACGCAGCTTCCATAGCTCTTTACCTATTGCGCCTAAACCCAATGAAGCAATAGCTGCAATAAAACCTGCCCAACCTAAAGCTAGCCAGTCAGCGGATTGAACAGCAGTAATGACAGAGTCAATCGCTTGCCAGCCCACTAAACCGGAGAAAGCGATAACTAAGCCAGTTCCAAACCACTTCTTCTTTTTGCTCGGTCGAATCACTTGTTCCAGTTGCTGCTCAGCGTCACCATCAAGGTCGGTTTCCACTCGTGGTGCAACGGGTACAAACTTTTCTTGTTCCGCAAATAGCTTTTGAGCACCCAAATCTGGGGTAACTTCATTATCATCAGGCTCATCGAACGAGGTCTTCATCGGTTCATCAAAGATCTGTTTTGTTTTTAATTCACTCATTTTGATTGCCTCAATTACTTCAAATTGTCGCCAATGAGATACTCTAAAACCTTGTCGACTCTTAGATGCTGACAAGGCTCGTCAGAATGCTGCTCCAACGGCCTAAAGCTCGTGAAATCAAATTGGTTGGTTTCCCAATACTGTTTATTGGGCAGTTTACGTGGCACCTCACCCGGATACATAGTTTGTGGTACGTTATCCAATGTGACACCTTGCAATGCAGGAACATTGTTTGAACCCGATGAGATATAACCCGCACTGGTCGCTTGAATAGACGCGATGCTCATGCAACTCATGTCGATGTGTTCAAACGCCGCCTGTTGCCAAGCAGGGTGTACCATCTGCTGTAACAGCGATACCAAGTTCGGATGTTGATCCGGTGTCACGTGATCAGCCTTAGTGGCAGCAAACAAGATCTTGTCAATCTTCGGCGCAAACAAGCGTCTTAGCATATTGCTTCGACCATACTTAAAGCTCTTTAATAGCTGCTCTAATGCGCCACGCATATCCATGAAAGAGTCATAGCCCGCATTGAGCGGCTGTAAGCAATCGACCAGTACGATTTGTCTGTCGAACGTCGCGAAGTGATTCTTGTAGAACGCTTTCACGACCTTTTGTTGATACTCTTCATAACGCGCTTTTAAAACCGCATAGTTACTCGTTTTAGAGAACTTGCCCTCAGGTGCGATGCAGGGGAAAAATTGCAGAACAGGCGCACCTTCAAGCTCACCCGGCAATACGAATCGACCCGGTTGTACCCAATGCAGTCCGTTGTTCTTACAAGTATGAAGGTATTGGGTGTAGCTATCGGCAACCGCGACCAGTTTCTTTTCATCGGCTTCGGCTAACAAGTCAACGTCACCAAGCATTACGTTCCACTGTTGCGAATAGGCTTCTCGTTCGCCTTTTAGCGCCGCGAATTGAGACTGGCTCCAAGTGTCGAAGTCCATATCCAGCAAAGGTAAATCAAGTAGCCACTCTCCCGGATAATCAACAATATCGAGATAAAGGGTGCTGTTTTTACTCAGTAGCTTTTTCGCGCCCTTCGCAGGCTTATATTTGATGGCTAGACGAATCTCACTGACATCGCGTGTCGGCACTGGCCATTCTGGTGGCTGCGCATTCAAAGATTCCATCGCTTCATCATAAGAGAAACGTGGGATCATCATGTTGTGTTGAGGTATGCGCTTAGCGCCAATAATTCTTCCGTCTCTCGCTGATGCAAGTAGAGGTAAATTTTTGTGGGTAGACGTATGAAGAAGCTGATTAACCAGCGAAGTAATGAATGCTGTCTTACCCGCACGAGAAAGTCCCGTGACCGCTACTCGAATGTGAGAGTCCGTTCCTCTGCTGATAAAGTCACTCATTTCTTGAGTTAGGTGTTTCATTTGAACGACTCCGTGATAGTTAGGCTAACTGGTTAAGATAATAAAGAGCTAAGCCTATGTTCTTTCCCTATTGGGATAGTTTGTATGCTTTTGCTTTTGCTTGAGCTTATGTTGATAAGTATGCAATACACATTCTTAATGCTAGATGAATAAAAGCCCCTGACTACGTTCATAATCAGGGGCTTCAGAATTTGTCTGCGATATCCGACTCTTAATCGTCTTCAATCAACTTGTAGATAACAAACAGTGCAATCTCTGCAATTAACCAAAGCGCACAAGTAATCGTCACGTATTTATTATCAAAGATACTAATCCCTTTCAAGATCAGGTCGTAGCCAACAAAAGCACCAATCACCACTGCCAAGATAATCTGTAGGATCTGAATAAAACGAGGCATTCCTCTCTCCTATGTTCTTATATCAAACTATGTGTTTATCACTATATCATTGATAATATGACAAAAGTGCAGATAATGCTGCACTTTGTCTTTAACTTTCTGTCAAAAATTGCAATTCAAACACTGAAGTTAGTGCCTGTTACGACTTTTGACTTCGGTGAACTACGCTTTTTCAGCTTCAGCAATTTTCACTTTCCACGTGTCAGGGCCGATCTGGTGTGCGTTCACGCCGTTTGAGTCAACCGCTACCGTTACAGGCATGTCTTCAACTTCAAACTCATAGATCGCTTCCATACCGAGATCTTCAAACGCAACCACACGTGCTTTTTTAATGGCTTTAGCCACCAAATAAGCTGCACCGCCAACCGCCATCAGGTAAACCGATTTATGCTGTTTGATTGATTCAACCGTTGCAGGACCACGTTCAGCTTTACCGATCATACCCATAATGCCGGTTTCTTCTAGCATCATGTCGGTGAACTTATCCATACGAGTAGACGTTGTAGGGCCAGCAGGACCTACCGCTTCATCACCCACAGCATCAACAGGCCCTACGTAGTAAATAAACTTACCTTTCAGGTCGACGCCTTCAGGTAAACCTTCACCACTTTCAAGCATGCCTTGAATACGCTTATGCGCTGCATCACGACCGGTTAAGATCTTACCTGATAGAAGAACCGTCTCGCCAGTCTTCCACTCTTGAACGTCTTCTTTGGTAATTTCATCAAGGTTAACACGGCGTGTATTGGCGCCGGCTTCCCAAGTAATGTCTGGCCACTCTTCTAGCTTAGGTGGCGTTAGCTCTGCAGGGCCGCTGCCGTCTAATGTGAAATGTACGTGACGCGTTGCTGCACAGTTCGGGATCAAGCAAACAGGCTTAGAGGCGGCGTGCGTTGGTGCTGTTTTGATTTTCACGTCAACCACAGTCGTTAGACCGCCAAGACCTTGCGCACCAATACCAAGCTTGTTTACACGGTTGAAGATATCTAAACGAAGCTCTTCTTCTGCGTTCTCTGGGCCTTTGTCGATAAGCTCTTGAATATCGATGTGCTCCATCAGAGATTCTTTCGCTAGAACTGCAGCTTTCTCAGCCGTGCCGCCAATACCTATGCCTAGCATGCCCGGTGGACACCAGCCCGCGCCCATTGTTGGCAGCGTCTTCTCTACCCACTCTGCAATATCATCAGAAGGGTTAAGCATTACCATCTTGGTTTTGTTCTCAGAACCGCCGCCTTTTGCCGCGATTTGAATTTCAACTTTGTTGCCTGGAACCATATTAATGTGAACAACCGCTGGTGTGTTGTCTTTGGTATTAATACGCTTACCTGCAGGGTCCATTAGGACAGATGCACGCAATGGGTTATCTGGATTGTTGTAAGCTTGACGAACGCCTTCATCAACCATCTGTTGTACTGTTTGATCCGTTTCCCACCTAACATCCATACCGATGTTCACGAAACAAGTAACAATACCCGTATCCTGACAAATTGGACGATGGCCTTCCGCAGACATGCGTGAGTTGATAAGAATCTGAGCAATAGCATCTTTCGCTGCTTGGCTCTCTTCTTTCTCGTACGCTTTTTCTAGGGCTTGGACAAAGTCTAAAGGGTGATAATAAGAAATGTACTGAAGTGCGTCAGCGACACTGCTGATCACATCTTGCTTACGAATAACCGTCATTGCATGCCTCTTTATTGTTCTGGTTCCATGTGGGGTCTTGGTTTGACTGTTTTGTTAAACCGGGCTAGTTGGCTTAGCTTTTTATTATGTTGAGCTGTATTTAGTTGCTTTAGCAATCGCTTGCATAGCTGTAAACTAAACCACTTGGATTACTCCGTTCTAATCAAGAACCCATTTTATTTTCAATTTATGATACTCTTGCTTCCTCTCACACGCCATGCAGTGATCGAACTCTTTGTCACAAATTAAACAAATGAATAACAACGAATTTCGCTCTATCCAAATCAAGCCGCTTGAATATCAATCAACTTTAGCTAAACAGCTGTTTTCTCATATTGAAAGCGTGCCGTGGGCAATGCTATTACGCTCTGCCTCAGAAAGCCACGTTGATAGTCGATACGACATTTTAGTTGCTCAACCCATCGCCACCTTCGAGACAATCGGTGCAAAAACGACCGTTAATGTTAATGAGACGTGCGCTGTTTCAGACTCCGATCCTTTCGAACTACTCGACCAATATCAGCAGCAATTACTGCCCGCTACCAAAGACTACCCTGAGTTGCCATTTGTTGGCGGTGCCTTAGGCTACTTTAGCTACGATTTAGGTCGCAGAGTCGAGGCGCTTCCTTCACTTGCTGAACGTGACATTGAAGCGCCAGACATGGCGGTTGGCTTGTATGAATGGGCCATAGTGGTTGATCACAAGCTTAAGATGGCATGCGTCGTTGGACAAAATATCGAGACGCATTGGAATTGGTTATCAGAGCAGCAAGACAAACCGCAAGCCGAACAGTTCCACCTTACGACACCTTGGCAATCGAACATGAGCGAACAGAGCTATTCTGACAAGTTCAACAGCGTTCAAGAATACTTGTTGTCGGGCGACTGCTATCAGATAAACTTAGCTCAGCGATTCAATGCCCAATACCAAGGCAGTGAGTGGCTCGCGTATGAAAAACTTGAGCAGTACAACTCGGCTCCATTCTCTGGTTTTATCCGTTTAGCAAACTGCACTATTCTCAGTGTCTCACCTGAGCGTTTTTTAGAACTCAATAGTGGCACCATTGAAACAAAACCGATCAAAGGTACGCGCCCTCGTTCTGAAGATCCGATGATTGATGACGCCAATGCTCAAGATCTGTTGACTGCTGAGAAAGATCAGGCCGAAAACCTGATGATCGTTGACCTACTGCGCAATGACATAGGCAGAGTCGCTAAGCCGGGAACCGTTCATGTACCAAAGCTATTCGATATAGAGAGTTTCCCTGCCGTGCACCACTTAGTGAGCACGATACGGGCAGACCTTGATGTTGAATATTCAGCACATGACCTATTAAGGGCTTGCTTTCCTGGGGGGTCGATTACGGGTGCACCAAAAGTTCGCGCCATGCAGATCATAGAAGAGTTAGAGCCTCATCGACGCTCAGCGTATTGCGGCAGTATCGGCTACATCAGTCGAAATGGCAGAATGGACACCAGCATTACCATTCGTACATTAGTGGCTGAGAACAACAGGCTTTATGCTTGGGCTGGTGGTGGTGTGGTGTTTGATAGTGATTGTGCCTCTGAATATCAAGAAACATTGGATAAGCTGAGTCGCATCCTTCCAGTGCTTGAAGAGTGCTAGGTAAAAGCTCGATATAAAAGAAACCGAAGGAGCATAAGATCTCTTCGGTTTTTTTGGGTCTCTGAGTCTGAGTATATTATTTCTCTTTCTGTTAGCGTTGCTTATGCCACATTCGCCGCAGAAGCTCCCCACTTTTTAAGCATTTCTGTCAGGTCGTTGGCAGTGTAAGGCTTACTAAGAATGTCATCCATACCACACTGGATGCACCGTTCCCGCTCTTCTAATGTCGTACCAGCGGTCAGTGCCACAATAGATTTTACGTAACCTTTCTCTCTGAGCTTTTCCGTCGCCTCAAAGCCGTCCATGACCGGCATTCTGCAATCCATGAACACAATATCGTAATCATTGCCTGCGGCTAGCTCGAACCCTTCTATACCGTTACTTGCGATAACAGGTTCAATCTCGTGTTTACGTAGCATTTGTTGGATGATGATTTGGTTCATCTTAATATCATCGACCACCAGCACTCTGAGCAATGACAGGTCAATCTCAGACTCAAAGCCTTTAGCTACGCTATCACTCTCCGTCAGTGAATCGACCACTTGAAGAGGAACCGAGACGGTAAACCTAGTACCCGAACCGACAACACTGGTCACGCCAATGTTGCCACTCATCAACGCAACCAACTTACGACAAATAGCCAAACCAAGCCCGGTACCTTCATAGTTTCGGCTACTTGAGTTGTCGACCTGCGTAAAAGGTTCAAAGAGGGTTTTGTGGGCAGACTTTGCGATACCGACCCCAGTGTCCTCAACAGAAAAAATGAATCGATCATTGAGCCATTTTATTTCAACGCTCACGCGCCCTTGATCTGTGAACTTAATTGCATTGCCGATTAAATTTACAAACAATTGAGTGATGCGCTCTAAGTCACCGTAGAAATGACTGGGTACCCCATCGGCTATATTGACATCAAACTGAAGCTGCTTTTCAATCGCTCGATTGGTAAAAATACTGCCAATCGTGTTTTTCAAATCATGTAGCGCAAATTTCTTCGGAATAAGCTCCAACATACCCGCGTTGATTTTACTGTAATCCAATAAATCATTAATGATGGTTCTAAGAAACTCACCAGATTGACTTAGGTTATTCACTATTTCACGTTGAGAGCTAGTCAGTTCGGTATCGCTGATCAATTCAGCACTGCCCAATAAGCCGTTGAGTGGAGTTCTTAATTCATGATTAATCATCGCTACAAAATCGCGTGTTGCCCTTTCCGACTCTTCTGCTCGCTTACGTGATTCAATATTTCGGTTAATCGCAAGCTGATGGGTTAAGGCGCTGCATATCAGATCCGTCACTAGCAAAAGTTGACTCTCGATAAATTCATAGTCTTGGTCTAGCAACCTAACCTTCACTATTAACGCACCGACTATCACCTTCTCTACTTCGAGAGGTACTGTCAGTAAATCGCCTCGCCATTGAGGCTCCTGAATATTTTGGTCTAATTCACCGACAGTTTCGTCACCGTAGTCATTTGTGAGAAGCTGCGGGATCAGTTTAGGCGGGAGTATCAGGCGACTCGCTTCAATCAAATAACTGTTGGTCACGTTGGTCGTTAACTCTGACAACATAATATCATCGAGATCATTCCTAAGAAACGCGCGTCCGAAATCAATCAACAGGTTGTCGATCTGTTCTTGGAATTCGATCCGTCGAATATTCGCATTGGAACGCTTTTCTAATTGGCGTAGCGCAAGCTCTAGCTGTTGGTTGGCCTCAAACAGTTCGAGACTCTTTTGCTCCAACAAAGCTTCAGCCGCTTTCCGAGCTGCTATTTGACGTTTAAGTTTTTTCTCTTGGGCAGATGCCAGATCCATATCACTTTTCTACTTTGAGATTAAACCTAACCACACTTTGATCATCATTTTGTGGCGTCATTTCTACCCCAATTGATTCACCGTGGTACTCAGCACACCCTTCTATGAGTCCCAAGCAAACATGAGACATGCACCGTGCGCTTTTATAGTCAAAGACAAGTTGCGCTTCGGTCGTGGTGATAAAGCTAAATTTTGGAGGCTCAGCATCTGGGTAGAGCTTCTTCACTTCCACGTGAATGTAACGCTCTACGTGCTGAATAAATTGAAAAGTGGTGTTGCTGTGGGCGAGGCTCGCTTTATTCGGTAATGACGCCAACAAGTTTTTAAAAACAGACTGTCCAAAAACACGTTGTAAGCTCGCTGCATCAATATCAGTTTTTTTGCTCAGATTGATAATCAACCGAACAAGATCTTGATGGTCATAACTGCCTACTGATGTGTAGATCCCCTCATCTTCTGACATTTCTAGAACTTCTTCCAAAAGCTCTAACCCAAACTTGTCTTCAACAAGCTCTAAAAATTCGGTGAATATGATTCCTTTCATCTCATACCTTTTCTTCTATTTCTTTTTAGAATGGTCCACTAAGTTATTGTTATCAAATTCTTAAACAGAAAATATATGTTTCATCACCCAATTTATGACATGGGTAACGCTTACTAGCGCATTTTAAGAAAATTCGTGACTAGCCGGCTCTTGTTATGTCCTGTGATCCCCTCTACTAAAGGAGGAATATGACGACAAATGAGAAATTAGTAATCAACACACGGTTATGTCTATACTTAAAATCATAATAATCAATATATTGGCTTTATATGAACAAAGACAACTTCCTTCAACAATTCCAGCTCAACTCTACCGTTGGCTATCACCCAGAATCCATTGAGCGCGTTTCGCACATCAGTGACGACCAATTGCGTAAAGCGGCAGTGGTAGTCGGTTTAGTGGAACGAGAAGATGGTTTACACGTCATTTTTACTAAAAGAGCAGCACATCTTAAACATCACCCTGGCCAAATCAGTTTTCCCGGAGGAAAACACGAACTCTCTGACCCTTCTATGCAATTCACCGCACTTAGAGAACTCCACGAAGAGGTCGGAATTCGATCGAATCAAGTTAAAATTGTTGGGCAATTACCCACTTTAAGTACCATTAGTAAATTTTTAGTTACACCGATTGTTGTAATGGTTGATTCTGACTATAAAGCCATCATCGATGAGAACGAAGTTGCCTCTATTTTTGAGGTGCCAGCCACCTATATTTTGGACCAAGCCAAGTTACACAGCCACACTGTTAACTTTAAACAAATCAAGCATCGTGTTTTTACGATGCCCTTCCAAGAGCACCTAATTTGGGGCGTTACAGCGCAAATCATCCAATCTCTGCAGCAACACGTAGTGCAACAAATTACATAGCAACTACGTTTTGTTTAATCCTTGTTAACAAATAACGACCTTTCCATGGAACAAATTTATTAATCCAATTTTGCGCAAACGTTTCCCTGATATGATTCTGTACTGAACCACCTTTCGCATAAATAAAACTAATGCCAAGCATAAACATAAATCACCTGTGGCACGCTATTTTCGTGATCAAAAATCCATTTTTCGCATATCATGTGACACGCCATTTCATTACATGATTTAGATCTATTTTTTGTAGAAGAAAATTCTGCAGAATTAGCCCCGACTTATTTCCTGTTCCCAAAAAATGAGTAATTTAACATGAACACAACAACTTCTTCGGCAAATGCCGTTACAGATACAAGCAAGTTTAACTATAAAGATTTTACCTGGTGTCTATCACTATTCGGTACAGCAGTTGGTGCTGGTGTACTATTCCTTCCAATCAAAGCTGGTGCGGGTGGTTTTTGGCCACTAGTTATCCTAGCTTTAATCGCGGCACCAATGACTTGGTTCGCACACAAATCTCTAGCTCGTTTCGTACTGTCTTCTAAGAACCCTGAAGCAGATATTACAGACACAGTTGAAGAACACTTCGGTAAGACTGGCGCGAACCTTATTACTTTCGCTTACTTTTTCGCTATCTACCCAATCGTTCTTATCTACGGTGTTGGTATCACAAACACGGTTGACTCTTTCCTAGTAAACCAAATGGGCATGGAATCTATTCCTCGTCCTCTTCTTTCTGGTGCACTTATCCTTGCTATGACAGCAGGTGTTGTATTCGGTAAAGAGCTGATGCTTAAAGCAACTTCAGCAATGGTTTACCCTCTAGTATTCGTACTACTAGCGCTGTCTTTCTACCTAGTTCCTGATTGGAACACTTCAATGATGGAAACAAGCCCAGAATGGTCAGCAATGCCTTCTATTATCTGGCTTGCGATTCCAATCATCGTGTTCTCTTTCAACCACAGCCCAATCATTTCACAGTTCTCTAAAGAGCAACGTCGTGTATACGGTGAAGACGCAGTTAAGAAAACTGACGCGATCACTGGTGGCGCAGCAATGATGCTGATGGGTTTTGTAATGTTCTTCGTATTCTCTGTGGTACTTTCTCTATCTCCAGAGCAATTAGCAACAGCGCAATCTCAAAACATCTCGGTTCTTTCTTACCTAGCTAACGTTCATGAGTCTCCACTTATCTCTTACATGGGTCCTCTTGTAGCGTTCGCAGCAATCACTTCTAGCTACTTCGGTCACTTCCTAGGTGCTCATGAAGGTCTTGTTGGTCTAATTAAGTCTCGCTCTGGTTCTTCAATCAGCACGATTGAGAAAGCATCTCTAGCGTTCATCGTTGTTACAACTTGGATTGTTGCGGTAGTTAACCCAAGCATCCTAGGTATGATTGAAACAATGGGTGCTCCAATGATTGCAGCTATCCTATTCCTAATGCCTGTATTCGCGATGCAGAAAGTACCAGCGATGGCTAAGTACAAAACTTCAGCACCTGTGCAAATCTTTACAGCTTTATGTGGTCTAGCGGCTATTAGTTCTGTAATCTACGGCGCTCTTTAATCTCAAGTCCTTTTTATAAGATGACACCCATCTTATATGGCGAGATTAGACAAAAAATATAATGATAATAAATGAGCCTCCCTACTCCCCTTGGGAGGCTCTCTTTTTGAGGTAATCGCTATGATTAGTGTATTTGATATCTATAAAATCGGTGTTGGTCCATCGAGCTCACATACAGTTGGACCAATGAAAGCGGGTAAAGAATTTATTGATGACCTACGTTCAATGGGAAAATTGCGCGACATCACTAAAATCACCGTGGACGTATATGGATCACTATCACTGACAGGGAAAGGTCACCACACAGATATCGCAATCATCATGGGTCTTGCTGGCAATACTCCTGAGCGTGTTGATATCGATTCTATTGCAGGCTTCATTGCTCGAGTAGAAGAAACTGAACGTCTACCTGTTGGTATGCACTGTCATACTGTTTCGTTCCCACGCGATGGTGGAATGAACTTCCACACGAGCAACCTTTCTCTACACGAGAATGGCATGAGCATTCATGCTTGGGTTGATGACGAAGTCGCATACTCAAAAACGTACTACTCAATTGGTGGCGGTTTCATCGTTGACGAAGAGAACTTCGGCAAAGAAGAAGAAAACCCAATTAAAGCACCTTACGAATTCACAACAGCTGAAGAGCTGGTTAATCAGTGTAAAGAAAGTGGTCTTTCTATCAGTACACTGGTTATGAAAAATCAAGCGGCTTTCCACTCAGACGAAGAGTCTCGCACTTACTTCGCTAACATCTGGAAAACGATGCGTGAGTGTATGGATCGCGGTATGAATACTGAAGGTATCCTGCCTGGTCCACTGCGTGTACCTCGTCGTGCAGCAGCACTTCGCCAACAACTGATCACGTCAGAAAAAACAACTAACGATCCAATGACGGTTGTTGACTGGGTGAACATGTTTGCTTTCGCAGTAAACGAAGAGAATGCAGCTGGCGGTCGTGTAGTAACAGCACCAACAAACGGCGCATGTGGCATCATCCCTGCTGTATTGGCTTACTACGATAAGTTCATTCAAACAGTAACAGAGAAAGACTACATCCGTTACTTCGCAGCTTCTGGCGCGATCGGTGGTCTTTACAAGCGTAACGCTTCTATCTCTGGTGCTGAAGTTGGCTGTCAGGGTGAAGTTGGTGTGGCGTGTTCTATGGCTGCTGCTGGTCTTGCTGAGCTTATGGGTGGTAGCCCAGAGCAAGTATGTATGGCTGCTGAAATCGGCATGGAGCACAACCTAGGTCTAACGTGTGACCCAGTTGCTGGACAAGTACAAGTACCATGTATCGAGCGCAACGGTATTGCTGCAGTGAAAGCAATCAACTCGACTCGTATGGCACTTCGTCGTTCTTCTGCTCCTACTGTTTCTCTAGATAAAGTTATCGAAACTATGCTAGAAACCGGTAAAGACATGAACGCTAAATACCGTGAGACTTCTCAAGGTGGTTTGGCTGTTAAGGTTGTTTGTTAATAACCTCTAACACAGCTTGCTTGGTAACGAGCAAATAATAAAAAAGGAACGCTGATGCGTTCCTTTTTTTGTATCTGAATTCCGGTCACTTATATCTAAGATGCTCAATTCGCATCTTAGATAATTGACCAAAGAACTAGATCACTTGTGAGATAAGCAGGAAGCAACCAAACAGCAGCGAGAACAGCATCATTACGTTGCCACCTTCTGCTCGGTATCTGTCTTCCGCTACTTTCATAAAGCGTTGCTTATGAACCATCACCAGAGGAACAAAAACAGCCAAGAACACTAAGATGATGCCCGCGTAGTTCAACACTTGTAGGAACTTATCTGCAGCAAGCAGTGAACCCGCCAGCGGCAAGATGAAGCTAATGCAGTAAGTCACCGCTGTGTTTTGGTTGAACATATCTCTATTTTGGTTGAACAGCGCCATCGCCACACCAAAGAAAGAAGTTAACAGTGCCAAACCTGTGAAGGTAGAAAGAACATTACCCACCCAAGGAGACTGTGCCTCAAACGCCGCCATCAAATCAGAGACATTTTTGAAGCTTCTGAATTGCTCTTCACTCAGGTTACCGACCACAGCAAACAACCAGCATAAGTAGCAAGCAAGCGGGATAAGTGAACCGACGATCACCATGTTACGCAGCTGTTTGTCTGTCGCTTCGTGGTTGTAAGAAACCAAGGTTGGAATCACAACCATAAAGCCAAAGCTTGTGAATAGGATGGCACTGGTTTTGATGAGGTCAATGTGATCATGACTGGTTACTTGCATCAAGTTATCTTGAGTCATGCTCGGCGCCAAGAACGTCATGGTTGCAAACAAGCTCGCTAGCATCACGAAGAACAACGCACGATTCAGTTTATCAATTACACCAGTACCACTCGCGACTACGGCACCCGCAAGCAAGGTAAACACGATTTGGCTCGTAGTAGCGGTAATTTCAACGCCAAAGTTAGACAGCAACTTACTCAGCAAGTCGCCCGCGCCTAGAATGTAAGCCATTAATAGACAAATCAATAGCGCGTATAGCAAGCCGTTGGTCAGCAACTGACCTTGTTTGCCCAGAGTTTTTCGGGCAATAGAGTTTAATCCTAGACCGCCACCCGCTTTGATGGTCGCTTCTAGAAGTAGTAATGCTGCGTAAGTCGTACCGAAACAGATCAGTACCATAAGCAGTGTGCCGTAAAGCAATCCGAATTGAGCTAATACCATCGGGATCGCAAGCATACCAGCACCGAGAGCGGTACCAGCGATAATTAGGGAGCTACCCATCATTTTAATATTCATTGTTTTTAACTTATTTGTTTAGTTTTTATAGGTGTGAGTCTTTGTACATCGAGAGGATGACAAAGGCGTTCAGATAGAAATAAAGTTATAAAACGAATAACAATAGGAGCGATAAGTGGTAAAGAAGCGTGCAGAGACGTGGTCGAACAGGGCGTTCAAAGAGGATCTTGTCTTAAAAGAGGTAAAACGAGCAGTATGAGTGAGCATTAACTGATGTGGTGAACCTTCCGTAGGTTCAATAATCGGCGATGTAATCTTGAATTTCATGTATGTGTCCAATAATTGAGTCACATTCCATAGTATTTGAAGCAGCGTATCCGTTGCTGCCCTACCTCTATCATAGAGGTCTTTTCATCTTATCGAATGAGCCTCGAAACACAACGCTATAACCACAATTTTTGCTATTAAATTGAACAAAACGGCCATTTGGATATAAATCAACCACCAAGCGACTTAAACCAATCATCATCATTAATAAAAACTCACCACATAAATACACCCACTCCATCAACAACAAAGCTTGTATAAAGAACACCCAGACATATATGACAGCCACAAAAAAGGCGCTCTTGTGAGCACCTTTGAAGCTTTGAAGACTATAACCATAAAAACGATATTGAATACTATCGTATTGAAGGCAATTACTTTAAAAATATAGCTTTGAAATTACAGTCTCGAAACCTTATTCACCGCGGTAGATACAACCCGCTGTGCATGTTTCTTTAATCTCAACCTTGCTCAAAAGTGGCAAGCTTGGTTTTAGTTCGTTCCAGATCCACTTAGCCAATACTTCACTTGTCGGGTTTTCTAAACCTTCAATGTCGTTTAGGTAGTAATGGTCTAAACGGTCGTAAATGGGTTTGAATACAGCTTTAATTTCAGAAAAGTCGATTACCCAACCAGTATGCGGATCAACTTCGCCTTCTACGTACAAACGAACAAGAAAAGAGTGGCCATGCAAACGACCGCACTTATGCCCTTCTGGCACGTGGGGAAGATGGTGGGCTGCTTCAAACATAAACTCTTTGTATAACTCAGATCTCATTGTGTTTCTCAGGCTAAAAAAATGACACGCAATTTTACGTAAAACCCTTCCACTTCACAAGTTCTATCAATAGTAAGCTCTCAAACTGATTTATAAGACCAAACACTGTTAGTTACATCTATTAATAGATTCAACACTTAAAGGCCGAGAACACGGAAACAAGATCATACTTATCGCTATTTAATGATAAATTACTGACACTTACGCGCCAAAAAAACAACACAAAGTTGTTACATCACAGAAACATCATCATAAACGGAGAATGGTCACACTATTTGTTATACCCCATAGGTAGTAGGGTCTCTGACACGTACAGTATGCGTGTCATTATAAATACTAAAAACTATTCCCTATGCGCTCAACAATCACTTTCAAAATCTTGGTGGCTTTGGCCGTCGTGTTTACCTTCCTGCTTGCCATATCGACGTATTTTCAATATTCGCAACAAAAAGAGTTGGTTAACTCGGTGCTCAGTGAACAACTACACGACAAAGCGAGTAACTATTTCGATAGCCTCAACATGATGATGCTCACTGGCACCATGGCGCAAAAAGAGACACTTCGTCAGAAAGCGCTAGCTCAAGAAGGTATTGAAAATGTTCGTGTATTACGTGCCGATACAGTGAGCAAGTTATACGGCCCCGGCAATGAAAACCAAACGCCTGTCGATGATATTGATAAACGAGCGCTAGCGGGTGAAACCGTTATCGAGCCCTTTTCTGCCGACTGGGGTAAAGGCTTGGTTATTGCTCTGCCAATGAAATCGAGTGAAGATTACCGAGGTACCAATTGTGTGGCCTGTCATATGGCGCCACAAGGTGAAGTATTGGGTGCCATTCGCCTCGAATATAACCTCAGCCACGCCAACTCACTGATCAACACTCAAACCATGGCCGCTATCGGTATTATGGCGGTGATCTCCTTTGCCGGATTCGTTCTTACTATGGGATTGATTCGTAAGATCATCGTACGCCCTCTTCAACAGACATCTCGCTTTATGACCCAAGTCAGCAATGATAAGAACCTATCAACTCGCCTGCCAGAGCAAAGTAAGGATGAAATAGGTACGCTGGCTAACTCCATCAACTCATTCATGGGCACCGTTTCTAACAGTTTGGAAAAGGTACAAGACACTTCGCACAAGTTGAATGCGTCTGCCAACCAACTGACTAGTGTTGCGCAAATTACCGAGCAAGCCGCCAGCGATCAACAAAACGAAACAGCGGAAGTGCAAAACAATGTCGAAGGAATACAGGCACAGCAAGTCAATGTAGAACAAGCGACTTTAACGGCTTCAGAGCTTATCAATCACACCGCCGATGTGGCGTGTAAGAGTGCCAATCAAGCACATGATGCAAGCAGTGAGATAAAGAACCTAGTCAGCAGTATTGAAGAAGTAAAACACAAGATACAAACACTTAATGAGCAAACTGGAGAAGTCTCTTCAATATTGGGTGTTATTCGAGGTATTGCAGACCAAACCAACCTTCTAGCCTTAAATGCGGCGATTGAAGCGGCTCGTGCGGGAGAACAAGGTCGGGGCTTTGCGGTAGTAGCAGATGAAGTTCGTGATCTTGCATCACGAACGGCAGAGGCAACGGGCAGTATTGAATCGATTATCCATCAGTTCCAGAAAGGCAGTGAAGAATCTCTGACTTCTGCCGACCGCGTTTGCGAACAAGCGCATCAAAGCTCAACAGATATCGACGCACTGTCCGTTGAAATGAACGGTGTCGTTGAAGAAATGAAACAAGTTCTGGCTCATGCGCAAAATATTCAACAACAGACGCAATCCACTACACACGCAACCCAAGATGTGCAACAAAAGGTGGAAACCATCACTTCTCATGCTGACAACACATCACAATCTGCGGCTGAGACTCGTGACATCAGTAATGATTTAGAAGAACTTTCGGATCATCTCGAGTCACTGATTAATCAATTCACGCTCGCCAACACTGGAAATCGTAAAAATTAGTATTCAATTGAGACTAAAGAGACAACTTTTGGTGTGACAAAGTAGAAAATAGAGCAAAAAATCAGCCCTTATTGGCTTTTATCCTCGATAGACAAAATATTTCTTTCACCAAGCAAGAATAAAGGTTGAAGCTGTCGTTATGACAGGTAATATGTTCAATCGATTTAAAAAGTTTATACAACTCAATGTTTCGGCTAATTATTGTGCAAATGTATGTTTATTTGCAGCAAAGCTAGATACTTCGAGTTGAATTTGTCCCTCAATGGAGAATGAAATCAACATGACTTACGCGCCTGTAACAGACGTACTTGGCGGCAAGCTAGCGGTAGACAGTGAAGTAACTGTTCGCGGCTGGATCCGTTCACGTCGTGATTCCAAAGCTGGAATCTCTTTCCTTGCCATTTATGACGGCTCTTGTTTCGACCCGATTCAGGCCGTGGTTCCTAATAATCTTAATAATTACGAAGACGAAGTATTAAAGCTAACAACTGGCTGCTCTGTTGAAGTAACAGGTAAGATTGTTGAGTCTCCTGCGAAAGGTCAAGACTTCGAACTAGCAGCAACTGACGTTAAAGTTGTAGGCTGGGTTGAAGACGCTGACACTTACCCAATGGCTAAGACACGTCACTCTATCGAATACCTTCGTGAAGTTGCTCACCTACGCCCACGTACAAACGTGATCGGCGCAGTAGCACGTGTACGTAACTGTCTATCTCAAGCGATTCACCGTTTCTACCACGAGCAAGGTTTCTTCTGGACTTCAGCTCCGCTTATCACTGCATCTGATGCAGAAGGCGCTGGCGAAATGTTCCGCGTATCTACGCTAGACATGGAAAACCTACCTCGCACTGACGAAGGCAAAGTTGATTTCAACGAAGATTTCTTCGGTAAAGAGACTTTCCTAACTGTATCTGGCCAACTTAATGCTGAAGCTTACGCTTGTGCACTAAGCAAGGTTTACACGTTCGGTCCTACGTTCCGTGCTGAAAACTCAAACACAAGCCGCCACCTAGCTGAGTTCTGGATGGTTGAGCCTGAAGTTGCGTTTGCAGACCTTGACGATGTAGCGAAACTGGCTGAAGACATGCTTAAGTACGTTTTCGCTGCTGTTCTTGAAGAGCGCCGTGACGACCTTGAGTTCTTCGCTTCTCGCATCGACAAGCAAGCAATTACTCGTCTAGAGCAATTCGTTGACGCTGATTTTGCACAAGTTGACTACACTGACGCAATCCAAATCCTACTAGACTCTGGTAAGAAATTTGAATTTGACGTTGAGTGGGGCATCGACATGTCTTCTGAGCATGAACGTTACCTAGCTGAAGAGCACTTCAAAGCGCCTGTTATCGTTAAGAACTACCCGAAAGACATCAAAGCTTTCTACATGCGCTTAAACGACGACGGCAAAACAGTTGCAGCAATGGACGTACTTGCACCAGGCATCGGTGAAATCATCGGTGGTGCACAACGTGAAGAGCGTCTAGACATTCTAGACGAGCGCATGATTGGTATGGGTATCGACCCTGAGCACATGAGCTGGTACCGCGATCTACGTAAATACGGTACAGTGCCACACGCTGGCTTCGGTCTTGGCTTCGAGCGCCTAGTATCTTACGTAACAGGTATGGGCAACGTTCGTGACGTTATCCCGTTCCCACGTACTCCACGCTCTGCAAACTTCTAATATCGGCTTGCTTCTTCTTTAAAAAAGTCAGTATCAGATAAAAAAACCTTCGTATATACGGAGGTTTTTTTTATGTCTTAATATTATCTCTATTCCTTTTTTCCCCACAGATTCACCTGCTCACTTTCATGAGCAAACCTCCAATCACTAGCTCAAATATAAAACTACAAATCAAAAGCTTACTTACTGTAATTTTATGTAATGAACACCTGACAAAGTCATACAGTATTGATGTCCTGTATAAATTATTCTTCTTACTAATTAATTTGTGAATATAAATTTTTAGGGACCCCAATGAAAACAAGCATTTTATCTGCAGTTCTACTAATCACTTTAACCGGATGTGGTGGCGGAGGATCATCGACTCCGGCTAAAAAGCCGGCGGTGAAACCAACACAAAAACCAACAGTCTTCATCTCTAAATGTTCGCAACCCTTACAAGGGGATACAGCCTTAACCTTCAAGATTAAAGGTACAATAGCGAGTGTCAATGGCGTTGCATGTAGTGGTAGCCCCAAAGCATTTGACGATATGATGAAAGCTCACCCGAATACAAAAACGCTGAACTTCATTGATATGGGTGGCTCTATGAATGATGACGCCAACATCCAACTAGCGTACAAAGTAAGAGCAAAGAAGTTAGACACGTACATTAGCTCGATTGGACATGTAGCGTCAGGCGGCACTGACCTTTTCGTTGCGGGTGTAAAAAGGACGGTTGAACCAGGCGCTCGATTAGGCGTGCACTCTTGGGCTGCAGGCTCTATACAAGGTGCTTCACTTCCTGTAGGACACAAAGAGCACAAGCCATACATTGATTACTATAAAAAAATGGGATTAAAAGATCCGAGCGGTTTCTACTGGTTTACCCTAAAAGCAGCACCTGCTAACGGTATGCATTATATGACTCCTGCTGAAGTATCTAAGTATGGTTTGGCGTCTGTAATGACGAATGTTACAAAAGACCTTAGAGCGAACTACACCCCTAAAAACAGCCTTTTGAACAACAACCTATTGGACGTTGTTAGTGATAGTCTGAAAGCTGTAGCCGTTGAAAACCACGTGAGAAGTACCGTATACGCGCTCGATCATGTCTCTACACTGCTATTCAAACAGTTCAATGTATCAAACCGAGATGAGTTAATAACCTACTTAAAGCTTAATGGGAAATTAGATCCTGTTACCCAATCGTATGTATTTAAAGCTTCATCAACGAAGCCGGCGACTATCTATAACTCAAAAACGGATACAATAAATACAACATATAGGTCCAACGATAAGTACCGTGTTGCTCCTAAACCCTTAATTGAAACGGGTTTGACGATCGAAAATTATGGCATTGAAGCATCGCATACATCTGTTCAGGTCGAATTGAACAAAAGCGCGATCCAAGTTGAGATTGAAGATCAACAATTTTCCCTAGTTAAAGATCCATCAGTAAACACAATTAACTACTGTAAAAAAGTTAAGTTCACGGTCGCATCAGGGAAACTGGTCACTGTTGCTAACTGCTTAGAGAGCACTCTCAAAGGTGACCAGGTTCAACTTGTCAGTTACGAAAGAACGACAAAGAGAAAGATACTAGGTAGTGCCACTCCTATCGTAAGCAAATCGATAACCAAGACTTCGAACTTTGAATTAAATGCTAAGCAAAGTACATTAATTACTAAGTAATTTTGCACATTGTAAAAGAAGCCCTACTTATATTAAGTAGGGCTTCTTTTTTATATATTGCGCTTAAGTTTCATTTAAGCTGTCCAGACTAAATTAGTCAGCCTTGCGTACCAAAAAGTGATCAAGCATTATTTTTTCGCCTGTACTTTGGAGAGGCTTGAATTCAATGACTAACTGATCGCCTTTCTGCTCAAACGTATTCACTTTCAAAAACAGACTTTCTTTGTCTGCTTTGATGTTATGAGCAACCTGTCGACCATTAACAAACACATCAAAGGCTGGAGCTTTAGGATTTGCAGGGATAACAGCTTCAAAAGTGTATTTTTCCCCTTCTATCGCATAAGCGGTGTTATAAATACCACCATCCTTCGTCCAGTAAGTACCATTGAAATCCATATTTTCAGCTTTCCAGTAACTGTAAAATGCGTGAAGATCTTCAATGTCATTCTGGGTCGTTGGTGTCCATTTCACATCATCAAGGTTTACAGGTTTCGTATAGCTGAAACCATGCTCTTGCATGTCACTTTGTAAGGTATCTAATCTTCCTAAGACATCATCGAAGGTATCTTGCCAGCCAAGTTCGCCATAATATTGAAGGCCAATTTCCCCAATAATATAAAACTCACCATCTCTTTCAATTGTAATACCCGATCCTGAATCTCCATGGATGATTAGCCACTGAAGATTGCTTTGGGGCATGATTACTGGATCGTACTTATATTCAGCTAACCATTTTTTATCGGTATCGTTGTACTTAACAAATTTTTTGCCGCCATTGCGCCCATTATAGTTACCAAAACCAACACTGTTGACTTCATAGACTTCCGAATGATTGAACATCCCTTTTTCTGGTAATTTAGCTGGTTTTATTCCGGTGATCGGTGTATCCAAACGCACAAGCGCGAAATCATAAACACCATCGGTAAACTCATATTCGCCCCACTCTCCATCGGGGTTAGTGGTCGCACGTGATGTATGAACAACGTTATATTTACCGTTCTCATCTTTTTTATAAGAAGAGCAAGTTACCGCGTTTTCATACCCTGCACTTTTAGAGCCAGATACGTGATTTGCTGTGATAACCCAATAAGGGTCGATTAAAGTGGCCGACCCTGCATTCATGTGACAAGCAAAATCAAATTGAGTTTGTAAGGCAAACGCTTTGTGTTGAGTAACAGAACGATCCATCTTACCGATGCCCGCTTGCGCTGAAAAAGCAGCAACGATTGCTGATACTAAAATGAGTCTGTTCATATTACTTTAGCTCCTTTAGCTGAATCGCTTCGATAGAGTGATAACCTTGGCCTGATTCAAAGTCGAACTGTCTATATTGACGTTTGTAAGAAATTTCCACGATGTCGTCTGGAGATTGAGATTCGAAGACAATCGTATTTTTGACACTGGTCATGTGAAACGAAATATCATTTTTAATCGTGATGCATTGCTTTTTAACACATGCGGTTACATCAGCAGAAGAAAGCCAATTGTGTGTATAAAGCTCTACAGAAAATCGCCCGTCTTTACCTGGTTGAACGTCAAAAGAGAAACCACTCGTACCAACAAGCAAACCAGAGAAAGCCAGTTCTTGGTTATAATCCGTGGAGTCACCGCCTTGCCAATAGTAACGATTGCCAACTGCATTTTTAGTCTCGGAATTGGAAACTTGTCGTAATTCGCCAATAACATTTACGTCACCAATTAAAGCACTATTGGGTTTATCTTTTCTTTGATGCTCTCCATACAAGAAAACCCAATCTAAACCGTTTAAATCAACGTCTCTTGCGTAACGATACTGGCCATCACTAAGTTCATAGCCGATGAACTCACTAGTGATCGACAAGGTATTAGAGCCAACCTCTGAAACGTTACTTAACTTATTCAAATCGACATCAATCTCACTGGCCACTGCATTAGTTGTTAGCAATGCCAACATACAGAGGTTTGCTTTTGCATATCTAAATCTCATACATCCACCTTTCAATTAGTTCTAAGCAATTGTAGATTAAAGATAAAATGGCAATGTAAGGTACTGTAAGAGCTTTTTCTATAACAACTCGAATACGACCGACCGATAATTGACGCGAATACGATAAAATCTAAACATAACAATAGAAAATTGCTACAAATGGTGTTTGCCAAGCTTTTGACTAAAAGTGATATACCTTCCATGCAGTGACTAGATACTGCTTACATACCCTTACAACAGGTATGGACAGGTACTGTATTTCGTCGACTATCCTTATTTCATCACGATAAATCGATGCCTAAACGAACCCGTTTTATGTATAGAACGAAAAAGCCCCACCAAATCATGGTGGGGCTCAGTAAAATTATTTCGAGTACTCAGCAACTTAATCGACATCTTGGTCGCTAGCGTACTTTATCGCGAGACCGCAGATTATCATCATAACGAATGGGATTGCGGCGGTCGTGTATTCTGCCCATGCCATGTCAGCGAATGCTTTCGCCAGTAATACGTGACCGAGGATTAACAGAAGTGCACACACAATCGCGACGATAATTAACTTAACTTCATTTCCCATAGTCATTTTCAACATACCGATATCTCCAATATTTGGTCTATCATTATTGAATCACAACTTGCTGGTCAAGAAGGCGTACAGTTGCATCGGAATCAGTCCGTACAGTTGGAATCATTGTCTTTTTTATGAGTGACTTACGATTTACGAATGCGCAAGTTGATGTGCCAGTTTGCCAAGCATCATTAGTGCTTGTTCTTTCTCTTCTGTCAGTTCATAGGAGAAATTCAATCTAATCGCGTTGTCTACTTTGCCCTGCTCACTAAATAGATCGCCCGATGCGACGCTAATACCTTGTGCAATCGCGAGTTGATGGAATTGTTGGCCGTCAAAATTAGCAGAAAAACGAACCCACACGAAGTAACCACCAGCAGGGTCTTCAATTTCGATAGATTGGGGGAAGTATTGCTTGATAGCGCTAATAAACCGCTCTTTTCTGACCAAGAGATTTTTACGCAGTTTGCGAAGGTGATTATCATAGCTTTCATGAGTGAGGAAGTGTGCGACCCCAAGCTGAACGGGTGCACTGCTTGATAGCGTAGACAACAATTGAAGCTTTTGAATGGCATCATTAAAACGAGAATTCACCACCCAACCGACACGATAACCAGGGCATAGGCTCTTAGAGTATGAGCCACACAGCAACACTGAGTCTGTCTTATCGAAAGCTTTTAATGGCTTAGGTTTATGCCCTTCAAAGTAAAGGTCACCATACACGTCATCTTCAATGATGTAAGTTTTGTGTTGTTCAGCAATATCGACCACACGGCGCTTTGATTCTTCCGACAAACTGGTTCCTGTCGGATTTTGAAAAGTTGTCATCAACCAACACGCTTTCACGTCTTGGTTTTTTAGGGCACTTTCAAACTGTTCGATGTTCAACCCATTGATTGGGCAAACATCGACCTCGATAGGGATTAAGCCTAGCCTCTCTACAGCCTGCAGAGCGCCATAAAACGCAGGCGACTCAATTACAACATTATCACCCGACTTAGTCACCGTTTGCAGGCTCAAGTTAAGCGCTTCCATTGCACCTGACGTAATCACGATGTCTTGATGATTTACCGTAATGCCTTGCTGCAAATACCGCTGAGCGATTTGCCTTCTGAGAGATTCACTACCAGGTGGTAGATTATTGATAACACTGGCGCCAGTCATTTTTCTTCCAGCACTCGCAAGGTTTCGAGTTAAAGTAGGTAATGGGAAAAGATCAGGATCTGGGAATGCGGAGCCAAAAGGAATCACGCCTTCGGCGGAACTCGACTTCAAAAAATCGAATAAGCGGTCATTGATGGCTTTTTTTTCACGTACTAGCGGTTGTTCGTACCCAAAACCGTCCATACGAGGGGCAACAAAGTAGCCCGACTGGGGCTTAGCTATGATCCACCCTTCGCTTTCTAGCATTTGGTAGGCTTGTAAGACAGTACTATTACTGACGTTGTAATTGCGACAACTCATGCGTACCGAAGGGATCTTCTCACCGGATCGCCACGTGTTATTAGCAATCTGAGTTCGAATATCCTTTGCTAGCTCTTCATAACGCGCCATCTAATTGTACTACCTACAGAAATTCAAATAAGCCTGAGATTTTATCACTAACATTAACAACTATTACTGCTATCCATATGAATAAGCCTAATTTCTATAATAGTGTGAATAAGTTCACAGATAACTTTGTAAGCTTTGTTAAGTTTGTAACCAAGGCGGGAGCCAAGTTCGTTCTACGCCTCTATAATTTGATGTAACCCAAAAAACATGCGAGAGAACAATGAAAAAAATAGAAGCAGACCAGTTAAGTTATAAAGGAGAGTCAAACGGTGTTCATAGTTGGACAACACCGAGTGGCCAGCCATATTACTGGCACCCAGATTGGCTCCATATTGCTGAAGATGCGACAGGTTCACATCCACAGCAAAAAATCGATGTAGATCAAGACCAAGCACCAACGGAGAAACACGCGGTATCTGCTATCTTGAAACACCTAAACCAATGGGCAGCTGACAAACTAGCATCTCACCCAGACATTGAAACCAACTCAATTGAATCTGAAATCAATCTGAAAAAGTAATTTGATTAGAGGTAAGTAGTCGTCAATCACTCTCGACTTTACTTAAATATATCGACTGAATAGTCTCGAATTTCAATCGAGACTATTCAAATATTTTCATAAAAAACATCGTAATAACACCTATCTAGCTAACAAATAACCAACACTAACCAATTTTTTGTATCATTCAACAAAAGCTATCGATAGAATCCCCGACCTTATTCACGCTCGCTATGCTACCCATGCGTATCCCCCCAACCTCGTGAATCAATGCAAAAAACACGTATTCGTAAACTTAGGAATAGTTGCGAGACCTTAAGATGAAAATGAACAAAGGCTTATCGATGGATACTTCAAATTACAATCAATCGCTAACGACTCAATTATACGTGATCGCTGGCGTTCTGTTTGGCACCTATGGCAGTCGGGTTTGCCCGATGCTCGAAAGCTTAAAGACATTAGAAATTTTCACCCAAGTCAGTAGTGTCTTTATCTTATTGTGGCTAGCGCGTCATTATTTGCTATCACAACACGCCTTAGTCAAACAAGGTCGATTCGCACAAGTCGATACTCTATTATTTTTAACAGCTAGTGTTCCTCTCGCTCTGTATTACAACCTAAGCTACGACTTCACGATAGACAGTAACTTGAAAGTGCTGTTCGGCATGAGCTTATTTGGTTTCTTTACCGGAACCATTCTTCAGTTAAGCGCCAAGCTCGCTCAAATCGACAAAATGGAGACAACTGGTCAGTTTGACTTCCACCTGATTGGAGAAAGAAGTTCGCTAGTTAAGCAAATGATTGGTTTAGTCGTCGTGCTTCTGGTAACCCTAACCACCATGCTGACTATGGTTGCCGTCAAAGACATCTTCTGGCTAGAAAACAACCCCGACCGTTTGTTAGATGGCACGGGCAAGATCAGCGTGATCAAAGAGTTTATTTATTTGGCGGTTGTACTGGGCGGGTACGCGATAACTATCATGACTTTATGGAGCAAACTGATTAAACGTATTCTTCTAAGCCAAGAGCACGCATTAAGTAAAGTTACTAATGGTGAGCAAGGCGTTCGCTTACCTATTTTTAGCTACAACGAGCTTGGTTCAATAGCATCTATGACCAATACAATGCTTGATAGCCTAGAAAATGCCCAAGACGAAGTGAAAACTACACGTGACGTAGCGATTGTTAGTTTGTCTGCACTTGCAGAATCTCGAGATAACGAAACTGGCGCCCATATTTTACGAACTCAAGAATACGTAAAGGTACTCGCACTGGAGCTCAGCAAATCTGAAATCCACGCAAGCTTATTAACGCCAAACTATATTGAGCTGCTCTACAAGTCTGCCCCATTGCACGATGTGGGTAAGGTTGGTGTTCCAGATAGCGTTTTATTGAAACCAGGCAAACTGACGGATGAAGAGTTTGAGATAATGAAAGGTCACCCTGCTATTGGTGCCGAAGCGTTATCTATTGCAGAAAAGCAATTGGGAAGCAGTTCTTTCTTAAGAGTCGCGAAAGAGATATCTCTGACTCACCACGAGAAATGGAACGGCAGCGGTTATCCCAACCAACTGTCTGGTGAAGATATTCCTCTGTCCGGCCGCTTAATGGCATTGGCCGATGTTTATGACGCATTAATATCAAAGCGAGTCTACAAGCCAGCCTTTACCCATGAGCAAGCCAAACAGATTATATTGGAAGGCGATGGGACGCATTTTGACCCGCAAGTTATTCAAGCTTTTCTTGCCGTTGAACAGGAGTTTGTTTTCATTGCCGCGACCTACAAGGATGGAAAAAACGTACAAAGTGAACTTGAGCGTGAAAGTTTTATTGCTCAACCTGCTTAGTTTTTGAAACCATAAATGAGTTACACCCTATCGCTTTATCCGTTAGGTATTTAGTGGGGTTATCTTCATCCGCACCAAATTTAAACTCAACAATAAGATTGGCTAAAACAGATGCCATAAAAAAACCCAACATATAAATATGCTGGGTTTTTCAGTTTAGAAGAAATACTATCTTAGTAGCTGTACACCACCAAGAGCAACACCAGGGTTCTTTCCTTTACTATCAAGTTTTTCTACTTCATAGACCCACTTGAGCGTTGTTGTATCAGCTGGCAAATCGACTCTGTGAATACTATAGCCACCTACTTTAGTACCTCTTGGTACACTCACTTTGTTGGTACCAATAGACGGTAGATTAGACCAATGATTACCTGACTTACCTAATGTTCCATCAGATATGTTGTCTCCTACGCTATAAGCCTTCCAGATTTCCGTACCATTAGCTAATAACTTAAGTGTACCTTTTGGAAGCTCCTGCGCACCGGTCCACCCCTTTCCAATAACGGCCGTTCGAAAGCGGACTGTTTTCCAATCTTGTCCACTTTGAGCAGTAACAGAAACCTCTGATTTTTTCTCATCTCCACCTAAGTAGAGGTGGCCTTCCCAGTTAAGAATATCTGCAGGACTTTGTGTCCAAGTATGATTATATTGGTCAGTTCTATTACCGTCATCCCAACCAAATAAACAATCCCCATTCTTACTTACTGTACATTGTGGGTACTTAGCGCCACTGTGTGCCTCAGCGTAACTAAAAGAAAGATTCTGAATACCCGTTTTTAACGAGTTACGTACAGACCATACTTTCCCAGTTTTACCATCAAAATCAATGCGCCAATATAAAACATCACTCGTTGAGTCTAGATTAACAGTGTGTGAACCTGAAGCTGGAGAACTAGAACCTGATTGAACTTCTAACCAAGTACTACTATCTGTGCTGGTATACACTTTATATGCACTTGATTTTGATACTTTCCAACTGAAATTGTGGTTACCATTAAATGGAATTGATTGTCCATTATATGGTCGCGGCGTATGTGCATACTTCAGATTATCATTAGCAAGCTCTGCCATATCAACGTCAGACAAGGCAAACGAACGCATCTCAATATTATCCACTAAGATGTTCCCGGCCATTTGCTCTGTCTCGAGAGCGGCCGTTGCATCTTTACCCGCATCCATCCAAGGCTTAGCAATAATCATCCCTTGGCTTGTTCCTGCCCCTAATCGGCTACCCGCTCCCCAAACTCCGGCATAACCGCTCGCCAATTTAATATCATCGACTTCTGCTTTGTTGTTGTAATGATCAACTAATGTCGCTTGCTTACCGTTCAACCAAATAGATACTTTTTGGGTAGTACGATCAACACGTACAGCAACAGTGTTCCATTGACTTAGATTTAGCGCCTCTTTGGTCGTCACCGACACTTTTCTTAGATCATTTCCACCCGCATAGGTTGCGAGTTGGCGCGAAATCATAAACCACTCTAACGTCCCCTCTTTCGTTAATTTGAAGTGAAAACCATCATTCCAAATTCCTTTACTAACCAAGTCAATTGGATGCTCTAGTTTTACGTTAGGTTTCACTTTAAGTGATAAAGTGAAATCATCTTCAGCGAAGTCAAAGTCATGTCCATAATGGAATTTGTATTTTAGAGACTCCTGAACATCATTCTCTAACAAATTAGACTTTACAGATTCAAAAGCCCCTAGCTTAAGCGTCTTAGAATTCGCATAGCCTTGATTAACCCAAACTTCAGAAATCGACTGCTTACTTGATGTTTTGGCTACTGCCACTTGACCCGGTAAACCTGTTTGAGCGTTCACCATCCATAAATCATCAATAGGGGCATCTTCAAAATCGAAACGAGCATATAGGTCTGGAGAGGTAACCTTGACATGAACGACATCACGGTCGAACAGTTTCTTACCATCGGTAATAATATAGTGGAACTCATCCTCACCAATGAAACCTTTAGGAGCTTTGTAGGTTACTTTTCCATTGGCAATGCTAAGTTCAGCACCTTGTGCTGAATATTTATCAACCTTATGGATAGAAACCGTGTCACCGTTAGCATCAAAGTCATTTTTTAGTACGTCTAAGCTTGTCGTACTGTCTCGTTTTACACTGACGTGATCGATTTTAGCCGATGGAGGTAAAGGGTAATCGGCTAGTCCAACCAAATTTCTTCTTAAACGGTTATTTTTATATATGTTGAAGTTAATATCATCAACATGGGCAGCGCCTCCTTGTATTCCCTCACTTTCTGCTGATGTACTGTGACCAGTACCTAGATAGTGTGCGGTTTCGTGCAATACGACACCATCTGCACCGATGATGTCACCAGGAGAGCGAACTATACTTCCGAAGTTCACACCAAGGATCCAGTTACCTTTCAGGTAAAGCATTCTATGTTTGAGATCCCAACCTCGAGTTTTTCTTTGCTCATCCCACCATTTAATGGTGGCAACACGCACTGGTTCATTCTCGTGCTGATATCCCCAATCCTTACAAGCATCATGAGAAGCACTTTTTTTACAAGTTTGGTAATGATCGTCTAGGTATCCCCAAGTTTCGATCAACACATCATTGACAGAAAATCGCAACAAGGCGTCTCGGCTCAACACATAATCAACTAAGTTAATGTAGTAATCGACAAGCACCATCGCATCATCCAAGTTGCTATCCGCTTCTTGAGCAAATGCTTGGTAAGAAACATGGACTGCTACTTTTACTTTGTGCAGCTGAACTTTACTTTTGTCTTTAGCAATTAGGTTATCTAAACCAGACGTTGGAGCACTCGGGTGCTCATCTATGATTTTGATTGCTTTTTGCATGTTGTCTAAAATTGCGGACCTCGGTGCAACCGAAGCTACATTTTGTGCTTTTGCTGTCAACTTGTTCGCAGATAAGCCGCTTATAATGTCCGCTTTTTCAATTGTCCATACTCTTTGACTACCACGGAACGCCGTCACATAGAGTTTGTTCTTAGTCGTCAGTGCAGCAATAACTTGCGTATTCTCGTCACTGGTATCCACACCACGGTAAACACGAATCGCTGGCGTATTGATTGTACTGGATGGTGCATGACCATTAATACTATGGTTCCATAGATGTACTTTCATATCAGGCTCTCGGATCGAATATCGATGGAGCTCTAAAGTACGCTTTTTACCATTAACCGTAATCGCTACAGAAAGATCCGGGGGGGATGCTTTCGTAGGCTTATAGACCATAGGCTTATTGCCTTCGTTTTTGCTATCTTTGCACCCACCAGCCATGACCACCGCTAGTACCACAAAACATAGGCTCAGTATTTTCTTCATTCTATGTGGTTCCTTTATATCGACCAGTCTAAACATGCATAAAAACCATATTAATAGCAATGAATTGCGTTGAACGAAATGCCTTCAACGTACAGTCGTTGCAAATAGAAATACCGAAAAATTGGTTAAATTAAATGTTCTAAGCAGCCAGTCAAAAGTCGTTTGAATAAATTCTCGGTTTTGAGTTGTATCAACCTTATATGAAAGGTATAAATACTGGAGTTATTATTACCTCCCTCTCAATTGACATGGATGAAGATTATGTTTGAAAAAGTGTTAGCAGCTCCCGCCGATCCTATTCTCGGCCTTACTGAAGAATTTAAAAAAGACTCTCGAGCAGAGAAAATCAATCTTGGTGTTGGTATTTACAAAAATGAAGATGGTCAAACACCAGTACTAAAAACAGTAAAGAAAGCCGAAGCTGCACTTCTTGAAAACGAAAAAACCAAATCTTACCTAACGATTGAAGGTACCGCAGAATACGGTCTAGCCGTTCAAAAACTGCTTTTCGGTTCAGATGCAGAGATCGTTGCATCTCAACGCGCTAAAACAGCACAAGCTCCAGGTGGTACAGGTGCACTTCGCGTAGCGGGTGAATTCATCAAGCGCCAACTGGGCGATGTGAAAATCTGGATCAGTAACCCAACTTGGGCTAACCACAACGGCGTTTTCGCTGCTGCGGGTATCGAAACTGCTCAATACAGTTACTACAATGCTGAAACTAAAGACAAAGACTTCGCCGGCATGGTTGCTGACCTAGAAAAAGCTTCTGCTGGCGACATCGTTCTTCTTCACGGTTGCTGTCACAACCCAACAGGTATCGACCCAACAACTGAAGAGTGGGAAGTACTGGCTAAACTGGTTGCTGAGAAGAAACTGCTGCCTCTATTCGATTTTGCTTACCAAGGTTTTGCAAAAGGTGTTGAAGAAGACGCAGCTGGTCTACGTATTTTTGCTCAATACAACAAAGAAATTCTTGTTGCTAGCTCGTTCTCTAAGAACTTCGGCTTGTACAACGAGCGTGTTGGTGCATTCACATTGGTTGCAGAGTCTGTAGACGTAGCAACAACAGCGTTCTCTCAAGTTAAGAGCATCATCCGCTCAATCTACTCTAACCCACCAGCGCACGGCAGTGCTGTCGTAACTCACATCCTTGGTGATACTGATCTACGTGCAGAATGGGAAGCAGAAGTAGCAGAAATGCGTGACCGTATCCAAGAGATGCGTGAGCTGTTTGTTACGACACTGAAATCTGAAGGTGTGGATGCAGACTTCACATTCATCGAACGTCAAAACGGCATGTTCTCTTTCTCTG
The DNA here is from genome assembly GCF_024347635.1 of Vibrio tasmaniensis. NCBI lineage: Bacteria > Pseudomonadati > Pseudomonadota > Gammaproteobacteria > Vibrionales > Vibrionaceae > Vibrio > Vibrio tasmaniensis. The sequence continues at coordinate 1,869,139 of NZ_AP025510.1, forward strand.
GTTTAAGTAAAGAGCAAGTAACTCGCCTGAAAGACGAATTCGCAATCTACATTGTTGGTTCTGGCCGTATCAGTGTTGCTGGTATGACTAAGTCAAACATGGGTCCTCTATGTAAAGGCATCGCTGCGGTTCTTTAATCGAAAAGCGAAAAGCGAAAACTGAATTTGTAGACCTATAGATATGCAAAAGCCAGCGATTAAGCTGGCTTTTTCGTGTCTGTCTTCTTTATATGAGCGGTTAAGGCACTTAGCCTTTTCGTTACTAACACTTAGTCTCTGCGTTACTATTACTAGTTAATACTCTAGGAAGAACTCTACACCTAGCTCATTAGTACGCTCACTGCGAATCTTACCTTCACCATCTCTGTGTTGATAAGAGCCACCAATCGCAAATTTGTTGGTCACTAAATAGCGTAAACCTAGGTGGTAAACTTCCTCATCAAACAAGTCACTGCGATTCACTTGTACACTGCCGTTCGCTATCCAACGTTTCGCAAAGCCATAGTTGAGTTCTGCTTTTATCCCTTGGATAAACTCCGAGTCTGACGAGCGAGTAATGTTCGTTCCATTATCTTCGACCTCCCCCTTCGTGATACCAAGCAGGTAGTATGCCACTATATCGAGATCTCGCTTAATGCTGTAACGGTACCCAATGCCCGGCATAAGGGTATCCATTCTAGTTGTTGAGTCATCTGGGTGAATGAAACGAGCACTGTAGTCGCCCAACAATAGCCAATCATCCGTTATCGCATAGCTGATCCCTAACCCATACGATGATGCATTGTTATTGCTGCCTGCATCTTCATTCAAACTTCCCGAATGAGCGGTGGCGTATACATGGTCATAATCAAGAATATCCACACTGTGAGTCTCGGCCCACGAACTCGAAGAAAACATAAAAGCTGCAGATACTAAACTAAGTTTCCACTTCGGCATTCCTATCATCCTTTAACTGTCACCCTATTAATTGAAAGATTAGTCTATCCCTAAGACTTTAAAAAGGTTTTAGCTCACAGATTGATTTGTGACGGCAAAATATTATCAAATGTTGTACCATGAAATCATACAAACCAATGGATGATCATTATGGATGCTGAGTTATTAGAGATTCAAAACTTTCTGGCACAATACCCCCCTTTCACAGAACTCCCTGAGGAGATGTTGGCGAAAGTAACCAGTAGCGTCGAAATTTCTTATTACCGCCAAGATACCCCTATCATTCACTTTGGTGACCAGATTAATGATCTTTACATTGTTCGAAGCGGCGAAGTAGAAGTCTATCGTCGTAAAGGAGAGCTCTATAACCGGCTGGATGAGGGACACTTATTTGGCCAAATGGGGTTACTCACCAACAATAAGGTTCGCTTCCCTGTAAAGGCAACAGAAGACACCCTACTCTACTGTATCCCTGAACCTATTTTCCAAGAACTCTACGACAACTATGACTCATTCGCTGACTTTGTCGAAGTGGAAGATAATGCGCGATTGCGTCAGGCTAACTCAGACAGCAACGATGCTAACGATCTAACCACATCAAAGGTAAAGACGCTGCTGACTAGCGAAGCGCCAATGATCGAAAAAACCCGAACCATCCAACAAGCTGCAACCATGATGGCGCAAGATAATGTGTCATCTTTGCTGATCATCGACCCCGACATTGTGGAAGATGATGAAGACGATTCGACGCCCGTCATTGGCATCATTACCGATCGTGATCTATGTACTCGAGTTTTAGCTGAAGGGCTCGATCCATCGGATGAAGTATCAAGTGTCATGACAGCAGAGGTAATCTCACTCGATCATAATGCCTATGTATACGAAGCCATGATGACAATGCTTCGCTATAACGTCCATCACCTACCCGTGCTAAAAGATAAGAAGCCTATTGGTATTATCGAAGCGACAGATATTGTACGTTACGAATCTCAAAACTCACTGTTGTTGGTAAGCAGTATCTTCCAACAGCAAAGCATCGAAGACCTCAAAGTGCTTTCTGAGCAAGTAAAAGACAGCTTTGTGCGCTTGGTTAACGAAGACGCCAACGCCCACATGGTAGGTACCGCAATGTCGGTAATTGGCCGTAGCTTTAAACAACGAATTATTGAACTAGCCGAAGATAAGCTCGGTAAAGCGCCGATCCCTTATTGTTTCCTCGCGCTCGGCTCGATGGGGCGTGATGAGCAGCTGCTCGTTACTGACCAAGATAACGCAATTATTCTTGATGATACCTATGACGAGAAAAAACACGGCAAGTACTTTGAAGAACTGTCGACCTTCATTTGTGATGGCTTAGACCAATGTGGTTATGTGTACTGTACGGGAGACATCATGGCGACGAACCCAACGTGGCGTATGACACGTCGACAATGGGAAGAATGCTTTGCTGATTGGATTGATGATCCAAACCCGAAAGCGCTACTGAACGCCTCTATTTTCTTTGACTTAGATGGTGTTTATGGCCGCCTAAAATGGGCAGAACAACTGAACAGCTTTATTGTTCGCCGCGCACGTAAGAACAACCGTTTCTTAGCATGTCTTGCTCGTAATGCGCTTAACCGTACACCACCACTTGGCTTCTTCAAAGATTTCGTAATGGAGAAAGATGGTCGTCATAACAACTCGATCAACCTTAAACGTCGTGGTACCGCACCACTTGCCGATCTAATTCGTGTTCACTCTTTGGCGGTCGCCTCTCGCTCGAAGAACTCGTTTGAACGTTTGGATGACATTATCGACGCAGGTATTCTGCCAAAAGGCCGAGCTCAAGACTTGAAAGATGCAATGGAGTTTATCTCCTTAGTTCGTATTCGCCACCAAGCACACGATGTCGACAACAACATAGAACCGGATAACAACATTGAGCCAGAGAACCTATCTGACTTCGAGCGACGCAACCTAAAGGACGCATTCCAAATATTAAGTAATGCACAGAACTTCCTTAAGTTCCGTTATCAAGCCAGCAATAAGTTTAAGTAGGGCCTATGAACAAACTATTCAGATCACCCGCGGTCGATTGGCCATTTAAGTTTGCTCAAAAGCTGGAACGAGCGAGAGACGAGCGCTTAAAGCAATTTTATAGCCAGCCTCTTCCTTCTCCTGATACTCCAGTGTCAGAAATAAAGTTTTTAGCGGTAGACTTTGAAACAACCGGTTTAAACCCAAACAAAGATGGAATCATTACCATCGGGCTAGTTCCGTTTACGCTCAATCGAATCTACTTGCGACAAGCTAGACACTGGACACTAAGGCCAAAACAGAAATTGGAAGAAGATTCAGTGGTTATTCATGGTATCACTCATAATGACATCATTGATGCGCCAGACTTGAGTGAAGTATTAGATGAGATTTTAGAATCAATGGCGGGGCATATCCCAGTCGTTCATTATCGTCGCATCGAGCGTGATTTCTTGGATAACGCACTGAAAGTGAGATTAGGTGAAGGGATTGAGTTTCCAGTCCTCGATACGCTCGAGATCGAATCTCAAATCCAGAACAAACTGGCTGGCGGATTATGGAATAAGCTAAAGGGCAAGAAGCCTGCGTCAGTGAGATTAGGGCAGAGCCGCCGTCGGTACCACTTACCCGACTACACGCCGCATCATGCATTAACGGATGCAATTGCGACAGCGGAGCTTCTGCAAGCGCAGATTGCGCACCATTTTAGCCCTGACGTGCCGGTTAAAGATTTCTGGTTATAGCTAGATGAAAGACAGCTAAATCGCAGATGAAGCGATTAGCTTTTAGCTTTTAGCTTTTAGCCACGAGTGATCAACATCAGAACTAAAAACGCTCACATTATCTAAATAGTGAGCGTTTTTTTACGTATTAGGAAAACAGTCTACTCCGCTGTCGGACCAACTAATCGCATTTCCCAATCTTCGACTTTTCCAGTTTCAAGGCGACGCTCGATAAGTGCTCCCCAAGATTCTACTAAAGGCAGCTCCACCAATTCTTTGAGCTCTTGTTTATCCAAACAACCTGTGAACACCGCTCCCATGATTCGAGTTAACGGCCATTCTGGGTAAGGCCTTTCACATAGAATGATCTCATCTCCAGCACCGATATCACCCTCTTCCAATACTCGGAAGTACCAGCCTGTTCGCAGGGTATCTTGTAGCCTTCTTGCCATATCATTTTGATCGAATCGCACGTTCAGCTTCCAGCATGGCATACGTCCTTGCGAGACTTCCAATAATGTTGAGCCAATGCGAATCTTATCTTTTAAACAAATGGAAGTTTCAGTCACACCGCTTGAACTTATATTCTCACCAAATGCGCCTGCAGATTGAAAGATGACTTTGTCGCCTAATTCTTCCTGCCAAATTGAGTAGTGCTCGCTTGGGTAGATATGAAGGGCTTTTTGAATACCGCCATGAAAACGAGGGTCAGCTTGCTCATCGTTAATAAAGCCAAGTTCAGTGGCACGCTGACGCTCAGGTAAAATTTGCTTATTAATTGCACTCTGAGCACCGTGTGCATAGGCAACGGTTTTACCAGCCAATACACTATTTACTACGCCTAACTTCTTCATATCTATTCCTTCTCAGCAAGTAAAAAAAGAGGAGCTTTCGCTCCTCTTATTGTGAATTACGCCCTATTTAAGCGTATTTTCCTTCAAAGTCTTTCATGAAGTTGACTAATACTTGCACACCTTCCAAAGACATTGCGTTGTATAGTGATGCTCGCATCCCACCTACCGCTCTGTGGCCTTTTAGTGATTTCAGACCTGCAGCATCAGCTAGCTCTAAGAACTTGCTGTCTAGCTCGGGTTTCACCAACTGGAAAGGTACGTTCATTCTTGAACGGTTTGCGGTGTGAACATCGTTTTTGTAGAAAGCAGAGCTATCAATCGCGTTATAAAGCAGTGCTGCTTTCTCTTTGTTCACCAATTCCATCGCTTCAACGCCACCTTGAGCTTTCAGCCACTTGAATACAAGACCAGATAGGTACCAAGCGTACGTTGGCGGAGTGTTGAACATTGAGTCTTTTTCAGCGAGCACTTTGTAGTTAAGAATGCTCGGCAATACGTCGTTTGCGAGTTCTAGTAGGTCATCACGCACGATAGCAATGCAGATACCAGCTGGGCCAATATTCTTTTGAGCACCCGCGTAGATAACACCATACTGCGACACGTCGATCTTACGAGACAGAATATTAGATGACATATCCGCTACGATTGGCTTATCCGTTTGAGGAAGCTCACTGATTTCAATACCATCAATGGTTTCGTTTGGACAGAAATGTACGTACGCAGCTTCTGGGTCGATTTTCCAATCTTTAGCCGGAACAACCGCCGCTTTACCATCAATTGACGTCTTCGCGTTAAATACATCGATTTCACAATATTTGCTCGCTTCAGCCACTGCGCTTTCAGCCCAGTAACCCGCATCGATGTAAGTCGCTTTCGTCGCGTCACCTAAAAGGTTTAAAGGAACAGCAGCGAATTGAGCACGAGCGCCCCCCTGACAGAAAAGAACTTTGTAGTTGTCTGGGATGTTCAGAAGATCACGTAAGTCCTGTTCGGACTCGTCAGCAACTTGAATAAATTCCTTGCTGCGATGGCTGATTTCCATCACGGAAGTCCCTAAACCATTCCAATCAATAAAGTCTGCTTGCGCTTGTTTCATTACCGGTTTAGGCAGTGCAGCTGGGCCAGCACTGAAGTTGAATACGTTATCTAATGTAAGTTCCATGGGGATAATTGCTCCTGCTAAATAATAACTATGCAAGTAATACCATGTTTTACTCAACATAAAAACCACAAAAGAGGTCTTAAGACCTCTTTTGTTTTGTACCGTATAAAATGTTTAAGCTTAACCTGCTAAATCACCCTATCAGTATTCAGCCTTGCTCTGTTTATTGAACAAAAACCGGCATAAGTAGAGCAATTAATGGAATTTCTTGTCCATTTTCGAAGACTAGGTTTCCATTTTCTAGGTCAGCACGGATTTCATAACCACTTTGTGTTTCCTTGATCATTTCCATCACCAGCAATTCATCGATACCTTCACGGATGAACGGGTACTCTTCAACAAGCTCATTTGAGAAGCTAGAGTGAAGGTTGCCCGTTAATGCAGGTACAATCATCGAAGGATTACTGCTGATGTTTTCTGTCCCTTCCGGTACGCTCACCAACCACTTAGATTCGAATTGCCCTTTACCTAACTCTAGCGACATGTTGTTCATAGAAAGGTCGAAGCCTTTGGCAAACAGGATATCGATAAATGGAATGATCTCTGCAACGTCTTCTTGCGTCATCACAGGATTAGATTGGTAAATCTCGAAGATTTTCTCAAACGACTCGCTATCCAATTTCGACATTTCAAAATCGACGTTTAGGTTGTTCAACTGGCCTTCACTGGTCTCAATGTTTGCGACATCCAGCTTAAGGTTGCTGCGCAGACGCTTAGTGGCTTCATCTAGATGTGATTCAAAATCGTACTTAGAATTTTCAATAGTCATGAAAGGCTGCATTGCAGAGTCTGAAACCAAGAAGCTATCGATAGTAAAGTTCTGTGTGCCTAGCCAGTAACCTTTCGCTTGTTGGCCTGAACCCACACCTTTGAGATTAGACAGCGTTACCTCTTCACCGGTTTCAAAGTCAATTTGAACCGAAGGGATAGAAAGCTGGTAATCAACTTGCCCTAAAACAGTCGCGTGGCCAGAAAGATTCGATTTAGTGATCGATACCGAAGTACCATTCTCATCAGAACCTTGATGATTGAACTGGCTTAACTCAAAATTAAAGTCAGTGTTGCCGTTTAGCTCTGTACTAGTTGTCAGAGTTAGAGGCAAAATATCGGTATTATCAAACGTCGACAGCGCGTTTAAGCTCACTAAGCCATGACTAACCGCACTGTTAATGACAAACTCACTCGGCAGTCCATCAATCGCAAGTTGCTCTTTCAGGTCTTCATCCGTCACAGTTAGACGAGTGGTTACGTTGGAGGACAAGTAACCTCTATCGTATTCCACGATCTCGGCTTGAATGCTTGAATTGTTAAGCTTTGCAACGCCATCAGTAATGGCATTTTGTCCAATTTGCCCAACCGCTAGTGGCCAACAAAGTGCCAATGAGATTGCTCCGCCGATTGCGCCAATTTTTCTTAACTGTTCCATGAGTTCTCTTTCTACACGTGTCTGTTTTTTTTAGTCTAACCCATCAGTAGCAAACAAGAAACATTGAGTTAAATCAGCCTATTGCTCGATACTTAGATTGCCTCAATAAATTAACGGCTAGCTCTCATCCTTATTCAGCGGTTCTTGCTAGGCTAGAAGCGTCGCTACTATTAAGGTTGAGCTGTGAATCAATACGCTGTTATCTGTTTGGACAATAATCCGGTTAGCATTGAAAGAATACGCACGGAGCTCGCTCCGCTAGCTTCTGTATTCGATATTTATACTGCCGAGAACATAGAAGACGCACATCACGCATTAGAAGATATCCATGATCACCACCAAACCGTTGCCTTGGTGATCACGCATCATCATTCTGAATTTAATGGTGTGCAATTTCTTATTGAACTTGAGCAGCTGCCCCATAGTAATACCGCAAGAACGATATTAGTCAGCGCTTCGTCAGACATTCAATCCATTTTAACCGCTGTGAATGAAGGTCGACTCAATCACTGCCTAACCAAACCGGTTCAAGATCAGGTTCTATTCAAATCAGCGCAAAAAGAGCTGACTTCTTTTGTTATCCAATACGACTCAGACAACCTGCTCTCTTACAGTGATGCATTGGATCAACAGCGCTTACTCAGAGCACACATTGAACAAAAGATTCACTCTTTTCAATCAGGCTTCATTCACGACTACCACCAGCTTTCTGATAATGCCCTGGCTGAACGTGTCGTCAGTGCTTTACAAGATGTCTTCTCAAAAGATGACAAAACCAAGGCCCTTCGTGATTACTCCCCCGAACATCTGCTCACCGTAGAAGGTGAAGACAATCGCTTTTTATGGCTGATCATTGAGGGTGAAGCGGCGCTCTACAAGAAAGACGAACTTGGGCAGCAACGGGAAGTGGTACGTCATTCCAAAGGGAACATCGTTGGCGGGATGTCATTTGTAACTGGTGAGCCTTCGTTTTCTACTGCAATTACCCTAACCCAGACCCAAGTTATCAAGCTGGATAAAGATAGCTTTGCTCAGGTTATGCATTCAAACAATACCCTGTTACCCCTATTCACCAATCTATTGCTCCGGCACTTTAACCGACGCTTACAAAGAAGCATCACCAATAAAATCAAGCTGCAGCAAACGCTCGAATCACTGGAATCTGCCCACCAGCAATTGATTGAGAAAGAGAAGATGGCGATGCTCGGGCAACTTGTTGCGGGCGTCGCACATGAGTTAAATAACCCAATTGCAGCCATACTGAGAAGTATTGAAACCTTGTCTGAACATCTCGATCAAATACTCGAGAACTCGGCACTCCCAGAATCAAATAAAGGGACGGATGTATTAGCACATTCAAAAATGGCGAAGCCACTATCAACGGCTCAAGAAAGACAACTCGTAAAGCACCTCACCTCTACTATCGATGATCGTGCGCTAGCCAAAAAAGCCGTAAGACTGAACCTGAGCCAAGACTCTGCGGTTTTAGATACCTTAAAAGACTCCCCTGTCGCAGGCAAAGAGCTGCTCAATGACTTAGAGCATTATCACTATGTTGGAAACTCTATCCGCTCAATTCAAGTTTGCAGCAAACGTATTGCCGATATGGTCAAAAGCCTAAAAAGCTATGCCCGAGAAGATGAAGAGGTTCGCCACTACGCGGATGTTCACGAAGGACTTGAAGATACCTTAGTGATCTTTGAAAACAGGCTCAAACATCACCAACTTGAAAAACACTACGACACCGATTTACCGCCTTTGTTATGCCAGTCGCTCTCGCTGCAACAAGTGTGGACCAACCTTCTCTCTAATGCACTTGATGCTCTTTCAGAGCGAGGCAAAGTCTCTATCACCACATCTCAAGACACTAAAGGTGACGACACGTTTCTTGTAGTGCAAATATCGGACACTGGACACGGTATCGCCAAAGAAGACATCAACACTATTTTCAACCCAAACTTCACGACCAAAAAAGAAGGCAACTTCGGTTTAGGGATTGGGTTATCCATTTCTCAACAAATCGTTTCGGCTCATCAAGGTTTTATTTTGGTGGAGTCTGAGGTAGGCAGCCATACACACATGCAAGTGTGGCTTCCATTCAAACAAGAAGGAGCACCTCATGAATAAGTACCTAATTTTATGTGTCGATGATGAGCCAGAGGTTCTCAACAGTGTCCTTCAAGATTTAGCACCATTTGAAGACAACTTTATTGTTGAAGGAGCCGAATCGGTCGATGAAGCTAAGCAAGTAATTAAAGAAATGGGACAGGAAGGTATCAAGCTCGCCTTAATCTTGTGTGACCACATCATGCCTGACAAAACGGGCATCGATTTTCTTATCGAACTTAACCAGCACGATTCTACAAAGCCAACACGCAAGCTGCTGCTCACCGGGCAAGCCGGGCTTGATGATACAGTCACAGCAATTAATAACGCGGCGCTTGATTTTTATATTTCAAAACCTTGGCAAGGCGATCAACTGAGAGACACGATTACTCAACAACTGACAGACTATGTCATTGCTAACGACAAGCAGCTACTAAACTGGACTTCCATCTTAGATACCGAGCGCATACTGACGTCAATGGCAAGCAAGCGAACAAGTTTCGGCGAATAGCAGTTAATACTTGTCGGTAGATAACAGCGAACACTATTGGTACATCACTGTTACCGGCCAATAAAGACGAACCTTGCTGGTGAAGAGTGGTTAGCACGTAGAAGGTGGCGGAAAACGAGTTGCTGCTCAATAATCGCGATTTCCTACCTAAGATGTGAAGTCATTTGCGTACAGCGCGTAAATTAAGTGTGTCTAATCGTTATCAATAACGAGTGAATGGATAATAAATTTTGCCAAATAGCCTTAAAACATGAGATCTCTGTAACAGAGCAGTACTTTACTTGCGTATTTTTTGACTAAATGACAAATGAACAGCATTTTTATGGGTTATTTTTCCGTGAGTTAGATTAAACTGTCTCAATGTTTATGGTTTGCCTGTTTTTTATCAAACCAAAGGGATCAACACTAATAAAGGTTTACGATCGTTATGCGCAAAATTTTACTTACTACCGCTATGCTATTGGCTTCTAGCCAAGCACTAGCTGTCGATGGACAACCAAATGAACAAGCACAAGTAATGAGCAACTTTAGCTACGATTACTTTGACGCACGTATCGGTGCGAGCCCAATTACATTTGGTGGTGCGTTCAGTAAGTCAATCCACCCGAATGCTCACGCAGTAGCGCGTATCGATTCAGAATTTGAAGGCGATTACGACTCTGCTGTCGGTCTTGGTTTCCACGCTCCAATTAACAACTGGGCAGATCTAACAGGTGAAATGCTAGCGCGTATAGTTCAACCTGCAGCCAAAAGCTCTCCTGATGTTGGTATGGAATTCAACGTTGGTGTTCGTCAATGGCTTGGTCCACAACTAGAAGTTGGTGGCAAAGGTGGTTACGTTTCTATCGATGACAAAGATGATTGGATCGGTTCTGCTTACGTTCGTTTCCACTCTACAGAGCTATTCTCTCTAGGTGCTGAAGTTCGTATCAACGACTTCTACGGTGATCAGTTAATGTTCACTACTCGTTTCAAGCTTTAAGTAGAACGAGCAAGCCCTTAATAAAAGCTTAGCTTTTAAAACGGCTAGATAGAAACATAAAAACCGAGGAAATTCCTCGGTTTTTATGTATAAACAGTAATCTTAGGCATAGACGAACGATACCTTTAGTGGCAACTCTTTAATAATTGCTGCTTGCGTGGCTCTTGTAATAGTTTCCAGTGAATACCATCAATTGCACCCGCAAATTTCCAAAGTAATTTTAGGTCAACATCGTTTCCGTACGCTTCGCGAACCTTATTAAACACTTCAGACGCGCCCAACTGCATAAACATTGAAACATCATCCACTCCAGCCTTTTTAACCATGCGTTCTAACGTCAGTTGCATGTTAGGCAGATCCCTTAACCTACGGCTAGCTGATGATTTTTTGAAGCTACGCTGCTTAATTGAATTATCGATTGAAGTACGAATAATACTATCCAATTCAGGATGCTCGGATGTAAAAAGATCCGTGATGTCGTAGTAATTCACGGTTGCTGTCGTCTGCTTTTTTACATGACGATACTTTTCACAATCAAGCCCCGTCAGCTTTTTATCTAATAACTTCCCACCTCGAATGAATACACAATCTTCACTCAATAAAGCGAACATCGCGTCATTTTGAAAGAGGCCAATACCTCCAAACATAGAGCGTTTTTGATGTTCACCAAATTGATTCACGTAATTAACAAATGCTGTCTCGGTCATATCCGTTGATCCTTAATCAAATTACCCCGATTAGGTTGATCGCCAGACAAGCAGCTTTTTATGCGAAAAATTTCAAATCTAATTAAATATTTAGGTGAATATTATGGTTTCATTTGTCACCTTTGAAATAAATGATACTTCGAAAAGAAAAATAAGTCAGGGCTCAGTTCACATCAATCAGTTGAATATCCGTGCTTTTAATGATTTACATCACATTTAACTATCAAATCACGCCAAAAATTTAATTCCTAGTGATACTCCCGTTCAAGTTATCACAGCTTATGTGGTTCGATGAGTATTGCCTCGCAGCATCGTGGCTTGTAAAATGGTACGACATACATGTTCTTACTCTTAATATGAATCATTTATCATTTTTCTGGCTACCACAAAATAAAGCTCTTCTCCTTAAGGGCCTAGAATCCGAGTTTGCCCAACTTGTTGGACATTCCATCTCAGCGGGAAAAATAACTCTTCCTCCGATTCCTGAGGTTGTACTTAAAATTCAAAAGCTTTGTACTCTTGAACCAACAGGCGTCGCTGAAGTTGCCGAGTGCTTACTTGAAGACCCAGGGCTAACAGCAATCGTGATTCGTGTTGCTAACTCTGTTGTATTCAACAGACGCAATATCACTTGTGTCGATGTTATGACGGCCGTATCGCGTCTTGGTATATTGAGGGTGCGTGACATTGTCACGGCTCAGGCTATTGAGCAACTTAAACATTCCGTCAATTTGAGTAAAGAGTGTAACGAGCTATTGGTTCAGAGCGCTTCTGTATCAAAAGAACTCGCCGCAACTATGGTGTTAGTCACTAACCTATTTAAAGAGCTATCCCCTACCGAATACCGTTATCTAGAGCATGAAAAGTCACTACTTGTTGGGTTGCTCGCAGACATAGGTTTGTTCTGTTTGGTTAGCGAATATCACCTCTACCTAGACAACGGGAACTACTTAGATCACGACATCGCACTGCAAATATTCCAAGGCCAGTGTTCGGCGACAAGTAAGCTAGTTTTACGACGTTGGGGTTTCGACAGCGACTTTATCGATGTTTGCAGTAACACCACTAATAGTCACGAAGAACGCGAAGTGTCTTACCTTGATATTGCGCGAATAGCTAACCACCTACTGATGTTTAGAAACAAGGATGACAACATCGATGAGCACGAAGTAGAACTGAACGTCACAGGAGCGGAAGTGCTTTATAAATTAAGCAACTTGAGCAAACCGGATTTTAATGCAAAGCTAAGTGACGTGATCAATACTAGCGGCTTCTAAGTTACTGTTAAATTGCTAATAAATGTAATATGAAGTCAATGCAATGGGGAAAGCATGTTTACAGGGATGATCTTTATATTTTCGCCACTCGTCGTGGGGTATCTTTTTTCAATATCAAACGCTCAGACGCTAGATTTTATCAACCGCTCTACTTCGCGGTTGATCTACGTGATTCTCGCTTTGATGGGACTAAGCTTAGCTGCCCTCGATAACCTAGGCAGTAACCTGCAGACAATCCTTCTATACACCGCCACCTTCTTTGTCTGCTTAAGCGTTTGTAACCTAATGGCGCTGCCCGCTATTGATAAGTTACTGCCACTCCAGACTGACAGCTGTAACAAGAAACTTCCTCTATCTTCTATGGCGATGGAGTCTGGCAAACTCATCTTAGTGGTAGGTTCCGGCCTTATCGCTGGTTTAGTTCTGCCTATTGGACTTGGTTGGGTTGATACCGCCAGTGAATGGATTCTGTTTGTTTTACTGTTCTTTATTGGCATTCAGCTACGCAATAGCGGACTAACACTTCGTCAGATCTTGCTCAACAAACACGGCATGGTAATCGCAATCGCGATCATCGTCACCTCAATGCTAGGTGGTGTCATTGCGGCTTATGTCCTTGATATCCCTCTGTTCAAAGCCTTGGCAATGTCTTCTGGGTTTGGCTGGTATTCATTAGCCGGCATCTTGATGGGCGACGCCTTTGGTCCTGTTTATGGCGGCGCTTCATTCATGCTTGAGCTGTTAAGAGAGTTAGTTGCCTTAGTACTGATTCCAGTGCTAATTCGCAGCTACCCATGTACTTCTATTGGCTATGCTGGTGCAACCGCGATGGATTTCACATTACCTGTTATTCAAACCACAGGTGGCGTTCGATGCGTCCCTGTCGCTATCGTAAGTGGCTTTATCCTCAGCCTGCTTGTCCCGATTTTGATGTTGTTCTTTGTATCTCTTGCTAACTAGATCGCAGGAATAGCATTTGTTTTAGATTAGAATGCAACTCGAATACCCATGCCCAAGATACCGATACAGTTACCGAAATAAAAAGACACTAAGTGTCATTGCTCAACAAATAATGATCACGGTAATCTGTAACGACAAAGTTATAAAAAGAATAAACTTACAAAAGGAACCACTATGAAACGCCTTTGCGTCGCATTACTGCTAGCTTCAACCTCGACTTTCTCTTTTGCAGCAGATTCAATGTCTGAGACAAACCAGTGCCAAGCAAAAAAATATGACGCGTACATCGACGCTTCTTTGAATTGGTATGCCGATCTTGCGGCATTGACCTCTGAGCAATACCCAGAGCTAACAGAAGTAAGTGAGTGGTTCCTAGAAGGTCGTAAGCACCACTTTGAACTTAATCGTGCTGCGGTAAACTACTATCTAGTAAACGATTCAAGCAAAGTAGCTACCGAGCAATCTGTAGAAGGTTGGTTGCAATTAGAACAACACGACATTAAAACGCTATCAACACGTGATGATGAACTTGGTAAAATCGCGAAAACAACGTTCGACGACCGCCAATCAACGCCTCACGCTCAAAACTACGAGCTACGTTCTGCCTTTGCAGAGCTTCTTAGCCACCCCAAGCAAATCGACACAGCGCTGCAGCGTTACAACCAGTCGATTACCAAACTTGAAGCGATTAAGTGTAAATAACCCTCAATTTACTATGCTTTATGGGAAGTTGGATTTCATAATTAAGACGGGACATTGTTCCCGTTTTCGTTTAGATTATCCCGCTCGCGTCAATATAAGAAAAATAACTCGCTTGCTATGGTTACGGAACAAAAAACAGCAGATGTTAGCTTCGACAGTCTTCTACGTATCTTTACAGTACCCGAAGGCCCAGATTCAACACTCACTCAAATTGAAGACAAACTTTCAAGAAACCTGAATCAATTCTTACGTGAACACATTGTGGCTGAAGAAAAGCCGCTGCGTGAAATTGAGAAAGATTTTTCAAATGCTCATATCCCAGAGCAGCCTGAGTTTGTTTCTGAACATACTGAGCATCTCCTCGATTCTCTCGTGTCTCACTCGGTTCACACGTCTTCGCCAAGTTTCATTGGCCATATGACCTCTGCGTTGCCGTACTTCCTGATGCCGCTTTCTAAAATCATGATTGCGTTGAATCAGAATCTAGTAAAAATCGAGACCTCAAAAGCTTTCACTCCCCTAGAACGTCAAGTTCTGGGCATGTTACATCGCCTGATTTATCAAGATAGCGACCAGTTTTATTCTCGCTGGATGCACAGTGCAAACCACTCTTTAGGTGCGTTTTGTTCTGGTGGTACCATCGCGAATATTACGGCGCTTTGGGTTGCACGTAACAATGCACTAAAGGCACAAGGTTCGTTCAAAGGCGTAGAAAAAGAAGGCCTGTTTAAAGCCATGAAGCACTATGACTATGAAGGCCTAGCCATCTTAGTCTCTGAACGTGGTCACTACTCTCTGAAAAAAGCTGCGGATGTACTTGGTATTGGTCAAGAAGGTCTAGTGTCTGTTAAGACGGATAACGACAACCGCATTTGTACAGACGATCTAAGGCTCAAGATTGAACAGCTCAAGCAGAACAAGATAAAGCCATTCGCTGTCATTGGTGTGGCAGGTACAACCGAAACCGGTAATATCGACCCTCTAAGAGACATTGCAGAGGTGTGTGCCGAATCTGATTGTCATTTCCATGTTGATGCCGCTTGGGGCGGTGCGACTCTAATGTCAAACAACCATCGTCATCTACTTGATGGTATTGAATTGGCTGACTCAGTCACGATTGATGCGCATAAACAGCTTTATATCCCTATGGGTGCAGGCATGGTTTTGTTTAAGAAGCCAGATGCGATGACAGCGATTGAGCATCACGCTCAATACATCCTTCGTAAAGGTTCAAAAGACTTAGGTAGCCATACGTTAGAAGGCTCTCGTTCAGGTATGGCAATGTTGGTCTACGCCTCAATGCACATCATTAGTCGTCCTGGATATGAACTGCTGATCGACCAGAGCATCAACAAAGCGCGCTACTTTGCCGATCTTATTAAAGAGCAGAACGACTTCGAACTGGTTTCAGAACCTGAGCTTTGCCTACTGACTTATCGCTATGTACCTGAATCAGTCAAAGCAGCACTGCTTAAAGCTGAGCCTGAACATCGTGTCGAATTGAATGAGTTACTCAATGAGCTTACTAAGTTTATTCAGAAGAAGCAGCGTGAAACGGGTAAGTCTTTTGTATCGCGAACGCGTTTAAACCCCGAAGTATGGGCGCATCAGCCAATCATCGTTTTCCGTGTAGTATTAGCAAACCCACTAACGGGCAATGATATCCTCTCTTCAGTGCTTGAAGAACAGCGTGAAATCTCTAAACTAGCACCTAACTTGATGAGTAAAATCACCAAACTGGTTAAGCTAATCAACGCATAGCCATTCAATTTTAGTTGCATCAAATTGAAAATTTCTTTCTTTTTGATGTAACTTAGCTGTCAGTTCATACTCAATTTGCATTCTTTTTGCTCAAACCCTCTTCCAATTCTGTAGTTTTCTAAAATTTTGTTGAGGTTTGTCATATTCTTAAGCATTCATGCCGTGTTTTTGTATTAGTGAATAGTGTGTTGGGTTTATACTGACTCTATGGTGCTAGTTAGCTTGATATCCATTTGATGCAGTAGAATTTGCAATACCGAATATAAGTTTGGTTTTGTCTTTTCCTATATTTGTTTCAGCCATACCCCCTGGTAAAAGATATTAACTAGCAAGTTGTTCTCTATACCCTTGTGAACACTATGAATACATTAGAAAAAATACAAAAAAACCTGGAAAATTTCAGCAAGTCTGAGCGTAAGGTAGCCGAAGTAATTATGGCTTCCCCTCAAACTGCAATTCATTCTAGCATTGCTACCTTAGCTAAAATGGCTGACGTGAGTGAGCCTACAGTTAACCGCTTCTGTCGTCGTTTAGACACAAAGGGCTTCCCTGACTTTAAACTTCACCTAGCTCAAAGCTTGGCGAACGGTACACCTTACGTGAACCGTAATGTTGAAGAAGATGACGGCCCAGATGCTTACACGCATAAGATTTTTGAATCAACTATGGCTTGTCTAGATGTTGCTAAAAACAGTTTAGACGCGATGCAAGTAAACCGTGCGGTTGACTTGCTGACTCAAGCAAAACGCATTTCTTTCTTCGGACTGGGTGCCTCTTCTGCTGTAGCCAAAGATGCTCAAAACAAGTTCATTCGTTTCAATATCCCAATCACTTGTTTCGAAGACATCGTGATGCAACGTATGAGCTGCATTAACTGCAGTGATAACGATGTTATTGTTCTTATCTCTCACACTGGCCGCACTAAAAGCCAAGTAGAGATTGCGAACTTAGCTCGTGAGAACGGCGCGACAGTTATCGCTATCACAGCAAAAGACTCTCCGCTAGATAAAGCGAGTTCTCTGTCTATCTCATTGGATGTACCGGAAGACACTGACGTTTACATGCCAATGGCAAGTCGTGTGGTTCAAATGACGGTTATTGATGTGTTAGCGACAGGCTTTACGCTTCGTCGTGGTTCTGGTTTCAGAGAGAACCTAAAACGCGTTAAAGAGTCACTTCGTGATTCACGTTACGAAAAGTACTCTCAGTTCTAATCTTCTAAGGTACGAACAAAGTGCCTCTTAGATACGAACAAAAAGATAGCCATTAAAAAACGGAGCCTAGTGCTCCGTTTTTGTTTGTCTGTTTTAAATACCTTATACCGCGAACATATCGAAGACCGTCAAATAGTCCAACTATTGCCTTTCTCTACAACACTGTTCTCAGACGCATAAGAGTTAATGATGGTAAAACTCGACTCCGTAGCCTGCTCTGGGGCAAGTTGAGCAGTTTGATTCATCGAGGCTGTCTCATGGTATTCCCCTCCACAGCAGCACTCCTCACAAACCTGCTGAAGAATATGTACAAGCCTCTCTTGATTCAACGGTAAAGGATTTCCTTTAATAGCCACTGATTTGAGCGCATCGGCAGACACCTCATCAAACTGAGCTTCGCAGACACCAAACTCCAGTAGGCTTGGAAGCTTTAACGTGTCCAACACTTCAGATAACCAAGCAATCGCGTCTTCTTCTTTTGCTTTTGCATTACCGGTCACTATCTGAGCGATGCGCTGATAACGCGCTAATATGTCGTTTCTTTGCTGCTCTTTCGCTACTGCAATGTTTTCTAGCATCACAAATGGCGCTAAGCGCGCTGTTATAACACTGTGTGGTGCAGATATCTTGCCACCTAACGCAGAAGCTAATCCGTGCGCGGCGCCAAGTTTGGCATTGGTTATTGCCATTCCACCGAGCATAGAAGCGAAGGCAAGATCAGAACGCGCTTGAGGCTCATCATAAACGCACGCTTTAACCACAGAGCTACTTAACTTGCGTAGCCCTTCCTCACAGATCATATCGGTGAGTGAATTGGGTTCACCACACACATAGGCTTCCATTAGATGGGTAAAGGCATCCATAGCACCACGCCCCGATAAATACAGATTGGTACCATGAGTTAGGGTTGGGTCAACAATCGCAACATCGGCTAGCATGTCAGGGCTTCGAAGGCTGATTTTGACCTGATCTTGCCCTGATTTCAGCACCGCGTTTTTAGTGACTTCTGCACCTGTACTCGCTGTGGTTGGAATAGCGATAAACGGAAGCGGTTTGGTTTTCAGAGGAACATTACGCCCAACCACTTCGACATAGTCGTATAAATTACCTTGATTAGGTAAAACCGCCGCCAAAGCTTTCCCCATATCAATCGCACTGCCTCCACCCATGGCCACGACCATGTCAGGTTTAAATCGCCGAGCAGACGTGGCAGCCTCTTCAACCATTTTGATATTGGGTTCACCCGAAACTGCTATGTGCTGGTAACGCATACTCTGCGCATCGAGATAGTCAGTTACAATTGAAGTACGCTCTAATGTATTGCCAGTAACCAATAGGACGCTGTAACCATATTGATTAAAGAGAGACAATGAAGCGGAAAGTGCTCCATCACCAAAGATGATCTTTGTAGATGTCATAAATTGAAACATGGTGCCTCCTGCGCCTATGACCGAACAAAACTGCGAGCTCTTGGTTATTGGAAAATTGATTTGGGGAACTGGTGTTTTGGAATTTAACTTTTGAAATATGACCTTCGTATTTGCAACACAATCTCTGCATCCTAAATGCGAATACCCTAAAACGTCGTTACATCATGCTGCTTACCGAATATGGTTCCATACCCAGATAAAGGATGCCTCGTTCTATGTTTGTTTTTTTTGACAAGGTGCAACTTGTCGCACTAAAGATGGATTAAAGTCGTAATCTTAGGGGTAATTCACACTCTAAGACTGAGGGGGCTTAACGATGACAGTGGCCAGTAAACAAGACTCTACCCTTTTGTGATTAATATTTGTGCTGATAGGCAAAACCTATCGTATTAAGAGGCAATTCCATCTTTATTTCCCCATGGCATTGAGGCATAGTTGGTTTTAAGAAATTTTGAGTGGCATTCATTAAAGAATAGTTAACATAACTGAGTTAACGAGCCTCATCCCGTATTTAGGAGAAATTAAATGTTTGTAGTTATTTTTGGTCGCCCTGCTTGTCCATTCTGTGTTCGTGCAAAAGAGCATGCTGAAACTCTTAAAGCTAAACGCGATGACTTCAACTACCGTTATGTTGATATCCACGCTGAAGGCATCAGCAAAGCTGACCTAGAAAAGACTGTTGGTAAACCTGTAGACACAGTGCCACAAATCTTCATCGACCAAGACCACATCGGCGGCTGCACAGAATTTGAAGCATACGCAAAAGAAAACCTAGGTCTTTTCGACTAAGCGGGAATTTCTCATACGAGAATCGACGCTAACACCTTGAACAGCTAACCAAAAGAAGAGTTAGACTGGACGATTGATATAGAGCCCGCTCATCATTTGAACTGACCCCCAATAGTTGGACTCCAATTATTGGGGGTCTTTTTATGTCCAAATATAGCCGAGAGCTAAAATGTATCATTGCTAAACAATGTTTAGGTGGCGCGTCATCTCGCGATTTAGCAAAACAATATTCAATTTCTTCGAGACAGATACGGTATTGGGCTCAAGTCTTTGCCATCCATGGTACTGATTCATTTTTACCCACTAAGCATGCTGCTACTGCTCAGACAAAACGAAAAGCATTGAATTTAATGTGGACGAATGAATGGTCTCTCACGCACACTAGCGCAGTATTAAATCTCTCATCCCCTGGAATACTCTCTGTCTGGCTCAAACGATTTAATGAGCTCGGTATCAAGGGGCTCAAAATACGCCATAAAGGAAGCCCCTCAATGAAACAGCAACCTCAACGTACCACTAAGCCTGATAATGAAATGACACTTGAGGAGCTAAGAGAGGAGTTGGTCTACTTACGAACTGAGAATGCCGTTCTAAAAAAGTTGGAAGAGTTGGAGCAGGAAAAAAACCGTCGAACAAAGAAAAAGCGGTCATAGCTCTAACTCTTAAAGGCAAGTATCCATTGAAGCACTTACTGCAGACTCTACAGCTGGCAAAAAGTGTCTTTTATTATCAGGCTCAAACGAGCAAGCGCCCAAATAACTACGAACGTGAGCTGCGGTTGATAAAGTCAATTTATCATGAGCATAAGGGTCGATACGGCTACCGCCGTATTCACTTGGAACTAAAAAATCAGGGGTTCGCACTTAACCACAAAACGGTTCAAAGGCTTATGGCTCAGCTCAATCTTAAATCGACGGTCAGGATTAAAAAGTATCGTTCATACCGAGGAGAATCTGGAACAGCTGCTCCTAACGTGCTTGAAAGAGATTTTAGTGCGACTCAACCCGATGAAAAGTGGGTAACGGATGTCACGGAGTTCAAAGTCAAAGAGCAGAAAGTATACTTGTCTCCCGTGGTCGACTTGTTTACTCAGGAAGTGGTTGCTTATAGAGTGGCCAAAAATGCCTGCTTGCCGCTTGTCACGGATATGCTGACGGAAGCCATATCAACGCTTAAACCCAACTCAAAGCCAATTATACATAGCGATCAAGGTTGGCAATATCGCCATCGACAGTATCAGGAAAAGGTAGCGGAGAGTGGGTTAACGCAAAGTATGTCTAGAAAAGGTAACTGCTTGGATAATGCCGTTGCTGAAAACTTTTTTGCTTTACTCAAAACAGAGATGTATCACAATCAAAGCTTTGAAGATGCAGATGCTCTGATAGAGCAAATTAAAGAATACATCGAGTACTACAATACGAAACGTATAAAAGTGAAACTAAAAGGCCTGACTCCGATAGAATATCGAGCTCAGGCCTTGAAAGCCGCTTAACAGAAATGTCCAACTTTATGGGGTCACTTCAATTGTAGCGGGCTTTTTTGTGACAATTTTTCAAACGGAGTAAGATTAAGGCCAATATCGAATAAAATTGAAAATAGCACTTATAATTTATTTATATTTAGATACAATTCATTCCTCAAACTGATCCTGTGTTTCACGCTAATTATTGAGCAATCACTGTGAATATCGACGTTGTCTTGCTGTTAAAACAAAACCCCATCCTTCTCATCTTTGTTGTGTTATCTATTGGCCTCGCCATTGGTAAAATTCGTTTCGGTAGCCTCCAACTTGGAAACTCAATCGGTGTTCTGATTACTTCTCTTATCATGGGACATCTTGGCTTTTCCTTTAACGCCGACGCTCTCACAATTGGTTTCATGCTCTTCATTTACTGTGTAGGTATTGAAGCCGGCCCCAACTTCTTCGGTATATTCTTCAGAGATGGCAAGCATTACCTCATTCTTAGCCTGGTTGTACTTTCTACCGCCATTGCCCTTACCTACTTTTGCAGCGAATATTTGGGTCTTGGTTTCGGTCTTTCCGCAGGCATGATGGCTGGAGCACTAACAGCAACACCGATATTGGTTGGTGCGCAAGATGCGCTCAATTCAGGTTTAGCTGAAGTACCAAGAAACATGGACTTGGGTCTGGTCATAGAGAACCTATCCGTAGGCTACGCGATGGCTTATTTAGTCGGCTTAATCAGTATGATTATGTTTGCCCGCCTTATTCCAAAGCTCCAGAAAGTAAACCTACACGACTCAGCAGAACAAATAGCTCAAGAGCGCGGCTTAGGCACCTCTGGTCAGCGTAAGGTTTACTTACCCATTATCCGAGCTTATCGTGTGGGACCTGAGCTTATCTCCTGGACAGACGGCAAAAACCTTCGTGAACTTGGCATCTATCGTCAAACGGGCTGCTACATCGAGCGCATTCGACGTAATGGTATTCTTGCCCACCCGGATGGCGATGCCATTCTGCAAGAAGGCGATGAAATCGCATTGGTTGGTTTCCCTGACAGCCACGCTCGTCTTGATCCAAGTTTCCGAAACGGCAAAGAAGTTTTTGACCGTAACCTTCTCGATCTACGAATCGTTGAAGAAGAGATCGTCGTTAAAAGTGACAACATCGCGGGCAAGCGTTTATCTGACTTAAACTTATCCGAATACGGCTGTTTCCTTAACCGCGTAGTAAGAGCTCAAATTGAAATGCCGATGGACTTAAACATCGTACTTTCTAAAGGTGATGTACTACAAGTCAGTGGTGAAAAGAGCCGTGTTCACGGCCTTGCAGAAAAAATTGGTTTCATCTCTATTCATAGCCAAATGGCCGATTTAATGGCCTTCTGTAGTTTCTTCATTCTGGGTATTTTGTTTGGCTTGATAACCATGACATTCGGTCAAGTCTCTTTTGGATTAGGTAATGCCGTTGGGCTTCTTCTATCGGGCATCATGCTTGGCTTCTTAAGAGCAAACCACCCTACCTTCGGCTACGTTCCTCAAGGGGCGTTGAATATGGTCAAAGATCTCGGTTTGATGTTCTTTATGGTCGGTATCGGCTTGAGCGCCGGTGGTAAGATATTTGAGCATTTGACCCAAGTGGGTCCACAAGTTATCGGTATAGCACTTATCGTGAGTGTACTTCCGGTATTCTTCGCTTACCTAGTTGGCGCTTACGCACTGAAGATGAACCGAGCTCTTCTTTTTGGAGCCATCATTGGCGCACGAACCTGTGCTCCGGCAATGGACATAGTAAACGACCACGCTCGTTCAACTATTCCAGCACTGGGTTACGCGGGTACGTACGCGATAGCCAATATATTGATGACCTTAGCGGGTACCTTTATCATTATCATTAGCTAGTTTATTCAGCGTTATAACGCTTTAGATTAGATATTTAAAATGCACTAATTCATCTTTGAGTTAGTGCATTTTTTATTGCCCGTCATATTCTTCTCTTTCTCCTATCTATCTCATCTGTTTTTAGAACTCTGTGCATCTCAAATCAGCTCGTCATTTTTCTCAAACTACAGACAAAAAAATAGGCGCTCAATGAGCGCCTATTTCGTTGTACTTTGATTTGTGAATTAGATGTCAGCTACATCAAATTCAACAGCTGTCTCAACGTCAGCCTCGTAATCAACACCGTCAACACCGAAACCGAACAGCTTCAAGAACTCTTCTTTGTACTCAACGTAGTCAGTCAGTTCTTTTAGGTTTTCAGTTGTGATTTGAGGCCATAGGTTACGACAATGCTCTTGAATGTCATCACGAAGTTCTAGGTCGTCTAGACGTAGACGGTTCACTTCATCAACTTCTGCTGCGCTGCCATCTGCTTTGTATAGACGTTGGCTGAACATACGGAAAATCTGTTCCATACAACCTTCGTGAATACCTTCTTCACGCATCTTCTTGAACACCATTGCGATGTAAAGAGGCATAACAGGAATAGCAGAGCTTGCTTGAGTCACAACAGACTTAAGAACAGCAACGTTCGCAGTACCGCCAGTTTGGCCTAGCTTCTCGTTAAGCGCTGACGCTGCACGATCTAGATCCATCTTAGCTTTGCCTAGCGCGCCATCCCAGTAGATTGGCCACGTTAGTTCAGTACCGATGTAGCTGTAAGCAACAGTCTTACAACCGTCAGCTAGAACACCCGCTTCAGAAAGTGCGTTAATCCAAAGTTCCCAATCTTCACCGCCCATAACAGTAACAGTGTCTTTGATCTCTTCTTCAGTAGCAGGCTCAACGCTTGCTTCGATGATCGCATCTTTGTTTGTATCTACTGCTGTAGATGTGTACGTTTCGCCGATAGGTTTTAGAGATGAACGAATCACTTCGCCAGTCTCTGGCATTTTACGCACTGGAGATGCCAGTGAGTACACAACCATATCGATTTGACCCAGATCTTCTTTGATAAGGTCAATTGTTTTCTGTTTAGCTTCGTTAGAGAAAGCATCGCCGTTAAGGCTTTTTGAATACAGGCCTTCTTCTTTAGCTAGCTTATCGAACGCTGCTGAGTTGTAAAAACCAGCTGTGCCCGGCTTTTTCTCAGTACCGGCTTTCTCGAAGAAAACACCGATAGTTGAAGCGCCGCCACCAAATGCAGCCGCAATACGTGAAGACAAGCCGTAGCCACTTGAAGAGCCAACAACGAGTACACGTTTAGGTGCATTTGCGATTGGGCCTTGAGCTTTTGTGTAAGCAATTTGTTCTTTTACATTAGCTTCACAACCGACTGGATGTGTTGTAGTACAGATGAATCCGCGAATTCGAGGTTTGATGATCATATTCAACTTCCTTAAAAAATCAGGTTAAGGATAAGAGTTTCGTGCGCAAATGGCATCTAATTTCTGTAAAAATGTGGTGAAAATGCAAGTGGTTGGAGCACTCAACTGATATTTGCCGACTAAGTCACCATTTGTTAACGCTTCTATTGCGACTTCTACGACAAAAACAAAAAAGGCACCTTATTAGGCTGTCTCTTATACACAAATCCCTAAGCCACGCTTAGGGATTTTTTTTGAACTATTTTTAGGTTTCATGATCTGATCATCTAAGCAATGACAAGGATGATTATCATGACCTATATAGAGCCTACCCTTTGGGCACAAAAACAGTTCGGTCAAGCCCACCTTAATGACCCTAGACGCACTCAAAGACTCGTTGCTCTCGCAGCCTCACTGGCCGAGCAACCTGGTGTACCCGTCTCGAAACTCATTATCTCCCCTGCTGAAATGGAAGGGGCTTATCGCTTCATCCGTAATGAGCAAATCAAAGCAGAAGATATCGCAGAAGCGGGTTTTTATGTCACCGCACAAGAAGCATTAGAGCAACAAACACTTCTTGCCTTAGAAGACACCACTTCTCTCAGTTACTCCCATCGTAGCATTCGAGATGAACTCGGGCATTCCAATCAAGGCAATCGACATCGCGCCATGTTCGTACACTCAACCTTACTTTTTGCTCCCGATACTCAATCTGTTATTGGTTTAATTGAACAACAGCGCTGGACTCGTGATATAGAAAAGCGAGGTCAAAGGCACCAGCATGCGACTCGACCATACAAAGAGAAAGAAAGTTATAAGTGGGAACAAGCCTCTCGCCATGTCGCTGAGCGACTTGGCGATAAAATTTC
Source organism: Vibrio tasmaniensis (assembly GCF_024347635.1). Taxonomy (NCBI): domain Bacteria; kingdom Pseudomonadati; phylum Pseudomonadota; class Gammaproteobacteria; order Vibrionales; family Vibrionaceae; genus Vibrio; species Vibrio tasmaniensis. Next base: position 1,894,334 of record NZ_AP025510.1, read on the forward strand.
GGATGTCATTTCTGTGTGTGATAGAGAAGCAGACCTATTTGAATACCTCACTTACAAGCGAGAGCAACAACAGAGATTCCTCGTTCGCTCAATGCAAAGCCGCTGTATTGAAGAGCATGATAATCGTCTTTATAGCTATGCCTCTACCCTGTTATCAGCCGGAGAGAAAGTGCTCGAAATACCGCAAAAAGGCGGTCGTAAAGCTCGCAAGGCTCATTTAGATATCAAATATGCCCCCGTGACACTCAAGTCTCCTGCTAACAAGAAAGAGTTCGATAACATTCCGCTTTACTACGTGGGATGTATAGAACAAGGAGAGAGTGATAATAAGCTCGCATGGCACTTACTGACTTCAGAGCCGATAACGAGCAAGGAAGAGGCACTCAAAATCGTCAGTTATTATGAGCGGCGCTGGCTAATAGAAGATTTTCATAAAGTCTGGAAAAGTGAAGGGACTGAAGTTGAGCAACTGAGAATGCAAAGTAAGGATAACTTAGAAAGGCTCAGCGTCGTTTTGGCTTTTATCGCGACTCGGTTACTCCAGTTGAGGTTTATGAATGAATCAGACGAGTTATCTAAGACCAGTTGTGAGCAGGTATTAAAAGGCAAAGCGTGGAAGTTAATGTGGCTCAAGTTGGAGAGTAAAAAACTACCGAAAGAAGCGCCTAATATATCATGGGCTTACAACGGTATTGCTCGGTTAGGTGGTTGGAAGAATACCAAGCGAACAGGTCGCGCTTCTATAAAGACGTTATGGCAAGGATGGTTTAGGTTACAAACCATCCTTGAAGGGTATGAACTCGCTAAGTCTCTTGATTAACCAGACTTGTGATCAAGAGACAGCCTGATAGGTGCCTTTAATCATTTCTTTATCTAAGCAACGCTATTTAGCTTAGGTTTTAACTCTTTTCGCGTCAAAGTTTCACTAAAATCATGACTGAAGTGGTCAACTTGAATCGCTGTGTAGCGTAGTTTATCAGCAGCAACAATTTGGTCGACTTCTTCTTGTGTCAGAACATCAGCAGCAAGTGCTTGAGCCAGTTTATCTGCCAGCAAGCCTTTACGAGCCACTTTGCCCTCTTTCACTGCGTTGAAGATCTTACGCTCCAAAGGTTTAATGCTGTACATCGCATTGAAAGCATTCTCCATAAGGCCAACACTATCATCTTCCTCTTTGCCAATGTAACAAAGGTGAGTCAGACGTTCACGGTGTGCACCTGGAGTCATCAAACTCTCTGCTAGTTGAACTGTTAGGTTATCACTTGGTTTTTCAAAGTGGTTACCTACCGGGAAAACGAGACCTTTCAGCACTTTCCCAACCATCTTGTTCGGGAAGTTTCTGTACGCTTCCTGCAGCGACTTAGCCGCATTATGGAAACAATGTTGAACCGCGTAATGTACGTAATCTAGGTCAGCTTGTTGACGACCTTCGTCTTCATACTTCTTAAGCGCAGCAGACGCCATGTATAGGTAACTCAGACCATCACCCAAACGTGCAGAGATAAGCTCTTTACGTTTCAGTTCACCACCTAGCGTCAGCATTGCGAAATCCGCACTCACTGCAAGCGCACGGCTCAATCGAGTCAAATCTTGGTAGTAAGGCTTGGTTGGACCGCTCATGTCGGCTTTAATGAACTTAGAGCCAGTCAGTGCTGCACCAAATGCGCCAAACGTGTTTTTAGTTGCGTGTGAGATATGCTTGAACAACAAGCTATCAAAGTCTTTTGCACCTTGCTTCTCGTCTGGATTCGCTGCCGCTTCCATTTCGCTCAATACGTATGGGTGACAACGTGTCGCACCTTGACCGAAGATCATCAGGTTACGAGTTAGAATGTTCGCACCTTCTACTGTGATAGCAACTGGAATACCTAGGTAAGGCGCAGCCAAGTAGTTCATTGGGCCATCTTGAATTGCACGACCTGAATGGATATCCATTGAGTCATTCAGAATAGTACGTGCCATTTCTGTCATGTGATATTTGGCGATAGCCGTTACAATACCCGGCTTCTCTTTCATATCAAGTGAAGTGGTTGTCAGTGTACGAGTCGCTTCTAATAGATACGTTAAACCACCAATACGGCCTAAGCTCTCTGCAACACCTTCAAATTTACCAATCGACATACCGAACTGCTTACGAACATAAGCATATGCGCCGGTCGTTTTCGCTGTAAGGTGGCCCATCGCCGTACCAAGTGCGGGTAATGAGATACCACGACCAGCAGACAGACATTCCACCAGCATGCGCCAGCCTTTACCTGCGTAATCTGCGCCACCGATTAGCCATTCCATAGGAATAAATACATCGTGACCGCGTGTTGGGCCATTCATAAACGCAAGACCAAGTGGATCATGACGCTCACCAATCACAACACCTTCGTGGTCTGCAGGGATAAGCGCACAAGTGATACCAATATCTTCTTTGTCACCCAGTAGCTTTTCTGGATCGTGCAATTTGAAAGCCAGACCAAGTACCGTCGCCACTGGTGCTAGAGTAATATAACGCTTGTTCCAGTTAAGCTTGATGCCTAGTGTCTCTTTACCTTCGTACATGCCCATACACACTGTACCGACATCAGGGATACCACCTGCATCAGAACCTGCTTCAGGTCCTGTTAGTGCGAAACAAGGGATGTCTGTACCGTCAGCAAGACGAGGTAGCCAGTAATCTTTTTGATCTTGAGTACCGTAGTGAGACAGCAGCTCACCAGGGCCAAGAGAGTTTGGAACCATTACCGAAACCGCAGTACTGATACTACGCGTTGCAATCTTAGTTACGATTGTAGAGTTGGCGTGCGCCGAAAATTCACGGCCGCCGTACCCTTTCGCGATAATTAGCGAGAAGAAACGCTCTTTGCGTAAGAAGTTCCACACCTCTTCAGGAAGGTCTCGGTCTTCTTTCACAATTTTGTGGTCATCAAGCATAGCGAGTAGAGTTTCAAGTTCATTGTCCATGAACGATTGCTCTTCTGCTGTCAGCTGTGGTTTTGGATATTGGTGTAGCTTAGTGAAATCTGGTTTACCAGAAAACAGCTCTCCGTCCCACCACACGCTACCCGCTTCCATCGCTTCTTTCTCGGTGCTAGATAGGGGTGGTAGTACTTTTTTAAAGAGTTTAAAAGCTGGGTCACTTACCCATTTTTGTCTTAGAGAGCTCATAGTTCAGATCCTTTTGTTCACTATATTGTTTGTGAATGTTTTGCTTTTTATTGTTTTATTCTTTTGCTGACATGCCAGCGGCCAAATATGGAATAAGAATATCGACCACTGCCTTAGCATCTATCTTTCTGTCATAGTCATTCTCTGCAATTTCTATTAGAGCCTGGCTAGATGCCATGGTGAATACACAAGTCCCTAGGGTGAAGTGCAATCGCCAAAATAACTGTTCTTGAGTGAGGTTTGGATTGGCTTTCATTACTGAGTTGGTAAACAAAGTCAGTACTTCGCTATAACGAGTAGTAATGAACCAACGCAAATGACCTTGCACATCTGTATAGCCTCGACCGATGAGTAACATAAATCGGCTGGTACCATTTGGCCTTACATCATTCAGTGCCCTTAGCGGCTGTCTTAAAGACTCAAACACATCACTCATAGAATACGTTTCGTTCAAATTTAAGTTCACTAGCGCATCTTGCAATGCTGGCATAAATGCTTCTAAGTAACGATTGAGTACCGCACGAACCAGAGTCTTCTTATCGCCAAAGTGGTAGTTCACTGAAGCAAGATTGACATTGGCTTTACTCGTAATTGTGCGTAAAGAGGTGTCATTAAAACCGTGCTCAGCAAATAAGCCTTCAGCCACATCTAAGATTTTGTCTTTGGTTGTACTTCTTGGTGCCATTTCAATCACTCGTATTAAACAACTGTTTGAAATATACGCTTAGTACATTTATTTAACAAGCAAGCAACATCACATTTTCACAAATTGGTCGTACCAGTTATGAGCATTACGTTCTAAGCGATTGAATAGAGGCGCGTTTAATTAAAAAGAGAAAATTAATGAATTTTTGGGGAACTGAAATGGTAATCGAGGGTCATAAATTAAGTAGAAAACAGAGTATTTAGATGTTTAACAGGCCGTCAAACTTGTTTCTCACTGTTTTCTTAATTACTGCATTTTCCTTATTAACTCCTATACTTGTATCCGCCCAAACCACGTTGGTTTGGGCTTTTTTTTGTCTAAGATCACGGTATTTTTCTAGGTTAATAGTAGACACAAAAAAGCCCTCGAAACCGAAGGCTTTCACTACATTAAAATTCAAAGCATTTCACGATCCTACTAGGCAGCATCATTTTTGATTAACTCGGCTAGCACCGAAAGATCATTGCCGAGATCAACCGAAGCTCCCATTTCCGTTGCAATACCTTCAACCACTATGGTTTGAGTATCACTGCCGCCACTGATTGGAATCGATAGTGCGATATCGTCTCCATCAACAGACACTTCAATCATGCCAAGCAGCTCGGCCATTTGAGTTTCATCTTGTGGGTCTTCAAGTAGATCATTGAGGTCAATCAGATCACCGGCGCCCTCCGTATAAAGCTCAAAGCTTTTAATTATATCGGTCCCGTTATCGAGCGCAGAGTCTAACCAGGTGAATATATTGTCATCGCTATCTCCAATCAGCAGGTCATTACCAGAGCCCGCAAATAAAGGCTCATTACTCGCAGCACTGATCACGTTATATTGTTGTGGTTCTTCAATATCAACCACCACCGTTTCGACGGTACTTTCAGCGCCATTTGAATCTACTGCGACATAGTCAAATTGAGGGTCATCGGTTACAGCTTCATTACCTTGTACGTAACGCAGCTCCCAATTACCACCGGAAGATGAAAGCTCCATACCAACAATCGGATTACTTGGTGAAGAGTAGCTAAACTCGTACAGAATCTGCTGATTGCCTGTATCGCCTTCATCTTTTTGGTATTGCTCGCTAGCTGTTGTCCCGTCAGCAAAGGTATAGATAACTTCAATATGTACACTACTATTGGTATTGAACTCTCCTCCCATACCATCTAATCCAAAATGAACCACTTCAAGTGGGTTGTTGGTAAAGTCGATGATCAAGGTCTCCTGCATGTTCATACCTTTACCATCAGTATCACCAATCCCATAACCAACATGTGGCTGCTCACCTTGATACTGCTGTAGGGGTTTGTCATTATTGTCATCAATCGATAGCGTAATGGTATTTCCGTTAGCTAAGGTAATTAGCCTTTCGGTTGGTGATACCGCGACGCCCCAATTATAGAAACCATCAACGAGCTCTGGCATATCGTCAGGGTCACCACTGAAGCCCATTTCAAACATTTCTCCAGGCCCGGCAACGAAGCTGATATTGTTTGGGACAAACAACACACCGTTGTCGACGTCAGACTGCACAATTTCTCTCGTGACGCCATTTTCATCGGTATACAAAAGGCTGCCATTGGTTGGCAAACTTTCTATCCGAATATTAAGTGGAATGTCGTCATGATCATCTTCTATATCTGAGATGTAATCTGGCATGCCGCCATCTTCAGAATCGAAGAGGATAGGTATAATCGCGTCCTCATCATTAACGACCGTAAAGCTGGTCGCTTCAGGTGCGTCATTGACACCATTGATTGTTATCTCGATAACATGCTCTACACCATCGATGGCGGTGACGACATATCGCTCAATAACCGTGTCGTCATCGTTCAAGTATTGAACGGCATCGTTATCAACGACATAACTCCATGCCCCTTCAGGAGTAATCGTTAACATTCCTAGTGCAAGTGCATTAGTAGATCCAACAGGGGTAAACACGCCATTAGGTTTAAATGCAGGCATGTCACTGGTGTCGACATCAGTAATCGTTAAGGTTCCAGACACCGAGAGTTCGTTGGTATCTTCATTGACATCGACGTCCTCTGTCACTTCTCCCACGTCAGAGTCACCTTCCCCAACCGTAATCTCAGATGGGTCATCGGCACCGTTGATGGTGATGGTCACTTCACTTGTGGTTCCGTCAATCGCAGTAACCGTGTAAACCTCGGTGACAAACTCATCATCATCGAGATACTGCACATCATCGTTGTCGACGACGTAAGTCCATTCGCCATCGTCGGTAATGGTCAGCATACCCAACGCAATATCATTGGTCGAACCTTCAGGATTAAACGTTCCGTTAGGTTGAAAAGCCGCGACATCGTTAGCATCAACATCGGTAATCGTCAGTGTTCCCGTCGCCATCAAGTCGTTACTCTCCGGGTCAACATCGACATCTTCCGTCACCTCACCCACGTCAGAGTCACCTTCCCCAACCGTAATCTCAGATGGGTCATCGGCACCATTGATGGTGATGGTTACTTCACTGGTGGTTCCGTCAACCGCAGTAACCGTGTAAACCTCGGTGACAAACTCATCATCATCGAGATATTGCACATCGTCGTTGTCTACGACGTAAGTCCATTCGCCATCGTCGGTAATGGTCAACACACCCAACGCAGTATCATTGGTCGAACCTTCAGGATTAAACGTTCCGTTAGGTTGAAAAGCCGCGATATCGTTAGCATCAACATCGGTAATCGTTAGTGTTCCCGACGCCATCAAGTCGTTACTCTCCGGGTCAACATCGACATCTTCCGTCACCTCCCCCATGTCTGAGTCACCTTCCCCGACAGTAATTTCGGATGGATCATCAGCTCCATTGATGGTGATGGTTACTTCACTTGTGGTTCCGTCAATCGCAGTAACCGTGTAAACCTCGGTGACAAACTCATCGTCGTCAAGGTATTGCACATCATCGTTGTTGACGACGTAAGTCCATTCACCACCATCGGTAATGGTCAAAAAACCCAGAGCGGTATCATTGGTCGAACCTTCTGGGTTAAACACACCGTTTGGTTCGAAAGCAGCGACGTCGTTATCGTCGACATCGGTGATGGTTAGCGTCCCTGACGTCGCTAAGTTGTTGCTCTCTTGATCAACATCCACATCCTCAGTCACTTCTCCTGTGTCTGAATCACCTTCACCAACAGTTATGTCAGATGGATCATCGGCACCGTTAATAGTGATAGTCACTTCGCTAGTGGTACCGTCACTGGCTGTCACGGTATAAACCTCAGTAACGAATTCATCGTCATCCAAGTACTGAACATCGTCGTTGTTAACTACGTAAGTCCAAGCACCATCAGGGTCGATGCTCAATACGCCTAGCTGTGATTCGTTTGTTGAACCTACGAGGTTAAACTCACCGTCAGCTGAATAGGTAGGAGTGTCGCTGTCTACATCTGTAATTACGACCTGACCAGACGTCACTAATTGATTGGTGATGTCATCTACATCAATGTCCTCAGTCACACTGCCCGAATCATCGGTAGCGACTGCCGCATCATCAGTACCAATGATGGTGACGGTGATGACTTGTTCGCTACCATCGGAGGTTTGTACTGTCGTCGTATCTTGAATTTGCTCGCCGTCAGCAAGTTCATCAAATGGACTGTTGGCCACGAATGTCCACGTACCATCTTCATTAACGACAAAAGACCCAAACCCATTCTGACCTTCCGCCTCTTTGGCGATAAAGGTAACGTCCGGATCGTCGCTGGTTAAAGCGCCCCCGGTTTCAATAGGCTCATCCTGTTCAAACTCAATAACGTTGGTTTCACCTGAAACAAGCGCAAGAGCAATGATATCGAAAAGAGCAATACTTTGAGTTTCGGACAGCCCTTGAGATTCAAGTCCGTCAGTTTCAAAGTTCGTGGAAGCTAGAGTTTCAGCCCCTGTACGTTCAATTCTACCACTGTTGGTTAGACTTGAGCCTTGCTCACCAGCGGCGGTATCGAACTCATCACCCAATTCTGTTGGATCAAATCCTTCTTCAATAGCACGCTGAACTTGAACAATAGCATCATCAGTGTCTAGCAAGTTTAGCTGGCCTCGGTCATCGACAAACCGTGCCGAAACATTTGGCACGCTCTCTTCACTTGTTTCGATAGTGACAACGACGTCGCTAGCAGCTGGTTGCTCGCCCGGAGGCAAACGTCTAACTTGGCCTTGAGCGTCCAGCACTACAACCCCGTTCGCAAGACCTAGTATATTTAGGTTGATACTTCCCATATCCATATTCCCACTTCTGCCCAGAACACACCAAACGCGGATCCAATCCCACTCTGCGCTGTGGCTATTTCCTACAATAAATTTAGTAGTGACACTATTGATAATCAACTCACTAAAAGTATGGAAATGTGATGCTTTTTAAATTAGTCAATGGCAATAGCGACTTACATTCAAAAAAAAACCTACAAACTTCGCATTTTTTTGCAAATGTCCTAAGCTTCGTTTAATACCATTCACTCAATTCAACGGTAAACGTAGGTTGGGAAACGGATGAGGCATTGAAAGTAGAAGGAGAGCTACTTTGAAATTGTTTAAATTATCCATAATGTGTTGCTTAGTTGCTGCAACACCACTCAACGCTCAAACTCTGGAGCAGTCTGTGGCTATTACCTTGGCAACGAATCCAGAGATAAAAAGCATCTTTAACGAATATGTAAGCGTTAAAAAACGTAATGACGCCTCTGGTGGGGCATACAGGCCCAGTATCGACCTTGATGCCGGTATTGGTTACGAAGGTATAAACCCTGCACCCAATAACGGTCCAGACACCGATCTAACAAGAAAGGAAGCAACGATTTCCCTCACTCAATTGCTGTGGGATGGTTCCTCGACTCTGAACGATATTGACCGTACCGCTGCAGAAGCCGAGTCGGTTCGCTTGCAATTGATAGCAGATGCCGAAGACAAAGCACTGGAGGTAACTCAAATATATCTCGACGCCGTAAAAGCGACGGAGGTGCTGGCACTGTCAGAAAGTAACCTTGCCGTACACAAGAAAATCTATAAAGACATTAAAAAGCGAGCCAATTCAGGCATAGGTTCCACCGCAGATGTTTCGCAAGTAGAAGCTAGGATTGCAAAAGCTCATGGTAACTTATTAGCCGCCCAGAATAATTTGATCGACACACATACCCAATTTCGAAGAGTCGTAGGACAAGAACCGCTAGGTCTAATTTACCCAAGGGCCGATATATCTTGGATTCCACTGTCATTGTCAGATGCCCTAGTTGATGCTTTAGATAAACACCCTGTAATTAAAATAGCGGCGGCAGATGTCGACGCAGCACATTTTCAATACAAACAGTCCAAAGGCGTAAACTACCCTACATTCTCTATAGAAGCGTCTCAGTCATGGCGTGATGATGCAGGAGGCGATGAAGGTTCAAGTCAAGAAACGCTCGCAATGCTGAGAATGCGGTATAACTTGTACAATGGTGGTACAGACAGCGCCAATTCAGAAGCTTCTGCTTACCAACTCAATAAGGCGAAAGATCTTAGAGATCGTGCTTATCGCCAAGTCGAAGAAGGACTTCGCCTCTCATGGAGCGCCTTAGATCTCACACTGCAACAGAAAAACTTTTTGTCCGACCATGTTGATTCAGCTTCAGAAACCGTTATCGCCTATGAAAAACAATACCGAATAGGTAAACGTACTCTGCTTGACCTGCTCAATACTGAGAACGAACTGTTTGAAGCCCGCAAAGATTATCTGGATGCCCATTATTCGGAGCAGTACGCTAAATACCGAGTGATGAACGCTACAGGTTCTTTATTGAATGCTCTGCTGGTTGATATACCAGAAGAGTGGACAACGGCCGTGGAGTATTAATGATGAAAATAACTTACTTATTACTTCCCGTATTAACGATGACTTTATTTGCCTGCTCCAATCAGCAGCGAGAAGCTTACATCGAGACGCCCGAAGCTGAACAAATTGCCGATCTGCAAGACGATGATAAAGATGGTGTAGTAAACGCGCGAGATACCTGCCCTGGTACACCAGAAACATCACAAGTCGACAATGATGGCTGTGGTGAAACAATTCGAGCAGAAGAAGTACGACAACTAAAAATACTCTTTGCTCATGACTCATTTGAAGTAAACCCAATATTTTCTAGCCAGATTAGCACCATGGCAGAGTTTCTTGAAAACTACAAAAGTGCGTCGATTGAGATTCAAGGTTACGCCAGTAAAGTGGGTTCCAACGAGTACAACTTGGACTTGTCAAAGAAACGAGCAAACAATGTGCAAGACGAGTTACTTTCTAATGGTATAGAACCGGAGCGCGTGAGAATTGTTGGCTATGGTGAAGAACGCTTAGAAAACGATGGTGACGACCCTACTTCACACGCACTGAACCGTAAGGTAACCGCGACTGTAGTTGGGTTAAGTGAACAGATCGTTGAAGAGTGGACCATTTTTACCACACTAGAAAAGTAGCGTGACATTGTCACTGAGATGTAAGGTGTAAAGTAAGTTATTTTATACCAATCACAGTAAGTAAGTGATCAAAATTAGCGTAGGGAAAAGGCTTGAGAACAAGGCAGAATTTTTCGATAAGTAGTTATTCTACAATCAAAAATTCTAACGCTGTTATCGAGCGTTTTAGCAAGCTAGGGTGACCAGTTATTTACTACGATTGGTATATTACACATACACTTAAGCTTCAAAACCAATAAAGCCGTGATAGGGTTACCCATCACGGCTTTTTGTTCTTTGTCATCACATGAGCCTCAGTAGTAACTCATATGATCAATTCTTGTTGTTCATTATTGGGCTGGCTAGTTTAAGCGAGCCCGTTACTGATTATAGTTTTACTTCTTGTTGCTTCGTACTCGGAAGAGAAATACGTAGCAGGATGTAACCCAGAATTGCAGCTGTTGTCGATCCCATCAGGATACCTAATCGAGCAAGCGTATCAAACTCTGCATTCGTTGGTCCAAATGCTAGCGATGAAATAAAGATAGACATCGTAAAGCCAATACCACACAACACAGATACCGCGAAGATGTTCATGAAGTTCACACCTTCAGGAAGCTTAGCTACGCCCGTTTTCACAGCACCCCAGCTGAATAGGAAGATACCCAGTGGCTTACCCACCAATAGACCCATAGCAATACCAAGCGGTAGCATACCTGTGAGGTTTGAAATTGAGATACCTTCCAGTGAGATACCTGCGTTTGCAAAAGCGAAGATTGGCAAAATTGCAAAAGCGACGTATGGGTGCAGAGCATGTTCTAGGTGTTTCAGCGGAGAACGCTCTCCTTTATTGCCTTTCAGTGGGATAGCAAAACCAATGACTACACCTGCCAATGTTGCGTGAACACCTGACTTCAATACTGCGAACCACAGAATTGCACCAACAATAAGGTAAACACTCAGTTTAGTTACATGCTTGTTGTTTAGCATGAACAACACACCAGTTGCAATGAAACCAACTGTAAGTGCAAGCGTTGATAGGTCGCCTGAATAGAACAGTGCAATGATAACAACAACACCTAGATCATCGATAATTGCCAACGCTAGTAGGAATACTTTCAGGCTTACCGGTACACGGTTACCAAGAAGAGCCATGATACCCAATGCAAATGCGATATCAGTTGCTGCTGGGATAGCCCAACCTTGAAGCGCTTCAGGGTTGCTTGAATTGAATAGCACGTAAATAAGTGCAGGAGCTAGCATACCGCCGACAGCTGCGATAGCTGGGAAGATTGCTGTCTCTTTAGACTTTAATGCGCCTTCTAAAAGTTCGCGCTTAACTTCTAAGCCAATTAGAAGGAAGAAGACAGCCATTAAGCCATCGTTAATCCAGTGAGACACAGACATACCAAGAACGTAGCTTTGCAGTACCCCTTGGTACATTTCGTTCAGTGGTGAGTTTGCTACAAACATTGCGATCGCCGCAGCGATGACTAGTATGATGCCGCCAGCAGATTCCAATTTAAAGAAGTCACGGATGACGTCGGTCATGATTTCGCCCTTATATTTATTATTTAAATAAACGAATAACAAAGAATAGCCTAGAGTGTATAGCCAAGCTTTATCGATAGATAATCACTTCTTCAGATGTTTAACTTCGGTTTTTCCTACAAATACTAAACAATACGTCGTATATTCCATAATGTTGTTATGCATCATGAATTAAGTATAGATGAGTTCGCTTAGGCTGTATGCACAAATAATTCGAGGGTTGTCGGAATATCAAACATAAAAAAAGGCTATCAAATGATAGCCTTAGGTGTTTTTTAGTAGCCTGTTAACTGCATAAAGCCTGTTGCTTCATGGCTTCCGCTCGCCATAATTGGCCCTTCCCAATAGGGTATGACAAAAGGCAACCACATTTCCCTACGTTTGATACGCGTTGTGAGATTGATATCGTGTTGTGGCACGTTAATAATCCATTGGAGCGGCATTCTTCTACCATTCAGTAGCGTCGTATTCTGTAAAGGCTTGATAGAAATATCGGAGTCCGTTAACTGATATACTTTGCCAGAACGAGTTGCCAATGTTCCAAAGACATAAGGCAATTGTTGATTATGGCGATAGCGATTAATGCTCAGCGCTGTACCGTCATCGAGATTAAACACGAACCAATCCCAGCCCTGCTGACCCACTCCGAGTAAACCACTGCCCCACTCTTTGTGCACCCACGCAGTACCCTCGACATCTTTCGCTACACCGTCGAGGTTCAAAACCCCGCTCAAAGATAAAAACGGAGCGCTGAAGTTATAAGACGCGACAGGCAATAAATCGTGCTTTTTCTGATAGCCGTTATCGCCGTTGAGTACGTATGGCCCTTTCGAAATAGTGTCGAGTTCAAGGCCAAACGTATCGGTTTGTACTTGAAGGCGACCTGGAAACGGGGTGTTACCCAGTGCACGCCAATTCCAATTATCGATCCAAATCCTAAACGGATGACTGGTCATTCCCGCCTGGCCAATACCGCCACGCGCCAAACGCTGCTCTTTCCAAACCTTAGATTCAGACGAAATTACCACATTTGAAATATAAGCCTGTGGGCTTTGCCACCCCCGAGTTTCTCTCTCGTCGGTTGCTATGCGGAAGAAGCTCCACTGCACCGAGTACTTTTTACCATCATCCCCCTTTAGAGAAGCAAAATAATGCCACCACTCATGCTGGAATTCAGGGTGGAACTGGAAATCACGAGGCAACGAAACGCCGCGATCTGGTAATACAGGTTCAAACACATTGAAGTGTTCGCTGACAAGTACTGCGTTAATCTCATTCTCGCCCTTATCACCAACATCGGCAAAATAGGAATAGTACGCCCATACACCTAAAATGATGCCAAAGAAGCCAATCAGTAATAGAGCAGAGACAAGTCGGTGTCTGAGTTTTTTTGAGCCATTTCGTTGAAGCATATTAAAGCGCATCCCTCAGTGATTTCATCGGTGTGTTCCGAATCATTCTCATCACTGGCAATGCACCAGCTAACATCAATGCTGCCATCGCCCACGCAAATGTCTGCAAATAGTCCCAAGGAATCACTTGTAACTCGAGTGACCACCCAAAAGACTGCTTGATAACAATGTCGACGATCAAACTGGCTAACGCCAATCCGAGCGGAATAGCAATCAGGGAAGAGATAAGTCCGAACACAAACAACTGCAAGCTGCCTGTAAAGATCAGCTCTTTTGCCGACACCCCTAAGCAACGTTGCAATGAAATATGCCTTTGTCGAGACACTTCACCCGCAACCGTCGCGAAAAAGATGCCGAAGACAGCGATGACCAAAGTGATGTTACCCAATGTATCAGCTATCGCGAATGTTCTATCAAACACTCTCATCGCCTGACTGTGAATATTGTTATTATCAAAAATACGCTCAGATCCAAGCCTGAATACGCTTTCCAATCGACTTCGAAGTCCTACCGAATTGACATCATCTTTGAGTATGACGCCTAGACCGACATTTCCGCGTCCAGCAAACCCAGATAGCCAGTTTCGATGTGACATCATGACTTGATGGTAAGGGTTGCCATAATCGTAATAAACACCGACAACCTGCCAACCAGAGCCAAGATTGTCATAAAGGTCTATATAGTCGCCAGGGCGAATCCCTAACTTGAGAGACATCGATTCACTGATCAACACACCTTTCGAATGATGCAGGTGATACCAGTAATTCGGAATTCCTAACTTGATTGTCAGCGCTTCTAATTCGCCTTCAGAAGAACCAGTACTCACCACCTGGGTACTTCCGGCAGGGGAAACGACATCTTTCTCCCAACGCCACCAAACTGAATCGACTTCAGGCTGTTCTGACAGCCAATTACTCATACGTGCAGCGGCGTTGTTGGTTGGGTAGATGTACAGGTCTGCAGCTAAACGCTGTGTTAGCCATTTATCGGTGGTATCCCTAAAGCTGCCCACCATGGTTTCTACACCAATATTCGCTGTTAAGGCTAGCATGAACGCCATTGTCGCCACACCACGATAACTCATGCTTGAAGCTGCATCCGCAAAGAACCAGCGAGCACGAACCCAACGCAGTGAATAAGACAAACTGTTGAACAGCTTCCACATCAAGAAAGGCGTAAACAAAGCCACACTGACAAGCATCAGGGCAATAATCGCAAAACCAGATTCTTGCGTTTGTGGGGCTTGATACACAGCGACAGCTGCAACCAAGAAACCACAACCAATCAATGCTTGCCAAGTAAACTCAGTACCCGCAAAACGCATCAAAGATAAACGAGATGACAAGCGAATCGGTTGAGACCTCAGCAAACGAACCAATGGCCACGCACACGCTAGGAATGCACCAAGCAACGCCATTAATAAGCTATAACTACTCCAACGCCAACTCCAGCTCAAGGTTAAGCCCACATTCGCATCGTAAAGATCACCTAAACTCGAAGAAACGGCCGGTAACAGTTGGTTTGCCAACATGACACCGAATACATTGCCGCAAACCCAGCTCAGTAGAACCAATAACAATAACTCTAAGCAAAGCGCTTTAGCCAGTTGCCAACCAGAAACACCTGTTTGTCTCAAGATTCCGACGAGTGGTTGGCGCTGGATGAAAGACAGCGACATCGCTTGATAGAAAATAAACAAGCCAACGACAAACGACAGCATGCCCATCGCTTTTAGATTTAAGTGGAAAGCGCTAGTCAATGACTCAAGCTCAGCTTTAGAGCTGCGAGAGATTGTCAAACCATTGGGCAACATGTTTTTAAGACGCTCAAATTTCTCCGGAGACATATCTGAACACGCAATAACAGAAAGCCCTGCACTGCGTTTAAGCATTCGGAGCAAGGAGATATCCGCAATCAACCTTGTACCATTAATCAGGTTATTTTGGTCCACTACCACTGGACCAAGCTCAGAACCATCCATAAGTGGGATGTAGTCCCCATCCTTCCATTCCATATGTTCAGCAAGATCATCACTCACTAGGATCGGATATGGTGGTTTCATGAGATCTAATGTGGTGAGTTCTTTTAGGGCAGCACCAGGCTGAAGCTGAAGCATAGAAACAGGGTCTATGCCGATAAGCATGAAGTTTGCGCCGTTTTCATCAGTGATACTATGGTGGTCAAAAGGAGAGCACTGCTGAAAGCCTTCACGGCGAAGCTGAATGTAAAAACCTTGCGGGATTTTATTGGCGTTATGTTTTGGTCGAATACGGTAAGGAAGAGGATTCGAAAAGAGTTTTTCGCCATGCGTATAACTTTGCTTGGCGTGTTGGTTGATAGCGGTAACACCAACCAAAAGTGATACGCCAAGGGTTAAACCAAGCCATACCAAGATAATCTGAAGTGGGTAACGTCGATAGTGACCAAGTAGCGCTTTAACTACGGGCCATAACATGCAGTTGCCCTCCTTGTAGGCGAATTCTGCCATCCATATGCAATGCAACTTTCTCACTGTGAGTCACCAGCAACAAGGTACATTCTAATTGGCGGGCCAAAGAAGTCAGCAAACGCATTACCGCTTCCGCATTGCGCTCATCCAGGCTTCCCGTTGGTTCATCAGCCAACAAGATTTTCGGTTCCATATACAAGGCACGAGCAATCGCCGCGCGTTGTTGTTGACCACCGGACGCTTCTTCAGGGTAACGACCAAGCAAAGGCATAAGGTCTAAAGCAGAAAGAATCTGTCTCCAGAGGCCCTTATCTTCAGGTAAACCTTTTAACTGGCGGCAAAAACGGATGTTGTCGGCAATGTTAAGCGTTGGTAGCAAGTTGAATTGCTGGAAGATATGACCGATGTTGTTTCTACGATAAGCAGTGCGGTCACGCTCGGTCGAGTCGTGCATATCGAAGTGAGGGAAAGCGATTTCACCTGAATCGGCAAGGTCTAAACCCGCGATAAGATTCAGTAAAGTACTCTTACCAGAGCCACTTTCTCCCATTAATGCCAGCTGATCACCTTGGTTTAATGTTAATTCAGCACCTTGCAAAACAGGGTGAAACTCCCCCCCATCGACATAGCCTTTACACAGGTCTGACAGCTTTAACATTAAACAGCTCACATTAGTTAGAATTTGGAATGAGAATCTACACTAATTCCCTGTTAGGAGGAAGTATTTTGAAAGATAGATCACACACCAACGATAAAGTGATGGGGTTGATGCGCTCTACTTCAATTTCCTATCAAGTTTTTAATCCATTTTCTTGTTTTCATGCGATAGAGCGACCCACCCCACTTAAGCACTTCTTCAGTGAGGAAAAGTAGATATATCCACTCAGGTGGAAACTTCAGATAGATAGCAGCAATCGCGGCGAGCGGAATACCGATCACCCATTGGGCAATCAGGTCTTGATAAAGGCAGAACTTTACATCACCGCCAGCTCTCAACACACCAACGATCACAGTCATCGGTACCGATCGGATAACAATACCCACGCTTAAAATTAGAATGAACTTTTCTGAGAGGGCTCTGGTTTCTTCTGTCAGTGCACTAAAAGCATTCAGTATTGGCGTTTGTACGAAGTAAAGAAAAACGGCCACAGCGATACTGGTCAAGAAACACAAAATCGTTAAGCCTAACGCTTGATAGTAAACCGCTTCATTATTCTTTGCGCCAAGTTGATTCCCAACCAAAACAGAAGCCGCATTCGACATCCCAATCAATAAACTCAATGAAATAGATTCAACCGGCGTCATCACTGAAAGTGCTGCCAATCCTTGAACGCCCGATTGCCCCATGATCGCGTGGTAAGCAAATAAGCCACCAGCCCATGCCAAAAAGTTAAACGTCGTCGGCAGCGATAACTTTAAGAAGCGAACCACCTTATCGATCGAAGCTGCCGCTTTAATATCGCAGAACTTAAAAGCTAATAAATGCTTAGAGAAATAGAGATAACCAAACAAAGTTGCCACTTCGATCGCACCACTCAGTACCGTCGCAATCGCCGCACCTTTGATTCCAAGCGCAGGAAAGCCTAAATTACCGAAGATCAGCACCCAGTTTAAGAACACGTTAGACAGGATACCGATACCGCTGAAGAAGGTGCTTAGCCCGGGTTTGTGCATCGCTCTTAGGCCAACTGCCATACTGCTGACGCACGACACCGCTAGCATGCTAAACGAGGTGATAACAATGTATTCAACACCAAGGTTGATGACTTCTTGGGAGTCAGTCGTCACACCCATGATTTGTGCGGGAAATGAAACGAAGAAAACAATGGTCAGTAACGCAAATAGTGTCGAAACCAACCATGTAAGCGCGGTACTTTCTCGCACACCTTGTTTGTTACCTGCGCCCCAATATTGAGCAGTAAGAAGTGCACCACCCGTGGTGACACCCACCAGCATAATGGTCGTCACAAACATCGCACGGCTCGCAACACCCACAGCCGCAATATCCGCTTCTCCAAGCTGACCTAACATCAACACATCCACAAGGCCTCGACTTGAGAACATAATGCTCTGCAAGGTGATAGGCAAAGCAATCGCAATAAGCCTACGAACAAAATCACCTCGAGTGTGATGAATAATTGAAGAGAGCAACATAGAGATACCTAAACGGAACGTATTGATGAATAAAGATAAATATCACGCTATTATATCAATGTTCGGTTTTTAACCACAGAGATAAATGGAGTAACAATGAAGAAAGTACTGGTTTTAGGCGCTTCTGGATACGTTGGTTCGCAGCTCCTCCCTCTCTTGCTTGAGCAAGGCTATCAAGTCACCGCAGCTGCAAGGCATATCGACTATTTAAAAGCACGAACCGAGCCTCACGACAACTTGTCACTAGAGTATCTTGATCTCGCCGTTCAAGCGGCAACACAGGCATTAGTCCCCGACTTTGATCTTGTCTTCTTTCTCGTTCATGGGATGGCAGAAGGGCACGACTTTATTGATTATGAACTGAATTTGGCACGTAACTTTGTTTCAGCTCTTGGCCCAAAGAATCAACACGTCATCTACCTGAGTTCGCTTCAGCCGCAGACTGGTGATTCAGAACACCTTCAAGCGAGAAAGAAAACCGGAGAACTGCTACGTAAAGGACCAGTGCCAGTAACCGAGCTTCAAGCAGGCGTCATCATTGGCCCCGGCTCTGCGGCGTTCGAGATCATGCGAGACTTCGTGTACAACTTGCCTATTATGATTGCGCCAAAGTGGGTCGATTCTAAAGCCAACCCTATTGCATTGCAGAACCTCAACCACTATCTACTAAAACTCGCACAAGACACACCTAGCGAAAGCCAAACCTTCGAAGTTGGCGGCCCAGATATTGTCTCTTATCAAAATCAATTTGCTCACATTGCCAAAACAGCTGATCGCCCACTCAGGCTCTGGGCGACGTCACTCCTCACGCCCTCAATCGCGTCATATTGGTTAGGCGTTGTGACTTCTGTTCCGTCCAACATCGGCAGAGCGCTTCTCGCGGGCTTAAAGCATGACTTTATTGCCAATTCGACCAACATTAGAGAAAAATACCCTCAGAAGCTTATCTCGTTCGAGAGTATGGTTGAACAGGCCATTCACGCAGAAGGAAACTTCGTGAAAAGTAATGTTTGGGGCTTTGATAAAACCGCCTTCAAACGCTGGCAAGCTGGCTACGGCTACTACCCGAAGAAAACCGGTGCAAGTATCACTTCAACCGCGTCACTGGAATCGCTGTGGAATGTCGCACAGCAAATAGGAAGCCCGAAGCAAGGTTACTTCTTCGCTAACGCTTTATGGCGCACACGCGAATGGTTAGATCTTCTATTTGGCGGTGGTGTACCGGTTCGACAAATGCCAGAAGGCCCTAACCTAAAAGTTGGTGACAAGATTGACTCTTGGAAGGTTATTCGCTGTGAAAAGAATCAGTTTCTATCCCTGCTTTTCGGTATGAAAGGCCCAGGATTAGGACGACTGGAGATTACCGTCTCTGACCACGGTGATTTTCGCGAACTAAATATATCAGCTTGGTGGCATCCAAAGGGATTTCTGGGGTTACTGTATTGGTTTGCGATGATGCCAGCTCACCTGTTTATCTTTAAAGGCATGGTGAAGGCGATTGAGAAGCAAGCTAAAGAGCAGGCGAAGGATTAAAGCAGATTTTAGATTCGGGTACGAGATGCGAAGAGATTAAGAGCTAAAGATAAGACTCTCCTTCACACCTTCTAGTTAGAAAAAGACCGCCATTTAGGCGGTCTTTACAATTTCAGTCGTCACGAGATTAGCCAATAACACTAATTGGGATCTCAGCCAATTGGTTGCCTTGGTTAGCAGGATAAACGATGTATTCACCGTGGTACTTCACCGCTGACTTATAGTCAGTGACTTTGTGAAGCATAAAGCCAGCTTCCATCGCTGCTTGAATGAACTCTGCGTGGTTACCACGAACAAACCAGTTCATTGGCTTAACCATCAGCTCACCGTCGAAAGAGTCGTCACACTGTTTGCCACACAAAGCAAAAGAGTGCTCACCATCGGTGAAGAATTGAATCTTGCCGCCAGTCGTTAGCTCGTCTTCACTTGATACACTCCACCCCATCTCGTACATTTTGTCCATGAACGCTTCAACATCACTGTCTTTTAGCGCTTTTGGTTCTTCGCCTTCAGGGAAGAATTTACCGTAAAACGCAGAGATACGTTTGAACGTAAAGGTTAAATCAGAGTTGTTGCCTTTTGAACGCCCCTGCTTCTGCCAACGCACCAAATCAGGAACAATCACACGATCATAAGACTGAGCCTTAATCGCCTTCGTTACCCAACGAACCAAATAAAGGTTGTTCGCAATAGGCGCATCAATCGCTTTGCCTGCTTTGTGCAGAGCGTAAAGCTCGCCCAATGCATCATTCACTAACTTCTGAATTTCAATATAGTATTTTGACATTATGCCTTCTTTCCTAATGTCCAATATAGTAATGCTGACATTACTGCACACGCAGCCATTACCATAGCCATAGACCCAGCACTGTCACTTGGCAGCATCGCAACGATAGCCCCAACGACAGAACCAGTACCAAATCTTAATGTTCCCGCAAGCGATGAAGCCGTGCCTGCCATGTTTGGATAACCACTTAGCAATAGACCCATAGAGTTACTGCCGATAGTAGAAATGGTGCCAATGAATAGCATCACAAACGGCACAATACCCCAAAGTCCTAGATCCAACGCCCAACCGACGAGCAAGCCTAAACCAGCCAGTAATTGAATGACCAGCGCCGCTCTCAACATCGTATGAGAACCGACCTTTTTAACAATTCGACCATTGATGGTTGTCATCAGAATCATCGCAACGATGTTCAGACCAAACAGGTAACCGAATAGGTCAGGACGTACGCCATAAATATCAATGTAGACAAAAGAGCCTGCGGTTAAAAATGCAAACATCCCAGAGAATGAGAATGCACCCGAGAAAATCAAACCCATAACCGTCGGGTTTTTACACAAACGAGCGTAATTGCGAATCGTCGTTTTAAAGCGCAAGGGCTGACGATTTTCGACGGGCAGTGTCTCAGGGATCTTGATGATAACCGCAAGAATCACGATCACGGCAAAAATAGCCAACACCCAAAAGATTGAACGCCAACCGAACCACAATGCTAAATA
This sequence comes from Vibrio tasmaniensis, assembly GCF_024347635.1. NCBI lineage: Bacteria > Pseudomonadati > Pseudomonadota > Gammaproteobacteria > Vibrionales > Vibrionaceae > Vibrio > Vibrio tasmaniensis. The sequence continues at coordinate 1,915,227 of NZ_AP025510.1, forward strand.
GCCACCAATCATAGGGGCGATTAATGGCGCAACCGTCATCACTAAAGTAACGAACGACATGGTTCTTGCGAAATCTTCACGGTCGAACATATCACGCACAACCGCTTGGATAATGACCGCCGCAGCAGCACCCGCAAAACCTTGAGCGGTACGAACTAACGTTAACGCTTCAATGCCATGAGTGGTGGCACTCACAACAGACGCTATCGCAAAAAAGAATACACCAATCAGTAGAACGGGTTTGCGACCATAACTGTCGGCTAACGGACCATGTAACAACTGACCTAATGCGAAACCTGCGGTATACGCGGTAAGTGTGATTTGTACTTCACCCGCTGTCACGCCGAGATCTTTGGCGATCGTTGGCATAGCAGGCAGGTACATATCGATGGCGAGCGGTGTCAGTGCACCAATCGCACCCAGAACCAAAAATAGCATCCAACCTAACTGAGGCGTTTGTGGTTGTGAGCTTGGGGTCTGTTGGGTAGACGTTTGCATAACTCTCCGACTAAGTACTAGGTTTTATGTAAGCATGAACATGCACACAGCAATATACGAATACGCACAGTGATACACGAATATGCGCACACATACATGAACATATAGCAATAATGGCTGAAACTGTCCTAGTACCAGTCAAAATAATCAGCCGACGCTATCCTTGGTCGGCCACATCTACGATAGAAAAGATTACTTCCAGATAGAGTCTACTTCTTCTTGTGTTAGGTAACGGTATTCACCCAACTCTAAAGACTCGTCCATCTCGATTTCACCAATACGTTCACGGTGCAGTGCTTCTACCTTGTTACCAAGAGCTGCAAACATGCGTTTTACTTGGTGGTATTTGCCTTCGTGAATCGTTAGCAACACTTCACGCTCTGCACGTACTTCAAGGTGTGCTGGAAGTGTTAGGCCGTCTTCGCTCTTAAGCTGGATGCCCTCTTTGAATTTTTCAACATAATCCGCTTCAACAGGCTCAACAAGCCATACACGGTACATTTTTTCGCACTTGTGCTTTGGCGACGTAATACGATGAGACCACTTACCGTCGTCAGTCATTAAGACAAGACCCGTTGTATCAACATCTAAACGACCTGCAAAGTGCAGCTTGTCCATTTTGATTTCATCGAGTAATTCAAACGCAGTGCGATTTGAACCATCTTCATGCGAACAAACAAAGCCTTCTGGCTTGTAAAGCATGATGTAACGCGGGCCGTGAACATTCAGTTCATTGCCTTGCCATTCCACAACGCACTCTTCAGTTACCTTAAGTGAGCCGCTTTTTTGAATGACATCATTTACTGTCACTGCTTTTGATTTTAATAAGTGTGTTGCTTCTCTTCGAGTGACGCCTAACGCATCGCACAGAAATTTATCTAAACGCATGAATACCTCAACTAATCTAAGTCGGGTATTATAGTCACCTTTGCTCAATTAGTTGAGCTATTTCACACTATTTGTTTTTCATCTTACAAGACACGATATGTATACACTCCGCCCGTACCAAGCTGACTCAGTAAAATCAGTGATTCATTACTTCAGAAAACACCAAACACCGGCTGTTCTTGTGTTACCTACAGGCGCAGGAAAAAGCCTGGTAATTGCAGAGCTAGCAAGGCTTGCTAAAGGTCGTGTTCTAGTGCTTGCACACGTAAAAGAGCTTGTTGAGCAAAACCATGAAAAGTATGAAGGTTATGGGCTAAAAGGTTCAATTTTCTCTGCCGGTTTAGGGCGTAAAGAGACAGACCAACAAGTGGTGTTCGCATCAGTTCAATCCGTAGTTCGAAACCTTGACTCATTCTCCAATCAGTTCTCATTATTGGTTATCGACGAATGCCACCGCGTGCCAGATGAAAAGACCAGCAGCTATCAAAAAGTGATCACTCACTTACGTGAAAATAATTCGGGCATAAAGGTGCTTGGATTGACCGCGACGCCTTATCGTCTTGGTATGGGGTGGCTTTACCAATACCACACTCGTGGACAAGTGCGTTCTGAAGAGCCGAGATTTTTCAGAGACTGTATTTTCGAACTGCCGATTCGTTACTTGTTGGACGAAGGCTTTCTAACACCAGCACGCATGATCGATGCGCCCGTTTTGAGCTATGACTTTTCGCAACTAAAGCCGGCAAGTACGGGGCGCTATAAAGAATCAGAACTCGACATGGTGATTGAGCAATCGAAGCGTGCCACCCCACAAATTGTCGATCAAATCATTCACCTAGCCCAAGACAAACTCGGTATCATGGTATTTGCTGCCACCGTTCGACACGCACAAGAGATCCTAAGCTTACTACCCGAAGGTCAATCATCCATCGTGATTGGTGACACGCCTACGTTAGAGCGCGATCAAATCATCAATGATTTCAAGGAACGTAAAATCAAGTTCTTGGTTAACGTGTCGGTATTAACCACAGGCTTTGACGCACCACATGTCGATCTAATCGCGATTTTGCGCCCGACAGAGTCCATCAGTTTGTATCAACAAATCGTTGGCCGTGGCTTACGCTTATCGCCGGGTAAAAAAGAGTGTTTAGTTTTAGACTATGCAGGCAACAGTTACGATCTTTACCAACCTGAAGTGGGCGACCCTAAACCCGACTCAGACAGTGAAATTATCACCATCCCCTGCCCTGCTTGCGGTTTCAATAATAACTTTTGGGGCAAGCTAGACAGCAATGGCTTCTTACTTGAACACTTTGGCCGCAAATGCCAAGGCTACTTTACCGATGAAGACACAGGGGAACGCGAGCACTGTAACTATCGTTTTCGCGCTAAGTACTGCGGTGAATGCGGCGCAGACAACGACATTGCCGCGCGTATTTGTCATGAGTGCGATGCCACCTTAGTTGACCCAGATAAAAAGCTCAAAGAAGCGTTAAACCTAAAAGATGCGTTGGTGTTTGAGTGTTTAGAGATGGACCTTAACGTTCTCAAGGACGACAAAGGCAAGTCGCAACTTAAAGTCACCTACCGTGGAGAAAACCAAGCACAAGTGCATGAGTTCTGGTCATTAACCACCAAGAAACAGAAGCAGAACTTTAAGGATCAGTTTGTTCGTCCTCACCTTGCCGACAGACACAGACCATTTGACGAAGCTTCACCGACGAAGGTGGTTGCTCACCAACATCGATTCCGCCCACCTCAATTCGTCATTGCCCGTAAAGTTGGGCGCTTTTGGAAAATGAGAGACAAGATATTCGAAGATGAACTCAAGCAATAGACTCCCATAATCAACAGAATTAATAAAAGGAGTATTGATACTCCTTTTATTCACATTCTAATGACCACACATGAGTTAACTTGTTAAACCACAAATTAGATTGCGCTCAGCTTTTTCTGATTCCCGCGCCTCTTTTTCCATATTATCAAAAATCTCAATGGCTAAAGTTGGCTTATGAATATAAAAGCCTTGAATAAAATCAATGCCTAACGCTTCTAACGTTCTTAATTCTTCAATTGTTTCAACACGTTCTGCAACCACTTTAGTTTGGCTCATTTCTGCCAACTCAACTAATGAGTGCACCATTTTGTTCTTAAAATCAGAACTGTTAATATTTTCAACGAGCGAACCATCAAGCTTGATCGTATCAAAACAACCTTCAGATAAAATTGAATACGATGAATAACCTGAACCAAAATCATCTAAGGCAACTATGATCTGGTGGTGTTGTAGTCGTTCTACTATTTTTCGAAACTTCTCATCTGCACGATAAAAAACAAGCTCGGTCACTTCAACACATAAACGGGAACGGATATAAGGGGGGAGATGACATAAACGATCGATAACACTCATATCGAAAATGGTTTTAACTGAGAAGTTTAATGACAATTGAATAGTTGAATAGTGCTCCAGTAAGCTAATTGCGTAAGTAAGCATACGAGAGTCGAGCTCCTTCTCAAGCCCATGAGAGGCTACAACATCGAGCAATTCACCAGCAGAAACGATTTTTTCACGTCCCTCTTCGTCCTCCATTTTTAAACGACACAGTAACTCATAGCTCGAAGCAACACCCTTTAAAGAATGAATTTTTTGAGCAAAGCAAAGCAGCCTATCCGAGTTAAGTAATTCAACGGCTTCTACTCTAAGGTTCGGTAAGCTATAGAGCATGACCCCGTCTTGTTGCTGCCAGTCTTGGTAAGATTCATTGTTGGACTTTGCTTTACGGCAACAGTATTCAGCCTTGTAAATACAATCTTCCACAGATTCATTAGGGCCACTACGATAGCGACCGAAACTAAAGCTCAGAGCGTTTTCTGTTTCTTGGGTGAGGTTCTGTTCCAACAAATATTCTAGTAGCTCCTTGGAAACCGACGTTTGGCAAATTAACACAAATTCATCGCCACCGACTCTATACGCCTTCCCTATGCCTTGTGCGGCTATTTTTTTGAAGCGCATAGCTAAGTTTATTATCATTCGATCACCCACATGGTGACCTTGACTATCGTTGAGAAACTTCAACTGATTTGCATCAATGTAATAATAACAACGAGAACACTCAATGACCTTTTTATATTCTATAGATTTTCGATTATACAATCCTGTCATGAAATCTTTATCAGAATTAGACAACAATTTTTTATAATCGCCCAGATTAATAACTCTTAATTCTCCAAGATCATAAACACATGCTAATACAAAAGAAGCATGAGACAAGTAGAATAGCGCCTGTATTAAATAGTAATACTCAGGCATGAATGAAATAGTCATTGATGATTCAAGAACCACCACAGACATAATAAAACAGGAAAGATAGCTAATTATTATTTGAACTTTATTATTAACTTCTTTTGATATCAAACAAAATGCGATAACAACGGCTGCTAGGATAGTACTAATTAAAAATCCAACAATGACGTCAAAGTTTATATAAACTGAAAAGAATTGTAGAAACACAAATGAAGAACAAATCAGTAAGTGCTTAGTATTTATTCTATCGCAACTTGAAAAAACAAGCATTAAATACACACAAACTAAAGATAAAGAATAAGAAACGAACCAGTAGTCGCTTCTAAAAAAATTTATAACGTAGGTTCCTTTATCATCATACCCATCCCATAAAAACCCAAACTTATAAATATAAAACATAGAGAACAGTACTATATAACAAGTTATAAATAGTGATTTAGCTCGTTTTATCGGCCAAACATAATAAACATAAACTAACGATATTGCGCTCGCCAATATAAATAGCGAGAGAATCACCCCATCTTTCATGACAAGTGATTGCTTTAATTGATGCTCTTTCGAAAGTAACGCACTGGCATTTACAGTCTTACCCCTAGGAAATTTCACTAAAACATAACTGTATTCAAAATTTTTGTTCAGCCGTAGCGAGCGATAATACTCAAACAAAAAATTGCCAACAACTTTGCCGTCTTGATCAACAAAAAACAGCTCTCCTGTCCGGGATGAAAGAGATTTCCAAACTAGATGTTCATATGATTGGTTGTCTGAAGGTAGTGCAAGTTTAAGCCAACAGGACTGATTCGGTTCAGGAATACAAGTAACAATTGAGCTCCACCCTTCTTCCTTATATAGGATGGCATCAACCGAAGAATCACTCACTACCATGCCATATTCGAAATCACTGATTTGCTTGAAATCTAATTCGTTAGCATGGCTAGTGAACGTTATCAGCACTGAAAAAAACAACATAACTAGCACTGTAAGCGGCACTCTAAAATCCTTATTAAATCAAATATCGCGCGGCAAAAGAGCCCCATAAGTCCATATAGTCACAAGTTTACCATGTTAATTATTTGTAATTTGTAAGGGAATGTAATAACGTCAACGCATTACTATCGAGCAAATTAATCAACATGAATATCAGGTTGGTTAATTGCACGTTGATACAACACTTTACATTGCTAAAATGATAAAGCGTCTCTCATATTCACATTCATACTCCATTCATTATTATTGTATTAAACTGTCGTTACTTGCTTCTTTTACTAAGGCCACTGCATGCAAAAACCAAGCGCTATACTCATCTGTATCGCTGTAGCTATAGGCTCGACATCAAGCTTTGCACAAGATGATCACCATAACGGTCATGATCTTGTACAAGATGTTCATAAAGCGGGAACCCGTATCGAATTTGAAGAAGATCAAGACGAAGTCTATGAAGCTGTGCGAGAAGGCTACATTCGCCCTTTCTCAGAAATGTATGCTGCAGTTGAAAATGATCTTCATGGTCGAATCATTAAAGTAGAACTAGAAGAAGACGATGATATTTGGGTTTATGAGCTAAAAATAAACTTCCAAAACAATATCATCAAAGTCGAATACAACGCCGAGACGTTGGAGATGCTCATGATTAAAGGCCGCAACTTTAAAGATGCCATTAAGCACAACGAGCCATTAAGCACAACGAATGGTCATTCCAAGAATTAAGAAGAACAATTATGAAAATTTTAGTCGTTGAAGACGAACCTCGTTTGGGCCAACAAATTATTGAAACACTAGAGGGAGCAGACTGGGTTCCAGAACTTTCTCAAGATGGTATCGACGCACTCTATCGCGCCACGTCAGAAGAGTGGGATGCCATCGTTCTCGATTTAGGCTTACCGAAAATCGATGGCCTTACCGTACTAAAAGGCATTCGAGACGAAAACATTAACACGCCAGTGATTATCTTAAGTGCGCGAGATACGCTGACCCAACGTGTCGAAGGCTTAAATGCAGGCGCTGATGATTACCTAACAAAGCCGTTTGAAATGGTTGAGTTGATTGCTCGTATTCGTGCGCAATTACGTCGCGCGTCTGGCAGTGCCGCCCCTGTTCTTCAAATTGGCGATTTAAGCCTAGACACACGCAGCTCTAAAGTGTTGTGGCAAGGCCAAGCGGTTAGCCTAACGGCATTGGAATATAAAGTGGTCGCGTACTTCATGCATAACCAAAACAAGGTTATCTCGCGTACTGAGTTGGTTGAACACATCTACAAGCAAGACTTCGACCGAGATTCAAACACCGTTGAGGTGTTCATTGGTCGTATTCGCAAAAAAATCGCACCAAAGATCATCAAAACCGTTCGTGGGCTTGGCTACCAACTGAATGCTGAATAGCCCCCTATCTAGTTACACTAGAAGCAATCGTCAACGAAACTAAGTGTAATAGCCAATAAAATGGACAGCCTGTTCTGATCATCGAAATACAATCAGATAACTGTGGGCAAAGACAGGCAGTAAATGCATGAATCTAAAAAAAAGAACACTTAAAAACATCAGTCTAAAAAGCCGCCTGCTCCTTGCCGCGGCTTTTTGGCTAGGTGCGATGATATTAGCGGCCGGCGTCGGTATCCCTAAACTGGTGAATGACTACCTTGTCGATGATATGAAACAACAACTTAGCTTAACCATGGACGAGTTAACCGCCAATATCGAAACCAACGACAGCGGTAACTTAATCATGGCAGAGCGTCTGTCTGATCCTAGGTTTAATCAACCTTACAGTGGTATTTATTGGCGAGCAGCTACTCAAGACCAGATTATTCGATCTCGCTCTCTATGGGACAAAGACCTCACCATTAAACGCTCTCCGATTCATACTTCAATCAAAGGGCCTGAGAAAGAAAAGCTGATTTACATCGAGCAAGATATCTATCTGCCTGAATTGAACGACCCTGTCACGATCACTATAGGTATCGATGAAGATCCACTAGAGTCCACACTGACCGAGCTTACAGGTCAAGTCTGGTTGATTCTGATGCTGTTGTTTGTTGGCGTGCTTATGTTGATTGGCATTCAAGTCAGTTGGTCGCTATTGCCACTCAGTAAGATGCAACGTGAACTGGTGATGTTGAGAAACGGCGAGCAACAAGGGTTAAGCGACAACTACCCGAAAGAGGTTTCTCCATTAGTTTCTGACCTCAACGCCCTACTCTTCCACTATCAAGAGTTACTGGAACGAGCTCGTAACCACGCTGGAAACCTATCTCACGCTTTGAAAACACCGCTGTCGGTTTTGAAAAATGAGATAGAGCGACTTCCAGACGATGACAAAACATTGTTACAGCAACCCATTCATCAGATTCAGAACCAAATAGATTATCATCTTGGCCGTGCGCGCATGGCTGGTGCAATGAACATTCTATCGGTGAAATCTTCACCTTGTGAGCGTGTTGAAGCGATCTCAATGGCGTTTGATAAAGTGTATGCCGCCAACGAAGTCACCATGATTAACGAGCTAGACTCTGAAATTGAAGTAGCGGTAGAAAAGACCGACCTTGATGAAATGGTCGGCAACCTACTCGAGAACAGTTACAAATGGGCAAGCAGCATTATTCGTGTCCATGCAAATGAACTCGACGATGGCAACATAGAGTTGGTGATTGAAGATGATGGTCAAGGCATTCCGGAAGAGAAGCTTGAGCAAGTGACAAAACGTGGCGTTCGACTTGATGAAACCACACCGGGAACAGGTTTAGGACTTAACATCGTGAACGAAATGGCGCACAGCTACCGAGGCAGCCTAACACTCAGCAAGAGCTCTATGGGCGGATTAAAAGCCTCTTTGGTGCTTAAACTAAGCAAAGGTTAAGTAAGCTAAACGCGCTAAGTAAACTAAGTAAACTAAGTAAACACGATAAGCCCTAGCACAACGCTAGGGCTTAACTTTATTCTGGTTTAACAAAGCGCTTCTTACTTCAATATGATTAACTCATCGAGTGAAGCCCAATCATATTACCTTCCGTATCGCTCACTACACTGATAAAGCCATGCTCACCGATGTCCATTTTTGGCACTTGTAACGTACCGCCATTGGCCGCCGCCAAACTTGCTTCTGTCGCACAATCTTCACAAGAAAAGTAAACCATGGTGCTGTTGCCTCCCGCTTTCACACCGGACATCTTACATATGGCACCAGTAGCGCCATAGTTGTCCATGTCGCAAGGAAATACCCACATCTCAACATCGATTTCTGTTTCATTGGCCAACTTATCCAATGTCACTTTAAATACTGACTCATAGAAAGCTTTTGCTCTTGCCATGTCATCAACATAAATTTCAAACCAACCAATCGGATTCATTTGCATAACGTTGTCCTTAGCTTTCGCTGCTTGTTCACCCTTAATCAGCATAGTCAAAGTTGAACAATTTATAGTTGAGGAGTTACTTGAGACTTGAGACTTGAGACTTGAGAGAAGGTTAAGTTTCTTTAGATATAGTCCAGTAGAAATCACAAAGCCTTGTTTGAAGGGGATTCAAACAAGGCACAAGTTAGTCGCTCTTAACTATCTATTCTATATCTCTTATATCTCTTATATCTCTTATATCTCTTATATCTCTTATATATCGCTCTGTATCTCGTTCACAGCGACATCTAGAGTTTGCAAATTATCATTATGAGTCGCGACTCCAATCATCAAAACATTCCCGTCGGTATAGTAGTCATGATCTTCATCGATCACTTCCACCGTAGCCAATGGGTACTTGTCTAGCTCAATATCAGGTAATGACGTTCGTATCTGATGAGCGAGCCTATCTCGCTCTTCATCAACATTAGGGTCAATGTTATGCAGTATGGTCACTATGCCAGAGTAAGGGGTGACTTTGAGGCCATCATCATAGCTAATTGCCCCCAGCCACTGAGGCTGATTGGTTTTGGTATCGACACCTGCACGCCACCAGCGAATATGGCTGCGCTTCATCAAATTACCAGGTAACTGAAACGCCATATCTTGTGGCTTGTCTCGCCAATACAAATCGGACACTGGTGGTGTTTTGTCTCTAAGCAATGCGAGATAGCCAGCCCATTCAATCTCATTTCGAGAAAAAGTTTGATTCTCTATCCAGCCCAATTGTTTCATTAAGTCTCTTGGGGTTGCTCCAACATATAGTACGTTGATAGCTTGCGCCGAGTAGAACGAAGATTTGCCAGGGAACGCTTTATAGGTCACCGAATTCCAGTCGACTTTGTCAATTTTAGCCGTCTCTGGTTGATTATGAAAATCATCGGCCTTCCAGAAAAAGTGAGCGTAGTTCGCAAACAATACCCACGCCAACAACAGCGCACTGGATTTAAGCATCAAGCGTCGCCACTTCATTCGATAACCAATAATAGTGAAGACCAATACGATGAACACACCGGCGATCAAGCTATTATGCTCAGAGATAAATATCTTAAGGCTATTAAGCCACGGGAAGTTTTCAACACCGTGCGCCAGTAACATGCCCCAAACAATGAACTGTCCTCCACCAAGAGCCAAGCCGATAAACGCCAACACACTAAAACTGCGCCACGGCACACGATGTGAGCCCGCGATAAATGGCACAACCCAAGCGATAGGCCCTAATAAGCGAGCAAAAAGAATGATGTATGTGCCTTTGCGAGCAATTAGGTAACGGCAGCGCGCAATTAATCTTTTGGTTTTAGGATGAAACTTAATGAGCCTTCGCTGCGCTTTCGCACCGTATTTATAGCCAATGAAATAACTGAGTTGGTCACCAAGCAAACCACCTAGCATCACCAAAACCAACGCCATCCATGCACCTGAATACAGTTGAAAGCCCGCAGCAATAAAAAAGGGCTCTCCCGGTACAAATAGGTTTGGGCCAATGAGAGCATCACCCAATGCCCCCAGAAACAGCCCTAGTCCATCAAACATAACAACCTCAGTGCTTACTGTTCTTTATAATGACCAAACTTGTAGTTCATCTCGTTGTTACGCATTTCGCCTTTAAAGAAGCGTCTTACATTGGCCTTAAGGTAAGTTGATCCTGTCTTTACAACCCCATCTTGGTCTAAACGACGTGGGTCAAAACCAAAGGTCATATTAAGAAATCTAAATCGCCATGTTTTGCTCGCACGTTTTACATAGTCACAGTCTTCACACAGGACGATCTCTTCATCGAAACCGCCGATTTCATCATGCGCGCGTTTAGTCGAGAAAATACAGGCGCCAATCGCCGTCGGGAAAAAGAACTGGGTAGTAAATAAGCCTGCGTTAAATAGCCCATAACCAAATTTGTGTACCAGCGGCAAGCCTTTCGAACTCATGTACACACCCGCCACTTCAAGCTTCTTCTCCTCTAGTTCATAAAGCGCTTTCGCAAGGAAGTTTCGAGGCAAGCTCACATCGGCATCCAAGAAAAGGATTCGGTTGTATTGCGCCAATGATGCACCGGTGTTTCTGCCAAGGCTCACACCACGATTTTCCATATGATGAACCGTTAACTTTGGCAACGCGCTTTCATAAGCTTGTGCCACGCCTGTTGTGTTGTCTTCACTGTTCGAGTCAACAACAATCACCTCAAACTCTTGGTGGGTTTGCACACTCAACTCTTCCATTAAGCGACTGATGCGTTTCTCTTCGTTTAGCGTAATTACGACAATGCTTACCGGTTCCATATTTTTACCTATTCATTCTGCTGTTTAATTAACACTAAGATTAACCAACCAAGCCTTAACCAAGTCTTAGGTAATCATTCATTTTCCATTCATTAACTTGATGATTTAGCAGCGCTATAAATAGATATTATTGGCAATGTAAAAGGCGATAAAATGGGGGGAATAAGAGTTAGTGAACGTTTTATCTCCAAACGAATCATTTATCGTAGGAAATTCACTTTGAGATGGGCTTCTGACTTGCTCAGATTTGAATGTGATGTTAGTATCCGCGCTCGCTTAAGCATGAACTCGTTTATGCCTAAGCTTTACCACATACTCAAGGTCGCATTGAGGTGTGAAGTTAATTTTTACTAATTTGAGAGTAAAACTATGAAATTTGAAGCAGTAGTACGTACTGAACTAGGTAAAGGTGCGAGCCGCCGCCTACGTCACGCTGGTAAATTCCCAGCTGTAATCTACGGTGGCGAAGCAGCAGCTGTAGCTATCGAACTTGTTCACGCTGAACTTATCAACCAAATGGATAAGCCTGAATTCTACGAAGCAATCACTCTAGTGATTGACGGCGCAGAAGTTAAGGTTAAGCCGCAAGACGTTCAACGTCACGCGTTCAAGCCTAAAGTTGAGCACATGGACTTCATCCGTATCTAATTCCCTACCAAGGAATAAGATTGGATTAATCCAGCCTTCTGCATAGAAAAGACAATCGATCTTACCAGTCGAGAATCTAGAAATTCGAAACCCCGATGCTACCAACATCGGGGTTTCACCGTTTTTGAGCCCTCAAAAACGCCTCAAATCTCGCGCAATACACTGAAAATTAATACACTTTCTTCTTACTCACTTTATCTCTATCTTGCTTGGGTGGATTAAGGGGGGGCGAAAGATGGTTGTGATCTTTAACTCTATGCTGAGAGATGGCGCCATATGGAATGAAAATACAGCCAAAAACTAATCATTGACGCTATAGTCGTTTGTTAGCTTAAATTTCAACGAATTGTGCATACGGACAAGCACTCACAAGTTGACTTTTAACACCTTTCATTAAGTGCTCTGGAACCCAAAAGTCCAACGCTCCATCGGATTCATTAAACAGAGTTATGCATGTCCCTCCAATCGGGTCTTTCACAAACTGAATACGTACAATCCTAGTCGTACATATCGTGCTGCCTTTTAAGCTAAGGAATCGTTCCACAGCTAGCTTGCGGATCGTTATTTGATTGCCCTCAACCTCGATGATTGCTTTGAGCTTTGAAGTTTTCAATTCGAACAAACCAAACAAGGCAGGAAACACAAATGTTGCGCATAAAACGAAAATGATTATTGAAATGATATCCATAGTTTCACGTCCCTTTAAGCTAACGAATGATATGGACTCCCTCTACCTGACTGACTCTTAAATACTTGTTAACTGTGCGGTCAATGTGGCTTAAAGCAGAGTTGGGAGTTAAGCGATTCAACAGGGTTGTGGTCACTGGTAGTTAGCTCAACACTACACTGTGAGTTACTCAGAGCTTTTAGCACACCATCAAACTTCAAAATATACGACTCATCTTCTTTTGGAACAAAATCAGACATGACCCCACACATAAGACTTCCGGAAGTAGCTGTTACTAAGAAGTGTGATTTATTCCCGGCAACAATTGGCAATGTTTTGGGCTGTTCATCACCAAACATTGAGAATCCACCAATTTCAATTGTGTGCATCAGAGTTCTGTCACCTTCAATTTTCCACATGTCGCATTTACCTGCATTATCTACATGCCAGAACCTAATCTGTATTCCAGCTAACGATGCTCCACCGCCTTCCGCTTGGAGACTAAGTTGTGTCAAATTGCCAGTATTTGCTGGTGCTACATATTTATTTGCACAACCAGCTAAAAAAGCACCCAAAATAGGCACTATTAACAAACGTTTTTTCATCCGTGCTCTCTTTAAACGAAACTAACAGTTAACACTGTTGCATATACAAATAGGATGATAAAGCTCATGGTATTTGTTCGTGACTCAAAGCACAGTTAACGAATGATATGGACTCCCTCTACCTGACACTCTGCGTGCCATACTTACTAAGTACACGCTGACGAACTGGAGGTTATTATGTCCATCATTGAAAATATTTGCGTTGATGCATATGGTAAGTGCGTCCTACGCAAAACTGTCAAAAGAAACAAACTCTTAGACACATTCGCTAAGTTACCGCCCTGCCTCATCAGTATGGAGGCGTGCTCTGATGCCCACTACTGGGCGAGAGAGCCAATGAAACTCGGCCATAACCCGAAAATTATGGCGTCCAAATTCGTTATTCCATATCGTCAAAATGAGAAGAACGATGCCAATGACGCGGAGGCCATCTGTGAAGCGGTATCTAGACCCAAAACGCGATTCGTCTCTATCAAAAGTGAAGAGCAACAAGCAGTGCTTTGCCTGCATTGTATTCGGCAGGGGCTAATTAAAACAAGAACTGCGACCATTAATCAACTCAGAGGCTTGCTTTCCGAATTTGGTATTGTGATGCCCCAGGGTCGCTACTCGGCTCAAAACACCATTGGTAGTGTCCTTGAAGATGCAGAAAATGGTTTGCCTATACTCGCTCGAGAGCTACTTCAAGATCTATCGAACAAGATTCAACGCCTTAACCTAGAAGTACTGCACTATGATCGCAGAGTCTCTGCTTTAGTCCGTGAGATGGCTTCAGCCAAAGCCCTCATGGATATCCCAGGTGTCGGTGAACACAGTGCAAGTGCCATTGTCGCGACCGTCAATGACGCCAAACAATTTGCCTCTAGTCGCCAATTTGCCTCTAGTCGCCAATTTGCCGCTTGGATAGGGTTGGTTCCAAGACAATACTCAACAGGTGGTCATGTTCTTCTTGGTCGCATCAGCAAAAGAGGCGAAAAACACATTCGCACTCTACTGATTCATGGCGCAAGAGCCGTTATTGCACGATGTAAAGAGAAAACCGATCGCAATAGTCTTTGGTTAAATCAACTCGTTGAACGACGAGGCTATAAACGAGCAGCTGTCGCCCTAGCAGCAAAGAACGCTCGTATAATATGGGCATTATTAACAACAGGAAAAGAGTACAAGATTAACTACGTAAACGGTTAACACTCACCGAGTCAAAGCAATAGCAAATAATGACAATACGACCAGACCGAGATGCCTAAACCTGTTTAATTGGGAAGTAATAAATACTGTTTAACGAATGAGGCCGGCATCAAGCGAATATCATCAAGGTGACGGAACGAATCCGATTAAACACCGAATGTAGAGCTGCTGTCCGATCCACTGTTGTCAGCGGGAGCTATTGTTGACAAAAGAGGGAGTCCATGTAGCCCAATTAAGGGGTGAGCAACGCTACCACCCAACCTAAAGCATTGTACCGTAACTACTATTATTGAAGTAGAAGGAAAATGCCAAGCGTACTGAATCACTCTTAAATTGTTTGTATGGATAATAAGCACTCCAATCGGGTAATGTGAGACCCAGGCTTTAGCTGCAACTAAAGCTTTCTATGTAGCAGTTCGTTTAAACGCTGGCTCCTCTATCGAGAGACCGATAACAAACATGAACGCTACATAGGACTTCAAGCATAAACCTCGAATAGTCGACTGGGTCTCGAACCCGCATTACGCAAGCATGAGTTAGCTTATTATGAATACCAAAATCAATCAAAGCATCAACGTTGGAGTTGATACTGGCAAAACACAATTAGACATCCACATCAGGCCACTAGATCTATTTTTCTCAGTAGAGAACAATGATAAAGGCATCAAAAAAGCACTCAAAACAATTAAGAGTCATAGTCCTGAACGCATCGTTATTGAAGCAACAGGCCGGTTAGAAATGCCTTTTGTTCTTGCATGTGCAGAGGCTCAATTACCTATTGTCAGAGCAAACCCTGTCCACATAAAACGATTCGCTGGTGCTATTGGCCGCAGAGCCAAAAATGATCGTTTAGATGCAGAATTGATCGCTCACTATGGAGAAGCAATCAAACCAGCTCTTACTGTCATAAAGCCAAAAAACATACGCCTAATGAGTGACTTAGTCATTCGCCGAAACCAGTTGTTATCCATGCAAACCATGGAAAAGAACCGAATCCAGATACTTCCCGCCTCTCTCCATCCGACTATCAAACCAATGCTAACCACGATAAAAAATCAAATCACCAAGTTAGAAGAAAAGCTCGTTAAACTCATTGAAGATAGCCCTGAATACCAAGCTAAAAACACAATATTGCAAAGCGTCCCAGGAATAGGAAACATTGCCGCTGCATCAATAATTAGCAACGTACCTGAACTTGGTTACATCACAAATAAACAAGCAGCATCACTGATTGGTGTCGCTCCAATAACACGCGAAAGTGGGCGCTACAAAGGTAAGCGCGTGATCCAAGGCGGTCGAGCGCAAGTACGCACAGTGTTATATATGGCAATGATGTCAGCCATGCAATGTAACCCCGTATTCAAAGCGACTTATGCTCGACTTTTAGCTGCCGGAAAGCCAAAGAAAGTCGCAATAATCGCGTGTGTTCGAAAGATGGTTGTGACCCTAAACTCTATGCTGAGAGATGGCGCCATGTGGAATGAAAGTACAGCCAAAAACTAATCATTGACGCCATAGTCGTTTGTTAGCTTAAGGGAAACTCGGTCCATCTAGATCTCTATCTATGGAATAGCCGCGTGACTGAACTTTTTCATGCTCAATCTTAAGGCCATTTTCAAGTCCAAACTCTTGTAGAGTTTTACACTCAACAATCTTATTGTCACAACTAATTCCTGCAACCAAAGCATAATCCTTGAAAGTTAAACCGCCACCACCTCCACCCCCTTTAGGGCCTCCGTTTTTATGAAACAAAAAGCGATCGAGATATGTTAAGAAAGCATCTTTCTTTAACCCTGACGCCAATATCTTCTTAATATTCCCAGAAGGCTGTCCAGAGAAGTATGTATCGCCACACAAGCAGAACTCTTCATTTTCAGAGTGAATAGCACCGTAAATGAGAAAATGATGACTATCATGGGCAGACAACTCTTCAAAAGCTAACTCATAGTCATGAAATTTATTTTTCTCACTACTGATTGCATCTTTATCAACCTTGAACTCGATCATTATCCATCTGTCAGCATGTTGTAAAAGTACATCACCAATTTGTTCATGCTTTCCATCAAATGCAGAAATCATTGTTTCCAATGGAAGAAACTTTTTAACAAAGTAGTACTCTACTGATTTTTCCCACCATTTCATCGTATTACTCCTTTAAGCTAACGATTAGCTAAGTGGCTAACAAACCTGCCACCTCGCTCAATTAAAACACCTTAAACACACGACTAAACCAAACTGAAAATGCCAAGCGTTTGTTAGTCCATCTTTAGCGCCTTGTTAGCTGTTTGCAGCGACAGCTTTATTCAATTGGCGTTCAAGGTGTTTATCAGCCTTTCGACAAATATCCTCGAAAGCTTCATTAAATAGTGCATCAACCTTACTAATTTCAGGCAGTGTGACTCCTTGGTAATACATGACTTTGTGTTTTACCTGATTGTAGATCTTGTGAAGAACTGTATCTTCATCGAGGTACTTAACTAAAGAGTCATATAGCCCCGTAGACATAAATATTTCCTCGTGATCAATGAGTAATCTTCGGTACGGTTTCATATCAACTCTATAGCGATTTTGTACATAAAACAGGTCCTTACAAAACTCTCGCCCATCTTCCAAATGCGGAAACTCACTCGGAGCCTCATCAAAAGATAGGTAGTATTCATTTTCAGTTTTTATTCGCTCTTGCAACTCTATTTCAATTTTTGAGGCAAGACCTAATAAATCTAGGTCTTTTAACTTGTAAGCTACAGATTTGGCGTACTTTACCGCTCCAAGAAGCTGATATTCTTCAAAATCATCAGCTTCTTTATTAGAGCAGTAAATTCCATATGAACGAAGCAGTTCATCTATAAGAAGATTATTCATATTTATCCTGATTACTTAACGTGAGACACAGCTAACGCCCAATTAACTTGCGCAGCAACGCAATACGGTGATTCTGCATTGCACCGTAACCACTAAAACTGATTAGAAGTAAAAATGCCACGCGTTGCAAGTCAGGTTGAATTGTTTGTT
Source organism: Vibrio tasmaniensis (assembly GCF_024347635.1). NCBI lineage: Bacteria > Pseudomonadati > Pseudomonadota > Gammaproteobacteria > Vibrionales > Vibrionaceae > Vibrio > Vibrio tasmaniensis. Next base: position 1,932,700 of record NZ_AP025510.1, read on the forward strand.
ATGTGGTTTGACTCTGCGAAGGTTTCACAGTGTGAAACTGATAGCAGCTATCTGAGGTTTAACATACCCATTAGATATAAACAAACAGGGAGACCTCATGGAGCTCAACTTAATGACAGATATACTAAACGTTGACGTTACTTTTATGTTCAACTTTCTATCCGATTATCCGCTAATTTTTATTTACTCAAAATTAAATTCGACAATTCAACTCACTTATTATTCAAACAGCATGAGACAAATCAAAAGAACAAAACAAGGATTTTCGCACATGAAAACCAATAAAAATCAATGGAAAACCAAGCTAAATTAGAGACTTACCTGACTACCACATAACGCCAAATTAAGGTGTGAACAACGCAGACACCTTACCTAAGGCATTGTGCCCTAAACACTAAACTGGCTTGAAGTGAAAGCACCGAGCGTTGTGAATCACTCTTAAATTTCTTGTTAGCTGTTTATTTACCTCTAAGACTCAAAGCGTGCTCACGCAAAACTCGTGCATTGTCAGCGTAATAAGCGTTTCCACAAACAATATCCCCGTAACTGATATCTGGAGATGAATAGAACGGGTGAGTCTCATCAGCATAAGCCATGACCGTTCCTTTACCCCCACACATATAGCCATATGAATGTTTCTTGTATTTACTTTGAACACTTAGAGGGACTTGATTTGATAGATCAAATGGCATTCCATCAGTTTGATCTGATAGTGTCTCCATATCATGATTAGCCCATGCTAAATGACCAAGTTCATGCTCTAAAACGCTGTCACCGCAGGTTAAACCAATAGTGAAAAATTGAGGGTAGACTGAAGACATAGTCTCACCGCACCATTCAGTTGTGAACTGGGAAATATCTTTTTTGAAAACCAATCCATAAAGATTGGCTTTATCACTATTTAGACGCTCTATTTCTTCTGGGTAATAGTACTCTAAGAAACTATGTACAACCTCAAACTCTTCGCTTTCCTCACCAAGTATTTCCGACGTATAGACAATTCTATCCAATGTTCTGAGCATCGGAACACACGAATTTTTTAGTGCTTGATTTGAAAAATTCAGCCATCGCTGAATATGCCCTTCAATAACAAATGTGTCATAACGCTTTGTTACTGACTCTGAGACAAAAAAAGTGATTGGCGTTTCTACTGCATCCTCAATCTGGCATTTAGGTAAGCGAATTTCATCCGCATGAACTTGCCAACAAATACCTACCGAAAGCAGTACTAACATTAACTGTGTTTTCATTAACTACCTAATTCAATTTAAACTGCTAACGCCAGCTTAAGCGGACTAAAATTGTTGGTTATAATGTGGAGCGAAGCGGAACCTAACCAACTGTTTTAGTTCCGTTTAAAGCTCTTGTTAAATGCTTTAGTAATTGTAACTATTTGCATTCGAATTTGTAATACCAGAAATGCCGTCTTCTACTAATCCTTTTTGCATTGCCTGATAGATTGTTAAAAAGCTCGGATATTTTAGTAACCTCTTACCATGGACTTTACTTCTGTTGCATCCTATTAGTAGATCTTTACGAGATACATTAAAAGGGAAGGAGTGAGTTCTTGGTTGACGATGAGAAGTTAATAATTTAGATCGTTTTTGTACAGCTTTAAAGATCGCATTAACCAGCCAACCATCTAGGGATGTCATCTGCTGTTCATCATTAATCAGTGGATAAAAGCTCATAATCCCTTTGAAGAAAATTCTATTGCTACGGCCTGTTAGATATGACTCAAGCATGCTTTCTGACAAATTTCCGTACATATATCTACGTATTTCACATATAGCACTAAGAAGTGCTTCATCTTGATTATTTGCAGGAATTTTCAAGGCTTTTAACTGAGCTGATTGAAGTGGCTGTATTAGATGTTTAAACAAAATGTATGAAATTTCACGTTTCATCTTAATTACAGATGCTTCTTTGATTGATACCTTATCAACAGAAATTGAATACCCAAGAAATTCGACGCATTCTTTAGTTTTATAAAATTCAGATTGCATTTCATTTGGGCATAGTAGACTTATACCTTCAGACTTTTGTGGATTTAAAGCAACACCAACATCTTTAGAGAATGAAGTCATAATATCAAGAGCTTTGGTAATTTTAGTGTAGTCTTGAGACCATATAATGGTGTCATCAGCATACCTAGCAAATTGTAAACCTTCTCTTTCTAATTGCTTATCTAATTTCCAACATGCTAAATTTGCTAAAAATAGAGAGATTGAAGTCCCCTGTGGAATCCCTTCATCACGACCTTTTAGAAAAGCCTTTATAACACTTCGTTCTTCAGTACTTATATAAAAACCATTTTTATCAAATTGCTCAAATAAATAAGAATGAGATATAGTGTCAAAAAACTTTGAGAAATCAAACTCAGCGACAAACAACCTTGAATTCTGAGATAATTCAACTGCAATATCCTGAATAGCAAAATGTACGTTCCTATCATCTCTATATGCATAAGAAAATGAACTAAATCGGTGTTTATTTTTTTTAAGTAAGCGATGGTAAAAGAAAGTTGAAATTGCAGCATCAGGGATTTGATATACAGCAACCTCTCTATAGCCACCTGATGATTTTGCAATATCATTTTTTGCAGGCAGGTAAGGTTCGTATGATTTTGCTTCTATTTTTTTTGCAATAGAATATGCAATAGTTTTAGCATGCTTTCTAACGTAAAAAGGATCGAATTTCTTATCCTTTAACCATTGTGGTGGCTTAGCTACTTTTTTTAGATTCGTAGGGGATGAAGAACGCGATAGTTTCCGTTCATTTTCTACATGTAATGCATTATGGTATGCATGGTGCCTTTCAGTTAATTTTTTTGATTCTTTCTCAATATACCAAGTAATATGTTCGTGCAATTCCACTATTTTATCTCCAAAAAAAAACCCAGCTTTCGCTGGGTTTGTTCCACGGACACAACCTACGTAAAAGATAGTCACTACATACCTTAGCACGATGTTTTATCAACTAAGGGACCTGCTTAACCAAAAATCTAAAAAAGCATTTCTAATCAAGTATTAAGGGTGTCCGCTCACCTCTTTAGGCATGTAAGTGATTAGAACAAACATATCAAGTAGAGTCAAATTCGAATTGGCATTTAACGCCCAATTAAGGTGTGAAGCACGCAACCACGACACTCAATTTAACCACCGTAATCACCAAACTTAACCCAAACTAAAAATGACAAGCGTGCTGAATCACTCTTAAATTGCTTGTTGAACGAAGCCGCTACGCGGCAGAGTAAAACGAGTGCGAACCATACTCTTGTAACACCATCACCCTGATGGTCGTTGACAGGAGTAAGCCCATGAAACCCGATGACTTAAAACGCTACAACACCCTTTATGAACAACACCTTACCAACCTAAAGCTACAAGGTAAACGACCTGCGACCATTGATGCCTATTCTCGTGCGGTTCGTCGGATCACCGCTCATTTCGATCGCGTTCCTGATACGTTAACCACGGCAGATCTCAAACAGTTCTTCGCGTCTCTTATCCAAACCCACTCGTGGAGCACCATAAAACTCGATCGTAATGGCTTGCAGTTCTTCTATCGCTACACGCTGGGTAAACAGTGGGAATGGCTCAATATCGTGAAGCCGCCACAAGTGAAAAGACTGCCCGACATACTCACACCGCAACAAGTCAGCTCGCTGATTAACCATACGCGACAGGCTCGTTATCAAGTGTTTTTCTTGACCCTTTACAGTATGGGATTACGCCTTGGTGAAGGACTTAACCTCACCGTTCATGATATCGACAGCCAAACAATGCGCGTTCACATACGGGAAGGAAAAGGCGGGAAAGACCGAATGGTGCCGCTTCCTCTGCGAACGCTTAAAACTCTTCGTGTGCATTGGCTCAGCCATAAGCACCCGCGATTACTGTTTCCAGGGCTTAGAAAAGGTGACAACGCACCGATGGACAGAGGCGGCATTCAAAAAACCATGAAGCTTGTGCTCAAAGAGTGTGACATCCAAAAACACGCCAGCCCCCACTCTCTCAGACACTGCTTTGCAACGCACCTACTTGAGCAAGGGCTTGACCTGCGTTCACTGCAAACGCTGCTGGGTCACGCAAGCCTCAACACCACAGCCCGTTACACCCGAATAACTCAGATAAAGCAGCGTGATGCGGCGATGGCCATCAACCAATTAACGGATGCTCTAGACTTAACAGGGAGCATGAAATGAGTACGTTCATTGAGCTGCTTCGCCAACATCACCGTGCGCTTAAGCGTCACTATCATACTCAGATGAATGGCGATATGCATCGGGCCATTAGGGCGATGCTCCGTTGCAAGACCGAGCAACAAGGTCGCTCACAATGGTTCTGTAGTCACTGTCATCACGACGACCGATTACCGCTTTCTTGTGGTCACCGACACTGCCCTCAATGCCAACAACGCACCACTTCTGACTGGCTACAACGTCAACAGCAAAAGCGGTTACCTGTTCACTATTTCATGGTGACCTTCACTTTGCCGTATCAACTAAGAGTCTTAGCAAGACATCAACCTAGAGCGACATATAACGGTATGTTTAAGGTGGCATCGGGGGTTTTAAAGGACTTTGCGAAAAGACAGATGCAAGGTGAACTTGGTTTTACCGCCGTGCTGCATACCCACAGCCGACAACGAAACTTGCACCCACATCTGCACATTATCGTAGCGGCAGGCCAATACGATGCATCAAGGCAAACATGGCACAAAGGCAACAAGCATTACCTTTTTAACGCATTTGCTTTAGCCAAAATCTGGCGAGCAAGAATGCTAGAGGCCATTAATCAACACCCAACATTGTGGCTGCCGAGTGGCATTCCCAAACAATGGGTGGTCGATTGTAGGCAGGTTGGTTACGGTCAGTCTGCACTGAGCTATTTGTCGCGCTATCTCTATCGCGGTGTGCTGCCTGATGAAGACATCATCCATATCACCGATGATACGGTCACGTTCCGCTATAAAGAGAGCCAAACCAAAGCATGGCGAACGCGCACCTTGCCGACTCTCAAGTTCTTGCTGCTCATTTTGCAACACGTGCTCCCCAAAGGGTTACAACGAGTTCGAGACTACGGCTTTTTACGTGGTCAAGCACACGCCTTAAGAGCCCGTATTCAGCTGTTGCTGTTGAACTTACTCTATATGATGCCGCCACTCACCGCACCGATAAGGACCAAAGCGATACGAGTATGCCCTTGCTGTGAGCATGAGATGGCGTACGTTGGAGTGAGTCGACCCATCTAGCCGAAAGGCATTTGATAATAAGGAGAATGGCATCAACGAAAACAGAGGATACGTGACGACGAAAGAAAGAGAAAATAACTAACTGGTTGATAAGATTGCTATCGCAACCTTATCTTGACCTCGCTCGCCTTGAGAAAAGCCTCAAAGCGATGTGCCCTTCAAATACAATCGTACAATTTACTTAATAAAGTGGCTTCGGGCTTGTTCAACACTTGGGATTTAGTGTTGGCTGCGCAACACCTTAATCCTTATTTGTTATGTTTCAGGATACATCTCACGAATTAGATTCAGTGATAAAGTCCCTTCGTTAACAAGTGGGGAAATTGTGTCTGTCATTTTGATTTGCTGCCAAGCTTTTGCATTGGTTTTAAAATCAGCAAAATACTTCACATTGTCTACTCTTCGAAAATGTCGGAACCATACACCCAACTCTGGTACTGGAGTTTTTATATAGTTATAGTCACCAGATACAGTGCAAACGGCAAATGGAAAGTGATGAGAGATAATCAGAACTTTATCACCGACCTTCATTTGGTTTGCAAAAGCGACATAATCTTTTTGGTGTTGAGGAATCTTATCCAGTTCTTCAAACTCTAAATCGCCTACGCGCTCAGCAAAATCTAAACCAATAAATCCTGCGGATAAGCTTTGTGCGGAATGAAAAGCTGAATTCCCAGAATCATCTGGGTGTAACTGCATACGCCAATACGCCATATCTACCTCATTTTACGAAATTTGAACCTGAAACATAACGCCTGCAATAAGGTGTGCCCCACTAAACAAGCAAAGCACACTAAACTCCATACCAAAACCGCCGAGTGTAACGCATCACCTTGGTTGCATTGTTATAGGGCGTTAACTAAGACGCATCTCAACAAGGTAAACGCATACATTTTTGTTCGAGTGTCCGGCTTTACCAACCACAAAGTTACTAGTGATTAACTGCCTTCCTACTTCATACAAAGTTGCGCCGCTCGAGAATAGAACTTCTTTTTCATGACCAAGGTTTGTACCTTTGTTTTTAAACACAAAAGCGTTTGTTGTTGGGTTATCAACTTTCATAACCATTAAATCTATCTGCCCTGCATCATGAGCTTTGCCAAGATGAAGGGCATTATTTAGGGCAATATTTGGGCATAAGCTAGTTGATAGCTGTCGTGTTGTGACAATTTTTTTATTGGTTCCATGTGTCCATAAGCCACCATGAAATAAATACTGACCATGACCTGGCTTAATATTTAGATTATTGATTTGAGTATCAACCGCAACGGAGTCGAAGTTAGGGTACTTTTTTTGATAGCTGGACAAGGCAAGCGGCGTAGATGAAGGCATCGCGCCTTTCCACGTGCTGTAGTGTGAACAAGAGTTCAAAGCGCCGTCAATATGATTATCAAATCCATTATCACCATAATAAATAACGGCATACTGCGCAGCAGTAAAAGCATCAGAGACAGTATAAAGAAGCTGATCATTCGTCTCTAGCTCCATAACATTCGTTATTCTATAGTTTTCAATAGCCTCCTCTGTGGTTAATCGCCTTTTTGACCATCGCTCATATGGCTGGTTAAATACGTCTACTATAGATAAATTCATTTACTGACCTTCTCATTTGATAAATCTTGATTTGTTCGTGCCCTATAACAGTTCTTAGACAGAAAAATTCTGCATTTAAATATAGAATTATTCTGTCTAGTATCTTGATGAAGTTAACCATACCCCGTTTTTATGAAAACTAACAGTAACTTAAGCACTACGAGCATCTGCTTGCATCCCAAAATACAGACTTTTTCTATATAGTATGAATTGATGTGCCAAACTGTAATTCATGTATGTATAACCAGTTAAAACTAAAATGCAAAAATCACCATTTCTAGCGTATATACAAGAGTATATGTTGGCGAGGCACTATGCTCTTCGTACTACAAAGGCGTACATTTATTGGATTCACCAGTACATTCTTTATCATGATAAAAAGCATCCCAAAAGTTTGACTTCGAGGCATGTAGAAGACTTCCTCACGCACTTAGTTATTGATAAGAAATTAGCACAGAAAACACAAAGCCTCGCCCTCAATGCGCTGGTCTTTTTATACAAAGAGATCATTCAAGAACCCATAGAACTTGATATGCAGTTTCGCCGTTCAGACAAATCTCGAAAGTTGCCAACGGTTATGACTCCAGAAGAAATTGGCAGGTTCTTTAACCACTGCTCTCCTAACTTCAAATTACCTTACCAATTAATGTATGGGTCAGGCCTACGCTTGATGGAGTGTCTGCGCTTACGAATGCAAGACATCGACTATGACTATAAATCGGTGCGAGTGTGGCAAGGAAAAGGAGGAAAGAACCGTATAGTGACAATAGCCCCCGAGCTTTTTCCCGCAATCAAGTTACAACAACAGAAATCCGCAGAATACCATCAGCAAGATATACATGATGAAGCTTTTTCTGGTGTATACCTGCCCGATTCTCTAGCTAAAAAATACCCGAGTGCAGAAAGAAGCTTAAATTGGCAATTTCTTTTCCCTTCTGCTCGTCTGGCACCCGATTTGAGAACCGGTGTATTGCGTAGGCATCATATTCATCCAACAGCGTTACAAAAACACATTAAAGTAGCGAGCCAAAAAGCCGACATTGAGAAAGACATCTCCTGCCACACTTTGCGGCATTCATTTGCTACACATCTTCTTCAAAGCGGTGCAGATATTAGAACAGTTCAAGAACAACTGGGACACGCCGATCTAAAGACAACGCAAATATATACTCACATCATCGACAGAGGGGCCAACGGCGTTGTTAGTCCACTTTCAAAAATATTCGTTAAGTAATTGTCGAGGAATCTCCGGTTCCGAGACTTTGTAAACTTAGCGGAGAATACCTCACTTACATACCTTTACTTACCGAATCATGAAACTTGTTAAATTAGATGCTGACTTTTACTTATCGCTCTAGCCGTAACTTCAGTGATGTTACGCGCCATCAATGATATCCATAAGGAAATGTAAATGAAGCGAATTGAGCAACTACCAATGCCACCCACTTCTGGTGTTTTAGGACATGTGAGTTATTTAAAAAAGTCCAATGTTCATCAGCAAATGTTGTGTTGGATTAAAGAGTACGGTGCTCATTTTCGGTTAAAGCTAGGCATGAAAGATGTACTTGTATTATCCGACGCAGCTCAAATCAAGTCCGTATTAAAGTCTCGACCTGATGAGTTTCGCCGCCTAAAGAATATAGAGAGTGTCTTTGATGAAGTCGGTCTTAATGGCATATTCTCTGCTGAAGAGGAACGTTGGAAGCATCAACGGAAACTAACAGAACCTATGTTTCAGCCAAGTCACCTGAAATATTTTCACCCCCAGTTAAGCGTGATTACAGAACGTTTTGGAAAGCACCTTGAAATGCTCGCAGAATCAGGAGAAGTGGTCGAACTCGTAGCAGAGTTTAAAAAATACACGGTCGATGTGACATCGCTACTGGCCTTCGGCGAGGACTTTAACTCTATAGAACAAACGACGGTGCCACTAAGTAAAAGCTTACAAAACGTGTTTCCAGTAATAAATCAGCGCTGTAGCTCTCCCATTCCATTGTGGCGTTTTTTCAAAACAAGAAAAGACAAGCAGTTTGATGCCAGTTTGGAAGAGATCGGGCATTTCGTTTATGGGTGTATTGAAACACAACGAGCACGTCTGGTTCGCGAACCAACCCTTAAAGATTCACCAGAAAACATGCTGCAAATCATGTTATTGGAACAAGAACAAGATTCATCATTAACTGACCAAGATATTGTTGCCAATGCTATTACCCTTCTATTAGCGGGAGAAGATACCACAGCGAATACACTGGCTTGGATGGCGTTCTTAGTCAGCGGTAATCGTAGTAGTGAGTTGGCCTTACAAGATGAACTTGACGCCCTAGGGAAGAGAAAGGTCTTAGAATGGCCGCTTCCTCGAACACCTTATATGACAGCGGTGATGTATGAAGCGATGCGATTAAAGCCGGTAGCGCCACAACTTTATTTGGAACCCACACGAGACACGCAGATTGGTGACATCCAGGTAAAAAAAGGGACGCCAGTTTTTGTGATGCTACATGCGAATGGTTTTGACCCAGATTTATTTGAAGATCCAACAACGTTTAACCCGAATCGTTGGATAGAAAAAGATGGCGCTTCGTTCTCTAACCTTCAGCCATTTGGTGGAGGAGCAAGGCTATGCCCTGGACGCTCATTGGCCATGATGGAAATTAAACTCGCCTTTCATACATTGTTTAAAGAATTCAGCATCGAACCACAACAAGCCCCTGAAACTGTAGTTGAACAGTTTGCGTTCACGATGTCTCCCGTTGGGTTTAATGTGAAAATAACCAAGCGAAGCTAGCTTACAAATAAAGGTATCCAGAACCAATAATAGAGAGCAGATAATAAAGAGCCGATATTTCGGCTCTCTCGTCTATTGGGGCAAATATAAGTGAGACCCAAATGAGGAATTCAATATAATCAGAAACCAAGGCGAGCGTAGATGCAGCATACCAAGTGTCGTCTACTCGTATATTTTCCCATTATGCTTCAGCCAGCCATGAGCATGGTGATTCCGAGGATCTTTGTGAGTCCAGTGCATTACGCCACCTTTCTTGTTCCATTCATACTCTCCATAAAATTCAACTCTATCGCCCTTTCTCAATCCCTGAATACGAGGAGCTAAATCAATATTATGTGCCACCAGCAAAGTTTGTCCGCTGTCGAGCCTTAAGATAAACTTCTGATGTCGAGAGCCTTTATTATCGTCTGGAAGCAATCGTGAAACTAAACCCGAGCCACGTACTTGAACATCACTTTGGTGATTTTGGTAAGCTTGCTTAAGTCGCGCATCATTGGCCTGAACATGGCTGACACCAAAGCAGAGCAATACCAAAAATAGAGTAATAAACTTTTTCATTTCTTTTATTCCTTTCTTTTCCATACAGGGATATCCATTGAGGCTACAAAACTACGCAAGTATCAATTTAACGATGCTTATACTGAGTTGGGCAATAACCTCTAGATACATCTGAACTACGAAGTTTTACGTGCTTGGTAGAGCGACCAGAAACGCGAGTACGCCACAACTTGAAACTGCCAAGCTTCAAACGACTGCGCATCAAGCGAATCACCTCTGATTCATTTAAACCAAATTGCAGTTCTATTGCTTCAAACGGCGTTCTGTCTTCCCATGCCATTTCAATAATTCTTGATTCAGTCTCTTTAGATAACATCATTACCTGCTCATCTTCAATTAAATGAACAGAAATACGTTCCATCTTACACATTAGATCAAAGACTTATCACTTAAATTGAAGAACCCCAACATCCAAAAAGCAACGGCAGAATTACTAATCCATCAAGTCATCAAGTCATCAAGTCATCAAGTCATCAAGTCATCAAGTCATCAAGTCATCAAGTCATCAAGTCATCAAGTCAGTTTATGGCTAAAGATTAAAACAAGATACCGAAGATGCGACATCGCAATAACCTGAACCAATACAAAGTAATTTCGAAAAACGTAAAACCACGAACCGCACTAGATCGATTTGTAACCACTTATTACATTGAATTTTTAAATAAATTTCTATCCGAACATTATACTGAACGGTGGTCACATTACGCCATAATTATCATAAGTGATACAACCTCATTCCCTTTTATTCATTACATTTTGGAATGCCAAAATCATTCAATTGAACTCATCAACACAGCTTGTTAATTAAGCAATTGAACTCATAACGTAGACCCTGTACGCTTACACTATGCACACGGTTACTTAATGGAGATCAAGATGAACGAACTACTGACAAGCGCCATGGAACAGAAACAACGAACAACAGTGACCAGTTTATTTGCAAGGAATGGATTTAAGATCGCAGCCACTGATTTTGATGATGTGACTTTTGAGCGTGAAAGCGTGTTGGTCAATGTTCGATTCGATGCATCTTCCAACGTTGAATCGATTTCGGTTCTAAACGACTAAAGAGAGTCTCGATGACAAGCAGGTCGCTAAAATGATTGAATGTCCAATATTAGAGTCATTTTAGCGTATCTTGCTTGCTGTCCTTTGCTACTTAATCCCCACCCTCTTCTTTTCCAAAAGCCACCGAGTGACAATTAGGCCAATAACTCGCAATTCCATGAGCTTGGCTTATATTTATTAATACCCTTTGAACAAAAATTCGAAATGATGCCTATGTTCCTAAATCGGTTAATTTATGTCAGCACACTTTCCGAATGTTGTGATTCTAAAGCACTGGAAGAGATACTCACTATCTCACGAGACCACAACCGGCAGAGCCATCTAACAGGGCTTCTCAGCCATAATCAAAAGTACTTTCTTCAATGTATTGAAGGCTCTAGGGATGCCGTTAACCATACCTACAATCACATCCTAAATGACAAGCGACACGAGAGAGTGACCATACTGTATTTTAAGGAAATTGATAGTCGAGAGTTTGGAGATTGGTCGATGGGAGACATTCCACAGTCCTATTTAACCGAGCTGTTGAACTTACAGTTTTCTGCATCTGATCAATTTAACCCATACGAAATGTCTGGCGAAAGTGCTTATAAAATACTTTTAGAGTTAAAGAAAAATTTGCCGTCTGAGTGACCTGACTTCCAAACGGCAAATCTTGAAATCTTGAAATCTTGAAACAGATGATGTCGTTTTGAAGTTAAATAATACGCTTCTAGCCCGAGCTCACGCTCGGGCTATTCGTTTAAAAATCCCAGTCATCGTCTTCAGTAGCCACAGCTTTACCTATGACATAAGAAGAACCAGAACCAGAAAAGAAGTCATGGTTTTCGTCAGCATTGGGCGACAATGCGGCCATGATAGCAGGGTTAACCTGACATAACTCATCCGGGAACAATGCTTCAAACCCGAGATTCATTAACGCTTTGTTGGCGTTGTAATGTAGAAAATGCTTCACATCTTCAGTTAAGCCAACAGGATCATAAAGCGATTCAGTATATTGCGTTTCGATTTCATAAAGAGAGAACATTAATGAATAAGCTTCATCCTTAACTCTCGCCTGTTCTTCCTCACTAAGAGATTGGTAAGCGAGTTGAAACTTGTATCCAATGTAATAACCATGAATCGCTTCATCACGAATAATCAAACGGATCAAATCCGCTGTATTGGTAAGTTTCGCCCGACTCGACCAATGCATGGGTAGATAGAATCCAGAATAGAATAAAAAACTCTCAAGAAAAACACTGGCCACTTTTTTCTTTAGCGGGTCGCCTTCAGCCAAATAATCATCGAGGATAATCTGTGCTTTTTTCTGTAACAGAGGATTCTCTTCAGCCCAGCGAAACGCTTCATCAATTTGCGGCGTAGTACACAAAGTAGAAAATACAGAAGAGTAGCTACGAGCATGAACTGCCTCCATAAAAGCGATATTGGTTAATACCGCTTCTTCATGAGGCGTTCTCGCATCTTCCATCAAGGCTGGTGCACCCACCGTGTTCTGAATAGTATCGAGTAACGTTAAACCGGTAAAAACTCTAATCGTTAACGTTTGTTCTTCTTCAGTTAGCTGCTTCCATGTTTGAATATCATTGGATAAAGGTACCTTTTCAGGCAGCCAAAAATTAACCGTTAAGCGATTCCAAATCTCTAGGTCTTTGCCATCAATCATACGATTCCAGTTAATCGCTTGAACGGGTCCGGATTCCATCTTTTTCATTGCGTTTATCCCTTTATTACAGTGAGCACGACACGCACCCTTCAACTTGAGTACCTTCTAATGCTTTCTGTCGCATTCGGATGTAGTAAAGCGTTTTAATCTTCTTTTTCCATGCGTAGATCTGAGCTTTGTTGATGTCTCTCGTCGTTACCTCATCGTCAAAAAACAAAGTTAATGAAAGGCCTTGGTCAACATGTTCAGTCGCCGCAGCATAGACATCGATTATTGCCTTAGGGCCTATCGAAAAAGCGTCACGGAAGTACTCCAAATTGGAGTTATTCAGATACGGTGCAGGGAAGTAAACTCGCCCAATTTTGCCCTCTTTTCTTATCTCAACTTTAGCGGTAACGGGATGAATAGAAGCGGTAGAGTCGTTGATATAGCTGATTGAGCCTGTAGGTGGAATGGCCTGTAAATATCGGTTGTACAGCCCTGAGCTCATGATGAGTTGTTTCAATTCGCTCCACTCAGACACGGTGGGGATTCGAATATCCAAACGGCTAAATAGGTCTTGTACCACGTCCAATTTTGGCGAGAAATCCTGCTGCAAATATTTGTCGAAGAAAGCCCCATCACTGTAACTTGAGTCTTCGAACCCTTTAAACGTACTCTTTTTCTCTTGCGCCAATTTATTGGAAGCCACAAGGCAGTGATATAAAACACAGGCAAAATAACTACCAGTAAAATCAATGGCCTCTGGTGAATCATAGTGAATGCGTTCTCGAGCCAAAAAACCATGCAAGTTCATCTGACCTAAACCAATCGCATGGCTTTCGTCGTTGCCCTTTTTTATCGAAGGCACACTGTTGATCGAACTCATTTCTGACACTGCATTCAATGCTCGAATTGCGGTTTCAACAGTTTGAGAGAGTCGGCCGCCATCCAAGGCCTTGGCAATATTGAGCGAGCCTAAGTTACACGAAATATCTCGTCCGATATGGCTGTAGTTCAAGTCATCATCATAATTGGACGCCTCATTGACCTGTAATATTTCAGAGCATAAGTTGGACATGTTTACACGTCCCTGAATAGGGTTAGCCTGATTAACCGTATCTTCGAACATGATGTATGGATAGCCCGACTCAAATTGGATCTCAGCAAGCGTTTGGAATAGGCCTCTTGCGCTCATTTTTCCTTTGCGGATCCTCGGGTCGTCCACCATTTCATGGTACTTCTCCGTCACGCTAATTTCAGAGAAAGGTACGCCATATACTCGCTCGACATCATGAGGAGAAAACAAGTACATATCTTTGTTTTGCTTGGCCAATTCCAACGTAATATCAGGAATGACAACGCCAAGGCTCAAGGTCTTAATTCGAATTTTTTCATCGGCATTTTCTCTTTTTGTATCAAGAAATTGCATGATATCTGGGTGGTGTGCATTGAGATAAACCGCACCCGCACCTTGCCTAGAACCCAGTTGGTTTGCATACGAGAAACTGTCTTCAAGCAATTTCATCACAGGGACGACACCTGAACTTTGATTTAAGATCCCCTTAATGGGTGCGCCTTGCTCTCTTAAGTTAGTCAAAAGTAAAGCAACACCGCCGCCACGACGTGAGAGTTGCAATGATGAGTTAATCGCGCGACCGATACTCTCCATATTGTCTTCGATTCTCAACAGAAAGCAGGAGATCAATTCACCACGGCTCTTTTTACCGGAGTTAATGAAGGTGGGCGTAGCCGGTTGAAAACGCTGGTGAATAATTTCTTCCATTAGTGCCAGCGCAAATTCACAATCACCACGAGCCAATAACAGTGCTGTCATAACCACTCGGTCTTCGAACCTTTCTAAATATCGTTTACCATCGCGAGTTTTGAGAGCATAGGAAGTAAAGAACTTATAAGCACCTAAGAAAGTTCGGAATCGAAATTTGGCTTGATAGGCGTTTGCCCAAATTTGATGAAGAAAACTGCGATCATATTGCTCAATGACCTCTGCCTCGTAATACCCTTCTCTGAGCAAGTAGTCGATCTTCTCGTCCAAGTTATGGAAGAAAACGGTATTTTGATTAACATGTTGTAAGAAAAATTGTCGAGCCGCTTCCTTGTCTGCCTCAAACTGAATCGTCCCTTGTTCATCAAGTAGATTCAACATTGCGTTTAAAGCATGGTAGTCAAGGGACTCGTTCTCAAAGTGGTTATCCATGATGTTTCCAAAATTGTTCTAACCCATTTGTTACGATATCAATATCGCTCTGGGTTCCAGATAGTTCGAAACGATACAACAGCGGCACATTGCACTTTTCAGCGACAATGGCACCTCCGCGAGCAAAAAGTGCTCCAAAGTTTCGATTTCCCGACGCAATCACACCTTTAATCAATGCTCGATTCTTCGGGTTATTCAATAGACTTATAACGGAGTTAGGCACAGCTCCTCGCCCCTCACCATCGGCATAAGTCGGGCATATGAGTACGAATGGTTGCTCAATCTCTAACGTCCTTTCATTGGCCTCAGTAGGAAGCCTGATCGCAGGTAATCCTAGCTGTTCGACAAACCGCTTCGTATTCCCAGAAGCGCTAGAGTAGTAAACAATCATTAGTCCAACGCGCTGATCATGTCAGGTCTAAAACCGGACCAGTGGCGATCATTGGCGACAACTACGGGTGCTTGTCGATAACCCATTGATTGAATTCTTTCCATTGCGATTTCGTCACACGTTAAATCAACGACGGTATGCTCAATACCTTTGCTCTGTAACGCCTTAACCGTTGCTGTGCATTGCACACACTGTGGCTTGGAATAAACGATGACATCCATATTATACAACCTCAATTAAATCTTAATGATAATCATTACTAAATATATTGGCACATATAGTATTTGGGATTTATATTTTGTCAACATATTGATCCTCAATCCAAAGACCATAAATAATACATGGTTGATATGGAAATGATAATCAATATCATCTAGTATCACTCGTCAAATAGGGAGCAGTAAGGTGAGTATTCCGAGTTCCGGTTCTAATGACATATCCATACATGATATGGAGTGGCAGGGTGTTACGTTAAGTGAAAGTGCCGCAAACAGAATTTCCCAGTTATCACATGGACAAAAGCACTTCCACCTCACGGTTAAGTCTTCTGGCTGTACAGGTTTTGCATATGAAGTGTCGCTGATCGATTCGCCATCCGATGACGACATCAAGCACGAATCACATAGCGTTATTTTCTATATTTCGCTCAAAGCCCTACCTATGATCGATGGCACAGAGATCGACTTTGTGCGTCAGGGTTTAAACAGTAATTTTGTATACAATAATCCCAAAGTGAAGAACCTTTGTGGATGTGGCGAAAGTTTTGGAGTGTAACCATGTGCGCATTAGAAACGCTGCCTGAAGCTAAAATGCTACTTGACGTTGAAACGCAAACAAAAATTGAAATGCGACCAAACGCTGAAACGCGACCTGAAATTGACACGCAGCCTGAAGTTACAGAGTTACTGCAGAGCAGTCACTATCGTGAAGGTTTCTACACTGAGTTATCTTCAGATACTTTGTCGAAAGGAATCAACGAACAAGTCGTTCGAGCAATCTCCGCAAAACGTAACGAACCCGAATGGATGTTGGAGTTTCGCCTCAAAGCATTCCGAAAATGGCAAACAATGGAGGAACCGCATTGGTTAAAAGCCGATTATCCAGACCTTAATTATCAAGATTACAGTTACTACTCCGCGCCAAGTTGCTCTAGCTGCGACAAAGATAGTTGTGACCAAGACAATGATGATGGCTCGAATGAATTTTTAACCGAAGAAGTCGAGACAGCCTTTGAAACACTGGGGATTCCAGTTAGGGAAGGTTCAGAAATTGCTGTCGATGCAATCTTCGATTCAGTTTCCGTCACCACTACCTATCAAAATGAACTTAAAGAACTCGGGATTATCTTCTGTTCATTCAGCGAAGCTATCCAAGAATACCCTGAACTTGTTCAGCAATACCTAGGCACTGTTGTTCCGCCTGAAGACAACTTCTTTGCGGCATTGAATGCCTCTGTCGCCTCCGACGGCACTTTTGTTTATATCCCTAAAGGTGTGAGATGCCCCAGAGAGCTCTCTACCTACTTTCGCATAAACCAAGCAAAAACAGGCCAGTTTGAGAGAACAATTTTAGTGGCTGATGCAGACTCATACGTCAGTTACATTGAAGGTTGCTCTGCCCCGATGAGAGATACCTATCAACTTCACGCTGCGGTCGTAGAAGTCATCATACACAAGCGTGCTGAAGTTAAATATTCCACTGTACAGAACTGGTTCTCCGGAGCAGAAGATTCACAAGGCGGCATCCTCAACTTCGTAACCAAACGCGCGGTTTGCGAGGGTGAGTACAGCAAAATGTCTTGGACTCAATCGGAAACAGGTTCTGCGATTACGTGGAAGTATCCTAGCGTGATTCTCAAAGGAGACTACTCCGTCGGTGAGTTTTTCTCTGTCGCTTTAACGAATGGCGTTCAACAAGCCGATACCGGCACCAAAATGGTTCATATAGGAAAACACTCTCGCTCTACCATCATTTCAAAAGGGATTTCGGCTGGCAAAAGCCAGAACAGTTATCGTGGCTTGGTTAAAGTCACCCCTAACGCAGAAGGTGCGAGAAACTTCACTCAGTGCGATTCAATGTTAATCGGCACAGAATGTGGGGCTCACACTTTTCCTTATATCGAAGTCAAAAACCCGTCTGCTCACGTTGAACACGAAGCGACGACCTCTCGAATTGGCCAAGATCAACTGTTTTACTGTACCCAACGAGGGATCAGTGAAGACAACGCCATATCCATGATCGTCAATGGCTTTTGTAAAGACGTATTTTCAGAATTACCACTCGAATTCGCTGTTGAAGCGCAAAAACTTCTTTCAATCAGCCTCGAGCATAGTGTGGGATAAAATGTTAGAAATTAAAGATTTACATGTCAACGTTGAAGAAAACTCTATCCTAAAAGGCATTAACCTAACCGTTAAGCCTGGTGAAGTTCACGCAATTATGGGACCTAATGGGTCAGGAAAAAGTACCCTATCCGCCACACTGGCAGGCAAGGATGATTACGAGGTCGTCAGTGGTGAGATTGTTTTCAAAGGCCAAGATCTTACAGAGCTTGATCCAGAAGAGAGAGCCGGCGAAGGGGTATTTTTAGCCTTTCAGTACCCTGTCGAAATTCCAGGTGTCAGTAACAAACTCTTTCTAAATACAGCTCTCAACGAGGTTCGCGAATATAGAGGCTTAGAACCGATCGATCGTTTTGACTTTGAAGATCTACTGGAAGAAAAAGCACAATTGTTAAAGATGCCAGCAAATTTGCTCCAACGCTCCGTCAATGAGGGGTTCTCTGGTGGAGAGAAAAAGCGCAATGACATCCTACAAATGGCGGTGCTCTCACCTGATCTTTGTATACTCGACGAGACTGACTCAGGTCTAGATATTGATGCCCTTAAAGCCGTCTCTGAAGGTGTGAATGCGCTGCAGAATGAACAGCGAGCGTTTATTTTGGTCACGCACTATCAACGTATCCTCAATTACATCCAACCAGATTTCGTGCACGTGTTGTACCAAGGAAAGATTGTAAAATCTGGTGATCATACGTTAGCTCAAGAATTAGAAGAGAAAGGCTATGGGTGGATCATTGATGAACAATAAACATTCATTGCTTGATTCATTTGAAACCCTCGTTCGAACACCTGAGTGGCAAAAAAAACAGTGGTCTAAATTACTTGAGGTTGAGCTGCCGTCCCCGCAACATGAGGACTGGAAATACACGCCGCTTAACCGATTAAACGAACTAGAGCTAAGCAGTGCGCCACAGCAATCGACGGCTAACACGTCATACAATAAATTGGGTTTAGACATTGAAGCTTATCAACTCGTCTTCGTCGACGGCTTCTTTTTAGCTCGATACTCCGACTGGATCCCAAAAGCACGAATCACTCCGATCTGCGCGCTTTCACCAATTGAAATCGATGAGCTATCTCGTTCTATAAAGCCAGACGCTTTTACCTACATTACTGATGCTACCGCTTCGAGTGGCATATTAATTGAAGTAGAAGCGAACACGCAGATATCGAAACCTATTTATCTTCTGCATATCAATTCCGGAAAACAAGGCGATGTATCAAGCTACAGAAGCCATATTGAAGTCGCAGACCATGCGGAAGTCACCGTCATCGAACACCATGTTTCACAGGGAAGCGGTAGAGGCGTAACACTATCTCGCTTAACACAACATGTTGGCTGCGGTGCTCACTACCATCACACTAAAATTGTCGAAGAAGCCTCAAATCAACATCATTTCGGTCATAACGATTTGGTGGTTAATGCGCATGCTAACGCCTACTCTTGTTGCTTGCTCTACTCCGGCCAATTGATACGACATCAAGTAAGTTCAGAGCTCAATGGCGAACAAGGTTTTGTTGCTATGGATAGTATTTCACTCCCTCAAGGTGAGGCGATTTTTGATACTCGCACGTATTTGAAGCATAACTCTCCTCACTGCCAAAGTGAGCAAAATCATAAAACCATCGCTCGAAACCAATCTAAGTCTGTTTTTGATGGCATGATCTATGTTGACCCTATCGCGCAAAAAACAGATGGACAAATGGACACCCACAGTCTGATTCTAGGCGATGACGCCCAAGTAAACTCTAAACCTCAATTAGAGATTTATGCGGACGACGTCAAATGCAGCCATGGTGCGACAACAGGGCAAATCGACCCGAACCAAATCAACTACTTACGTTCTAGAGGAATACCAAAAAAGCGAGCCGAACACATGATTACATCTGCGTTTGTGATTGACGTTACCGAGAGAATTAAACACCCCGCTCTAAAACAATCTGTGATAGATAAAATCAATGCATCACTCAATAAAGGATGTCTCAATGATTGATTCGAGCGAAAAGACGAGTCCTTGGTTTAACGATTTCCCGGCTCTAAAAACTCAAGTTTACGACAAACCTTTGGTCTATTTAGACAGTGCAGCGACAGCCCAAACCCCTCAAGTCGTTATCGACCGCATGACTCAGTTCTATCAACATGATTATGCGAGTGTTCATCGCGGCGTCCATTATCTCAGCTCTAAAGCCACCGAAGAAATGGAACAAGTGAGAGAGAAACTTGCTCAGTTCATTTCAGCTCAATCCCGAGAAACTATTGTTTTTACCAAAGGGACAACAGAAGCCATCAACCTTGTTGCTAATAGCTATTTACGCCCAAGGTTAAAAGCGGGTGACGAAATCATCGTAACGGAGATGGAGCATCACGCCAACCTTGTCCCCTGGCAGATGCTTTCTGAAATTTATAACGTCAACATTCGTGTTTGGCCAATGGCAAAAAATGGTTACTTAAATCTCAACGACCTTGTCTCGTTAATGAATACAAAGACAAAACTGCTGGCGATTAGCCACGTGTCGAATGTTTTAGGTCGCACAAACTCTGTTAAGACCATTGTCAAAGCTGCGCATAAGGCAAAAGTACCCGTGTTAGTCGACGGGGCTCAAGCTGTCATGCACCATGAAGTCAATGTGACGGATCTCGATTGTGATTTCTATGCTTTCTCTGGACACAAACTATATGGCCCTACAGGTATCGGCGTGCTTTACGCAAAAAAATCACACCTCGACAACATGGTGCCATGGGAGGGCGGTGGAGCCATGATCGATCAAGTTACACTGCCTTTGGGAACCTCGTTTGGTCAAGCTCCGTGGAAGTTCGAAGCGGGCACTCCTAATATTGCAGGCGTTTTGGGTTTAGGCGCCGCTTTAGACTATATCGAAGCGATCGGCTTCAAAGAGATCTCTGACTATGAAAAAAGTGTAATGAATTATTTGGTGGAAAACATAAGACAGATACCAGCAATAGAGATCTATGGCGACGATGAGAACCGCACGGGTGTTTTGGCTTTTAATATGAAAAACCAACACTCTTTTGATGTGGGTTCATTCTTAGATAGATATGGAATTGCGATTCGTACCGGACATCTCTGTGCAATGCCCCTTTTAAAACGACTCGGTCAAAACTCGCTGTGTCGCGCATCGATTGGCATGTATACCCGGCCAGAAGACATCGACGCCTTGTGCCAATCACTTAAACGAATCCACCAACTGTTAAGGTAGCTTATGTCCCCTGAAAAGCTCCAGAAAAACTTCGATCGATGCGCTGACTGGGAAGAGCGCTATCTGTATTTGATAGAATTGGGGGACCGATTAGAGCCCTTCCCTGTGGCAAAGATGAATAACACGCATCTTATCTCAGGATGCCAAAGTAATGTGTGGCTAGACCTTTCCCTCAATCAACAGAATCAAATGTCGATACAAGCAACCAGTGATTCCTCATTAGTTAAAGGTTTGCTTGCATTGGTTTTGATCGCCTATAACAACCAAAAACCCGAGAGCATTCTACAGTTCGATATTAAAGGCTGGTTCCGTCAGTTAGATCTAAAATCTCAACTTAGCCCCAGTCGGAGTCAAGGTTTAGAGGCCATAATAAAACACATTCTGTGTCACGCTCGGGCGGTTTAATTTTTAATAAACAATAGCCTTGCATAATTAGATCACGACATTTTGCTTCTTTGACGTTTTAAAAATCGAACAAAAAAAAGCCCCAACCTAAGTTGGGGCTTCGTTTTATCTATTTAGCTATTTAGCTATTTAGCTAACTATCTAACTATCTAACTATCATTACAGCTTAAAACGGCTGATTTCACTTTCTAGTTCGTGAGACAGTTCAGAAAGTTGAGCTGCTTGCTCTGCCGCTTGATGCGCTTCGCCTGCCAGTTCGTTAGATACGTCACGGATCCCTTCAGTGTTACGAGTAATCTCAGACGTTACTGAAGCTTGCTCTTCTGCAGCAGAAGCGATTTGAGTCGCCATGTCGCTGATGCGTTCAACTGCTGAGTGAATTTGCGTTAAGCTTGCAGCCGCTGAGTTTGAGTCATCAACACTGGTTTCAGCAAGGGTACGGCTATCGTTCATGATGCTTACCGCTTTGCCCGTGGTACCTTGTAGCAATTCGATAGTTTGTTGAATCTCTTGCGTTGAGCCGTGTGTACGTTGGCTCAGAACACGAACTTCATCAGCAACAACCGCGAAACCGCGACCTTGTTCACCAGCACGTGCCGCTTCAATCGCCGCGTTCAGTGCTAGTAAGTTTGTTTGCTCTGCAATACCTTGGATATTAGACAAGATAGCGTTAATGCTGTTGCCGTGCTCTTCAAGCTCTAGAATCACGTTTGTTGCGATTTGAACTTCTTGTGCAAGATTTTGAATTGAGCTTTGAGTTTGTGTCACTTGACCCGTGCCGTGCTCACATGCGCCAACTGCTTCAGATGAGTTCTGTGCAGTTTGATCAGCGTTACCTGCAATTTCTTGTGTTGCTGCAGCCATTTCGTTCACGGCGGTTGCTACCATATTAATTTCGTCTTGTTGCATCTGGATACGCGCGCTACGCTCTTCAGCTTGAGAGGCTGTTTGGCGTGCTTGGTTACCTAGTGCAGCAGACACTTCACTTAGCTTAAGTACCATGGTGTGCATGTTGCCCACAAAATGGTTGAAATTTGCCGCAAGTTTACCAATTTCGTCGTCGCTTTTAAGTTCAAGACGTTGAGTCAAGTCGCCCTCACCTGAAGCAATTTCTTCAAGTGCCGCTGAAACGCGGTTTAAGTCGCGGAATAGGAAACTAACCAACATAGAAACCAACACGATAACGATCAGAGTAATCACAACAGCGGTAGTAATGAGTTGCGTAAGAAGTATTGAGTGATTCGCCTCTTCAGTCGCACGATCCATTTGAACCGCAAAGATCCAGTTAGTGTTAGGCACCTTCGAGAAGTAAAGCAGCTTCTCAGCGCCGCGCTCTTTGATAATCTCGATGCTACCCGTACTGACGGCGTTTTCGATGATAGGCATAGAGATATCGTTTGAAAGCTGACTTACAGGCTTAAGACTCAATGCTGAGTCCGGATGTGCTAGAAATGTGCCATCTGACGCATCTATTAGCATTGCGTAAGCATTATCACCAACATCTAAGCTGATAACATCGTTGACGAGTTGATCGATAAGTACATCTGCACCAACAACGCCAACAAGCTTACCGTTATGACGAACAGGTTCAGCAATCGTAACTAAAAGCGCTTGGGTGATCGCATCTTGGTAAGCAGTCGTAATAATTTGCTTACCGGCAGCATTTGCTTCTTGGTACCAAGGACGTTGACGAGGATCGTAATCTGCACGATTACGTTCAGGGTGTGAACGATACATTCCGCCTTCAGGAGTACCTAGAAAGATATCGTCAAAACCACCTGCTACACGTGCTTGTTTAAGGAAGGGAACAACATCATTTTCTCGAGAGAAATCATTGAATGCAGATGCGATATCGGTACGAATCGCAATCCAGTTTTTAATCCCTTCAGATGCGGCTTCGGATACGCTTTCAGCTCGTTGGTATACGCCATTACGAGTCTCTTCAAATAATTGGTTTGCTGATAGCCAAGTCAAGGCTGTTGCCATGACGATGACAGCAGATAAGCTAGCGCCTATCAACTTCTGCTTAAGTGTTAATTTCATTAGTAAGTTTCACGAGTGGTGGAAATCTCGCGAATACTACCCAATATAAGCAAAGGATTCGAGCTATTTCA
Organism: Vibrio tasmaniensis; assembly: GCF_024347635.1. NCBI lineage: Bacteria > Pseudomonadati > Pseudomonadota > Gammaproteobacteria > Vibrionales > Vibrionaceae > Vibrio > Vibrio tasmaniensis. Next base: position 1,956,294 of record NZ_AP025510.1, read on the forward strand.
CAGTTCGAGATCACATTATAACTTGAATGAAAGCATAAACTAAGCTAACGCCAATTACTTGGCTTTTCGCCAATTTCAAGGCGCCATTTCAACGACAATTTCTACGATATATACAGTTTCTCAGGCTGTAAAATGGATACAAAAAAGGCAGGAGAGTTTCCTCTTCTGCCTCTTGTTTTACTTTATATTCGACATCAAAAAAATAAAAATCGAATAGTACTTAGTCTATCTTTTCTCTGTTCGCATACCCATTAACAAACTCACACACATCAACAATAGAATGATGGTGAATGGCAATGCGGTTGAGATTGCACCCGCTTGCAGAGCTTGAACGGCTTCAGTACCGCCAACCCACAATAGAGCTACTGCAATCGCACCTTCAAGGAACGCCCAGAATACGCGTTGAGGTACTGGCGTATCAACTTTACCACCAGCGGTAATACTGTCGATGACTAAAGAGCCCGAGTCAGACGATGTAATAAAGAATACGAGAACCAGTACAACTGCGATGATTGAAAGCAGAGTACCAAACGGCAATACATCAAACATTTGGAACATTGCCAGTGATACATCAGTTAAGCCATTTTGACCGAGAGTACCAACCTTATTCACGATTTGATCAATTGCCATACCACCAAACACTGACATCCAAATGATAGTCACTGTCGTTGGAACAATCAGTACCGCTGTAATGAACTCACGAACAGTACGACCTTTAGAAACACGTGCGATAAACATACCAACGAATGGTGACCATGAAATCCACCAAGCCCAGTAGAATACCGTCCAACCGTGCAACCAAGCTTCGTCTTCACGCCCATGAGGGTTACTCAACGGGATGATGTTCTCGATGTATGCCATCAATGTTGTAGGGATTGAACCTAGAGTCACTGCGTAGCCGATTAGAGCTACTAGGATAAGCAGTAGGAAAGCAACCAACATGTTGATGTTACTGATAACTTTAACGCCACCATCAATACCGCGAAGTACAGATACAACCGCTAATAAAGTCACCACTGTAATAACAATGACTTGTAGCCCTAAACCAGCTTCAATGCCGAACACATGCTGAATACCACTTGCCGCTTGTTGCGCACCAAGGCCAAGCGATGTCGCCAAACCAAATAGTGTGGCAAGAACCGCAAGAATATCAACAATGTGGCCAGCCCAGCCCCACGCTCTATCACCCAAGATTGGGTAGAAAATAGAACGAATTGAAAGCGGAAGTCCCTTGTTGTAAGAGAAAAAAGCCAGTGAAAGCGCTACAACACCGTAAATCGCCCAAGGGTGTAAACCCCAGTGGTACATAGTAGCACCTAGTGCCAACTTGGCCGCTTCTGGTGTATTCGCCTCAACGCCCAATGGCGTTTCATACCAACCCGTGTAGTAAGCCGCAGGCTCAGCCACACTCCAGAACATCAAGCCGATACCCATACCTGCAGCAAACAGCATGGATAGCCAAGACATGAATGAGTAATCTGCCGTTGCATCAACACCACCAAGGCGGATTTTACCAAACGGAGACACAATCAAGCCCAAGCAAAAAATAACGAAAATATTACCGGACCAAATGAACAACCAATCAAATGAATTGATAATTTGCCATTTAACACCATCCAATGCTGACTTTGCTGAAGCGGTATCTGTAAGCAGAACACCGATCAAGAACAAAGTGATGAGTCCCGCACTGATACCAAACACTGGGTTATGAACGTCAAAACCCCATTTTTGGACGTTATCTTGACCAACAGTGTAATCCGTACTGTCGATACTGTATTTATCTATACCTTTAGTCATTATTCCTCTCTACGGAATACTTATAAGGTCTGTTGACCTCATATCCCTTACTTTCCTGTGACTGAATCACAAACTCGAACATACGATCCAAGTAGTGCAAGCTGTTGTCACAATAATTCAAATACTTGGATGTCTGAAGTTTAGCAGGTTAACTTATTGTTTTCAGTAAACTAGAATCAGTTCGATGAATTTTCAAACAAAATACAGGTAATCATTTATGTTTACGGCGAAAAAAAGGCCGACTAAGTCGGCCTGTATTTGAAAAATACTTTTAGCTCAAAGCACTTTGCTGCTTAACCAATTGATTCTCTGTACGTAAACCTAAAAATAAACTTAGGCACATAAGCAATAATATGAAGGCAAATGGTAATGCCATTGAGACTGTTCCAGCTTGCAGTGCTTGGATAGATTCAGTACCGCCAACCCACAGTAGAACCGCCGCAATCGCGCCGCCCATCAATGCCCAAAACACACGCTGTGGAACAGGTGCATCAACTTTACCGCCAGAAGTAATGCTATCAATAACCAATGAACCTGAGTCTGATGAAGTGATGAAGAACACCATAATCAAACCAATCGATACCACTGAAAGCACTGAGCTCATTGGTAACGCATCGTAAGTATGGAATAGAGAAAGTGTAATATCTTGCAGACCATTGATCCCAATCTCCCCCACCTTACTCGCTACCTGATCAATCGCAATACCACCGAAAATCGCCATCCAGATGATGATTACTGTCGTTGGGATAAACAATACAGCGACGATAAATTCACGAATTGTACGACCTTTAGAGATACGAGCAATGAACATGCCTACGAATGGTGACCATGAAATCCACCAAGCCCAGTAAAATACCGTCCAGCCTTGCATCCATGTTTCATCATCACGGCCATGAGGGTTGCTGAGAGGAATAAAGTTTTCAATGTAACCCATTAGTGCGGTTGGTATCGCCTTGATACCCGCCATGCCACCAGCGATAGTTACGAAGATCAGCAAGCCTAATGCAACAACCATGTTGACGTTGCTTAAAACCTTAACACCACCGTTAATGCCGCGGATAACCGACATTGTTGCCAACAGTGTTACCACTGCAATAACAATAAGCTGCATACCAATACCGCCATCGGTACCAAATACATGGTTAATACCGCTTGCGGCTTGCTGTGCGCCTAGGCCAAGCGATGTTGCAAGGCCAAAAAGCGTAGCCAGTACCGCAACGATATCAACGATATGTCCAAACCAACCCCACGTTCTATCCCCTAAAATTGGGTAGAAAATAGAACGAATAGAAAGCGGTAGACCTTTATTGAATGTGAAAAAAGCAAGAGATAGAGCAACAACAGCGTAGATAGACCAACCGTGTAAACCCCAGTTGTAGATAGTTGCGCCGAGCGCCAACTTAGCGGCTTCAGGAGAATAAGCTTCAACACCAAGTGGCGTTTCATACCAACCTGTGAAGTAAGCCACTGGCTCAGCAACACCCCAGAACATCAAACCAATACCCATTCCCGCGGCGAATAACATCGACATCCAAGATAGGTTGGAGTGCTCTGCTTTGGCATCATTGCCACCAATACGTATCTTGCCATACGGAGAGACAATGAGGGCAAAACAGAAAATGACAAAGATGTTTGCTGCCCACATGAAGAACCCATCGAAGTTACCGATGACTTTCCATTTAATTCCATCAAGTGCTGATTTTGCGGTTTCAGGGTCGGCGACCAGAAGTGCTATTAAGAAGACGATGATCGCTCCTGCACTGATTCCAAATACTGGGTTATGAACATCAAAACCCCATTTCTGAACGTTATCTTGTCCTACTGTATAATCGGTATTTTCAATACTATACCTATCTTTTACAGGCTCCATGCTTCCTCTCTAATTTGTCGCGCACAGTTTGCAACATTGCATTCGGCGCTTAAATTTCGATAAGAAGAATATCAACCTGTCGCAAAAATACTAAAAAAACCTCCAAAACATAGGCCTAAATGGCAAATTTAGTAATTGAATTACACTTTCAATGTAATTTAGCGTAAGATCACTCCACAAGCCCAGAATTAACAGCATACTTCGCCAACTCTGCAGTTGAGTGAATATCCAGCTTATGCTTAATGTTTTGTCTGTGGGTTTCAACCGTTCGGTAACTGATATTTAAATCCTTCGCGATCTCTTTACTGCTCTCCCCTTTTGCCACCAATTTCAACACCGCTTCTTCACGTCTGCTCAACGGATTCTTGACGGATTGCGTGGGAGCAATCGGCTGAGTAAACAAATTCTGCGTCACTTTTTCACAAAAATAGGTCGAGCCTTGATTGACCGTCTTGATCGCCTGCACCATTTTTTCAGCGGAAATCTCTTTCAACATATAGCCAACTGCGCCTGATTGCATCACCTTCATGATGTATTCACGGTTGTTATGCATGGTCAGCATCAACACCTTCGCTTCTGGGTCTTCTTCCTTAATCAGGTGGGTTGCGTCAATGCCGTTCATGATAGGCATGCTAATGTCCATCAACACCACATCGGGACGTAAAGACTTAACGATCTCTACCGCTTCTAAACCATTACTGGCGGTGCCTATCACGCAAATATCTGGCTCGAGTTCCAATCTCGCCATAAAGCCATCCAGTACCACTTGGTGATCGTCAGCGATCACAACTCGAATAACTTCACTCATTCATTAATCCCTCTAGTGTCAGTAACACTGTAATTTCCGTTCCGAGGCCAATCTCGCTCATCAATTCAAAATCACCACCGATGAACTCCACTCGCTCTCTCATATTGCGCAGACCGATCCCTCGTTTTTCCATCGCTTTATAAGTATTGAAACCGACACCGTTGTCTTGGATAAGCAGTTGCAACACATTACCGATTTGCTGCGCGATAACCGTCACTTTGGTCGCTTGTGCGTGTTTCTCTATGTTGTTCAGTGACTCTTGCACCACTCTATACAAGGTCGTCGCCGCTTCTGACTTCAACTTGCCCGGTTGTGTAGCAAACATGGTTTCTACTTCTATGCCCGAGTGCGCCTGAAAATCTAACAGCAATGAAGACAACGCCGCTTCTAAGCCAATATCATCCAGTGAGCTTGGACGAAGTTGATGGGAGATGTGTCTCACCTCTTCAATCGCTCGCATCAGCGAATGCTGCGACTTATTCAAATGCGCTTTGAGGTCTTCATTTTGTAACTTATTACCAAGTAGTTCTAAGTGGCAACGACTTGATACTAATAATTGATTAATACCGTCATGCAGCTCTCGCGCTAAATGCTTCTTCTCGTCTTCTTGGAACATCACCGTTTTATGGGCGAGCTCTTTTAAGTTGTTATCCGCGATACGGTGTTCATGCATGTTAATGGCTAAGGTCAGAACGATAATAACCGCCACGGTCACACTAAGAATTACGACAATGGAGAAGAACGTGGTTTCAATATTCTTGTTGATCGCAGCCTGCATCGAAGCCACTTCTTGATGCACGTCTTCAATATACAAACCCGTGCCAATCATCCAATCCCAACGTTCCAACCAAGCGGCATAACTCAGCTTAGACACCACTTCTCCGGTTGACGGTTTTTGCCACAAATACTGGTGAAACCCTCCTCCGGTTTGCGCCTCTCTTAATAGCGCTTCTATCAGAAAGTCACCGTCTTCATCTTGAAGTTCAAGTAAGTTTTGGCCAACCAACTCTGGTTGGATTGGATGAACCAAATTGGTTCCGTGGCGGTCGTACGCAAAGAAGTAGCCATCAGAGCCATACCTAAGTTTAGACAATATGCTTCGGACTTCTGTTTTGGCTTGTGCTTCTTTGATGTCGGGGTCGTTGTAGATATGTTCGATCGCATCGAATGCAAGATCGACGGTGTCTTTGAGGGCGTTTTCACGCGACTTGATTAAGCTGTCTCTGAAGATCTCGACCTCTTTCGCACCCAACGTCTTGGTCTGGTGTAACGAGATCCAACTTATGCTCGCCGTTACCAGCAGCAACGGGAGTAGCGTCAGCAAAATCAGCTTAGCTTTTAGAGGCATTCCTTTCCCTCACAAAAAACGGCTTACTGAACATCAATAAGCCGTTTTACTTTATCAATTTATAGATAGCCGTTGAAACATATCATTCACATTCTAGGCTTCACTCACATTCCATAGAAAGATGGGAAAGCGAGAAGTGATCCAAGCACGAGGATTTGAATCAGAATGAACGGCATCACGCCTCGGTAGATGTCCTTAGTAGTGACGCCTTTTGGTGCAACCCCTTTCAAATAGAACAAACTGAAGCCAAATGGCGGCGTTAAGAATGAGGTTTGTAGGTTCATTGCGATAAGAATAGCGAACCAAGTCATGTTGATACCCATCAGTTCAGCTACTGGCGCAATGATCGGTACGATAATGAAACAGATCTCTACGAAGTCGATGAAGAAACCCAGAATCAAGATAACCAACATGGTGATGATCAGGAAGCCCCACTTCTCTCCAGGCAGTTGCAGCATCCACTCTTCAACAAGGTAATCACCGCCCGTATAAGTGAATGCCATCGAGAATGCCGTCGCACCAAGCAAGATAGCAAAAACCATCGCGGTCACTTTAACTGTCTCTTTCGACGCAGCAAACACCATCGACCAACTAAATTGACCGTATAACAGTGCGAGAACCAATGCACCAGCACCACCTAACGCTGCCGATTCTGTTGGCGTAGCGACACCCGCAAAGATAGAGCCCAGAACAACAATGATCAGCGCTAATGGTGGAAGAATCGCTTTAAGCGCATTAAACACTTCTTGCTTACGGCTAATGGAGTCATCACGTTCAATCGGTTGAGCCGATTCAGGGTTGAGCTTTGCGTATATCAAGATATAAACAATGTAAGCACCCACTAGCATCACGCCCGGCCAAATTGCCGCTTGGAACAAGTCCCCAACAGGTACACCTAATACATCACCCAATAAAATCAAGACGATGGATGGCGGAATGATTTGTCCTAACGTACCAGACGCACAGATGGTGCCGCAGGCTAAGCCTTTGTCATAGTTGTACTTGAGCATCACGGGCAGAGAGATAAGCCCCATTGCCACTACTGAAGCACCAACTACACCCGTTGATGCGGCAAGTAGTGAGCCCACCAGCACGGTCGAGATAGCAATACCACCTCGAACACCACCAAACAATCGCCCCATTGACTCAAGTAACTGCTCAGCAAGCTTGGTCTTTTGTAGAACAAGGCCCATAAAAACGAACAATGGAACGGCCATCAGCACCGTATTCTCCATGATCGATTGAATTCGATATGGCATGAAGGCGAACATTTCGATGCCCTCAGCCCAAACACCAAAGATTAACGCGATACCACCAAAGGTGAACGCAACCGGGAAGCCAAGTAAAAGTGCAAACAAGGCTACGAAAAACATTACTATTCCAATCATGTTCAGCCTCTACTTATTCTTTGTATGAGTATTGTTTGCATGGATAAGATGCGGATTAAAAATCTTGTTGAGCGAATGCAGGATCAAACCGACTCCGCTGAGTGCCATCAAGAAAAATGAAAGTGGAATCATCGCTTTAATGATCCATCGGTAAGGAAGGCCTCCGGGATCGCCCGACGTTTCACCGAGGTTATAACTTTCTTTCGCAACATCGATTCCAAACCAAGCAACCAGCAAACAGAAAGGAAGCAGGAAGACAACGGTGCCTATTAGGTCAATAATCGCTTGTGCCTTGAAGCTGAGTTGTTCGTAGAAAACATCAACTCGTACGTGGCCACCCGCTTTGATGGCATAAGGAACACCTAGCAAGAATACGGCTGAGAAAAGGTGCCATTCCATCTCTTGGAAGGCGATAGACACATCGTTAAAGGCGTATCGCATCACAACGTCATACACAACGTTAGCAACAAGAAGGATAAACAACATACTGGAAAGCCATCCCAGTGCATCACCGATACGATTAAATAGGCGTTCAATATAAATTAGACTTCGCATTCCCGACTCCATGGAATTTGAAAAGACATCGCGCCATAGAGCTAGTTCAGCTAAAACAATTAGCGCTAACAAGATGTACGACGTAGAAAGGGTTCTTAGACGTATTACAGGATTTATCCTGCTTAATTATTATGGTTAGAATGAACCCGCCGCTTATCTGCTTTGGGTTCATTTAACTTTTAGATCAACCGCTGTCGACTATTTCGCTTGGCTATTTAAATAAGCTCTGTGTGAAATATCCGTCCATGAACGAACTTGCTCTAGGTAGCTTGCTTGTGAAGCTTGAATCTCTTTTGCCAATGCATCTTTTTCAGCGTGCTTAGCAAGCAGACGATCGTTCGCTTCTTTCAGTGCAGACATAACCTCTGGCGGGAAATCTTTCACTTGTACATCTGGGTATTCTGTTTTCATTGAAACCCAGTTTTTGCCACTTTCATGTGTTGCTTGTGTGTACATGTCGTAAGCCGCTGTACGCATTGCAACACGCAAGATTTCTTGTAGATCTTCAGGAAGCTTGTTCCAAGTGCGTTTGTTCACTAGGAATTGAAGCTCTGAACCCGGCTCATGCCAACCTGTGTAGTAGTAAGGCGCAATCTTGTGGAAGCCCATTCGTAAATCAAGTGATGGACCAACCCACTCTAGTGCATCGATCGTGCGACGCTCTAAAGACGTGTAAAGCTCACCTGGGGCAATATTGGTAGGTTTAGCGCCTAGCTCAGCCAGAATCTCACCAGCAAAGCCTGGGATTCGCATTTTGAGACCTTGTAAGTCTTCAACGCTGTTGATCTCTTTTTGAAACCAACCGCCCATCTGGATATCCGTGTTACCACCTGGGAACGACATTAGGTTGTGTGGAGAGTAAACCTGCTCCATCAACTCCATACCACCACCGTGATAGAACCACGCGTATTGTTCTGCAGGCGTCATACCGAAAGGCATAGAAGTGAAGTAAAGAGTGTTTGGAACTTTACCTTTCCAGTAATAAGAGCCTGAGTGACCCATGTCGTATTGACCAGACTTAACCATGTCAAAAACACCAAGCGGTGCTTTGTGTTTGTTCGCTGAATCGATTCTGATTTGCAGTCGACCATTCGACATCTTCTCAGCCATCGCAGCCATGTTCTTCGTCGCGTCACCGAATACAGGGAAGTTTGGTCCCCATGTTTCAGCAAGCTTCAAGCGATAAACCTTATCAGCAGCAGTTGCACCAGTAGCGACCAAAGCTAAACAAGCCGCTGCCGTTACCGCAACGTTTTTAAAAACTCGTGTGAGGGAGTTAGAAATGAGACTCATGTTCACGTCCTTTTGTTGGGTTAACACTCTTTCTTTGAGTATTTTTTATGATTCAACATAAGAGTGCACCTTGATGAGGCAACTAGATATCAGGGAGAGCACGCACGACGGACTCACACAAACTGCGTATTAGACCAAAGGATTACGTAGAACTACGTAGGAGATCATTGAGTAATGTCCGGTTTTAAAGGACTCACCTTATTCACTGTAAGAATGCTTATTGATAAATACCTAAGTATTAATAATTAAACACCGTTAACAATTGATTGGCATTTCGTGATGAAGCCCTATTTTCACCACACACTCAATATGCATACAGGTGCTTTTAATCCATAAGAATCAAGGTTTCAGAGAATTAGACGCCCTACTTTAGTGCTTGCTGATTTGAAACATGGGATACACGAAAGACAAACTAATACCGTAAGGTGTCAATCGGTTGGACAAAGCTTTTGGGGCTGAGTTTGGGTTATGGGATATGGGATATGGGATATGGGATATGGGATATGGGATTAGCATGATCCACCAGATACAAAAAAGCCTCGATAATCGAGGCTTAAAAACTTTAACGAAGCGAATGTAATCCCGAAGGATTAGATAGCTTTGTAGATAACCTTGTTACCTGCAAGTTGCTCTTTCGCTACTAGGTTTTCTTCAAGAAGTTTTTTCAATGCGCCTGTTGCCCATGAAGCTGCTTTCGCGTCTTCTTGACCAGCTGCTAGGCCGATACCTTTAGGGTTAATGCCTTCAGCATTGCTAACAACGATGTCTAGAACTTGTTGTTGCTTAGGAGTCAGTGCTACTGCAACTTCTTTCGTTGCTGCTACTGCTTTCTCTACCGCTGGTTTTGCTGCTACAGTTTTTTCTGCTACAACTTTCTCTGCGACAGGCTTCGCTTTTTTCGGCGTTGCCACTGCTTTAACTACAGCCGCTTTAGTGCGTTTCTGCAGTTTAGCCTGCACCTTACGCTTATGAGCAAGTCTCATTGAATATTTCTCCAGTTCACTGCTCTTTTCGCAGTGGTGAAAATTTGAAGCGCGATTTATACCAAAAAACGGGAGCTATTTGTAGAGTGAAGCGTCGAAAGTCGACGAAAAATACCGATATTGTCTACTACCGTCTATTATTTAAACATAGACTTATCAATTTGGGGTCATATACACTGGTTATCCATCCAGACAAAAATATGAAAACTTGGTGTTGCCTATGGACACTCGTCACCTTACAAATTTCTCTTTGCCTGCATTTACGCAATCATATCGAATTATCGCCATCATTTTAGGATTCGCTTGCCTAATCATGGCGTTATACATTGATAACTCAAAACTGCTGATCGTGGGTGCATTTTGCATTAGCGCGCTTTTGGGCACTGGTTATTATTTGATGCTTCGTAGCAGAGTGATGTTCACGCTCACCCCCACTCACTTTCAACAGCATTTTTATAAAGGTGGATGGGTTTTAAAGTGGAGCAATATTGAGAAGATTGGCATGTGTACCTACGAACAAGAGGGGTGGCATCAACCTCTCCCTTGGGTCGGCATTAAAATGAAAGATTACTCTCCCTACCTTGACTCTATTTGCCCAAAAATAACCTGCGAATTATTGCTGAGCCAGCGAGCACTTTTGTATCTAGGAGCGAAACAAGCGGGTAAAGAATCAAACTTTGAAGATATGGTGCTCGACTCATCGCATTACCATGCACGTTGTACCGAAAACGGCTGTGTTGAATTGAGCCAATATAAAGAGTCAGAGAATATCGACGACGATAACGTCAGTGATTACCAGCCACAGACTGACCTTGATTCAACCAATGAATCGAACACTCAAAACGCGTTGATCAAAGATTATTCAGGATTACAGGCGATGCTTGCGAACAGGATGAAATATCAAAGAGGGTTTCACGGCTACGATATTTTTATATCAACCCATGATCTGAATATCAGTGGAGAGGAGTTTATCGGATTGGCTCGACGCTATTTAGCAGCAGCTGAGCGTCATTCTGATTAAAATTAAACAGATTAGAAATAAACTCGCACGCTAATCCACGATGAACCATAAAAAAAGCTTAGCTTTTATAAGAAAAGCTAAGCTTCATTTTCAATCGTTCTTATATTAAATCAAAGATTTAATTAATAAATAGGCATCTCGTCGGCAACGAATGGATTTGATGCGCGCTCACGGCCAAATGTTGACTCAGGACCATGACCCGGTACGAATGTTACATCACTACCTAGCGGCCAAAGCTTAGTCTTGATTGAAGCAATTAGAGTGTTGAAGTCGCCTTGCGGGAAATCCGTGCGACCAATAGCACCGTTAAATAAAACATCACCCACAAACGCCAAACGAGCTTGCTCACTGAATAGCACGACGTGACCCGGAGTATGACCCGGCGTGTGAATCACATCGATAACTTGGTTACCAAAAGTCACTTTGTCCCCCTCTTCTAACCATGTGTTTGGTTCAAAAGCTTTACACAGTGGGAAACCAAACATCTGGCTTTGATTCTCTAGGCCTTGAAGCCAAAAGTTATCGGCTTTATGTGGGCCAACAATGTTCACGTTCAAGATTTCAGCAAGCGGTACTGTTCCGCCCACATGGTCTAGGTGGCCGTGAGTCAATACCAAATTCACCACTTTAACACCTAACTCTTCGATGATAGCCGCCAGTTGCTGAACATCACCGCCCGGATCGACAACAATGCCTTCCATTGTCTCATCACACCACACAATTGAGCAGTTTTGAGAGAACGAGGTAACAGGGACAACTTGATACTTAAGAGACATATACAAACCTTAGAGGGCAAACTGAAATTTGGGCAAACTATGACATTGGATGTCTACTTTGACAAGTACCTAGCATTCGCTCGTAAATTCAGCTTAACGCTACCAACTGCGTGCTGGACCTGTATCAATATGGATAAAGTTGCTACGTGCATAATAACCGACACCACCCGCATTCAAGCTTTTAGCAACATCTCTTAATTCTTTTAGGTTAACGCCATCAATACGGAAATCGATCGCTTTACCTAACATGTGGTAGCTCTTCTTGGCTACGCCACTCGACTTTGAGCGCAATGCTTCATTGGTCGCTGGAGAACGGTAACCAGAGATGATTTGAACTTCTTTTTGAATACCCAGTACATTTTGAATCTGAGTGATCTGATCAAACAGGTTCTTATCCATTGGATGAATCTCATTACGACGGAAATCACGGCACAGTTTGCTTAAACGAGCCATTTCATCACCAACATAGTTAGTGCCATCGAAATAACAGGTCTCTAATCGTTCACCAGTGTGAAGATTGTTCATGCTAATCGTTCTTGGTTGATCAGGGTATGAAGCAAAAGCGATAGAAGGAGTAATTGAGGCGACAACAGCGGTACCACCAGCGTAAGTCAGAAACTGACGGCGTGAAAATAAACTTTGAGACATACAGCAAAAAAACCAATTAGATCGAACAAAAAATGCACGATACATAATGGGAATTGCTGCGTCAACGTACAAAAACCGCCCAAAAGGTTAGTATTTGTAACCTTTGCACGGTTAGTTATTGATCCACATTATAATTTTATCAATAGAAGCTTAGTTGTCATTTTTTGGTCAAGATCACTCTTATTGGCTTCACTGATAATTAACCACCCTCTTTATCATATTGGTAAATGTCACCACGATACTGTATGCCCCCTTCTTCAAACAGCACGGTTTGATAGATGATATGCACGGGGATTCGCTTCTTGAGGCGAACCTTAGTATTAGGAGCAAGGTCGTTACTTTGGTTAGGTACTTTCCTTACCTTGGTGGCAAACAACAATTCAGCCAATTCCTCTGCATGTTCGACACGTATACAACCTGAACTATAAGCACGGAAGTCATCATTAAACAGGCCTTTACTTGGCGTATCGTGCAGATAGATAGCTCGCTTGTTGGGTGTGTTGAACTTGTACAGACCTAGCGCATTACGTGAGCCTGCCTGTTGACGCATTCGATATGGGAACGAATTGAAATTGATGGTCTGCCAATCGATATCTGTGGTGTCGACGGTTTCCATGGTGCGCCAACCATCAATCACTTGGAAGTTGTGTGTTTCTAGGTAGCTTTCGTCCGCTTTTACCTTAGGTAAGATGTCTTTGACCATGATTTTCCATGGCACATTCCAAGTTGGATTTAAGATAACCGAATCTAGGTTTATCTCTAAAAGCGGTGTTTTTCGCGACTTTCTGCCCACGACAACTTTGGACTCAAAGACCTCTTCACCATCTTCCCAATACTTCATATCAAAACTAGGGACGTTGACGACAATGAGAGAGTCTCTGTCTCGTGGCCACAAACGCACGCGTTCCGCATTCAGAGCCAAAGAAGTTAATCGATCATCAAAGCTCATGTTGACCCATTTGATCGTATCTGGCCCGATGATCCCATCGTCTGTAAGGCCATGCATACGCTGAAAAGATTTAATCGCCGTTTGCAGATCTCGGCCGAACTCAGGGAAATCGACCGCGATCATCGAGGTATTAACACCGACTAAAGCAATACGCTCAACAAGAATAGCTTTGTCTGAAAGCTGATCCCCCAAGCGTTTCAATCCTTTCTGTCTGTATCGCTCGATATTAAGTTCAGACGCGGTTTCTAACACGGAATAGGTCGCCTTGAATTGGTCGAAATCCCCGACAGGCGGCGCATAAGACAACACCATCTCCAATAAGTAATCATTGGCGACACTGCTTTTCAGTCTCATCAGAATATGCGGGGAAGGCGCAGGTAACTTGGAATGCAGCTTACCTGAAAAATACCACTCTTTACCTGCAAGTGGCGCGTTTTCAACGTAACTTAAATAGTAGATAAAGGTGTCGGTTAGCAAAATGTCCAACTCTTGCCATTGACCTCGGGATTGATACTGACGGATTTGTTTCAGCTGTCTCTCAAAAAGCGGTGCCATTTGCGCTTGTTCGAGAAGAGATAACTGGAATTCAAACGCTTTAACAAGTTCTGGAGAATCCCATAGAATAGGAAGCGAAGAGTCTTGATAAAGACTCTGGGTGAGCTCTGGATAAATCAACATAAAAGAGAGCTCTGAATCAGCCGGGATAAATCGACCCTCGCCAGAACTCGCATAGCTCCATGCATGCACAGAAACTAACATCAATAATCCACAGAAGTATTTCGCTAACATGCTTAATCCCATCACCAACAATTTCATAAGTATGGCAAAGAAATTGGAGTAAGCATGTTATTTTTTAAGGAGCTTTATGAATCAAATTGCACTCCAGTGGTTATCCCACTGGATGGATGATTGCTGAATTGATTTTTCATAAGGCTTGTGTTGGCTCACCACACTACCCGCTCCAGAGCTGAGTCGAAACTCACCATCAAGTAGCACTGCGCCAGAAGCATCAGACAGCGCAGAGAGTTCCACCAGTTCTTTAGTCTCTTTAGACCAAATACCGTAGCAATTACCTCGTGGTGAGGTCGCAATAATCCAATCATCTGACGCCGCAATACTGGCGATATAGTGATTGAACCTTGCCCACTGTTCTGGCTCTGCATTCAGTGCTTCAAACTGCCCGCCTTTGGTATGCATCGCCAGAAGTGAAGGATACTCATCGGGCTCGCCACGATATTGCTGGCCACATAGTACGGTTTCAGCACCATCATGCGCTAAGTGTCGGATGCTCAGCTTCTTGTCCAGCAATTCAACCTGATCAAGCAGCACACCTTGGGGAGAAACATAACTTAAACTCGGTTGCATCGAATTCAAATTTTTCGGTGTTCTACCGTCAGTATGAACACCACCAACGCCTATCGCGAGATTGCCATCAGGCATGATGATCACTTCATGTGGGCCAATGCCAAAACCCGTGAACTCCTCGACCTTACGATACCCTTGCGCGACATCGTAAACACCTATCACGCCTTGACTGCTGTCCGTTTTCCCTTCAGTAGCATACAGTAACTTGCCATCTAATGAGTAAACGCCATGACCATAGAAGTGACGATTATTCCCTTTCACAGCGAGCTTGATTTGCTCACCGTTTTTATAGTCAAACACCATAAAATAGTCACCAGGACGACGAGCAAACACCACCGCATGCGATGAGGCAGGGCAAATCGCAACGCCATGGCCACGATCGGGAATCGGCAACTGAGTTAATGGCATACCATATTCGTCAGCCACAACCGCTGAATATTGACCACGACCATTCAGCGCACAACCAATCAGTTGGGGATAATTCGACGCACTCACCCCATCCTTTCGACTCGTACAGCCAAATGGAAGCACAGGAACAGCCGCACAACCCAGTGCAGCCTTAAGTAGCGCTCTTCGCGTAGTATCAGTCACCATCGGTAGCATTAAATCCTATTACGACACCAAGCTCTATCGCCACTTCTTCATGAATGAGGTACTTCAAACGTTCTAGTTTGTTGTATTGAGTCAGCACCTCTCGGTAACCTTCTTTGCTCTGCAACAGAGCAAACAAGCTTGAGTCTGTAGGCCAAGTATCTAGCGTCAATGTGAACTGGTCAGCAACACGGTCAGCAAGATTGTTTAAGCCCTTTTCTCTCAATAAGCTATCAAGCCCATTACCGTCAGCGATGTAAAGCTTCTCAAGCGCCGCTACATTCGCTTTTAGTTGCGTCATCGAGGTTTGTGCACGCCATGATTCTGAGAAGTAAGGACGGGGATGACCGATTTTCGCCATCGGGCGACTCAGCTTTTTCATACTGTAATCAAGTTGGTTGGTCAATAAAGCGATGTATTCCGACTCCCAGCGCATCTCGTCCAGTGCTAGCCAAGGGTTAACCTGCCAGGCTTCAGCAATAGAGGCAGATTTCACAGCCAAATTTTGTGCGATAGCTTGTGAAGATAAGCAACCTGCAGCTTTGTCTTGAAGCAGTGGTGATTGCTCGTCATACAGAGACCATTCCAACGCACCTAGCCCTTGTACTGTCACACTCTGCTGAGAAATTTCATCTTGAGACCAAGATTTGTCTTGCTGAGTCAACTGACGCATTTTAAGACCGGTGGTGTTCTTTTTGTCTGGCCAGAATTGAATATTCCAACTCTCTTCAAGCGCCGCTGTTGGACCTCTTTCCTGACCTTGAAGAGCCATCCAACTATTCATGGTGAGCTGCCACTGAGTTTTCAAGGCACCCAGTTCAACACTGTTGGTTTGGCAGTAACCCTGCATCAAGGCTTCTAGATCGTTGGCTTGCTTGGCAAATAGAACGGCTGAATCAAACTCTTGTTGATAGACACTGCGACTAATATGGTTAGTCGAATCTGCTTGATAAGACACGCCGTTAACCTCAGATGAAGCCACTTGCTCACCCGATGATTGGCAACCTGCCATAATTAATACCGACAAAGGCATTAACAATAATTTATGCGTCATGCTGTTACCTTACTTCCTAATTTTTATTTTAATTATACGAGTTCATTAAATACGAAACGACCGCTGACCTCGTATTGCTACAAATTCAGCGGTGCTAAGTGGTTTAATTACTGCTTTATAAGTAACTCGCGTTAACTAAACTGAATTCAACTCAGCCTATAACGAGTTCAAAAACGCCAGTAGCGCTTCGCGTTCACTACTACTTAAAGCTAATACTTTCTGTTTCGCCATTTCTGCTTCACCGCCATGCCAAAGCACGGCCTCCATAACGTTTCTTGCTCGGCCATCATGAAGTAAGAACGTATGACCATTCACTTCTTTGGTATAGCCTAATCCCCATAATGGCGTCGTACGCCACTCTTGGCCGTTGGCAAGATATTCAGGGCGATTGTCGGCTAGGCCTTCACCCATATCGTGCAACAACATGTCGGTGTATGGGCTGATTAGCTGTTTAGACAACGCAGGTAAACCTTCTCGCTCTGCTGTGCGAATTTCAGCTTGGTGGCAACTTTGGCAACCCGTATCTTTGAACAATTTTTTACCTTGAACAACCACTGGGTTATCAACATTACGACGAATAGGTACCGCGAGATGCTGCGAATAAAACTCAACGAAGTCTAGGATATTATCGCTGACTTCTGGCTCACCACCATTTGGAAAATCATCACAAGTTGATTGCGCTGATGTGCAGTTTTCATTCGGGAATAAACGACTCGTTAAGCCCAAGTCACCGTTAAACGCCGCCGCATTTTGCTGCATTAGGTTAGGCTGACCAGCTTTCCAACCAAAACGACCTAAAGCCATTTCATTAGTTTTAACATCAAGAACGTAGTTCGCTTTACCTGAAACACCTTGCTTGTCAGCCAGCTGCTGTTCAGCAAACCCGAGGATTGTTTCTTGTGGGATGCTTTCAAGCAAACCGAGACCAATCATTGGCGGCGCAACTCGAGCTGAAAACTCAGTTTTAGGGTGCATATCGCCGAACGCAAGTTCCGTGATTTTTAATGTGGGTTTACGCAGAGTAACGACCGTGCCGTCTTTGAAGGTAACCGGAACATCGGTGTAACTGATGTTCACTTTACCTTCTGGTTTAACACCTTGAAGCGCGAAATCTTGTAACTGGCCGCCGTAAGTTGGTTCAGGAATACCGCCATCACGAATGAAGGCTTGTCTCTGCTCTGGCGTTTCAGCAGGAATACTTAAGCGAACCAACAATGAAACTGCGTTCTGGTCACCTTTTTCAGGCGCATGACCACGACCATCTTTGATGTGACAGTTTTGACAACCGTTAGTATTAAATAGTGGGCCTAACCCATCACGTGCATCGGTTGATGACGGTGCGGGTACCCAAGGGTTTCTAAAGAAGCTGTTACCTACACTGAAATCCAAACGTTTGCTCATTGGAAGATTGGCTGCTGGAAGAGAAAAAGCATTCGCTCCTTCTTTCTTCACCGTTGTTTTTCCGCCCGAGTAGGTTTCATGTGCATGTAATGGGGATAAGAAAAACAGTGCGGTTAATAGTGAGGCTGAGAGATACGACTTCATACATTGCCTTGCTGTGTTTTTGATTTTAGTTTTTATTAGGGTGTCACTTTCTTAAGTGACAAACAATTAAGGGCTCAATGAGAGCCCTTTATTGATTTTCGCTTCGGGTTCTTAGAACTCGTGATCAGCCGTGTCTGGGTTTAGGCTATCAATGCCAATAACACCAGCCGCACGCTCGATTGCAGCGGTTTGAGACACTAGCGCAACAATAGTTTTGTTTACTAATGCGTTACCCGCAGCATTGTCAGCAGCAATTAGCTGATCGAAGTGCTGGTTATTTTTCTCTGCTGACACAACAAGTTGACCAACTTGTGCACGTGCTAGGTCAAACTGCTTTTGAATCTCTTTCGCCGCTTGCTCGTCTTTTTGCTCAACAAGGTCAAACAGGCTAGGACCAGAAAGTAGAGAACCATCTTCACGCTTGTACAAGCCAGTGTATACGTTGTAGATACCTTGCTCGTTGTAGTAGTGAGAGTTGTGCGTGTTATCAGAGAAACAATCATGCTCGTCTTCAGTAGAGTTTGCTTCTAGTGCAACTTTCATACGCTCACCCGCTAGTTCACCTAGAGATAGTGAGCCCATGCCGAATAACATTTTACGCAGGCCGTTCTCGCTAGATTCAGAAAGTAGCTCTTGACGGTAGTTGCCTTTTTCGCCTTCAGCCCACTGCTTTTCCATCCACTCTAGGTCTTGGATAAGGAGTTCAGCTGATGCTTTTAGGTATGCGCCACGACGGTCACAGTTGCCATTTGTACACTCAGTGCCAACAACGAAATCAGTGTAAGCACGCTCACCTGCACCGCTGTTTGTGCCATTTAAGTCTTGACCCCAAAGTAGGAATTCAATCGCGTGGTAACCAGACGCTACGTTTGCTTCAGAGCCGCCGATCTCGTTTAGGTCTGCAATTAGCTCTGGAGTAATGTTAGTTGCGTCTACTGTTGTCTGACCAATTTGGAAAGTCTTATTTGCAACGATGTTTGCACTAGCGCCTTCGTTTCCAAGTTCGTATTGGTAATCAGTAGAAACGTAATCAATAAGGCCTTCATCTAGCGGCCATGCGTTCAATTGGCCTTCCCAATCATCTACAACAACGTTACCAAAGCGAAATACTTCAGACTGTTGGTAAGGTACACGAGAGTCTAGCCAAGCTTGCTTTACTTGTTCGAAATTGCCAGCAGAAGGAGAAGCTAAGAAGGTATCAATAGAAGAGTTCAACACTTTTGCTGTAATTACTGAATCTGCAAACACTGCATGAGCAATATCGGCGTAATGTTCTACAACTTGATCTTGAGTTACTGCTGCAAAAGAAGAAGCAGAGGCAAAAATGAGTGACGAAGTTACGGCTTTTGTCACTAAAGATTTAATGGTCATGAAGCATCCTTGTTGAGCTTTGAATTATTATTCGTAGTAATAGTGCAAACCATTATCATTTACACTACAGATTTGAATAATACAAACTTACAATTTTATTGCAAGATAAATACAAAAAAACCTCACATTTGTGAGGTCTTTAAATACTTTTGTGCTATAGCAATAAAAGAAAGCTTATCAAATATCCAGATTATGCTTACCGTGTGAGACTTTCGCCTTCAGGTAGCTTTCATTACCCGACTTGATATGAGCAGATGTGTTCACCACTTCTTCAATCTCAATACCGAAAGATTTCAGCTCATTGATCTTCTTAGGATTGTTAGTTACCAAGCGAATTTTTGTGGTTCCTAAAGCGCGAAGCATTTCTGCCGCTTCGGTAAAGTCGCGCAAATCATCACCAAAACCTAGGTGGTTATTGGCTTCGTAAGTGTTCATGCCTTCGCTTTGCAGTCGGTACGCATCGATTTTGTTGTACAAACCAATACCACGACCTTCTTGCCGTAAGTAAAGAATCACTCCACCCGTCTCACCCATAATTCTGATGGTTTCATCTAACTGCTCACCACAGTCACAGCGAGAAGAATGAAAAACATCACCAGTCAGGCACTCAGAATGCATACGAACAAGAGGTATGTCTTGTGTCTTATCCGCTGATTTAAATATCACAGCAACATGCTCTTTATCTGTTTTCAATCCATGGAAAGACAGAAGTTCAGCATCAATACTGCTTGTTACCCCTACTTTGAAATCTATTCTGGCACGCACTTCCGCCATAGCTATACTCACTTGAAAATTCGATGTATTTAACAACACTACACGATATGTCTAGGCAATATTTTGTAGCTAACTATCTAATGATAGACACTATGAGGCTGTTAACAATTTTTTTCAAGGTCGACCACGCACAAATTGTTATATTATAACAATTAATTTCCCAGGTAATAAAAAACCCCACATTGGGATGACCAACATGGGGTTAAAAATCAATCAGTAAAGGTTTTAGTGATGCTTTGTTGCTGAACAGTTAGCCTACTTGTGCTTGCTTCCAGATAATAAGCTGAACCCAAGCATTTTCTAATTCTGCTAACTCTTCGTGTGTCAGTATGGATATGCTCGATTTCGCACTGTATTTTTCAGCCCATTTATCGGATTGAACATGAGTATGGAACTCTTTTTTCAAACTTGAGGTTACGTTATCCACAGACACATCCTTAATACTATTTAACCTTTACGATCTGTCAATAATACAAAATATAGCTCAATTGGTAAACAGCAATATGTGTTTTTTTTATATTTTATTCTTAACACTCACAACCAATATATATATAAATATGATCAACATAACAACCGGAAGTAACCAAAGTAATAGATTTGAATGGTTCATTTTTGGTTTATATAGAACAAACTCACCGAATCTATGTGTCATATATTGGGTTATTTCATTATTGCTCTTGCCTGACTTAACCATATTAAAGACAACGAGACGTAAATCTTTTGCTATTGGGGAGTTCGATTCAATCAGGTTTTGATTCTGGCATTGCGGGCAACGTAGCGTTTTGGCCAATGTAATGGCGCGCTGTTGCTGTTCTGAATTTTCAAATTCAAACAGTTCAACTTGAATACTCGTATCCTTATTACTGGCAGTAAACAGATCTTCCGCCAAGGTCGGAAAACTAATAACCATTAACGTAGACAGCATAATGAGTGTTTGTATTAAAAGCTTCATCATCCATTAGTACCATCAAAATACATCGCAAGTTCTTCTTGCCACAAGGATTCATTAATCACACCCAACAACTTCTTAACTATTTGGCCTTCAGCATCGACCAGATACGTTTCAGGAGTGCCGATTACACCGAGTTCTAACGCTAACTTACCTTGAGGGTCACTGATTACTGCAGAGTACGGGTTTCCGTCTTTCGATAAAACATTGATCGCTGCCCCGGAATTATCTCGATAATTGAGACCAACAATTGGAATGCCTTTCTTCTGCAGTTCGAGTAAAAAAGCGTGCTCGGTTTTACATATTCCACACCAAGAAGCCCATACATTGACCAGTTGGTAAGGATGCTGTGTGACATCAGCGAGCGTAATTTCCTGCTGACCACTGACGCTTTCACTATTCACTAACGCAGTAGATATGAATTCTGGAAATGCCCTTTTTTGCTCTGAAACGTTGGTCGTTTGTTGCTTACTGTCAAGCGCAAAGACAAATCCCAACACCACTACTAATGCCAAGACAATGAGAGTAATTAGCTTGTTACGAACGCTGGTATGCATACTGTGCAGCCTTATCAGTTTTCTTTTTACGATGAGTCAATGAGAGTAAAGCGCCGATAATGGAGAACAACCCGCCAAACCAGATCCAGCGCGCATACGCCTTGTATTGAACACGAAATGCGTAAGCGGTAGCGTCAACTTTCTCACCCATGGTGATATACACATCGCCATGCCAGAACCATTTCATTGCGGGCTCGCTCATGTTCATCACTCGAACTTGATAATGTCTTCTTTCAGGTGTAATGGAAAAACTTTGCTCACCAGTTTCTAGCTTAAGTATCGCCTTCTCTGCGGTAAAATTTGAGGCGACATAAAGCTCAGTATCCCGATGAGAAAGCGTCCAATCCATGAACTCTACTTGTGTACCTGGGCTTAGTTTATAGCTGCGCTCAAACGAGTGATAGCTATTCATTGCAGCACCTACGGCGAGTATCGCAACCCCGACATGAGCAAAAGTCATCACCCAGACTTTGCGTTGGAACTTAGAGCTGCGCGTCACCACTAAGCCATAAACATGGGTCAGTAACACCCAGAACGCGAGCCCCCAAGTAATAACAACCATCACTTGTGCTTGCGCCGGTTCTACTTGCCAAAAATAACAAGCGTAACCCAATACCAACGACACCAGAGCTAAGGATGAAATAACACCTTTAGTCGCTTGAGGTTTAATACTCAGCAAAGGGGCTAAGCCGACGACGGCTAACGCAAGCAAAGCCAAAGGTGCAATCAACAGATTAAAGTAAGGCGCACCTACCGATATGTTCCCCAACCCAAGCAGTTCAAAGACCATTGGATAAAACGTACCGAACACCACGACAGCAGTTGCGAGAACAAAAATAAGCACCGTAACTAAACTCAAAAAGCTCTTACTGGCGAAGCTGGTAATCGGGCTTGATTCAAAAGACTCCCCTCTGACGATAAGCAGAGAAAATGAGCTCACGAGCACCAACACTAATATAAGTAGCAGTGCGATACCTTTGGTTGGGTCGACGGCAAAAGCGTGTACCGATGTGAGTACGCCAGAACGAACAATAAACGTGCCTAAGATACTCAGGCAAAACGTAATGAAAGCAAGGCTGAGAGACCATTTCAGGAGCTGTTGTTTGCCCTTAGCGACGCCTAAGCTATGCAGCAAGGCGGTCGAAGTAAGCCACGGCAACAAGCTGGCATTTTCAACAGGATCCCAGAACCACCAGCCGCCCCAGCCTAATTCGTAATACGCCCACCAAGAGCCAAGAATGATCCCTGCGGTTAGAAAGATCCAAGCAACTAGACACCAACTGCGACAATGGGCAACCCAATCAAACTCAATAGGATCAACCAGCAAAGCGGCAACTGCAAATGCCAGCACCACAGAAAAGCCGACATAGCCAAGGTAAAGTAATGGAGGGTGAAAGATCAGGCCGACGTCTTGCAACATTGGGTTAAGGTCACGCCCTTCTAGCGACAAGATCGAATTCATTTCAAATGGGTTTGATGCGAATAAGGTGAACCAAGCAAATATCGCGAGCAGTAAATTCATTACCCACAACACACGGCTTTGGTATTCATTCGAATAGTGTTTTTGTAAGGCAATAACGCCAGACCAGACGCTGATCGTCAGTACCCAAAACAACAAGGAACCTTCATGTCCTGCCCATACGGCCGCAAGCTTAAAAAATGAGGGTAATTGAGTATTTGAATGTTCAGCGACATAGAGGATAGAGAAGTCATCACTGACAAATGCATAGCCAAGCAATGCGACAGAAGTGAGAGAAAACAGTGCGCTTGAAAGAGAGAAACTGCGGATTAAAGTTATATTTTGCGTCCGTTTGTTTAGCATTTGATAAAACGAATGCACACCAATAATGCTACTGAGTACAGCAACCAACACTAAACTAAACAGCCCCAAAGAACCGACCATATCACCTCAATAAGGCTCCGCTAGAGCAGAGCCAAGTTAAACGTTTATTTGCTTATATTATTCCAATAAACAGTGCCTAGTAAGCAGATGTTCAGTATCCAACATCTGCTCACTTGAGCAAAATTAAGCTATCGTTAACTGCCCTGCATAAAGAACAAAAGTTCGCAGCATTAATACGCCCATTAGGCTTAGCGAAGTCACGGAGAAAATATACATCGAGCTATGGCGAATTGAAGTTGGTGTAACGGCATTCAGCAACAACGGTAAAACCATGCCCACACCGATGACGCCATACCAGAACCAACTTGCCCAGAAGCCACTGCCAATTGCGTTCCATACTGCTTGTTCACTTTGACCACCAGCGAAGATAAGCCCAGTAAAGAAAGTAATAAGAACAAACAGCTCAAACATCACAACCGGACGTTCAAATCCATGTATCCAAGATATACTCGGACTGTGTGGCGATTCTTTAAAGACCAACACACCAAATAAAATACACGCCGCCGCTCCCGAAGATAAGCTCGAGAATAAGAACAAAATCGGCAACACTGGGTTATTCAATAGTGGGAAAGTATTTAAAGCTGACAACAAAAATCCGGTATAAGCGGCAAGCATAAGAGCAAGAACTGCTAAGAATATTTCCAGAGCATTCTCAAACACTTCTATTTTGCCAATCCAATTACCGACAAAATCAAGTCGCCCTTTTAACCATTCTTGATCATTCAAGAACACGACGATTTGATTTCTAAATATAATGCCGATCCAAAGAAATAAGATCACCATATACACTTGGAATAAGATCACACCCATCGACATCACAGACGTTGGATTATAGAAGATCATGATCTTCCAAAAGGATAACGGTTTTGTCAGGTGGAAAACCAAGATCAGCAGACCTGAAATGATCCCAAATGGCGCAAGAAAAGCTGTCGCCTTTAACACACCATTATGAGCAGGATCGCCTTCAATAACCTTGCGCTTAAGGTAAATGGAGATCATTACGGCACCCGCCGACATCCCCGCGAGGAATAAATAGATTGCTATAATCCAGTCCCATACCACGGTACCAGACTGAAAAGCTGCGTCCCATGCACTCATAATCAAATCTCCCCTTTTTGGTGTGGCACTTTATAGAGTTTTGGTTGAGTGCCTAGATAGGCTTTATCTCTGTAAACCACCTCGGATTGAAGTACTTGGTTTATCTCACTCTTAGGGTCATTTAAATCGCCGAATGTCAGCGCTTTGGTTGGGCAAGATTCGACACAAGCAGGCAACTTCCCTTGTGCTAGATTGGTATCACGACAGAAGTTACATTTATCGGCTGACTTGTTCTCTGGATGGAAAAAGCGCACTTGATATGGGCACGCTAGCAAACAGTAACCACAACCGACACACTTCTCTTGATGAACGTCGACAATGCCCGTTTTTTCATCTTTGTAGGCAGCACCTGTTGGGCAAACCATGACACACGGCGCGTTATCACAATGTTGGCAAGAGTTACGAGTAAAACGGTAATCAACATTTGGATATTCGCCTTGGGGTTCGCTCTTAATAATTTCTAAGCGCGACACGCCTTCAGGTACTTTATTCACTTCACGACATGCTTCTGTACAAGCAGTACAACCAATACACGCGGTTTCGTCATGAATCATTCCATAACGTTTAGCACCGTCTTCTTGAACATTGGCCAACGTTTTACGACTTGTCACCGCCGCAGTTCCCGCTACACCCGTGGTAAAAATAACGGCACCAGCGCCTGCTAAAAAGTTTCTTCTTGAGCAGCTCATAGATTACTCCCCTTCTTTCTTCTGGTTGAAGTCTGAATGGCAATCCACACACAGCTTAATGGTTTGCTTTTTATCTAAGCCCAACACCTTTGCTTCAGTCGCATGAACATCATGGCAGTTTGAACACGTTAAGTTTTGCGCGTGAACATCGTGGGTCCAGCTAGCTTCACGCAGATCATCAGGTTTGTGACAATCGATACATTGGCTATTGGCATCCAAAATTAAGCTAGGATCGAGGAAAACCGTTTCGGTTCCTGGTTGTGATTGAGCCGCGCGATACTTCACCACTTCAGGTGCACCTTCACGGTGATCGGGGCTAATTGAACTATGACAATCGGTACAATTTACTTCACGGCCAAGTAAAGCGTGTGCACTTTCACCATGTGAACCCAATACCGTTTCTTTTGAATCTTTATGGCATTGAACACACTTGTAGTCTTTGTCGCGGATTAATTCGACTTCATGTCTTGTTGATTCTCCTACTGGCGTAACAGCAGGCTCAGCAACAGCATGAATGGAATAACCATAGAGGCAGAATGCTAGAAGGGATTTAAGCATTATGACTATGGCCAATTTAATATTGCCCATTTTATCCTTTCCTTATACCGGTATTATTTAACTCTCAACTAAATAATATTCCGGTTAAACAAAAGTACCCTTAAACGATATTATTACCGCTTAAATGATATCAATTCTTATTTTGGATAAGCCACAACGCTTTCTATAATCAGAATATACCTCTAATTAGGTAATACGAAATTTGGATGGGTTAATCTGTGAACGCAATCACCCTATTTATATCATGGTCAATTTAGGTAATTGGTTGTTATATATGATAATAATTCTCAATTGAATTTTGATGCCACTAACCACCAATACCCCTTTAGGGGTATATAAACTTCAACGTGATTGAAGTCACTACCGTTAATTGATCTAAGACAAGCTATATCCAACACGTAACAAAATGTGTTTATTTATGAATTAATATAAACAGGAATTCTCCAGTTCTTAATTTGAATAGCAAACTCACAACGCTTGGTATAAGAATCAGTATATTGGAGATATCACTGTGAAAAAGCATTGGATACGTAATTCGGTCACAGCACTATTAATGGTTAGCGCATCACTAGCAAGCGCGACCAGTTTTGCTGCGTCTGAACAGAAAGAAATTGGCGATCCTCGTAACGACCAGTTCGAGCAAAACCACCCAGATCAATATCATTCATGGAGACAGACTTCAGAAAGCGAAGTTATTGAAGACGCACTAAAAGAAGATCCAAACATGGTCATCATGTGGGCTGGCTACGGCTTCGCAAAAGATTACAACAAAGCACGCGGCCACTTTTATGCCATTGACGATGTAAGACAAACACTTCGTACTGGCGGCCCAACGGACGAAAGCTCTGGCCCAATGCCAATGGCGTGTTGGAGCTGTAAGAGCCCAGACGTAGCACGTGTTATTGAAGAGCGTGGCGAAGATGGTTACTTTGAAGGTAAATGGGCGCGTCTTGGCAACGAGATCATTAACCCTATTGGCTGTTCAGACTGCCACGACACCCAAAGTGAAGGCTTTAAGAATGGTGAGCCAGCACTGAAGGTGACTCGTCCTTATGTTGAACGTGCATTTGAAACGATTGGTAAAAAGTTTGATGAGCAAAGCCGCTTAGACCAACAAGCTTCTGTTTGTGCTCAGTGCCACGTGGAATACTACTTCACAGGGCCAACCAAAGGTGTGAAATTCCCTTGGGACCAAGGTACAACCGTTGGCGACATGGAACGTTACTATGATGCAATCAACTTTAAAGATTGGACGCATAAAGTATCGAAAGCACCCATGCTGAAAGCACAGCACCCAGGCTTCGAAACATGGCGCGAAGGCATCCACGGTAAGAACAAAGTCGTTTGTGCTGATTGTCATATGCCGAAAGTGACCAAAGAAGATGGCACCGTTTATACCGACCATAAAGTGGGTAACCCATTCGACCGCTTCGAAGATACGTGTGCAAACTGCCACACTCAATCGAAAGAAACCATGCGTAACATCGTATCAAGCCGTAAAGCGCAAGTACTGAACATGAAGCTGACAGCAGAGAAACAAATCGTTGCTGCTCACTTTGAAGCAGGCGCAGCATGGGAAGCGGGTGCGACAGAGCAAGAGATGGAACCTATCCTACTCGATATCCGTCACGCTCAATGGCGCTGGGACTACGCTATCGCGTCTCACGGTATTCACATGCACGCGCCTGAGATCGCTCTAGAAGTGCTTGGTACTGCCGTTGACCGCGCCGCCGATGCTCGTACTAAGATTGTTCGTCTACTGGCGAAGAAAGGCATCACCGATCCAATCGAGATTCCAAATATCTCGACAAAAGAAGCGGCTCAAAAAGCGCTTGGAATGGACATGGATAAGATGAACGCAGAGAAACAGCACTTCTTAGACACGGTTGTTCCAAAATGGGAAGAGCAAGCTGAAAAGCGTGAAGCCAACTACGAATACTAGTTTCTTCCATTAGACCATTAAGTAAAAACCAGTCACACTATTGTTGTGTGGCTGGTTTTTTTAGGTTTTGGGGGAATACACATCAATATCGCCGCCCCGATCCACTCGCCAATTCAAGGGATAAACAATGAAAATCTTACTTTCGCTTTCGGCATTATGTATTGCACTACTCAGTTCAAGCGTTCACGCATCTGAGCGTGCTGAGACAGGGTGGGAATTAATAGAGAAAGGCGCATTATTGGTTGATGTCAGAACACCTGCAGAGTTCGAACAAGGGCATCTAGACAACGCCATCAACTACCCTCTTTCTGAAGTGGCTACTCACTTTGCTAAGATAGATAAAGACCAGCCCATCGTGTTGTATTGCCGCAGTGGCAATCGTTCAGGGCAAGCTTATCAATTCTTGCACGCTCAAGGGTTTACTCAAATCCACAATGCTGGTGGCTTAATCGAAATGCAGGAAAACCAATAGTCTTAGAGATGAGAGCTTAAGTAAGGTCGCCTCTTTAGCAATTAGCCAAGCTTAACGGATCATCTGTTTGGCTTGGTTGATCGAATGAATAATAGAGACACGATCAATGCCCTTCTGGTTGGAATCTAAGATTTGAGTCCACGCATCGATCGCTTGTTGATAGCGCATGCTGATGAAGTGATCGGTCGCAATCAACATCAATGCCGTACGATCATTGGGATCAAGCTGCATGGAGTGCTCCAACAACGCATTAACATCATCACTCATCGCTTGAGAGCTAAGATAATAAAGTGCTGTTGCTTTGGCAGCATAGAGGCCAGAAGGCGCTTGAGGATCTAAGCGAATCGCATAATCGTAGCAAGTGAACGCTGCATCAAACTCCCCTCTCTGCATGTACACACCACCAAGCTTAAACCACAAGTCGGATTGATTCGGGTCTTGTTTGAGGCTTTGTTGAAGCTCATCTTCGAAATCTGTCGCCGTGTAGTTATTGCTATCATCCAAAGGAAGTTGAGGTAACTCTTGTTTCAGTTGAGACCAGACCGTAACACTGAGAAGCACTGCAATAAGTGATACGAGAATATTACCTTTGAGGTTACTGTTATTTTTACTCGCGGCAATAACAACCACAACTAGAAAGAAGCTCATCAATATCAACGCTACAAGTAACCACATGTCCATCTCACTTCCCTTTTGTTTAGCTCTATCTACTACTTTATCGTTTTTGTGTTATCTCGTTATTGATCAAAGTTTAGCGTTCGAGATTTAGTACTCAAAGTTTCCCAAAAACAAGATCTAAGCACTAAGCACTAAGCACTAAGCACTAAGCACTAAGCACTAAGCACTAAGCACTAAGCACTAAGCAAAATGATCGGAATAATAAAAAACGATAGGCAATAAAAAACCGAGCACTTAGGCTCGGTTTTTTCATTGGTAAGCTTAATTACTTAACGTAATCGAGATTACTCAGTGTCTTGCTCGCTATCACTTTCAGAGTCAGAAGCATCAGATGCTTGCTCTTCACTTGATTCAGAAACAACAGCCGTTTCAGCGTTTACTGCGTCAGCATTTGCTTCTTCAGCTTCTTCGCCTTCAACAATCTCAGCTTCTTCTACTTCGTCGATACGTTGTAGACCTACAACATTCTCGTCTTCAGCAGTACGAATCAGTGTTACACCTTGAGTGTTACGACCAACTTGGCTTACTTCCGCTACGCGAGTACGTACTAATGTACCTGCGTCGGTGATCATCATCATTTCATCGCCTTCTTCAACCTGAACAGCACCAACTACTGGGCCATTACGATCAGAGACTTTGATAGATACTACACCTTGCGTTGCACGGCCTTTCGTTGGGTATTCAGCCAGCTCAGTACGCTTACCGTAACCGTTTTGAGTCACAGTTAGGATATCGCCTTCGTTTGAAGGAACAATCAGTGAAACCACTTGATCGTCTTCTGGAAGCTTCATACCACGAACACCAGAGGCAGTACGACCCATTGGACGTACTTTGTCCTCGTTAAAGCGAACAACTTTGCCCGACTTCGAGAACAGCATGATGTCGCTATTACCGTCAGTAATATCAACGCCAATCAGTGAATCATCGTCACGTAGGTTAACTGCGATTAGGCCGTTAGCACGTACGTTTGCGAATTGATCCAGTGATGTCTTCTTAACTGTACCGTCGCCTGTTGCCATGAAGATGAATTTCTCGTTTGAGAATTCAGAAACAGGCAGGATAGCCGTAATACGCTCACCTTCTTCTAGAGGAAGAATGTTAACGATAGGCTTACCACGAGCGGTGCGGCTTGCTTGAGGCAACTGGTAAACTTTCAGGCGGTACGTTTTACCACGAGTAGAGAAACATAAGATGTTATCGTGAGTATTAGCAACAAGCAGGCGCTCAATGTAATCCTCATCTTTCATCTTAGTTGCACTCTTACCTTTACCACCACGACGCTGAGCTTCGTAGTCGCTTAGGATTTGGTACTTAACGTAACCTGCGTTAGAAAGCGTTACTACAACGTCTTCTTGAGCAATTAGCTCTTCCATGTCGATGTCATGAACCGCTGCTGTGATTTCTGTACGACGTTCGTCGCCATAGATATCACGTACCGCTTCAAGTTCTTCACGGATCACTTCCATCAAACGCTCAGTGCTTGCAAGAATATGCATTAGCTCAGCGATCTCTTCTAGAAGTGCTTTGTATTCGTCTAGAATCTTCTCGTGCTCAAGGCCAGTTAGGCGGTGAAGACGAAGTTCTAGAATAGCTTGCGCTTGAGTTTCCGTTAGGAAGTATTGACCATCACGGATACCGTATTGGTCTTCAAGCCAATCTGGACGAGCGGCATCAGTACCAGCACGTTCAAGCATTGATGCAACGTTACCAAGATCCCAACCACGAGATACTAGACCAACTTTAGCTTCTGCTGGTGTTGGTGCGTTCTTGATCAGTTCAATGATTTCATCAATGTTTGCAAGCGCTAAAGATAGAGCTTCCAAGATATGTGCACGGTCGCGCGCTTTCTTCAATTCGAAGATAGTACGACGAGTCACAACTTCACGACGGTGATCAACAAAACACTTCAACATATCTTTAATGTTGAAAAGTTGTGGTTGGCCGTTGTTCAGAGCAACCATGTTGATGCCGAAAGTTGTTTGCAGTTGAGTTTGTGAGTAAAGGTTGTTTAGTACAACTTCACCGACAGCGTCACGCTTACATTCAATAACAATACGCATACCATCTTTATCAGATTCGTCACGCAGTGCACTGATGCCTTCAACTTTCTTGTCTTTTACAAGTTCTGCAATCTTCTCGATCAGACGAGCTTTGTTCACTTGATATGGAATTTCAGTAACGATAATTGTTTCTTTACCGTTCTTTTCCATTTCAATGTTCGCGCGCGAGCGCATGTAAACTTTGCCACGGCCAGTCTTATATGCATCAACAATGCCCTTACGGCCACTGATTAATGCTGCTGTCGGGAAGTCTGGACCCGGGATGTAGTCCATTAGCTCATCAATAGTGATGTCTTCATTATTGATAAATGCTAAACAGCCATCAACAACTTCGCCAAGGTTATGCGGCGGGATGTTGGTAGCCATACCTACTGCGATACCAGAAGCACCGTTAACCAATAGGTTTGGTATTTTTGTTGGTAAAACTGCTGGTATTTGCTCGGTTCCATCATAGTTAGGAACGAAGTCAACCGTATCTTTATCAAGATCCGTTAATAGCTCACCAGCTATTTTTGACATACGAACTTCGGTATAACGCATTGCCGCAGCTGAATCGCCGTCAACCGAACCAAAGTTACCTTGGCCATCGACTAACATATAGCGTAGTGAAAACGGCTGAGCCATACGAACAATTGACTCGTATACCGCACTATCACCGTGTGGGTGATATTTACCGATTACATCGCCTACTACACGAGCAGACTTTTTATATGCTTTGTTCCAATCATTACCTAATACATTCATCGCGAACAAAACGCGGCGGTGTACTGGTTTTAGGCCATCACGCACATCTGGAAGGGCACGACCAACGATGACGGACATCGCGTAGTCTAGGTATGAACCTCTAAGCTCATCTTCAATATTTACGGGCGTGATCTCTTTCGCTAGATCGCTCATAGAGCCATTTTCCCTCTATAGTCAGATCGTATTTTTGAATACGTATAAGACCGAAAAATATAACACAAATTTACCTACGGAGGCATCACTTTCCCTCTCCTTTTACCATCTTGTGACCCTTGTAGCCAATCTATTGATGAGAAATTGCACCTCAGCGTCATATCTTGCTGAAACATGGTCACTTTACACTCAATAAACTAGCAAAATTGTAGATCTTCTGGTCAGCAGGAAAAGGCAAGTTATAATGCCTGCAATTTCATGGATGCATTATTTAACTTGGAAATGCCGATTATGACTAAATCACAAAACGTAGACCCAGCAGAAATCAAAAAATTCGAAGACATGGCGTCGCGCTGGTGGGATCTAGAAGGCGAGTTTAAGCCACTACATCAAATCAACCCACTGCGCCTAAATTACGTGCTAGAGAAAACCGAAGGCCTATTTGGCAAGAAAGTTCTCGATGTTGGCTGCGGCGGCGGTATTTTGGCTGAAAGCATGGCCATTGAAGGTGCGGTAGTCACTGGTTTAGACATGGGTAAAGAACCGCTAGAAGTCGCTCGTCTACATGCATTAGAAACTGGCACCAAGCTCGATTACATTCAAAGCACCATTGAAGACCATGCAGAGCAAAACCCACAAACTTACGATGTGGTGACGTGCATGGAAATGTTGGAACACGTCCCTGACCCACAATCGGTTATCTCGGCTTGTTCAAAACTAGTGAAACCGGGCGGCCACGTATTCTTCTCTACATTGAACCGTAACTTTAAGTCTTACCTATTCGCTATTGTCGGTGCAGAAAAGTTATTAAAGATTGTTCCAGAAGGCACTCACGACCACGAAAAATTCATTCGCCCAGCTGAACTTATCAAGATGATAGACAACACTCCGCTACAAGAGTTAGGGATTACAGGACTGCACTACAACCCGTTAACGGACACTTACCGTTTAGGCACAAATGTAGATGTTAACTACATAGTCCACACACAAAATATCGCCCAATAACTATTAGTATCTATACCAGTAACTCTACCTTAAAAGCTTTTAGAAATAGACGATTGAAAAGAGTTGCAATTAACATAACTTTGCGACTTTTTTCAGTCTAAATTTCGTGCGCTCGCTTCCATTTTGACCACCTAGATTTAATTTTAATCATCCAAAATCCATTGCCCATTTTGCTCAAAGATCAAGGGATTTTTTTTTATGAGCGCGCAAAAATAAAGCAACCTTAAAAGCCTATTTTTATACAATCAAGTCACATCGAACCTCGTCAGTTAGTGGTCACTTACAGTTTTTTTTCAATCCACCACTTATCCACAAGCACTCCCATTTCTTTACCTTGAAAAATATAAGCTGTAGCACTATCTTGTAACCCAACAAACAAATGACCCCTATATGTTGTGTTTGAACTACAATGTATGGGTAGACCAAGATCACAAAGCCGAAACGTAATTTACAAAAATTACACAGAAATACACAAAAACACGGCTTTGTTCAGTTTTGTTAGGGAAATTAAGCAGAATGAACCAACAACTTACTGTTACCAAACGTAACGGGCGCAAAGAAACAATCGATTTAGAGAAAATCCATCGAGTGATCACATGGGCTGCTGAAGGCTTGCACAATGTTTCTGTATCACAAGTAGAATTGAAAGCTCACATTCAGTTTTACGATGGCATCACCACTACTGACATTCATGAAACTATCATCAAGTCAGCAGCGGATTTAATCTCTGAAGAGACTCCTGATTACCAATATCTAGCAGCACGTCTGTCAGTATTCCACCTACGTAAAAAAGCGTACGGCGAGTACGAGCCACCGGCTCTATATGACCACGTTGCAAAACTGGTTGATATGGGTAAATACGATAGCCACCTAATGGAAGACTACACGAAAGCTGAGTTTGACGAGCTTGACGCGTACATCGACCACAAGCGTGACTTAGACTTCTCTTATGCAGCGGTCAAGCAGCTTGAAGGTAAATACTTCGTGCAAAACCGTGTAACAAAAGAAATCTACGAGAGTGCTCAGTTCCTTTACATCCTAGTTGCTGCTTGTTTATTCGGTAAATACCCGAAATCAACTCGTCTGGATTACATCAAACGTTTTTACGACGCCTCGTCTACGTTTAAGATTTCTCTACCTACACCAATTATGTCTGGTGTACGTACGCCTACTCGTCAATTCAGTTCTTGTGTACTGATCGAGTGTGGTGACAGCCTTGATTCTATCAACGCAACAGCAAGCTCTATTGTTCGTTACGTATCTCAACGTGCTGGTATTGGTATCAACGCAGGTCGTATCCGTGCGCTTGGTTCTGAAATTCGTGGTGGTGAAGCGTTCCACACTGGCTGTATCCCTTTCTACAAATACTTCCAAACAGCAGTAAAATGTTGTTCTCAAGGTGGTGTTCGTGGCGGTGCAGCAACCGTGTTCTACCCACTATGGCACGGTGAAGTTCAGTCTCTATTAGTACTGAAAAACAACCGTGGTGTTGAAGAGAACCGTGTTCGTCACATGGACTACGGCGTACAGCTTAATAAGCTTATGTACTCTCGTCTTGTTCAAGGTGGCAACATCAGCCTGTTCTCACCTTCTGACGTACCTGGCCTTTACGATGCGTTCTTCGAAAACCAAGAACGTTTTGAAGAGCTGTACGTTAAGTACGAAAACGATCCTTCAGTGAAGCGTGAAACGGTTAAAGCGGTTGAACTGTTCTCTCTACTCATGCAAGAGCGTGCTTCTACTGGTCGTATCTACATTCAGAACGTTGATCACTGTAATACACACAGCCCGTTCGACTCTGAAGTGGCACCTGTTCGTCAATCGAACCTATGTCTAGAAATCGCGCTACCAACTAAGCCGCTTTCTAACGTAGAAGATGACGAAGGTGAGATTGCACTGTGTACGCTTTCAGCGTTCAACCTTGGCGCAATCAATGAACTCGACGATCTAGCAGAGCTTTCTGAGTTGGTTGTTCGTGCACTTGATGCACTGCTTGATTACCAAGACTACCCGCTTCCAGCAGCATACAAATCGACAATGAATCGCCGTACTTTAGGTGTGGGTGTCATCAACTATGCATACTACCTAGCGAAGAATGGGGTTAAGTACTCTGACGGCAGCGCCAATGCCCTGACTCACCGCACTTTTGAAGCAATTCAATACCACTTGCTAAAAGCGTCTGTTGAACTAGCGAAAGAGCAAGGCCGTTGCCCGTCTTTCCACGAGACCAACTACGCGAAAGGTCTACTGCCAATCGATACTTATAAAAAAGATATCGACTTAGTATGTGAAGAACCACTGCACTACGATTGGGACACGCTACGTGAAGAGATCATGGAGCACGGTCTGCGTAACTCTACGCTAACAGCGCTTATGCCTTCTGAGACTTCGTCTCAAATCTCGAACGCGACTAACGGTATCGAGCCACCACGTGGTTATGTATCAGTGAAAGCGTCGAAAGACGGTATCCTGAAGCAAGTTGTTCCTGATTTCTTAAATCTTAAAAACAACTACGAGCTACTTTGGAACATTGGCAATAACGACGGTTACCTACACTTAGTGGGTATCATGCAAAAGTTCGTTGACCAAGCTATCTCTGCAAACACTAACTATGATCCAAGTGTTTACGACAGCGGTAAAGTACCAATGAAGCAGCTGCTTAAAGACCTGCTAACAGCATACAAGTATGGTGTTAAAACGCTTTACTACCATAACACGCGTGATGGTGCTAAAGACGACCAAGGCGATGCAGTTCAAGTGCCGGAAGAAGATTGTGAAGGCGGCGGTTGTAAGATCTAAACCGCAATAAACACTAAGACCCCAGAGAAGTTATCTTCTCTGGGTTTAAAGCATTAACAGGGTCCGTTTTATTGCGGGTCTTTAAAGGATTTGAGGCATTTATGGCTTACAGTACTTTTTCTCAACAAAAAAATGACCAACTAAAAGAACCTATGTTCTTGGGTCAGTCGGTAAACGTTGCACGTTACGACCAACAAAAATTTGAAATCTTCGAAAAGTTGATCGAGAAGCAGCTTTCTTTCTTCTGGCGTCCAGAAGAAGTAGACGTGTCTAGCGACCGTATCGACTACAACAAGCTTCCTGAGCATGAAAAGCACATCTTCATCTCTAACCTGAAGTACCAAACACTTCTAGATTCTATCCAAGGCCGCAGCCCTAACGTTGCCCTACTTCCTTTGGTATCACTACCAGAAGTTGAAACTTGGATTGAGACATGGTCATTCTCAGAAACGATCCACTCTCGTTCTTACACGCACATCATCCGTAACATCGTAAATGATCCAGGCGTAGTATTCGACGACATCGTTGAAAACGAAGAGATCCTGAAGCGTGCTAAAGACATCGCATTTTACTACGACGATTTGATCAAGCTGACGGCTGACTACCACCGCTACGGTGAAGGCAACCACAACATCAACGGCGAAGACGTTAAGATTTCACTTCACGACCTGAAGAAGAAGCTTTACGTATGTCTAATGTCTGTAAACGCACTGGAAGCGATTCGTTTCTACGTAAGTTTTGCATGTTCATTCGCATTCGCTGAACGTGAGCTAATGGAAGGTAACGCGAAGATCATCAAGCTAATCGCTCGTGATGAAGCTCTTCACCTTACTGGTACACAGCACATGATCAACTTGCTGCGTAATGGCCAAGATGACTTCGAATTCATGCAGATCGCTGAAGAGTGTAAGCAAGAGTGTTTCGACCTATTCAAAGAAGCAGCAGAGCAAGAGAAAGAGTGGGCAGAATACCTATTCAAAGATGGCTCTATGATTGGTCTAAACAAAGACATTCTTTGCCAATACGTTGAGTACATTACTAACATCCGTATGCAGGCAGTTGGTCTAGGTACGGCTTACCCAGAAGCAACGTCGAACCCAATTCCATGGATCAACGCTTGGTTGTCTTCAGATAACGTTCAAGTTGCTCCACAAGAAGCTGAAATCAGTTCTTACCTAGTTGGCCAAATCGACAACGAAGTAAAAGCTGACGACTTTGAAGGGTTTGAGCTGTAATGCCAACAATCAAAATCAACAAGCTGACTTCTATTGAATCTAACCCTTCAAATACTCTATTGGAAACAATGGAACAAGCAGGGTTAGAGCCAGAATACAACTGCCGAGATGGCCACTGTGGCGCTTGCCGCTGTACGTTGGATTCCGGTGAAGTTGAGTACGTTGGTTTTGCTATGGCTTACACGCAAGGCAATGAAATATTACCTTGTATCTGTAAAGCAAAAACAGAACTATCGCTGAGTAACGTTATTCACAGAAATAAGCAAAAAAGTGCTTAATACTTGTACTTAGATCTTATACTTTGATAACTAGCTACTTAACGCGATTAGTACAATGTTGAATCGTTAACAGAAAGCTTAAAAATTTAAGGGCCCGATAATTTTCATTATCAGGCCCTTTTTGTATTTCATGTTGGCTCAATCAGATAACTCGCTTATTGCACCAACTCGGCTTTATTGATGTATATGATTTATACATATATAGCTTTCACTTGTACTTTATAGCGTTGACTTGGTTTTATAGTACCGCTTTAGGAATAAACATATCTTTCAATCGCTTAACCGAAGAGTAAGTGCCAAACATCGGTTTGTTGTCTAGATGCCTTCTCAGCATATCGGCGGCAACAGTCTTAATCACGTTGCGTTGGTCTTCGCGTGAGTACTGACGATAAAACTCAAGTACCTGTCCCCACTCTCCCGCTTCAGTCGACAATGCGACGCTGAATGTGTTGCCTTCTAACTTACCAGTAACCAAAGCCAGTTCTGTACCGCACTTCTCTCTTGTCGCGCCAGCCAGTGCAAAGGTTGCGGCTAATGGCTCGCTCTTTTCAAGTTCACTCTCTTTTGGCTCAGCCATGACCCATGAATGCCCAAAACAGTCTTCTACCTGTTCATTCAATTGCAACCAAGCCGACAATGCACCTTTGGTGGACACTTCAGACACAGATAAAGTCTTCTTTTTCTCGGCCATGATGTGGCCAATATGATCAATCATAGGCTCATCAACACTGACAACATTACTCTCTAACAGCTTGTAAACCATTTGCAGCAGCTTAACGCGAGTCTCTAAATCCGCTTTAGGGCCAAACAGTTTGACCTCAATGAACGGCAGATAAGAACGGTAGCCAAGTTCATAACCAGCAGGAAGCTTAAGCTGGTCTAACACATCCGAGATACCCGATTCAGACAAACCAAATGTAAACAGTCGGCTACATTCAGAGGCAACGACTTGAGGGTAGGTACGTGACAAATCAGGAAGAATCTCAAACGTGACCATGCGTTTGAATTCACTCGGTACGCCCGGTGTAAAATAGAACGTCGCCTCATTGATTTTTAGCTTGAAGCCACAAGCCGTCCCCACAGGGTTATCAACTATCTCTGAACTCGTGGGTAATAAAGCTTGCTTAAGGTTGCTGTCAGGCATCGGTACACCACGTCCAGAGAACATCTCTTCCATACGAGCCAGCCACTCAGGGAAAATGACAAGCTTTTGATCTGAGGCTGCCGCTGCTGCTGCTGCACTCATATCATCCGTTGTCGGTCCTAAACCACCATTGACGATAACCACATCATAGTTGAAGCTCAACATCAGCAATTCTTCAACCAGAGCATTCATTTGATCGCCCACCGTTGAACGTTTCGCTAGAGCAAAGCCGTGCTGATAAAACTCAGCAGACATCCAAGCTGCGTTTGTGTCTACAATGTCCCCATGAAGAACTTCTTCACCAGTGCTTAACATTGCGATTTTCGTCATATTTATATCCCTTGTGGTCATTAAAAGACACGGCATTATTTACAAACTGGTCTAAGGTTGAGTTTGAGGCACTCACTTTTCACAAATATTACTAATGTTAAATCTAAGGTTTTCTTAGGAAAAGCAATAAATTATTAGTTCCCTAAACTCAGCATTTAATAGATAATTGTGACTCGGATCAATTATTAACTTCTCATGGAGACCCTTGTGGCCAAATCACCGTTACTAACGAAGGTTACTGCTGCATTTACAATGCTAATGTCAGTTAACTCGGTTGCAAGCCAATACGACTTCGACCAACCAATCAACCTTTCTTATTCGGATGAATGCGCTCAAGATTACTGTGTTAATGAAAGCTTGTACACCTATAAGCCTAGTAACAACTATGCGTTAAGCGAAACAAGCGATCAGTATGATCTAACGATCGAAAAACAACCGCTCTACCTTACCGTAAGTGATGGTAAGGATTGGGATTACCTTATGGGTCAAACTTACACCATTCTTGGCTTAAGTGTCGCAACGGTGGGTTTAATGACTCTGCTACCCGAAAGTATCACTAAGTGGGATGATGACCAACGTGACATCAGCGCACTAGGTAAAAAATGGAAAGATAACGTTTCTGAAGGTCCAGTATGGGACCGAGACGAACATTTTCTAAACTACGTGATGCACCCATACTTCGGCGGTGTTTACTACACTGCAGCTCGACATGCTGGTTATGACGAGTTTGAATCTTTCTTATACTCTTGGACTATGTCGACATTTTTCTGGGAATACGGCGTAGAAGCGTTTGCTGAAGTACCATCATGGCAAGATATCTTTATTACACCATTCTTTGGGGCTGTTGTCGGTGAATTGATGCTAGAAGCAGAGCAAGACATTGTTGCTTCAGGTGGCGAAGTGATGGGCTCTCAAACCATGGGTGATGTTTCGTTATTCTTCCTCAACCCTGTTGGTCATATCCACTACTGGGTAAGTGATGCATGGGGGGGCGACGCAGAGGTTAATCTGAACACTAACCCTTGGTGGGATAACAAAGACGCAGCCCGATTCGCCTACGATGCTGGGGCAACATACGACGCTCAGTTTGTCGGTATGAACTTCAAAGTAACCTTCTAATGCGCTTTCGTGTTACTGGACTCTAAGTTACTGCATTCCAAATAAAAGCGACAACTCTTCTAAAAAGCGGCTCTCTAGCCGCTTTTTTTGTGCCCTACTCTTCATTCTCTTTTTTTGCATCACAGCTTAGTTTCAAAAATTGACACAGGTCAAACATTGTTCGATGTAACCTTCTACACTGAAATTAAAGAACTTTATCACGTGATATCAAACATTTAATTAGCAACGAACAATTGAGACTTTGGGGGCTGATATGAACAGTACATTTATCGTAAACTTTATCGGACAAGCATCACCAGCAACAATCAAGCAACTTGCTGCGGTTACTCACGAAAACGACGGAAAATGGCTCATCAGTAAAGTTAACTTTATTGAAGATCAAGTTGCAGGCGTATTAAAGATTCAACTTCCTGCCATCAACGAATCAATTGTTAAGGATGCTTTCAGTGCCAATGCTGACTTGATCGTGCAGTTTGTTGATTCAGACCACACTCACAACGCACAAGACACAATACATCACTTACGACTCGACTCTAACGACCGAGCTGGCATCGTCAACGAAGTGACACATGTACTAGACAGACAAGGGATTAGCATTCTAGATATGGATTGCCACCGAGTATTTATCGCTGGTGGCGGTGGTGTTAGCTCAAGTCTATTTACTTCCAAGATCGCTGTGAAGTTGCCAATTGAAGTCTTGATTGATGATGTCGTGAATGAATTAGAAACGCTCAGTGAAGATACTCGAGTGATGATTGAAAGCTAACAAGCTAGCCTCCTGATGATAAATTCATCATTGGGAGGCTCCCCTCCAGAAAGCCCCCCTCCTCTTACATAACTTACAAAAAACCATATGGAAACATTCGAAATACATAACCTAACCATATGAATTCAGGCATTCGTATAATATTTTTGTTACCATAGATTATCTTATACAATTTAATGATTTAGGTTCAAACATGGAAAGAAACAGGTCGAGTTGGCAGCTCAATACCATCTCAGTAATCCTTCTCATAACACTATTCAGTGGCTGTAAAAGCGGTCATGAGAATAATGGTAAAACAACGTCTACTTCGTCATCATCACAAATTAACGTTAGCATCCCGAAAAGTGTTTCATTTTCTGAACCACAATCAGGGTCGAAGACAGAGTCAATTACAGTTTCTTTTTCCAAAGCCTTAAGCCAAGAGCTCATTCTAACTATCGTCACCAGCGATATCACAACACGCTCTACTGGTATGTTTAAAAGCTACGATGCTATCTCTAGCCAAAACGTCAAGGTTTCGGCGGGTGCAACTAGTGCAGCTCTTCCTTTGAATCTTACCCATAATAATCTTTACGAAGGGAACAAGACCTTTCACTACACCATTGGTGTGGATAACAGTGCAAATTACACTCTGACCAACAAGCAAACCGAAGTAACCATTAATGATAGTGACGCTCAGCCAACTGTCCGGTTTAGCAAAGACTTAAGTACCGTTGTAGAGGGTGACAGCGTTGTTCAGCAAGCAACTTTAAGCCACTACACCTCTAAAGAGGTTACGGTGACACTCGCTCAAACGGGAATCGCCACAGCTAAAGACTTTAGTGTTGATATCGCTGGTTCAAGTATCAAGATAGCCGCTGAAACCCTGTCAACAAGCATCAAGTTTTCTGCGATTGCTGACAGCTTCAATGAAGGCGGAGAATCCGTAATCTACACCATAGCTACCGCTGGAAATGCAGCCATTGACTCAAGTAAAAACGCGCTTGCATTCTATATACCTGGACAGAAAAACTTCAACGATACTGGTTATGTCACCTATTTTGATGGCACAGCTTACGACAGCGTCACTCCTCCAGCCTCGCACCCTAATCAAGATGCCGATTTTGGTTTAGATAAAACAGATGGAAGTGAGCACGCTGATGGAGAGTATGGCTTCCGCTATACCAAAAGAGATGCAAATAGTAACCCGTTAATTTCAACAGCTTCTAGCTGGAGTTGTGTAAAAGACGAACATACAGGGTTGTACATTGAAACAAAGCAAGCCGCTAAAGCTCTGCCAACGACAAGTGCCATCGACACTTGGGTAAACGAACACAAGCTAAATGCCAACGCACACCCTTACCCTTGGGGAGCGGAATCAAGCTCTTGGCGAAGTGCTTCATACACCTACACTTGGTACGATTCTGATGCGACCACCAATGGCGGTTATGCAGGGGCACCTAACGACCTGCTATATAACGAAGGGCCTATATCTTCTCAATGCGCTTATCCCAATGACAAGTCTGGTAATCGCCACTGTAATACCAGTAGCTATATTAATGCCCTAAACAGTTATGCTATCTGCGGTATCACGGATTGGCGCCTGCCCTCTCCTATTGAAGCTCGTTCATTCATAAACTTTAATGTGGGTAACAAACCATCAGGACATGTGGATTACTTCCCTAACCTAGGCAGCAAGATCTTTACGAAGACAAGTTCAGTAAAACAAAATGGTAGCGCACGATGCGTTGATACTACTACGGGTGAGCTAGAGCTTTGTAATAAAAACATTTCAAGCTCAACGGGTATTGTCGCTGTGAGCGGAGGCTTAGACTAATGAAACTACATATATGTTTAGGGACACTGACCGCCCTACTTTGCAGCAACGCATTGGCACAAACGTGTGTAACGACACAGCTAGCATCTATTAAAGATGGGCAGTTAATTGACCGTAAAGATGGCACATTACTGGACGTAACCACTAATTTGCTGTGGTCTAAATGCAACTTAGGTGAAAGCTATAATTCTGCAAAAAATACGTGTGATGGAACAGCGTTTAAGTACAAAAGCTGGCAAGATGCACTTAATGCAACTAAAGATACAAAACTGACCACAATTGCTGGTCAAACGGGCTTTCGTTTGCCAAATATCAAAGAGCTCAGTTCAATCGTAGAGTATAGCTGTACTAAACCTGCCATTAACCTTGCACATTTCCCAACGACAACCAATGAGCCTTACTGGACGAATACTCCAGATGCACACAAAATTAACACAGCCTATGATGGTTTGATCATCGATTTCGAAGAGGCACTGGAAACCATAACCGATCCAAGTAACGCCCCTTCCCCTCTTATTCGATTAGTTAAAGAGTTTAAGTAATTTAAGAGCAAAAATTAAAAAGAGCAGCTCATCGGCTGCTCTTTTTATTGTTCTGTACCGTCCTAAATATGGCTCTAACGCAATGTTCCGTTACTTAACCGACCATTGTGACAATGAGCGTTTAAAGTCTTCATAGCCAAACTCATTCAACTTTTGAATTTCGCCACTGCTGCGCTCGCAATAGAT
Organism: Vibrio tasmaniensis; assembly: GCF_024347635.1. Classification (NCBI taxonomy): domain Bacteria; kingdom Pseudomonadati; phylum Pseudomonadota; class Gammaproteobacteria; order Vibrionales; family Vibrionaceae; genus Vibrio; species Vibrio tasmaniensis. Next base: position 1,999,453 of record NZ_AP025510.1, read on the forward strand.
CGATGGCATTTTTAGGCCATTGAACCAGTTCAGTTTCACCATGGTGTAACCCGCACTGTCCAACAGATGAAGCTTTTGACCAATCTTAAGTGGCTCGTCAAAGCTAGCTTCGCAGAACTGATCGCCTGCAAGGCATGAACACGAACCAATCACGTAGTCATGGCTCCCATTTTCAGACGCTTCTAATACCGATGCTGGTTCATTATAGATAAGCGTATCAAGGCGGTGTGCCTCGGTAGCTGAATCCACAATAGCGGTTTTCTTCACGTTTTCAACAATATCAACCACTGTCACAACCAAGTCAGTTGTTTTAGTGATGATAGCTTCACCCGGTTCAAGATACATCTGGACGCCGTGTTTCTCAGAGAAGGCTTTCAGCGCAAGGCCAAGTTTTTCGATGTCATAGCCAGGCCATGTGAAGAACACACCACCGCCCATGCTCACCCAGTCTAACTTATCCAAGTGCTCGCCAAACTGTTCTGAGATTGAATCAAGCAGGCCGATAAATGCATCGACGTCTTTGTTCTCACAGTTCATGTGGAACATCACGCCATTAATCTCATCAAAGATCTCAGGTTTGATATGATCAGCTTGAACACCTAAGCGAGAGAATTGACGCGCAGGGTTTGCTAAGTCTTGTCCTGCGTAGCTCACACCTGGATTTAAACGTAAACCCAGCGAAGCCTTACCTTCAACGATGTGTCGGTAAGCAGCAAGTTGGCTTTGAGAGTTGAAGATCATCTTGTCGCAGATATCCGCAACTTCTCTCACGTCATCTTCGCTGTAACCGACACTGTAAGCGTGCGTTTCACCACCAAAGGTTTCGTGGCCAAGCTTCACTTCGTATGGGCCAGAGCTTGTCGTGCCATCGAGGTAAGGCTTGATGATGTCAAACACACCCCATGTCGAGAAGCACTTGAGTGCCAGTACCAACTTCACACCTGAAATCTCTTTCAACTGTTTAGCTATCTCTAAATTCGCAATCAACTTGTCTTCGTTGATCATGAAATATGGGGTTTTCAGTTCTTCTTTCTTAAACGTCATTTTTGTAAACACTCAAGCAGCATCTATAGATGGAAAGGTAAATTAACAATTTTGGTGTGATTTATTTTGATTTTGTCCTGTCCGAGCGCAGTGAGTTACAAAATCAAAATAAATGATACCAAAGCTTCAAGGCTATCATCATCGAAAAGGGAACAATCCATGTCCCCTTTAATTAGCAATCAAAACAAGAAATCAGTTCTTATTTTTTCAGCTCTTGAATCACAGGAAGACCTTGGCCTGCTTCAAGTTCTTGAACATGCCAATCTAGACCGATTTCCGGCATGGTTGCTAGGAACGGGTCTGGGTTTAGCTGTTCCATGTTGAACACACCTTTATCAGCCCATTCACCACGGAAGAACTGAAGTGCAGCAGTAATCGCTGGTACACCGGTTGTGTAAGAGATCGCTTGGTGTTCTACGTCTTCGTAAGCCACTTCGTGGTCTGCGTTATTGTAGATGAAGACACTGCGCTCTTTACCGTCTTTCTTACCTTGAACCCAAGTACCGATACACGTTAAGCCCGTGTAACCCGGAGCCAAAGATGTTGGATCTGGTAGTAGTGCTTTAAGAACATGAAGAGGCTGAACCACAGTGCCATCATGCAGTGTTAACGGATCAGGGCTAAGAAGACCGATGTCACGCATGCAGTTGAAGTAGTTCAGGTAAGCATCACCAAAGCCCATCCAGAATTCGATACGCTTAGCTGGGATGAACTCTTTCATCGAACGAACTTCATCGTGTGCCATTGAGTAAACTTTGTGAGAACCACAGTTAGGGAATTCAAACTCAAGCATACGAGAGTGACAAGGAACTTGCTTCCACTCTTCGTTTTCCCAGTAGAAAGAGTCGCCTTGGATCTCAAGCATGTTTGTTTCTGGGTCAAAGTTTGTCGCAAACTTCTTGCCGTGGTCGCCAGCATTCACGTCCATTACATCAATTGAGTCAATCTCATCGAACAAGTGCTTAACCGCGTACGCAGCAAAGATTGATACCACACCTGGATCGAAACCAGCACCAAGAATACCTGTGATACCCGCTTCAGCGAACTTCTCACGGTAACCCCATTGCCAATCATAAGCTTGTGGTACTTGTTGGCCTTCAGAACATAGGTCAACCGCTACCGATGTATCTAAGTAAGAGACTTTAGATTGGTAACACGCTTCCATGATCGCCATGTTTACCCAAGGAGGACCAGCGTTGATCACTAGATCTGGCTTAACTTCTTTAATCAAAGCAACAAGCGCATCAACATCGTCAGCGTCTACTGAACGTGCTTCTAGTTTCTTAGCTGAATCTTTAAGGTTGTTTTTACCCTTGATAGATTCGATGATTTTTTCACACTTCGAGATTGTGCGCGAAGCGATCGTGATATCACCCAGTACTTCGTTATTTTGTGCTGCTTTATGTGCAACAACCCAACCGACGCCGCCTGCACCAATTTGTAGAATAGCCATAGTTTTAATTACCCTTGTTGTTCTGCTAGCTCAATAGCTAAAGTTTGAATTTTGTTAATTAGAGATTTGAAATCTGATGTCGTTAAGCACGGATTCAAGATAGTGAATTTCAGCGCACTTTTGCCATCAACGACCGTTTCGCCAAGCACGGCAACGCCACGAGTCAGCGCCTCCAGTCTTAACGTCTGATTCAGTTTGTCTAAATCAAGAACACCGTTTGCTGATGGCCCATTACTAGGAACCGAACGGAATAGCACAGTCGAAAGAGACGGCTCAGCAAGCAGCTCAAAATCGTCATGCTTCTGAATCAAATCGGCAACTTGAAGCGTCTGCTCTAGAAGGTGATCGTACATATCACCTAGCTGCTTTGGCCCAACACTTTGCATCGTCATGAAGACTTTCAGTGCATCGAAACGCTTGGTGGTAGCGATAGACTTATCGACTAGATTTGGCAGCTCATCGTGCTCGCGATTCAAGTAATCTGCGTGATGCAGTAAGTACTTGAAGTTCGCTTTGTCTTTGAGAAGCACAGCACCACAACTGATGGTTTGGAAGAACAACTTGTGGAAGTCGACACTCACTGAGTCCGCTTTCTCGATACCTTTCAGACGAGCTTTATGGCTACTTAAGATAAGCGCGCCACCGTAAGCACTGTCAACATGGAACCAAAGGCCTTGTTGATTGGCGATGTCAGCAATCGCTTCCAGGTCATCAATAGCACCGTGATCGGTAGTACCCGCAGTACCAACCACAGCAAAAGGAATCAAACCTTGAGCTTTAAGTGCTTTCACTTCTGCGTCTAGCAAATCTGGCTTTATGGTACCATTTGCATTGGTATCAACGCAGCACACTGCCGCTTCACCCAACCCGAGTAGCGAGGCAGACTTTTGAACTGTGAAATGAGATTTCTTTGAACATAAGATACGAAGCTTGCTAGCGTATTCTGGTAAGCCAAGTTTTTGGATTGAGTGGCCATTGTGCTTATCCGCAACCCAGTCTCTCGCAAGCAATAAACCCATTAAGTTACTTTGCGTACCGCCGCTAGTGAAAACACCGTCAGCTTGTGCGCCAAGTTGGTATTTGTCACACATCCAATCCACGACGCGCTGCTCAACATAAGTCGCAGCAGATGCTTGGTCCCATGAATCCATTGATTGATTCAACGCCGCAATAATCGATTCCGCAGCAACAGAAGCCATAAGAGGTGGAGTGTGGAGGTGTGCAATACAGTCTGGGTGTTGCACGAAGATGGAGTTTGCAGCGACAAGGTCTGCAGTGCTATCCACAACATCAACCAAAGCGTGTTGGTTGTTATCGAGATCGACAGCATTGATAGCTGCTTCTAACACTTTTGGATCTAAACCCGAATAAGGAGTTTCAACCTGTTCAAAAACGGCTTTCATCGCCTGAGTGGTTTGGTTCATCACGTTAGCAAATTCGTCGCTACCGCCTAAACCTGTCTGGATGAAATGCTTGTTCCATTCCTGATTTGGTTCTTCGCTTTGTGTTTGGTCTTGTTGTAAACCACCACCCACTGCGATGATGGCTTCTTCCATCACTCGCAATGCAAAGTCGATCTGCTCGAAAGAGATAATCATTGGTGGAAGGAAACGAATAACCGAACCATCACGACCACCCTTTTCAACCATCAAGCCGCGCTCTAATGCTGCTCGTTGAATCGCTAACGTCAGTTCGCCGTCGGATTGCGGCTCGCCAAATTTGTTGAGCTCACCGTTTGGTTGCTTGATCTCAGCGCCAAGCATCAGGCCTTTACCACGAACTTCAGCAATACAGTTCACGCGTGCTTGAATTTTCTCGAGCCCGTGACGTAAGTATTGGCCGGCAATGTTCGCATGCTCAACCAAGCCATCGCGTTCAATGATTTCCAGTGCTTTAGCGCCAGACACCATTGCTAATTGGTTACCACGGAATGTGCCAGTGTGCTCACCCGCTTTCCAAGTATCGATGCTCTTATCGAACACAAGCAGCGACATAGGCAGTCCGCCACCAATCGCTTTAGATAAACATAAGATATCAGGGTTAACGCCTGACTCTTCAAACGCGAATCGATGGCCCGTTTTACCCACGCCACACTGAATTTCATCAAAAATCAGTAGGATGCCATGCTCATCACAGATGCGACGTAGGCCTTGTAGCCAAGATGCAGGAGCTGGAATCACACCGCCCTCACCTTGTACAGGCTCGACGATCATCGCTGCAGGTTTCATGATGCCAGATTCATCGTCATTCAACATACGCTCGATGTAACGAATGCTCGCGTTAGCACCCGCTTCACCACCAATGCCAAACGGGCAACGAAGGTTGTATGGGAAAGGCATGAAATGTACGTCAGACATTAAGCCACTACGACGTTCTTTAGTGCCAAGGTTACCCATCATACCCATAGTGCCGTTAGTCATGCCGTGGTAAGCACCACGGAAAGCAAACATGGTGTTGCGACCTGTGGTTTGCTTGGCTAGCTTGATTGCGGCTTCCACAGCATCAGCGCCAGACGGGCCACAGAATTGAAGAACCGAGTTCGTTGAAAAGTCTTGAGGGAGAAAAGCTTTAACTCGCTTGATAAACGTCTCTTTTGCTTGAGTCGTAATATCAAGTGTCTGATATGGCAAACCAGAATCGAGTTGGTCTTTAAGTGCTTGGTTAATCTCAGGGTGGTTGTAGCCCAGAGAAAGTGTACCTGCACCGGCTAAGCAATCGAGAAAGAGTTGGCCACGAGTATCTTCAACTAAAACACCACATGCTCGTTTAATAGCAATCGGTAGGCGTCTTGGGTAAGAGCGAACATCCGACTCATGCTGCTCTTGCTCAAGCAAAATAGCGTCGGGTGTTAGGTCGTAAGTTCCCTCTACGATAGGAACCATAGTTGAAAATGAATTTGCGATAGTATTAATATCGACTTCAAAGGCGGTAGTCATAAAAGTCCCCTTGAATGTGTTCATACTCACCTCCATCAGACTTAATTGCACACCGTCTCTCTATTGATTTAGAGAGAATTCATAGTGAAGCACGCGTATTGTCTAGAAATGAGATATAGCTGTATGCTCGCATAAGTCAAATGACAAATACGAAATTAGGCCGTCTTAGGACAGCAAAAATTATTTAGCGAGAGCTCAAGGTTCAGTGATGCTACTGTTTTGAAGAATTGGACATTTGTGCAGTATCGGACAGCTATGAAGAACTGGCCCTTTTGGAAATGCAGAGCTGATTAGCAATGTTGTTATTAGTGTGTTCAATGTTGGGTTTCCCATTAGCATGGCGAATTGCGCCATAAGTATCCCGTCTATCAGCTAAAGGCTAGCTGATACCTACCCTACGTAATGTCCCAATCAGCAAGAATGGTCACTACGCGTATCCCCCAGAAGCAATCGTTGCTCTTCTTGAACATTGTTCATTCCGAGATTGCGCGGGAAAGTAACATAAAGTGAAATGAACGATCAATAGTTTTTAATAATCGCTTGATAAATAGGAGCGGTAACTGACAAATTGCTGAAAATATCGTCAAGTTAATTTTTAGGTAAGGAGATCCCCGGTTCATTCGTCCCTCATGCCCGAGGATGACGAGGCAGGTATACAGGCGGTGTTAGTGATTTTGAGGTCATGGCGTCATTCCCTAGCACGAGGAACGAGTTCATAGGGAATCTCGCTTTTAAAAGCTAAGTAATGTAAACGAACTTGATAGCAACATTTTGAGATATAAAAGGAAGTTTGGGTGTGTTCAAACAGAAAGAGGAATAACGCATAAAAATCAGAACAGCAGAAACCAAAAAGCCCGAACATTTCTGTTCGGGCTTTTTAATTTGGAGCGATACATCGGGTTCGAACCGATGACCTCAACCTTGGCAAGGTTGCGCTCTACCAACTGAGCTAGTATCGCATTTGCTACATCCGTTAAGACGTAGACTTTAATAGATGGTGCCCCGGGCCGGACTTGAACCGGCACAGCGCGAACGCCGAGGGATTTTAAATCCCTTGTGTCTACCAATTCCACCACCAGGGCACGCAATTCTTTATTGCGATGCCGATTACTGAAAAGTAAAACACCATCTTAATGCAGACGCCAATCAACATTACAAATTTTGGAGCGATACATCGGGTTCGAACCGATGACCTCAACCTTGGCAAGGTTGCGCTCTACCAACTGAGCTAGTATCGCATTTTCATTATTCCTGCCTCTTCTTTTAAAAAGAGAAAGAGATAATGGAGGCGCCTCCCGGAGTCGAACCGAGGTCCACGGATTTGCAATCCGCTGCATAGCCACTCTGCCAAGGCGCCTTAGTAACTCCAATCAGATTGCTTATTGCCATCCTTTTGGGTACGGGATGCATTCTACGGATTCAGGCGATTGAGTCAATATTATTTTTGTATTTTTAATTCGTTTGAATAGATTTCATACGAAACAGGCCAAATAGCTGACTTTATGTGCAAAACACACTGTTAGTAGGTTATTCAAAAGAGATCTATATCACATTAGATGTCCACTATTGATAACTTAACCGTAGGTTAAAGATCAAAAAAGCGAGCCTCAGCTCGCTTCTTAATCAATGGTGTTTTTCGTCTAACAAATCGTCTTTGGCGGCCATCAAGTACTGCGCCATAGACCAATAAGTAAGAACGGTGGCAACATAGAGTGCAATATAACCTACCCAAACCATCCAATCATCATAGCGCCAGATAAGTACCCAAAGAGCAAACATTTGAGAAACGGTTTTTACTTTACCAACCCAAGACACCGCAACACTTGCGCGTTTACCGATTTCAGCCATCCATTCACGAAGCGCCGAGATGATAATTTCACGACCAATCATGGTCACCGCAGGAATAGTCACCCAGATCGAGTGATAATGCTCGGTAACTAAGATAAGAGCCGTAGCAACCAGCACTTTATCCGCCACAGGGTCAATAAAGGCACCAAAGCGAGAAGTTTGTCCGAGTTTACGAGCCAGCATGCCATCTAGCCAATCAGTAAAACCCGCTACCCAAAACACCATTGCAGCAGCAAAAGGAGCCCATTGATAAGGTAGGTAAAAAACAACAACGAATACTGGGATCAAAAATAGTCTCAGTAAGGACAAAATGTTAGGTATATTCAAACGCATATTATTGGGCTCTTATTAATTGCGCTTTAATGGTGCGGGATTTTTACTATTGTTTCAATGCTTGATAAATGTTTTCTGCCAAAGAATGACTAATGCCCGGCACTTTGGCTATTTCTTCGACAGTTGCACGCTTAAGTTCTTGTAAGCCACCCATATATTTCAACAAAGATTGACGACGTTTCGGTCCTACCCCTTCGATTCCTTCCAAAGCACTGGTTCGGCGAGTTTTACCTCGTTTCGCTCTGTGCCCTGCTATCGCGTGATTATGGCTTTCATCACGAATGTGCTGGATAAGGTGCAACGCTGGTGCATCACTGGGTAAGTTAAATTCCTCACCTTCAAGAGTAACTAAGGTTTCTAAACCCGGCTTACGGGTCACACCTTTCGCGATACCCATCATTCTTGGTCGAAATGGCCAATCACCCCAATATTGAGAAACAATCTCGTGAGCGCGATTCAGTTGCCCCTTACCACCATCGATGAAGATGATGTCTGGAATTTTATCGACATCAAGTTGCTTCGAGTAACGCCTCTCAAGAGCCTGAGCCATGGCCGCATAGTCATCACCACCAGTAATCCCGGTGATGTTGTAACGACGGTATTCGGGTTTAACCGGCCCTTCTTGATTGAACACCACACAAGACGCAATTGTGCTTTCACCCATGGTATGACTGATATCGAAACATTCCATTCGTTTAATCGCATCCATCGACAACACTTCTTGAAGCTCTTTAAAGCGCTGGTTGATGGTCATCTTGTGATTAATCTTGGTGGTAATAGCCGTCAATGCATTGGTATTCGAGAGTTTAAGATAACGACCTCGAGTACCTGAAGGGTTGGTATTGAAGTAAATCTTACGACCCGCCACTTCACACAAAGCTTCTTGAATCGGTGTGATATCTTCCATCAAATCGGCATTGAGAATCAAACGCGTTGGGATGGTTCTTGCTTCATTATGCGCAAGATAGTATTGGCTTAAAAAGCTCGAAAAAACCTCTTCTCGCACCGTATTGTTGGGAATTTTCGGAAAATGACTTCTACTGCCTAAAACCTTGCCTTGGCGAATCATCAAGATATGAATACAAGCCACGCCATTCTCTTGAGCAAAACCCAACACGTCCATATCTTCCATTGAATCGTCAGATACGTACTGTTGCTCTTGCACGCGTCGAATCGCTTGGATTTGGTCGCGGAAAGCGGCCGCTTGCTCAAAGCGAAGCTCCTGGCTAGCCTTGTCCATTTTGTCGATAAGCGTTTCAAGGACGAGCTTATCCTTCCCTTGCAGGAATAGACGAACGTAGTCGATAAGTTCACTGTACTCTTCATCAGAGATGATTGAGCTGACACATGGCGCAGCACAACGGCCAATCTGATACATCAAACACGGGCGCGTTCTGTTGGCATAAACCGTATCTTCACACTGGCGAGCAGGAAAGATTTTTTGTAGTAGGTGCAACGTCTCACGCACAGCGCCGGAATCAGGGTAAGGACCAAAGTATTCGCCCTTTTTCTTTTTAGCACCACGATGCATCGACAAACGAGGATGCTTGTGACCGCTAATAAAAATATAAGGGTACGACTTATCATCACGCAAAAGTACGTTGTATTTAGGCAAGTACTGCTTGATGTAGTTATGCTCAAGGATGAGCGCTTCTGTTTCCGTGTGCGTTACAGTGACATCGATCTTGTCAATATTGCTGACTAAAGCGCGTGTTTTTTCACTGTCGACTTTTTTACGGAAATAACTGGAAAGGCGTTTTTTGAGGTTCTTAGCTTTACCGACGTAAATAACAACAGCCTCGGCGTTATACATTCGATAAACGCCGGGCTGCTCTGTTACTGTCTTGAGGAATGAGACTGAGTCAAACAAGTTGGTCACTATACGATCTCAGTGTTAAAGGGTCTCAGTGTCTAACATTCCATGTCTAATCGCTAAATGCGTCAGCTCTACATCGCCACTGATATCCAGCTTACTGAACAAGCGGTAGCGGTAACTGTTGACTGTTTTAGGACTTAGATTGAGTTGTTCTGAAATATCCGTCACTTTCTGACCTTTGGTAATCATCATCATGATTTGAAGTTCACGTTCAGATAAGTCTGCGAATGGATTTTCAGACGCAGGAGAAAATTGGCTCAAAGCCATCTGCTGCGCTATTTCTGGTGAAATGTATCGTTGGCCGCTATTAACCACTCGAATTGCATTGACCATTTCATCCGGACCTGCCCCTTTAGTAAGGTAACCAGCAGCCCCAGCTTGCATCACTTTAGTTGGAAACGGATTTTCCGTATGAACAGTTAAAACGATGATTTTAACATCAGGGTTGAAACGCAAGATTTTCTTGGTTGCTTCTAAGCCACCAATACCAGGCATATTCATATCCATCAAAATAACGTCAGTATTGTTAGTACGACACCATTTTGCAGCATCTTCACCGCTTTCAGCTTCCCCTGCTACGTTCATTCCACGGACGTCTTCAATAATACGTCGTATCCCTGTGCGAACCAGCTCGTGATCATCTACAAGGAAAACATTTATCAAACTTGTATCTCCACACTATTAATTGGCTCTGCAACCACTGTGTCGTTTCATCTATTTGAAACAATTGAATAAAGGAACAGTGAATCGCAGCATTGAGTACATCTTAACTTAATTGCTAAAAAAAATCTCTGTTGAATATGTGCTGAAACACGAACTTTAGCAAGGACTTATTAACAAATAAGGCAACTAAAACAACAAGCTTTTTCTAAAAATCAACCAGTTAAAACAACACCCAATAAAATTACACAAGATAAAGATATTTTCAATACCATTGAATAACCATTCGTGACAAATTCACTTATTTGCTTATTAAGTCCCGTTATTAAACCCCGTTAACGATAAATTAGTGACTATTTACCCAGCCTATTGTGCGAAATTGAACGCTAGATGTTAGTATTCGACTCCCAGTTTCAACAGGTTACTACATTGGATATTCAGCAAGGCTTTGTACTCACAAGACAGGCAAGAGACTTTTCAGGGCGCACACAAATCGACTTGTGGTTAAGTACCCCTAAAGGCCCTAATCTACTGACCATTCAAAATGAAAAACCTGTATTTTTTGTCGCTCAATCTGATGTCGAAGCATGTCAGGTTATCGCAGCGAAAGAGTCGATCGATTGCCAATTCAAGCCTCTCGAGCTGGTTACATTCGATCAAACTCCTCTCGCCGCATGTTACACCTCACTGTCGAGAAGTAGCTTTGGTTTAGCGCAAGCCTTTAACGGTGAAGAGATCCAAACCTTTGAAAGCGATATACGACTGGCCGATCGTTTCTTGATGGAACGCTTTATCAAAGGCAGCATCGAATTCACAGGCGCTATTACTCAAAAAAAACAGCACCTCAGAGTTTCGAACGCAAAGTGCCGAGCGGGCGATTACTTACCCAGTTTATCTGTGGTATCGCTTGATATTGAATGTTCAGAAAAAGGTGTGCTTTACTCCATCGGCCTAGACAGCCCAATGGATAGCCGAGTGATCATGGTCGGCGAACCACAAGAAGCAGACACCAATATCCAATGGGTTGCGAATGAGAAAGCGCTGCTTGAAGCCATGATTGCTTGGTTCTCCGAATTTGACCCCGACATCATCATTGGTTGGAATGTCATTGATTTCGACTTTAGGCTGCTGCACAAGCGTTCAGAATGGAACGAAGTGAAACTCAGTATTGGTCGCGACAATCAACCGAGCTTCTTTCGCAGCTCCGCACAAAATCAGCAGGGCTTCATTACCATTCCAGGGCGTGTTGTCTTGGATGGTATCGATATGCTTAAAACAGCAACCTACCATTTCCGTTCATGGTCTCTTGAGTCCGTGTCACAAGAGTTGCTGGGCGAAGGTAAAGACATACATAATGTTCATGACCGCATGGATGAAATCAATCGAATGTTTAAGTTCGACAAGCCTTCGCTCGCCAAGTACAACCTTCAAGACTGCGTGCTAGTAAACCGCATCTTCGAACACACTCACCTACTCGACTTCGCGATTGAGCGCTCTCGATTAACTGGTGTAGAGCTGGATCGTGTTGGTGGCTCTGTTGCGGCTTTTACTAATTTATACATGCCTCAAATACACCGAGCAGGTTACGTCGCGCCTAATTTAGAGCCGGAGAACTGGATTGCGAGCCCCGGTGGCTATGTAATGGATTCAATCCCCAACCTTTATGACTCTGTGTTAGTTCTCGATTTTAAGAGCCTATACCCATCAATCATTCGCTCTTTCTTGATTGACCCCATGGGGCTGATTGAAGGGCTAAAGTTAGAGTTAGGCTCTGAAGAAGACCAAGCAGTAGCTGGGTTTCGTGGCGGTCAGTTCCACCGATCTAAGCACTTTCTACCAGAGATGATCGAAAACCTCTGGGCAGCGCGTGATGTCGCAAAGAAGAACAACGAAAAAGCGTTTTCTCAAGCGATTAAGATCATCATGAACTCTTTCTATGGCGTACTTGGTTCTTCTGGTTGTCGCTTCTTCGATACACGCTTGGCATCCTCAATCACCATGCGCGGGCATGAGATCATGAAGCAAACCAAGCTTCTGATCGAAGATAAAGGCTATCAGGTGATTTATGGCGATACCGATTCAACCTTCGTGTCTCTGAATGGCAGTTTTGAGCAAGAGCAAGCGGACGAAATTGGCCGCTCTCTCGTGACTTATATCAACGACTGGTGGACAAATCATCTCAAAGAGACCTACAACCTCACCTCAATACTTGAATTGGAATATGAGACTCACTATCGCAAGTTTCTGATGCCGACCATTCGAGGCTCAGAGACAGGATCGAAGAAACGTTATGCAGGCTTGATCAATCTAGGTGACAAAGAGAAGATCATCTTTAAAGGACTGGAGAGTGCACGAACCGATTGGACCCCCCTCGCACAGCAGTTTCAACAAACCCTGTATGAGATGGTGTTTCACGACCAAGATCCAACCGACTATGTCAGACAGTTTGTTGATGAAACCTCTGCTGGCAAGCATGATGATTTATTGGTGTATCAAAAGCGCTTACGCCGTAAATTACACGAATACCAAAAGAACATTCCGCCACAGGTTCGCGCAGCTCGAATGGCCGATGAGATCAATGCTCAGCTAGGACGCCCTCTTCAATACCAAAATAAAGGACGTATTGAATATTTGATTACGCTGAGTGGCCCTGAGCCCAAAGAGCATTTGAAGAGTGGCATCGATTATCAACATTACATCGATAAGCAGATTAAACCGGTCGCAGAAGCGATTCTGCCATTTATAGGATTAGATTTTGAAAGAGTCAGCGGCCAGCAGCTAGGTCTGTTCTAGATTGAATTATCTTTTCGAGGCGACATTAGACTCGAGATATCTATTAAAACTCGAACCAGACATCAAAACGAAAAAAGCAGAGGAGTGCTGTGTTACTCAGCCCGCTCTGCTTTTTAGTATTCATTGGGAGTTTACGAATCTCTACCCGATTCGAAACTCAGTTTTCTGATACTGCTTAACCAGCCATTCACCAAAGCCATCAAGAATCCCTATCACCGAACGTTTGGGAATCGCACGCCCAGACAGCAAAATACCCAACCTTTGAATCTCAACTTCTTTCTCTGGGTGATATCTCAAGAACTGTTGACCGCACTCCATAGGCGCATCGAACCAGTTCTTGTCTCGGTACATGATCAAAGAGTAACTGGCTCGCAGAAGCTTCTTGGCAATAATCATCTGCGCGGCGACTTGTTGTTCTGGCGTTGTTGCTCGGGCAATCTTATTACGATAAACCGCTAACCAATTTTCTGCATCCATATTCCAGTGCTTAGCAATTTCCCAACTCGTTTCGAAATCACCATAGCAGTCTGATAAGTCTTCACCATGTACACACACAGCTAAATGCTTGAGCATGAAGCCCCATGTAAAGATGTTGTCGAAATCAACTATTTCACTCACTAAGGTAGTTTTAATCGCCACTTGTGTGACCTGAGGGAAGCTCTTTTGGAAGCGCCATTTAATGGTATTCAGCAGTGTGGTTCGTTGATCTGGGAAAGAACGATGGGTAACCACAACCACATCTAGATTCGAGCGACCGACAACGGCTTGCTTACGTGCCACACTGCCATAAACATAGACACTGTGCAGATTAGAACCTAACCCACCTTTTAGAAAGGTAATCAGATCGTTAACCACAGGTTGAAATTCAGGTTGAAATGGCTGTGTTGGGTCAATAACAGGTAGCTGCATAGGTCGTTTCGGTAAATAAAATAATGATTTAACTGTCTCTCTATGATCGCTTAGGTGACTTTATGATTCAAGCTATTCCTATTTATAGCGTCTACGAGATATAATCACCGGATAGACCCAATAAGGACAAACACAAAATGCCTAGAGCAAGTGAGATTAAAAAAGGTTTTGCGATCAATGTTGATGGCAAAACAGTACTAGTTAAAGATATCGAAGTAACAACACCAGGTGGCCGTGGCGGTCAAAAGATTTACCGCTTCCGTGGTCACGATGTAGCAACTGGCGTTAAAACAGAAGTTCGTCACAAGGCTGACGAAATCGTTGAAACTATCGACGTAACTAAGCGTGCAGTAATGTTCTCTTACGTTGATGGCAACGAGTACATCTTCATGGATAACGAAGATTACACACAATTCATCTTCAACGGTGAAATGATCGAAGACGAACTGCTGTTCATCAACGAAGATACGCAAGGTATGTACGCGATTCTTATCGACGGTACTGCGGCGACTCTTGAACTACCAACTTCAGTTGAGCTAGTAATCGAAGAAACAGACCCTTCAATCAAAGGTGCATCTGCTTCAGCTCGTACTAAGCCAGCTCGTCTGTCTACAGGCCTGACTGTTCAAGTTCCTGAGTACATTGCAACTGGCGACAAAGTTGTTGTGAACACAGCTGAACGTAAATACATGAACCGCGCAAGCTAAGATACTGATTATGACCGAAGCTAACGACCTAATGTCTTACGACGACGCAATTGACACTGCATACGACATCTTTCTAGAGATGGCTGCTGATAATCTTGAACCTGCAGACGTGATCCTATTCACGGCTCAGTTTGAAGATCGTGGCGCTGCAGAACTTGTTGAAACTGGTGACGATTGGGTTGAACATGTTGGCTTTGAAGTCGACAAAGAGATCTACGCTGAAGTACGCATTGGTCTTGTAAATGAAGCTGATGATGTCTTAGATGACGTATTCGCTCGTCTACTGATCAGCCGTGACCCTGAACACAAGTTCTGTCACATGTTGTGGAAACGCGACTAGGCTCTTCTTAAATCAGCTCAGAGTACTGAGCTGATTTTCTTACGACTTCATAGCCTCATCACTTTACCAAACTGCAACTCTACAAAATTATGACCAAAGCAAAGACAGATACCCTATCCAAAGGCTATGCCTGTGTTGGATTAGTAAACCCCAAAACACCTGAAAATGTTGGCTCAGTAATGCGAGCTGCTGGTTGCTACGGAGCAAACTCTGTATTTTATACTGGCACCCGTTATGACCACGCTCGACAATTTCATACCGACACCAAAGAAAAGCATCTTGAATTGCCTTTGATTGGTGTTGAAGCTCTTAAAGACATTATTCCTGTTGGCTGCGTGCCCATCGCGGTTGATTTGATAGAAGGCGCTAAGCCTTTGCCTGATTATAAGCACCCACCTCGTGCTTTTTATATCTTCGGCCCTGAAGATGGGACTCTGAAAAAAGAGATCACCGACTTCTGTCGTGAAACCATCTACGTTCCGACTAATGGCTGCATGAACCTTGCTGCCGCGGTTAATGTTATTTTGTATGACCGCATGGCAAAGGGTGACAACTTCTCGAATCATTTGAAAGTGACCTAAACCAATCGTAATAAATAACTAGCGTAGTAAATAACTAGTCAGCCGAGTTGGTTGAGCGCTTCTATCTAGTTATTCACTTCTACTTGGTTAATCGTTTCTACTTGGTTAATCGTTTCTACTTGGTTAATCGTTTCTACTTGGTTAATCGTTTCTACTTGGTAAGCACTTCTACATGATTTGAACTGCGCCATATTCAAGACGAAAAAAAACCTGCTAAGTTAGCAGGTTTTTTAGTATTCGAAACGCTGGATTAAGCTTAAGAACTGTAGCAACTACTGGTGTAATTACTTACGTGATCTTGGCTTAGCCGGTTTAGCCGGGCGTCCGTTGTTCAGTTTAGGCTTTTTGGTAGACTGAGGTTTACCATTTGCCGCTGGAGCGCTACGACCTGAATCAGGTGTTGTTGTACCGCGAGTTGCAGGCTTCTTACGCTTAGTCTGATTGCTACGGCCTTTAGGAGCATTTGCACGCTCTTCGTGACGCTTAACAGCACGACGAATTTTCTGGCTGCGAGAACGCTCACGCTTACGAGAAGTGTTTGCAGGATCAAGATCCAACAGCGTCTCTTTTTCTGGCTGAAGTTCAACAAGCTCACGCAAGTAGTTTACTTCTTGAAGATCTAGCTCTTTCCAACCGCCACGAGGCAGTTTCTTATCAAGGTAGATATCACCGTAACGTACACGTTTCAGACGGCTTACTGTTGTTTCTTGTGATTCCCAAAGACGACGAACCTCACGGTTACGACCTTCGTTAATTGCTACGTAGAAAGTATGGTTCATACCTTCACCGCCAGCGTAAACCACATCTTCGAAACGAGCCATACCATCTTCAAGTTGAACGCCACGAGTCACGTTCTTAACTTTTTGCTCAGTTACTTCACCAAATACACGTACTAGGTACTCACGCTCAACCTGACGGCTTGGGTGCATTAGGCGGTTTGCTAGTTCACCATCGGTTGTGAACAACAGCAGGCCTGATGTGTTTGCATCAAGACGACCAACTGAAATCCAACGAGAACCACGGATCTTAGGTAGACGATCAAAAACAGTACGGCGACCTTCAGGATCGTGACGAGTACAAAGCTCACCTTCAGGTTTGTAGTAAGCAAGTACACGACAAACCACTTCTTCAGAGGCTTTGCCTGTAATTGTGTGGCCATCGATACGGATCACTGAGTTCTCGTCTTCAAGACGCTCACCCAATTTCGCAACTTGACCGTTAACACTTACACGACCAGATTTGATTAAACCTTCTAGTTCACGACGAGAACCGTGACCAGCTCGCGCTAAAACCTTCTGTAATTTTTCGCTCATTTACTCTTTTCTACCTAATTGTCGTCTTCACAGACGTCGAATGAATTTTTCGCGACCAAATCGCGGTCGCGTATTATCGCAAATAACCTGCCAAAAAGCACTTGTTATTTACTCTGGCAGGTTTGCTGTTTCGTTACAGACTGTTAATCAGTAACGCTATTATTCAAACGGCGCTGGATCACCGGCACCACGACGTAAAACAACGGCGTCATCGTCACTGAAGTCAATAACCGTAGTAGGTTGCTCACCTAAGTAGCCGCCATTCAAAATGACATCAACCGCATGCTCTAAGCTGTCACGAATTTCTTCAGGATCTGATTCAGTTGTCTCGTTACCCGGAAGAATCAGAGACGTCGACATCAATGGCTCGCCCATTGCTTCTAGAAGGTCTAGGGCAATTTTGTTGTCTGGTACACGAATACCGATCGTTTTACGTTTCGCGTTCATCAAACGCTTCGGCACTTCTTTGGTTGCTTTGAAAATAAACGTGTAAGCACCGGGCGTGTGCGCCTTAAGCAGACGGAAAGCCACATTATCTACTCGCGCATACAGTGACAACTCAGAAAGGTCACGGCATAACAAAGTGAAATTGTGCTTATCATCGATTCGACGAATTTTACAGATGCGTTCGAGTGCTTGTTTATTCTCAAGCTGACAACCCAGTGCATAACCTGAATCTGTTGGATAAACCACAACGCCGCCATTGCGAATGATCGCAACCGCTTGAGTAATTAAGCGTGCTTGTGGGTTATCTGGGTGTACATAAAAAAACTGGCTCATTGTTGATCCTCGTTATCGAATCTCTCGACTCTATCATCAGAAGGAGCTGGCTCACCTAAATACTGTCATCGGTATCAGATGGTGAAACCGTTTGAAACTCCCAATCTTTCCATACTTCTTCGACCCCAGAAGGTAGCCAGAGATTACGTCCAAGTTCCATCCATGGGGATGGGTAATGGAAGTCGCTGCCTTGGGAGGCTAATAGTTTGTATTGTATAGCATAATCCGCAAGTGTGCGTCTTTCTTGTTGCGCTTGCTGAGGTTGAGCCACTTCCATGGCGTCACCATTTGCTTCAACAAATGCAGCGAGCAGACGTTTAACCCACTTGGCTGTAAGGCCATATCGCGCAGGGTGAGCTAATACCGCTTGACCACCAGCCGCATGAATAGCCGTTACAGCATCACTCATTGAGCACCATGTTGGCGGCACATAACCTGGATTGTTGCGCGTAAGAAACTTTTTAAACACCTGCTGCATGGTTTTCGCGTAGCCATTGTCGACTAACCATTTCGCAAAGTGTGCTCGAGTAATTGGTGCATCACCTGCAATCAACTTAACCTCTTCTAACACACCTTCACGGGTCGCTTTCTCAAGACGTTGAGCAATCATCTCTGCACGTCCGACACGGTGTTGCTTCTGTTGTTCAATTAACGCTTTCAATTCTGGTGATTCAGGATCGACGTTTAACCCAACAATATGGATATCTTTGTTTTGCCAAACGGTTGAGATCTCGATGCCGTTAATCAACTGAATAGGAAGATTGTTATCAGCAATATAGCTGCGTGCTTCAGCAAGCCCATCAGTCGTGTCATGATCTGTAATCGCTAGCGCTTCGATGTTAAAGCCAAGCGCTCGGTCAATTAGCTCAGGTGGAGTAAGTCGGCCATCTGAGGCTGTTGTATGACTATGTAGATCAATTCTCATATATTCTTTTTCATTGTTTTCAATTTTTATCGTTATATTTGTGTCAATACACTTGACCCGCAAGCGGAAAACTAGTTAACTAGTACACAAATACGAAGTGTCACATTTGATAGGTTCACCATGTTACAAGAATTTAACCAAAACCATAAAGATAAAGTTTTAGAACTTTCTTCAGTAGAAGCAAGTTCAGAGCTTAATTGGTGGCGCACTTGGACAAGTTCTTGGTGGGCTAACGTGTACTTCTAATTAAACATTTTGTTTATAAAAAAGTTATCACTAAGCCCGCTTTCATAGCGGGCTTTTTAATTTGTCGAACATCTCACATTCAACTGACTAACAAATCAACGAATTGACCATATTCTAGATTGGGTGAAAGGTATCTTTATGCGACTATGTACGGCAGGAAATTTAAAGAATCATAAAGGAGGTCTTGTGAACAAGGCCATTGAAATCAAAAAGCTGGGAACCATTGAGGTCATCAATTCTTCCGTTCCTTACTCGCAAGATCCAACCAGCGTTTTTCATACTTTGTGTGAGAACAAAACAGACAGTTTGCTGTTGGAATCGGCTGAGATTGAATCCAAACAGAACCTGACAAGCCTACTCCTTATCGACTCTGCTGTTCGCATCGTATGTCGCGGACATGAAGTAACCTTTCAAGCGTTGACTGAAAACGGTCAAGCGCTTATCGAACACCTCACTCAAAATGTTAAAACAGATATAAAATCTGACCTTACGGATAACGTTTTGACGCTGACTTTTGTCGAGCCAAGCAATGAATTAGATGAAGACTCACGTTTAAGAGAAGCCTCTTCATTTGATGCACTGCGTTTGGTTCAGCACAGCTTTGAGCAAGACGCAGATAACAAACACGCACTATTCATGGCGGGCTTATTCGCTTACGACATCGTGGCGAACTTTGAACCGCTAGGTGATGCTGAAGCAACCAACAATTGTCCTGACTTTGTCTTCTACGTAGCTGAAACACTATTGCGTTTCGACCACCAAGAGAACGAAGGCCTACTTCATGCGAGCTTGTTTGCTCAAGATGAAAGCATTAAAACGCAATTAACTGATCGCCTAGCCGACATTCAAACACAATGTCAGTCATTGAAAGCCATCACCGAAGTTACGCCACTCGACAATGTTGAAGCGGTACCAAGCGTTTCAGATGAAGACTTCTGCCAAACGGTTCGTGACTTAAAAGAGTACGTAGTTAAAGGCGATGTATTCCAAGTGGTACCTTCACGTCGCTTCACACTGCCTTGCCCTGCTCCACTGGCGGCTTACAAAGAACTCAAGCAAAGTAACCCAAGCCCTTACATGTTCTACATGCAAGATGAGCTGTTTACTCTGTTCGGCGCTTCTCCAGAAAGCGCGCTGAAATACGAAACCGAAACCAACCAAATCGAGATCTACCCAATTGCGGGTACTCGTCGTCGCGGTAAGCGCCCAAATGGCCAAATCGATTTCGACCTCGATAGCCGTATCGAACTTGAGCTACGTACCGACAAGAAAGAAAACGCTGAGCACATGATGCTTGTCGATCTAGCACGTAACGATGTAGCGCGTATTGCAGAAGCTGGCACTCGCCACGTAGCAGACTTGCTGAAAGTTGACCGCTACAGCCATGTGATGCACTTGGTTTCTCGTGTTGTTGGTCAACTGCGTGAAGACTTGGATGCCCTACACGCTTACCAGGCTTGTATGAACATGGGAACGCTAACGGGCGCACCAAAAATCCGCGCAATGCAGCTTATCCGTGACGTAGAAAAAACACGTCGTGGTAGCTACGGCGGTGCGGTAGGTTACCTAACAGGTGAAGGCACGTTAGATACGTGTATCGTAATTCGCTCTGCTTACGTTGAAGATGGCGTAGCACAAGTACAAGCGGGCGCAGGTGTAGTATTCGATTCAGACCCACAAGCCGAAGCGGATGAAACTCGCGGTAAAGCTCAAGCGGTTATCTCAGCGATCCAAGCAGCTCATACTAAAAACTTAACAAACAAGAAGGAGTCGTAATCATGGCTGATATTGTATTCATCGATAACTTCGACTCGTTCACATACAACCTTGTAGACCAGTTTCGTTCATTAGGTCACAGCGTAAAAATTTACCGTAACAACATTCCTGCAAAAGTAGTTGAAGCGGCGATCAACGAATTAGATAACCCGGTTGCACTGCTTTCGCCAGGCCCTGGCGCTCCAGCAGATGCGGGTTGCATGCCAGAGCTGATTCAATTGCTAAAAGGCAAAGTACCAATGATTGGAATTTGCTTAGGCCACCAAGCGATTGTTGAAGCCTACGGCGGCACCGTTGCAGGCGCTGGCGAAATCATTCATGGTAAGGTGTCGATGATGGAACACCAGAACCATGCGACTTACCAAGGCTTACCTTCGCCACTGGCTATTGCTCGCTACCACTCTTTAGTGGCAACGCATGTATCCGATAGCCTAACGGTGACCGCTGAAGTCGATGATTTGGTGATGTCTGTGGTTCAAGAACAAGACAAGGTTTGTGGATTCCAATTCCACCCTGAATCAATTATGACGACCTACGGTGCAACGCTTCTAGCGAACGCTATAGAATGGGCTCTTGAGAAAAAGACGATATAGGAAACGATCATGGAACAGATTAATAAACTTTACGAACAGCAGTCTCTTACTCAAGAAGAAAGCCAACAGTTATTTGATGTCATCATCAAGGGTGAACTCGATCCAATCCTGATGGCTTCGGCTCTGACTGCATTGAAAATCAAAGGCGAAACGCCCGATGAGATCGCAGGTGCGGCGAAAGCACTGCTTGCCAATGCAAACCCGTTCCCACGTCCTGATTACGATTTCGCTGACATCGTAGGTACAGGTGGCGACGGTCATGACACCATCAACATTTCGACGACTTCTGCATTTGTAGCAGCAGCGTGTGGTTTAAAAATAGCCAAGCACGGCAACCGCAGCGTATCAAGCAAATCAGGCTCTTCTGACCTACTGGATTCGTTCGGTATTAACCTAGCGATGACGGCAGAAGACACGCGCACTGCAGTCGACGAGCTCGGCGTAGCATTCCTATTTGCTCCGCAATATCACGTTGGTGTACGCCACGCGATGCCTGTTCGTCAAACAATGAAAACGCGCACGATCTTCAACATCCTTGGTCCACTGATTAACCCTGCTCGCCCTAACATCGAGTTAATGGGTGTTTACAGCAAAGAGCTAGTACGCCCTATCGCGGAAACCATGCTGCAAATGGGCATGAAGCGTGCTGCGGTTGTGCACGGTAGCGGCCTTGATGAAGTGGCTATTCATGGCGAGACAATCGTTGCTGAAATTAAAGATGGAAAAATTCACGAGTACACAGTGACACCGGCAGACTTTGGCCTGAACACTCACCCTCTTGAAGCAATCAAGGGCGGCGAGCCAGAAGAGAACAAAGCCATCACAACCGATATCCTGACGGGCAAAGGCACTGATGCTCAAGTTGGCGCAGTAGCCGTGAACGTTGCGCTACTGATGCGTCTATTTGGTCACGAAGATCTAAAAGCCAACGCACAACAAGCGATTGACGCGATGAACTCTGGCAAAGCGTACGAGCTTGTACAAAAGCTTGCTGCACACGCCTAACGAACGACGAGACAAACAACATGACACAGACTACCGATAAATTGTCGACCCACGTTTCAGTCAAAGAAGCTGAAATGGCGGAAGTACTAGCAAAAATCGTTCGTGATAAATACCAATGGGTTGAAGCGCGTAAGCAGACTCAACCATTGGACGAGTTTAAAGCAACGTTAACCGTAACAGACCGCAGCTTTTATGATGCATTGAGCGGCGAACAAACAGTTTTCATCACTGAATGTAAGAAGGCATCTCCGTCAAAAGGTTTAATCCGTGACGAGTTTGATTTGGACTACATTGCATCGGTGTACAACAACCACGCCAACGCAATTTCAGTGCTGACAGACGAGAAATACTTCCAAGGTGACTTTGAGTTTTTACCAAAGGTTCGCAGCATTGCTAAACAACCTATTTTGTGTAAAGACTTTATGGTTGATACCTACCAAGTTTACCTAGCTCGTCACTACTCTGCTGATGCTATCTTGTTGATGCTATCGGTATTAGATGACGAAGAATACCAAGCACTTGCTGAAGTCGCTCACTCACTCAACATGGGTGTACTTACCGAAGTCAGCAACGAAGAAGAACTTCATCGCGCAGTCGCTTTAAAAGCAAAAGTGATCGGTATTAATAACCGTAACCTGCGTGACCTTTCGACGGATCTGAACCGTACTAAGGAGTTGGCTCCGCTGATACGCGAACTGGCTCCAAACGCTGTTGTGATTTCAGAATCTGGCATCTACACACACCAACAAGTTCGTGACCTTTCAACGTTTGCAGATGGCTTCCTAATCGGCAGCTCTCTAATGGCAGAAAAGAACCTCGAGCTTGCAGTGCGTAAAGTAACGCTCGGTGAAAATAAGGTGTGTGGTTTAACTCACTCTGACGATGCAGCAAAGGCTTATCAAGCCGGTGCAGTATTCGGTGGTCTGATTTTCGTTGAAGCATCTAAGCGTCATGTGGATATCGAAGCGGCTCGTTTAACTATGAGCGGCGCACCGCTGAACTACGTGGGTGTGTTCCAAAATCATAGCGTTACTGACGTTGTGAAAACGGTTTCTGAGCTAGGTTTATTTGCGGTGCAACTGCACGGTGATGAGTCTCAAGCGTTTGTTGATGAGTTAAAACAATCTCTACCTGAAAATGTTGAAATTTGGAAAGCTTACGGTGTTACTTCTGGCGACGCTTCCGGTGCTAAAAGCTCGCTACCAGAATTACTTCAAAGCAATGTGACTCGTCACCTACTAGATACTAAAGTGGGTTCTCAAACTGGCGGAACTGGCCAAGCGTTCGATTGGAGCCTAATCAACAACCAAAGCGCAATCATGTTAGCGGGTGGCCTAAACCCAGAAAATGCTAACCAAGCGGCTAAGTTGGGTTGCTTAGGATTAGACCTAAACTCTGGCGTTGAATCGGCTCCGGGTAAAAAAGACGCAGACAAACTGCAACGTGCTTTTGCAGCGATTCGTAATTACTAGTTCGGTTCTAGAACTTAAAACCTAGAACTTGAAATCTAGAGCCCAGAACTTAGAAGCTAGAAAGCAGAATCTCAAAACTAATTCGTAAGCTTTGCCTTTGCGAAGCTTAAACAAGATAAAATGACTTGGTGTGAATACACATCGATAGAATTGAAGGAATAACACAATGGCTAAACTCGATGCCTACTTTGGTGAATACGGTGGTCAATACGTACCGCAGATCCTAGTACCAGCACTAGACCAACTAGAACAAGCATTTATCGATGCACAAGCCGATCCTGAGTTCCGCAGTGAATTCATGACGCTTCTTCAAGAGTATGCTGGTCGTCCAACGGCACTAACGCTAACACGTAACCTGACTAAAGGTACAAAAACCAAACTGTACCTAAAGCGTGAAGATCTACTTCACGGCGGTGCTCACAAGACAAACCAAGTACTTGGTCAAGCGCTGCTGGCAAAACGTATGGGTAAGCAAGAAATCATCGCTGAAACAGGCGCGGGCCAACACGGTGTTGCGACTGCTCTAGCGTGTGCTCTATTAGGCCTTAAGTGTCGTGTTTACATGGGTGCAAAAGACGTTGAACGTCAAAGCCCGAACGTGTTCCGTATGAAGCTAATGGGCGCAGAGGTTATTCCTGTTCATTCTGGCTCTTCAACGCTAAAAGATGCATGTAACGAAGCACTACGTGACTGGTCTGCAACTTACGAAGACGCGCACTACCTATTGGGTACTGCAGCGGGCCCTCACCCATTCCCAACCATCGTTCGTGATTTCCAACGTATGATTGGTGAAGAAACGAAGAACCAAATTCTAGCTCGTGAAGGTCGCCTTCCTGATGCCGTTATCGCTTGCGTAGGTGGTGGTTCTAACGCTATCGGCATGTTCGCTGATTTCATTGAAGAAGAATCTGTTCGCCTAATCGGTGTAGAGCCTGCTGGTAAAGGTATCGATACCGACCAACACGGCGCACCACTTAAACACGGTAAAACAGGTATTTTCTTCGGTATGAAAGCACCACTGATGCAAGATGAGAACGGCCAAGTAGAAGAGTCTTACTCTGTTTCTGCGGGTCTAGATTTCCCATCAGTTGGTCCTCAACACGCGCACTTAAATGCGATTGGCCGTGCTGAATACGACAACGTGACCGATGACGAAGCACTAGAAGCGTTCCAATTGATTGCACGTAAAGAAGGTATTATCGCAGCGTTAGAGTCATCTCATGCTGTGGCTCATGCTGTTAAAATGGCTCACGACGACCCTGAGAAAGAACAGCTATTAGTCGTTAACTTATCTGGTCGTGGTGACAAAGACATTTTCTCTGTACACGACATTCTTAAAGAGAAAGGAGCATTATAATGGATCGCTATCAATCACTCTTCACTCGCTTAGCTGAAAAGAATCAGGGCGCATTTGTACCATTCGTAACGGTTGGTGATCCTAACCCAGAGCAATCTCTTAAGATCATGGAAACGCTAGTTGAAGCGGGTGCTGACGCACTTGAGCTTGGTATCCCATTCTCAGATCCGCTTGCAGATGGCCCAACAATCCAAGGTGCGAACATTCGTGCTTTAGATTCTAAAGTAACGCCAGATGTGTGCTTCGATCTTATTGGTCAAATCCGTGCTAAATACCCAGAGCTACCAATCGGCCTACTGATGTACGCGAACTTGGTTTACGCACGTGGTATAGAAAATTTTTACGAACGCTGCGCAAACGCAGGTATCGATTCAGTATTAATTGCTGATGTACCAACCAATGAAAGCGGCGAGTTTGTTGCTGCAGCTGAAAAGTTTGGCGTTCACCCAATCTTTATTGCTCCACCAACTGCAAGCGATGAAACGCTTCAATCAGTTTCTGAGCTAGGTGGTGGTTACACCTACCTACTTTCGCGTTCTGGTGTAACGGGTGCTGAAACAAAAGCAAACATGCCAGTAACGGCACTGCTTGATCGCTTGAACAAGTTCGATGCGCCACCAGCACTGCTTGGTTTCGGCATCTCGGCTCCTGAACAAGTGAAAGAAGCGATTGTAGCTGGCGCTGCCGGTGCGATCTCTGGCTCAGCTGTTGTAAAGATCATTGAAAACAACGTAGAGCAACCTGAAGCAATGCTTAAAGCCCTTGCTGAATTTGTAACGCCAATGAAAGCGGCAACACAGAAATAACAAAAAACCTCCTTCTAGGATCAGATTTCACCTAGAGGGAGGCTCTCTACAACACCCTTCCTACGATCCTTAATGTTAAACGATTGTTCTAAAACCTCTTCAAAACAAACTTGTAGCACAACAATAACACCAAACCAATCCATCACTGTTATTTATAAAAAACAATACCCCCGCAACAAGCAAACGTTTGCTTGGGCTTAAAAAAACACCAAACAATGTTTAATTACTCATTTTTAGTAGCCTTTCATCTCTGCTCATATTGATAAATGTAAAGGATACGTGTAAAACTCTTCACGAAATAATTCACCAATGGCACATCGCACATTGGTGGGTAGTTCTGGGATTTTTATATTTAGTAGCACAGAGGTTATGGAAGTGTTAAAAGAAAAGAATTTACTAAGCAATATCGGCGTTCAAGTCGTTATTGCAATGATCATCGGTACCGCAGTCGGCGCGATGATGGGTGAAAGCGCAACAATGTTCGCTCCACTGGGTGCTATCTTCATCAACTTGATCAAGATGCTGGTTATTCCTCTAGTCGCAGTTGCCCTAATTTCAGGTGCTGCTGGTCTAGGTAATAGTTCATCGGCTGGTAAAGTTGGTGTAACTACACTGGGTTACTTTGCACTAACGTCTGCACTTGCTGTAGCACTAGCGCTTGTAATGGGTGAAGTGTTCGAACCGGGTCGTGGTATCGATGTTTCTGGCGTTGAAGGCATGTTCTCTTCAGAATACGCTGCAAAAGGCGAACTTCCTACGTTCTGGGCAACCATCACTGGAATGATCCCAACCAACGTTTTCCAATCACTGAATGAAGCAAACATTCTGCAAATTCTCGTTTTCTGCTTATTCTTCGGTATTGCGATTTCTAAACAAGCAAAAGAAAAACGTGACCCTATCATCAATGGCGTAAACGCGATTGTTGACGCTATGGTTTGGATGATCAACAAGGTTATGATCATCGCACCACTTGGCGTATTCGGCCTAATGGCAGAAGCAGTAGGTACTTTCGGTTTCGGCGCACTTATGGTTGTGTTCAAACTGTTTATTGTTTACATCGCTGCGATCCTAATCTTCGGCTTTATTGCTTACCCACTGATGATTCAAATCTTCACTAAGACTTCAGCGAAGAAGTTCCTAGTGGCGATGAAGAAGCCTCAAGCGGTTGCACTATCAACAGCCTCTTCAATGGCGACACTGCCAGTAACAATGGAAACGGTAGAGAAAGAACTTGGCGTTCGTAACTCTACGGCTTCATTCGTTCTGCCACTTGGCGCAACGATAAACATGTCTGGTAACGCAATTTACTACGGCCTAGTTGCTATCTTCTTCGCACAGCTATTCAACATCGACCTTTCTATGGGCGCTTACGTTGCTATCATCGTAACGTCTACCCTAGGCGCAGTTGGTCAAGCAGGTGTTCCAGGTCCTTCTTTCCTAGTGGTTGCGGTTCTTCTGGCGGCAGGTATCCCTATCGAAGGTCTACCTCTATTGTTCGCTCTAGACCGTGTCTTCGATATGATTCGTACGGCTCTGAACATCACTGGTGATGCAGCATGTGCAGTCATCGTTGACTCTCTAATCGAAGACGAAGTGAAAGAAGCTGAGCTAGAGAAACAACAAGCTTAAACTTCTTAGAAACTTAAAGACCAAAAAGCCACTCATTGAGTTAATGCCGTTCGGATAAGCATTACTGCTTGAATCTGAACGGATATTTGGCTGGGACAAAGAGGACTGAACGTGGAAACGTTCGGTCCTTTCTTTTATCTGGAAGAATGAAGTGACTCAAACTTTCTCTCATCCTTTTCAGTTTTACAGGTAGAGTTCCGTCTGGACTTAAAGCTAACCAACGTAATTGCGCATCAATAAGGTTAATTGCGGCGGTAAAACTGACCCTAGTCGCTCGAACCCCGGCTTCTGAAGCTATCTTAACCATCTCTAATCGCACTAAGTTATAGGCAAGTAATACGCCCCAAAGCTCTTGCTTCACACCGGCAGAAAAACGACTTCGTAAAGTGACGTGACTTTGCAGTTGAGTCTGTTTAATTTCACCATAACCTTCTTCTATCTCCCAGCGTTGCCAATAAATACGCAGCAGGCTTTCTAGCGAGTATTTACTAGGGTCTGTAAGTGAAGTAATAAAACCTTTTATCTCACCTTTTGGCTCTTGATATAGGACTAATCTGGCTTCCCAACGTGCGGGTAAATTCGGATTCTGCCGTTGAGCTTGAGGAGAGATAGGCATTGAGATAAGCATGTCGTTCTCCGCATATTTCTCCAACACTTCATAGCGTAGTTTACGTTTTGCAGGCATTAACCAGTGCGCATTTTCCGCACTCTCTTGCCAGGACAGCAAAAGGTCTGCCGAGAAATAACAACGATCAAATAAGGTCAATGAGTGTGCGGGGATGTCATTGAATAGGCGCTTAGCTAAGGTCGTTTCACCGACATGACAACCATCAAAAGCCGCCCCCATAATCATTCGAGTTTCTGTTGACATCAAAGCGACTAAACGAAGTTGAGGGTAAGGTTTCAATTTTTTGGAGATGAACCCAAATTGTTCAGCGTTCTCTGGGGAATCCTGACACCGAAATGTTGTTCCATCGACAGCAAGAACATTAAGCTCTAAGTCTTTGTCTTGTTGAAGGATATCTCCGTTCCAAGCCTTTACCGTTGTGTGAAACAGAGCCGCTAACGGACTCTCATCTAGACGTCGGCGTGAATCAGTTAGGACACTGGGTGCAACACGAGACCAGCTATCTTCAGGTTTAGGCTGAAGTGCAATGTCTAATGAACTGCATACCTCTTTGATAGACATGTTGCGTTGCAGCCCCATCCAAATAACTAACCAGACAGCTTGCTGAGCGGGAAGTCGGCGTCGTCTTATGCTCGCTTTATTGGTTTCAAGAAGAGCTTGTTCTATCCACTCAATCTGAATGGCGTCGACGACAGATTCATAATTGTCGGCATCTTCAATGGTCTCGTGTGCCATTGCTAATTCTTGTTCAAGCATAAAAAATCCCCATCAACGTTGTTGATGGGGATTATCTGCTAACTGCAAGATCGTTCAAGTCTTCTTAAACGATCGGCATTAACTCATTGAGTGGCTTTTTTACTTTCAAACGTTGATATTTTTTTACCTTAAGTTAAGCGTCTGCAGAAACGTTAATTTTAAATCTCAGGACTTTCAAACTTGAATCGAGGTCGACATCGACAAACTCAGGTGGATTGTCTAAACGCTCGATAAACTCAACGCTTGGTGCTTCTTCTGCCATAGTCTCAATCAGGAAGTTTGGTGACACTGCTGGTGAGTTAACACAAGCAATCACTTCACCGCCTTCAGTTAGAAGCTCAGGCAAACGACGTAAGATCTTTTTATAATCCTTGGTTAGAGCAAAACTGCCTTTTTGGAACGAAGGCGGGTCGATGATAACGAGCTCGTAAGGGCCACCCTTCTTGATTTTTCCCCACGACTTAAAGATATCATAGCCAAGGAAGTTCACTGAGCGCATGTCGTGATCATTCAAACGGTGGTTATCACGGCCTTTATTTAGTGAGCCGCGAGACATGTCTACGTTCATGCACTGACGAGCGCCACCAGCAATAGCTGCTACAGAGAACCCACAAGTGTATGCAAACAGATTAAGAACATTCTTACCTTCGGCATTGTCTTGTACCCACTGACGCCCATTACGCATATCAAGGAACAGACCAAAGTTCTGATTACGGCCTATATCTAGTTGGTACTTAAGCCCATGTTCAACCACGACTGGTGAGTCGTTTAACTCTCCCCACAACACTTCAGAAGGTGCGCCATCAGCATAACGGTGTTGGAGCACAATACTTGTACCCAGCTTTGCCTGCCAGATGTCTTTATTGGTCAAATCAACCAGTCCTGCTTTAAGAAATGATAAGAACTCGTCATCCACCTCTTTGAATACGTTAACCAATAACTGCCCATCAACCCAATCACATGTCAGTTGATCTAGGCCCGGCCAGAACTTACCACGCCCGTGAAAAATACGACGCAGTTCGTTCGGCACTTCATTAAGTTGCTGTTCAATATGACTAAAAAACAGAGGTAAAGCTGATGCTTCCATTATTTCACTCACTTAGTGTTTAGCTTTGGCCAAGTTAATGACCAAGGTTCAAGCCAGTTGTCTAAACCATTAGACACGATATCTTGATGCCACTTCTCACCCAAAGAGTTGAGACTTCTTGGATCACAGACATATTCGTAGGCTTGTGATTGATAGGTAAATCGAATCGCGAAGGCATGCAGATAACCTCTGTCGGCCTCACTCGATGGATTGTAAATAGGGTCACCAACAATGGCCGAACCGATCGATTTCATCGCGACGCGGATCTGGTGAGTTCGCCCCGTATAGGGTTTACATAAAATTAGACGCTCACCGGGTTCAGCCGTTGCAGATAAAAATTGGGTAATCGCTGGGTTTTCTTTGGTTGTCAGTAGCTTCCAGCTTGAGCGTCGTGAACGCTCCATATCTCCTGAAATCAGTCCCTGCTTTTTCTTGGGCTTCTTGGAGCCTATCGCAAGGTAATATTTCTCAACTTCACGCTTTGCAAACAACTGTGAAAGCTCACTCGCTGCCGGGGCATTTTTTGCCAGCAGTAGAATTCCTGACGTCATTTTATCGAGACGATGGACTAAGTATAGCTTCGGCTCATTGATTGCCTTAGCAACTTCTTGCAATAACATGGTATCGCCATCGTCTTTATGGACGCTGACGCCTGGATGTTTGTTTATGAGTAAAAAATCAGAGTGATTCAGAAGAATGTCGAACATGTAAAGGCTAGCTCCATTGTAGAACGTGGAGTATACCGTGTCTGAACCCAGATTCCAGCTACGAAAAAGCCCAAGGATTCAATAAACATTGATTCCTTGGGCTTATGTTTTAATAGCCAGCTTTCACTGGTAAATCTTTAATCGATTAGCTCTAAGCTTATGTTCTAGACTTATGATCCGCTCTAAGCTCTAAGCTCTAAGCTCTAAGCAAGTTTGAACTTACCTACTAAGCCTTCTAGCTCAGCAACTTTAGCATTCAAACCTGATGTGTTCTCAGAGCTGCGAGTCGCTAACTGTAATGACTGTTCAGAGATATCACTGATTGCCGTAATATCCGCTGCGATTTCTCTTGTCACCGCTGTCTGCTCTTCTGCTGCTGTCGCGATAGAGTTAACCATGCTTTGTACATTGCCAGCACCACTAACAATCGCTTCTAGTGCCGTCACGGCACCCGAGCTCTGCTCAACACCAATTTCCACCAGGCGGCAGTTATCTTGCGTGTAAGTCACCGCTTCTTGAGTACCTGATTGAATAGATTGGATGATACCGGACACTTCTTGTGTTGCTTTAGTCGTTCTCTCAGCTAACGCTCGAACTTCATCAGCAACCACCGCAAAACCACGACCGAACTCACCAGCACGTGCCGCTTCAATAGCCGCATTCAGAGCCAAGAGGTTGGTTTGTTCAGCGATATCTTCGATTACCTTAATAACACTACCAATCTGCTCGCCATGTGAACCCAATGTGTTCATTTGTAACGACATGTCGCTCATTTGAGTAGACACTTGTTGGATGCTCGCAACCATCTCCACAATCACTTTACGACCGTCTTCTGCTGACGTTTCTGAGCGGCGCGCTTCTTCATAAGTAGAAGTGCCTTGTTGCGCTACTTCCGAAATGGTCAAGCTTAACTCTTCTGCCGCAGTCGCTATCAAGGTCGCTTTATCTGCTTGAGCAGAGGCGCCAGATACGATGTCGTGACTGATTGATGATAGCTCACCAGTAACGGATTGAACTTGGGTAGTCACTGATGAGATAGAACCGAGGAGATCGACCAATGACTTTTGCATCTGGTTGATCGATTGAGCAAGATCAGCCAACTCATCACCAGAATCATCAACAATATCTCCAGCCGTCAGATCACCATTTGCTACGCGTCGTGCAACTTGCTCTACACGAGTTAAGCGATTAGTAATAGAGCTAGACAATACAAACGCAATTACGCAACCAAACACAATCGCAACCGCAGTCAACACCATAATCGTGCGTTCGATTGTAATAAACGAATCCGTTAGTCTTAGCAGAGCTCGCTCCGTATCAGCAATCTCACTTTCAGATGCTTGATCAAGCAAATTCTCAATCGGGATAAGATTACTCTCATACAAAGAGCGAAGCTGTTGGATATTTGATAACAATGCAGTTTCGTCATTAAGCATAGGTACGAGCTTCGATTCAAACTCTTGAGTAAAGCGCCCCATTAGCTCTTCAATTCGCTGAACACGACGATGGTCCTCTGAGCCTTTACTCTCTAAACGCTTTGCTTCTTCAATTGCTTGAGAAAATTGAGTCTTATTAGCTCGATAATCATTGAGCGCATTACCGCCCTGAACAACCGCACCCAAAGCATCACGGTAAACATCACCAGCTTCATCGATCAATATAAGGTAGGTAACCGTTCCTGGGACATCATCCATTCTAATCTCATCAGAGCTATTGTGAGCCCCAATAACTTCTACCGATACAATCCCTACTAACGTGACAAGCACCGCCAATATAGATCCAAAACCCAAGTATAGTTTTTTTCTCACTGACAATTTCACAGAACACCTACCTAAAAAAAATACAGGCCGATATAGCCTTACCAAAAACTATATCGGCTACCACATTGATAACTTTAGGGAATGGTGTGTTTATTTTTCGAAAATAAATAAGTCAATCACATAAAAAACGGGAGCCAATGGCTCCCGTTTATCAATTAACTTTAGTTTGCGATTAGAATTTCTAAGAATTATAGCTTCTTAGAGATAAGCGCAGAGCCGGCAATAATACCAATACCTAATAGCATTATTGCACCTTTACCGCTGTCGAAGCCAGAAGAGATGCCCATGAACGCTACGATAGCGATAGCGACTGGGATGATGTACTTAACGAGTGTGTACCATAGACCGAATAGAGGGAAAGATACTTCACCGTCGTTAGTGATTTCTTTCTCTAGGTCAGCACGGTTTAGTCTCCAACCAGCGAAGATACATACCAACATACCGCCAACAGCTAGGAAGATCTTATCCGTTAGTAGGTCGAAGATATCGAATGCGCCAGTACCAAACAGCGTTGGACCGAAGCCACCAAGTGATAGAGAAGCGAAGATACATAGAATCGCCATTACTACACTTGCAGACAGTACAGCTGTTACACGCTTCATGCCTTTCTCATCGATAAGGTAAGACACCACAACTTCAAGTAGAGATACTGAAGAAGTCAGTGCCGCAACACTCAGACCAACGAAGAACATAAGAGCAAAGAGAAGACCAACTACGCCGCCCATTTCAGCAAACAGCTGAGGAACAACAACGAAGACTAGACCAGGACCAGCAGCAGGTTCCATACCGAATGCGAACATTGCAGGGAACATTGCAACACCAGCTAGGATGGCAACGCCTGTATCCATTGCCGTAACCATTGCTGTTGTCTGAACTAGGTTCTCTTTCTTCTTAAGGTAAGAACCGTATGTCAACATACAACCCATACCAAGACTTAGTGAGAAGAATGCTTGACCTAGTGCAGCTAGAATTACACCGCTGTCTACTTTAGAGAAGTCAGGGCTGAATAGGAATTCAAGACCAGCCATCGCGCCCGGAAGCATTAGGCCTTTAATTGATACCACGATAAGGATGATGAACAGAAGTGGCATTAGGATCTTGCCCGCTTTCTCGATACCACCAGAGATACCCTTCATAACGATGACAACGTTAAGTAGTAGGTACAAGCCCATCCACATAAGTGGTTGAACTGGGTTTGAGATAAAGCCACCGAAGCTGTCACCGATTGCTTCAGGTGCATCTAGTAAACCACCAGCAATTTTACCGATGTATGCGATAGACCAGCCGCCTACTACAGGGTAGAAACCCATGATAAGTAGACCACTGACTACACCGATAACACCAGCGAACGTCCAGCGACGGTCAGTTGATTTAAATGCACCTACTGCTGATTTTTGCGTATGACGGCCAATCGCAAATTCAGTCAGCATCACACTGAAACCGATGAAGATTACAAAAAACAGATAAATTGCAACGAATGCACCGCCGCCACTTTCACCTGCTGTGTATGGGAATTTCCAGATGTTACCTAAGCCAACAGCAGAACCTGCTGCAGCCATTACGAATCCTAATTTCGAACCCCAGGTATCGCGGGGTGTAGTGGTTGTATTACTAGTAGCCACGTTTACTCCAAACTTTTGTGTTATGTGATGTTGTATTTTGCTTTGTGTGGCGTCATTAAAAGATAAGGTGTATATAATAATTTACACCATTAAAAGATTTGATTGACGCTCGTTGTCTAGCAAGTAAACCAGTTTAAGAATACAATTGGAAGCCCGAACCGTATATATTTCGTTATCAACGTAAATCTTTATGGTTAAATGCCGATTTTTCATACAAAACAATTGCATTCGTCTTAAGTTAACTAAAACTTAACAACTTTAACCTGTTTACAGCTTTTGCTCTATTTTGTAAATAGTTGATTCCTTAAATTCCCATATCCGTAAAATAGCATTACTATCTAAGTGTCTCTTTTTTCGAGTATTCAATGTGGAAAAGCTCTACCATTTTTTAACTTTAGCTTCTGTCGCTTTATACTGGGTCCTTGTCGCCGGTGTGACTTTTCGTGTCGTACTAAAACGACGCTCTGTCAGCGTTTCTCTCGCATGGTTGATGGTTATCTACATTATCCCTATTGTTGGCGTCGCTTGTTACTTCCTTTTCGGCGAGCTAAACCTAGGTAGAAAGCGGGCTGAAAGAGCACATCGCATGTTTACGCCTTTTGGTGATTGGTTCCGCCAATTAAATGATTGCCAAGTCCACCTTCCAGGTAAGGTCGGCTCTCCTATCCACAAAATTGATGAGCTTTGTAACAATCGGATGGGTATTCCAGCTCTCAGCGGAAACACACTTTCACTGCAAGCTTCTCCTAATGAGATCCTACACGCCATTATCGAAGATATAGAAAACGCCCAGACCAGTATCAAAATGGTTTTCTATATTTGGCACCCCGGTGGATTAACAGATTCCGTAGCTTCCGCACTTATTCGAGCAGCGAAGCGTGGCGTTGATGTTAAAGTCTTGCTTGATTCTGCAGGTAGCCCGCGCTTTTTCAAAAGCCACTGGCGCTCAATGATGAAAGACGCTGGTGTTCACGTAGTCCAAGCATTGGAAGTAAGCCCTTGGCGTATTTTCTTACGCCGTCTCGATCTAAGGCAGCACCGTAAAATCATCGTGATTGATGAGTCCATCGCCTATACCGGATCAATGAACATGGTTGATCCAGCCCATTTCAAACAGAGTTCGGGGGTCGGCCAATGGATTGATGTCATGGTTCGCGTCACGGGACCAACCGTTAATGTGCTGTCAGCAATTCATGGTTGGGATTGGGAAGTGGAAACAGGTGAACGCATTCTTCCTGATTTACCTGAGTGTCCGGTTGAAGAAATAATGACGCATCATCCAGTACAAGTCGTGCCATCTGGACCGGGTATGCCTGAATATTTGATTCTGCAAGTCCTAACTATTGCGATTAATCAGGCGAATCGTTCTGTACGTATCACTACCCCTTATTTTGTCCCAAGTGCCGACTTATTAGAAACACTGAAAATGACAGCACAACGCGGTGTCAGCGTAGAGTTGATCATTCCACATAACAACGATTCATTAATGGTTAAATGGGCTTCTCGCGCCTTTTATACAGAACTACTTGAAGCCGGTGTGAAAATATATGAGTTTTACGGCGGGCTTCTTCACACCAAATCGGTAGTGATTGATGAAGAGTTTTGCTTGATCGGAACGGTCAATATCGACATGCGTAGTTTGTGGCTCAACTTTGAAGTGACCCTTGCCGTTGACGACGTACACTTCACCAAGCAACTGTTTGATTTACAGCAATCCTATATTGAATCATCTCATCCAGTGGAATTGGAGCATTGGGAACAGAGGAATCTACGTAACCGCTTCTTCGAGAGGCTGTTCTACTTGTTCAACCCGCTACTGTAATCCAGTCAATTGGCCCACGGTGACTCATCACTCGTAACCTGTCTGATCTGAACCTTTCACTCTAAACGACGTGGAAGGTTAAAAAGCGAAAGAAAAGCGCAAAAACTCCCGCTCTCCTCTTGCTTTAAAGGCGCTTGGCATGTTTTAAATAGGACATAACCGATTGATAAGGAATTCACAGCATGTCCGAGAACAAAACCACTAAACTGATCACTGCAGGTCGTGATAAGAAGTGGACTAATGGTGTCGTTAACCCACCAGTACAACGCGCTTCAACTGTCGTGTTCAACACAGTAGAAGAGAAACGCAAAGCGACAATTAATCGCGCTAACAAGACACTTTTCTACGGACGCCGTGGCACCACCACTCATTTCGCATTTCAAGATGCTATGGTTGAAGTTGAAGGTGGCGCAGGCTGCGCACTCTACCCTTGTGGTACGGCAGCCATTTCGAATGCCATTCTCTCTTTTGTTGAAACAGGTGACCATATTCTGATGGTCGATACCTGTTACGAACCCACTCGTGATTTCTGTGACACTATCATGAAAAAGATGGGTGTAGAGACGACTTACTACGAACCAACGATTGGCGAAGGCATTAAAGACCTTATAAAGCCAAACACCAAAGTGCTGTTTACCGAATCTCCGGGTTCAGTCACCATGGAAGTGCAAGATATTCCAACGCTCGCGCGGATTGCTCATGAACATGACATCATCGTTATGCTAGATAACACTTGGGCAGCCGGTGTGAACTTCTCACCGTTCGATTTTGGCGTTGATATCTCTATTCAAGCAGCAACCAAGTACATAGTGGGTCACTCTGATGTGATGTTAGGGACTGCGGTCGCCAACGAGAAATGTTGGGATCAACTAAGAGAACAGAGTTACTTGATGGGGCAATGTGTCTCGCCAGATGACGCTTACTTAGGGCTTCGCGGCATCCGCACTCTTGATGTTCGTCTACGCCAACACGCGGAGAGCAGTTTAAAAGTAGCGAAGTGGCTAGAAACCCGTCCTGAGGTTGACCACGTTCGTCACCCTGCGCTTGAATCTTGCCCAGGCCATGAATTCTTCAAACGAGACTTCACTGGCGGTAATGGTTTGTTCTCTTTCGTACTGAAGAACTCAAACACAAAAGCAACAACAGCTCTGCTTGATGGTATGACGCACTTTAGTATGGGTTACTCGTGGGGTGGATTTGAAAGCTTGATTCTAGCGAACGAACCGAGCAGCTTTAACAGCCTAAGAACGGTATCAAATCCAAACTTCGAAGGTACTTTGATTCGTGTTCATATCGGCTTAGAAGATGTCGATGATTTGATTGCGGATCTAGAAGCTGGACTAGAGCGTTACAACGCCTTGGTTTAGGTAAAGCAACCAATAAGTCCCCCAAAAAGGCAGGGTAAACCTGCCTATTTAGCTAAGTCAATTCATATATATAGACGTTATTTAGCTACTTCTGAACCTTAAAACATACCCAATTAAAGATTTCGAAACGATTTTTATTAAACAAATAGAGTGAGTCATCGGTGACAACAACTGAGTAATCAATATTCAGCCCCTCATACGAACTATACTCTCGATTAATAACAGGATCATCAGTTTCAGTTGTCGGCGAATAATCAATGATAGAGATAGACAACTCACCATCTTCTAACGAATAACGACCTGAGGAATGGTGCTCCAATTTACTCACCTGACCATCCTTCTCTTCAATCGTCACCGCCTCTGCAATCATAAACGTATTATCAGATTGAAAGGTAAAAGTCATACGTTCATACAAGGATTGATAAGGTTGAAATGCCTGCGTCATAAAACCCGTTTTGATCGTTTTACAGTGCCAACGAGTGCCCGCCAATACGTTCCTATCAATCATGAAACTTGCAGCGGTGAGTGCTAATACCAATAACAAACCAATTATTCGCAAAAGTAACTCCTTTGAGCCATATAATTCACAAACGAATCAAAAGATGACTCTATTTCAAAAATAGATGACAAGTAATTAAGAGCCTCGCCATCCTTTCTCTCAATTAGCATATATAAAGCATCATTTTCAGGTTGATTGACAGATGGATAAATACGCACAAAAACATCAACATTACAGTGGCTAGGTATCACATCTGTAAGTTTTTGAGTGATCGCGGGCAATGAATAGATTTCATTACGAACGATATGGAAAAAGTAGTGATTGGTTTTATCTACGAAGCTGTCGTGATACTCATTTTGATCAACAAAATATGGCAATGGCTGATAGTAAGCTTGAAAGACATTAAACAAAGTGACTACCGCGCAGGTAAAGGCTAAAAAGTAACCCACACAGGCTAAATGACGATGAACAAAAAGCTTAAAGCTTGACGGTGCAGCGTTGACTGAATCACTAGTGCTGCCTGTAGACAATGGTATTTCCATGTCGCCTTCAACGCTTCGTGTTGCTGATATGGGCATAACCTGAGCGTGCTCATCTTGCGGCTTTTCCTCCGGTGATTCGCCTGAGGTTTGTGTTTGATTTGTCGTTATTGATGATGACGGGTTAAGTTCGGCTTGCGATAATCCTATCGTTTGAGGAGTCTCTGATAATATACCCGCCTCTGGGACTGTCGCTTTAGGCTCTGTGTTTTGAGGTTGAGATGGTTCCTCTATCTCCAGAGAATACCCCATTTTACTGACGGTACGAATCGTGGCGCAACCACAAGTCGCTCTGTTCAGTGTTTTTCTAAGCTTAGATATCACGTTGGTCAACGCTTGTTCAGAGACAATCACATCCCCCCAACATCTATCAAAGATCAGGCCTCGCTCAATGCATTCGCCTGTATTTTCAAGCAAGAATAGGAACACTTTACCTTCTAGCGGCGCGATAGTTTCTACGTGGCCATCCTCACGCATAAACTGCCTAAGCAAGGGATCATAGTTAGCATCACATATTTGGTAGTTTTGTTGATTCACTATCGTTGTCTACATTTGAATTTGGTCGCATATAATATTTAAAAGTTTATAAATGACCAGTGAATTTTTCAATTTTCACACAATTAATTCGCAGCAAGAAATAACATTTTTATTTGTGTGGACAACCTTCTAAATGGTCATTGACCATGCCTGTCGCTTGCATAAACGCGTAACAGATTGTTTCCCCTACAAACTTAAAGCCTCTCTTTTTTAAAAACTTACTCATCGCTTTAGATTGCTCGGTAGAAGCTGGAACTTGAGCCATCTCTGTCCAGTGGTTTTCAAGAACCTTGTTATCGACAAATTGCCATAAAGCATTTGATAAAGATCCAAATTCTTTCTGGAGTTCAAGCGCTGCTCGAGCATTACCGTAAACAGAGGCAATCTTGCCTTTGTGCTTAACCACATCAAAGTTCTCTATGACGTGTGGCACATTGTCTTCATTCAATTCGGCTAACTTGTTTAGATCGTAATGATCAAATGCAGCACGATAGCCTTCGCGCTTTTTGAGTATCGTAATCCAACTAAGACCCGCCTGAGCGCCTTCTAGGGTAATGAACTCAAACAGAACTTGGTCATCATAAACAGGCACGCCCCACTCTGCGTCGTGGTACTCCCTTTCCAGTTCGTGTTTAAGTGCCCATGCACACGTTCTATCTTCAGTGTTTGTTTCCATGTTATTGCTACCTATTTTAAATCACTCAGAAATGATAATGCCCCTAAACAGGGGCATTAATTCAAAGACTCTCTCGCCTTACGAGACTTCAATTTTATGGAATAGACGATACAGCACAGGTACCACAATTAGCGTCAGTACGGTGGCAAAGCCCAAACCAAACATAATGGTTACCGCCATTGGTTTGAAGAAGATATCCGGTAACAATGGGATCATACCGAGAATCGTTGTGATAGCCGCCATACATACCGGACGTACACGACTCAATGCCGCATCAACAACCGCTACATATGGGTCTTTACCTGACTTCATCTCAATCTCAATTTGATCAAGCAGTACGATACCGTTCTTCAGAAGCATCCCAGATAGACTCAGGAAGCCCAACAGCGCCATAAAGCCGAATGGTGTATTCAAGGCTAGCAAGCCTGTCGTCACCCCTATCAAGGCGAGTGGTACCGTTAACCAAACAATCAGAGGCTCTTTCACTGAGTTAAACAAGAACACCGTGATTAAGAACATGAACAAGTAGCCCAACGGCATAGTTGTGAACAGTGACGCTTGTGCATCTGCTGACGACTCATATTCACCACCCCATTCCAATGAGTAACCCGGAGGCATCTCAATCGCTTCGATCTGTGGTTGTAAGCGTTTCTGTAGAGTTGATGCCGTCTCTTCACCCAGTAGGTCAGGATCCGCCATTACCGTCAGCATACGCTTACGGTTCTTACGGATGATCAGTGGATCTTCCCATTCCAATTCGTAGCCTAATGTTACTTGTTGTAGCGGGATGTATTCACTTAATGCTGGGCTCCAAATCTTCATGCCTTCGATGTTACGTATATCGACACGTTCATCTTCAGGCAAACGAGCAACAATAGGCATTAGAGTAGTCCCATCACGGTACACACCGATCGATTTACCAGAGAAAGACATCGCTAGGAAATCATCCACATCAGATTTGGTAATACCATAACGACGCGCTTGGCTCTCGTTGAACTGAGGCTCTAAAACCTTAGTTCTTTCACGCCAATCGTGACGGACGTTAAACGATCCATTGTCAGCACGCATGATATCCATCACTTGAGCTGCGATTGAACGTAAAACCGTTGGATCAGAACCCACAATTCGCGCTTCAATTTTCGCGCCGCCACCAGGACCTAATTCGATCTGCTTAAGTTTGTAATTAATTTCAGGGAACTGACCGTTTACGTGTTCACGGAAACGCAGCATCAAGCCTTCAAGTACCTCGTAATTTTTAACACGAACCGTTATCTCACCGTATGCGCTATAACTTTTCTCTGGGGCATAAGTCAGCATGAAACGTTGCAGACCTTTACCCGCTGTTGTCGTGATGTGAGCAACTTCGTCCTGCTCTGCTAACCAACTTTCCAATACTTTGAGCTTGGTGTTGGTCGCCCGAATATCCGTACCTTCCGGCATCCAGACATCGACTTGGAACATTGGGGTGGTTGAAGATGGGAAGAAAGCTTGTTTTACAAAGCCAAAACCATAAACGCTCGCGCCTAAACCAAGCACCAACACAAACATGGTTAACCACGCACGCTTCATACAGAACTCAAGGAAGTTTTTGTAGATAACAAAAACCATCCCGTTATATGGGTCTTTACCTTCGTTATCTGGGTCGACTTTCTGACCTTTGAAGAACATGTCAGCAAAGAACGGCGTGAGCGAGATGGCAGTAAACCAACTCAGCATCAAAGAAATCAATAGCACCGTGAACAAGGTGCCACAGTATTCGCCCGTTGAATCTTCAGACAAACCAATTGGAGCAAACGCGGTGACTGCAATCACGGTTGCACCAAGCAGGGGCCATTTAGTTTGGGTCACGATATCAGTGGCGGCCTGCATCCGGGTTCGCCCCTTCTGCGTGCCGATCAATATCCCCTCCACCACCACAATGGCATTATCCACCAGCATCCCTAAGGCAATAACCAACGCGCCCAGTGAAATACGTTGAAGATCGATTTTGAAGTACTGCATGAAAATGAAGGTACCGAAAACAGTCAACAGCAAGATCAAGCCAATCAACAGTCCCGATCGTAGTCCCATGAAGAACAGTAACACCACGATGACGATCGCAACCGCTTGTCCTAAACTCACTACAAAACCACTAACCGACTTATCTACCTCTTTGGGTTGGTTATAAACCTCAGATATATCTATACCAACGGGTTGCTGATATTTCAGCTCGGCAAGTCTTCGGTCAAAGGCCTCACCCACTGCGACCACGTTCACACCTTGCGCAAAAGAGACACCAAGGTTAAGTGCGAGCTTGCCGTTATAGCCAATGATGTTACTTGGTACTTCAACATAACCACGAGTTACATTCGCCACATCTTTTAGATAGATAAGCCCTTGAGCGCCACCTTCTGTAAGAATCAAATCACCGAGCTGTTCAACATTCTGGAACTCTCCTGTTGGATGAATTCGAATGTACTCGTCACCAATCCTTACCGCACCCGCACTGGATACAATATTTTGAGTCGATAAAAGGTTAAACACAGTATTTGGAGACAGACCCAGAGAGCTAATCCGCTTCATCGATATCTCAATGAACACTTGCTCTTGCTGCTCACCTGAAACTGAGACTTTACTGACGCCATCGACTAACTCTAGCTCTCGCCTTAGGTAATCAATGTAATCCAGTAACTCTTTGTAGCTATAGCCATCTCCCGTCACCGCCAACAAAATACCGTAAACATCACCGAAATCATCGATGACTTGAGGATCATTGACTCCAGGCGGCAGTTGACCTTTCAGATCATTCACTTTTCGACGAAGTTCATCCCAAATTTGCGGAAGATCATCAGGGCCGTAATTATTCTTCATCGTTACCGTAACCTGAGACAGGCCACGGCTAGAGATAGAGTTAACTTCATCAACATAGGTTAGCTGTTGAATTGCTTTCTCTAATGGGTAGGTAACTTCTTCTTCCACTTGCTGAGGCGTGGCTCCTGGATAAGAGGTCACGACCATCGCATCTTTGATGGTAAAGGCAGGATCTTCTAAACGCCCCAAACCGAAGAATGCAGAAACACCACCAATAAGAAAGATCAGGGACAGCATCCAACTAATGACTTTGTTACGTATAAAGTAAGAAGCAACACCTGTGATCTGATCATCACCCTGTTGATCGTCATCTTGGGGCTTGTTATTTACTTCACTCATTGTTCGTCTCCTGAGACAATACTTCCACTGTCATCCCATCTCGCAATCGCGATACGCCTGCAACAACGACATGCTGCCCCATTTCTAATCCTTTGATTATCTGCAATGTTTTCTGATTCGCCTTTCCTAACACGACTTGCTGTTTAGATACGGTATTGTCGTCATTAAGCACCCACACATAAGAGTCTTGACTAGTTAACTCATCCCCATCAGCATTAAACACCGCTTCAATTGGGATAAGGACTCCGGCTTTTAGCTCCAATCCGATGTCACGTCCATTTGACGTTACTTCAACGGCCATACCGTCCAGAATCAGGTCATCTTTCGGCATAGGTAGTACAAGCGTGGCCGTGAATGTGCCGGTGCTTGGATCGGGTTCAGTAGTGAACTCTTTAATACCCGCAGTATATTCATTGCCACTGGGTACTCTTACCACAGCTTCAATATTCGCAAGCAATTGTTCACTCGGTTGGTTCACATAGATTTGGTCAGGTAACTGGATAACGACTTCAACATCCTCGACGCTGTGAATGTTCACGACCTGCTGGCCTACCTGAATATTTTCATATTGGTCGACACTGACACGTGAAATGATCCCATCCACAGGGGCACGAAGTTTGGTGAACGACAAGCGCAGTTTTGCGAGTTCCAACTCGGCATAAGCGATCTGGCGTTGAGCAGCAATTTCATCAAACTGTGACTTCGCTAAGAGCCCTTTCTTCACTAGCGGACTCGAACGTCTGTATTGACTGTTGATTACCGTGTAACGCGCCTGAGCATTGTCGACATCCAATTGATAATCGGTAGGATCAAGCTCTGCAATGATGTCCCCTTTAGAAACACGTTCACCTTCTTTCACATCTAGCTTGAAGATTTCACCAGCCACTCGGAAACTGAGGTGAGCTTTCTCAGCAGCGTTCGCTACCGCAGGGAAATAGAGTTTATCGCTAAAGTCGATGACTGAAATCTCGATAGCTTTAACCAAGGGTGTGTTATTCACTTCTACGACTTGTTTGTCTTCACAAGCCGTCAGTAAGGCCAAACACGACAGGCCAGCAGCCACTTTAAGTGTTTTCATGTTATAGCCCCCTCTCCTTGATCCACTCTCGAACTTTAACGCCCGATTCCAGGCCATTAACGCCAGAAGTCACAATACGATCACCGTCGTTCAACCCAGACACAATATGACGTTTTTCATCGATGACGATTGAGACATTTTCAACAATACCGTCGTTATTCACACGCCACACAGAGACATCATCTCCATCGGTGATCATTGCTGATGTTGGAATTTTGGTTGCCGCGGCTAACGCTGAAACTAAATTAACCGTGCCAGACATACCTGGCAAAATACCGACATCAGTTGGTCTTTCCATTACCATAGTGACTTTGTACGAGCCTGTTGTAGGGTCGGCTTCTGTATCCACTTCTTGGAAGGTTAAAATGTAAGAGTTTTCAGGGAAAGCATCAAAAACCATGGTTGCATCTGTCTCAAACCCTGAAGAAAAGCGCGTAATAAGTTGGTCGGGCAATAAGAATACGACTTTAAGAATTTGATTGGTTTGAATATTCATCACACCTTGCTTGGCTGCGATGTATTCATGGTTTTCAGCGGGAATAATGGAAATCGTTCCATCGTAAGGCGCAACCAAAGTGGTATAGCGAAGGTTCGCT
This sequence comes from Vibrio tasmaniensis, assembly GCF_024347635.1. Classification (NCBI taxonomy): domain Bacteria; kingdom Pseudomonadati; phylum Pseudomonadota; class Gammaproteobacteria; order Vibrionales; family Vibrionaceae; genus Vibrio; species Vibrio tasmaniensis. The sequence continues at coordinate 2,043,758 of NZ_AP025510.1, forward strand.
TTTGCTTGGTTAAGCACCGCTTTGGCAGAATTGTAATTCGCTTTCGCTTGATCGAAGTCTTGCTCAGACACGACGCGATCTTTACGCAACTTAATTGAACGTTGGTATTGAACATCGGCCAGCTTAAAGTTGGCTCTCGCTTGCTTCTCTAGCAACTGATATTCATCAGGGTTGAGCGTTGCAAGCCCATCACCTTTGGTAACCTGTTGGCCAGATGTGACATCGATAGTCTGAAGTAGCCCAGGAACACGAAATGCAAGTACCGCTTTGTCACCGGCTTCAGTGGTGGCAGGAAAGCTACGTTCAAAGGCGTTATTACCGACAGAGACAGTGAAGAGTTTGGCGGGTCTAGAATCAGGTTCAGGTACGGGAGGAAGCTCCTTACCACACCCAGACAGCCCAGCTAAGGCTGTCAAAAGGACAACGGAGGCTCTATACATTAGTGATCATCCATATCTACAAATATTTTTATAACATAGATTAATCACATGTAACTTACCAGTTATCGTAAGATTTATTTAGACAAAATTATTAAAAAAAATAACGGCTTGGGATACATAATCCTAAGCCGCTCTCTAATGTTTGGTAGGGCGCGAAACTAAATGTTCTTAAAGGCACGGTTGACTTTAAAAGTGTCCGAGGTCACATAAGCTTCCATATTACGTACACTGGTCTCTAACTTCTGGAAATCACCCTCTAAAGTGCCCAATAAAGACTCTGCCGTTTGACCTTTTTCCCACGGTTTTTGCTTCAGCGTGTGCTCTTGTTTGGCTTTCATCTGATCGACATACTGAGGTGGCTGTTTTTCCAGCATGAATGTCAAAGCTAAATACGCTAACAACACCAAGAAACTACCACCAAGCAGTGCCGCCGAGATAACCAAGATGCGAACCAACCACACTTCAAGGCCAAAGTAGTTCGCTAACCCCGCACACACGCCAGACAATTTACCGTTAATCGGATCGCGATAAAGTTCTCTACTCATAGTTTCGTCTCCAGTTAGGCGACTCCGAATCCAGTATTTTTTCTAGCGTTTTTACACGGTCTTGCATCGATTCTGCTTGCTCAGAAAGCTTATGCAAGCGCTCAAGATCTGTTTCTGAAAGACCATTACTGGATTTCTTCTTGCTGCGGTAATGTAAGAATAACCATAGCGGTGCCACGAAGATCAAAAAGACAATCAGTGGACCTGCAACTAGAAATGTTGACATAGACAACTCCTAAATTATTTATCGCGGTTTTCAACTTGTTGCTTCAGTTTCGCCAGCTCTTTTTCAATTTCATCTTGAGCTTGTAGCTCAGCAAACTCTTGGTCTAGAGATTTTGCGTTACCCGTTTTAGCGTAAACGTCCGCTTCAGCTTCTAATTCATCCACTTTACGCGAGAATTGTTCAAACTTCGCCATTGCTTCGTTGGTTTTGCTTGAGTGCAAGTGTTTTTGAACATCACGACGATTGCTCGCCGCATTATTACGAATCATTAATGCTTGTTGCTTTGCGCGAGTCTCGGCGATTTTGGTTTCAAGCTTGCCGATCTCACTGGTTAGCTTTTCGATGGTTTCATGAACCAAGGTTTGCTCGGTATGAAGGCTCTTGATGATGTCTTCCAGTTTTTGCTTTTCGATTAGTGCCGCTCTAGCCAAATCTTCACGTTGTTTAGTTAGAGCTAGTGTCGCTTTATTTTGCCAATCTAAAATCTGAGTTTCGATAGCTTCAACTTTACGCGCTAGCTCTTTTTTGTCTGCAATGGCTTTCGCTGAATTGGTACGAACCTCAACCAGCGTGTCTTCCATTTCTTGAATAATGAGGCGAATCATCTTTTCAGGATCTTCAGCCTTATCTAATAGTGCACTGATGTTTGAATTTACAATGTCTGCAAAGCGAGAAAAAATACCCATAAGAAACTCCTTAATTGCAATAGTGGCAAATAGGTTTTAAATCGTTTTTCGATTTTTCAATCCACTTGCTCAAAAATCTACGTTTGTTGTTAAACCTACCATAAGTAATCCAAGTAGCATGCCAACTTTTAAGCCATTTATTATCAAACACTTACAATAAAATGGTGATTAACCCCAACCATGCTATGATGAATTTAGCCAAGTATTGGTATTTTTCACCACTACGGCACCGTGATTAATGCTATTTACATCAAGTGATTTAAATAAAGCTCTCTAATTCACGTCCATTGGAAATCAGACCATACAAGGACCCGTTATGCAGCAGAACCTCATTGGTGAATCCCCTAGCTTTCTCTCTGTTTTGGATAAGGTGTCTCAACTCGCGCCAATCGAAAGACCGATTCTGATCATTGGTGAACGCGGTACGGGTAAAGAGCTAATCGCTCAAAGGTTGCATTACCTTTCAAGGCGCTGGGATCAACCCTTAATCTCACTGAACTGCTCAACACTCAGTGAAGGATTAATTGATTCAGAGCTGTTTGGTCATGAATCTGGCTCCTTTACGGGTTCGAAAGGGCGTCATCAAGGTCGCTTTGAAAGGGCTGAAGGTGGGACTTTATTCTTAGATGAGCTGGCGACCACTCCCCTTGCTGTTCAAGAGAAGCTGTTACGTGTTATTGAATACGGGCAATATGAACGTGTCGGTGGACAAAAGGCGCTAAGTGCCAATGTAAGACTGGTGTGTGCGACTAATGCCGACTTGCCAGACATGGCGTTAAAGGGCGAATTTAGAGCCGATTTATTAGATAGATTGGCGTTTGACGTCATTACTATTCCTCCTCTTCGCGAGCGAAAAGAAGACATCACGCTGCTAGCAGAATACTACGCGATTAAGATGTGTCGAGAATTAGAGTTGGATCTGTTTGTCGGTTTTGCTCCAGCTGCTGTTGAAGCACTATTGGATTATTCTTGGCCGGGAAATGTGCGAGAACTCAAAAACGTCATTGAGCGTGCTATCTATCAACACGGAAAAAACCCATATCCTGTTGAATCTTTAGTGTTTAACCCATTTAAACCCGCATGGAAAACAGAGCAAGATTCCGCGCACGAAACTGACAATGAGCCGTCTAACAGCCATACTTCATTAGAGCACTCGTTTTCTTTGCCGCTTGATTACAAAGCATGGCAAGAACAACAAGACATCAAGCTACTCAATCAAGCCCTAAAACAGAGTAAGTATAACCAGAAACAAGCCGCTGAATTACTTGGATTAACCTACAACCAATTACGAGGAATGGTGAGGAAGTACTCGATTGTCGGACAAGCAAACGATAAATAGCTATCCACACTTGATTATTATTTGGAGCCGAATAAATAAAATGTTAAATTGTCCGGATCTTGAGGCTCCTCTAACGCCTCGTTTCGAAAAGTATTTCTTTTTATGAAAGCACTAATAAGACTATCACTGAGCATCTGCACGCTGAGCTTTTTAGCTGGATGTGGTGAGAGTGTCACTCACGAGCAAATCCGTGAAAAAGGCTTCATTTATTGCGGCCAAGGTAATCCTAGTACCTTCAATCCACAATTGGTTGATAGTGGCATTACCTCAGAATCACTGAGCCCTCAAATTTTCGATACCCTGCTCACTCTTGATCCTATGACTTACCGACCAAAACAGAACTTGGCAACAAGCTGGTCTGTCGATAAATCAGGTACAGAGTACACTTTCAAGCTGCGCCCTAATGTTGCGTTTCAAACCACAGATTGGTTTACCCCAACCCGCAGTATGAATGCACAGGATGTAGTCTTTAGTTTTGAACGTATCATTGATAGTTCAAACCCGTTTCATTATGTGGGCGGCGGTTTATATCCATGGTTCGCAGGCATCGACTTTCAAAACCTGATTGTTGAAATCACGGCGGTCGATGACCTAACGGTGAAATTCCAATTAAGTCGTCCAGACAATTCATTCCTCAACAATATCGCCACCAGCTATGCGGTCATTCATTCTAAAGAATATGCCAACAAGCTCATTGCTACGGATGAGAAAAATGAAATGGACTCCAAGCCCGTTGGCACCGGCCCTTTCTACTTAGATGAATACCAAATCAACGATCTTGTACGCTTGAAAAAAAACAAGCATTACTGGAAAGGTGCCGTACAAATGGACCAAGTAGTGTTTGATACATCACAACGTGGAACAGGAACACTTGCCAAACTTCTACGCAGTGAGTGTGACGTGTTGAACTCACCGATTTCGAGTCAGATCCCTATTATTCAAGCACATGAAGAGTTGAAGATTTCCGCCACGCCTGCAGTCAATGTCTCTTTCATCGCGCTTAACACTGAGCATCCAGCACTGCGTGACTCACGAGTGCGTAAAGCACTGAACTTGGCTATCAATCGTCAGAATATTCTTGATTCTGTGTACTACGGTACCGGTACAAAAGCCTACACGTTACTTCCCCCTACTTCTTGGGCTTATCAAAAAGACAGCGTTCAAGTTCGCTATGATCGAAACTACGCGATCGCACTTCTTAGAGAGGCCGGTGTAGAACCGGGGTTAGAGCTTTCAATGTGGGTGCCACTAGAGCCACGCGCATACAATCCAAGTCCAAGAAAAACGGCAGAACTGATCCAAGCAAACTTGGCTGATATTGGTATTGAATTGAAACTCTATACCGACGACCGATTTGACCGAACACAGCTGTCTTCAATTTCCTCAACAGATTTGTTACTCACAGGTTGGATTGGCAGTACGGGCGACCCAGACAACTTCTTACGTCCACTTCTCTCATGTAGCTCAGAACGCGCAGGATTAAACGTCTCTATGTGGTGCAACTCAGACTTTGATTTCCTTCTCGACTTGGCATTAGAAATCAATCAACAAAGGCACCGTGTTAACTTATATCGACAAGCCCAAAACATTCTCAATGAAGAAGTTCCTGTGATCCCTCTTGCGCATGGCGTGCAATTCCGCGTGCACGATCGTTCGCTAACGGGTTTTAAACACAGCCCTTTTAATGCTCAACCTTTTGACCAAGTAAGAAGAGAGGTGCGCTGATGTTTTGGTATACATTAAGACGTATCAACCTCTTCGTTATCACGCTTGCGATCCTAACTATCGTCGGCTTTTCGTTACTCCGACTGGATCAAACCTCACCTTGGGCTATTCAAGATTTTTGGCCCGGTTGGCTTAGCTATATAGCGGAATTGTCGACACTGAACTTCGGCCTGAGCAAACACGGCGTGCCTATCATCGATGAGTTGGCCGTGGTATTCCCTGCGACGTTAGAACTGTGCTTCTTTGCTTTTTTACTCGCACTGTTTATCGGCATCCCTTTCGGCACAATTGCTGGTATGAGACAAGGCAAGTTTGTTGATACCACCATATCGTTTACTTCAATGGCAGGTTACTCAGCACCTATATTTTGGGTCGCATTACTAATGATCATGGTGTTTTCATTGCACTTTGAGATGTTCCCTGTTGGGGGGCGATACGATCTACTTTACGAAATTGAACACGTCACTGGTTTCGCGATGATTGATGCCTTTTTTGCCGAAGGTAACTATCGAGCACACGCCCTACAGAGCGTAATCGACCACATGGCGTTACCTTGTCTTGTTTTGGCGCTCGCTCCAACAACTCAGGTTATCCGACTCATGAGAGCATCCGTAGCCGAAGTGATGGCTCAAAACTACATCCGCGCAGCACGAATCAAAGGTCTTTCAACAAGAGAGATCGTCACTCAACACGTATTAAGAAATGCAATACCACCGATTATTCCTAAGGTCGGCGTTCAACTCTCCAGTATGTTAACGCTCGCGATCATCACCGAGTCTATCTTTAACTGGCCGGGCATTGGCCGCTGGTTACTGGATGCATTATCTAATCAAGATTACGTTTCTATTCAAGCTGGCGTAATTGTGGTGGCAACCTTGGTTTTGACCGCGAATATACTGTCTGATCTACTGGGCGCGATGGTCAATCCTCTGGTAAGGAAGGAATGGTATGCTAACAAATAACGTCTACCAAGAAGAACAGATTCCAACCCAGTTCGAGCGTTTCTGGCGCAGCTTTCGTGGCAATAATCTCGCTATGTTTGGCCTGTGGTGTTTGGTATTGATCATTCTGATCACTATCACTTCACCATGGTTAGCACCGCATGATGCTCAAGAGCAAACGGGCCACCTATTAACGCCTCCCTCTTGGGATCCTTCTGGAACAGTTGAATATTTTCTAGGTACTGATGATTTAGGGCGAGATATTCTATCCCGTCTGATTATTGGCTCTCAACTGACGTTTGGTGCCGCAGTCGTGATTACCTTTATCGCTGCCGTGATTGGTTGTCTGATTGGTGTACTTGCGGGTATGACTCGTGGGTTGCTATCAAGTACGCTAAACCACCTGCTTGATACCGTTATGTCGATTCCGTCGCTACTACTCGCGATTATCTTCGTGGCGTTTCTTGGCTTTGGCGAGTTTAATATCTTGCTTGCCTTGTGTTTGGCATTGATTCCGCGCTTTATTCGTTCGGTGTACATTGCCGTGCACGCTGAGGTAGAAAAAGACTATATTTTAGCTTCGCGCCTCGATGGTGCGAATGACTTCTACCTGTTATGGAATTCAATCCTTCCTAATATTCTTACCGTGGTGGCACTTGAAATTACACTGGCATTGTCAGTCGCTATTCTTGATATCACGGCTTTGGGTTTCTTGGGGCTTGGCGCTCAAGCGCCGAGTACTGAATGGGGCTCAATTTTGGGTGACTCTGTAGAGTTAATTTACCTTGCGCCATGGACAGTCACCCTACCCGGCTTAGCCATTATGTTTACAGTGATCGTGATTAACCTCGTCGGTGAAGGTGTTCGCCAAGCGCTAAATGCAGGAATCGAATAATGCCGTTACTTGATATTCGACATCTAACTATCGAGATTGAGACCCCTCAAGGGATGGTTAAAGCCGTGGACCGAATGAGTATTACCCTCAATGAGGGTGAAATTCGTGGCTTAGTAGGTGAATCAGGTTCTGGTAAGAGCTTGGTTGCAAAAGCGATCGTTGGTGTTTGCAAAGAAAACTGGAAAGTGTCTGCCGACCGAATGCGCCTAGGTAATATCGACCTGCTACAACTGACGCCCAAAGAACGACGCCGTGTGATCGCTCGCGATATCGCGATGATCTTCCAAGAACCATCGACGTGTCTTGACCCTTCCGAAAAAGTGGGACGACAGCTGATAGAGGCGATCCCTTCGCGTTCATTTGAAGGCCGATGGTGGCAAAGGTTTAAGTGGCGAAAAAAGCAAGCAATAGCATTACTGCATAAAGTGGGTATCAAAAATCACTCTCACCTAATGGATAGTTACTCTTATGAGCTAACGGATGGTGAGTGTCAAAAAGTCATGATCGCCATGGCGATTGCTGCCAAGCCAAAAGTACTAATAGCCGATGAGCCAACCAACGATTTAGACCCGATCACGCAATCTCAAATATTGCGCTTATTGAGCCGAATGAATCAACTACATAACACGACGATTCTTCTCATCGGGCACGATTTAACGACCATAACTCAATGGGCAACAAGAATCACGGTGATGTACTGCGGTCAGTCGGTTGAGTCAGCAGATACGGCAAAACTATTGGATGTACCAAAGCACCCTTACACTGTCGCACTGTTAAAAGCGATGCCCGACTTTAATGACTGGATTCCCCATAAAGAAAAATTGCAATCTTTACCAGGCTCAATTCCGCCGCTGCAGCACCTTCCGATTGGTTGTCGACTGGGTCCTCGTTGTCCATACGCGCAAAGACAGTGTGTCGAAATACCATATACCAAACGCATAAAGACCCACAAATTTAACTGCCATTTCCCGCTGAATATGGAGAAGAAAAAGAAATCATGAGTGCATTATTAGAAGTCAGTGATTTATCTAAAGACTTTACGACTCGCTCTGGTCTTTTCCGTAAAAAGATTCACCAGGCAGTGAAACCGGTTAGCTTTTCCCTTGAAGCGGGGCAGACGATTGGTTTTATCGGTCAGAATGGTTCAGGAAAATCAACATTGGCAAGAATGTTAGCGGGTATGGTAGAGCCAACAGCGGGTGAGATCCGAGTAAACGGCGAAAAGCTAGAACACAAAGACTACTCAACTCGCTGTAAACTGATTCGAATGATCTTCCAAGATCCGAACACCTCGCTAAACCCGCGCATCCAGATTGGTCGAATCCTTGAAGGGCCATTGAAGCGAAACACCAACATGCCACCAGAAGCTCGTATGCGCCGCGTGAAGGACACATTGTTACGTGTTGGGCTTTTACCAGAACATGCTTACTTCTATCCTCAGATGCTTGCCGCAGGCCAGAAGCAAAGAGTTTGTTTGGCTCGTGCGTTGATACTTCAGCCTTCCATTATTGTTGCTGATGAAGCGTTGAATGGTTTGGATATGGCGATGCGTTCGCAAATCATCAATCTGTTCTTAGAACTTCAAGAAGAGATGGGCGTATCATTCGTTTATGTTTCTCAACACATCGGCATTGTTAAACACATCACCGATAAGATCATCGTCATGCACGAAGGCAATGTGGTTGAAAGTGGCGAAACGCATGAAGTCCTGACCAACCCGACTCACCAAATCACACAAAGGTTAGTTGAGAGCCATTTCTATAAAGCACCAAACCATTAAGCTGTGATCGCGCGATATTCAGCAAGGGGAAAGATATGTTACCAACCGCTTCAATGCTTTCCCTCTTGTTGGCGCTGCTGTCCTTTAACGCAGCGAGCACACCTCTTACCTGGCTAGATAGAACCTTCGTCGAAACAACCTTTTATCACGTCGCACTTCAACACGAATATTCGCAAGGCAATAAGCCACTCGCAAAATGGAAACAGCCTATCAAGGTATGGGTTGATCATCGAGTGGGTGATGAAGAGCTGCATCAGGAGCTCACGGAACTGCACATTCAACATTTGTCCGAAGTCACCCAGCACCCTATAACAATTGTAAAAAAAGAGTCTGAAGCGAACGTGAAATGGATATACACAAAGCAGAGTCAGTGGGTATCTGAAGCGAAATCGATACTCAAACTCAGATCAACTCAGCATTTAGATAATGCTATTTGCACTGCGGGTTATCGAACCAATTCTACAGGTGAGATTGTTTACGCAGGGGTTATTATTCCAGTTGATCAAGCAAGATCGCGAGGTAAGCTGGTCGCATGTATTGTTGAAGAAATCACACAGGTACTTGGGTTACCCAATGACTCAGACAAAGCCTACCCTTCTATATTCAATGACTACACGCCTGAAGACTTATTATCACCACTAGATGTGGTGCTGCTAAAACTACTGTATGAACCGGAATTAAAGGTTGGAATGACCGAAGCAGAAGCAAAGCCCATTGTTCAAAAGATATTGAAGAGATACAGCAAAACAGATGTACTTCAGCAAGCTTCTAAAGCCGCTCAACAAGCACCCTTGTATCAATTGATTGGGTACTAACGAAAATACGTTGAAAATAGCTTAGACGGGAGCAGTAGGAATATAGCGCTGCCTCAAAAGGCAACGCTGAATTACGATGTTGCTGTGTTACTGCGTTATTACGTTACTTGAACAAAAAAGTATTAGCGCTTAGCAGCCTGCTTTTTCAATTCGAAGTCGAACTCATCCGGGAACAAGATAACACCTTCTTCCTGTTCGTTCGGGAACACAACAACGGCAAGCTCGTCGTCTTCTAGACCGTTAGTCCAACGGCTATGCCATTTGTTTAGTGAAATAGACTCCGCTTTACACTCAGACCAATCACCCGTCGCCCAAGACTCCGCAAACTCTTGATTTGGCCATACAGGAACACAGTCTTCATCTTCTGTGTTCAGCATTACACAACCGTGTTCATCGGTTAAGATCCATACTTCACGGTTCGCTACGATTTCTTTCACACAGTACTTCAGGCGTTGCTCACCCGTATACTTATTGATTTCAGCGATTTTTTTATCGTCTAGCTGTGTAGTCATCTCAATTTCCTACTTTAGTCAGTAACTTTGTTCTTAAAGCTATTTTACGCCGAGTGTTTTTAACTTCAAACATTATCGATGAAGAAGAAAGTCTACTTCAAAGAAAAACGCCTGCTAGATAAGCAGGCGTTTATAATTAAGCGACTTGATTAAACAAGCTCGCCCTGAAGCCAAGGCCAACCTTGCTTCTTACGGCTCAATGTATTTTCCATCATCAATACACCGTCTTTCTCGAATTTAACCAGCTTATCAGCCCACTCACCTTTGTATAGAAGACGAGTCTGCGCAGTAGTGATGTCTGTTAGCATTACTGCAGCGAACGCTAGACCATCTTTCTCACAACGCGCTTCAAGATCAGCTTCTAGAGCTTCGATCATGCCGTCTACTTGCTCAAGAGTCGCAAGCTCAACTTGACCAACAACAACATCACGACCGTTGAACGGGTAGCCTTTAAGGTCTTTTTCTACTAGTTGTGCAGCAGATAGGCCTTCGATGTTTGTCTTAGCGATTAGAAGCGCTTTGATGAATGCATCAACGTCAGTCACACCAGCGATTTCAGCAAGCTCAGCAACCGCGTCTTTGTCTTTTTGAGTACATGTTGGAGAAGCAAAACCCACTGTGTCTGAAAGAATTGCAGACATCATCAGTTTAGCAATTTGTTGAGAGATAGCGTGACCTTCAATCTTGAACATGTTGAAAAGTACTGTGTTTGTACAGCCAACAGGCCAGATCCAAGCTTCCATAGGGTTAACTGTCATCACGTCGCCTAGACGGTGATGATCAACAATACCTACGATCTCAGCATCAGCTACATCGTCTGGTGCTTGTGCAAGATCTGAGTAATCTACTAGCCAGATTTTCTCACCAGCAACAGAAGTACGAAGCTCTGGAGACTCAGCGCCAGCCACTTCTAGAATGTGTTGAGTTTCGCGGTTGATCTCGCCTTGGCGAATTGGTGTCGCTTCCTCGCCACGAGCTTTAAGAAGCTCAGTTGCAACTAACGCACTACAAATACTGTCACTATCAGGGTTTTTGTGACCAACAACTAAAATCATGTTTCTTCCTATTACACTAACAATTATGACTCTACCTTTAGAGTCTCTCTTTATTAGGCATACTTTACCTCATTTTTTTAGATTGGTCATGTTTCGTGGGTTTAGCCATTGGTAACAAAAGATAAAAAAACAACGAATGCAATTGATAATTATTATCATTCGTATATGATTATCTTAATACACAAATTTTGAGTGACATTTATGGATCGACTAATCTCTTTTTTGCCAAGCAGCAGCGCTGCGAAAACGACTCAGTTTTCACTGTCTTTTAAGCGCCTACTTTTACCTATCTCACTTGCGGCCCTAGTTGCAGCGCCTGCCACTCGAGAATTGACAGTAACGACCTTGTCTGACGCCTTCTGGGCAGTGTCATGTTACGTTGCGCTAACCTTGGCGATTTACCACTGGCTGAGTCTATACATCAACAAAGACAACGTCTTCAATAAGCTCGTCCATCAATCTCGTTCGAACCAAGTTGTATTCGCCGCGCTAATGGGGGCATTGCCAGGCTGTGGGGGTGCGATTGTGGTCACCACACAATTTATTTCAGGCAAACTCGGATTTGGTGCGGTTGTTGCCGTGCTCGTCTCAACCATGGGTGACGCGGCCTTCCTGTTAATTGCTAGCGAACCCAAAACAGGTTTAGCCATGATGGCGATGGGTGTAATCGTGGGTACCGCCTCAGGACGAATCATAAACTTGTTTCACGCAGACGACTTTTTACGCCCGAAACAGGCAGAGAAAAATGAAGCAGAAAAAAGCTGTGCCTCACAACCTCAAGATCAAAACCCTGTCTCTAAAAAAGCGATAAATCTTCAGGGTTACCTGTGGTCAGTGCTTATTATTCCGGGAGCTGCGGTTGCTCTACTTGGTTCTTTTCAAGTCGATGTAAACCAGTTGCTCTCACTGCCTGAAATGTTCATGGAATGGACGGGAACGATTCTGCTGATCAGCTCGATGTTTTTGTGGGGTCTTACTCGTGAAATTGAGGATTACAAATCGGCGGTAAGTGAAGATGATAAATGTCTAGGTTCTCACCCACTACAAAAAACCGCTCAAGATACAAACTTTGTCACAGCATGGGTGGTGGTCGCTTTTCTGTTCTTCGAATTTGGCTCTGTGCTTGCAAATGTCGATTTTGCGACGCTATTCTCAAGCTGGGGCATGATGCTCCCCCTGGCGGGTGTGTTGATGGGTTTACTACCGGGGTGTGGTCCGCAATTGTTGGTAACTAGCCTTTACCTTTCAGGTGCACTGCCACTTTCAGCTCAGGTCGGTAACGCAATATCCAATGATGGTGACGCTTTATTCCCAGCCATCGCAATGGCACCTAAAGCGGCTCTTGTGGCCACATTATATTCAGGCATACCCGCATTAATCTGTGCATACGGTTATTGGTTTATGTTCGAGGTTTAACTCAAGCTGATTCAATTCCATAGGTTTCTATTAGGTCGATACTTTGTATCGGCCTTTTTGTTTGCGTCGATCTAAGTCCTACAACAGATTCTTTTGGCCTTTCATTCCTTACGGCATTACTTCTACAGTTGAGCTCGAGCGACACGTGACATCCCTTCTCACAACACCTCCAGCAGTTCTCTGACAAAGTCTTGTTAGAAATCTAAGGACAGTACACCAGAAAAACAAAAAGCCCCTGTAAGAGTACTTACAGGGGCTTTAATTCAAGCTTTAATCTTAATTCTTAAGTACGAGACTTAAGCAACTTCGATCGGACCACCAAATGATGTTACTGGTGGAACTTTGCCAGTGAACTTCTCAAAATCAGCGATACAAGTATGCGCAGATGTAGCTTGAGCAAGTTCAGAAGAGCCTACATCAAGAGTTAGCGTGTTTGGATCGCCGTATGTACAGATAGCACCGTCTTTCTCGTTTAGAGGGCCGTACCAAGCACCTTCTTCAATACGAATAACACCGCGAGGGAAGCTATCGCTCAACACTGCACCAGCCATAAGTTGTCCACGGTCATTGAATACGCGAACTAAATCGCCATCTTTAATGCCTTTCTCTTTTGCATCAATCGGGTTGATGTAAACAGGCTCACGACCTTGAACAGTATAGGTAGCACGGAACTCTTCTGATTCACACATTTGTGAGTGCAAACGCTTATCTGGGTGACAAGATTGCAACCAAAATGGGTGCTTCTTAGAGCCAGGACCACCATGAGAACGTTCTGTCTTCTCAAACCACATTGGGTGGCCTTGACAGTGTTCATAGCCCATTCGATCGATAGTACGGCTAGAGATTTCGATGAAACCTGAAGGTGTACCTAATGCATTGATCTCTGGGTCTTCACGGAAATCAGCATGGCGAACCCAAGGTTTACCTTCACCAAAGTCTAGTACGCCCTGTTCCCAGAACTTATCAAACTCAGGCATATCGAACTTGCCTTTGTTTGCGTTACGACAGTCTTCGTAAAGCGAGCGAACCCACTCCATTTCGTCCATGCCGCGTGTATATTCTTCGTTACGACCAAAGCGACGCGATAGCTCAGTAAAGATATCGAAATCAGTTTTAGACTGGAACAGAGGATCCACTAGACGGTGCATTGCAATCAGGCCTTTACCTGAGTACGAACCGTATACATCAATATCGTTACGCTCAAATTGAGTACAAGCTGGCAGTACGATGTCAGAGAAACGACATGTTGCTGTCCAAGCGAATTCAATTGTCACAACAGTTTGAAGTTTGCGGAACGCTTTCTTCATACGGTTACGATCTTGGTGGTGGTGCCAAGGGTTATTACCAGAGATAACCATCATCTTGTAATCAGGCAGTGTCACTTTAGAGCCGTTGTATCGGATCTCTTTACCCGGTTCAAGAATACAATCAACCCAACGAGCAACAGGAATAGTCTTGCTGTAGCCATTGAAGTCGTTGTTGTCCCATTTAGGTTTTTGACCTGTGTCCACGTTACGTGGGAAGCCACCCGGCGCAGCAAAACCAGTCGAAGGCACACCGATACCAGAGTAGTGGTGACCGTAAGAGATACCACCACCAGGTAGGCCAATTTGACCAACCATAGCTGCAACAACCGCTGCCGCCCAGTATGGTTGCTCACCGTGCTCTTGACGCTGGATACACCAGCCCATCAAAATTTGAGTACGACCGTTCACAAGCATACGTGAGAACTCACGGATCTTATCGGCGTCTACACCACAAATTTCCTCAGCCCATTCAGGAGTCTTAACAACTTTGTCTTTGGTTTCACCCATTACGTATTGGATGAAATCATCAAAGCCTAGACAGTAAGTTTCAATGAACTTCTTGTCATGTAGATCTTCTGTGTACAGTGTATGAGCAACGGCCAACATGAACGCCACATCAGTTTGTGGGTTAATGTACATGTGGTCATTGTTCAAGTAACGCTGTGTTTTGTTTTTTACTGGGTCAACAGAAAGAACGTTGATTTCACCTTTCGCTACTTTTTCTTTTAGCTGCTCTAGGTATGGGAAAGACTGGTGAGTCTCACAGTTCCAACCTACTTGCAGATTTTTAACGGGATCGTTCGCCCAAAGTACAATGTTGTCAGCGTTTTCTAAGATTTCAGACCAAGACGTACCTTGAGCGTACACCTCTGTTGAACCTAGAACGTATGGCAAAATTGTTTGGCCAGCACCTGTAGAGTAGTCCCCTACTTTGGTGATGAAGTTACCGTGCATACCCACTGCGCGTTGCATGTGGCTAGTACAGCTATGGAATTGACCCGTTTGACGCCAGCCAGTTTGACCCGCATGAAGCGCCCAAGGACCGTAATCTTTTTGTACGCGTTCTAATTCACGGTAGAACAAGTCTAATGCTTCATCCCAAGTCACACGGATGAAACGGTTATTACCGCGCGTTTCTCCGCTGTACTTGTGCTTCTTCAACCAATCTAGGCGAACCATTGGGTAACGAACACGTGAAGGGCTGTAAATAATCCCTTTAATGCCGTTAATCATATCTGTTGGGTTAGTGTCGCTCTCAAGAGGTTTAATTTCTTGAACTTTACCCGCGTAGATGTGGGCGCGGAATGCGCCCCAGTGAGAACCTGATACTTTCCAAGTTCCTGTTGTTTCTGCTGCATTTGCTGTCGACGCCAATAAGCTTGGACCAATCACAGACGCTGCGCTTGTTGTTGCTACACCTTTAAGAAAACTTCTTCGTGTAATAGCCATTTAAATTACTCCGTCTAACGCTTATTAGTGGTGGCCTTCAGCAAAATCTGAAGAGTGTTTTTGTAGATACTTCAGAACAAGAGCTTCACTGTCTCTGTCGAAGTTTACGAACGCAAGCATACCGTCGAACATGCCAGGCCAACCGTTAGCGGTGAAGTGAGCTTCATCTGGTTGTGTGTGACAAACTGAACAGTTAGTTTTGTACGCTTCTTCTGCTTTTTCCCAGATAGGAGCAACATCACCTAGCATCGCTTCTTTTTTCATCCACACTTTCGCGTTAACACGTTGCCAAGGAAGACCCGTTAAATCGTCTTCTTTCGTTTCAAATGTTTCTACGATTGCATCGCTCAGTGCTGCTTCTTTAAGAAGTGAAGCAACGGCGATGTTCAAGCCAAAGTCTTCTTGAATTACGCGACCAAAGCCTTTCGCTTTACGCCAACCCGCAATTTCAACTTGAATCATGTCGCCTTTATCAGCAACAACCTTCACGTTTGATGCAGGGTTAAGTAGACCCGCTTCCACTGTCATCTCAGCATCTTCATACACTGGTAAGTGACGAACACTCACAACTTCTTTACCTTCTGAGTAATCAGTATTTGACGCTAATGCTTCAAGCTCGCCAATCATGCCACCTGACGTGTCCATGTCTTTCGGTAAGTTATGCGCAATGCCTTTGTGACAGTCGATACAGCTTTGGTCACGCTCTGCTGCATTCTTCATTTGAATACGCGCAGTTGGACGCATGTTTTCAAAGTCCATTGAATCGTAGTTGTGACAGTTTTTACACTCTAGAGATTTGTTCGAAGAGAAACGATCCCATTCGTGCTTCGCCAATTCGATACGACGAGCTTCAAATTTCTCAGGTGTATCTAGATCACCAAATACTTGAGCAAATACTTCTTTAGAGGCTTGCATCTTACGGGCAATTTTTGCTGTCCATTCATGTGGAACGTGACAGTCAGGACAAGTAGCACGTACACCAGAAGTGTTTTTCCAGTGAACTGTTTCTTGTAGCTCTACGTAAACGTTGTCACGCATTGTGTGACAACTTACACAAAACTCTTCTGTGTTCGTTGCTTCTAACGCAGTATTAAAACCACCCCAGAAAATAACACCGGCGATAAAGCCACCCATGGTCAACACACCAAGACTGATGTGTACTGCAGGGCGAGTCATTGTGCGCCATAATTTAACTAAAAATGATTTCATGTTTTAGCTCTCTTAAAAATTTCAATCTAAAAAGTGGGTCTAAGTTCAAAGCATTACATGCCATGAGCACCAGGAGGTCCGAATACAAACACTTGCAGCGCCCAAACTAGGAAGCCGTAACCACCTACAAAAGCCACACTTAATATTGGGAAGAGAACCACCGCGATGAAGAGGAAAGACTTCCATTCCAACGAGCTTTTTTCGCTAGTTTCAATTTTATTAACATCACTCATACATTTTGCCTATTTTGTATTTAGTAATTTCGAATAACCCATTCTATGGGGCTAAAGTTCTTGAGTATCTAACAACAAATTTTAGACCATACACAAAGTAGGGTTCAATCAAATCACCTGTTATAACCCTTGCTAATCAGTACTTTTTTGAGGTCATCCAAACTTGTTTTCAGTTAAACAAAGTTATTAAAAAGTATTAACAAATGTGAAGAATTAAGTATATTTCACAAATGTTAAAAGCCAACATTTGCGCAACCATTTGACAACCGATTTTAACTTTTTACCTACTAAGTAGTAGCCAAAAAAGCCTCAAACAACCACTATTTTGTATTTTGTTTGTTAAATAATTGATCGTTTTTCGAATTGGTGACTTTACAGTTGAAATGCATCATTTGGCACTTTCAGATATGATGGAGACCACTAAAAAGGAATCATTATGCAAGACGTTATTGATATATCTTGGTGGCAGTTATTGTTTTTCAGCTCACTTCTCTTGCTACCCATTACCATTAACCACAAGTTAGAACTCGGCCTTGGCAAAGAGGCTTCTGTCAGCATAATTCGTATGGTTATTCAGCTATTTCTAGTGGGACTTTACCTAGAATACTTGTTCACCTTGAATAGTTTATGGGTCAATTTACTGTGGTTATTTGCAATGATCATCGTTGGGGCAAGCTCAATTGTTGAAAAATCTAGGCTCCCAAAAAACCTACTTTTAGCGCCTATAGCCGTTAGCCTTGCTGTAACTTGTGTACCTATTGTCTTGTTTATCTGCTTTTTCATCATTAAACCGACACCGGTTTTTAACGCGCAGTACCTTATCCCTATTGCAGGGATGCTGTTAGGTAATAGCTTAAGCAGTAATATCGTGGCATTGCAGAACTTGTTTGGGGCTTTTGAAACGCAGAAATCAGAGTACGAAGCTGCTATCGCTTTAGGCGCCTCTCCTTCCTATGCTGCTGCGCCTTTTGTTCGTAATGCGATACAGAAAGCGATGTCACCGATTATGGCCTCTATGGCAACCACAGGCTTAGTAACACTACCAGGAATGATGACAGGACAAATCTTAGGAGGTGCATCACCGATGATCGCGATTAAGTATCAGTTGATGATTATGTTGGCTATCTTCGTGATGATGAGTTGCTCTTTGGCTCTCGCACTCCACCTATCATTGAAAACTTCTCTAACCAAAGAAGGGCGAGTTCTCGCGCAAATACAGCCTTCGAAATAGCCTCCCTACTCGACTTAGATCTGGTTACTCACTGAATTTGAGACAGGTTATCCACAGAAATTGTGGATAACCAAAACAATATAGATCCTTTTTTGTCCATTCCCGCCTAGGAAAAGATCATCACCGTTGATCTTTCGGTGTTTTCAAAGACATATACACATATGGTGATAAGCACTATTGAGCATTCACATGATAATTTTGGAAATGAATCTGTAGGTTTTCCACAAATAAAAAACGGCCTGCAATGCAGACCGTCTTGTTAATGTCATAAGTCAGTTCAGTGTTTTCACTGCGTCCAAGTTAATCGCGTAAACTGGGCTAATCGAGTAGTCGAATTAGTCGCGTAGGTAGATTAACCAGTACCACATGCCAACAAAAATACCGCCACCAATGATGTTACCGATAGTAACGGGCAGCAAGTTATTCATCAAAAAGTCCATCATGTTCAGATCAACATAGTCCGCAGGGTTAGCACCTGTCATTGTCCAAAATTCAGCGGGAGCAAATGTTTTGATACCGATAGCTAAAGGAACTTGGAACATGTTCGCAATACAGTGCTCAAAACCAGCGGATACGAACATCGCAACAGGTAAAATCATGACCGCAATTTTGTCAGTCAGTGTGCGTCCACTAAACGTCATCCACACCGCAATACAAACCAATACATTACACATAATGCCAAGCGCAATAGCTTGGATAAAATCATGGTGCATTTTGTGTTGGGAAATCGCCATGGCATTCAAACCCACTTGTCCATGGTCGAACATGTACTGTTTAGTCAGAAGCATACATGCCACCAGCAACAGTGCGCCAATCAAGTTACCTACATAAACCGTGGTCCAGTTCTTAACTAATGTACGCCACGTAATTTTGCCACTTGCGCGAGCAACAAGCGTCAACACCGAGCTGGTAAACAGTTCACCGCCAGTAACAACAACAAGGATTAAGCCTAAGCTAAACGCTAGACCACCCAATAAGCGAGTAATACCCCACGGTAAATCACCAGCGCCAGTAGTCACGATTGTGTAGAACACGAACGCGATACCAATGTGTATGCCAGCAGAAATCGCTAGGAGAAAAGATTTGATTGGATCTTTGGTTGCTTTACCTACGCCAATATCTGCAGCGCGCTCAGCCATTTGTGGCGGTAATAATGAGTCGAATTGGTTTAGATTCATGATGATTTACATTTTGAAACATGTCGTCGGGAGCGCGATAATCCTCTCTTTCATTTCTGAATTCAAGAGCTATTTTGAGCTCGCAATGCCTCTCACAATCCTGTTGAAAGGAATTAGTTCAAGTTATTCCAAATTCATACGACTTTAGTAGTAAAAATAAAACCCTACTGAATGATTAGTTATCAGCATAGAAAATAACACACCTATAAATATCAACAAGTTACGTTAAAATCAAAGAGATGACGTACGTTATAGTAACTCGGTGAACACTTTTGTTTCCAGATTTTGACATAGATCAACAGAACGTAAAAAAGCGCCCTTAGGCGCTTTTAACTCAATCACAAATAAAGAAATTAGTCCTACTAAACCGAAGGCTCAACCACTTCTTCTGATGATTGTTCGAGAGGCGTATCCTCTAGGCTGGATTCAATACTAGGAAGAATCACATCAGAGTCACTTTCGCTGGCAACTTTACCACTCAAGCTTTTCAAACTATCGACTAACTCTTCTAAGCTCTTTATATGAGCATCACCCTTGGTAATCTGATCATCTAACAATTGGTTGTGCTTAGTCGCTTCAACCAATTTCTGTGCTTGCCTCTGATTCTCACTTTCTAATTTAGTGAGTTGCTCAGTCAAAGTCTCAATTTCTGACTTTAATGACGCTGTCATATCTGAACTTTTTAACGTTTTAACGCTCGCTACAATTTTCTGAGACTGAAGACGCAATACAACATCGCGGTGATCTTCATTATTAACCACTCGTGAAATGCTCAATAGCTGATTCTCAGCATTCAAAACCGATTGTTCGAATCTGTCACCTTTAATACTCGAAAGCACTTTAACTTCATGAGCGACACTGCGCACGTGGTTTAATTCGAACTTAGCAGCGTGAACCGCGTCTTCAATGATCGACTTTTCACGGGGACTTGCTTTCACTTGGCTTTCTGCCAAAGCAATTTGAGATGCTGCCTTAGCAAACGTCAATGGAACAACATCATCAAAATCTTCATCTTCCAAGAACTCCAACTCGTCCTTTAAAGGTTCGATGTATTTCTTATGTGCCACCTTAACTTCTAACAAGCTCGCGTTATTAAGAAATTCTACCTGTGCTTCTTGAGCGTCTTCAAGTTCATCGACAAGTACATACTCAAACAGCTCGCTGTATTCTGAATACAAGCGCTTGTAGCTCGATGCAAACATAGTGTCTGCACCAAGAAACTTTAAGTAATCCATTTGCACTATTGAGTCGGCCAATACTCTGTCAGCCTTCTCCTTTAACACTAAAATCGAGTCATAATTTGACCGAATCAACGCGATTTTTTCATCAAAGGCTTCAGCATAAGTTAGTGTCGAAAAAATCGAGTAACTCTTGGTTAACCGTGTTTCATCTTTCAGTAAGTCTGCATAAATACTTTCAGTATCGTTCCAAGCATCTAACAGTTCATGGTAATTCTCTGGTGCATAGAGAGACAATTGAGCATGGTCTTCAAGCTTAGCCTCCCATTCGGAGTAAACGTTTTGGACAGACTGAAATGAACGGACCTCTACTGTTGATTCATTGTTATTTGTGGTTTGGTTCGCGCCTGTCTGCTCTGAGGGTGTACTTTGACAACCTGAGATAGCAAATAGCATACAGCTCATTAATGCTACTTTGTTCACTCTCACTGAAGCGTTTCCTTTTTATACAATATTAGCTGGATGCAATATCTTTCTAGTCACACAATATATTACAACCACTTCGCAATAAACATCGCTCAGAATTTAAGTGGCTTAAAATCACGCAATATAACTAAAATAAACCCACCATGCGTTGATTAATCATTCAATTTGGTATCACTTATCAATTCTATTTATTTGCTATTGCCTGAGCCGTGAATGCGCACTAAGGTGGAGGTAGAGAACGTTATGAATATATAGGTTAATTATGAAGTACAACGCTGAACATATTGCTGATTTAAACCTCCTTCTTCAATTTGATGTAAGTAGTGCAGCTACTGGAATTAAAGTTCATCAAGAGGCTGCTCAAGAAACTCAAGACGCTGTTAAGCGCCTATTCGAAAAGAACCTTTGCACTCAGCCAGACGGCGGTTATCTAACAGATGAAGGTATCGAAATGGCAGAACGCGCAGACAAACTACTTCGCGTACTGAACTAAAATCCCACGCTTCTAGTAAAAACTCCACTCGCTTCGGCCGTGGAGTTTTTTCATTTTTGGGCAGAGCTTTGTTAGGCTTATCATAAATCCGTCATTTGCAGTTGTGAGGAACACATGGCTTCTATATTTATTGTTGGTGCAGGCTGGGTTGGTGCGCCCTTATCGGATCATTTTGCCAAACATGGTAACCAAGTCGTC
The DNA here is from genome assembly GCF_024347635.1 of Vibrio tasmaniensis. Lineage (NCBI taxonomy): Bacteria > Pseudomonadati > Pseudomonadota > Gammaproteobacteria > Vibrionales > Vibrionaceae > Vibrio > Vibrio tasmaniensis. The sequence goes on from NZ_AP025510.1 coordinate 2,065,095, forward strand.
GTTACGAAGACTACCCAAGCCGGTGCAGACGCTATTGGCAACAAACGAATTCCATGCGAAGTGTTTAGTTTTGACTCATCAAAGCCAGATGAGACTATCGGTGAACTCTATTCGTTGTTACTCGAAAACAACACTGAGATAGTGATTGGTAGCTTCCCTCCAGGCTTTAGAAAAGGAGCAGGACAAGGGTACGCTGAATACTGGCAGCAACTCACCAATGCGTGTCAAAAGGCCAACGTTAAGAAGCTCATCATGGTCAGTTCAACAACCGTATACCCAACTAAACCTGGCGTGTTGAACGAACTGGATGCTTCACTCTCCCTTTCAACCTCAGGCAACGAGCTCGCATCTTCATTTTCCGATAATGCGCGAGTCATGTTGCAAGCGGAACAGTCCGTGATTGATTGTGGCATCGACTACATCATTCTTCGCTTTAGTGGATTGATTGGCCCGAACCGTCACCCATCGAGGTTTGCAAGTAAATTGAAGCAGGTTAGTACTCAAGCTCCTGCCAATATGCTTCACCTTAACGATGCGATTGGCGCGATTGATTTTGCTATCAATCAACTGCACAACGAAGTGGTCAACGTCACCACACCGAATACGGTGAGCAAAGCAGAGTTCTATGCAGCAGCACTGAAAAGTGCCAATAGCAGCGAGCGACTCCCCCCTATTGTCGACACGCCAGACAAACTGATCTCTTCGAAAAAGATTCTCGACTTAGGTTACTCGTTTAAATTCGAATCCACACTGGACGCGCTTTATGACTGAGCTATCTACAGCTAAGAAAAATCCCAATATAAAACTGCATCGCTCAGTCGACACCCTTTGGAACTTTATGTCTATGGGTCACAAGATTACGCCTTCAGACTGTATTTTTGTGCTGTGCAGTAACGACACTCGCGTTGCTGAATACGCAGCCGAGCTCTATCATCAAAAGATAGCGCCTTACATCGTTTTTTCTGGTGGTGTGGGACGCTTTACAGAAGGGTGCTTTATAGAAGGGAGCTTTGAGCGTTCAGAAGCAGAAACGTTCGCTTCTATCGCTAGAGACTGTGGTGTGCCAGACTCAGACATTATCATTGAGAAGCATGCAACAAACACTGGAGAAAATGTACGATTTACCCACGAGTTACTGACTGAGCTAGGGTTGTCACCAAAAAGGCTTACCCTAGTTCAGAAGCCCTTCATGGAGAAACGCACTTACGCCACGTTCAGTAAACAATGGCCTGACGATACTTCCGAGATAACAGTGACATCGCAATGGCAGAATTGGGATGATTACTTTAATGAAGAGTTACCATTAGACATGGTGCTAGGCGCTCTAATTGCTGATTTTGAACGAATCAAATCGTACCCAGCCAAAGGCTTTCAGATTGAAATGCCCGTCCCTGACGACGTTGACCGCGCCTATCACGTATTGAAGAATCTCGGTTTCGAATAAAGCAAAAGCTCGACTGAGAATAAAATAGAAGCTCTGCTTGGAATAAAACAAAAGCTCGGCTTGGAAGAAAGCAAAACACCGGCTCAATAAACAAAAACGGTGACACCAGGTCACCGTTTTCTAATTTTAACGCTGTTGATTTTAGCAATACCGACTTATTGCTGCTTATTTACCTAACGCTTCTTTATAATGCAAACGGCAAGCAGAAACATATTGATCATTGCCACCAATAGCCACTTGGTCACCTTCAGCAATCGCCACACCGTGCTCGTCGGTACGAATTACCATATTAGCCTTACGGCCACAGTGACAAATTGTTTTAAGTTCTACTAATTTGTCAGCCCAAGACAACAAGTAGCGGCTACCTTCAAACAGTTCACCCAAGAAATCGGTACGCAAACCGTAGCAAAGTACAGGAATATGCAGTTTATCGACCACTTCTGTTAGTTGGTAAACCTGCTCTTTCGACAAAAACTGACACTCATCGATCAAGACACAATGACGCTTTTCTTCTTCATTAAGCTTTTGGATCGCGTCAAACATATCCGTGTCGTTCTTAAAAAGTTGAGCTTCAGATTGCAGACCAATTCGTGAGCTCACTTTACCGATGCCATAGCGATCATCTAATGCAGCCGTAAAGATCACTGGCGTCATACCACGCTCTTGGTAATTGAATGAAGATTGAAGAAGCGTTGTCGATTTACCCGCGTTCATTGCCGAGTAATAAAAATACATCTGAGCCACAGAAATATTCCTGTTAATTAAAAGTTGAAGATAAAAAGGTGAAATTTGAGAATTTTTGCTAGAAAAAAGGGCTGAAAATCAGCCCTTCTTATCAGATTTACTTACGACGCCAAGTCGTACCTTCTGGGCCATCTTCCAGAACAATACCTAACTCGTTCAGCTTATCACGTGCAAGATCGGCATTTGCCCAATCTTTCGAAGCACGAGAGTCGTTGCGCAGTTTTATCAACGCTTCGATTTCAGCGACTTCGTCATCGTTACTTGCCGCATCGCCTTGCAAGAAAGCTTCTGGGTCTTGATGAAGAATACCGATGATGTCTGCCAGTTCACGCATCAATGCACCTAGTGCACTTGCTTTCTCGATGCTTTCAGTCTTGATACGGTTGATTTCACGAGCCATTTCAAACAGCACTGAATAAGCTTCAGGTGTGTTGAAATCATCGTTCATCGCTGTAGAGAAACGAGTCACGTACTCTTCACCACCAGCAGGCGCAGCAGTAACATCTAGGCCACGAAGTGATGTATAGAGACGCTCTAGTGATGCGCGAGCTTGATTTAAGTTATCTTCGCTGTAGTTCAGTTGGCTACGGTAGTGACCAGACATTAGGAAATAACGTACTGTTTCTGCATCGTAATGCTGAAGAACATCACGGATAGTGAAAAAGTTACCCAGTGACTTAGACATTTTTTCTCTGTCTACCATCACCATGCCACTGTGCATCCAAGTATTCACATACTGGGTGCCATGTGCACAGCAAGATTGTGCGATTTCGTTCTCATGGTGCGGGAATTGTAGATCTGAACCACCACCGTGGATATCGAAGTGATTACCAAGAATAGACGAGTTCATTGCTGAACATTCGATGTGCCAACCCGGACGACCTGGACCCCATGGTGATTCCCACGTAGGTTCACCGGGCTTAGACATCTTCCAAAGAACGAAATCTAACGGGCTACGTTTTGCTGAATCGATGTCAACACGAGCACCAGCTTGAAGCTGGTCAAGGTCTTGCTTGGAAAGCTTACCGTACTCGTCGAACTTCTTAACTTCGAACATCACGTCGCCGTTGCTTGCAACGTAGGCAAAACCACGTTGAATTAGCTTTTCTACTAACTCAATGATCTCTGTGATGAATTCAGTCGCACGAGGCTCAACATCAGGGCGTTTCATGTTCAATGCATCGAAGTCCGCGTGCATTTCACCGATCAGGCGTTCAGTCAGAGAGTCACAAGACTCGCCGTTTTCATTAGCGCGTTTGATGATCTTGTCATCGATATCAGTAATGTTACGAACGAAGTTCAAATCATAACCAAGGTAACGAAGGTAACGAGTTACTACGTCGAAAGAAACGAACGTACGGCCATGACCAATATGACAGAGATCGTATATGGTTACCCCACAGACATACATACCGACTTTGCCAGCTGTAATTGGTTTGAATTCCTCTTTCTGTCTTGTGAGCGTGTTATATATCTTCAGCATGATCTCTATCTATTTTATGGATTAATCAAAAATAAGTTCGCAGTATAACAAGTCATACCTTAATAGGTAATCCCCAAAAGCAGGAATTGCCTCAAACATCCGAGTTAAGTTAATGATTTGGTGATTTGAAAGTCTGCCAACATGCGCTAGAATTCGAACTTCATATTAAAAAGACAGTAAGGTAACAATCATGATCATCCTTCACACAAATTTTGGTGACATCAAAGTTCAACTTAACGAAGAAAAAGCACCAGAAACAAGCGCAAACTTCCTACAGTATTGCCGTGACGGTTTTTACGACAACACACTATTTCACCGTGTTATCGATGGTTTCATGGTTCAAGGCGGCGGCATGACTTCTGGCCTTAAAGAAAAAACAACTCGTGCGACTATCAAGAACGAAGCAAACAACGGCCTAGCGAACAAAGTGGGTACGCTAGCAATGGCTCGTACTATGGAACCGCACTCAGCGAGCTCTCAGTTCTTCATCAACGTTAACGACAACTCTTTCCTAAACTTCCGCAGCGAAAGCCTAGACGGTTGGGGCTACTGTGTATTCGCAGAAGTTGTTGAAGGCATGGACATCGTAAACAAGATCAAAGGTGTTAGCACAGGCTCTATGGGTATGCACCAAGATGTACCGCTAGAAGAAGTGATCATCACTGGCACTACAATCGAAGCTTAATTCATCGCTTTCGATTAATATTAATAATTGATGAACCGATAAATCAGGATACAGGGAGCGAATCGCTCCCTTTTTTTAGACCTATGAAAACATATTTTATATCAGATCTACATCTTGCTCCGTCACGACAAGACATCACTGACTGCTTCTTAACCTTCATGAAGAACGAGGCCGTAGAAGCGGACGCACTCTACGTGTTAGGTGACCTTTTCGAATTCTGGATTGGTGATGACGATAAGAGTGAGTTCGCGAATTCCATTCGCCAAACGTTTATAGACTTAGTTAACACTGGCGTGCCTTGTTATTTCACACAAGGTAACCGCGACTTTTTAGTTGGCAAAAAATTTGCGAAACAAACAGGTGTGCAACTTCTAGATGAAGTATCAACTATCGATGTCTACGGACAAAAAGCGGTGGTATTGCATGGTGATACTCTGTGTACCGAAGATGTAAAGTACCTCGCCTTTCGCGAAAAAGTTCATCAACCCTGGTTACAATGGGTCTTTAATAGAATTCCATTTTTTATTAAAAAGAAAATTGTCTCCAAGGTTCAGTCTGATATCAAAGATGACAAGCAAACCAAATCTCTCGACATCATGGATGTAACACAGCAAGAAGTCGAAAATGTGATGGCACAACACAATGTCGATTTGATGATCCACGGTCATACTCACCGCCCAAACATACACACATTCAGTGCCAGCAATTGCAGTAAAACCCGTATCGTACTTGGTGATTGGTATACTCAGGGATCAGTTCTGGTCTTCACCTCGCAAGGTTTTGAACTACAGAATCGAGCGTTTGGCAATCGCTTTTAGCATCACGGTTAAACTTTCACTTTTATTATTATCATCGGTCAGATTTTCTTCTATTGTATATGGTAATTTTTCTTAAATTAGCTATCATCTGTCTATCAAAAATAAACCGAACACAGTACCAAGTTGAAATATTCATACGTAGCGCGTCAACCAATACTCGATGCAGACAAGAAGACCATAGGTTACGAGTTGCTATTTAGGGATGGTCCTAAGAACACTTTCCCTGAAGTAGAGCCCGAACTCGCTACTAGCCGTTTGCTTTCCGATCACTTCTTATCTACCCACTATAATACATTGGGCGATAAGCTTGGGTTCGTTAATTTCCCTTATGCAAGCTTGGTTAACCTAGTCCCAACTCTGTTTCCAAAAGAGAGCCTAGTTGTCGAGGTGTTGGAAGACTGTGAGCCAACAGACGAACTGCTAGAAGCAATCATCACAATTTATAATGCGGGTTACACGATCGCGTTAGACGACTTTGTGCCGAGCAAAGCATGGAAACGCTTCTTACCCTACGTATCAATTATCAAGTTCGACATACGTTTGATCTCAATTGCTAAAGCAGCGATGTTCATGAACACTCTGAAAGAGTTGAATATCGAGTTTCTAGCAGAGAAAGTAGAAACGCACGAAGAATATCAAGAAGCGATCCAAGCTGGGTTTACCTATTTTCAAGGCTACTTTTTTAGCAAACCGGAAATGATCCAAACGCGAGCATTGAACCCTGCTTTTTTAACCATTGTTCAACTGTTGAAAGAGATTGCCAACGATCCTATCAACTTTGCCGAAGTAGAGCGTTTGATTACCCTTGATATGACCATGTCGTATAAGCTGCTTTCATACGTAAACTCCGCAGGTGGCTCATCAACACCGATTCGTTCATTCCACCAAGCGCTTGTTTATCTTGGTGAACAGAAGCTACGTAAGTTAGTTTCACTGGTTGCTATCGCATCCGCGAAAGAAGATAAGCCAGACTCACTCTATGGTTTAGCTGTGATACGCGCACGTCAATGTGAACTCTTGGTCAAAAAAATGAATGTTAAGGTCGAGCCTGGACAAGCCTTTTTAACCGGCATGTTTTCGCTGCTTGACTCCCTATTCGATCTGCCTTTGGAAAAAGTATTGGACTCGGTGCCGATCGATGATGAAATTAAACAAGCCTTGATACAACGTAAAGGTGTGCTAGGTGCCATTTTGGCGATGGTCATTGCTTATGAACAAGCTCGCTGGGATGAAGTAACGCGCATCCGTAAGTTGCTCAAACTCAACGAAGCTGAGCTAGGTCAAGCTTATGACGAAGCAACCTCTTGGACTCAAGATCTGCTGTGCTCTACTTCGAAATAGCTCACGTTACACAAGGATTTCAATAGAAACTCAGCTTTGGTGAGCGATCGTTTCTTGGTAAACTCCCACGCATTCATTTATGGCCTCTTAATAGAGGCCATTTTTACAGGATTTGACTATGTCTTTATGCCCATGCGGTAGCAAAAACACTTACCAACAGTGCTGTAAATCAGCACACCTTAACCACAGTGCCGTTGAAACACCCGAGCAATTGATGCGCTCACGTTATTCTGCACATGTACTTGGTTTGGTGGATTATGTTGTTGCGACTTACCACCCTAGCTGCAACGCAGAAGCGCAAAGAGAAGGTATTGCCGAATCTATCAACAGTGATTGGGCAGGACTAGAAGTCATCGATACTGCGGTAGGCTCGCACCAAGACGAAGGCTTTGTTGAGTTTAAAGCTTACTTCAATGAAGAAGGCGCACAATACTGCATGCAAGAACGCTCTCGCTTTATACGTCAAGACGGTCTTTGGTACTACATTGATGGTACCTTCCCAGAGCAGGAACAAACTACACAACCAGAAATTGACCCACGCTTAAATCAAACCGTTGAGAGCTTTAAAATCGGCCGTAATGATCCGTGTATTTGTGGCAGTGGTAAGAAATACAAGAAGTGCTGCGGGTAACTCGTTCGACTAAGAAGTCAGATTAAGAGAAGAGATTCCTGATGTCGCTTAGGCTCCTCGGAATGACGCAAAGTCAGAGGTTAGAAAAGTGACGTAGGGCTTAGAAATCTTGAAATCTTGAAAATTAAAAAACTAAAAAGCCCCGTAAACATGTTTGTTTGCGGGGCTTTTGCCTGTCTTTTACGCGGTTCTATTAATCTAAAGAGAGCTTACTTATGACGCTCTTTCAGCTTGTTTACCACATCATCCATCGATAAGCCTTGATCTTGAAGAAGAACCATTAGGTGGTAAATCAAATCTGCTGATTCACACACTAACTCCGCCTTATCGCCCGACGTCGCCGCAAGCGCGACTTCAACGCCTTCTTCGCCCACTTTTTGCGAAATACGCTTGGTGCCACGGGCATATAGACTGGCAGTATAAGAAGATTCAGGATCGGCGTCCTTGCGGGCAGCCAATAGCTGCTCAAGCTGATGAAGCCACACCATCTGAGACTCTTCTTGCTTGTCTCCATCCCAACACGTTGTTGTACCTGTGTGGCACGTTGGACCAATGGGATTAACTTTAACCAGTAAGGTGTCGCTGTCACAGTCCAAGGCGACGTTGTGCAGTTGCAATACGTTGCCTGACGTTTCACCTTTCGTCCAAAGGCGCTCTTTGGTGCGAGAGAAAAACGTCACTTGGCCAGTCTCGCCTGTTTTCTCTAGTGCTGCTGGGTTCATGTATCCCATCATCAGCACTTGGCTAGACTGGTAATCTTGAACAATCGCTGGCACTAAGCCATCGACTTTTTCCCAATCAATACGCTCTGACAATGCGCCTACTTCTGTTTTTGATAAGCTTACGGGTTCAAAACTCATAGTCGCACCTCTACATCTTGTTGTTTTAAATACTGTTTAAGTTCACCAATATTGATGACTTGTTTGTGGAATACCGAAGCCGCAAGTGCTCCATCCACGTTGGTCTTTTTATAAGCTTCAGCAAAGTGTTCCATTGCACCTGCGCCACCTGATGCAATCAGGGGTACATTACACACCGAACGTACCATATTTAACTGGTCGATATCATAGCCGTTGCGAACGCCATCTTGGTTCATCATGTTTAACACGATCTCACCGGCGCCACGCTTCTGTACTTCCTGCACCCAATCTTTGGTTTCCCACTTGGTTGCTTTGGTACGCGCTTCATCGCCTGTGAATTGGTAAACCTGATATTTACCCGTCTCTTTATCGAAGTATGAATCGATACCGACAACGATACACTGTACGCCGAACTTATCAGCTAGGTCAGTGATTAGCTGTGGGTTAGCCAATGCAGGCGAGTTGATGGATACTTTATCTGCACCAAACTCAAGAATGCGTGCTGCATCTTCCGCAGACTTAATACCACCAGCCACACAGAAAGGAATATCAATCACTTCTGCTACACGTTTCACCCAGCTTTTATCGACCACACGGCCATCACTTGATGCGGTGATGTCATAAAATACTAATTCATCAGCGCCCTCTTCTGCGTAGCGTTGTGCTAGCGGAACGATGTCACCAATAATTTCGTGATTACGGAATTGAACGCCCTTAACCACTTGTCCATCACGGACATCCAAACAAGGGATTATTCGCTTTGCCAACATGCAAATGCCTCCTCTGCGGTGAACTTGCCATCAAGCAGTGCACGACCAACAATCACACCCGCAACGCCGCTGCCTTTAAGTGCTTCGATATCAGCTAGGCTGCCAATGCCACCCGATGATTGGAATTGCACTTGTGGGTACTGTTTACAGAGATCAACATAGAGCTCTACGTTTGACCCTTCTAGCGTGCCATCACGTGAAATATCAGTACACAGAACGTGTTTAAGGCCAACCGTGAGGTAATCTTCAATTAGCGCTTCAATGGTCACGCCTGAATCTTCTTGCCAACCTGAAATCGCGACTTTACGTGTGCCGCTTTCGTCAATATTGATGTCCAGAGCCAGCACGATTTTTTCCGCACCGTACTTCTCCATCCAACCTTTAACCAACTCAGGTTGCTTAACTGCCGTAGAACCAACCACAACGCGCTGTGCGCCAGCTTCTAGTAGATCAACGACATCTTGTTCGTTACGCACGCCACCACCAATCTGGATGTTCGCAGGCGTGCTAGCAAGGAGCTTAGCAATCAAGTCTAACTGACGAGCCGTTGTGTCTTTTGCGCCCGTTAAGTCAACAAGGTGCAGCCAGCCAGCGCCAGCTTGGTGATACAGATTAAACTGCTCTGCTGGGTCTACTTTGTATTCTGTTACTTGCCCGTAGTCCCCTTGGAATAAGCGAACTACTTGGCCTTCAATTAAATCTAACGCGGGAATAATCATTTACATTCCTTATAGGGCAACGTTAGCCGCTGCCAAATCCTTATTACAATTCCAAGAAGTTCTGAATCAGCTTAGAGCCAGCTTTTGACGAACGTTCTGGGTGGAACTGAACACCATAATAGTTGCCACTTTGCACTGCGGCAGTAAACGGATTGCCGTAATCACATTGTGCGATTGTGTAGTCACCCACTGGCATTGCGAAGCTGTGTACAAAGTAGAAGTACTCGCCCTCTTCAATATCTTTGAATAGAGGGTGGTTAGGTGTCGCGGTTACTGTGTTCCAACCCATGTGTGGTAATGGCAAATCACCCGTTTCAAGTAAACGAACTTCGCCATCACACAATCCTAGGCATTCAACTAACTCGTCAGCTTTTTGGCCTTTCTCTTGAGACAATTTGCCTAACAACTGCATACCTAAACAAATACCTAGCAGGGGCTTCTCTACTTGCTTCACAAGAGAAACAAGGTCGCGCTCTTGCAAGTTCTTCATTGCCTCACTTGCTGTGCCTACACCGGGTAGGAATAGCTTATCGGCAGCAAGAACAACTTCTGGTTCTTTTGAAATTTCAACTGCGTAGCCTAGACGTTCAATCGCAAACTTCACCGAGGAAACATTGGCACAACCAGTATCAATAATAACGACTTTTTGATCTTTCATTGTTTTTCCTTGCTAACGTTAGCCTTACAGAACGCCTTTGCTGCTTGGTAACTCGTTACCTTCAACTTTGATTGCTTGGCGAAGAGTACGGCCAAACGCTTTGAATAGGCTCTCAATGATGTGGTGATCATTATTACCGTCAGAAGAAAGGTGTAGCGTACAAGCCAATGTATCGGTTAGAGAACGGAAGAAGTGAACCACCATCTCTGTTGAAAGGTCACCCACTTGCTCGCGGCTGAATTTAGCATCGAACTTCAGGTATGGACGGCCAGAAAGGTCTAGCGCACACTGAGCCAAACACTCATCCATTGGTAGGCTGAAACCAAAGCGGCCAATACCACGTTTATCGCCTAATGCATCTTTCAATGCTTGGCCTAAAGCAAGTGCGGTATCTTCTACTGTGTGGTGATCATCAATGTGCAGGTCGCCCTTCACAGTCAGGTTCATTTGGAAACCGCCGTGTGTCGCGATTTGATCAAGCATGTGATCGAAGAAACCCATGCCAGTATCAATCTTGTTGTCACCGGTTTCATCAAGGTTTACGGCTACCTTAATGTCGGTTTCTTTAGTGGTACGAACCACTTCAGCAACACGAGCATTAACCGTCAGATCTTTAACGATCTGTGGCCAGTTAAGCGTGCCTTCAGTTTGCGCATCTGGTCCGTATTGGATACCACGAATTGCCATGTTCTCAGCAAGTTGAAGATCCGTCATTCGATCGCCAATCACGACTGACTTTTGGAAGTCAACTTTACCGCCTTGTAGGTATTCTTTAACCATACCCAGCTTAGGCTTGCGGCAAGAGCAGTTGTCTTCATCAAAGTGAGGGCAGATTAGAACATCATCAAACTTAACGCCCTGAGACTCAAAGAACTCCATCATCATATTATGTGGAGCATCGAACTCTTCTTGCGGGTAGCTATCTGTGCCTAGACCATCTTGGTTAGTCACCATCACTAAGCGATAACCTGCATCTTGCAGTGCAAGTAGGCTAGGGATCACTAACGGTTCGAATTTTAGTTTGTCTAAACGGTCTACTTGAAAGTCAACTGGCGGCTCAACAATTAAGGTGCCGTCACGGTCTATAAAAAGTATTTTCTGTTGTTTACTCACTTGAACTTCCTTTTAATTTTAAATCTGCTGGCCTAGCTAAAATCAACGCTAACCCAAAATATTGGTTTCACTTGCCAGCCTGCAATTAATCCACTCAAACTGGCAAATGTTATTACTGGTAAACCTTTCGTTACTGATAAAAGTTACGAATGAATCCAAGTGTCTTTTCGCACTCTTCGCGATTACCAATACTAATACGAACACAGTCTTCAATTGGTGAATTACGCAAAATGATGCCCGTATCCCAAGCCGCTTTAAATAACTCATCGCCGTTCGGGAATTTAACCAGTAGGTAGTTACCCCAACCATCAAATACCGTCACTTGAGGCATACCTAATAGACCTGCTTGTAAATACGCTCGGTTAGCACTTAAATCCAGAACTTGGAACTTAGCACGCGCTAGTCCTTGCTCTGAAAGTGCTTGAACGGCAATGTCAGCAACAGGGATTGGCACTGGATAAGGAGCAATCACCTTTAACAATACATCGATAAGCTCTTTGTTCGCTAGCGTAAAGCCACAACGTAAACCCGCTAAAGCAAATGCTTTCGAGAGAGTTCGAAGAATCGCTAGATTCGGATACTGAGCAAGCAAATCCACCGTTGATGCTTCAGGGCAGAAATCGATATACGCTTCATCCATCACCACAATCGCTTTGTCTTGTGTCATTTCAAGCAGTTTAACGATGTCTTTACGGTTAACTAAGTTACCTGTTGGGTTATTTGGACTACAAACAAACACCACTTTTACGTTGTCAAGTTGAGCTTCAATAGCAGGAAGATCCAATTGCCATTCAGAAGTCAGAGGCACCACTTTACGCTCAACACCAATCGTCTCTGCACTGATTGCGTACATACCGTAAGTGGGTGGGCAGTAAAGAATAGCGTCTTCGTTTGGCTCACAGAACGCACGAATCAAAAGCTCGATACCTTCATCAGCACCACGTGTTGTCAGCGTTTGCTCTGATGTCACGCCAGCGTATTGAGCGTAAGCATCGATCAGCTCTTTAGGCTGGCACTCGCTGTAGCGGTTAAGTCGAGTCAGATTTAGGCTGTACTCGTTATCAAACGGAGATTCGTTGGCGTTCAACCATACATCTCCGCTGCCACCAATGCGTCTTGCAGACAAATAAGGTGTCAGAGCCTGAACTTGCTTTCTTGCTAACTTTTCCATGCTCTACCCTTATTTCGCTTTATTTAACTTTTCAACTCGATTTAATTTTTCAACTCGGATAGTCACAGCGCGTTTGTGTGCATCCAAGCCTTCGGCTTCCGCCATGGTTACTACTGTTGGCGCTAGGCCTTTCAAACCATCGGCTGTTAGCTCTTGTACTGTCATACGCTTAGAGAAATCAGCCAAACCTAGGCTTGAATAGGTTTTGGTGTAACCGTAGGTCGGCAGCACGTGGTTTGTTCCTGATGCGTAGTCACCTGCCGACTCTGGAGACCAGTCACCAAGGAAGATTGAACCTGCATTGTCTAGTAACGGCAGCAATTCACGTGGGTTCTTGGTCTGAACAATCAAGTGCTCTGGACCGTAGAAGTTCGAAATTGCAATCGCTTGAGTGATCGATTCAGCAATGATGATTAGGCTTGAAGCCAATGCTTGCTGAGCGATGTTCGCACGAGACAGTTCTTTCAGTTGCTTCTGAACCGCATCGGTTACTTGGTCGGCAACAACTGGTGATGGTGTGACTAATACAACCTGTGAATCTGGTCCGTGTTCCGCTTGGCTCAGTAGATCAGCAGCAATGAAGTCAGCATCTGCAGTTTCGTCTGCAATCACTAACACTTCAGACGGGCCAGCAGGCATATCAATCGCAGCGCCACGGAAGTCGTTACTTACTTGGCGTTTCGCTTCCGTTACGTAAGCGTTACCTGGACCGAAGATCTTATCGACCTTAGCAACACTTTCAGTACCGTAAGCCATGGCAGCAACGGCTTGACCGCCACCAACATTGTAAACCTCATCGATTTTACAAAGATTCGCGACATACAAGATTTCATCCGCGATGGGCGGAGGTGAACAAAGCACAACCTTGCGGCAACCCGCGATTTGAGCGGGTACACCTAACATAAGAACCGTTGACGGAAGTGGCGCGCTGCCACCCGGAATATAAAGGCCAACAGTATTAATAGCGCGTGTCACTTGCTCACACACAACGCCTGGCTGTGTCTCAACCTTAATGGGCTGAGGCTTCTGAGCTTCGTGAAACTTAGCAATATTGCTATAAGCTTGCTCTAACGCTTGCTTCATTTCTGGTGTTAAACGAGCACATGCCTCTTCAATTTCAGTCGAGCTAACTCGAATGGATTCTGGAGTCACACGATCGAACTTTTCAGTCAGTTCTTTAAGTGCGGCATCGCCTTCATTTCGTACTTTTGCAATCACATCAGAAACAGTCGCTGTGATGTTTGCACCTTCAGTAATAGCTGGACGCTCTAGTACCGAGTCTTGCTGTGATTCACTTAAAGATTGCCAAACAACGGTTCTCATCGTCACTACCCCATCATTTTTTCGATTGGTAATACTAGGATTGAGCTTGCACCCAACTCTTTCAGCTGTTCCATTGTTTCCCAGAACAAGTTCTCTGTACTTACAAGGTGAACCGCAACTTTGTCTTTGTCTGTTGATAGTGGAAGAACCGTAGGATCTTCAGCGCCAGGCAATAATGCTTTGATTTGCTCTAGCTGAGATGTTGGTGCGTGAAGCATGATGTACTTCGACTCTTTTGCTTGTTGAACACCCTGCATACGAGTCAGTAGTTTTTCAATCAGAGCAGTTTTGTCTGCATCGAACTCACCAACACGCTGAATCAGTGTTGCTTTAGATTGGAAGATAGCCTCTGCTTCCTTTAGGCCATTCGCTTCTAGTGTCGCACCTGTAGAAACTAAATCGGCAATAGCGTCTGCTAGACCAGCACGTGGCGCAACTTCAACTGAGCCCGTTAGCATACAAGCGCTGAATTCAACACCCTGCTCGTCCATGTAGGCTTTCAGTAATTGTGGGTAAGTGGTCGCGATACGTTTGCCAGCTAAATCTTGTGGGCCGTTGTACTCTTCATCTTTGTTGATCGCGATAGAAAGGCGGCAACCACCGAAGTCTAAACGACGTAGCGTGCGGAATTCTGAAGGCTCTTTAAGAGCAACACGGTCTAGACGAACTTCTTCTAGTTCATTTTCACCGATGAAACCTAGGTCAACTACACCATCCATGATAAGGCCTGGGATGTCGTCATCACGAACCAATAACAAGTCGATTGGCATATTTAGTGAATGAACAACTAAACGCTCACCCATGATGTTAAATTTAACACCACATTTTTTAAGTAGATCTTGGCACTCTTTACTTAAGCGACCTTTCTTTTGAATTGCGATTCTTAGGCGTTGTGTCTGCATTGCTATATCCCTGTGCAAATATTTGAATTTATTGATTATTTAAAAGTGCTAAAACTAAAAAACCCTCGGAAGACTTTGTCGTCCCGAGGGTTTAAATCTAAATTCTTTGACTTAACCTCCGGGAGAATTCTTGCTCCCGGGTATACGTAAATCTCCCCGAAAGACTAGATAGGGTGATGATGGTGATGAATGTTCATTACTAATTTACGCATACTTATCAGCTCTTAGGTTGTTTGCTGTCTTGTATCCACACTAACTAAGCTGACACCCTTTTTCAACCATTTATTCGAACTTTTTTCACGAAATTTAAAATTAAATTAACGAGCACAAAAAAAGGGAGGCAAACGCCTCCCTTCTCATTATTCAATCAAGTGATGATCAGCTTTTACACGTTGCCATCTTACAACGTGAGAAATAAGCTAATGCAAAACATACTGCCACAAACGTTAGAGATGCTGCGCCGAATGCGATGCCAGTTGATGATGTCATACCTAGTGTGATGAAGCCGATACACGATACGAACGCCACAGACAGCGCATAAGGAAGCTGAGTCGATACGTGATCAATGTGGTTACAACGAGCACCTGTAGAAGACAGAATCGTTGTGTCTGAGATTGGAGAACAGTGGTCACCAAATACAGAACCCGCAAGAACCGCACTTAACATAGGCAGAATTAGCGCGATATCAGAGGCTGCAGCCATGTCACCTGCGATAGGTAGCATGATACCGAACGTACCCCATGATGTACCTGTCGAGAACGCCATTAGGCCTGCAAGAAGGAACAAGATAACTGGTAGCCAGTGGTAATCAATGTTACCCGTCGCTAAAGATGATAGGTACGAACCTGTTTTCATGTCGCCGATAACTGAACCGATCGTCCATGCAAACACAAGAATAAGGATAGCGCCAAACATAGAGCTTGCACCAATCCACATTGTTCTTGCGATATCAGCCATAGGCAGTTTCTGTTTGAATACCGTTGCTAGCGCAACGAGTAAACCAATAACACCACCGTAAACCAGAGACTTACCTACATCCGTATTTTCAAATGCGCCAAGTAAGTTGAATGCTTGACCATCAGCAGTAAGCGCTTGGCCACCCGTGTAAAGCATTGCAGCAACCGTCGCTACAATTAACGCTACGATTGGCATTACGAGATCAGAAACAGAACCGTTTTCGCTCTCTTGAATATCTAGCTCTTCGTTTAGATCGTGCGCTTGCTTTTGATCATTGTCGCCTTCAAAGCCACGGCCTTGAGAAGCTTCAATCTCATGCTCACGCATTTTACCAACATCTAAACCAAACCACGCAACAGCAAACACCATTAATAGCGCGAACACAGCGTAGAAGTTCATTGGGATAAGGCGAACGTAAGCACCCAGTGCAGAATACTCTGTCACACCGTGTGTCACTAAGATGCCACCAATGATAGTGATAATGTAAGCACCCCAGCTAGAAGCAGGCATGATCACACACATAGGAGCAGCAGTTGAGTCTAGGATATAAGCTAGCTTAGCGCGAGATACGTAGAAGCGGTCAGTTACAGGGCGGGAGATAGCACCTACCGCTAAGCTGTTGAAGTAATCATCAACAAAGATGAATACACCTAAGAATGCAGCAAGTAGTTTTGAGCCACGTTTGCTCTTAACACGAGACTGTGCCCACTCAGCGAATGCGCGAGTGCCGCCAGAAAGTGTTAATAATGCCGTTGTCATTCCAAGAATAATTAGGAAAGCGACGATGCTCATGTTCCAAGTGTTAATGCCACCATCTTCGATGAAAACACCAGATACTTTAGTAAAGACGTAGCTAGCTGCGTTACCTACTGAGTAGTCAGCAAGTAGAATCGCACCCATAACAATACCGACACCCAAGGAAACTAATACACGGCGGGTAACAATAGCAAGAGTCAAGGCAACCAAGGGAGGAAGCAGTGATAAAGGCGATGTTGCAAAATCTATTAAATTCATGATCTTCAAAAACCAGTTTTTTATTTGGCTAGAGATCTACTGCAGATAAACTTGATACGGCTTATCAAGCTCATGTTGAACTAAGCGAAAGGGAAGTGAACACTTCACCCAACCCTACAGTAGCGCTCCATAGTTTAAAATTAAGACTATGGCAGTGTTGTACCTATTAAGCACAACCCCAGCAAATTGCTTAGATATACAATTGACTTCGGCAATTACACCTTTCATTTCCATTCATTGGCATCACCCCAACGAAAACTACTTTTTATAATTGCACCTCTACGTGCGGTAACATTATTAACCGTTGAAACCAAAGTTTAGCAACAGATTAACCAAAGCACCGCATCAGGTAGTCGCAATTGTACCCATCAAGAGCAACAATGCAACATATCATTCCGAGAAAAATAGCTTTTTGTTAATGAAGTAATCAATAGAAGAATAGTCAACTTTTGTGGATTACTCCACCTAACACATATCAAATATCACCTAATTTTATTAAGATATTCCTTATAGTTATTATAATTTCATTAGAGGTCTATCTTTTCACTTAAACGTCTCGTCTCACTTTTTTATTTAAATAACTAATAGAAGAAATACTATTTGTTTTATTCTTGAGCTCTGTTTATTATTAGGAGGATTATTTAGTTTACCTTGATGGGAAATATCATGTCTGAATTAACAAAAACTCTATTAAATATCCGTAGCCTTCGTGCGTTCTCACGTGAATTAACTCTTGAGCAACTTGAAGAAGCGCTAGACAAGCTGACTATTGTTGTACAAGAACGTCAAGAGTCTGAAGCTGAAGAACGCGCAGCAAAAGCAGAGCAAGAAGCTAAGCTTTCTGCTATCGCAGAACAAATTGCAAAAGACGGTATTGATGTTGCCGATCTTATTGCTGCACTTTCTGGTGAAGCAAAATCTAAAACAACAAAATCTAAACGTGCTCCTCGCCCAGCGAAATACAAATATGTAGATGGCAATGGCGATGAGAAAACTTGGACTGGTCAAGGCCGTACGCCTTCAGCTATCCAAGAACAACTAGATGCTGGTAAATCTCTAGAAGAGTTTGCTCTTTAAGGCATCGTGTTTGCTAAGTGAATAATCAATAACCCACTAAGCAATAGAATTAATATTTAAGTCGACTAAAGTATTATTTACGGCTTCAATATATACAGAAACAAAAAAGGCTCCTTTCGGAGCCTTTTTTATATTTCACTACTAGAAATAGAAATCAAAAAATACCTTATCTTTCCCAGTACGCCTCTTCTAGACTGTCTTCTCTTTCAGGAAGGCCTCGAGATAATCGTGGCGAGTGCTGTACTAATACTTCATAACTTGCACGGTTTGAATATTTACAAACTTGTGAGAAAGAAGAATACGTCAAGAATGAATGCTGATGCTTACTTGAGTTAGGCACATTTTCTTTATGGTACTTATTAGCCGCCATATCATGTAATAGCGCAGATAATGCAGCATCACCGGCACCATTAGTATTCTTAATCTTTTCTGGGCCGCCCATGTAAGGTGCGATATGTGAATAGATTTTCGTTGGATTTTCACATAAGTCTTTATGTGCAGGACGGCTAAATTCATAACGGTTAAATTCAGCAATCGATCCTGGTAACAAAGGTAATGATGTTTCGCGCTTCACTGCATCTTCAGTGTAACCCGCCATAAACAAGCCCACAGGACCTGCTGTACATAAAACCAAGTCTACCCAATCTAGTGCTTTGTCTGAAGCAGCAAGAGGATCGCTTTCACCAGTTAATGCTTCAGCTTCGTCTTCATTCATTGCAACAACGGTTACATGTTGTTCAAGGAAATCTTTCCAAAACTCTGGATCATCTTGAATAACGAATTTAGTACCAAGTGTTAAAACGACAGGCACATCGTATTTCTTCGCGTATTCGATCGCTTTCATTGTTGCTTCAGGCATAGGGTCGCCTGGCTTACAACGAACTAAATAAGCGGTTAATACTAAAGCAGAAGCACTTTTGAAGATCTTTTCAGGGATGCTTTCTGGTTTTAGTTGGTTCATTTGACCTTCGCTAATTGCGAAAGTACGTTCACCATCTTCTGTAATTAATGCAAAGCAGCGACCAATTGCGCCATCTACCCCTTGTAAATGGTTCAGATCCATTCTGCTTGATGTATTACATAAATAGCGGTAACCGTAGCTACCAATTTTAATATCTTGGCTCATTACACCCAATAGTGTTGAACGGTCATCCGCCAATACTGAATAGTTGTGTAATGTATTGCCAATTGTGCCACCAGCGTATTCATTGGTAATCAGGCACTGTTCTTTTAATTCTTGATACAAAGATTCAGCAGCTTCATCACCAATAACCAGAGAGTGCCCCTTACTTAAGCCATATTTTTCGATTAGCTCAGAACTCACCTTTGCTTCAATATCCACCAAAGTTTGGTCAATACCGATTATATGAGTACGTGACATTCTTTTGCTCGTTTGAGCTTGGCTTACTAAAGGGTCACGAGCGTGAACCGGAAAATAGTGCTTTGATTTACGTTGTCCAGGGAATTTCATAGGGCTAGTCTAAGTCAAGGGGAAATAGGTGGCGGATTCTACCGCGCTATATTTAACGCGGCAATCTCTCAAACTATAGCAAACGTTTGCTACGTTATTTTTTTATTCGCCTTCCATAAAGCTTAGATCAGGCAGCATGCCTAAATGCTCGGCGTAACGTTTTTGATTAAACTCTGCACCGTTTTTCATTACATCAAATACTTCAATAGCCAGTGCACATGCCATAGCCGCAATCGCCTCTTCACGAGGAGTACCTGTCATCATTAAACGCATCAACGTCTCTTTCACTTTCACAGGTTGGCCATCTTCAAGTTGGTTTTCGATAATCTCGATCAACTGTTCTTCTTGCATAAACTCATTTTGTTCAGACATTTTTCATCTCAGGTCTTGGATTTTGAGCGACTATGCCACATATAGATCTGACATCCTAGCGAGTCTCCTCGCGTTCATGCGATTCTCTAACGAAGTCAGCGCACTATTTGTGCAAATGAAACTGTGATTCCAGTCTCGGATCTGTCACGGCGTTTCTCTTTCTGTTAGAATCTGCGACCAAGTAATAGTAACGGTGTTTAGACATGTCAGATATCAGCTCTGGAAACAGCGAAAAGAAAGTAATTGTCGGTATGTCCGGCGGTGTAGATTCGTCAGTATCGGCGTATCTTCTTCAGCAACAAGGCTATCAGGTAGAAGGCCTTTTCATGAAAAACTGGGAAGAAGACGATAACGAAGAATACTGCACGGCAGCTGAAGATCTTGCTGATGCTCAAGCGGTATGTGACAAACTAGGTATCCACCTTCACACTATCAACTTTGCTGCAGAATACTGGGACAATGTATTCGAATACTTCCTTGCTGAATACAAAGCAGGTCGTACTCCTAACCCAGATATTCTTTGTAACAAAGAAATCAAATTCAAAGCATTCTTAGAGTTTGCGGATGAAGTATTAGACGCAGACTACATTGCGATGGGTCACTACGTTCGTCGTACTTTCCCAACTCAAGAAGAGCTTGATGCTGGCGTAAAACCAGAAATGCTACGTGGCCTAGACGGCAATAAAGACCAAAGCTATTTCCTTTATACGTTAAGCTCAGATCAAGTGGCACGCAGCCTATTCCCTGTGGGTGAATTAGAGAAGCCAGAAGTGCGACGCATTGCTGAAGAGCAAGACTTGATCACTGCGAAGAAAAAAGATTCAACAGGTATCTGCTTCATTGGTGAGCGTAAGTTCACTGAGTTCCTAGGCAAATACCTACCCGCTCAACCGGGTAACATCGAGACACCAGAAGGCCAAGTGATTGGTCAACACCAAGGTTTGATGTACCACACGCTAGGTCAGCGTAAAGGTCTACATATCGGCGGCACTAAAGGTGGCGGCGGTAATGAAGAACCATGGTTTGTTGGTGAAAAAGATCTTAAGCGTAATGTCCTGATAGCGGTACAAGGTAAAGACCACCCTCTTCTAAAATCAGAAGGTTTGATCGCTTCTCAGCTTCATTGGGTAAATCGCACACCAATTACTGAAGTTATGACGTGCACGGTAAAAACACGTTACCGTCAGACCGATATTCCTTGTACAATCATCCCAATTGATGATGAAAACATTAAGGTTATTTTTGACGAACCACAAATTGCGGTGACCCCAGGTCAATCAGCAGTGTTCTACCTAGACACCGTATGTCTTGGTGGTGGTATCATTGAAAAGCGCATCTAACCAATAAAACGAACCACAAACAATAGAAGACAACTAGGAGTTACTACGTGGCTAATACACTTTATGACCGTACTATTGCTTTCGCTGGAATTTGCCAAGCTGTGGCTTTGGTTCAACAAGTAGCGAAAGACGGCCATTGTGATAAAGATGCCTTCGAAGCTTCACTCAGTGCCATTTTAAATACCAACCCAGCGAACACCGTGGGCGTATTTGGACGTGAAGCGAACCTAAAGCTTGGCCTTGAGTGCTTAGTAAAAGGTATCGATAGTACTCCAGCTGGTAGCGATATTACTCGTTATATTATCAGCTTGATGGCACTTGAGCGTAAGCTATCTTCTCGTAACGACTCTATGTCTCAGCTTGGCGATCGCATTCAAACTGCAGAACGTCAAACTGAACACTTTGATCTGTTTGACGAGCAAATGATCAGCAACCTAGCGAGCATCTACCTTGATGTTGTGAGCCCTATCGGCCCGCGTATTCAGGTTTCTGGTACGCCAGCTGTACTTCAACAGACGTCGAGCCAACATAAGGTCCGCGCACTCCTTCTATCTGGAATTCGAAGCGCTGTGTTATGGCGTCAAGTTGGCGGTAAACGTCGCCACCTTATCTTCGGTCGCAAGAAGATGATCGAGCAGGCTCAAATCCTGCTAGCTCGCATGTAATTTATTAGCTCGCGCCTGGTCGCGAGCTTGTTTTTTGTATCAATACAACTCTCACGCAAACGATTGCGCAATATGCGTGACAATTGAGATTGTTACTGGTATAAACCTCTCAAAATTTAGAAAACTCAATTCAGGAGAACACCATGGAACTGTCAGCATTGACTGCTGTTTCACCAGTAGACGGCCGTTACGGAAGCAAGACTGTTGCATTACGCAGCATCTTTAGTGAGTTTGGCCTACTAAAGTACCGCTCTATCGTTGAAGTTCGTTGGTTACAAAAGCTTGCAGCTACAGATGCAATCAAAGAAGTACCAGCGTTCAGTGCAGAAGCTAACCAGTTTCTTGATGAACTAGCAGCTAACTTCAGTGAAGAAGATGCTCTACGTATCAAAGAGATCGAGCGCACGACTAACCACGACGTTAAAGCGGTTGAGTACTTCTTGAAAGAGAAAGTTGCTGGCGTTCCTGAACTTCACGCTGTAAACGAATTTATTCACTTTGCATGTACTTCTGAAGACATCAACAACACATCTCACGCGCTTATGCTTAAAGAAGCTCGTGACACAGTGATTCTTCCAGAAATCCGTAACGTAATTGATGCTATCAAAGCACTTGCGAACGAGTACCGTGATATTCCATTACTGTCTCGCACACACGGTCAGCCAGCTTCTCCTTCTACTATGGGTAAAGAGATGGCTAACGTTGCGTACCGTATGGAACGTCAATACAAGCAAATCGAAAACGTTGAGATCCTAGCGAAAATCAACGGTGCTGTAGGTAACTACAACGCACACCTTTCTGCATACCCTGAAGTGGAATGGCACCAGTTCAGCGAAGAGTTCATCACTGAATCTCTTGGCGTAACTTGGAACCCGTACACAACTCAAATCGAACCTCACGATTACATCGCTGAGCTATTCGATGCTATTGCTCGTTTCAACACAATCCTTCTAGACTTCGACCGTGACGTTTGGGGCTACATCGCTCTTGGTCACTTCAAGCAGAAGACTATTGCTGGCGAAATCGGTTCTTCTACAATGCCGCACAAAGTTAACCCAATTGACTTCGAAAACTCTGAAGGCAACCTTGGTCTAGCTAACGCAGTATTTAGCCACCTAGCACAAAAACTTCCAGTTTCTCGCTGGCAACGTGACCTTACTGACTCTACGGTTCTTCGTAACCTAGGTGTTGGTGTTGGTTACGCTATCATTGCTTACACTTCAACTCTGAAAGGTATTAGCAAGCTAGAAGTTAACCGTGCTGCACTACTTGCTGAACTAGACAAGAACTGGGAAGTACTAGCAGAACCAGTACAAACAGTAATGCGTCGTTACGGCATCGAGAAGCCATACGAGAAGCTAAAAGAGCTAACTCGTGGTAAGCGTGTTGATGGCGAAGGTATGCGTGCATTCATCGACGGCCTTGAAATCCCTGCAGACGAAAAAGTACGTCTAAAAGAGATGACGCCAGCGAACTACATCGGCCAAGCTATCGAGCTAACTGACAAGCTGTAAGATTCGAAATTCGAATCACAGAATAGACTAAGGCTTCCCATGTGGAAGCCTTTTTGTTGAGCGGAACAAAGTGTATTGATCACAAGCAAGAACCGTCAGCAAAATAATACAAGGCAACCCAGTATCATTGCCCTGCTCATATCAGTCCGTCCAATATCAACCAATAAATATCCCAATGCTTCATCACCAGTAACCCTCTATCACCAGGCACATATCCCCGGATACATCACTCCCAGAGACTTACTCTCTTGAATGCCAAGATCAAAAAAGGCCTCCCGAAGGAAGCCTTTAGAATACATATTGCCGCTTAACGACAGCAGCTTGTGTTAGAAATTACATGTTACGTAAAGACGCAATACGCTTGTCTAGCGGTGGGTGGCTCATTAGAAGCTCTGTTAGAGACTTCTTACCATTGATACCAAATGCCATCATAGAGCCTTCTAGTTGTGGCTCATGGCTCACCTTTAGGCGCTCTAACGCTGCAATCATCTTCTCTTTACCCACTAGGTTCGCTGCACCTGCATCGGCATGGAATTCACGATGACGGCTGTACCACATCGTAATGAAGCTTGCTAAGAAACCAAATACCAATTCCAACACCATAGACACACCGAAGTACACCATCATGTTGCTGCCGCCCTCTTCTTCGTTGTCATTCGACGCAACAATGTTGGCGATGAAACGAGATAGGAAGATAACGAACGTGTTCACTACACCTTGCATTAACGTCATGGTCACCATATCGCCGTTTGCGATGTGGCTCACTTCATGCGCTAATACCGCTTCAGCTTCATCACGCGTCATGTTGTGTAGCAGACCCGTAGAGACTGCGACTAATGAATCGTCACGCTTAGCACCCGTCGCGAATGCGTTGATGTCTGGCGAGTCGTAGATCGCCACTGTTGGCATACCAATACCAACTTGTTGAGATTGACGGCTTACCGTCTCCATCAACCAATGTTCTGTTTCATTTCGTGGACTTTCGATGACCATGCCGCCTACCGAGCGTAGCGCCATTTTCTTTGACATCATCAACGAAATGAATGAGCCGCCAAAACCAAATACTGCAGCCATCACCAATAAGCCTGATAGGCTACCAGGTTGCATACCTGTAACTGCGTATACAATATTAAGAACAACACTTAGTACCATTACAACCGCTAGGTTGGTTGCAAGGAACAACATTACTCGCTTCATTACTTATCTCCGCATGAAAGCTGTTTTTATAAAACTTATTATTATAGACAAGGCAGACAGCAATTTATTCCAACCTTGAAGACTTATCCTTACTTATACATATAGTCTTAGATTAAGAAAACAAGGTTAAGCATTAAATTGCAACATTTGATTACGAGACCCTATTCGGCTTACCCCTAGTCTATTAGACCTAAGTCGTATGGTGTCGGCATAACAATCCGTTTAGAGTGGCTTCAGATGAATTATTGGCTAGTCCATGTACAAAAGGGAAAAATCATGGTTGAAGGTACTAACACTCAAATGGCTATCGATTTACTGTGCTGTCACCTAGGGATTACTGAAGAAGAAGCAAAAAAGCAGATTGGGGTCCTAACTCCGCAAACGGCGCAGGCAAAAATCACAGAAACACAGCAAGCACTAATGGGACTTACCAAAGAACATTAATCCCTAGTTTGCTGATATAAAAGACCAGCTGTTTATAAGCTAATGGTCAAAGGCTTAACAAAGCAAAAGGGCTGCAATCGCAGCCCTTTTCTTGTTTAACGTATAACTCGAAGTTTAAAGATCAAGCAATGGCTGTACATTAATGTACTTACCAATGTTCTTAGACTTTGCTCTTGGCACATACGGAATTTCGCCTAACTTCGGTGCACCTAGCTTGTCTTCAAGCATCGCTATAATTTCGGCGTAATGTTCAGTACCTGGGTTAATGCGGTTTGCAACCCAACCCACTAGGTTCAGTCCATCAGCACGAATCACTTCTGCGGTTAGCAGTGCATGACTCAAACAGCCAAGCTTAATACCAACCGTCAATACCACAGGCAGCTGCTCTTTTTTGACCCAGCTAGACAAATATTCATCATCAGAAACCGGTACACGCCAACCACCAGCACCTTCAACTAACACGATGTCAGAGTTTTGCTTATGCTCTGCCAACTTAGCTGATAATACGGTTTCATCAATCACGACACCATCATGCTTTGCTGCAATGTGTGGTGATGATGGTAGCAACAACGCATATGGATTAACGTCTTCGTAAGCAATGTCTTGCGTTGCCGCTTCTTGAAGATGCAACGCATCACTATTACGTAACCCTTCAGGGAGTTGTTCACACCCTGCGGCAACTGGCTTGTAGCCAATTGTTGATAACTCTTGTGCGGCTAAAGCTTGAAGAATCGCTTTTGAAACCACAGTTTTTCCCACTTCGGTATCCGTACCTGCAATGAATAATGCATCAATCATAATTGAATAACCCCTAAACAAACTTGATATGTTGCTGGTAAGAAACCTTGATGGTTTTTAAACTCTCGATATTCCCGTTCAACAAGCTGCAACATGCGGCGACTTGTTAAACCTTGTGAGCGACCACTTACGTGATTAGCGCCGATACCTTTAAGGTCGCGCATCAGTTCAAACGCAGTGTCGTACCAAACGGTGATGGTGGGCAAGTCTAGTTGATGAGCAGTACAGCTAGATTGCGCTAACGCAATTTTTACCTGATTGATTGTAATAAAATGGTTAACGTGTTGATGTGTGTCAATTTTTGACCATGACTTTTTCAGTTCAAACAGTGACCCATCAAGCAAAGTTGAGAAAACAACACGCCCTCCAAGCGAGGTGACACGCCTCATCTCCCTCAGAGGCGACGATAAATCGTCACACCATTGCAACGCAAGACTTGAGAAAACAATATCAAAAGCCCCATCTTCGAATGGCAATAGCTCGGCATCAGCTTGTCGATATAAAGAGACCATTGCGCCACAGCGCTGTTCGGCTTTTTGCAACATTCCAACAGAAAGGTCTGCGCATACCACTTCAGCGCCTCGTTCCACCAATTGCTGTGAGAAATAACCAGTACCACAACCTAAATCGAGCACCTTTAATCCAGAGAGGTCACTCGGTAACTTATCCAGCAGTCGGTGACCAACATCTCGCTGGAATTCAGCGTGTTTGTCATAGGTTGTTGCTGCTTTGCCGAAGGCTTCGGCAATCGCACTCTTGTCTTGGCCTACGTAATTATCCACTACTGCTTCTTGTGACATTTACTGAGCCTCTTTCTTTAATTCAAAGCTTGATTCTATGCTAGGTTTGCTTACAGACTCGTTGCTTCGCTCTATTGCTTGAAGCAAAGAGTTAGTTAACTGAAGAATCTGTTCCTGATTGTGATTGGCCGTTAAGGTAATACGTAAACGAGCAGTCCCAATAGGCACCGTTGGTGGCCTTATTGCCGTTACCCAAACTTGGTTACGCTTCAACTCTTCGGCAATAGATAGTGCAGCTTGGGCTTCGCCGATTAAAAATGGCTTGATCGGCGTCTGAGTATCAATAAAACCTTTCACGCCACTCATCTGCTCGGCATAGAGCGCGCCTAGCTCCGTGAGTTTCTCACGACGCCACTCTTGCGTTTGAATCATCTGACATGCATGAGACAAAGCCACCGCTTGTGAAGGTGGCATTGCCGTCGAATACACATGATGACGCGCAAACTGAGTTAAGTAATCACCCACTTCTGACGAACAAAGAATCGCAGCACCAGAAAGGCCAAATGCTTTACCAAAGGTCACCACCAAGATATCAGGTGAGATTTGTGCGGCGTTGCAACTCCCTGCCCCGTTATCACCTAATACGCCAATACCGTGGGCATCATCAACCACCAACCAACTGTCGTATTGGTTAGTCAAGTTAAATACCTGGTTGAGAGGCGCTTGATCCCCATCCATGCTGAACACACCTTCAGTCACAACCAAGGATTGTGGAGTGCGCCTCAAGAGCGACTCTAGGTGCTGCGTGTCGTTGTGCTTAAAGCGTTTCATGGTTGCAGGTGAAATCATCCCCGCTTCCATCAAAGAGGCGTGGTTGAGCTTGTCTTGCAATAGAGAGTCGTCTTTCTCGAGCAGAGAAAACAACAACGCTTGATTAGCACTGAAACCAGAACTAAAGAGAATGGCACGTTCAAAGCCAAGCCATTCGCACAGCTTAGCCTCTAAATTTCGATGAGCAGGACTAAAACCCGTGACCAATGGCGATGCCGCACTGCCAGCGCCATACCGAGAAAGTCCAGTTTGCCACGCATTCACCAGCTCAGGATCGTTTGCCAAGCCTAAATAGTCATTACTCGAAAAATTAATGAAGCTAGAACCTTCGCTCATAAGCAAAGGACCATTACTGTTTTCTAACACCTTAAGTTGACGAGTTAGCCCTTGCTCACAGCGATGAGCAAGGGCACTTTTGATGCGAGATTTAAACAGTGGCATCGTAGAACATGTCGTCTTTCGTTGGGCGAGCGGCAACGCGCTCCACCACTTGATCTAACAGTTCGTTTTCTTGAATTTCATCCGGCTTCTGAGCCACTTGTTGGCTGTTAATACCTAACTTCTTAAACAGCTGCATATCCGTGTCTTCATCTGGGTTTGGCGTAGTCAGTAGCTTACAGCCGTAGAAGATAGAATTCGCGCCAGCCATGAAACACATCGCCTGCATCTGCTCATTCATATTCTCACGGCCTGCAGATAGACGAACCGCAGACATTGGCATCATGATGCGAGCAATCGCAATCAGTTTGACGAAGTCGAAAGACTCAACATCATCGACGTTTTCCATCGGTGTGCCTTTCACTTTTACGAGCATGTTGATTGGAACACTTTCAGGGTGCACAGGAAGATTAGCCAGTTCGACAAGCAGACCAGCACGGTCATTGGTACTTTCGCCCATACCAATAATACCGCCAGAACAGATTTTCATACCAGCATCACGTACGTGAGATAGGGTATCTAAGCGATCTTGGTAAGTACGAGTAGTAATGATACTGCCGTAAAACTCAGGGGACGTATCAAGGTTGTGATTGTAGTAATCCAAACCTGCATCCGCTAGCTCACCTGCTTGATCAGGCGTTAACATGCCTAGTGTCATACATGTTTCTAGACCCATGCCTTTCACACCTTTGATCATGTCAGTTAGGTGAGGCATATCGCGCTCTTTCGGGTTTTTCCATGCCGCCCCCATACAGAAACGAGTTGAACCCGCGTTCTTGGCTTTTTGTGCAGCATCCAAAACACGCTCTACTTCCATCAAGCGCTCTTTGTCGACATCCGTTCGGTAGTGAGCACTTTGAGGGCAGTACTTACAATCTTCAGGACAAGCACCTGTCTTAATCGATAACAGCGTACTCACCTGCACGTGGTTGTGCTCTTGGTACTGTCTATGAACCACTTGAGCTTCAAACATTAAATCCATAAACGGTTTTTCAAGCAGTGCTCTTACTTCAGCAACTGTCCAGTCATGACGAACTTCCACGTGTCGATCCTTTTTTATTATTTGATGTTACATCTCTATCAATAGAGATTGTATTTATGCTTGGATAGTCTACCGACAAGCTTTAGACTGTCAACACATTGATAATATCAAAAGTTTACATCTGGTTATTTTTTAGCCGCAAAAGAATGGAAGTTACTATGGATCTCGCCTTTGACCGCCAGCATATCTGGCATCCTTATACATCAACGTTGACACCTCTGACCTGCTACCCAGTCACCAACGCAGACGGTGTTTACCTAGAATTAGAAGGCGGAAAACGAATTATTGATGGCATGTCGTCTTGGTGGTCAACCATCCACGGTTACAATCACCCAGAGCTCAATGCTGCAGCTCACAGCCAAATCGATAAGGTTTCGCACGTTATGTTCGGTGGTATCACCCACCAGCCAGCTATCGATTTATGTAAGAAGCTTTTGAACCTAGCGCCAAGTAATCTAGAACATGTATTCCTGGCCGATTCAGGTTCAGTCGCGGTAGAGGTTAGCCTCAAGATGGCGCTGCAATACTGGCATGCTAAAGGGCAACCTCGTTCAAAATTCCTCACACTGAGAGATGGCTACCACGGCGATACCTTCGCGGCAATGTCGGTGACAGATCCGGATAACTCGATGCACAGCCTCTACAAAGGTTTTTTGCCTGAACACATTTTTGCAGATTCGCCCAAAACGGGCTTTTGGGATGACTGGAACTCAAGTGACATCGATAGCTTTCGAGAGAAGCTAACAGCGCACCACAAAGAAGTCGCAGCGGTGATTTTAGAACCCATCGTTCAAGGCGCTGGCGGTATGCGCATCTACCACCCCGAGTTCTTAAAACAAGTTCGCTTGCTATGTGATGAATTCAACGTCTTACTGATCTTAGATGAGATTGCGACCGGATTTGGCCGCACAGGGAAACTGTTCGCCTGTGAGCATGCCGATGTTCAACCGGACATTTTATGCGTAGGCAAGGCGTTAACTGGCGGTTACATGACGCTGTCAGCGACGCTTGCGAGTAAAGAAGTCGCCGACACGGTATGTGGCGGTGAAGCCGGTTGCTTTATGCACGGACCAACCTTCATGGGCAACCCTTTAGCTTGTGCAGTAGGTGCAGCAAGCTTGTCCATCATAGAGCAAGGTCATTGGACAAATCAGACTCATCAGATTGAAAAACTCTTTTCTGAGTTACTGCCGCCTCTACTCGAGCATGAACTGGTTAAAGACGTTCGTTGGTTGGGCGCGATTGGCGTCGTTGAAACACACACACCTGTCGACATGGAAACCATCCAAGCGCACTTTGTTGAGCAAGGTGTTTGGATCCGTCCATTTGGTAAATTGATTTATATGATGCCTCCTTTCATCAGCCAGCCAGAGCATATCGAGCAGCTCGTTGCAGCCATCGATAAAGCACTCCGACAATCTGCTTGTTTCAAGCCAAATTGATTTAACAAACACCATTAAGAAATACCAAACATCTATAAGCCGCCCATAAATGCCAACGGCGGCTTACTCTTCACGCGAAAAACCAAACAACCAACACCTCCCAAGCCATTGTTTTATATTTGATTTGATCTCTAAAATCCCCACAAATAAATTTAATCCTCTCCACAAAAACAATTAGCAAAAGAGTATTACCTATCGGGTAAAGAGCCGTCATAAAATACGCGCCATTTTGGTACTGAACATTATGAATGATCTTCCTTATTCGAGTTCATTTCAGAATCAAAACAGCCAATATTTTTAACGCTAATAAGATGAAAATCTTCGCAAAAAAAAGAATCCAATTTTAGCGAAAACTAATATCAACTTAGTAGAAACCTAGCGCTTCTTGTTTTGTCGATCCTGCATGACATCAAGACAATCCGTAATAGCAACGTAATTCACGTCAGTAAATAATTTAAAGTAAGCATGAAATTAACCCAACTAAATGCACTTATCATTGATGACTCAACGATAGTGTTATCAACCATTCGTAACATGCTGGTTCATATTGGTTTTTCAGAACGTTTGATTGCCATTGCGAAATCGCCTCGTGTTGCAATGACCATCACGAATGACACAACTTTTGATGTCATCATTTGTGATTATAACTTTGGTAACACGATCAACGGCAAACAGCTATTTGAAGAATTAAAGCAAGCCAACAGATTAAAAGATGACGGAATATTTATTCTTGTTACAGGTGAAAATTCAGCTCTATCGATACGCCCTATCCTTGAACTACGACCTGACAACTATTTGTTAAAACCGTTTAACCGCGAAACTCTAAAGCAGCGCATCACCAGTTCCTTAAGGAAGAAGCTGATTTTACAAGACATTTATAAAGCTGAGAGAGAGAATAACTATCAAGCGGGCCTAGAGCATTGCGAAGGGCTTGCCGCGTTTCATCCCGAATACTTCGCAACAATCCAGCAATTTCGAGGGAGCTTTCTATCAAAACTAGAGCTCTACGAGGAAGCCAAGAATGTCTATCAGAAAGCGATAGATGAAGGCAGTTTTGATTGGGCTCAAGCAGGATTAGCAAACAGCCTTGCGAATTTGGGGCAGCTTAGCGAAGCACAGTCGATGATTGAAAGTTTGATCAATTCTGCACCAACCTGCACTTTGTATCGAGACCAAGCAGCTCAAGTAAACCTGATCAGCAATAAGGTTCCGGCAGCCATTGCTCACTTCAAGTTAGCGAGTAAACTAACACCAGGTAATTCTGAGAGAGAACTGGCAATCGCAAATCTATGCTTATCGGTAAACGATACTAAAACAGCGCTATTCCACTACCAAAACTATGTGCAAATCAATAAGGATACCTTTCGAGACAACCTGTATATGAAGCTAAATCATATACGATTTTTACTCTATTGCGCCTCAGATGGTATCGATAAGCAAGCGAATTTGGGTCACGTCAATTACTTAATTTCGAAGATCCCTACCGAGGCAAGAGCAAGGCTTCAAACTGACTTAGCACTTATCGCAGCTCACATCGCGATGGAAGCTAACCAATATCAAAAAGCAGTCACTATACTAACCGCATTACACGACAAGAATGACTTTGACGCATTTCCAGTGATTTATCACCATGCATGGTTATTGGATAGGATGAGTTGTGAAAACGAGTTCAAAATCGCTGAAAACCGTTGCAGCATGTTGATAGTGAAAACAGCGAACGAGACAGTGGTTTCAAGTCAGATAACGATGTGCAGTGAGATGAAACATCGCAACACTGCAAAAATGAACTGGCTCAAAGAGAAGAATATCGGCATAAAACGAGCAAAGTCAGACTACAAACAGGTGCTTGTGGCTTACTTAGATATTCATAAACGATGTCCGATGATCAAGAACGTATGTATGAACACGATCAAACTGCTCTCTGTGATTTGGCCTGACTCAATGGGTGCAAAACAAGTGCTAACCATCATCAAGCAATGTGACGAAGTGATCACACAGCTTTATACGATGGAGGAGCTGACACAAAGCAACTATCAAAACTATTACCGAAAGGCGCTTCTGGCATGTAAGCAAGCTGATTTGGCATGGAAACAAGCAAACAATACTTCCGAGGCTGCCTTCTCATATATGTAGCTTCTATTCAAACAACGTCCGCATACAAAAAAGGCTTTGCCATTACAGCAAAGCCTTTTAACAATTCTAGCGAGATAGATTAATCTAAATTCGATAAGCCTAAATTGGTATTAACCAATGTGCGTTACGCCGCCCATGTATGGTTGAAGTACTGCTGGGATAGCAATACGGCCATCAGCTTCTTGATTGTTCTCAAGAATAGCAACCATAGTACGACCAACAGCAAGACCAGAACCGTTTAGTGTGTGTACAAGTTCAGGTTTCTTTTCGCCTTTACGACGGAAACGAGCTTGCATACGACGCGCTTGGAAATCCCACATGTTTGAACAAGAAGAAATTTCACGGTAAGTCTCTTGTGCTGGAACCCATACTTCTAAGTCGTAAGTTTTCGCAGAACCGAAGCCCATGTCACCCGTACATAGAATCACTTTACGGTAAGGAAGCTCTAGAAGTTGAAGTACTTTCTCAGCGTGACCTGTTAGCTCTTCAAGCGCCGCCATAGAGTCTTCTGGCTTAGTGATTTGTACTAGTTCAACTTTGTCGAATTGGTGCATACGGATAAGACCACGAGTGTCACGACCGTAAGAACCCGCTTCAGAACGGAAACATGGCGTGTGAGCCGTCATCTTAAGTGGCAGTTCAGCTTCATCAGTAATCGTGTCACGAACCATGTTCGTCACTGGTACTTCCGCAGTAGGGATAAGCGATAGCGTTTTAAGAGGTACGTCACTTACTTGCTCAGTTAGCGGGCTTGTGTGGAACAAGTCTTCGCCAAACTTAGGAAGTTGACCAGTACCGTATAGGCTATCGTGGTTCACTAGGTACGGTACGTACATTTCTGTGTAGCCGTGCTCATCAGTGTGAAGGTCCAACATGAACTGAGCAATAGCACGGTGTAGACGTGCAAATTTGCCTTTCATCACGATGAAACGAGAACCCGAGATTTTAACTGCGCTAGCAAAATCAAGACCACCAGACATTTCGCCAAGATCTACGTGATCTTTCACTTCGAAGTCGTAAGTCTTAGGTTGGCCCCAACGAGAAACTTCTACGTTGTCGTCTTCATCTTTACCATCAGGCACGTCTGCGTCAGGTAGGTTAGGAATCGACATTGTGATCGTTTCTAGCTCAGATTGAAGCTCAGCCAATGTTACTTTAGCTTGGTCTAGTTCTGCGCCTAAGTTGCCTACTTCAGCAAGGATACGCTCAGCTTCTTCATGGTCGCCTTTTGCTTTCGCTTGACCAATGGACTTCGATCGAGAGTTGCGTAACGCTTGTAGCTCTTCAGTTTTCATCTGAAGGGACTTACGTTTTTCTTCAAGTTCACGAATTGTCTCTACATCAAGGGCGAAGCCTCGACGTGCTAATTTTGCCGCTGTTTCATCCAGCTCAGCTCGAAGTAATTTAGAATCCAGCATTGCTAATCCTATGCTTTAGTTATTTGAATATTCAGTAGTTTGCTACTGAATCACTGCTAAACCCCTAAAACTGGTGCTATTTCGACCAATTTTTAACGATTTAATATAAATTTTATGACTAGGTAACGATATCCAAAAAAGACTACTTTTCATAGCGTTTTTGTGGGCTTTTTGCGTCCAAATCCGCCAGATAATCTAGCTTCTCGCCAATTTTGGTCTCTAAGCCTCGTTTTGTTGGGAAATAGTATTGTGTTTCGCCCATTTCTGGCGGCAAATACTTTTCTCCAGCCGCGTAGGCACCTGGTTCGTCATGAGCATAACGGTATTCTTGCCCGTAGCCCATGTCCTTCATCAAAGTTGTGGGTGCATTTCTTAAATGATGAGGCACTTCATATTCAGGAAGATTATGCGCATCCGTTAAGGCTTGCTTCCAAGCTGTGTAAACCGCGTTACTCTTTGGTGCACACGCTAAATAGACAACCGCCTGAGCAATCGCACGCTCACCTTCGGCAGGACCAATTCGAGTGAAACAATCCCAAGCCGACATTGCAACCTGCATTGCTCTTGGATCAGCATTGCCAATATCTTCAGAAGCAATCGCCAATAAACGCCTTACGATATACAAAGGGTCACAACCCGCTGCAATCATTCTTGCTGACCAATACAAAGCCGCGTCAGGGTTTGAACCACGAATCGACTTATGAACAGCGGAGATCAAGTCGTACCAAATATCACCCTTGTTATCGAAACGAGCAACCTTCTCGCCAGCTACTTCAGCTAACAACTGCAAGGTTATCGCTTTCTCGCCTTTGTCGTTGTCTTCTGCCATGTCATATAAAAGCTCAAGATAGTTGAGCGACATACGCGCATCACCGTTGACCAGTTCAGCGAGGCGATCTAAAACGTTATCAGCAAAATCAGCTGACACATCACCCAGACCACGCTGCTTGTCTTCAATCGCTTGGCGAATGACGAGCGAGATATCATCGGTATTAAGCGAAGTCAGCTTGTAAACACGCGCACGCGACAACAAAGCGTTGTTCAATTCAAAGGATGGGTTTTCTGTCGTCGCGCCGATAAAGGTCACGGTGCCATCTTCAATGTGTGGCAAGAAGGCATCTTGCTGACTTTTGTTAAAGCGATGAACTTCATCTACAAACAGGATCGTTCTGCGCCCTGCTTGTTTGTTTTCACGCGCTTTTTCAATCGCGATACGAATGTCTTTAACACCCGAGGTTACCGCTGATACGCGCTCAACTTCAGCATTAGCATAGTTTGCTGCTACTTCTGCCAACGTGGTTTTACCGGTGCCCGGAGGCCCCCATAAAATCATGGAGTGAATATGGCCCGCTTCCAATGCCCTGCGAAGTGGTTTACCTGGACCTAATATATGCTGCTGACCGATGTACTGTTCGACAGTTTCAGGCCTCATACGAGCAGCAAGGGGACGAAAATCTTCGTCCCCTGCAAAATCTAAGCTGTAATTACTCAATTGCAATCTCTTGATTCATTGATGGCATTAATGCCTATCGACGTACTACCAAACGATCTGCTTGTTTAGATCAGTTTCTTTGGTCGTCGACCTCGACACCTTCCGGCGCCACAAAAGTAAAGCGGTCTGCTGCTGGTTTACCTAAGTCAACATTGTTAAAGGTAAACTCACCTTTTTGGCCGTCTTGTTCAATCACATTAAAGCCCAGAACAATGCCTTTCTCGGTGATGTTAATCTGAAAATCGCCCTGATTAGAGTCCACAGCCGTTGGCGTTAGCGTAAATTGGTTACCCGTTTGCGCAACATTGTAGTTATCCCAATCACTTGCTTGGTTACGAGTCAGCAATACAAATGGCGTTTGCGATGTGGCTTGTTCTTGCCAGTAAATACTCACTTGCTCAATGAACGGGCTGTAGTACCACAAGCTTTGACCATCAGAGACCAATAGGTTTTCATCAGGGAAAGTTGTTTCCCAGCGGAATAAGCTAGGGCGTGCAATCTCTACTGTGCCCTCGCCTTCCATCACAACATCGCCATCAGGGCTGGTTACGACTTGTTTAAAGTCAGCGCTAAAACCTGCATTCAGCGACAAGCGGCTACTCAACTCTTCTTTCGGAGAAGCAAATACTGAGAAGCTCATAAATAAAAGTGCGAATACTTTTTTCATCAATAATCCTGTTAGAACATAAGTCGGTCATGTTTTGGTTTTGACCGACTGAATAGTTATGAGTTCCTACTGGAACTAATCTTTTGGTGGCGCTGGCGCCAAGACTTCTCGGTTACCGTTATGTCCTGGAGCACTGACAATACCTTGAGCCTCTAATTGCTCGACAATTCGTGCGGCACGGTTGTAGCCGATCTTGAATCGACGTTGTACACCAGAAACAGAACCGCGGCGTGAATGAACCACGTGTTCGACAACTTGATCAAACAGAGGATCGACTTCTTCATCGCCTTCCATCTTCTCACCCGGCAATAGTGTTTCTGGGGTCTGGTCGCCGTTAGTAATCTCTTCAATATAGTTTGGCTTACCTCGAGCTTTCCAGTTGTTCACGACCGCGTGAACATCATCATCAGATGCAAATGCACCGTGTACACGAGTTGTGTGGCTTGAACCCGGTGGTAAGTACAACATATCACCCATACCAAGCAGTGACTCAGCACCACCTTGGTCAAGAATGGTTCGAGAGTCTGTTTTGGTTGATACGGTAAAGGCTACACGTGTCGGGATATTGGCTTTAATAAGACCCGTAATAACATCCACTGACGGGCGCTGAGTCGCTAGGATCAAGTGAACACCCGCCGCACGCGCTTTCTGTGCCAAACGAGCAATCAATTCTTCAACTTTCTTACCAACTACCATGATTAAATCGGCGAATTCATCGACGACAACTACGATGTAAGGCAGTTTTTCCAATAATGGTGCTTCAGGGTCCATGCTGTCGCCCGGTTTCCACAGAGGATCATGAATTGGGTGACCCGCTTCCGCAGCCATCTTCAATTTGTCGTTGTAGCCTTTAATGTTACGAACACCAAGTGCCGACATCAGTTTATAACGACGTTCCATTTCGCCAACACACCAACGAAGGGCGTTAGACGCATCTTTCATGTCGGTAACGACTTCAGACAATAGATGTGGAATACCTTCATAGATAGACAATTCCAACATTTTCGGGTCAATCATGATGAAACGAACGTCTTCAGGCGATGCCTTGTAAAGCATACTCAAGATCATCACGTTCACACCCACAGATTTACCAGAACCGGTGGTACCTGCAACCAGTACGTGTGGCATCTTCGATAAATCAGCAATAACCGCTTCACCTGCAATATCTTGTCCTAGAACAACGGTCGTTGGTGACGTCGCTTCTTGGAACTGAGGGCTACCTACCACATCGGAGAAGAATACGGTTTGACGGCTCATATTCGGCAATTCCAAACCAACATAAGGTTTACCCGGTATTACCTCTACGACACGCACTGCCAATGCAGAAAGTGAACGCGCTAAGTCCATAGAAAGACCAGAAATACGGCTCACTTTCACGCCAGGAGCCAGATCGAGTTCGAATCGAGTGATGACAGGGCCAGGGAAGATATCAACCACATCTGCCTTTATCTTGTAGTCCGCTAGCTTCGATTCAACAAGACGAGCAATCGCCTCTAGTGCATCGCGGTCAATAAAGGTTTCACGTTTTTCAGGGTGGAACAACAGCTCAAGTGTTGGCAATGGCTCGGCAGGTTTGGGCAAATTCACATCTTGCTGTACCAAGAACGGGTTTTGTGTCGCCGCCATATTCGCTTGCGCTTCAGATACCAGATTTTGGAATGCTGCTACATCTTGGTCTTGGTCTTGGTCTTGGTGCGCAGACTCATCTTCCGTGACCTCTTCCCATGGAAGATCAACAGCAAGCTCTTCAGTTTGTTCGTTAGCTTGCTCAAACTCCGCATTACCTTGCTGGGCAGCGAAAGGCTCTTGTTGCTCAGTATTAACATCTTCAATCGATACCGGTTGGAACACTGAAGTTTGTTCATCTTGCTCTTCCGCCATATCAAACGGAGATGCTTGCACTGAAGAGTCGTCTTCGATTGTTTCTTCTGTTTCATCCACTGGCGAAGCATATAAA
This sequence comes from Vibrio tasmaniensis, assembly GCF_024347635.1. Classification (NCBI taxonomy): domain Bacteria; kingdom Pseudomonadati; phylum Pseudomonadota; class Gammaproteobacteria; order Vibrionales; family Vibrionaceae; genus Vibrio; species Vibrio tasmaniensis. Next base: position 2,102,766 of record NZ_AP025510.1, read on the forward strand.
GATTCTGGTTGCACATCTTCAGCATCGAACTCGTCATTTACTTCTGGTGAGCTATCCATTGCTGGTTCTACACTTTCAACAACCGTTTCAGTCGGATTAACTGCTGGTTGCTCATCCTGCATGTATTGCTGATACGCGATCTGAGATTCATGCGCGTCAACCTGCTCCTGCTCAGCAAGATCATCTTCATACATTGCCGCGTTTTCTAGTTGCTCTATCGTTGCATTCAACTGCTTCGAGCGCTCAATACCGTCTTCTAAAGGTTCTTCTGGCGCTTGGTAAACCGGTGCTGCAGGAATCGGTTCTTGCGCAGGAGCTTCGACCGGCATGTGAATATTGTAATGGCGCTTCGGTGTTGCTGTATTGTCTGACGACTCTTCAATCTTCTCTGAAGAATCATTGGTTGCAGAGAAGCTCATCGTGGGCTCAAGCTGCTCTTGTTCTATTTGTTTAGAGCCTTCTATAGCGCTATCTTCTAGATCATTATTTCCGATAGCAGGAACATCGCGGTAGATAGGCGCGTGATTACGTTCTTCAATTAACTCGCGGTCTGCTGATTCGGTTAACTGAGGTTCAAGCAGCTCTTGATCTTGGCCGCGCGCCTTATTAACGGCTGACGTAAAGAATTTGATTGCACACTCGCCTAGCCATTCAACAATACTTAACCAAGAAATGCCCGTTAATAGAGTTAAGCCAGCGCCCCACAAGAAAAGAAGAACCAACGTACTGCCCAGAACGTTGAGCGTTGGAAGTGCAAGACTTGTTAATACATCACCGACTACACCACCTGATGAAAAGTACCAAATATCATCGAAGTTGATATCAGCTAAACCACAACTAGTAAGAATGAGGACCGTGAGCCCTAATAAACGAGTACCCCACAGCATGAAATCGATCTGCTCATCTTCATTACGTTTACGAAACAGTACCCACGCAGCAACAGTCACCAAGATAGGCAAAGGATAAGCTAAAGATCCAAACACAAAGAAAAGCGTATCCGCCAACCATGCACCTACGTAACCACCTGCATTTTGAATATCACCACCCCAAGCCGTTTGCGACCATGATGGGTCAGCAGGACTAAAAGTTAATAACGCAACGGCAAGTAGAATAGAGAAGAGAACACCTAGAATTAGGCTGCACTCTTTTAGACGTTGAGAACCACTTAAACGAGGAGACTGAGGCTCTTCACTCGTTTTAATGATTGTTTCTACTTTATTACTGCTCTGCTTGAACATAAACCAACTTAATAATTAAACGGGATAAAAACATCTCGAGCGGCAATAGCCGCTCGTTTCAATGAAACTACTGTTGATTTAACCATATCAAACAGAAAAACCCAATTCCAGAAAGCAAGAAAGCGGAACAAATGTCCGCTTTCTTTCATTTCACCAACAATGATTAACGAGTTTTAATCACAAGTTGATTGGTTTGTTTCACTTCTTCCATTACAACGTAAGTTCGAGTGTCGTTTACGCCTGGTAGACGAAGCAACGTATCACCCAGTAGCTTACGATAAGCACCCATATCAGATACACGTGTTTTTAGAAGATAGTCAAAATCACCCGACACCAAATGACACTCTTGGATGTCATCTAGCTTCTGCACAGCGGTGTTGAATTGTTCGAACACATCTGGCGCACCACGGTTCAACGTAATTTCAACAAACACTAAAAGTGAAGCATCAAGGTACTGTGGGTTCAGCAATGCTGTGTACCCAGTAATGTAACCCTGACGCTCTAAACGACGAACACGCTCAAGACATGGAGTTGGAGAAAGTCCTACTCGTTTTGAGAGTTCAACGTTTGAGATACGACCGTCTTTTTGCAACTCATTAAGAATGTTGCGGTCAATACGATCTAGTTCCTTGGACGGCTTCTTATAATTGTCTGCCATTTTTTATTCCACCTTATTACTTCCTTGCAAAAAAATATACTACAACTTTTTAATATTCGGTATCAAATTCTACCTGAACCTATCTATACTAGATATTAATTCGACAGAATTACCCTACACATAGATAAAACAACCATAATATAATAAGGAGTCAGGATGATCATTGGCGTACCTAAGGAAATCAAGAACCACGAATACCGCGTTGGTATGACCCCTGCTAGCGTGAGAGAACTAATCTCACATAGTCACCAAGTTTTTGTTGAAACCAATGCCGGTACTGGTATCGGTTTTTCAGACGATGATTACATCGCTGTAGGCGCATCCATTCTTCCTACTGCTGCTGACGTTTTCGCGAAAGCAGAGATGATTGTAAAGGTTAAAGAACCTCAAGCTGTCGAGCGAGCTATGCTTCGTGAAGGGCAAATATTATTTACCTATTTACACCTTGCACCAGATTTTCCACAAACGGAAGAGCTAATCAAGAGCAAAGCTGTCTGCGTAGCCTATGAGACTGTAACAGATAATATGGGTCGCTTGCCACTATTAGCACCAATGTCTGAAGTCGCTGGTCGCATGTCTATTCAAGCAGGTGCACAAACACTAGAAAAATCTAACGGTGGTTGTGGTCTTCTTCTTGGCGGCGTTCCTGGTGTTGAGCCAGCGAAAGTTGTTGTTGTTGGCGGCGGTGTTGTTGGTGCTAACGCAGCACGTATGGCTGTTGGCCTTCGCGCAGACGTAACCATCCTTGATCGCAACGTAGATACGCTTCGTCGTCTTGATGAAGAATTCCAAGGTCGCGCAAAAGTGGTTTATTCTACTGAAGACGCTATTGAGAAGCATGTTCTAGAAGCAGACCTAGTGATTGGTGCAGTACTAATCCCAGGCGCAGCCGCTCCTAAACTTGTTACAAAAGATCACATCGCTAAGATGAAGCCAGGTTCAGCGGTTGTTGATGTTGCAATCGACCAAGGTGGTTGTTTTGAAACTTCACACGCTACAACTCACGCCGATCCAACTTACATCGTTGATGACGTAGTTCACTACTGTGTTGCTAACATGCCAGGTGCCGTTGCTCGTACTTCTACTTACGCACTAAACAATGCAACACTTCCTTACATTGTTAAGCTAGCGAACAAAGGCTACCGCGAAGCACTTCTATCTGATGAAGGTTTCCTAGAAGGTCTAAACGTAATCCACGGTAAAGTGACTTGTAAAGAAGTTGCAGAGAGCTTTGACCTAGAATACGTAGCGCCTGCAGAAGCAATCGCAATGTTTAACTAATGATGTAATGACTAACTGAACGCAATAACCTTCTCGTTGAAGCGTTCAGTTAACTCATACACATTAAACAAAAAGCCAGTACGACATTATGTCGTGCTGGCTTTTTTTGTATTTATAGCTTCATTTTTCATTTATGACTTTGTTTTGCGTTTATGATTTTAGCTCGTAAAAACGCGTACCAGTGCTGTTTACCGCTACCGCTCGAACTTAACCCCATGAATCAATAGGTTTCTTGGTGTTATACTGCGTTCACAAAACTCTTCAATCGTAGCTTCATAGCCTTGCTCTTGTAGATAGATGGCACGATCTAAGGCCAACCATATCTCTAAAGGTCGTCTAAAGACTTGCTGAACCAAACTCAGCTTTTCCATTTCCCAGAAAAGCGCTTCGCCCTGAACCAAATAAGAGTCAAAATCAATACCTGAACCAAGCGATAGCTCTTTCACTTCAGATGCCCAGCAACAAAATGATTCAAAGCCTTCGGATAGCTCTGATTTCTTGATGCTTGGTACAGGCATGTACTCGTCGACACCAAGTTCAGCCTTAAGCAACTTGCTAAAACCCAAACGGTAACTCATTTCTAACTGACGGTGTCTCTTGACCCTTTCACCACCGGTGACGGTTTCTTGAAGCGGGATTCTTAAATCGCTCTTGCTCAACGTTAATGCGGAGTTTTTCGCAACGGATGACATCGCTTGGTAGCTTTCATCGCGAATAAGGTGGTAGCAACATGGCGAAATGGTGACTGCAGGAAGCCCATGTGAAACAGCCTTTTTCACTAATTCGACATGAAGGTCACCACAAGCATGAAGAGCAACAGCATGTTGATTTGAGTTAAACACCCGATCTGCATCTTTTGAAAACGCGTCACCTTGAACAAAGCTCATATCTAGATGTTGAGTATCTGCAATCTTTTGCCCGCTTTCACACAGTGACTGTTGCCACTCAAAGCTAGTGACCTTTTGATCTGACTGCTGAGATAAGATTCGACCGAGAAAGCCTTTGCCAGAGCACCATTCAAGCCACTCTTTACCATGATGGCCTTTTAATGAAGCCTCACCCATCGCGACGATTTGTTGCAGCTTTCTGCCGGGAATACCATCGGCAGTACCACGCGGAAGATCAATACCAACTAAAGCCGAATTATCAAACTGGATGTGTTGATTGGCATTCTCTAACCCTGGGAGAAAACGCATAAGTTCCGAAATAAGAACTTGAGGCTGTTCTTTTAACGTTTGAATGCGTTCAATACTCAAGCCATCTAACCAATCGACAAGCGGAAGGTTCACGTCTGTCCATGGCTGATCATGAGTTTGGCATAGGTGAAAAGGCTCTGAACGCCAGTAAATCTGGTGATCTAGCAAAAATGAATCGAGTCTTTTGAATCGTGAATGCATGCTTCCCCCTATGATGCGAGGATTGTAGGGGTAAGAGGCCAAAATAGAAAGGAACGTTACAAACTGAGGTTATATAAAGGCAACCTATCAGCAAGCCAACCACAAATGAGCTTAAATGAAAACGGCCTTTAAACAGGCCGAATTAGGAATCTAGGTAAAACTATGACCCTTAGCGAACGGGTAAGTCGATGTCTTTAAACATCTCTTCGATCTCTTCATTCGATTTCAAAGAAATAGCTTGCTCAACTACTGGGCGAGTTAAGTGCGGTGCAAAACGCTCCATAAAGTCAAACATGTAAGAACGCAGGAAAGTGCCTTTTCTAAAGCCAATACTTGTGGTGCTAGCACCAAATAGATGGCTCGCGTCAATAGCAACTAAGTCTGTATCTTGCTCGTGGTCAATCGCCATGCTTGCAATTACACCCACCCCGATCCCCATCCGAACATAAGTTTTAATCACATCAGCATCCGTCGCGGTAAACACAACACGCGGTGTTAAGCCTACTTTGTTAAATGCTGTATCCAGCTCGGAACGGCCAGTAAAACCAAATACATAAGTCACGAGAGAATAAGCGGCAAGATCTTCAATCGAGATATTTCGTTTCTGTGCAAGAGGGTGATCTTTCGTTACCACGATCGAACGGTTCCAATGATAACAAGGCAGCATAATTGCATCTTGATAAAGGTGTAGCGCTTCCGTTGCAATCGCAAAGTTCGCTGTACCCTTAGCTACCGCTTCTGACATCTGGCTTGGCGTGCCTTGATGCATGTGAAGCGACACTTTTGGATAACGCGCCGTGAAACCTTTAATCACATCAGGGAGTGCATAACGAGCTTGAGTATGAGTGGTTGAAATATTCAATGTGCCCATCTCAGGATGAGTGTGCTCACCCGCAACCGCTTTAATACTCTCAACACGAGCCAAAATCTCTTGAGAGATACGAATAATATCCTCACCGGCTTGTGTAACCTGAGTTAAATGCTTACCGCTACGCTCAAATATTTGAATGCCTAGCTCGTCTTCAAGTAATCTAACCTGTTTACTTATGCCGGGCTGAGATGTGTACAAACTCTCTGCTGTCGCTGAAACATTTAGGTTATGGTTTAGAACCTCAACAATGTACTTCAGTTGCTGTAACTTCATATCTAACCTCGTAATCCTTTACTCATTTCTGCGCTAACTTATTTGCAAATAGAGCGTTATAGTCTCGTGTAATATAATTAATAGTTATAACGCTTCGAGAACTAAAATGACAGAAATATCGAGCTTTTAAAGCGTAACAAATAAAAATATCACTGACGCTTTGTAAGCCACTCCTCATTCTCACACATTAGTTAGTAAATTTTGATTGCCGATTGCGCTCAACAAGAGATAATCAAAAATTGTAATTTACAAGTGCCTATACACAATGGAATCGTGTATCCTCTCTAGTTAGCTATAGAAAACAATAAGCAGACACAAATATATGAATATTGGTTTAATAATCGCCTTGGTAGCCGTGCTTTTGGTGTTGGTTTTAGGCTACAACATCATGCTTCAATACAAAGTTAAGGTAGAAACAACGAAGAAACAGGAAGCTTCTCGTTATCTAACCATTATAGATGGAACAGAAGAGTTAATTGGCAATGCTCACCACATGCCGTTTAGCCAAGATCTTCTTATATGCTTAAACAATCGAATTCTTGATGCATTAGTTAATATGTATGAACTCGATCCTAAAAATAAGCAGCTTGCCCAACGCATCGAAAGCGTAAAGCAACAAATCACGCAGCTTAAAGAGAACCACCAAGGGGGCGAAAGCACCGCTTTTCGCATGCCTAGTAGTGACAAACAAGCAATCATGATGCTTAAGCTAGTTAAACGCTTGCGTGACACGGTTCGTAACGAGCACAATAAAGGACGTTTTAATACTCAAGCTTTTGTGGTTGAAAACGCTCGCTTAGAAACAATCCAAATTCGCATCAACATCGAGAATGTTATCAAACGTGCAAATGACTCGATATCTCGTGGACAGCCTGGCACAGCGATTCAACTGTTGCGCAAAGGCATCGATGCATTAGCCACTAAAAACGACGCATACTCCAATCAAGCGAAAGATAAGCTCCAGCAGATGCTTGACGATCTTGATCAGAAGCGCCTAAATAAAAACGCAGAAGATTTACAGCAGATGGAATCGAAAGAGCGTGAAGATGACATGGATGCTCTATTCGGTCAGAAGAAAAAATGGTAACGCTCTAACCCAACACTTAAAGGCCGCTCAATTTACATTAAATTAGCGGCCTTTTTTGTACCTGCGGAATTTCCTTTCTCCGTATAGGGAGATCTCTTAAGCTGTGATAAAATCCCGCATTATCAACAAACCTGCCCTTACCATGTATCAAGAACTATTAGCTCCAATCCACTCTTTCCTTAAAGCTGAAACGCCAGATTCATGGATAGCTGAAGCCAAAAATCCAGAAAATCTCCACATCATTCTACGCGATCATATGCTTTGTGAACTTAAAGCGGCACAGAGTGCTTTGTTCCTTATTCGTAAGTATGCGGTTGATAAAGAGAGTGCAAAGCAACTAAATGAATGGATCTTGCCCTACGAGCAATTTGCTTACCGTCGTATCGGAGACTTAGAGTCTCTACGTGGTAAAAGCAATGTATCAAAGCAAATTACAGCGAAAGAAGGCTGCAATTACGGTGCTGACTTGATCGATAAAATGGTATTGCTGATCAAAGAAGAGCTGCATCACTTCTACCAAGTGATGGAATTAATGGTAAAAAAAGGCGTGACTTATCAACCGATCGAGGCGGGTCGCTACGCTAAGGGTTTAATCAAGCAAGTTAAAACATACGAACCTGATGCTCTGGTTGATAAGCTTATTATCGGCGCCTTTATTGAAGCTCGCTCTTGTGAACGCTTTGCTAAACTGGCTCCTTTCTTAGAAGAAGATATGGAGAAGTTTTACGTATCTCTACTTCGTTCAGAAGCTCGCCACTATCAAGACTATCTTGAACTCGCGGAACAAATCGCAGGGAAAGATATCTCTGAGCGTATTGCTCATTTTGCGCAAGTTGAAGCTGAACTTATCACTTCAGAAGACAGCGACTTTAAGTTTCATAGTGGCGCTCCGGTTTAAGCCAGTAGAATAAGTCAACTCCAGACCAATTCTGTATCTTGTATACAAATAAGAAGGCCAGCAATTTGCTGGCCTTCTTTATTCATATCGCGATCTTAAACTTAAGCTAGCGTACCGTTTATCTCAGCCAGTACTGCTGCAGGGTCTGCTGCTTGAGTAATAGGGCGACCGATAACAAGATAGTCAGAACCTGACTCAATCGCCTTAGAAGGCGTCATGATACGCTTCTGGTCACCAACATCAGCGCCTACAGGGCGAATACCCGGAGTAACTAGCTTGAACTCCTGACCAAGTGCCCCTTTAAGCAAAGAAGCCTCTTGTGCTGAACATACAACACCGTCTAGGCCTGAGTTTTTAGTCAGAGATGCTAAACGCATCACTTGTTGCTGTGGCTCTAGATCCAGACCGATACCCGCTAAGTCAGATTGCTCCATACTGGTTAGTACCGTCACACCGATTAACAATGGACGATCTTTACCATATGGTTCTAAGATTTCGCGTGAAGCCGTCATCATACGCTCACCACCGCTCGCGTGTACGTTCACCATCCACACGCCCAGTTCAGCGGCAGCACGTACTGCTTTTGAACATGTGTTCGGGATATCGTGGAATTTAAGGTCTAAAAATACTGAGAAACCACGTTTATGTAATTCACGAACAAATTCAGGGCCAAACAGAGTAAACATCTCTTTGCCAACTTTTAGGCGGCAAGATGCTGGGTCAATACGATCGACAAAGGCTAACGCATCCGCTTGGTTATCATAATCCAATGCTACAATGATTTTTTGGTCGTTCATTTCATCTCCTAACGCAATTAACTTTCTACAAAATATTTATACCAATCAGGCCATAAATAACAGTCATAAAAATGCAGCCCGAAAGCTGCAATTAATAATTTGGTCTTAAAATGACCACAAATCTATTCACCATCAAGCCCACGAATAGGCTTGATCGTTCCCCACCCCTTACATGAAGGGCAGTGCCAATACATTGAGTGAGTTGAGAAACCACACTGACGGCATCGGTAATGAGGCTTAACCTTGAGTTGTTCACCAACCATAGATTGAAGCGTTGTTAAGCTGTCTTTGGCTCTACCTTCTTCCGCTTCCTCTAGGTGATAATCAATTAATCGATAAAAACCTTTCATGGTTGGGTTTTTAACAAGCTGCTTTGTCAGTAGCTCTTGAGCAGAGCCAACATCTTCATGGTCGGCAACGAGTTGAGCCAGCATCAACTCAGCGGAAACACCGGCTTTCTTCTGAATACACGCTTTAAGGAACTCGACCAACTGCGCTTCTTGTCCAAGTTTGTGGTAACACTCAGCAAGCGTTGGCAGGACTTCACTAATGAAGTCGATATCTTGCTCGAGAACTGACTCTAAATAAGTAATTGTCTTGTGATAATCTTCATTAGCTAAATGGAATTTTCCTAAAGCAATACTGGCTCGAACGCATTTAGGGTCTTCTGAAAGGGCCTTCTTAAAGTGCTGAAGCGCTTTAGGGCGGTTGCCGTCGGCTTGCTCTTGCATCGCGAGCTCACACCAGAAGTGTGCAACCATCGCACGCGTCTTCATTTTCTTCTTGCTTAGCTTAACTAAGATATTTCCGTAATGAATCGCTTTATTCCACTCTCGCGTTTGCTGATAAATGGCAACCAACTGCTGTAAAGCGCCTTCTTTATGATCAGGTTCTTCTACAAGCTGTTCAAAAATTTTCTCTGCGCGATCAAGAAAGCCTGAGACCGTATAGTCTTTAGCTAATTGCTGCAGTGCGAGGTTTTTCTGGTCGAGGGTGAGCCCAGACCGAGAGATAAGATTTTGGTGAATACGAATAGCGCGGTCGACTTCACCTCTTGAGCGGAACAAATTGCCCAAAGCCAAGTGAGTATCGATGGTTTCATTGTCTACTTGCAGTAGCTCAATGAAGTGATCAACCGCTTTGTCAGATTGGTCTGACAGTAATAGGTTCAAACCCGTCACGTATTGGCGGGAGATCTGGTGTGATTGCTTTTGTTTTTCTTGCTGAGCGTTACGATTACCCATATACCAACCATAAGCGGCTGCAATAGGTAAAAGTAAGAACAGTAACTCTAACATCAAATATGGCCTTTAAGCTTTAGTTTCAGCAGCGACCTGCTTTGATTGCTTATTGAGTTGCTTCTTCAAGCGATGAATTTTTAGTTGAGATCGCATGTGCATATTTCCAAAGACTAACCAGGCAAGAGCAAAACCTGAAACGAATACAACACCTAGCAAGCTTGACAGGTGGAAGTCACCTTGCGCTAGCAAATAATTGAAATTCACAATTGTTTGGTTTTGAGAGCCTAAAGCCAGTGCCATTAGGAAAAGTGCAATAACAGCGACTATTTTTATAATTTTCATAGTTCATCACTCATTGATTAGTTAGCTGTACGATTATGCAGGAAAATTACTAATCAGACCACCATATTATGGTCATAAAAAAGCGGCATACATTATAGTATGCCGCTTTTCTTAATTCCGATAAGTAGCCTACAACCCTGAGTTTACTCGTTCGCGTAGCTCTTTACCTGGTTTAAAGTGAGGAACGTATTTACCTTCCAACTCAACCTTGTCACCAGTTTTGGGATTACGTCCAACACGAGGTTCACGGTAATGCAGAGAAAAGCTGCCAAAGCCGCGAATTTCGATTCGATCACCACTTTCTAGTGTTGAAGCCATATGCTCTAAAATGTCTTTTACAGCGTCTTCAATTTCTTTTGCAGAAAGATGCGTTTGCTCAGCGCACAGTCTTTCAATCAATTCAGACTTAGTCATAGTTACCCTCGTTGGTTTTCTTTTTAGAAATTATAGACCTATAGGAAAAATAAGCAAAAAAAAAGGAGCCTTACGGCTCCTTTCTTGGCTAGATAGCTATAATTCTCTTAACGAGAAGCTATTATTCGCCTTTAGCAGCTTTGAATGCGTCTGCCATTGCGTTACCGAACGCGCCTTCATCAGACTTGTTCAGTGAAGCCATTGCTTCTTGCTCATCAGCTTCATCTTTAGCTTTGATAGATAGGTTGATTACGCGGTTCTTACGGTCTACACCAGTGAACTTCGCTTCAACGCTGTCGCCAACGCTTAGGATTAGAGATGCATCTTCGATACGGTCACGAGAAACTTCAGAAGCACGTAGGTAGCCTTCAACGCCTTCGATTAGCTCGATAGTAGCGCCTTTAGCGTCAACTGCAGTTACAGTACCGTTTACAAGAACACCTTTCTTGTTGTCAGCAACGTATGCGTTGAACGGGTCGTTTTCCATTTGCTTAACGCCAAGAGAAATACGCTCACGCTCTGCATCTACTGCTAGAACAACAGCAGAGATTTCGTCGCCTTTCTTGTATTCACGTACAGCTTCTTCGCCGGCAGCGTTCCAAGAAATGTCAGATAGGTGTACAAGACCGTCGATACCGCCTTCTAGACCGATGAAGATACCAAAGTCAGTGATAGACTTGATCTTACCAGTAACTTTGTCGCCCTTAGCTTGCATTTCTGCAAATGACTGCCATGGGTTAGCTTTACACTGTTTCAGACCTAGAGAGATACGACGACGTTCTTCGTCGATATCAAGAACCATAACCTCAACTTCGTCGCCAACATTAACAACTTTAGAAGGGTGGATGTTCTTGTTAGTCCAATCCATTTCAGAAACGTGTACTAGACCTTCAACGCCTTCTTCGATTTCAACGAAGCAGCCGTAGTCAGTTAGGTTTGTAACACGACCAGAAAGCTTGTGACCTTCTGGGTAACGCTTAGCGATTGCTACCCATGGATCTTCGCCAAGTTGCTTAAGACCTAGTGAAACACGAGTGCGCTCACGATCGAACTTAAGAACTTTAACTAGGATTTCGTCACCAACGTTAACGATCTCTGATGGGTGCTTAACGCGCTTCCAAGCCATATCTGTGATATGTAGAAGACCGTCAACACCGCCAAGATCAACGAATGCACCGTAGTCAGTAAGGTTCTTAACGATACCTTTAACTTCAGTACCTTCTTGTAGAGTTTCAAGAAGTTCGTCACGCTCAACACTGTTTTCAGATTCGATAACAGCACGACGAGAAACAACAACGTTGTTACGCTTCTGGTCTAGCTTGATTACTTTGAACTCTAGCTCTTTGTTTTCTAGGTGAGCAGTGTCACGGATAGGACGTACGTCTACTAGAGAACCTGGAAGGAAAGCACGGATACCGTTAAGTTCAACAGTGAAACCGCCTTTAACTTTACCGTTGATGATACCAACAACAGTTTCAGCTTCTTCACAAGCTTTCTCAAGTACGATCCAAGCTTCGTGACGCTTAGCTTTCTCACGAGAAAGTTGAGTCTCACCGAAACCATCTTCAACAGCGTCTAGAGCTACGTCTACTTCAGCACCAACTTCAACTTCAAGTTCGCCAGCAGCGTTCTTGAATTGTTCAGCAGGGATAGCAGATTCAGACTTAAGACCAGCGTCTACAAGAACGTAACCGTTCTCGATAGCTACTACAGTACCTTTAACGATGCTGCCTTGTTGGAATTCAGTTTCAGATAGAAACTCTTCAAAGAGTTGAGCAAAAGATTCAGTCATTATTTAATCTTCAATAATTAAACGTCCATGGGTATCCTACCGCATGGGGTTGATAAATTCGCCGGTCATCATCCTTGCGACCAACGTTCGTACTAGCTCGGCGAAATTACCCAGCCAGTTTCGATTCAATATAGTGTAGTGCTTTTTCGACTACCTGTTCAATATTCATTGAGGTGGAATCAAGCACTAGAGCATCCTCTGCAGGGCGAAGTGGCGCCACTGGGCGATTACGATCTCGATCGTCTCGCTCTTGGATCTCGCTCAAAAGGTCGTCAAATTTAACATCTAACCCCTTCTGTTGCAACTGTTTAAGGCGGCGACTCGCGCGCTCTTCAGCACTTGCATCTAAAAATATTTTCGCTTCAGCTTCAGGAAACACAACCGTTCCCATGTCACGACCGTCAGCAACCAAACCCGGCGCCGCGCTGAATGCGCGTTGACGACGAAGTAGAGCTTCACGAACGCGAGGTAAAGCAGCGACTTTTGAAGCCGCCATGCCCGTCTCTTCTTTACGAAGTTCACCAGACACATCTTCGCCTTCTAAGATAACCTTCACTAGCTCACCTTCAGCGATAAACTGAACATCTAAGTGAGTTGCAAGCGGTACTAAAGCATCTTCTGATTCAGTATCCACGCCATGGTGAATTGCCGCTAAAGCCAATACGCGATAGATCGCGCCTGAGTCTAGAAGATGAAAGCCTAGCTTATCCGCTAGTAACATACACAGGGTACCTTTACCTGCACCACTTGGTCCATCAACCGTAATCACTGGGCTTTGAGAAGGCATCTTTTACTCCACGTTTTGTCGTAAGTTTTATTCTGTACTAGCGATTCGCCACTACTTTATAGGCGGCATATTATAGAGAAAATTTGCAAGTCGAGCGAGGTAAATCTCAGATAATTCCGGGGGGATGATACAGAAACCCATGCAACCAACTCAATATCCGTTAACTTAGATAAATAAGGCTGTCATTCGCTTCTCTTTAGACATAAAAAAGCCTCGCGATAAGCAAGGCTCATGATTTTGCATTTTTGTAGAGCAAAGAAGTAGTCGCTAAAAGACGCTTAGCCAATAATAGCTCGAACAGCTTCTAGGTCTTCTGGCGTATCAACACCAGCTGCAGGTGCTTCTGCCGCAACGTCTACATGGATTTTTTCACCGTACCAAAGTACACGTAGCTGCTCTAGGCACTCAATACGCTCAAGGGTACTTGGTTCCCAGTTGATATAGGTGTTAATAAAACCCGCACGGTAAGCGTAAATGCCAATGTGACGAAGCAGTGGAGATTCAGCAGCTGTACCGTTGTTCGCGTAAGCATCGCGATCCCAAGGAATAGTCGCTCGGCTAAAGTACAGGGCATACCCATCTTTGTCGGTCACAACTTTTACGGCGTTAGGATTAAACACTTCGTCAGCATGAGTAATTTCCACACCGAGCGTTGCCATCGGTGCTGTACTGTTCGCAAGGTTATTCGCAACCTGATTAATGATCGCAGGTGGAATCAGAGGCTCATCACCTTGAACATTCACGATAATATGATCATCAGGAATCTTCATGACTTCAATCACTTCAGCGAGGCGCTCAGTGCCTGATTCATGATTAGGTGATGTCATACAAACGGTCGCGCCAAATGCTTTGGCCGCTTTTTCAACTCGAGCGTCGTCGGTAGCGATAATAACGTTATCGGCACCCGCCTTCATTGACTGTTCGTATACCCATTGAATCATCGGCTTTCCACCAATGTCAGCAAGTGGCTTCCCTGGTAAACGGCTCGATTGGTATCTTGCAGGTATAACAACCGTATAAGACATTACTTACCCTCATCCATTGAAACGCTGCGAGCTTCAGGTTCCAAAAGAACAGGAATACCCTCTTTAATTGGGTAAGCAAGGCGATCAATTTTACAAACAAGCTCTTGCTTATCTTTGTCAAAAGTTAGTTTACCTTTACATACAGGGCAAGCAACGATCTCAAGCAGACGGTGATCCATAGTATTCCATAACCTCTTTTATTCTTTTTAAAATTTGCTGTTGCGAATCTTCATTGAACTGCGCAGAAACTGGAAGATACCACCAGTTGTCTTGCGCATACTCTTCGCATTTTACAGCGTCTTTTTCTGTCATAATCATATTCATACCTTTTTTTGCTAAGGCATGAAGTTCATCTTTATCAAAATCTTGATGGTCGGCGAAGCCCTGCGTATAAACCACATCACCATCAAGATTTTCCAATGTTTTAAAAAAGCGTGGTGGGTGACCGATACCAGCAAAAGCCACCAGCTTTTGTAATTCTGCCACAGACCTTTTCTGACCCGTCTTCAGGTTAACCGCTTGGCTTGGAAGTAAAGACATCGAGAACTCTCGCCCGTGCGCTTTACCGCCATTATTAACCAAAAAGTCTACGTCATCTAAACGAGATATAGGCTCTCTTAATGGGCCCAAAGGAATTAGACACTCACTACCAAAGCGTCTCGCACCGTCGATAACAGCAAATTCAATATCGCGTTCAAGTGCGTAATGCTGAAGGCCGTCGTCAGTGATGATGACATTCACCCCTTCACTCAGTAAAGCCTTTACTGCGTTTGCGCGCACAGGGTCAACCGCTACAGGCGCACCAGTTCGCTTACGGATCAAGCGAGGCTCATCACCAGAGTGCTCTGCTGGCGTGTTTTCATCCAACACTAACGGATAGTTTGGTGCTTTCGCCCCATAGCCTCGAGAAACAACGCCTGGCTTAAAACCGTGAGCCTGAAGCATCTCGACTAACCAAATCACAACCGGTGTTTTGCCATTACCGCCAGCGGTAATATTACCCACAACAATCACGGGTAAAGGCGGACGATAGGTCTCTTTCTTCCCCGATAGATAAGCGTCACGACGTTGACCGCTGATCATTTTGAACAACAGACTCAATGGCCACAATAGCGGCCAGAGAAAGTATTTTAATGGGTGATTGTTAAACCAAATTTTTTCGATCACAACAAGACCTAATCTTATCCGCTGAACTGAATTCGGTGTAGTTGTGCATAAGCGCCATCAAGGGCGATAAGCTCGGCGTGTGCACCTCTTTCAACAATGTGGCCATCGTCGACCACAAGAATCTCATCAGCTTGTTCGATAGTAGAAAGTCGGTGTGCAATAACCAATACCGTTTTGTCTTTCTGCAGCTCTTCTAACGCAGATTGAATCGCTCTTTCTGACTCGGTATCCAGTGCAGATGTCGCCTCATCAAGAATCAAAACAGGTGCATCTCTCAATAGAGCTCGTGCAATCGCGATACGCTGTCTTTGACCACCAGAAAGACTTGCACCATTCTCGCCAACAACTGTATCGATGCCATTTTCCATGCCTTCGATAAACTCACTTGCATGCGCAAGTTTAGCCGCGTGTTCGATCTGTTCACGTGAATACTGTTCTTCAGCTGCGTAAGCGATGTTGTTCGCAACCGTATCGTTAAATAGATGCACATTCTGAGAAACAAGAGCGAAGTGCTCACGTAGGTTTCTCAATTCATAATCACGAATGTCGTGACCATCAAGTTCGATAGAGCCTGAGTCTACGTCATAGAAACGAGTAAACAGGTTGGCAATGGTACTCTTGCCCGAACCCGATCGGCCGACAAGTGCGACAGTCTTACCTTTCGGTATATTAAAACTGACCTTATCAAGCGCTGCTTTCTCTGCACCTTGGTAAGTAAATGTCACATCTTTTACGGCAACTTCACCCGTTACGGTTTCAGGCTTCAACGTACCTTTATTTTGTTCCGTATCTAGATCCATCAAACCAAATAGGGTCGTACTCGCTGCCATACCACGTTGGAATTCAGACGTTACGTTAGTCAGTGCTTTTAGTGGGCGTAATAAACCAAACATCGCCGAGAACACAACAGTAAACGTACCGGGAGTAAGCTCTGCTTTAATTGAATCAACACTAGCAAGGAATAGAACAACAACGATTGCAAGTGATGCAATCATCTGAATGATTGGGTTAGCGGCCGCTTGAGCAGTGATTAACTTCATGCTTTGTTGGCGCATTTGGTTACTAACTTGGTCAAAGCGGTGTTTTTCTAGATCTTGTCCACCGTACGTTAGAACCACTTTATGTCCTTTCAGCATTTGTTCTGCAGAAGAAGCAACGTGACCCATACTGGTTTGCATGTTCTTAGAGATCTTTCTGAATCGCTTCGACACGATACTGATTGCCCACGCGACAAGAGGAGCGACAGCGAACAACACCAAAGACAACTGCCAGCTATTCCAAAACATCAGCGTCAGTAGGCCAATAATACTTGCGCCTTCACGGACAATACTGACTAATGCTTTACTGGTTGCCGCTGAGACTTGCTCTGAATCGTAAGTAATTCGAGATAGCAGCGCACCAGTCTGTTCTTTATCAAAAAAAGAAACTGGCATATGCATGAAATGGCTAAAGATTTTACGTCTAATTTCCATGACCACATTGCCTGAGACCCAGCTCAAACAATAGGTTGAAACAAAACCACTAATGCCACGAACGAACATCATGACAAAGATAATGAGAGGGAGCGTACGTAAAAAGTCAGATTCTGCATTACCAAAGCCTTCGTCAAGTAACGGCTTTAGCAAGGAAATCATGTAGGTGTCAGTGACAGCATTTATAATAAGCGCAATAACCGCAACACCAAGGCCGGCCTTATATAGTCGAATATAAGTCCAAAGTCTTTTAAATGTGACCCAGGTAGTTTCATCTGTTTGTGTTGACATAGAATCGCTTAATTTTCTCACAATAATCTTCCTATTCTACTCCCTTACGGAGCATCTGCCTATACCACTGTCTGCCTTGTTGTTCTCTAATCTCATGATATTGCCAACCTTCTTGACCAATACCGATGGTTATTTGGCCGCTTTCTCCAGTATCAAGCCAAGCACTCCCCGCGTCGCGATAACGTTCAATAACAGATTCACTCGGCATCCCCCATTGATTGCCTTTGGCTAAAGAAGCAATCGCTAACTGAGGTGAAACGGCCTCAATAAAACGCGCGATCGAAGACGTATTGCTGCCATGGTGCGGAACAAGCATAACGTCACTTCGAAGCTGAGCACCTTCACGAGCAAGTAACCACTCACTGACCAATTCAATATCACCAGTAAGTAACATCGAGAACTCTAAATCGGGGGCAAAAATCCTGATCACACACGAATGTGGGTTATACGCCCTCTTCACTTGTTTGGGAGGCCACAACACCTCAAAAGTAACCCCTTGCCAGTTCCATGCTTCACCTAAAATACATGCTTGAATTTTAGACTGAACTTGAACGGTCGATTGTGTTTGTTGACTGATATTCTGACTGGCTCTTATCCACTTAGGATTATAGTTTTCAAGTAACGCCGGATAACCACCTGCGTGATCTGAATCGAAGTGACTCACTATTACACCCTCCAACTCATGAATCCCCCTCTGATTTAAAGTGGGAATCAGTAAGGACTCGACAATGGAACCTCCCGGCCATGCGTTACCAAGATCGTAAACAATAATCTGATTGTTCTTTTCTAAGAGCAAAGACAACCCGTGCCCAACATCCAAGATATCGATAGTTAGTTTGTCTTGTTGAGGCTTGCCAAACTCCCACCACAGTACAAACACTGTAATAATCAATATAGATAGTGCTCGCTTGAAATATCGACTGACAAAACCGAAAAACAAGATGAGGAATACAGACAACTCAATCGTGTGATTATCCACTTGAAACCAAAATCGTTCAGAGAAAGGAAGACTAAATACGAGAGGCTCAAGCGATAAGTCGACCAACATCCATAATTGTTCAGACAAACCATTGTTGAATGTAGTTAAGCCAACGCCACCTGATACTGGCGCCAATATTAAGCTAAAGAACATTGCCAGGAACAATAGTGGAATAACCACCATCGACACCCAAGGTAAAAGGAGCAAGTTGTAGAAAACAGAGACTAAGCTGACCCCATTAAAGAACAGCATCGAAAAGGGAGCAATCAGGAATGTCAGCATTAACTGAATCTTGAAGAGCTGCAGTGCTCGGTCGATAAATGTTGAGTTTGAATCGGATGACTGACTATTTAACGCAATGTAAAGAACGGCACCTAACGCACCAAAAGACAACCAGAAGCTACTCGATAATGCTGAAAATGGCCAAATTAGCAGAACCACGCACAGACTTAAGGCGACATACCGAAACAAACTGATATTTTGCCCACGCCACAAGAAATAGCTGGCGATAATACACATCACCAAAGCTCTCAAGGTGGGCAGCGTGAACCCAGCAAACCAACTGTAGAAATAGGCTAAGCCGACTCCGAATATTGTGGGCAACCAAAGAAGTGAAGATGATAGTAACCTGAATACCTTTCCTACTTGATAGCCGATACCAAAGGCAATCCCAATATGCAGCCCCGAAATAGCCATCAAGTGAATCAAACCACTGCTTTTAAGTAAGTCCCAACGCTGAGAGTGAATAAGGTCTCGATAACCAAAACTCAAAGCCATAATGAGGTCTTGATTTGCCAGTTGACTTAACCTTTCAAGACTGTTTTCAAACCAATAGGACCGTAAGTTGCTATTGGTATGAATGCGATATGCGGTATCGGTTCTATAAATTGCATTGGCAACCACACCGGCACTAAACAAATACTTTTCTAGATCGAAGCCAGCTTCATTGAGCTTGCCCCATACAGGCTTTATATACACCGATAAATTGACATCATCTCCGAGCGTTAACTTAAAAGGAGTAAACAAACGTAATTTTATCAATTGAGGAAAGATTAATTTTTCGCCGCCAATTGATCTAGCTACTATTACGCTTTCAAAACCGTGGCTATTTTCACTAAAAAGGCTAACAACCGAAGCATTTATGGTAGTATTCTGCCCTGATTGAAATAAGCGACTCGTTTGTATTTCAATCGTATTCCCTAGGCAGATAACTAGTATCAATGCTGTTGCTAGACCTCTTGCACTCCGGAAAACGCTATACTTTGTTGATGCTAGCAGTAACAACAGCATCAATGATGCCCAAACCCAATGTGGCATCACAGGCCAGAAGCTGGCAGACACAACTGTCGCAGCAAATGAAATCAAGAACCAAGTGTTAAACAAGAGAGTAGCTTCCTCCTATGCCAAGAAAGTTTATCAAACGATTTATGCCTGACCATGAGCTAATCAAGCGTCAGAAAGCATTGAAAGTTTTTGGCAATGTTTTGTACAACCCCAACTTATGGTGCCTTAATCGTCGCTCTGCGGCTGGCGCATTCGCTGTTGGGTTATTCATGGCGTTTGTCCCTCTACCAAGCCAAATGATTATGTCTGCTGGCCTTGCTGTCGCATGTGGCGTTAACCTACCTTTGGCTGTCACACTTGTTTGGATCAGTAACCCGGTCACTATGCCCGTTCTCTTCTACTTTGCTTATAAAGTTGGGGCGTTTGTTATGCATGTGCCACCTCAAGCCTTTCATTTCGAATTGTCTTGGGACTTCATCTTGGCGCAAATGAATACCATCGGACCTCCTTTCCTACTGGGGTGTTTGATTTGTGGTGTGGTTTCAGCAATGATTGGCTACTTTGGTATTCGCGGGTTATGGCGTTACTCAGTAGTAAGAAGTTGGAAGAAGCGTCAAGCAAGGTACTGATAACTTTTCCTTGCCATGTAATCTATGCTTGTATGCGCTTCACTTAAACCGCACACAAGTTAAAGTCAGATGAACCGCAGAACTCCGCAATATTGGTATGTAACCAAAGTCGTAAAGAACACGAATTGAATTCAATAAAAAAGGATCCCATCAGGGATCCTTTTTTTGTATGCCATTTGTCTATCGCGCTACATGACGTATTACTAAGCGCATTACTTCGAGCTAAGCACCGAGGCAGGGTTTAACTTTGCTGCTCGTGATGCTGGGTACCATGTCGCCAATAGGCTTAATACAATCGCTGTACCTGAAACCACAACAACATCCGTCATATCAAGTTGTGATGGCAAAAAGTCGACAAAATAGATGTCACCGGACAAAAACTGGTGATCGACTAGCCTTTCGAGCCCTTTGATAAGCGTAGTGAGATTAAGCGCGACCAAGACACCTATCGCGCTCCCAACTAAGCTGCCTAACACACCCGAGAATACGCCCTGCCAAACAAAGATGCGTTTAACAAGGCCGTCTGATGCACCCATGGTTCTTAAGATTGCGATCTCCGATGCTCTGTCTTTTACTGCCATCATTAGCGTCGAGACAATATTGAAACAAGCAACACCAATAACCAGTACCATCACCAGATACATAATGGTGCGAACCAACTGAATATCTCGATACAAGAAGCCAAACTTCTGTTGCCAACTGCGCAGGTACACATACACATCAAGCTGGTTCCCCACTTCGCGCACAATAGAGTTCGCGTTCAGAACATCGGTCACTTTTAAAGAAACACCTGTCACTGCCTCGCCTAGGTTTGCGTAAACTTGTGCATCACCAATCGGGATCAGAGCCAAGCTATGGTCTATCTGGCCATTAAGCGTCAGCAAGCCAACCACTTTCACTCGAACACGTTTTGGCGCCTGAACCTTCACAGAACCGTTAACCGTTGGAATCATTAAAGTCAGATAATCACCGACTTTCGCACCCAACACATTAGCGACACCTGAACCCAAGATAATTTGTTGTTGCCCTGCCTTAAACTCGCTCCAAGCTTGCTTATCGATAAAACTCGATAGGCTTGAGACTCGTTGCTCAAGTTGTGGATCAACGCCTCTGACTTCAATCGCCTTTAGTTCTTTGCCCTTTTCGGCAAGCGCGGTAATTTTAACATAAGGCGCAGCCGCTACAACATCATCATGTTGAGTCGCTTGTTCGATCACATGCTCCCAACGTGTCACAGGTTCATTGACTCCCTCAAATTCCCCATGCGGGATAACAGAAAGCACGCGTGACTCAAGCTCTCGCTCAAAGCCATTCATCGCAGATAAGCCAATAATGATCACTGCGACGCCGACAGCGATACCAATTGTCGAAGACAAGGAGATAAACGACACCATTTTGTCTCGTTGTTTCGCTCGGCTAAATCGACCACCTATCAATAGAGATAAAGAAGAAAACACCTAACTCTCCTCTTTTTCTACGTTAACCAGCAAACCGTCTTGCATATGAAGCTGGCGATCCATCTTACCTGCAAGTTCACCATCGTGAGTCACAACCAAAAAGGCGGTATCGTACTCACGGTTTAGTTCACGCATTAAATCGTAAATAGACAGTGCTGTGTTGTGGTCTAGGTTACCAGTCGGTTCATCCGCCAACACTAGCGCAGGCTTGTTCACCAATGCACGAGCAATTGCCACTCGTTGCCTTTCACCGCCAGAAAGCTCTGAAGGTCGGTGGTCAACACGATGACTCAATCCAACTTTATCCAACAGACGTTGTGCTTCTTGTTTAGCTTTCGCTGGCTTTTCACCACCAATCAACAGCGGCATCGCTACGTTTTCTAACGCTGAAAAGTCCGAAAGAAGATGATGGAACTGATACACAAAGCCTAGATGCTGATTACGAAGCTTCGCCTGCTTATTCGAACTCAAAGACGCTAAGTCTTGCCCGAGAAAGCTCACGCTGCCGTCGGAAGCATCATCCAATGCACCTAGAATATGTAGCAAGGTACTTTTACCCGACCCAGAGGTACCGATGATTGCTACTAGCTCACCCTTTTCTATTTCGAAGCTGACACCTTTTAGGACTTCGGTATCCAACGAACCCTCGCGGTACGTTTTACGGATATCATTACATTGAAGAAAATTACTCATAACGAAGGGCCTCAGCAGGTTTCACAGAAGATGCACGATAAGAAGGAAAAACAGTGGCAATCAAGCTAAGTGCAATAGCCAAAACCACAACAACCGCAATTTGGATTGGGTTAATCAATATTGGCAGCTGTCCACCAAATGAGAACAGAGCAACACCCATCGTCTCTAAAATA
This sequence comes from Vibrio tasmaniensis, assembly GCF_024347635.1. NCBI lineage: Bacteria > Pseudomonadati > Pseudomonadota > Gammaproteobacteria > Vibrionales > Vibrionaceae > Vibrio > Vibrio tasmaniensis. The sequence goes on from NZ_AP025510.1 coordinate 2,125,012, forward strand.
GTATTGAGGTTCGAAGCTAAGATCACGCCAAGAATGCCACCAGATAACGCGCCAATCACACCACTACTTGCACCTTGAACCATGAAGATACCCATGACTTGACCATCACGCATACCTTGGGTTTTTAAGATGGCGACTTCGGATTGCTTCTCCATCACCACCATGATGAGTGCAGAAATGATATTGAAAGCTGCTACTCCGATGATCAGACCCAGCATCAAGCCCATCATGTTTTTTTCCATACGAACGGCTTGAAATAACTCGCCACGTTGATCACGCCAATCACTCCATAACCAACCTTCAGGTAGCGGTTGGTTGGATAGTTCTGCCACTTCAAACGGGTCATCAAAAAACAATCGCCAGCCTGAAATCGTATCAGACTTGTAACGCATTAAACGCCCTGCATCTTTGATATTTGTCACCATCAATTGGGCATCGATATCAGAGCCTGTATTGAAGATACCGGCTACTGTGAAATTTCGTTGGCTTGGAATACGTCCTAACGGCGTGTATTGGCTGGCACTGGTCACCATTAGGCGAACTTTGTCCCCCATAGATACCTTCAAGTTTCTCGCCAAAGTATGACCAAGAAATAACTGATACTGACCCGCTTTAAGTGAAGACAATCTGCCGGCAATTAAATGATTCTGAAGAGGGTCATCTGAATTGGGTTCAATACCGATCAATAGCCCTGCTGATAACTGAGCAGGACTTTGGATCACCGCTTCACTACGAACAATAGGTTCTACGTGGCCATTGAGCGACATTTGCTCCGCAAAGCTAGGTGCTTGAGCAGAAAGTGACGTTGTGCCTCCTTGCTCGTAAACCACGGCTTGAGGAAGAACACCAAGAATTCGGTCTTTTAACTGCGCTTCGAATCCATTCATTACCGATAAAACAGTAACCAAAGACAGCACACCAATGGTGATTCCGGCTGTCGACATATAAGAAACAAAACGGCTAAAGCGATCACCTGAACGGCCTTTCAAATAACGCAGGCCAACAAACAATGAAATAGGATGAAACATACTTTGAACCATCTAAAGGGGATGCGGGTTAATGTAACGGGTATTGCTGTTACTGTGTAGGGGTTAATTGAAAATATAGAGTGAATTAACTCAATTAGTTAGGCTTGAAAAACAGAACCTTGTCAAATAGCCAAATTTCAAACAACTATTTGAGACTTTCAATTAACTGACCTTGATTACTGCGGCCACATAGCGATAATCAATAGATCACTTCAAGGAACTAACGCATGACAGAACAAGAGTTTTTCACCGTTCACCACAGCCTCACCGCGAATATTGAACCAATGGACAGCGGCTTCACTTTACCTTCTCAAATTCAATTCGAATCTGAGATCCCAGCCCCGTTTATCGTGGCAAGTGAATTTAGCCAATTGGATCTACTTGCTGACAGCGCTCGAGCTGAACTGAAAAACAGCGACTTGAAGAATGTCATCAGTTTGTTGGATGCACAAAATTCAAAATTAAACCTCTTGTTGAGCTTTATGCTATCGCAACAAGATGATGAACAATTTCGTACCCATACGTATTCATTTGGCGCGAGTCAGTTCTCTTGTTTTTCGAAAACAGATATCGAAGCGGGTCGCTTAGTTAAAGCCAAGCTCTTTATCGAGCACCCTGCCGCGGCTATCTACTGCTACGCGGAGGTCTTCGCGAGCGAACCTAAAGATTCAGGCTTCGAAATCAAATTCAAATATGCTCATCTTCGTGATACTGACCAAGACTTGCTGATCAAAGCTGCGCTTCATCAACAACAAAAGCTCTTACGTCAACGCTCTCTAGAACGAGATAACAAGTAAATAGACATGACAAAACAATCCATTTTTACACTACCTAAGCTCAAAGGTGCCGGTGACAAAAAGCACATCGGTAACCTAGTCGGTTCGTCTCTCGCGCTTGCTATCGCTAAACTCGCAGAGCAGCATAACAGTCATACAGTATTGGCTGTACCGGATCCACAAGTTGCACTTAAGCTTCAATCTGAAATTGAGCAGTTTACGGCACATGAAGTCGCGTTGTTCCCAGACTGGGAAACACTGCCATACGATAGCTTCTCGCCACACCAAGAGATCATTTCAGATCGTATCGCGCGACTTTATGCGTTGCCAACGCTAAAAGATGGCATCACAATCGTCCCGATCAGCACATTATTGCAGCGCCAGTCACCGCGTGACTTTTTGCTTCAACACACGTTAATGGTGAAAACAGGCGATCTCTATTCACTAGAGAAATTACGTCTGCAGCTCGAAAAGTCGGGCTATCGCTATGTTGACCAAGTGTTTGGCCCGGGTGAATACGCAAGCCGTGGTTCAATTCTCGACCTGTTCCCAATGGGCAGTAAAGATCCGTATCGTATCGACTTCTTCGATGACGAAATCGACACCATCCGCACCTTCGATCCTGAAAACCAGCGCTCTATCGAAGATATCTCAGAGATTCGCCTGCTGCCTGCTCACGAATTCCCAACCTCGGAAACGGCGAGTGAAGATTTTCGTATTCGCTGGCGCCAACAGTTCGATGCGCGCCGTGAACCAGAATCTGTCTACATGCAAGTTTCTAAAGGCACATGGCCAGCTGGTATTGAGTATTGGCAACCGCTGTTCTTCGATCACACCGAAACCTTGTTTGATTATGTTGCCGATGAAGCGCAACTCCTGATTCTGGGTGATGTCGAGACTGCCGTAGATTCATTCCTAACAGATGTTGCTCATCGATACGAACAGCGCGGTGTTGACCCATTACGACCACTGCTGAAACCTGAACAACTGTGGCTGAAGAAAGACGAGCTGTTCGCGCACTTCAAGCAGAAGCCACAAGTCAATCTGAACTTAGATTCAATAGAGGAAAAAGCGGGACGTACCAACCTTCCGGTTGTGTCTCTGCCTGATCTCAGCGTTCAACATCAGAATAAAGAACCTTTGTCTAAACTAAGAAAGTTCACTGAAGCCTTCGACGGCAAAGTGGTCTTTTCGGTTGAGTCTGAAGGCCGCCGTGAAGCACTAAGTGAATTGCTTCGAGGCATCAAAGTTCGTCCAAGCGAAGTTGAAAACCTCGACGCGGCGATTAAAGGTAAAGATAAGTTCACCCTGATCCTAGGTTCGGCTGAGCATGGTTTTATCCACGAAGAACAAAACATCGCCCTTGTCTGTGAAAGCGACCTGTTAGGTGATCGCGTTGTACAACGTCGTAAGAAAGACAAGAAAAGCGTTAACAGCGACACTGTCATTCGTCACTTAGCCGAACTTAAACCGGGTCAACCTGTTGTTCACATAGACCACGGTATTGGTCGCTACATCGGCCTGCAAACTCTAGAAGCCGGTGGCATGAAAACCGAATACGTAACGCTTGAGTATCAAAATGATGCCAAACTCTACGTACCAGTTGCATCTCTGAACTTAATCGGCCGCTACTCTGGTGGCGCTGAAGATTCCGCACCGCTACACAAACTTGGCGGTGAAGCATGGCAAAAAGCTCGTAAACGCGCCGCAGAGAAAGTCCGTGACGTTGCAGCCGAACTGCTTGATGTTTACGCCAAACGTGAGCTCAAGCCGGGCTATAAATTTGTATTAGATCGTGGTCAGTACGCTACCTTCAAATCAGGCTTCCCGTTTGAAGAAACCGATGATCAAGCAATGGCAATTAATGCCGTTATGTCGGATATGTGCCAAGCAAAAGCCATGGATCGTTTGGTGTGTGGTGATGTTGGTTTTGGTAAAACCGAAGTCGCAATGCGCGCAGCATTCGTTTGTACCGATAACAGCAAACAAGTAGCCGTGTTAGTTCCAACCACCCTACTTGCTCAGCAACACTTTGAAAACTTCCGCGACCGTTTCGCGAACCAACCGATACGTGTCGAAGTGCTGTCGCGATTTAAGTCGGCTAAAGAACAGAAATTGATCATGCAAGATGTTGCCGACGGTAAAGTCGACATCTTAGTGGGTACTCACAAGTTACTTTCTAGTGACCTCAAGTTTAAAGATCTTGGCTTGTTGGTTGTCGATGAAGAACACCGCTTCGGTGTGCGCCAGAAAGAAAAAGTAAAAGCAATGCGTGCGGATGTCGATATCCTAACGCTCACCGCCACACCGATTCCGAGAACATTGAACATGGCGATGAGCGGCATGCGTGACTTATCAATCATCGCCACACCACCAGCACGACGCTTGGCGATAAAAACCTTCGTTCGAGAAAATGATGATGCCATCGTCAGAGAAGCAGTACTGCGTGAAATCATGCGTGGTGGTCAAGTTTACTTCCTGCACAACCAAGTCGACACGATTGAAAAGACGGCTGAGTCACTGCAAAAACTGATTCCAGAAGCGCGTGTCACCGTTGCCCATGGTCAGATGCGAGAGCGAGAGCTAGAACGCATCATGAATGACTTCTATCACCAGCGTTTTAACTTGCTAGTGTGTACAACCATCATAGAAACAGGTATCGACGTACCAACGGCAAATACCATATTAATGGACAGAGCCGATAACCTTGGTTTAGCGCAACTGCACCAATTGCGTGGGCGTGTGGGTCGATCTCACCACCAAGCTTATGCCTACTTGTTAACACCTCCCCCGAAAGCAATGACCAAAGATGCCGTCAAGCGATTAGACGCCATTGCTTCCCTTGAAGACTTAGGTGCAGGCTTTACGCTAGCAACCCATGACTTAGAGATTCGTGGTGCAGGTGAACTACTCGGTGATGAACAGAGTGGTCAAATCCAGTCGGTTGGCTTTACGCTTTACATGGAGATGCTTGAACAAGCGGTTGAAGCATTGAAAGAAGGTAGAGAGCCATCGCTTGATGACCTACTGCGTGAACAAACTGAAATTGAGATGCGCCTGCCAGCACTGTTGCCTGATGACTACATCCCAGACATCAATACACGTTTGTCTACCTATAAGCGTATTGCGAGTGTGAGTGACACCGACGAATTGGCCGAGTTGAAAGTCGAGTTAATTGATCGCTTCGGCCTTCTACCAGATGCTACCAAGAACTTGTTGTCAGTTTCAGAGCTAAAATTAGCCGCGGCTTCTATCAAAGCGAAGAAAATTGAGGCTCACGATAAGGGCGGATTCTTAGAATTCTACCCAGATGCTGACATAAACCCGGCCTACCTTGTTAAACTGTTGCAATCTCAACCGCAAAAGTTTTCAATGGAAGGACCAACAAAGTTCAAGTTTACGATACCATTGGTCGACAGACGGAAACGAATTCAATTTGTTAGTGATTTATTGGGCGAATTCAGACAGAACTTGCTGCCTTCAGCATAAGACCCAATCCACTTGCACATATAAATTATCCAGCCGATAAATCGGCTGGAAGACGGAGTAAAAATGAAAAGACTGATCCCACTGCTACTATTGTTCGTCTCACTGCCAAGTTTGGCGCAGAGACAATTTGATATAGAAGTGATCATTTTTAAGCGCGCTGTTGATGCAGAGAAGGTGAACGAATCTTGGCCAAACACACAGCCTCAGATTTCACTTGAGCGCGTTGGTTCATTTCAAGATATCCAATACCGAGCAAAGAAAGGCGTACAAATGCTGCCTTACTCGGAATACAAGTTAACACCTCAGAAAGATAAGCTACGCAAACACGCAGGCTTTGAAGTTCTGATGCATACCGCTTGGCGTCAAGGTGACCAAGGTAAGAGCTCAGCACCAGTTTTCCACATTCAAGCAGGTAAAGATTTCTCTAAACAATTTAATGCCGACGGCTCTGAGAAAGGTGCAGTAACTGCATCAAATCCGGATGGTTTTCAAGAAGAGACTATCGATAAGCCGCTTTACGAGTTAGATGGCAAGCTGCAAATCTATGTTCAGCACTACCTATACGCTGAAACGACCTTGGACTTAAAAGCGCCAAGCGTTCGTGAAGTGACTCTTCAAGAGCAACAAATCGAGCTAGATTCACCCGTAAGTGGCGCCGAAAGCAACGTTCAAGTGGGCAACCTAACTGAGATTTCTCCGACCGTTGAAGTCGAAGAGTTCCTTAAGAGCTACCGCATGGACCAAAAACGTCGTATGCGCAGTACAGAAACTCACTATCTTGACCACCCACTTCTTGGAATGGTGATTCAAGTTCGACGCGTGGCGCAATAATTAGTGTAATAAGAATAGCTGAGTAACTCCGCTATTCTTATAGAGAACGGAACTTGATGCATTCAATACGCCCTCCACTGTGAGGGCGTTTTATTAGTACAGGCTATATTCACGCGGTACTTACTATCCTAGCATTTACTTGGTACGTCCTATGAGCCCTGACTTTCAAATAAATACGCAACACCTCAACCTCAAAATCATTGAAGCCTCGGACGCTCAAGAATTTGCTCAACTGGTCAAATCTTCCCCGAGTTTATTGCCATGGCTCGACTGGTGCCACGACGAATTTTCTACCGTCGAGGCCGAGAAATTCATTCTGGCGACTCGCTTAAACTGGGTGAAAGCCGATGCGTTTGGCTTTGGTATTTTCGAACGAAAAAGCGAAAAGTTAGTCGGTATGGTGGCTATAAATGAGCTTTACCACACCTTTAATATGGCCAGTTTAGGTTATTGGGTGGGTGATCCATTTCAGAGAAAAGGGATTGCGAAAGAAGCCATGCTTGCCCTATTTGAATTTTGCTTCGCAATGCTCAAGTTGACGCGTTTGGAGATTATCTGTGATACAGAGAATCTACCCAGCCAAAAGCTGATCGAGAAGTGTGGCGCTGAACGTGAAGCCATTGCTAAGAATCGCTTTATCTTTAACGGTAAACCGAAAGATGGCGTGGTTTATTCTGTGCTACCTCCAATATCTTAACAGCTTCAATTGGCTCACTACTACTGATAGCACGTAAGCGACACGATCAAAAAAGAGCTCCGAAGAGCTCTTTTTTATTATCAGCGTAATGCTATTTAAAATAGCCTAACTGATTAGTGAAGCTTTAGGTTTGGACGAAGGACACGGTTAATACGACCAACCAACATCATCAGTGATGTTTTGATTAAGCCGTGCAGTGCCATCTGGTGCATTCGGTACAAAGAGATGTAAACCATACGAGCAATACGCCCCTCAACCATCATCGAACCTTTAGTCAGGTTACCCATCAAGCTACCTACCGTAGAGAAACGGCTGAGTGAAACCAGTGAGCCTTTGTCTTTGTAGATGTAGTCTTTCAGGTCACGACCGTTCAGCTTAGCAATGATGTTGCTAAATGCGCAGCTTGCCATTTGGTGAGCCGCTTGTGCACGCGGTGGAACAAACGAACCATCCGCTTGTGTACATTGCGCCAAATCACCGATAGCAAAGATGTTGTCATCAAGCGTAGTTTGCAGCGTATTTTTGACCACCAACTGGTTGATACGGTTCGTCTCAAGACCACCGATATCTTTCATGAAATCTGGTGCTTTGATACCCGCAGCCCATACCATGATCTGTGCTGGGATCTTCTCACCATCTTTGGTCGTTAGACCGTCAGCATCAGCTTGTGTAACCATTGTCGTTGTACGCACGTTTACGCCAAGCTTTGTTAGCTCAGAATGTGCCGCGCTAGAAATACGAGGAGGTAGAGCTGGAAGAATACGCTCACCCGCTTCAACAAGGTTAACGTTCAGCTTACTTGAATCTAGATCACCAAAGCCGTAAGTACGAAGCTCTTTAACCGCGTTGTGCAGTTCTGCAGAAAGCTCAACACCGGTCGCGCCAGCGCCAACAATAGCAATGTCTACGGTACCTTGGCCGTTCTTAGCATGAAGCTTTAAGAACTGATTGTTCATTTCTGTACGGAAACGGTGTGCTTGCTCTGGGCTATCTAGGAAAATACAGTTGTCACGAACGCCTAGAGTATTGAAGTCGTTTGACGTTGAACCTAACGCCATTACAAGAATGTCGTATTCAAGTTCACGGCTTGGCATCAGCAACTCACCGTGCTCATCAGTCAACTCGCTCAACGCAATCACTTTACGTTCACGATCGATATCGTTCAGGCTGCCCATTTGGAAATCAAAGCAATGGTTTTTTGCGTGTGCGCGGTAGCTTAGCGCATCAACACCTTCATCCAGTGAGCCAGTGGCTACTTCATGAAGTAATGGTTTCCATAGGTGGCTTGCTTTACGGTCTACCAGAGTAATCTGGGCACGTTTCTTACGACCTAAAGTGCGGCCTAGCTTAGTTGCTAGTTCTAAACCACCAGCACCACCGCCTACTACGATAATTTTTGTCACAATGACAATCCTCTACAAAATGAATAAATGGGGTTCGGCTCGATTACTCCAACCGATAAATTCTATGTATCTACTCGACCTTAATTCCAAAGGTTTCGGCTTATTTGATGACTGTGATAATAAGTAACAACAGCTCACTGAGTAGTTAGAGGGATTACAAGCAACAAACATTGGTTTGCCACTTTGCTCACGTGGATGAAAAAGGTGCCTACCTGAGAGGCAGAGCACAAATTATGGGCAAGTTTTATCACTCGCTCTCAATTTTTTTTGACATTTATCAAAATATTTTGCTTTAGAACATTATATATAGCAAAAAGATGACCGCAACAAAAATCCTTACCCACAATGAGGATTCGTGACTGATTAGTTAACGTTTGCGCAAACTCATCGATAAAATCTATATGTCTAAAGCAACACTTGCCAATTTAGATAAAAAAACAGCACTCAATTGAGTGCTGCTTTATAAAATGGCTGTAATGATTAAGCGTTTTTAAACGCTTTCATTGCCTGTAAGTGTTGAGAGATCTTTTTGAACTTATGATTCTCTTTTTCGTCCCAGACAATTTCGTAGTAATCTTCTAGAGCGGAAGCTGTTTTCGTATTGTCGTGAATTTCATCTTCACGAGAAAGCACCACTAAACAACGTCCTTTGTTCTTCATACGATACTGAGCGACACACTTAGTCGCGATGTCTTCGTACTCTTCAGGACGATCAATTCGACCTACCATGTTGTTCTCAGGGTACAGATTAGGGTTGAACACCACCTGCTTAATCCCACATAAGAAACCAATACGCTCAGACCAAAAACCACCTAAACCTACACCACAAATGATTGGATGTGGATCATCGGATTGCTCTATCACTTTATGCACTTCTTTTAGCAAATGCTGCATATCGTGTTTTGGATGCAAAGTACTGTAGTTGATGAAGCGAACGTCATCATCAATGAATTGCAACTGCAGTATTTTTTCGTGATTGCCTGGGCTTGTTGAGTCGAAGCCGTGTAGATAGATAATCATTGTACCTCCCCCATTGAATATTGGTACGTTCTGATCAATCTAACACGAAAAACAAGGTTTTAAAGGGAAGAGCTCTGAAATTATATTTTTCACTTCCTAAACGTGATCATAGCTACATAAAGTGTGACTCAGAGCCTCGGCTTCACGTAGATAACTGTCATCGCCCCAAAGCTGATGAGCAAGTAAATACCACAGCATCGCCATCATTTGGCTTCTTGGTAACCATGCATCTACCCCATCAAGCCAAGGTTGGGCATCATGGATACCTCGTAGCTGACAGTACTTGTTCACAGTTTCTGTAACTGGTAATCCGGCAACAGCAATGGTCAGCGTAAGATCAAGTCTTGGGTCCGCAAGCGCTGCGTATTCCCAGTCAATGATCTTAATCCCATCTTGGTTCTTCACAAGGTTATAGCCACCGAGATCAAAATGGCACAAAGAAAGTTCAACACTTGGGATACTTGGAGCCACGCGCCACTCTTGATAAATCTTAGTGCAGGTTTCAGTCTTATGAACCGCATCAAGCTGAAGCCAGTAGTGGTCAACTCGAGCTGTATAACTGAACGGTTGGAGCGGCAGTCGCGCGGTATTAACCAGATGTACCGAGATCAGCGTCTTCAGTAAATCATCCTGCTCTAGTCCTTCGTACAACGTCTCACCCGCGATCCATTCAACTAATAAGCCTTGCTCATTGACCACTATCGGACTTGGGCCGATATCTAGGCGCTCAATCGTAGACAGGACTTGATACTCTTCATGACGAGAGATGAAGAACGCTTTAGTGATGGGGGTAATTGGACGCCAAACATAGGCGGTGCCATCGGCTAAAACCAATTTCCAACACCGATTAGTCAAACCACCAGTCAACGTCTGCGCTCTGATTGGAGGCTCAGAAAAGTAGCCATCAAGAGAACTCAAACTGGTATCAAGAAGCTTTGCTTCAGACCAAGAAAAAATCGCCATATTTACTCCCTATAAACGTTTTAACTGCCCTATAAAAAAGACACTGACTAAAAGCCAGTGTCTCTTCACTAATACCAATCACAGAAAATAACATGCACTGCGTTGACGTATGGCTAGGCCAAGTTAATAGCACACTAAGCTATTTAAGAAGCTCAACAAGCTAATTAAAAGCCCAGTAAGCTTTTCGATTGTTGCTTACGGATTTCAGTCTCGTCAGCCCATTCAATCAAACCAGACTCAAGATCCATTAAGCGCATGGTCATTTTGTAGTATACGTCTTCGTCGCTGCCCGCTTTCTTAACGATGCTTGAAAGGTTGCCGTACAACATGTATTGAGCACCAACCATTTTACCAAATTGGATTGCTGAACTTTGATTTACAAGCTCATCATTGTTTTGGAAGTTCAATTGCTCACGAACAGACTCTACACGGTCCATATCAACGAAACGGAACTTACCAGAGTTCAACATTTTAGTACTGATGGTGTCAGTGATTGACTCAGTATCGATGTGCTCACTTGTCTTATTCTTGATTCGCTCTACAAACACAATTGGACGTTGCTCACGAGTAATGTAAGACACTGAGCCAGACGCCATCATGCTATCGACCATTTCACCCGCAATCGTTTGAAGGTCAGTTGAACCAAAATCGATTGTCGTGGTTTCTACTGATTGTGCATCACCGTAGCTTACCTTGTTTGAACAACCGCCTAAAATAACCGCTAAACCTAGTAGCGCAATGACACTCTTTTTCATTTTGTTTCCTTAACTAATCACGGAGCGGGGTTACCCACACTCTTAAATTTTTGTATTTTCGAATCCTTAGACCCGTTGTTATCTCATCTTTGCTATCAAAGCTTGGATTCACACTAAAAACTAGGCTTCCCCAAACGAAAGCTTACTGCTCTCTGAATTGCACTCGGAACTGAGTTGCTTTCGGATTTACCGACACTTCCGACAACGAAATACTTTCAAAACCACGAACAATTGCTTGCTTCCAAGGGCCTTGTTTTAAATTGACCTCAAGACCGGCATCGTCGTACCAGTAAAAGCGATAAAGGATATGTTGATCGCCTTTATAGTTGCTGTTTAAACGCACGATTCCACGAGTATGACCGTCTATTTGGTCGGTACGGATATCTTCAACCTGTAAGCGGCTACCCAATACCTTATCACCAAAGAAAACGTTCTGAGTTTGACTATCTACCCTTACGCCAGCTGTATTATCAGCACAACCAGCCAGAGCCATAACCGCTGCTAAGCTCACTAACCACTTTTTCATTACAGCCTCCCTAGCTGTTTATGCCACATTGTTGCATTGTTTCCTTGTCGAGAAATCCACACCAAAGTGGTCTGCCCTTCTCGAATATCAAAGTCATACGTTTTAGCGCCCGCTTCTAACGTATATTGACCACTGTTTGCTACAAACGTGCTGGTCTTTATTTCCGCAGGTAAAGATTGCCAGCTTCGAGTGTCTGGTTGTTCCGTGAATGCATTCCAGACATTGAACAAAATGTTACCGACATCATTACCTTGAGTTGCTTCTTTACGGATGCGATCTTTCGCGACCACACGTAACGCTTGGCGAATAACAATGCTCGTCATACGTTCAGATAAATCATTCTGCGCCATCGCATTCACATCCGTAATCAAATGCTCAGACAACGGTTGCCCGCTGATTCGTAGCGCAGAAAAACGTTCTACGTTTTGGCGCGGGTAATATGGCAGCGCCAGAGAGTATATTGCGCCCTGATCGCGACTGTCATAAATAGGTAAATCTAATCGCCAACTGTCCATCGCTTGAACTGCACTTTGTTCTTGAAGCACAATTACTCGCCCTTCGCTTGCCCCTAACTTAGATGACTGTTTGTAGCGTTTTTTCAGTGTTGCTAAATCTTGTCGCATGCCTAAGCGAGCAGCTGTTGCCATGGTTCTATCGATGATTTCTTGATTCTCAGGCATGATGGCCAAAGCACGTCGATAGTCCACATAAGCGCTGTTCAGATCGTTAGATGCTTCGTAAAGCAGGCCAGACAAAAACATCAGATACGCATTTTGCACAGATTGCAGCTTTTTACCCGCATCAGGATAATTCGCAAGAATACTACCCACGTTGGCAGACAATCCTTGAGATTTTGCGTCGCTAGCAGCACTTTCTAACTCAGCTTCACGTTGTTTCTTGGCTTGTTCCTGAACTTGGTTAGCGCGGCGCATTTCGATCACCGCACCTTCTAAGTCGTTTTTCTTTAAATAATTCAAACCAAGATATAAATGCAGAAAGCCCAACTCATAATCGGCTGGCACATACTCGGTAATATTGTCATTCACAGCCAACGCGCCGACACTGGTTGCACTGTCTGATACAGAGATCACCGCTTTACTTTGCTGATCTTTTACTGCCTGATCGGCCAGTTCGAGCGACGACTTACTCTCAGGATATTTTTGATCAAGTAGATTAATTCTACCTTTTTCAAAGTTATCAAGAATGTCACCTGCTACGTAATCTGGTAACTCTTGTTGAGCCGTTGAATAATCCCCAGACTTGACTGCTTGGTAAATTTCTTTGTTTTGCGCGCTGTAATGACTGAACAGGCTCCCTGCCGACATATTCGCACAACCCGCTGTCAACGCCGATAACAGGGCAATGGAAGCGAATCTAAACTGGTGCTTCACTTATCGTCTCCGTGCATGTTTAAAATGCCCACTTTGTTAGGGTCTGCTGACCTTTCGTGGTTAAATTTTGTTCGATATAGAATCGTTTTAGGCGCGGCAAGGAGTATGTAACCTAGTCATTCTAAGTTAATACTTCTTAACAAAGCATAAAACGATTCTAGCCGAACCCTTCGGGCAGTCTTTGTGGTTCATTTCTACTGCGTTATCAGCTTCTCATGTAGGCTAGCTACACTTCAAAGCCTCTGCCTTGTAGAAATTTCCCACAAAGTGCTGCAAAAATCAGCTCGAAAGATCAACAGACCCTAGTCTCATTATCAAAACGAAACACGTTGTAAAAAGGATCTTAAGCAAGGTAATCCCTTACTTATTTAGCTCTGCCTGAGCGAAGCCGATATTCAGACAACAGATAAAACTAAAAGTTGGCATACAAACAACAAATTTTCCAACTAGCTGTTTATGTTAATTAACCATTAACGAGATCATTAACTGTTTCGTTAGCTTATTAGCCTTTTAATTAACTCATTAAAAGCGGGCCTAGCGGGCGGCCACCAACCAAGTGCATGTGAATATGGTAAACCTCTTGGCCACCGTGAGAATTGCAGTTCACAATAAGACGATAGCCATCTTCTGCAATGCCTTCTTCTTTTGCTAACTTACGAGCAACAGTAAACATACGTCCCATCATTGCTTCATCTTCCGCTTCAACATCATTCGTTGTTGGAATCAGCTTGTTAGGAATAATGAGAATATGACTAGGAGCACGAGGGTTAATATCGCGAAATGCGGTTACTAAATCGTCTTGGTATAGTAGATCTACTGGGATTTCTTTATTGATGATCTTACTAAAAATGGTTTCTTCAGCCATGTTTCTCTCCGATAAAACATTTATTTTTTAATGCTTTGAGTATGCGCTATGCCGCGTCAAACCACAATATACCTGCTTTAAAGCATAATAAAAAACACCGTTCAAATCAAAAGAAACACGCCTTATCTCTCAAGAATGCCATATTGATTATAGCTGAGGCTTATTTTTGACGTATGCGTCATAAAATGCGTAAGCCGAGCTCAATAAAATCCTGATAATTTTGTTAGTTTTATTTTGACCTGGTATTAGGTCCACATTTATTTAGGGAGAAAGTCATGAAGGGATCTGTGATCAAGCGTATGTACGCTGGTTTCGCACTGATCATCATCATGTTCGCAGTCACGATAACCATCATGATGAGCAGCATGAATCAGATACATAGTAATTTTGAGAGCGTCTCAAAAGTCTCATTGCCGCTGGTGGCGCTTTCAAACCAAACAAGTGTCCAATTACTTTCCGCCGACAAGTCATTTAAAGACTTCTTAACCACACAAAATTCTGAGCGTATGTCTGCAATGCGAACAGAGTTTGCCGCATCACAAAACGCTTTTTCTGAAGTGCTAGGTAGCCTAGAAGCAGCAAGCCAAGACAATACCTCGCTCACTGAGCGCATCACGCAATTAAGAGCAATGGAAGAACGTTACTTCACCGAAGCAGATGAAGCGATGAACAATTACATCGCTATGTTTGAGGCGCAAGAACAAGTACAAAAAGCGTCACGTGATTTCCAACGTTTACATTCAGAATTGACCGTTGGCATGAAAGAGTACGTTGCCGACCAAAAAAGCATCTCTGTAAAAGTGATGGCAAAGAGCTACTTCATTAAACTACAAGACGCCGAGGTGATCACTTCTGACGCGCTAGCAAGTTCTGATGTTGCCTTCGTACAAAAAGCCGTTAACCAAAACAAAAAGGCCGTTACCCACCTAAACTACGCGTACCGTGGCTTAGCGACACAATTGCCTGCGATTAAAAATGTTTTCGATGAATCGGTTAAAAACTTCACCAAAGACGTGGGACAAAAAGGCGGTGTTTTAGATAAACATAATAACTATCTGAAAGCGAAAGAAGCCTTGTACATCAACATTGCTAACCTAGCCGTTGAGGTCGACCAAGCAATGGCGGTGCTGGATTCTTTCAACGTCACAGCGGAAGAGCAACTCAACTCATCATTAGCAGATGCGAGCAGCATCTACGACAACGGTCTATTCAAAGCGATCGCAATTGGCATTGTTGTCACCGTATTCGCTGCAGCGATTGGTTACCACATTGCACATAGTGTAAGGGAGCCACTCACGCGCATCCTCGGTACATTAGAAGGCCTGACTGAAGGCGATATGACTCAGCGTATAGATATTCGATACGACAACGAATTTAGCCGAGTAAGCCGTCACATCAATACCTTAGCCGACAACCTGCACAATATTCTGGTGAAACTGAACGACGCTTCGGATGACCTAACCAATACTGCAAGCGTAAACCAAAAAACCTCTTCTGAGACACAGGCTCAATTGAACAACCAGCGTGAACAAACGGCAACCGTCGCAACGGCAATGACACAAATGTCTCATTCGGTACAAGAAGTAGCAAACAGCGCACAAAGCTCATTAACTATGGTTCAACAAGTAGAATCGGCTTCTGAATCAGGTCGTCAGGTCATGAACACCAACATCAGTACCATTAATCAACTTGAGGTGCGTCTGACTGAATCCGTGGGTGCTGTAGGCGAGCTACAACAGATGAGCAGCCAGATTGGCTCTATCCTCGATGTTATTCGTGGTATTGCGGATCAAACTAACCTACTTGCACTCAACGCAGCAATCGAAGCCGCGCGCGCAGGTGAACAAGGTCGTGGATTTGCTGTCGTCGCTGATGAAGTCCGAGTATTGGCACAAAAGACAACTCAATCAACATCTGAAATCGAGACAATGATCAGTAACCTACAATCAAGCTCTAAAACAGCAAGCAATGTGATTGAAAGCTGCATGAGTGATATGGATATGTCGGTTGAGCAAGCTTCAAGTGCTAATAGTGCTATGGAAGAGATTCAGGCATTGATTCTAGAAATCAGTCGTATGAGTACGCACATTTCTCAAGCCGCGGCTGAGCAGAGTGAAACTTCGGGTGATATCGCGCGTAACATTGAAGACATCAACCAGATTGCTGATAAGAGTTATCAAGCGATGTCATCAATTGCAGAGGCAAGCCAAAACCTAACAATTCTGGCAAACCAGCAAGGTGATTTAGTTCATCAATTCAAACTATAAGTAAACGAAGAACCAATAGATATTCACCTAAAATGTTGGGATATCTCACCCAATAGTGATAACTAATTGAACAAGGGCAACTTTTATCAAGGGTTGCCCTTGTTTTTTATGAGCTTTGTCATTATATGATTATAAAGGCTTGCTGCTTCCCGTTTTTTCTTTCACCTTTATGAGCGAGCCGCTATTAAGGAATTTATATGGCTGTTCATGTTGGCATTATCGATCAAGACCCCATTCGGTTGATCACACCACTACTCGACAACCGAACGATCAGCACTCACATCGTGTTCATCGGTGACAAAAATCAAGTCAGTATCTATCAACGCTTAGACAGCGTTTTGAAAAAGCGTGATATTACGAGTGAATTTTTCGAGATTCCAACTATCGTAAACACGTCTGTAATTAAAGAATCTATCCAAACCCTTGCCGAAGACCTCAAGGCTCGAGGTCAAGAAGTAAAACTCAACGCAAGTTGTGGCCTTCGTCACCGCTTACTTTCTGTCTACGAAGTATTTCGTACTTACCACTGGCCAATCTTTGTTGTTGAACCTAACAGTGACAAGCTGTGCTGGCTTTACCCGAATGGTAAAGAAGACGCACAAGTTCAAGATCGCATCACTATCGATGACTATCTAACGGTATTCGGTGCTCGTGGTGAATTCAGCGATGTACAGCTGTCTCCACAGCTCGACCAAAAGCTTTATGAACTGGGTGAACGCTGGGCAAGTAATGCATTAGAATTAGGCCCAGGCCTTGCTACATTGAACTACCTTGCAACCACCTGCCGTAAAGAACAAAGGCTTGATGTGGGTTTGTCTGAGAAGCAACAAGGTTATCGCGAGCTGAACATGCTATTGAGCGATTTAGTCGAAGCTAAGATTGCCACTTATGACAATGGTATTTTGACGTTTGCCAATGAAGACGCGCGACGCTTCTCAAACGGCGAATGGCTTGAAACACTGGTTCATAGCACCGTTAAGCAGATCCAAGATGACATGCCGACCATTCAAGATCGCTCTTTGAATGTTCAGGTTTATCGTCAACTCGGTGAGCGTGAAGTTCGTAATGAGCTTGATGTTGCCTCTGTAGTGAACAATAAGCTGCACATCATCGAGTGTAAGACCAAAGGTATGCGTGATGATGGCGATGATACCTTGTACAAGCTGGAATCGCTTAGAGACCTTCTGGGTGGCCTACAAGCACGTGCCATGTTAGTGAGCTTCCGCCCTCTTCGTCATAACGACATCACACGAGCCGAAGATCTTGGCCTTGCATTGATCGGCCCTGACGAATTAAAAGATCTTAAAACACATCTCGCGGCATGGTTTACCGCCGCCGGTGGTGATGAAGACTTAGAGTGCTAATTTAAGAAACTCGAACATATCGAATTCTCAAAAAACTAAAAGGCGAATGACCGTTTAAGTCACTCGCCTTTTTTGTACCCGTAACTATTATGCTAATCGTAGTAAATGACTTATATCCACTACCCCGCCCGTATTGACAAGGTCTAAACTATACAGCATCTAGATGTTCACAAGGTTTAGAGCTCACAAGGTCTACGTTTGCAAAGTCTAAAGCTCGTAAGGTAAAAAGCTCAAAGGACTTGTAAACACGCAAAAAAATGGCCACATCATTCGATGTGGCCATTTTCAAAATTTGAAGTCGTTTTAAGACTTAAAGCACTTGAAAACTTAAAGCATTTTACGAGCAGCTTCTACAACCACTTTGATTGAGCGCGCTTCCGTTACTTTTAGTGTCTCGTGATCAGGTATCTCTTTTTGAGTACGGTTGATGATCACACCAGCAACACAACCTGCTTTCAAACCAGAACTTGCACACATTGTTAGTAGCGTTGCAGATTCCATTTCGAAGTTAAGAACACCCATATCTTGCCATTCTTGCATAGAACCTTGGAAACGCTTAACCACGCGACCAGAGAACGTGTCGTAACGCTCTTGACCTGGGTAGAAAGTATCACTTGAAGCGGTTACACCCATGTGAACTGCTGCGCCTGATTCTTCAACTGCTGCTTTCATTGCTGTAGCAACTTCGAAGTCAGCAACTGCTGGGAACTCCATAGGAGCGAAGTGCAGGCTAGCACCGTCTAGACGAACAGAACCCGTAGAAACAATCATGTCACCCACATTTACGTGAGGTTGGATAGCACCAGTAGTACCAACACGTAGGAAAGTGCGAACGCCAAGCTGAGCAAGCTCTTCAACTGCGATAGAAGTAGATGGGCCACCGATACCTGTTGAACATACAACAACTGGCTTACCGTCTAGCTCTGCGCGGTAAAGCGTGTATTCACGGTGACTCGCTAGAAATACAGGATTCTCCATCTCTTCTGCAATTTTTTGCACACGAGCAGGATCACCAGGAATGATCGCAAGAGTAGCACCGTTAAGATCTGCTTCAGTAACACCTAAATGGAAAACAGCTTGAGACATAGTTCGCTCCTTTTGGCTTATTGGGCTTTTTACCCTTATTTAAGCTCATAGTAAATTCGTGGGGTACGAACACACTCTAACCAAGCTCATAATGAAATGAAGTGACGAATATCACACCAATGATCGCAACAACATTTCAGGTTTCACGAAAAACCGATTGGCATCACAAAAATAAGCAATCCGAACAGCGACGTTGCATACTAATGAGACAAAAAGCGCCTTTAACGTATTACCGCTAAAGGCGCTTTTATGTGAAGTGCAGTTTATATAAGACGTTTTTAAAATTAAGAGCGTCTATGTCTGAGAGCTGAACTTAATCCGCTTTAGACTTGAATCGAAGCAGACGCAGTGCGTTGAGTGTCACCAGTGCTGTCGCGCCACTATCAGCAAGAACGGCAACCCACAAACCAGTGATACCAAGCAAACTGGTCACCAAGAACACACCTTTCAAACCGAGCGCGAGTGCGACGTTTTGACGAATGTTATTCATAGTCGCTTGCGACAATTCAATCATCGCGGGCAGCTCAGTTAAACGGTTGTGAGTCAGTGCTGAATCTGACGTTTCAAGCGCAACATCAGTACCACCCCCCATAGCAATACCGACATTCGCCGTTTTCATTGCTGGCGCATCGTTGATGCCATCACCGACCATAGCAACGTGTGACTGTTGAGATAACTCTTCAACATAAGACACTTTGTCACTTGGAAGCAGGCTCGCTTTATATTGCATACCAATTTTGCTGCTGATCGCTGCTGCGCTTCGTGGGTTGTCCCCTGTGAGCATGATAGATTGAATACCCAAGTCATTAAGTCGTTCAATCGCAAGCTTAGCGTCACTACGTAACGTATCTTGCCAAGCAATCAAACCAATCACAGTCGTAGCTTGTTCTGTTGACTCTTCTAGATCTTTAAGCTCAAGAGCAACCACAACCGTCTTGCCCTCGCCTTCTAATGCTTCTACCTGAGAAACCACATCGGGTCCAAGAGCGAACGTGACTTTAGACGGTGATAAAACCTGATACTTAACACCATCGACATCGCCTTCAACACCGCTACCAATGAGCGCTTTCTTGTTGTGTGACTCAGGGATCTCAACATTCAGCTCTTTAACTTTAGCGACAAGCGATTGCGCCAAAGGATGAGTCGAACCAACTTCAATCGCCCCAACTACACGAAGCATAGCGTCTTGTTTCCAACCTGATAGAGGTTGAATATCCGTAACCTGAGGCTTGCCTTCAGTCAGCGTACCTGTCTTATCAAAGGCAATCGTTTGAATTTTTCCTAGCTGCTCTAGTGCCGCGCCGCCTTTAATTAATGCGCCACGTTTCGCCGCTGCTGCTAAACCAGAAGTAATTGCAGCAGGTGTCGAGATTACCAACGCACACGGACAAGCTATCAACAATAGAGCTAGACCTCGGTAAACCCAGGTTTCCCATGGCTGCGCGAACAGCAATGGTGGGGTGATGATGACCAACAGAGCCACCAACATCATTAGTGGTGTGTACCAGCGGCTAAACTTATCGAGGAAACGTTCAAGCGGTGCTTTACGAGATTCCGCCTCTTCAATCAGGTGAAGAATACGGTCAATCGCATTTTCACCTTGCTTAGAGGTGATAGTAATACGTACAACTTTGTCGACCACCACAGCGCCCGCCATGATGCTGTTGCCTTCAATATGCTCGACAGGAACAGACTCACCCGTTAGTGCACTTTCATCGAAGCTTGCCGCGTCGGTAATCAGTTTGCCATCAGCAGGTAATCGAGAACCCGCCGCCACTTCAATCACGTCACCAGGAACAAGTTCACTTACTGCAACTTCAACACGTTCGCCGTTGATAATCTTGGTGGCATTTTCTGGCACCAATGCCATGAGCGCTTGAACACCACTTCTTGCTCTTGATGAAGCAAACGCTTCTAAACGCTCACCAATCAAAAACAGCAACAGAACCATCGCCGCTTCAGCGGTTTCGCCAAGGTACAAAGCACCGAGCGCGGCAACACTCATTAAGGTTTCGATTGCAAACGGCGTACCTGAACGTGCCAACTGAACTGCTTTCTTGGCCACCGGATACAAACCAAGCAAACAGGTTACAGTAAACAAGACTTCACTTAATTGAGGAGAAGTGCTTTTCAACAGTGCTGCGAAGAGCATTGCGGCTGCAATCGCGATGATCTGAAAATTAGGTTGGATATACGCTTGCCAAAAAGTCTCAGGTTGTTGTTTTTCTTTTTTAGAACCGACTTCCGAAAGAGGAAAACCCGTTTTGATAGAGACCTGTTCAATGGTGTCAGCAAGACTTTCATTGTCGAATTTCACAACCAGTTTTTCGGTAGCAAAGAGAACCTTCGCTTGAATTACACCGTCAATATTACTGATCGCGTTTTCTATTTTTTTTGCACAAGCTGGGCAGTCCATTCCGGCGACCAGCCAACTTTTGGAAAATTGGGTGTTAAGAGACTCAGCTAAGGGCAGCCGGTCTTCTTCTCCACTGTCTGAACCACAACAATCATCTGCTGATGCAGAAGCCGTCGAAGAACTGCAGCATGATGATGAAGTGCCTGCGGCGGTAATACTGGTAATTTTGGGACTAGAACAGGTCGCCCCAGTCTCTTGCGGTTGAACGTCCACTTTTGTTGAGCGGCACGCTGCGTGTTTTGCGCACATAATGTATCTCCTTAATACTCAAAAGCCTTGAGGTTGTTGCTGACTAATCACAGCAACAAAACCTTAAGTTCATCAAAAGTATAAACCTTGGAGACTACTCCAAGGTCAATAACAAATTGTCCAAGTCCAAGAAGAAATTTACAAACCACCAATCTGATATTGGAGTGTCGCTGTTATTGCGACTTGAGCTCTTTACACTCCTCTCTGTTTGCCGATACATCATCAATAAGAACCGCATCGTGAGAACAGAATGGTTGTGTATTCAAGCTGACTATCGACACATCGTCTTCTACAGGATCAACTTGAGAACCTTGCATAAGCTCGGCAATATGATAGCGAAGCACCAAGGTACCAAGTATTCCGAACAAAACATTACCCAAGGCTTGCCCATACAATACACCCAATGCGCCATACCATTGCGAGCCTAAATAAACGAACGGCAATGTACCGAGAGTGGCTTTACCAAGATTCAGCGCTGTCGAGTAAAGCGGTTTACCTAGGTTATTAAAAGACGTGTTGGCAACAAACAGTGCGCCGTTGAAGGTGAAAGTCAACGCGACATAGGTACAGAATGCAGCAACAATGATTGCCGCATCACCTTGTAGGCTAAAGCCTTGAATCACATAGTCTTGGACAAAGTATAAGAGAATACAAACGGCGATGGTGTATGCCGTAGTAACCAACAATGAGTTGTTGAGTGTTTCTTTTACTCTGTCCATTCGCTCGGCACCAAAGTTTTGCCCAATGATGGGGCCTACAGCGCCAGACAAAGCAAAGATAACCGCAAAACAAACCGGTGTTAGACGACCTATCACCGCAAAGCCTGCGACAAAATCCTCACCATATTGTGCGATACCGGTTGTCACAATCGCATTACCGATAGGCGTTGCGGTATTAGTGATAATGGCAGGGATTGCTATTGCTAAAATCGGGCGAATATTAATGCGCCATTGTGTCAAAGAAGGCGGAGCCACCAGCTGGTGACTGCGAATCAAAGGGTAAAGCGAGAAAAAGAGCACCGAAAAACGAGCAAAAACAGAAGCGATAGCCGCCCCTTCGATGTTCCAACCAAAACCAAAAATAAACAGAGGGTCGAGAATCGCGTTAACGATACCGCCCGACAAGGTCGCCCACATCGAACGTTTAGCGTCACCCGCCGCTCTCAAGCCAGCACCGGCCGCCATTGCCAATGCTAAGAAAGGGCCACTTGGTAATAATATTTGTAGGTAAGCTTGAGCTCGCTCGGCAGCAACCCCTTTCGCCCCTATCGCGGCTAACAGCTCTGGGATATAGGCGAACATCACCACAGTAATCGTCGAACTGATGACAAAAGCAGTCAGCATAATACTGGTTGCGAGGTTTCGAGCGTGTTCTTGGTTCTTGGAGCCAATAGCTTTAGACACTAATGCGCCCATGGCAATGGAAGCACCAATCGAAACGGAGGTAGAGAAAAATGTCAGCGTACCTGCAAAACCCACAGCCGCCGCCAACTCGACTTGTCCCAACATACTGATGAATAACATATCGAGTAAATCGACAACGAATAATGCCATCAAACCGACAGAGCCAGCCCCCGACATCACCAGTATGTGGCGCATCGTTGAACCTTCTACAAACTTCGCAGTTTGATTTGACATGAAACCTCCAAATGTTGGAACACCACAAGATAAAACTCTACAAAGAAAAAAGGCGCTAGTGCGCCTTTTCAATTGAGGGTATTGAGAAAAAAAATCGTTCTTAACACGCCACTATACATGATGTTTGAAACTATACATGATGTTTGAAGCTATACCTGATGTTTGAAGCATTCATCTAAATTCTTGCCGATTGCTCTCAAAACATCGGTTCGAGTGATCATACCCACTAGCTTTTTGTTATCGAGCACAGGGTAGGCTTTTGGTTTTCCAACTTGCATCATATCGGCCAATTCAATAATGGATAATTCTGGCGATACCGAGAGAACTTCTTGGTACATACAATCACCCACAATATGCGTGTCTTGGCAGAAATAGCTCACCTTCACTAACTTCTCGAGTAAATCTTGTTCAGAAAGGAAACCAATCACTTGCTCATTATCATCAATGACTGGACCACCCATATGATGGCTGCGCATTACTCTGTCTAACGCGAGACTTAACGGCATGTCAGGAGTGAATGTCACAACCTGTGGCGTCATGTAATCTTTCACTTTAATTGAATGCATTGCGCTCTCCCTAAAATACGTTTTGTTATCGATTTTTCTATCGTGTTACCTTAATTGTTGTCTAAAATCTTGATTTTACTAAATGGATTTCAACAATTTTATTAATAGGTAAAACCTACCAAAGCAAAAATCGACGTCACAGAAGGCGTGCAAGCCTATCTATGAAGCAAAAAATCAAACATCACTTACAAACTCTTACCTTTGATTCTTCACGTAAACTAGCCTGAATACATAAATACTGTAACCTTCATCACACTAATAATAAAAAGCTCAACTTAGGTGATTTATGCAACACGACAACAACATGTACGCGTATGTTTATGCAGACAATGAAGGTACAGAGAACACACTTATCGCAACTATCGACAACCAAGAAAAGCCCCTTATCTCAAACTGTTTTAATGAGATAAAACGCATGTCAAACTTAGCGATTGATCTTGCAGTAGAGCACAACTTGAAAGTAAAACTGGTTAAATACGAAAGAGAACAAGAGATCGACTTCGGCCTATTCCTAAAATAGCGCAGTCATAACGTATGTCTTGATCGACAAGCTCAAGCAGCATGGTCAATGGCACAAACACCGTTGTAGTAACAAGTTATGAGCAGGCGATCACCTTGACAATGATCGCCTGTTTTATTCAACAGCGAATACCAACCACGATAGATGCAAAAAAAACACGCACAAAAAAGGCCAGCATTCGCTGACCTTCTTCCATTCACGATTTAAATCGCTATACGTTATTTGCTAACTCTTAACTCTTAACTCTTAACTCTTAACTCTTAACTCTTAACTCTTAACTCTTAACTCTTAAAGACTAGCTAATAACTACTAACGAGTACAATAGGCTTCCCACAGACACACAGCCTTTGAATAAGCTTCAGCCTTATCGTGAGTTTCTGCAAATAGAATCGCCGTCATACTGTCCACAACACTGTTCGCCATCAGTTCCATCTCTTCTTGTGGTGTACCCAGTACACATTCAGAAGGCAAAGGCAGTTCCGCATTCATCGTGCCTTCCCAGTAGAAAGATTCCACTTTCTCAGGAGAACTCATCCAAACGGTTTGACTCACCTTAGGGTTGTATTCTGATTCGCCATTCATGCCTTTGAATGAAATCACTGAGTGGGATTTATTACCAATGACATGCTCAACTTCGGCGTGTAATTGAGGAAATCCAGGGTGAAAACTACCACGCAAGCCGAAACGTGCACCACCAGGGTTTAATGCACGAACAACAGTATTAATCGGTGTTCTCAGTCCGTAACGGTGTTTCCAGCCAATCATGGTTTGAGCTTGTGGGGCGAAGTTAGCCAAAGGCAAGTAAGCGATGCCATCTGATTCAAGAATCTGCTTTGCGTCTTGTGGATCTTTTGCGCTGCGAACGCCGACAGATTCTAAATGCGTCTCAACATGCGTACGGCCACTTGGTTTGTCCATGTAGCCATGCATTAATACTTTATAGCCTTTGTCAGCTAGAATTTTTGCTGCCAACAAGTTCCAAGGCTTTCCACTGGCGTTATCGTTACGCTTACCTGCATAACACGGCCAATCAATATCAGCACCTAAGTCTGGTACTCGAGATTGAAACGCTTTTACAAAGCCTGCGATCTCTTCATTGGTTTCATTCTGCACACGAATCAACATCAGTAGCATAGCCATTTGGTCGTCACCGACCTCTCCGCTTAAATACTCATCCATGATGCGGTAGGCTTGTTCGAACGACAAAGGCTTACGGCCTCTTTCCCCTCGTCCAACTGTGCGAATACACTCTAAAATACTACTCATTGATTGTTTATTCTCTTCCGTTGATATCAATAAAATTCGAATACGTTTTCGATTCTATGACACCCGCACTTCATTGCAAAGCGATTCAGTGGCAACTCCCTAATTAACAATTCGCGGATTGATGTAAATTAGTGCCAGCAGTGCTGATTAACAACAAATACATCGTTTAGCCAGATAACATCAAAAGCGACGAAGAATACAACCAACTAGTCAATTTCCTGCTGACTCTCTAGGGCGTGTTAGACATCTCAAAGCCAATGATTCCATCGCAGCCTTTCTTATATAAAGTCCCCTAGCCACCCATCAGCCCAGTAAACCGCTTGGGAAGTATTATTCTGGCATCCGTCGTTATTTCTCATATACTGCACCCTATTACGTTATCCACTACTCTGTAGTACTCAAAATATTAGTACTCGAACATTGGGCACCTTTATGATTATTCTGACCACTAACTTTGGCGACATCGAAATTGAACTTAACCTTGAGAAAGCGCCAGTAAGTTCAAAAAACTTCCTTAAATACTGCCAAGAAGGCTTCTATGAAGGCACCACATTTCACCGTGTGATTGAGGGTTTCATGATTCAAGGTGGTGGACACACTATCGACATGACAGAGAAGCCAACACACGCACCTATTGTCAATGAAGCAAATCGTGGACTAAAGAACGTGATTGGCTCTGTGGCAATGGCTCGTACTGATGCTCCACACTCCGCAACGGCGCAGTTCTTTATCAACCTTGACGACAATGATTTCCTTGACCATACCGCGACCAGCAACGCAGGTTGGGGTTACGCAGTGTTTGGCAAAGTATCGGCAGGCATGGATGTGGTCAACAAGATTGCGCTTGCACCAACCACTACTCGCTGGGGACACGAAGATGTGCCGTGTGAAGACATCGTGATTACTAAAGTCACTATCAAAGACTAAGTAGTAAAATAAAACCCTCGCTCTAGACGAGGGTTATTTTTTTCGCGACCATTTGATATAACATAATAGCGAACCAATAATTACCGCTCCGCCTAGTAGCTTTTGCATCTCAACCGTTTCACCCAACACGCTGACACTCAATAATAGTGTCCACACCGGCTCAAGAATCATGATCAATGCCGCCACTTCCATGTTCACGGAGTGCTGACCGACAGTTTGCAATAAGTAACGGATCGATGTCGCGACAACCGCTGAGACGATAAACCAGAATACTAAGGTTTGAGTTATTTCAAACTCTGGTTGAGTGGTCATCGAAGCAAACGCTAGCCCACTAACACCCACCACAAAAAGCTGCACGCAGATTGAAGCTATAGGTTTGATATTAGTAATCACACGCTTATTCATCACAAAGTGAACCGAAAGTAACATCGATGCTAATAGGAAATAGATCTGACTCTGCTCAATATGCCAGCCGTTAGTTAGGGTCAGTAGCAACATACCGATAATCGCAATTGGAAATGACATCCAGAAGGCGCGATTAGGATTAACTCGAAATATAATCCAAGAGACAAACGGCGCGATGATCATAGCTAAGCTCATGATAAACGCTCCTTCCGACAAACTTTCCGTCATCGATACCGCAAATACCCATACTTGCAATGAAGCAGACAGCAACAAGCCAACACCGCAAAGAGAAAGTATCTGCTTAAGCGAAAGCTTACGAATATGATGAATACAAAATGGCAAAAGAATCAAACTCGCGACGAAGAATCGCACACCAATGAACACTGGCCCAGGCATTTCTAACACCACCAGCTTAGATGCAATCCATCCAATCCCAGCTAACAGGGTAGCAAATAGGAGATAAAACTCTCCGCGCATCGCTTTCATCATCTTACTTGGTCCAATAACAAAAAAAAGCAACCCGACTCTGCAAGGTTGCTTTTTATAAACATTCAACAGGATCGAGATACTATCTCAATACTCTGCTTCAGGCAGCTGTTTTTAGCCTGCGTATTCTGGGTAATCTGTTAAACCTTTTTCAGCACCACCGAACAATGTGTTTGGATCGTGCGCTGCAAGTGGGTAACCATTTTGAATACGAGCGGGTAAATCTGGGTTCGCAACGAATGGACGACCAAAACCAACCATGTCAGTTACGCCTTCAGCAACGGCTTTTTCGCCACGCTCGCAATCGTATTTACCCGCATAAATAAGGACACCATCGTAGGTTTCACGAACTGCCGCTTTAAATGCTTTTGGCGTTTCAGGTGCGTCGTCCCAATCAACTTCTGCAATGTGCAGGTACACAATTTTGTATAGGTTAAGTAGTGCTGCCGCAGCTGTGTAAGTCTCTACTGGCGTAGCGTCAACCGTACCATTCAACGATGTGAACGGAGCAAGTCGAACACCTACGTGATCAGCACCAATCGCTTCGACCATAGCTTCAACCACTTCGCCTAGGAAACGTAAACGGTTTTCAATTGAACCACCGTATTCATCGGTACGGTTGTTTGCTTCAGAATCGATAAATTGGTTGATTAAGTAACCATTCGCGGCGTGAAGTTCAATACCATCAAAGCCCGCTTCAATCGCGTTCAAAGCCGCTTGGCGATACTGTTCAACCACTTCTTTGATGTCTTGTTTGGTCATCTCACGAGGTTCAACCACATCAACAAAACCCGGCTCATCAGTACCGTTATCGATGAATACTTTTACGTTTTCTGCTTTAAGCGCAGAAGACGAAATTGGTTGCTCACCACCAATGTTGTCTGGGTGTGTTACACGCCCTACATGCCAAAGTTGAGCGAAGATAACGCCCTCTTTTTCATGTACTGCATCGGTGACTTTTTTCCAACCCGCAATCTGCTCATCAGAATAGATACCCGGAGTCCAAGCGTAACCTTGACCCGTAGGTGAAATTTGTGTGCCTTCAGCGATAATCAAACCTGCAGAAGCGCGTTGAGCGTAGTAAGCCGCCATCATGTCGTTTGCTGAATTACTCGGTTGCGTTGCGCGAGAGCGCGTCATCGGTGGCATAACAATACGGTTTTTAAGCTCGATATTACCAAGTTGAATTGGTTGAAATAGTGCGTTGGTCATTGTTATATCCTCGATTAACCTAGTTGAATCAGTTCGATTTGGTAGCCGTCTGGGTCAGTGATAAAAGCGATGTGCGTTGAACCACCTTTCACTGGCCCCGCTTCGCGAGTGACGTTGCCACCTAGCGATTTGATCTTGTCGCATGCTGCGTAAATATCGTCTACACCCAATGCCAGATGACCAAACGCGCTGCCCATCTCGTACTCATTAGTATCCCAGTTGTACGTTAGCTCGATAGTCGTGCCGCCTTGTTCGTAGCCAACAAAAACCAATGTATAGCGGTAGTCTTTGTTTTCGTGGCGTTCAAGTTCTTTCATGCCTAATACTTTGGTGTAGAACTCGATAGACTTGTCTAAATCAGCAACTCGGATCATTGTGTGTAGGAATTTCATATTTCACCCTTATTGGCACCACAAGCATGGCGCCGTTATGATTTTGAGTGGAGGTTATCCACTAATCTCTGAGTGAAATAATACGATTCAGCGAGGAATTAAGGAAATTATCAAAAATTCTCAATGTGATAATTTTTTGTTATGAACTTTATGACTAGCACGAACTCAATGACACAAAAAAGGGAAGCCAATGCTTCCCTTCGAGTTAGACTCTCAATTAAAACCGCAAACGCCTATCTTTAAGCGTCTTAGACATCGTATCTGATGTACTGATGACTTGTTCTCTGAACCATTTATGAGCAGGGTCATTATTCTGCTTCTTTAGCCAAATCAAATAGTGGGATATAGGCTGATATTCAAAAGGCGGCTTGAACAGCTGCAAGCCTAGCCTTTCTTGAAACTGCACAGCCATAGATAAAGGCACTACAGTGATGTAATCCGATTGGCTACATAGCAAGATATTACTGAACAGTGAGCGCCCGTGAAACACGATTTTACGCTTAGATAAATCCAATGATGTGTAGTGATTTAAACTGCGAACTTTACGCCGTGTTCTATCTAATACGGCATGCTTTTCACTTAGGAATTGCGCTTCGCTGATTTCACCTTGGATTCGAGGGTGATCCTCTCTGCACACGATCACAAACTCGCCTTCATAAAGTGTTTCACTGACGATACTTGGGTGTTCAGGCACCACGATATCGATCATGGCATCGAACTCTTGAGTCAAAAGATCTTCGTAAATGCGCTCATCACTGTCTGGTTGATCAAAGACTTCTAGCGACAAGTTTTGATTGGGAAGCGCCGCAAAACTATTGAGCAGTACCCACTGTAAGTGCTCAGGCGCAGAAATCACAAACTTACGTTCAGAAGATTGCTCATCAAAATTGGTCATCGACTGAAACACGCCATTGAGTTCATTGATCGGCGCTTTGATCTGTTCATACAAACTTTGGGCATAAGACGTAGGCGCAACACCTCTTCCTTTACGAACAAAAAGCTCTTGGCCAATCTCTTTTTTTAGGCGAGCTAACGCGGTACTGATGGTCGATTGGTTGGTACTGAGTTGATCCGCAGCTTTGCTTAAACTGCCCTGCTCCATCACCGCAGAAAACACGGCAAGTAGATTGAAGTTGGGGATGTCATTACTCATATATCATTACTCGTTAGGCGACCATGAGCACCATGCTATCGTAAAAACGATTAAATATCGTCAATAAAAACATTGATTAAAGGTATAACGCATCGACTATTTTGCTAACAAAAAGCATATTAACCAGACTTTACTCACACTCATCGAACCTCAATAAACCTTCATATATTGAGACAATAAAACCCACCACTCTCCGTAAGCCCTGTAATAATGGGGCGCACTTCATGCAATGTGCTTTTAAATTACAATATTGTCTCAAATTACGTGACACTGAGTTTCCGTTCGGTACGTATACATTGCCTTTATGAATACTACAATGGCATCAAAATAATGACCCTCGGTATCAATATGAAAAACACTAAAATAATTTCCCTACTCTTAAGCGGTGCGGCTATCGCTTACTCTGGTTCTGCGCTGGCTGAAAAGGAGCAACTCTCAGTTCAGGAAGCCGCAAAAAAGTCGGCTAACCCAGTGTCTGACGTATGGATGCTAATCACTCAAAATGATTACACCTTTCTTGAGAAAGAAGATGGACACCATGAAATGCAAAACCGCTTCAGCTTTCAACCAG
The DNA here is from genome assembly GCF_024347635.1 of Vibrio tasmaniensis. Taxonomy (NCBI): domain Bacteria; kingdom Pseudomonadati; phylum Pseudomonadota; class Gammaproteobacteria; order Vibrionales; family Vibrionaceae; genus Vibrio; species Vibrio tasmaniensis. The sequence goes on from NZ_AP025510.1 coordinate 2,155,273, forward strand.
TAATGCCTGTACCTATCATGGATGGTGAATGGAACTTGGTGAACCGTTTGGTTGCTAACCACTACAGTTCACCAGGTGATCGTGAAAACGGTGATTTCTTTGAAGGACGTACAAACGGTATGGGAGACACTGTCTTTCTATCAATGGCAGCGCCTAACCGTGACGATGGGTGGATTTGGGGTGTTGGTCCAACGGTGATCATGCCTACTGGCACTGACGGTTTAACTCAAGATAAGTGGCAAGTAGGCCCTGCGGCAATGGTCGCTCGCCTTGGTAAAGAAACCGGTAACCCAACCAGCATTGAAAGCTGGAACGTTGGTTTCTTAGCGCAGCAATGGTGGGATGTAGGGGGTAGCGACAGCGTTACTGAATCAACCAATCAAGCGGACATCCAGTACTTCTTAAACTATCGTGTCAGCAACACCGCGTTAATTGGTATGACACCTAATATTCAAATTGATTGGACAAAAGAGGGTTCTGACCAATTTACAGTACCTGTAGGCTTAGGCTATATCGATATGTTTAAGATTGGGCCAATGCCAGTTCGTTGGGGTGTAGAACTTCAATATTACGTAATGAAACCAGACGCAAATGTTGGTGCGACCAATCCAGCTGAGTATGTGCCCTATGCACCAGATTGGAACCTAAAATTCTTTATTGCTCCTGTTACATTAAATCCATTCAAATAAGCAATTAAAATCCCCTGCGGGCTGGGCTAATTTATCCGATATTTTAGGCCAGTCTTTTTAGCACTTTTCATCGACTTCTTTGATCCAAACCAAGTTAATGAACAATGTTTTCTATCTGTATATGAGCCTTTTCAAATAAATCACTCTACCGATTTAGAGTTATAACTACTAATCGTAATTACGATATTATCAAATCGTAATTCTGGGTAGATACTGGTCAAAACTCTTCCTATTATCCTGCTAACAAATCAATCATCAGCCCAAATAGAAAACTGACAAATGTTTTACTTTGGTATGTCAATTGTCATGGAAGAGCCCCTCGATTGCCGAGGTATTACACGTAATAAAAACAGTCGCTAGAAAGCCGCACGAATATTAATTCGAACGCTTCATAGCCATTTCATTTACGTCTGCTGACAAATAATAAAGATTGATTTGTAGAGAAGCATATTCGCTTCTTGATACCGAGAATCAGTTGTCTAGACTGTGCAATATCACTTTTAATATCATCTATTACTTTTGTTTATTATGAGCACCAACCTCTACCCACATAATAGACATCTACTTTTTAAGATGTCATTAAAGGTGACTTCTAGGCTGCAAATTCTCTCTTCTTATTGATGTAGGTTGAGATATGAACTTTATAAAAATCGTTTTCCAGAAAATCTGGGCCATTGTGATGGTCTTGATTAAATTCTGCCTGTTTATGGCGGTGATGTTTGCTGGTGCATGGGCTCTTGCACCGTTAGGCACTATCCATTCTAAAGACATCGACATGTCTCAATTCAACAACCATCCCAATGAAATGATGATGAACTTCTTCCAGATGGAGTCCTTCTCTGGTTACTTGTTCTCGGTGACCATTGCTGTGGTATTAGCCGGTGTTTACGGCATGTGGCAATTACATGAGCTAGGCGTGCATAAAGCAAAAGAGCACAAAAGCGCTCACGTACAAATCGTGTTTGCACTGTCACTTTGCGGGCTCTTCATCAGCAAAACATTCTGGGTTATCGCCTTGGTTATCGCGTTGGCGAACTGGAAACATATTGGTCAATCGCTGAGTGATGTGATTCGCCGTGGTGTACAACCTAACCAAGACGCCACCAATACAGAAACAGTCTTAGCCCGCGACTCACACGAGAAGTCGATAACTGAGCTATCTCCTACAAAACAGTCTCCTAGAGAACAGGCTCCGGAAAAACAAACGATAACCAAAACGTCTACAGCAGAACAAATCCCAACAAATAAAGAGATCGCATAATGAAAGAGATGATGATTCCATACATCCTAATTGTATGGTCACTATTTGCGACAGGCGCACTTAAGAAGAACTTCAAGAACTATACCTGGACTGCCATTGGCGGCGTAACGATTCTTGCGGTATTAGCGGTTATCTCTCGCTTGTGGGCACCCGTTGATTTAACCAACTCAACCACAGTGAAAGCACCGCACGCGGTGATGTCACCTATCTTTGGCCAGCAGATCGACCAAGTGCTTGTTGAGCACAACCAGATGGTTAAAGAAGGCGACATAATTTACACACTCGTCGACATTGACTCTGCCGCAGACAAAGCAAAGATCGAATCTTCAATCGTTAAAAAAGAAGAGCAGATCAAGCAAATGACTCGCGACTTAGAGCGCGCTGAAACGTCACCTGAAATCTTCAATATGCGTGACGTAGAAAAGTACGACTCCGATCTTCGTGTGCTACACGCTGAGCTTGTGTCGCTGAAAGCCGATCTGCAAAAAGTAAACTGGGCACAAGAGAAGAAAACCGTTAAAGCTGAGTTTGACGGTCAGGTATCGATAGTGAATATCGCTGAAGGTTCAGTCATGGGTAACATGCACCTATACAACACCAACAAAAAGTTCCTTGAGATGCGTATTTCAGATCAAACTTACGGTTATGTTCAAGTAGGAGACTTCGCTGAGTTCTTCGTTGATGCATACCCAGGTCACGTGTTCCGAGCAAAAGTACACAGCTTTAATGCAGGTACCGGTGAGTCGAGTATTTCTCCACTTCAGGGGCCACAAAGCGTCGGTCAACACGTGGTAAGAAACGGTAATGGTTTAGGCCGTACTATCGTACTTGAGATCATCGAACCAGAAGGTTACAACATCCCGATTGGTTCAACTGGTGCGGCTTGGATCTCGGCTGAGAAGCCACATCCGTTCTGGGGCTTCATCGATGTAATCGGCGCAGCAACGGTTCGCCTACAATCTTACAAGTCATACTTAGGTGCTTGGTAAGCACTTGGATAATCGAAAATGTTACTTTTAGTTCTTTAAGAAATGCCCTGGTTTTCAGGGCATTTTTGTATCTATCACAAACCAATCTTCCTCATTTAACCCTTCGGTATAAATCGAGAAAACAACAGCCAAAAATATTAAATCATCGTAAAAACGATGTGTCGAAATACTATTATCGTGTAGATAGCGACCTCTATCCTTTCTATTATTTGAGTCAAGAAATCCAATTCCTGTATCCAAATATAAGGTCACTACCATGACTAATACATTCAAAAAAATGGCACTTCCTGTTGCTGTTGCGAGCGCTCTATTTGCTTCTGGTTTTGCATCTGCAACTCCAACTGTAGAAGCGACATCGAAAGTAGGCCAAGAACTTCAGACAGCAAATGCTGCGCAATACCAAAACATTGACCTTGATGCTCGCTACAAGAGCGAAGTTCTTTTCGAACACAAGTCAAACCTATTCTGGGGCAAAGGCGAGCGCATCCAAGTTGTATCGAAAACGGGCGACTCTCTGGCTTACACAGAAGAGTCTGATCACGTTCATCCAACCCTAACCAAGCATGGTCGTAAAATGGACCAAGCTATCATCCAAGTGGATGACAATATTTACCTTGGTTACGGCTTCGGTCTAGACACGCCAGTTATGATTGAAGGTACTGACGGCATCATCATTGTTGATCCAGGCGAGTCGGTAGAAATGGCTCAATCGGTTAAAGAACAGTTCCGTCAAATCACAGACAAGCCGGTTAAAGCCATCATTTATTCTCACAACCACATCGACCACATCTCAGGTGTGCGTGCATGGGTGACTGATGAAGAAGTAGCATCAGGCGAAGTAAAAATCATCGCTGAAGAAGGCCTAACCGCAGCGGTGGCTAACTGGTCTTCAAACCTAGGTACTCTATTTGGTCACCGTACTTCTTACACCGGAGCTAAGCACGTAGAAGAAGGAGAGCACGGCACAGTAAACGACGGCCTTGGTCCACGCTTCATGCAAGGTGCTATCTCGTTCATTGAACCAAACCTACTTGTACCAAGCCAAAGCCACATCGAAATCGAAATTGCTGGCGTGAAAATGCACATCGAGAACGTGCCATCTGAAACGAAAGATGAGTTAGTGGTTTACTTCCCAGACCAGAAAATTCTGCACGCAGCTGAAGTTCTTCAAGGTGAGAACTTCCCTAACCTTCACACCATCCGTGGTACTAAATTCCGTGACCCATCAATGTGGTTCAAGGGCATCGACGTAATGCGTAAGTTCGACACTGAGATCATGATTAACTCTCACGGTCGTCCTGTTGAAGGTAAAGAAGCGGTATCTGACGTATTAACGGCCTACCGTGATGCAATTCAATACACGCATGACCAAACTATCCGTTACATGAACAAAGGTATGACGCCAGACGAACTAGTTGAAGTGGTTAAACTTCCTAAGCACCTTGCTGAGCACCCTTGGTTAGGAGAGCACTACGGCACCGTTGCACATGCTGTTCGTCAGATCTACGTTGGTTACAACGGTTTCTTCGAAGCAGATCCATGGCAATTAGAGCCAATGGCTTACGAGCAACGTGCTAAAGCGTTCGTAGAGATCATGGGCGGCCGTGAGAACATCCTTACGACTGCACAAGCCGCAATTAAGGCTGAAAACTACACATTTGCAGCAGAAATTCTTTCTTACCCAATCACGGTAAACAAGCAAGATATGGAAGCTCGTAAAATGAAAGCACAAGCTTACAAAGCATGGGCTGCAGACCAAGTGAACATCAACTGGCGTAACTGGGCGCTTAACGCTGCTGCTGAATTAGAGAACAAACGTGACTTCTCAAACATGATCAGCTTCGCTTCTGTTGACGTCCTTACTGCACTACCAAGCCAGCAGATCTTCGACATGATGACTTCAACGCTTATCGCAGAAAACTCGTTAGACGTAAACATGATGCTAACGTACAACTTCTCTGATACGAACGAAGCATTCACTATCGAAATCCGTAACGGTATTGCTCAGTTACACGAAGAAGCAGTGAAAGGCGCAGACGTTCAAATCGACACCACTCGTGCCGTATTGAACCAAATCTTGATTGCAGGTCCAAACGCTCAACAAGTGATTGGTAGCAACCTACAGTCTGGTGCATTCACGTTCTCGAATAGCGACATCAAAGGCTTCGGTCAATTCATGAGCTACTTCGATAAGCCAATGACTCCAGAAGAGATCATGCTCATCGTTCGTTAATTAGATATACACCAAGCAAAGGCATGCTAAGGATGGCGAGCCGATAACTTAGGGACCCATTGTGGTCCCTTTATCGTTTATTTATTGGTACAGTTCGCAACCTTCACTCAACAATCTCGATCTTTTGTTGAAGTAAGGAAACTGCCCTACTTCGTTTAAGGTTCACACATGCTAAAACGATTTGCTTTCATTCTTTCACTCACATCTTCCCTCACTTTCGCTTGTGGTCTTCACCAAGATACAGGATTTAGTTTAGTGACAGAGCCCGGTTCACTTGAGGTATTTGGCAACGTCATTACAGCCAGACAAGACGATGAATTCAACAACCTCAATAAGCCAGATCACTTTCGACTCTTTGCCATCAAGGCTGCGCTTGTGAAACCCCACCCCAGCAAAATTGAGTTCAACTTATTTGAAGCAATCAAAGGTCATTACAGCCAAGTGAAACTTAATAAGGGCGTCGATGTAACAGGTAGAGATACTTTGCCTACTGATAAAGATCTTTTACTGATTACAGAACTAGACGTGTTCGATGCGCTAGCAACCGGCACCATATCTTGGGATCACGCAACACTAAACGGCTTAGTGATCATCAACGGCCCACAAGATAAACGAGAGCAGCTTGAAGATTGGTTTAGTGATATTTTTGAAGGATAATTGGAATGAATTTAGTGAGAGAACAACGCCATAATCGAACCAGATACGGCTCAATTATGGGCAATTGAAGTGACGTAAATTGAAGAGACTTAGTTAAAGATGCGCTAAATTGAAAAACAGTTATACGGCTTGAGTCGCGATGGTTTTGCGCTGATTTTTAGTCATCAAATGATAAACCACAGGCACAAAGTAGAACGAGATAAGCGTGGTTAATACTGTGCCGCCAACAATCGCGACCGCGAACGGAGGCCAAAAACCACCGCCCGCGATGATCAACGGCATAAAGCCACCAACGGTTGTAATCGTGGTCGAACTGATATGTCGAGTACACGACATCACCGCCTCAACTACCGCATCCACATTCCCAGAGGAAGCCTCCTTGTCTAGCTTCAGTTCGGTCAGAATCACAATGGCCGCGTTAATCGCTAAGCCCGCAATCCCGAGCATAGCGATGATCACCGTAAAGCCAAACGGATAACCGAAGATCCACACCGACAACAGCCCTAACCCACCAGCCAATCCTGCTACCATGAAGATGATGCTACTCATTCGGAACGAGTTGAACGACATCACCACCACTAACACCATCAATACCACCACAACGGCGACATTCGAGATCAGGCTGTTGACTGAATTGTCTCGTTCAGCGGATTCACCACCAAAACCAATAGTGTAACCTGATGGCATCTCATAGCTTTCAAGTCGTTTTTGGAATTCATTAAGCACCGTTTGTGGCAAGACACCCGCTTCAATGTAACCCTCAATGGTATTGACACGCTGCCCGTTACGACGAGTAATCGCACCGCGACTCGTCGTCAGTTCAAGCTCGGCTAAGGTAGACACATTGATACCGGTTGAGTAGACATCAGAACTGATCGGCAAACGGATATTGCTTAAATGCGCTAAGTTTTCACGCGCGTCATCCGCAACACGAACACGAATTGGCACCGATTCACTGCCCTCAATCACAGAGCCACTTTCACGACCAGTCAGAGTCGTTTGCAGCATGCCTGCGAACTGGTTCAATGAAATACCATTCAGCTTTGCGGTGTCTTCATCGACCTTCAACCACACCTTAGGCGTACCCGGTTGCAGTGTTTCCCTTGTGTGCGTCACATGAGGCACCCCCGCCAAAATCAAGCGCACATCCTCACCAATCGCTTTCAACGTATCGAGGTTTTCACCATACACACGCAGTTCAACGGGCGCGGTAAATGGAGGCCCTTGATTAAGCTTTCGTACCAAGATCTGCGCTTGTGGTACTTCTTTATCTAACACCTTTTGAAGTTCTGGAATTAGCGCATTGGCTTGATCAAAGTTTTCTGTTTTCACCATCGCTTGCGAGAAGTACGGCGCGTTGTTTTGTCTAGCTTGTAGGTTGTAATAAAACGATGGGAAGTTTGCGCCCACCAGCCAATCAATGCGCTCCACTTCTGGATAGCGGTGAATGATATCGTCGATTTTTTCAGAGGTATTCTTGGTCGCATAAATGCTCGCTTGCGGCGGCATGTACACCTGAATCTCAAACATGTCTCTATCTGATGGCGGGAAGAATTGCTCAGTCAGCTGAGACATACTCCAATAACCGGTAAACGGAACCAACAACACCAAAGCAATAGTGATGATTGGATGCGTGACACCAAAGCGAACAGAAGACGAGAACCAACGCGTCAACGCAGGAATTCTCAAGCCTGTCATGTACCAATGGTGCTGACCTTTCTTATCAACATCACTGAGCTGTTTCGGCAGTAGCTTGGTCGCCAAGCCCGCAATCAAGGTGTGCGAAATGATGTAAGAACCGATCAACGAGAAAGAAACGGTAATCGCAATACCACCGACGAACTCTCCCGATGCACCCGGCATCAAAATAATCGGGGCAAACGCCAACACGGTGGTTAAGGTTGAGCCTAATAACGGCACCCATAAATGCTTCAATGCATTCATGGTCGCTTCGGCTCGCTGCTGCCCTTTCAGGCGATAAGCTTGAATCGTATCGACCATCACCACCGCGTTATCCACCATGATCCCGAGCGCCACAATTAAGCCTGTCACCGACATCTGGTTAATCGGCACACCGGTCATTTTCATGATCGACAATGTAAGCAGTGACGTCAGTGGCAAAGAAATGGCGACTAAGATCGCAGCTCGAACACCCAAGGTGACGAACAGCACAATCAAAATCAGACCAAAACCGATCATCAGGCTTTTACCCAAATCGTCCAAGCGTGTTTCGGTATAGCCTTGCTGATTGAAAAGCACGTTGACCTGAATATTACTCGGCAGCTCTTGCTCAAACCGACTGATGAGCGCGTTGGCTCGCGACGTCCAGTTATCAACTCGCAGATCAGGGTGCATTCTTGCCGCAACAATCACACCCGGCTCACCATCAATAATGGCAATCTGGTCTTGCGGGGTTTTCTCACCACGTTTCACAGAAGCAATGTCTTCCATACGGATGATGTGACCATTGCTGTCGGTCGCTATTGGCACTTGCTTAATACGTTCAATGGAATCAAGCTCAGATTTAATCTCTAAGCCAAAGCGAGAATAAGCACTGACCAATTCACCGGCAGAGTTTTTCGCATCCGCTCCTTCCAAAGATTCTGCGATATTGGCACTTGAACGCCCCAACGCGGCAGCATCGGCAGTGCGTAAACTGATTTGAATCTCTTCTTGCGGCATCCCGTATTCATCAACGAATTCAGTACCCGACAAGGTTCGTAACCGTTTGGCGAGTTCTTTGGCATAACGGCCCAGCGTTAACCTGTCAGGCTCGCCTGCACCAGACCAGGTTAGAGATGCGATGGTTGTGAAAGCATAGGTATGATCGCTGTCGAGATCGGGAGAGTGAGAGCCTGCAGGCAAAATGGATTCGATGTCAGACAGTTTGTCACGAGCTTGAGACCAAACTGGCTCTGGCTCGGTAATCACATCATTGAGTTCCAAAGTAACAATCGACACACCCGGTCTTGACGTCGAGCTGACGAGTTTAACCTCACTCAGCTCACGCAATTTGTTCTCGATGACCTCGGTGACCAAGGTTTCTACACGCTCGGCACTGGCACCGGGGAAGCTGGTTGTGATGTTCGCGTAGCGGTTAATGATCACCGGGTCTTCTGCACGTGGCAACGTCATGAACGCCGAAATGCCACTCACCATCAGCAGTGCGGTCATTAAGATAAGCAATCGAGTGTTAGAAATAGTCTCTATAATTTTCATACTATTTCCTATTCAGCAGTAACGCTGGCTGGCTTCACGGTTTGGCCGGGAACCAAACGATGTAAACCACTGGATATCACCTGCTCACCTTCACTAATTGCACCGCTCACGTAGGCTTGTTGGTTATTGGCAAACAACACCTGCACGCTTCTACGTTCAACCTTGTTATCTTCACCAATCACGAAGATATTCCACACACCACGTAAACCATCGATCAAACCCGTGAGCGGAACCCAGTAACCTTGGTCATCGATTTGCTCATCAAACTTAAGGTAAGCAAGTTGACCTTCTAAAACAGACGCTTGCTCAGGAAACAGATAACGCAAACCGACACTGCGAGACTGTGTGTCGACCATTGCGCCCGGATTCAACAGGCTCACAGCGAATTCATCTCGCCCGACGCGAATACTTGGGGCGGAAAGTGAAGTAACCTTTTTCATTTGATGGGCAGGAATACCGATAAAGGCTTCCTTCCCTTCAGAGGCAAGCAGTGTAAGAGTTGGATTCCCTACATTCACTACATCTCCAAGCGAGACAAAGCGTGTTGCGATGGTCCCTGAATATGGCGCACGAACTGTCGATTTCACCAGCTTCAATTGATTGCCTTTTACCGAGGCATCAATACGCAGCAAGTTCGCCTGCAATACGCGTTGCTCACTAGTTAACGAATCAATCTCAGCTTCGGCACTGAAGCCTTTCGCTTTCAATGAACGTTGACGTTTAAGGTTCGCTGCCACCAAACTCAATTGAGCTTTGACTTCTTCAGCCTGCGCTTTCAGTTGGCTAGACTCGGTTTCCAAAAGTTGGGTATCCAGTCTTATCAACGGCTGACCCGTTGTGACTGTGTCACCGACATCCACCAGAATCTCGTTTACTTTGCCCGCCAGTTCGAAACCTAAATTAGCCTGTTGACCCGCCTTAACCACACCGACATATTCACGTTGTACTGCATAAGAAGGAGACAGCGCTAAGGCCATCGTTTCCACGGTTAAAATGGTTTGGACGCTCGATGCCGTTTCAGCGGTTGAATCAACCGACTCTTGGGCTTGTTCCTTTTCGCCACATCCAACAAGAAAAGCCGACAACGCCACTGTCACTGCGCTTCCCTTCATCAATTTATACATACGTACTGTTCCTATGCGGTACTCAATTATGTTCTTTTTTTAGACTAACTAAATCAAACTAGACTGTCTAGTTTGGTTGTGTTAAAAACAAGTTTCATCGTTAATGATTGATAAAACCATCACAAAAAGCATAATGCTTAGCGCAGAACGAAATGCATTGAACTGAGCACCAACAGGCACCAAGCAACGAGAAGCAAGCACGTGACTAAAATCATCAAGAGTGAACAGAAAAGATCGCAGATCTTAACCGCAGCCAGCCAACTTTTCTCTGAACATGGCTTCAAGATCAATATGGATCAGATAGCCAAAGCAGCGAACGTTTCCAAGCAAACGGTCTACTCTCACTTTAAAAACAAAGACGAACTTTTCGAAACCTGCATGCAAACCAAGTGTGCGGAGCGAGAACTCAGTCCTGCTGCCTTTGATATGGATGCTGCGGTGGGTGATGAGTTGGTGAAATTTGGTGTGAAGTTTCAGGATTTATTACTTGATGAACAATCTAGACAAACCTTTCAAAATGCCATTAGCCAAGCGAATACGCATCCAGAGATCGCCTCCATCTATTTAGAAACTGGTCCTCAGAAAACCACCAAGTTACTTGCTGATTATTTGCAGTCGAAAATAGACTCTGGTGATCTCACACTGTCGACATCAAGCTCGCCAGTCATTGCAGCAAGACAACTGCTGCTGATGTTTCACGGCAAATCGGCGTATTGGGGATTCTTCGGACACGATAGCGGAGAATCTGAAGAAGAAAGACTTCACTACACTCGCGAATGTGTCGCGCTGTTCTTAAACGGCAATCAGCCTCGCTAGTTTGAGCCCAACTGAATGAGGGTTAGTTAACAGGAGCAGCTGATTCAAGAAGCAGTTCATAGAAACGCTTTGCGGCTGGGCCTGTCTTCGCACCTTTCGGCAGAGTCAGATGAAGCGGGACTTGGTATCCACTGCCATTTTCCACATTCAATACCGTGAGCTTGTCACTTCCTCGACTATCGACAATATGTTTAGGTAACCTGCAATACCCCACACCCTGCTCTACCGCTCCAAAGGCATGGTCGAAATTATCGACCGTAATACGCTGGCTCGACTTCAACCAGCCCACATCCTTTTTTTCACCTTGCTTTTTACTGCCTTGACTAGCTTGAGCACCTAAATCTCTCACCACTATTTGTGGTAGCGACGACAACTGGTTGAGCGATATCGGTGACATGCTAGCTAATGGATGCGAACTTGCGACAACAGGCTCCATCTTAGTGAACCCAAAAGCTTCAGCCGAGTAATTGGTAATTGGCAAGTTGATGATGGCCACATCGGCCCGTTCTTGAGTGACCATTTCAGTGGTCTTCGACAGTGATGTTTCAATCACTTGTATTGATGTGGTGTTGTTCTCTGCCATAAACGCAGCCATCGGCTTATAAAGGCGCTCAAGGCTGCACAAATGATCAACGGCGACCACAATTTCAGATTCCACACCCTTTGCTAACTGCTCACTGATCAGCTCAAGCTCTCGCGCTTGTTCCAGCATGCCGCTCGCCCTGCGCAATAGGGCTTTGCCATCTTCCGATAACACTGCCCTACGGCCTTCAACCTTAACCAAAGACACGCCCAGCTGATCTTCCAGTTTTCTCAACGCATAAATTAACGTGGTGTGGCTCTTATTCAATTGCAGTGCCGCCGCCTGAATGCTGCCAGCACGGTCTATCTCATACAATGTTTGCCATTGGTCTAGGGTGGTCTTTAATCTCATCGGTCTAAAATCCTGACAGTTAATGGCGATATTATGAACTTTTCTGTCTGTTTTTTACAGGTAATATGGATTTCAACAACAAACGAGAATGGCTTGTTTGTCTTAAACACCTATTTTTTATAGCGGATTTTGTTAAACGAAATTTGTTAAACGGAGAAACACCATGAAACTACTACAAGTTGATTTTGAATTTAACGGCCCTTTCGGTGAAGAGATGTCGAACGCACTCGTAGACCTAGCTAAGTCCATCAACAACGAACCAGGTATGATCTGGAAAATCTGGACAGAAAACGAAGCTGAAAAACTGGGCGGTGGTGTCTATCTTTTTGAAGACCAACTCAGTGCAGAGACTTACCTAGCGATGCATGCCGCTCGCTTAAAAGAGATGGGCGTAGAGGAAGTGCGCGGTGTGATTTTCGACGTGAACCAGCCTTTAACTACCATTAACAAAGGTCCAATCAACGGCTAGTTAATTCGCTGAATGAAAACAAAGCGATTGGAATGAATAACGAATTAGCGAAAGGCACGAGATAGAGAGATAACAAATGAACAATAAAACGTTTTTAAGCCTACACGGCATCATTTACGCAGGGTTTGCCTTGGCGTTGTTTTTCCTACCAACGGTGATGTGGCCTATGTACGGCGTAGAAATTAATGATAAGTACGCTTATTTTCTCTCTCAGCACACCAGTATCTTCCTTGGTGGTATTGCCGCGATAAGCTGGTTATTGCGAGACATTGAGCCCGGAGTCAGTGCCAAAAAGCTCATCCAAGGTTTGGTTGTGACCAATATGTTGGGTGCCATCATCACCTTGTATGCCGCGTTTACAGGCATTTTTGCTGGCTTTGGTTGGAGTGACCCTGCATTCTTCCTTTCACTATCGGTGCTCAGCGTGTTGCAGGTTCGTCGACAAGGCTAGTTCATACAAAACCAAACCAATAAAAAAGGAACAGATGCACTCATCACCTGTTCCTTTTTCTCAATCAACTGTCGTTAACCTAGCGCGCTCAGCTTATTTGCTGTGCTCAACGTAAATCAATTCATCAGTATTGAAGCCACGCTCTTTAGACATCGCTTTGAACTTCTCCATCACTTCTGGCGCAACCTCTGGTGTTCTTGAAAGTAGCCACAAGTAGTCAGTATCAGGGCCCGAAACAAACGCGTATTGGTAATTCTCTTTGTCCAACTCAAACACCACATAAGCGCCGTAGAAGGGGCCAAAGAACGACACTTTTAGATAACCCTGATCGCTGCCTTCGACAAAGTACGCCTTACCTTCCGCCTCGTTCCATTCGCCATCTTCATCTGAATAGCCACGGTTAATCACCTTCACGCCACCATCGTCACGCAGGCTATATTCAGCACTGATACTATTGAGGCCTCGCTCAAACGAGTGGTCCAAACGAGCCACTTCGTACCATTTGCCCAAGTATCTATCCAATTCAAACTGTTGAACGGGCTTTACTGTTTCAGGCATGCCGACACACCCACCCAATAAGATGACACTCAGCAGCAATAATATTTTCTTCATCCTAACCTCGACTTGTTTTAATAGTAATTCGAGTAAGTCATGTGAGAGCCTTAACTTACATCCTTAGTAATACGTTAAATCCGTTTATATGGTTCATATAACAGTAAATTATTCAGAAGCTTATGGGAATTGTTTCGTTGGTGAATGAATCAGTAATGCTTCATAGCCGCACGGTATTGAGTCGGTGTCACCTGCTTATAGGATTTAAACTGGCGATTGAAATTAGCTTGGTTGTCGTAACCCACTTTCTCCAAAATCAAATTCACTGGCAGTGAGGTGTTAATCAACAAATCACAAGCCACATTGAGCCTAATTTTCTTCAATCGCTGGCTAAAACTCTCATTGTAGTGCTTTTGAAAGAGCCGCCTGACACTACTCTCACTGAGAAATAGGTGACTGGCTAAGTCGTTAACTGAGATATCTCGGATAAAGTTATTTACCAAGAAGGCTTCAATCTTATCCAGCTTATCGCTGACCTCATCTTCATCTCCTGTATTAAAGACAGGGTTGATCAACTGAACCACTTCTTGGTCATCAAGCAATAACGCAAACAAAGAAAACAAGGTAAGCAGTTGTTGGTGTGGCGACTGGTCGATCACCTTGTTCAACAATTCCGTCGCTTTCTCTGCCGTAGCGGGCGAAAACTGCAGACCTTTCTTTGAGTCCTCCAACAAAACACGCATCGGTTCGAGCTCGCGGCAACACGCTATCAATTGCTCTATCCAATCTTTGCGAAACCAAACCACGTGCGTTTCACAGATTCGCGATTCATCCGCGTTCTCTTCAGAATAAATAGCATGAGGTAAATCTGGCCCCACCAAAATCATGTGGTTGTGGAACACATCGCTTTGATGGTGCCCAATAAAACTATGGCCAGCAAAGTGACGATGTATCGCTATCTCGTACTCTTCATGTCGGTGCCAACCATAGCTTTTACTGTTCTCGACAATTTTCTTATAGCGCCATGATGTGCCAATTCGTTGTGGCACTTTTTCCAAGTAACCTTTCATTGCGATGCTCAGTGACTTTTTAATATTGAAAGTATACGCATCAAACCATTCATATGAGTGCATTGACTGAAAAGTATTGAACATTGCGCTAAGAATACTCATCCGGTTGTCACCGCTAAATATACTTCAAGGGAACTTAACCAGGAGAGCAACTATGGACACTTTATTATTAAAAATCCGCGATATGATTCTTGCCACTCGTCAGCAGTGGATAGGCGAGATCACCTACAACCACAACATTAAAGGTGAGAACACTTGGAAGCTTTATGGCTATAACTCTCATGAAGAATACAAAAAAGATCTGCGTAACAGCATAAGACACGAGTCTTAATGAAAGGCTTGCTCAAACGACAGCTTGTTGATTAATCGCAGTTTTTATTTGTCATTCATGTAGAGTTTCACACTGGCCACTCGCTTTCTATACTTACTAAACAGTGGAACATGGAATAAATAACAATGAACAATAAGCTCACTTTGCCACGCACTGCATGGATTGTATTACTCGCCAGCTTAGGCGCTGTTTCGCCGGTACTTGCACAAGACAGCACAGCTGCTCAAAGCCAACCGACTGTTCAAAATCAAGTAGAAACGAATAGCCAAACCGCAGACCAGATCTTTACTAATGCCGACATCTACGGGCATCGAGAGTCGGACTCGATCGTTACCCATAAAGGCAAGATCATCTTCATCGGTGACCACGCTCAGGCGCAATCTTTTCAAGGCCAGAGTACCGATGTCATCGACTTAGAGAATGCCTTTGTTTTACCGGGGTTCATTGATAATCACAATCATGTTTTTGAAGCCGCCTCAGAGCTGGGTGGCAATTGCGAACTGGATTCTGAAGCCACATTAGAAGAACAAATCCCCTACTTAGAAGCGTGTAAAATCAATGCCGACACTGACGAAAGAGGTTGGCTGATGGGCTATGGTTTTTCTTTAGAAGCCACGCTCGATAGCGATTCGGAATACACGCCACTTGAGCTCATCGATCGTGTTTTCCCAGACCGCCCAGTAGTGATCATGGAGCAAACCTCTCACTCAATGTGGGTCAATTCGAAAGCACTGAAAATCGCAAGAATCAGCCAACAATCTCCTGATCCACAAGGTGGCGCTTATTTAAAAGACCAAGACAGCGGCAAGCTCAATGGCATCTTATTAGATAACGCTGGCGACCAAATTATGGAAATGGCGTGGAACAGCCAAAGCGAGCTCTTTGAACAAAGCTACCAAGGGTTAATGTTCGGTCTTGAAGAAGCCGCTGCGCACGGCATTACCACCATCGGTGACGGCCGGATGTATTGGAAACGAGGCTGGTATGACGTTTGGCTAGAAGCGGAGCAAAACCAAGATTTGACGGCTCGCGTGTCATTACGCCCTTGGGTTTATCCATCAATGGCGATACCCTCTCAATTAGAAGTCTTCGAGAAGATGTATTCCGATGATAAAAGCCGTCTGTTGCTCGTCGATCAGGTAAAAATGTACAGCGATGGCATCTTCATTAACGGTACAGCAAAAACACTCGCGCCCTATTTAAATACCTATCTGCCACAGTCTCCCAATGGCCTAAACTACATTCCACCAGAACAGATGAAAGAGTGGCTCAGCGCGCTCGATAAAATCGGCTTTAGCGCCCACATTCATGCGATTGGTGATGGTGCGGTTCGTGAATCTCTTGATGCGATAGAAAGCGTGCGTAAACAAGGTTCGCAAAAGCCTTATACCCTAACTCACATAGAGTTAATCAATGATGAAGACGTTCCCCGCTTCAAGCAGCTCAATGTCTCGGCAGACTTCCAAGTCGGTTCCGATTACGTAGCCAAGCATCAACACCAATGGGCTGAAGCCTTCCTTGGTGCTCGCCGTGCCAAAGCCATGATGAATCTAGACGCGATACTTAAGACTGATGCCAATGTCACCTTGAGCAGTGACTGGAATGTACACGACATCAACCCTTTGGTCGGCATCGCGAACAGCTTAATCATGGGCAAAACAGGCTTAACTGATATCTATACCGCGATAGACGCTTACACCATCAATGCAGCTAAGAGCCTTGGTATCGACGACATCACGGGTTCTATTGAGGTAGGGAAATCAGCGGACTTCGCGATTCTCAACAAAGACATCACCACGTTGTCAGCAAGAGGAATCGCAGAAACACAGGTGTTAATGACAGTGTTGAACGGGAAAACTGTTTTCGAAGACACTGTTCTCGAAGGCGCTGCTTTCAAAGACATAAATTAGTGAATCAAAGTTCGATACGAAGCCGTTTACTTGCGGCTGTTAACTGATTCACTAAAAAATATCAGGGAAATATAAGATTAAGCTTGCTCAGCGAGCTTGGTATTTCCCTTTATTTTTACAACATAAGTCGTCGCAAAAATCAGCACAGAAAACAGCCCACATAAGTAGATGGGATACTGAGGGTTCAAGGTCGAAGTAAACGCGAGCATTGAAGCAACCCCGTAGCCTAGAGTATGAGACATGGCTATATACCCTGCGGCTGCGCCCGGAGCCTCACTTTGCTTTTCGGTAGCGAATAACGTGTAAGCAGGAACAATTAGCGCTGCACCAATCGCTGTCAGTACCATCGCCACAGCTAACGCCCACATACTGGGAATCAAGAACATTCCAAAACCGACAAGCAAACCAAATGCCCCCCAACGGTACATAACAAACGGTGTCAGCTTTTCTTTTTTGATAACCAAGAGTTGAGTAGCAAAGGTACAGGCAGCACTGATAGTCAAAAGAATCCCGATCGTGTCACTTATTTGCTCGGTAGGCCAACGGGTGATCGAATAAATCAGTGGAGAAAAACTGTATTGCAACAACGCGACTGCGGCACACAACAACAACCCGCAAGATAAAAAAGGCAGTAATGTTTTATTCGGTAACCAAGGTGCTTGCCCTATTCCATCAGCCTTCCGAGTTTCTTCTTTAGGCGTTGGTAACAACATCGTGACAAGTAAAGCAACACACGGCAAAAAGATCATCACGATCAGGGGAGCAAAAGGCGATAACTTTAACGCTAAAATGGAGACCAAAGGCCCAATTAATCGACCAACACTTAGGCCAAGACTCACTGATGTAATAGCCTGTAAACGCTTCTTCTCACCACACAATAATATCGCCCAATGCTGACTCGCAGGCACCATTCCAGACACCGTACAACCATAAATAATTCGCGCGACCACCAACCCAATCAAACAAAACACGAATGCCTGCCCCTGTTTGCTAAACATGGCGAAAAAACACAACAAGGCAAAGCTGATTGCCATGCCTAGCAATGCCTGAATGACTACTTTTTTAGGTCCATATTTGTCGCTCTGCCTTCCCCAAAAAGGCGCAGACGGCAGAAATAATATGCTTCCTATTGCGATAAGAATCGACCACGTAGGCAAGCTGAATGAAGACTGTTCCACAAGAAAAGGCAGTGAAACGAGTAAGCCGTTTTGCCCAATTCCCATAAGAGCCGAAGCAAGACCAATAGCCAATAGTTGAAATTTTTTATTTTGTATCACAGACATAATATCGAAGGCGCTAGATAAGGTTGGTAGGTTCGTAGTGGGCACGAGCATATTACAATGATAAATAGATTGATTTAGCGAATAATTATCATTTTGATTTCACTGTGTTACATTAGCGGCTAGCAGCCCATAACTCAACTTCATATTGCATTATGTACACACTTACCAATGCCTCGTTCGAAATCGACGGTAAGAAAATCCTTTCGCCAACGACTTTGACCTTTGAACCAAAGAAGATCACCACCTTGCTTGGTCATAATGGATGTGGCAAATCGACACTCATTAAACTGTTAAGTCGACAAAATACGCCAACAGAAGGTGACGTTTTCTTCAATGAGCAACCACTCGCCTCATACAGTAACCTTGAATTTGCACACCAAGTCGCCTACCTGCCGCAGCACCCACCGATTACTGATGGCGTGACCGTTCGTGAACTGGTTTGCTTTGGCCGTTATCCATGGAAAGGCGCATTTGGACGTTACAGCAAAGATGATTATGCCATCGTAGACGAAGCGATTGAGAAAGTTGGCCTTAACGCCTTTTCTGACCGATTTGTCGCAACACTTTCCGGCGGAGAAAGACAAAGAGCTTGGGTCGCAATGCTGCTTGCTCAGCAAAGCCAATGTATTTTGCTTGATGAACCAACCTCAGCACTCGATGTCGCGCACCAGCATGAATTGCTCGCTTTAATCAGAGAGCTTAATCAGTCACTCGGCTTAACCGTGATCATGGTGCTTCATGATGTCAACATGGCCGCCAAATTCAGTGATCATTTGATTGCGCTTCATTCTGGAAAAGTGATTGCTTCCGGTTCACCTAAAGATTTGATGACGCCAGAAACACTGATGCAAATCTACGGAATGGAGCTTGCGCTCTTTAAGCACCCTGAGACAGGGCAACCTATCAGCTACATCCCTTAAATCAAAAGGAACCTGTTGTGAAAAAGTTCATCACCATGCTGTGCACAGTATTAGCTTTCAATGCCCTTGCTCTAGAGAGCGCTCACGCACTAGAAATCAAACATGAAATGGGCAGTGCCTCTTTCGATGCTACGCCTAAAAAAGTGGTGGCTTTAGATTGGGCACTCACCGAAACCGTATTAAGCCTAGGCGTTGAGTTGCAAGGTGTGGCAGACGCACAAGGTTATCAGCAATGGGTGGTAAAACCGGCGTTAAATGCAGACGTGACAGACGTGGGATCTCGAAGAGAACCAAACCTAGAGCTACTAACAGAACTCAAACCTGACGTCATTTTAATCAGTGAGCATATGGCGGCGGCCTACCACCAACTCAATAAAATCGCACCTGTCTTGGTTTACAGTGTCTACAGCAAAAAGAAACAACCACTTGAATCCGCAACTTCGGTTACCCTCTCTTTAGGCAAGCTATTTAATAAAGCACAACGCGCCCAACAAGTGATTGATGAGACAAACAAGAGATTAAGCGATAACGGTGAAAAAATACGTGCCGCAGGCAATTCAGACAAACCACTGATTTTTGCACGCTTTATCAACGACAAAACCTTACGCATTCATAGCCAAGGTTCATTAGCGCAAGCCACCATAAGCAGCATGGGCCTTAAAAACGACTGGCAAGAGCAGACAAACCTCTGGGGTTTTACCACTACTGGTACTGAAAGGCTCGCTGAACACCAACAGACGAATGTGATGATCTTTGGCCCGCTAACGGAAGAAGAGCATAAGAAACTGACTCAATCCCCTCTTTGGCAAGCGATGGCGTTTACGCGTACAGACTCCGTTTACGAACTTCCTACCATCTGGACCTTCGGTGGGCTAATCGCCGCTCAAAGGTTTAGTGACCACATTACCGAACTGCTTATCCAAAAATAATGGCTATCGTAAAGATCGAAAAAACCGTCACAGGCCGATTCAATATCAAGGCAGCGGCACTGCCTGTCGCTGCTGTTTTGTTGATCAGCTCGCTACTGCAAATTACCGCTCCTTACTCGCAAGGGGTTGGCCTAATTTGGGATACGCTGTTTCACTTTGATTCTTCAAATTATCAGCATCTGATTACTCACCTCACCTATTTGCCTAGGCTTACCGTCGCTCTCATTTGTGGTTTTGCACTGGCAGTCGCTGGGTGTGTGATGCAATTTGTACTGCGTAATCCCATTGCCTCACCTACCACATTGGGTGTTGCGGCAGGCGCAGAACTCGGCATGGTATTAGGGATCCTTTTAATTCCTGCTAACCTAGCTATCCCAGGGTTTATTCCCGCTTTCATCGGGGGCTGCCTTGCAACAGGCTTAGTTTTTACCTTAAGTTCTGCACGAGGCTTTTCACCATTACACATGGTGTTAGCCGGTATGGTTGTCAGCCTATTTTTAGGCTCACTCAACACCATGTTGCTCATGCTGCATGAACAACGGCTTACCAGTATTTTTGTTTGGGGTGCCGGTGTACTGAATCAGAATGATTGGTCGAGCGTGCAGGTTCTAATACCTTTAGTCTCAATCCCGACACTGTTATTACTGGTTTTGCAGCGTCCATTATCAGCGCTGCAATTTGGCGATAATGTCGCCACTTCGCTTGGTGTAAACATCAAACAAATCAAATTGCTCTGCTTATCGTTGGCGATTTTTATTACTGCAGCCGTAGTCAGTGAAGTAGGCTTAATCGGATTCGTTGGCATTGTGGCGCCTGCTATCGCTAGGCTTATCGGTGTAAGAGCACTCGCGAAACAGATTCTGGTCAGTGGGTTGGTAGGCAGCTTCATTCTATTGATTGTGGATTTAGTGATTCAGCCCTTCTCTGGCTTCGGTGGCGAGCTGCTCCCTACCGGCGCAATGACGGCGCTACTGGGTGCTCCTTTCTTATTGTGGTTACTGCAACGTACCAAGCTGCAGTCCGATCTCAAAAACCGCAGTGAAACCATTGAGCACTACAAATTCGTCAGTACGCGTAAAGTACTGACCGCGATGTCAGTGCTATTGATGGTAATGTGTGTTCTTGCCCTTACAGTAGGTAAAAATCAGTTTGGTTGGAATGTTGAACTCAACCCATCGCTATTCGATCTGCGTCTACCGCGTGTATTAGTCGCGCTATTGGCAGGGATCGGGCTTGCGTTTGCAGGCACGATTATTCAACGCATCTCAAACAACCCAATGGCGAGCCCCGAAGTATTGGGGATCAGCTCAGGGGCTGCTCTGGCGTTAGTGCTCGGCACACTATTTGGCACTTCAGTCGGCCGAGAAGAGCAAATGCTGCTTGGTACACTCGGCGCAACTTCAGTGACTGCCGTGGTTTGGTTGATGGGAAGAAAACACAATTTCGCCCCAACGCAAACCTTGTTAACGGGCATCGCGCTAAGTGCAGGGCTCGACGCTCTATTGCGCATCACAATGAGCTCGGGCAATGAGAATGCAACCGCGCTCCTCACTTGGCTTTCAGGATCGACTTATTTAGTCGCTAATCAAGATGTCATTTTGCTCGCCGTTGGGGTTGCCATCATAAGTGCAGTGGCGCTGTCTTTGAATCGTTGGATAGAGCTGATTAACTTAGGTGACGTCACCACAAGCAGCCTAGGTATGAACACAACCGCTGTTCGATTGGCTTTGCTTTTGCTAGTCGCGGCACTAACAACTCTGTGCACCATCGTCATTGGGCCATTAAGTTTCATTGGATTATTGGCGCCACACATGGCGCGTTCGCTTCACCAATATCGCGCGATTCCTCAAATGCTCACTGCAGCATTATTAGGCGCTATCATCATGATTGCTGCCGACTGGATTGGTCGTACGCTATGGTTCCCTTGGCAGTTCCCTGCAGGTCTATTAGCCTCTCTGATTGGTGGCGGCTACTTCCTCTATCTAATGAGAAAATAAGCACACACGAGAAATCACTTTCTCCGCTTAAAGCCCCGTTTGAAGCCTCTATTTGAAGTCGAGGCTTTAAGCGGGCTCTCTTCTTACCCACTCATTAATACCAATCGTAGTAAATAACTGGTCACCCTAGCTGGTTAAAACGCTCGATAACTGTGTTAGAATTTTTGATTGTAGAATAACTACTTATCGAAACTTCTTGTCGAAAAGAGCTGCCTTGTTCTCAAGCCTTTTTCCTGCGCTATTTTTGATCACTTACTTACTGTGATTGGTATGACACACTTGCCAACAAAGCTATCACTAACCGATCAATTCCCAATCAACCGCTAAATTACCAACCAACCTATCCATTGCAACAGGTCGATTAACATTGTCTTTTGGTTACAAAAACACAATTTATGGTATTTAAGCCTTTTTGTGTTTACCATGGAATCAAGATTAAACACATACTCTGAGCGTCATGGACATAACGACAATTACAAAGCTCCAACAAAATTTGTTATTCAAGGTCATCGCGAGGCTAAAAGCCGACAACGCGAAAGCGGGAAGCAGCCTAAATGAATCATCTTTGGCGCAGCAATTCGAAGTATCAAGAAGCCCTATTCGAGCGGTATTAAAGCACTTGTCAGCGCAAGGCATCACTAAAGTCGTCCCTTATAAAGGGTCTGTATTACAAACCGATGCGGCAGATATCGAAATTTCAGGCCAAGACAACGACCAACAACCTCGCCAAGAACAATTATACCTGCGCGTACTCATGGATTTATTCTTTAGTGAGTTAGGTCAGTCGTTTTCCGAGAAAGACCTGCAACAACGTTATGATGCCAACCGTGGTGAGATGCAAAGCGTACTGCGCCTGTTAGAAAGCGATGGTATTTTTCGTCGCAGTCCAGGATACAAATGGCAGCTTGATGGTGTGTTGAACACCTTAGAAAGACACACCGAAAGTTATCGCTGTCGACTCATTTTCGAGCCTGCAGGCCTACTCGAACCAACATGGACACTTGATAACAGTGCAATTGAAAGCTGCCGAGATCGCCATGCTCAAGCGATTAACGCCCCAGAATCAGTCAACGCCAGTCAACTCTTTAGCCTCAGTGCTGATTTTCACGAGCAACTTGCCGCATGTTCAGGAAATCGCTTCTTATTGAGCACCATGCAACAACATAATCGCCTACGTAAAGCGACCGATCTCGTCTCGATGCACATTCAATCTTCGGTCACTAAATCGTGCCAGCGTCGCCTAGAGATCATCGAATTGGTGCTAGAAGGTGACAACCAAACGGCCTCGACAAAATTAGCTCAGCTACTGGAAAATGACATTCGAGTCATGAAACGCACCTACAACGACGTAATGACGGTCTCTATGGAGCAGCGAGAAAGTTTAATCAGCAGCATCATGGCAAAAAACAGTTAACTACGTGAGCAGTCAAATCATGGCTGCCCTTATCGTGTCCTTCTACCTTCGAAAATACCATTCTGACTTCACGAACACACGAGGGCCTGTTTACCTTTCGTTGTTAATTTTTGTTCAAAAGATCAACAGGCCCTAATACCTGCACTTTCACACCTTCTGAATTATACGTATCACACCCGCTTAAACACTTGCGGAACAAGGCACTGGCTCTGTTCCGCCCGAGTGACTCCCCCCCCCGGCAAACAAGTGTTTCCAAATCTATAAAAGAAAATTGTATTTTCATATTGTATTTTCGCAACAAAAACACAATAATAATGATTCTTATTTAGAATTGATAAACTTAACGATAATACTTCGTACTTTAACTATGGAAGTAGCAACCGCTTAGGTGGCGTGAATGCGAACGTATACAAACTTGAAAGATATCGAGATGAGTATGTTTGGGGCCATAGGTAAGTGACCACTGTTAACCTCTTTTCTAATTTAGGAGGCTTCATTTATTACTAACTAGATTTATTACCAACTAGTAAAGATGAACGCTGTTTACTTATAAAAACAACAAAGTCATCGCACAAATATGAGTCTTTGTGCAGCCTTTTATTGATCAAGATTGAGAACAAAATGAAAACCGAAAAAGGAAGTTTCAAGCTTTCCACCGTTACGCTAGCGATTGTCGCAGCAAGCACAGTGTTTACAGCCCAAGCACAAGAATACACAACCGAAGAAAACATGGTGGTTGTCGCTAGCCGAACACCAAAAGCGATCAGCGATATTCCGGGAACAGTTTGGTACATCGACGCAGATAAAATCGAACAGGAATACCGTGGTGGTAAATCACTAGGTGAGATTCTATCGGCGAGCATTCCCTCTTTAGATGTAAGCAGCGGCGCTCGTACTAACTATGGTCAGAATCTACGTGGCCGTAAGATGCTCGTGATGATTGATGGCGTATCACTGCAATCCTCTCGCCAAATCAGCCGCCACTTAGATTCAATTGACCCATTTAACATTGATCGCATCGAAGTGTTATCGGGTGCAACGTCTATCTACGGTGCCGGTGCTTCTGGTGGTGTCATCAACATCATCACCAAAAAAGCACAAGGTGAAGAGTTAGAATTCGAATCTTATGTCGGTGGCTCATCGGGCTTTAATTCAGGTGAAGATTTCGATTACAAAGTCGGTCAATCTATCTCTGGCGGTAACGACAAAGTTCAAGCCCGCTCTTCTGTGGTTTACACCGAGACACAAGGTGTATTCGATGCGGATGGTGATATTGTTACTCCTGACATTTCACAAGGCTCACTGCAGTTCAACAAGACGGTAGATTTCCTGACAACTGTCGGCGTGAACCTGTCTGAGACCAAGAAGCTCAACTTCCTAGCACAATATTACGATAGCCAGCAGAACTCTCCTTACGGCCTATACATCACCGGACGCGACTTTGTTGACGTACGTAAAGGCTTTGACTCTGACCGTGAACATGGCACCGAACGTATTATGCTTAGCGCCTCTTACGTCGATGATCAGTTCCTTGGGCATCAGTTTATTGCTGAAGCTTCATACCGTAAAGAAGACCAAACTTACACGCCTTACTTCCAATCTTCTGGTCAGCAAATTACCGATGTTATTTCATTAAAAACAGCACTGGCTAAGAGCTTCAATAAGTTCAATATTGTTTATGGTATCGATGCGTATCAAGATCAGCTTGATAGCAATCAAGCGCTTTACGATCGCACCATTGCGAACAATTCAGGCAATTTAATTAACAAGACCTATGCACAAGTGGGTCGCTATGCAGGTGTTAAAGTCAGCTCTATCGCGGGCTTTGTACAATCTGACTATGCGATCACCGATGATTGGACGGTGGAAGGTGGATTCCGCTACCAATACATCTCTAACAAGATTGATGATTTTGTCGGCTACAGCCAGCAGAAGAAAATTGCTGCAGGCAAAGGGAAAACAGCAGACGCAGTACCAGGTGGTGAAACTGATTACGGTGTTGGCTTATTTAACCTAGGTACGATCTACCACCTTAATAACGAGTCTCAAGTTTGGGCAAACTTCTCGCAGGGTTTCGACCTTGCAGACCCAGCTAAATACTACGGACAAGGCAGCTACAAACTCGTTGGCGATCACTGGAAACTCAACGACAGCATCAACGTTAATGACTCAAAAATGTCTGGTATCAAAACCAACAGCTTCGAGTTAGGTTACCGCCTTGATACTGGCGAGCTAAGCTTGCAAACCGCGGCTTACTACTCACAATCTGACAAATCAGTGAAGTACAACAGAAAGACACTGCTGATTGAAAACATCAATGACAAAAAACGAGTATACGGGCTAGAGGCGATGGCTTCTTACTGGGTACATGACAACATTCAACTGGGTGCTTCTGGTCACTACGTCACCTCTGAAGTGAAAGGTAACGACGGTTGGAAAGATGTATCTGCAGGAAGTGCAAGCACCTCTAAAGCGAGTGCTTGGGCAGGTTGGTATGACACAGACCTATCTGTAAAAGTACAAAGCCAAACTATGTTTGATTACGAAGACGACAAAAACAAACTTGATGGCTACACCGTGTTTGATCTAGTGAGTACCTATCAGCTTCCTGTCGGTAGTCTAGGTTTTGGTATTCAAAACTTACTGAACAAAGACTACACCACTGTTTGGGGTCAACGTGCTCAAATCCTTTACTCGTCTCATTACGACTCAGCAGCGTATGACTACAAAGGCCGCGGCCGTACTTACACTCTGAACTACCAAGTTAAGTACTAATTAATCGGTCTGCATAAGCTGAATTAGTCGCTTACTCTAAAGTGTGGGATAGCTAAAAGACAAAAAGGGTTGGCAAACATGCCAACCCTTTTCAATTGAGGGTTCATTCCGAACTCCCCTATGTTTAACTCTACTTATGCTTAAGCTGTCTTTTCTTTCAAGTTTGATTCTTGTTTATCATCAAGCGCAAAGTAGATCTTCGATACAATTACTTCAGCAATCAGAATCGTAAATACCACGGCGAAGAACGCCACTACACCGCCCCAAGGGCCTGTAAAACTCACCTTATCTCCGAACAGAAGGTTAATCGCTTCTAGCATCACGAACTTTGAACCCACCAAGATGATGTAAGTCGTGATGGCGCGATAAACCTTAGGCGCGGTACCCGGTTTACTTTTGAAGTGCTCAGCAATCTTGTGCTCTAAGCCAATAGAGAGCTTCAACAATAACTGCAGTAATAACGCTGCTATCAAAGAAATAGTGAAAGACTCAATGTTGACGAAGTCCCAGTACTCATCGAAAAAGTTAAGTACCACTAAGTCCACCAGCACAGCTAACGTGTAACCTACAAATAGACGTTGTGGTGTGTTGAACCCGTAAACTTTGTCTGATTTAGTCATTCTGTCTCTCTCTAATTTGATAAGTCGCCTTGATTTGAAATACATCTTAGCGCTCGAAAAGGAGCAAAACTTACCATTTTGTGACACCACCAAGATTCATTATTCAAATTAATGATTCGACAGAAATCCCCCCTATTTCTCTTATAAAGAAAAAAGTGCGGAGGATGAAATCATTAATGTTCAGGGTGGCACAGTCACTCCCTAAGGCTGATATTTTCCATAGGTATCCACTTTCGAGAAAAAAAATCACGCCCACACACCAACGCCTGAACCAGTCACTTCTTCCGTTGCACATAAAATCTAATTATATGATTTATATAAATTATCTATCTGTCAGCCCTATCTATTCGAGAGGCGAGCCAACGACAGAACCGCGATTTTAGTGCCTAATCCCCCCCAGCTCACAAATGCATACTTGCACAGACGTGCATGTGATCATATTATCCAGCTTCTTTCACTTGCTAGAGATTCCAATTTTGGATACTAAATTATTAATTGCGTTTAACGAGTTCTTTTATGTAGCGAAAGGCTTAGTCCTTATCATCGCCATCGTGTCACTGCTAACTGGCATCATGCGTGAATACATCCCTCAAGAAAAACTCCAAGCAACGCTAACTAAACACGACAAATGGGGAACCCTATTGGGCGCGCTGTTTGGCATGTTGACGCCATTTTGTAGTGCAGCGGTTGTACCTGTCACCATGGCAATGGCATCGATGGGCGCATCATTGGGTACGGTAATGAGCTTCATCATCTCGGCGCCACTGTGTAACTTCATTGTGTTGGCGATGGTGTATGCCGCGTTCGGATTGAAGATTACCGTTGTGTACTTCTTAGTAACGTTTACCGCAGCGGTACTGGGTGGCTACTTGATCTCCAAGTCGCCTTGGAGAAATGAAATCAAACGAGCCGACGAACTGGAAGACAGCAAAGGAAAAGGATGCAGCAGCAACGCTTCAACCTGTGGCGGAGCACCCTCTTCTGCATCAAGAATGCGTAATGCTATGGGCGGCGCTTGGTCTCTGTTCAAACGAATCATCCCATACGTATTGTTGGGTGCGGCAATCAGCGGATTCTCTGCGGTTTACCTGCCTGCTGATCTAGTTGAGAAGTACGTCGGTGGCGATAGCTTCCAATCGATAGTGGTGGCTTCATTGATTGGTATTCCACTTTACCTACGTATTGAAATGGCAATACCGCTACTTAACGTATTAATTGCTAAGGGAATGGGCTTAGGCGCGGCACTTGCATTAATTATCGGTGGTACTGGTGCAAGTTTGCCTGAAATCGCGCTAGTATCAGCAGTTCTAAAAAGAAAAGCCGTAATCGCGTTTGTTGGAATCGTTCTAACCACCGCCGTCGTTGGTGGCGCCATCTTCCAATACGTTGTGTAGAGGCTTACACTTTGTAAAAACGACAAAATAGAAACTTCGCGCTGCTCGTATTGAGTGGCGCTATTCGTTGAAAAGGTAAACACCACGTGGATGAAAAATACATTGATGCATTAAAAGCCCTGTCGGAACCCAATCGCTTACGATTATTCTGGCTGTTTCTGCATGTTGATGAATGTATGGCGGTGGCTGAAGCCATGGACATCATTGGTGAGACTCAATACAACGTCTCGCGTAACCTAAAAATGCTCTACAAAGCTGGCCTGCTCAACCACGAAAAGAAAGGTAAATGGGTGTTCTACACATTAAAAGAACAAAACGCCCCTCACTGCAAAGCCTTGGTTGATTCCGTCAGACACTTACCGGAAGACGACTTCAAAGAAGTAGTGAAACGTTGCCTGATTCGTTTATCAATGAGAGTAGATGGCGAATGTGTCATTGGCCCAGACAGCGAAGTGTGGCACAGCAAAATTAAGTAATACCAAATAAATAAGCGATACCGAACAACTGAAGGGATGTCGTGAAGTATGAATAAATACACTCAACAAGAGCTTGATTCTATTCTTGAACAACACAAATTATGGCTAGAAAACCAAGGTGGCGAACGAGCACAATTGCGTAATGCCGACCTAAGTAATCTAGCGCTTCAAAACATCGACCTGCGTTGTGCCAACCTAATTCGCACCAATTTTAGTGGTACGGATATGTCGGGCAGTAACATGAGTGAAGCGGATATCACCTACGCCAATTTCAGCCACGCGACTCTGAATAACGCGATTTTCCAAGACGCGGATTTACGCAACGCCGACATGAGCAACACACAAATGCACAACGTCGATTTACTGCGAGCCGACTTGTTTCGCACTGACTTCAACAATGCTCAAGTTAATGACGAAGCGTTCAAACGCATCGACATCCGCAACACCATTATTGAATTGCGTAACCCTAATCAGCAGTGCTTCACCTCTGAGTAAGGCTAGGCACAGTTTTATTGCTACTATTAAACACAGGTTGTTGATTTATGGATAAAATTGGAATGAGGCAATTCATTACTGGACGATTATTTTTCGTACTGTTATTCAGTGTTGTGCTATCAGGGTGTGGTAATTTTAGAAATCTATCTAATGAGATAGACGCAATTGATGCCTATACCGACCAGTACCAAATCATTCTGACCGAACCTGCGTCGGGCTCAGCCGTCGTTATTCAACAGATAAAAGATATCAATAAAAGCGAAGTTGATGGCTACGACGGCATAATAGATAGCGACAGTATTCAATTGCAGCTATCTAGAAAAATACACTACCTACTTGTCTTTGATGATAAAAACCAAGATTTAACCCTACAGGCTGACGAACCATTCAGTGTCGTTAATCTGCATGATCACCAAGACAATTCTACAGTAAGAATTTCACTCGCCATTGACGAAAACAAAGCGCCCAGAGCCTTTGTTAATCACTCACTGTCCTCTTTACTGAAAGTGGAATTGGATCTTGTCGATATAGGCACCGTGGTGAGTTTAACGGATCCGCCCTTTAAGCGAGAAAACGCTAAGCTCGGCATGTGGCAGCCAGTAACATTCTTTTTTGAAGGGAATGCTGGACTCTACTTTTTGTCGGAATACGACCCAACTAAAATCCCTATCCTATTTGTACATGGTATCAACGCAACCGCTTTAGATTTTGCTCCATTAATCGAAAAAATAGATCAATCTAAATACCAAATATGGGTATTCAACTACCCTTCTGGCTTATCTCTGGTTTTAAGTTCGAAAGGCTTGAATAACCTGCTGCATACCATAGTGACGGAATACAAGATCCAACAATTACACGTGGTGGCACACAGCATGGGCGGGCTGATCGTGGCAAACAGTGTTCGTCAGTGCCAAATCGGACAGTTATGCAATTTTGTCAGCAGCATCACCACCATATCTTCCCCGTTTGGTGGTGTGGCATCCGCCAAGCAAGGGGTTGAATACTCCCCTATCGTGATGCCAGCTTGGGTAGATTTAAATCCAGACGGAAAATTTATCGCCGAGTTATTTGGTAGTAAGACTAAAAACCATACCCCGCACTTTTTAGCGTTTGGATACAATTCGGGGGAGTTATTTAATACCAACAGTAATGATGGCGTAATTGACCTATCAAGCCAGCTTTCGCGACCAGCTCAATTGAACGCCGACCAAATTTTCGGGTACGACGAAAATCATTTAAGTATCTTAGACAACGACGACTTGTTTGAAGATCTTTCTGAGTTTTGGTTGAGGACTGAACAAGAATAGCGTCCATTACTTCATGGATACGAGGGGATGCTTAAAGGTATAAATACACTCCCATAAATTCAGACGCAGAACTCCACAGTAAAAGGAAGCCACTTTTATAGGCTTCTAACCTAGGTTCTTCCCGAACATCACTCCAATTCAACGATCTTTAAAGATCTTGCGATCCTCACTTTTGTTGTATATTATCCACACAATAAATTGCAGACCGGATAGTCGGTCTGTAAAATAATTGAGTGAATTCCATGGACAAGAAGCAGCAAGCAATCCAAGCCGCGATTGAATTATTCGCGACACAAGGCTTTGAAAAAACGTCTATCGCACAGGTGTGTGAAACAGCGAAAGTATCGAAGGGCTTAGTTTTTCATCATTTTAAAAATAAAGATGACCTACTAAGACAAGTGTTTGTTCGCATGGCAGAGATCATTAGTGAGGTCAGAGAAAGTGTTGACCTATCTAGTGAAGGAATGTCGGTAAAAGAGAGGTTCATTAACCTTATTGAGCACATCTTCTTGTCGATGGCCGAACCACAACAAAAACTGTTTTATCAGTTGGATTACCAAGTGAAATGTCAGCCATCGTTGAGGCTGATCTTGAAAGACCTGTTGGACGAACGCTATCAACTGATGATGCAGTCTTTCGAGGTCATTCTATGTGATATTCCCAATGCCAACAGCATTGTCGATAGCCACATGTTAATCGCCGATATCGATGGTATCGCACTCAATTACTTGTTCTCGGATGGTGATTACCCGTTAGAACAAGTTAAAGAACGCTTCATCGCTAAGTACTTACTGCTGCTGGATTTATAAGTACCTCGCTTAAAAGCTCAATAAAACGCAGCTAGCTATCTCAAGTAACTTTCTATTTAAAGTATCTATCAGAAAACGCTAGCAAAAAACAATTTAAGTTAGGAATTTTTCAAATGAAAACACCTTATGAAATTCAATACCAAGCTTTCGCCGCTGCTGGCGGGCTTTACGACGAACGCCATGCAAAACTGTACGCAGAATTTGCCGACGATCTTATTGCCGACGGCAGCTTTTCTATCGTGCATGAAGGCGTAGCACACGCATGCTATACCCCAATCACTGTAGACGCAGCACCACATTTGAAGTGTTATATATTGGCACCGTTAGCGGTATTGCCAGAGTATCAAGGCAAAGGTTACGCGACACGATTAATGGAAGAAGCCGAGAAGCAACTCGACGCTGACGTTATCTTCGTGATGGGCGACCCTATCCACTACGGAAACCGTTACAACACGCCACATAATGTTCTTCCACCAGTAAAAACACTTGCACCTCTAGAGTGCTGGTTCGCTAAAGCACTCACCCCTGGCGCATTAGATGAAGTAGGTGAATCAACCTCAAGCATCACAGGCCCTTACGCAAGCGAGCTGATGTGGGGACACCCAAGCGAGCAAGTTTAAGGTAAATCAGATACGAAAAATGGAACGCTCAGGCGTTCCATTTTTTTGGGTGAATCGAAATACTCTAGGTTCTGATGCAAAAAATCGAGCTAAGATGTCTTAGCTCGATGTTTATTAACCTAAAGTAATTACCTAAATCGATTTGGAAATCAAATCAGCTTTAAGTAACCCTCCCTTTGTTAATAGCTTAGGAGAGAAATTAGGGTTTCTACGTTGTTTAAATGCTGCCAATATTTTCTGCAACCCTTCGGCCTCTAACAAAGAAATATTGATCTCTGTATCCATGTCAGCTGCATCGATAAAATCTTCGGAGAACTTTGGAGCAACAATCAATACTTGAGCGACTCTGTGCCCGTTGGCTTCACAACGCTTAACGTATGCCTTAACTTGACGAGAAGTCGAAGAATATTTCGAGAATTGCCCGTTCTTAAATGACTTTGCTTCACCAATAATAACATCATCATTTTCCAACGAGATAATGATGTCAGCTTTGTCTTTTGCTGTATTGATATCTTTTCTCAAATCTTCATCTACGTTCATTCCTAACTGCTCTAAAATTGAACGAGTTGCTTCTTCAAATTTAACACCGATATCTGCTTCTTTAATATCAATCCCCGCAGATTGCAGTCCTTGAAGATCACGACAAGCTAGGAGATGATAATTTTCAATTAAGCGATCATTTGCGCTAGCGAAGCTCTCAATGATCTGACTTCTTGGATTACCACGCCTCGGCAGATTCATATCATTTCGAATAGTTTTAATTTCATCATTACTGTATAGGTAAAGAATATCTAGTGGCGTAATACTGAGGGCTTTTAAACGCTCAGGATCTAGAGTTTCCTTATTCTCAATCTCGAAATCAGCTCGGATTCGCTCTTCAACACTAAGCTCTGTTCGGGACAACGCCTCTAATAATTCTTTATAGCCGCTAACACTGAGTAGATTAAACTCTTCGTCTTCTGATGCTCTCAGGTAATCAATCATGACATCGATACGATCTTGCAATCTTGTACCAATTCTTGAAATATCCAGATCCATGTCTTCAATTAGTTGCTTTATGCGTTCTTTTCTTTGGTTCTGCGTAGCATCTTCACTATGTAAATCAGTCATCAAAATACTTCTGATGGATAAACCAGAATGTACAATTGTTGCTATTTTGTCTTGTCGCTCAACTCCACGAATTTTGTACCCATGGTTCTTAAGTATGTTGGAGAGATCAGCATCAGAGAGTGACCTTAAGATACGGAGTACGTACTTATCATGTAATTCCTTCCCTAATACATCGTGCAGAGATTCGATCACTTCATCAGCAACCATAACCTCGGCGCGGCGTCTGTTAATAAGGATGATTCCATTTTCACGGAGGTACTCAAGTGAATTTTCAATCCCCAACTCTGGAATTGGGTCAATGGAATGCTCAATAGCATGAATTTCCTCTCGTGAAAGCGCCAACCTTTCTGCTAAAACGTTTAGAATGCTTCTTTCATCTTCAGATATTTTTGCAGTACGGTTAGATTTCAAATCATTATCAAAAGCCGTTTTCATACATTCACGATAAATATCTAAACGGTTCAAACGTTCAAAATCAACAGAATCATTATCTTCAATTTCTTTGATAAGACTTAAGCTTAAGTCATTAATTTCTTTGTATTCTTTAGCGTAAAGGCTTTCGATCCAAGGGATAGTTGCAATGCAGTTTCCATCTCTTACGAGAATATTAATCAATAAAGAAACCTGAGGACCGCCGATCGCAATTTGTTCTTTAAGATGCTTTTTGAAAAGAGTAGGAATTAGGCTAAATAATTGCGTTATTTCGTTGCCTGACGCAGCCTTAAGCTGCCCATCGATTTTATCCAGTTGTTTGGCTAAATCAGGATCATCTTTAATGTCTTGACATAACTTGTCTATGCAGTTGACGAATTTAGAACGTTCAACTTGATTAGTGTGGTTTAGAACCTGATTTAATTTCATGAAATAGCCTGCTGAAATACATAGAGTAATCGTCGGATAATAACTCCGCATTTATTGTAGGTATATCAGTCAATACTAATTTGTTAACTATGTCACCTGTTTACTATCAAATAACCGCACATCTACCGATAACTAATTATATAGAAATCAAAAAAGGGATTGGTATATCTACCAATCCCTCTCCCAAACTCTCTAATACTTACAAGCTTTCAATTGCCTTTTGAACCGCAGGGCCAATCTGACGCTTACGAGAAGTGACGCCTTCCAGAGTCAACATATCGCTTGTTGGTTCTGCGTTGAAAGCCGATTTAATGACTTGATAGTCGCTTTCATCCACCCACAATAGGTTCGCTTCTTTGTTCTTAGTATCTGTGATTGAGAAGAACAGATGGTCTAGCCCGTTTTCTGCTTTATAAGCCTTCATCGCAGCCAATAGCTCGTCTTTACGGTCAATCAATTGTTGAGCCGTTAGCGTTTCAGCGACACCGATACCCACCTGCTTGCCACCGTATTTAAAGTTTTTGTAATCCAGCGTCAAAATGGTTTCAGATGAAAGATGGCTAAGATCCGATTTAGCAATCAACATCTGTTGGCCGAAGTCTTCGATATCTGAAATGCCTGCAACTTTTGCTAACTTCTCTGCGTATTCACGATCGTGCTCAGTTGTGGTTGATGATTGGAACACCACGGTGTCAGAAAGAATCGCCCCCAAGCCAACACAAGCAAGGTGTTTAGGTAAGGTCACATCGAGCTTTTCAGCGTTATCAACCAGAATCGTTGCAGCCGACCCCCAACCTCGAATATCCATCTCGACAATCTGTGGGGTGTTAATCGGTGAGCCACCAATTGCGTGATGGTCGACCACAGCCACAATGGATGATTGATCGATAGTTGGCGCGAGTTGAGTCACTTGGTTGAAGTCTACCAGCCCCACTCGGTATGAAGAGTAATCTGTCTCTACACGTGGTGATTCCGCATTACAGTAGTTCAAGATAAACGTCGATTCAGGGTTGATAGGCTCAGGCACTGCCGCCGTACCACCATAGATATGAGCCGCGAGCATCGCAGACATTACCGTGTCGCTGTCTGGGCTAAGGTGCCCTGTCCATACGAGATCTTCACTGTTTTCATTGGTAGATTGTTGCAAGCTAAAAGCAAAACTTGCTGAACTGAAAGACATAATTACGGCGGCAACGACAGGTGTTAGCTTCACGGGTATTTCCTTATTTGGATTCGTTTTAGAACCCCATAAGCTAACCATCAAAAATTTCAGAACCGTGTCAGCGATGTTTCAGATTTACTTCAGTAAGTAACGAAATGTAATTTCATTTTCGTTAGGTTTTCCTAAAAAACAAAAAAGGATCGGTATCTCTACCAATCCTTTGAGTTTCACAAACAAATACAGGCTTTAAGGCAATTAGTGCTTATACCTAAAGGTATTGCTGTCATCAACAATCTCGATTTTGACAGGTACAGTGCCTTTCTTAACGTTACCTATTTGTGCAAATGCCTTGTGCGAAAGGTCGATCACTCGGCCTTTTACGTAAGGCCCTCGATCGTTAATTTTCACATCAACAGACTTGTTATTGTCTGTATTGGTCACTCTCACGATAGTCCCGAATGGCAAAGTTTTATGAGCCGCAGTATTCGCATTCATATTATACGTCTCACCACTTGCTGTGAGCTTTCCATGAAACTTATCTCCATACCAAGAAGCTTTACCAGCAAGAGCGTGTGACTTGGCATATTCCTTTGTTTTAGAACTGCCGACAGCCGATGTTGAGGTGCATCCGGCTAATATCATAAGAATAAGAGCGGTAAAGATGATATGTAATTT
The DNA here is from genome assembly GCF_024347635.1 of Vibrio tasmaniensis. Lineage (NCBI taxonomy): Bacteria > Pseudomonadati > Pseudomonadota > Gammaproteobacteria > Vibrionales > Vibrionaceae > Vibrio > Vibrio tasmaniensis. Next base: position 2,190,825 of record NZ_AP025510.1, read on the forward strand.
TTTCATGTAATTTGGGAACGCTAATCTCTGCATGTTTCTCTATTTTCGTTGTTGTTGGTTAGCAATATTGAGCTGAGTATAGTCACTGCTCAGTCAAGGCTACCATTCGGTATGAACTGCCAATGTTTTCATGAACGACACTTTCTTCCGTCATATTCATGAAAGGTTTTATCGTCAAAACGTCAACTTTAACAACGTCTTAAATTGTATATTTCTCAATCACCCGCATATAGATAAGCTACTCAGCCAAAAACATCCAAGCACAAAAAAAGGACTGGTATCTCTACCAATCCTCTTTAGGGGGTGTTTCGGTTTTTCTACCTATGGAAGGCAGTAACGCTATTACTCGTAATCAGTCGCGTACGTGTCTTCGTATGTGTGCGAGTAGAATTCGAATAGGTTGCCAAACGGGTCTTCTAGGTAAACCATTTGCGCTTGTTTTAGTTCGTCTTCTGGGTGGTAACGCATGATGTCCATACGAACCTTACCGCCATACTCTTCAACGCGCTTGATAGCTGAATGAAACTGCTCTTTTGGAAGCTGTAGACAGAAGTGGAAGATACCTAGGCGAGAGAAATCAACTTCGTGACGCTCTTGGCGATCTTTCATTTCGAACAGCTCAACACCGATGCCATCTGATGTTACTAGGTGTGCAATGTTGAAGCCTTTGAAGCCTTCACCAAATACTGCGATACACATACGGCCGATTGCTGATTCGCGCTCTTCCATAACCTTAGTGTTGTTCATTACGATTCTTAGACCCAGAGCCTTAGTGTAAAACTCGACTGCTTTGTCCATGTCGCCAACCATGATGCCTACGTGATTCATTTTCATAACTTGCTCCAAATTCGTTTTTAATTCTGTGCTTTCCGAAGAGTAGCTTCGGTGTTTCGTTTCGATGGAGAGAGTATATGGAGATGCGAAGATTAACTGAAATTATCATAAATTATATTAATGATAATTTTTTGTTATCTATTAATTTGAAGATGAAAGATACCGAAGAAGTGTGTTGTTGATTAGGTTATTAGTTGAATCGATTTATAAGAAGTACGAAATGAGACTGAGAGAGTCGTCACTCATCAAGAATACTCGAGCCACCAGCCGGTGACTCGAACTCTAGTGCAGCAATCTTGTAAAACTGTGGTCTATGCCGGTTGATAAAGCATAAAGGCAACCACAAGCGCTAGGCTACCGCCCAAACAACGGTTCACAAACATCATCTGCTTTGGAGATTGCAGTAGCTTGGTAAGCATGGTTCCACAGTAAGCCCAAACCAACATACACAACACACCCGTCACGACCATAATGGTGGTAATAGTGACGACTTGAACCAAATAGTCTGCCTGCGTGGTAATAAACTGAGAAAAAACGGTCAAAGAAGCAATCCACCCTTTCGGGTTTAACACTTGAATTAATACACCCGAAACAAACCCCGAACGGTTTGCTGAATGATCCTGCTCTATTTCCATATTGGCAATAGACCAAGCCATGAACAGTAAATAAGCCGCACCAAGGTACTTCATTATCGTGTAGATTTCTGGATAAAGAGTAAACAGGCTTACTAATCCAGCACTAGACCCTGCCAATATGATAATAATGCCAAAAGCATTTCCTAAGACAAAAGGCAACGTCGCCGCAAATCCATATCGGCTCGATATCCCAAGCAATGCAATATTTCCAGCTCCTGGTGTAATTCCAATTGATATTGAAAACAGCAAGAACGCCAGCATCAATTGAGCGCTCATTCTTTCTCTCCTAGTTAGTAGTATGTTGTTTGGGGCAAAGTTTACAGGTTCGACTAGGAATTAAATTGCTATATGCGCTATTATTAACTCAAATTTGAGCAAAAGTTTTCAAAATAAAGCATGAAACTGAAAGAATCCACCAACGAAGTGTTAGATGATACAGATATTGCTATTCTTGGCCACATTCAAAAAGATGGCCGTATGAGCAACAGCAAGCTAGCAGAAAAAGTAAACCTCAGTGAAACACCTTGCTGGCGCCGTTGGAAGCGTATGGAAGAGACCGGTTATATTGATGGGTATACAGCCCAGCTCAACCGTAAGAAGCTCGGGCTTCTCGTTTCAGGCTTCACTCTAGTGACACTAGGTAACCACGAAGTTGAAAACACCGAACCGTTCGAAGAATTTGTCGCGGTGACAGATTGGATTCCAATGGGCCACTGTATTGCAGGTGGTGCCGACTATATGATTCAAGTGCTAGCGAAAGATTTGGAAGAGTACTTTGAGCGAATTAGCTCGATCAGACGAGTGAAAGGTGTCAGTGCGATTCAGTCTAATATCTCGGTTAAAGAGTTGAAAAACAGCTATCAACTACCTCTATAAAAATCGATTATTATCCTGACAGCCGTTTTTATTAAACAAAAAAGCCCAATATTCATAGATTTCTAAAATTTATGAATACTGAGCTTGTTTAATCCCTAGGATAGGAGCCGTATGCTAATTGCCTACACCACCTGTTTTCTCAACCGGAGATTCTGGTGTTACTCGCGGCCACGCTTCGAAGGTCGCTAAATGCTGCTGAATAGCGGCTTGAGCTGGACCAAATGCCCACATTTTCTGCCCCATCCACTTCAAATACATACCGGATTCTTCAGCGGCTCGCTCGTAAGGATCACGGCGCAAATTAAACAATAGCGGCGCGTTAAGTTCTTCTTTCGGACCACTCCAACCATGATTCTGTACCACAAAGTGCGCTTTCCAATCACCCACTCGAACCGCTTGTAGCTTATCTCGTTCGTAGTAGTAAATCTCTTTACGGTTTGACTCACCTTTCTCAGTCAGCATATCCACTTGGTTGTAACCATCAAGGTGCGCTTTAAAGCCATCGTGACCTTTTAGCATTTTCTCTTTTAGATCCATCGGGCCGCCAGCCGCAGCAACCAGAGTTGGTAACCAATCCATACCATCAAAGATGCCATTACCTACAGTACCTGCAGGGATTTTACCCGGCCAGCTCACAAGTGCCGGAGCACGAACGCCACCTTCCCAAGTTGTGCCTTTTTCGCCATGGAATGGTGTCATACCGCCATCTGGCCATGTCATGATCTCAGGGCCATTATCCGCAGTAAAAATGATGATGGTGTTATCGGCAATACCAAGTTCCTCCATTTTCGCCATCATCTCACCGACATGATCATCAAGATCTTTCATGACCACTTCTTGAAGCCCCCAACCGTTTTGTCCGAGCATCGCTTCATATTCAGGTGAAAGATGCGTCCAAACGTGACCACGTGATGGGCAATACCAAGTAAAGAACGGCTTATCCGCTTTAACCGCTCGTTCGATGAAATTAATCGCGTGTTTGTTTACTTCATCATCCAGTGTGCGCATACGCTCAATCGACAAGGCACCATCATCCTCAATGGTTTGTCCGCCTTTACCATCGGCTCTTGAATAAATTACATTACGAGGCGCAAAGGCATCTAATGACCCATCTTTTGGCCAATCGGGATCTTCCGTATATTCCATGGCATTCAAGTGATACAACCAGCCCCAATACTCATCAAAACCGTGCATTGTCGGTAGGAATTCATCTCGGTCACCAAGGTGGTTCTTACCGAATTGACCCGTCACATAACCCATGGTTTTAAGGATTTCAGGCAGCGTTGGTGTGTCAGCACTTAAACCAACTGGGCCACCCGGTAATCCAACAGAGTGCATGCCTGTTCGCACAGGAAGTTGACCCGTTAAAAATGCAGAACGACCCGCAGTACAAGAAGGTTGAGCGTAGTAATCGGTCAGTAGCATGCCCTTTTCAGCAATACTATCAATGTTCGGTGTTTCACTACTCATTACACCATTGTGATAAGCACTCAGGTTTGATATCCCAATATCATCCGTGAAGATAACAAAAATATTCGGTTGCTCTTGAGCTGACCATGCCGATAGCGAAAAGCTACTTAACACACTCAGAGTAAGAAGGTGAAGAATCCCTTTCATAAAATGTCCTTATACTGTTTCAGATTGCTCGTTATGAATCATTTTTAAACCGACTAAACCAAAGCCAAGCTCCAATAGTAGATAAACGACAAGTAGCCAGTGAGGCATGCCATCTATCACCAAGCTAATGACTCGGCCGGCAGCCAAACCCAACATGAAGACCACCAAACTGTAGAGAGCTGGCAGTCGGTATTTCTTTAGTAACGCTCCTGCTATCCAAAACAGAGCCAACGCCAAATACAACCCCATCACCGCACGAAAGATATGAGTGACGTTAATAGGGCTAGCATCAATTCCGAAAAGATAATCAAGGGAGACAACAGGGGCATAACCGTACGACAACGCAATAGGTGTTAAACCCAAAACAGCGACGAACAAAAAAACGCTTTGTGGCTTCATATCCTTACTCTTTTAATTTGGCTTTTTTCAAAAAACATAGTCTACAATCAGGGATATACAAGTTGCATATGTGAAAAATGGATAGTTAGAACAGACATTCATAATCGTGCTATTTCAAATCGAATATAGGGATATCAATATGGCTAAGTGGCGTTACTTAATCGCATCAATGTTAGTTGTCAGCTCAACCGTTAATGCTCAGGAAGCGAGCTCTGAAACAAGTACAAAAAAATGGCAACACAGTATTGAAATCTATGCTCAGGCTTTGAATATTCGAGGCAACAGCACGATCGGTAGAATCTCAACAGATGTAGACGTTGATCCTGCATTCATCATGGATCATATCGACATGGGTGCCATGCTTCGCCTGGAAGGAATTTATGACAATCAATGGGGTTACTACCTTGATTACAGCTACATGAAATTAAGTGGGAAAACAGATTCTGTACTAGACATAAACAAAAACATTTTGAAAGGCAATGTCGATATAAGACAAGGCGTTTTAGAGGCTAAGGGCTTCAAACGCTATCAATATGATATCGGGATGATTGATTATATGGTGGGGATACGTTGGTGGGACAACGATATTGATACAAGGCTCTACGGTTCCAACGGAAATGTGGATTTACGTAAATCACTCAATGAAGATTGGATCGATTATCTTGTCGGAGTTCGATGGACCAAAGAACTCAACAAAAATTGGACAGTACACACCAGCCTAGACATGGGGCTTGGCAGTGACACCAACTTCACCGGCTCATTGTTAACTGGAGCTCGTTACCAGATTAACGACTGGTCAGATTTAAATCTCGCCTACAAATCCACTTGGGTTGATTACGAAAATAAAGGCACTTTTGAATACGATACTGCCACACAAGGCTTCTTGGTGGGTTGGGCAGCTCATTTTTGATTAGAGAGTCAGGATATTAGAAATTTAGGTAAGCCGGATTCATGGCTTACCTTTCAAATGAAGTCTACCTTTCAAGAAAAGCTGCTGGTGACTTACTTATTGATTCACAGGGTGTGGCACAACACATTCTTGCTTCATGATCTTAAGGCCAACATCAAGCGTTTCTGTCCACGCTTGCTCAACTTGCTCGTCATAATGCGGGTCGTACTTTTTAACCGTATTCAACAATGAATTGAACCAATCATTGAGTTCTTGTTCAGAGATATCCATCCCTAAATCTTTGTGTCGCTTCCCAAGCTTTTTCACAGAATTTCGAACACTCGACAGACCAGCAGAGTTGTGGATGAGGATAATAGAAGCTTTGAGCATCTTGGTTTGTTGCTCTAATCCAATGCTTTCAAATCGTTCTGAAAACCTAGGATTATGCTCACAAAAATCAGCCAAGAAGGTTTCTAAAAATTCTTGGTCGATCCTGCAGCGCTCAAAGCTCTCATAAAACAGTTCGTTTGGTGACATCTGACAGATCCTTTGCAATATTTGTGAGTCTTCAGGAAAACTTACAAGTTCAGAGCCGTGATTCACAAGCTCTTAACAATCAATACGATCTAATTATACGCCACTATGGCATAAAGTGAGTTGCACAGATCTTGTTTCCATCAGGATCTCGCAAATAGGCCATGTAAAGACGACGTTCGTCAGAGCCTCTCGCACCTGGCCCGTTTTCAATGCTTGTGCCGCCATTTTCCACACCGACACGGTGCCACTCATCTACAGCTTCAGGAGAAGACGCAAGAAAACCCACCGTCATGCCGTTGCCGTGAGTCGCAGGCTGACCATCAATCGGCTTCGTTAAGCCCAACACACCCGTTTGGCTAACGTAAACACAGCGCCCTTTGGGATCAACAGAGCCTTCGCTATAACCAAGCACCTTCATGATTGGGTCATAAAAAGCCTTCGCGCGTTCAATATCTTCGGTACCGAGAAAAACATGGCTGAACATAACTAACCTCTTCTTTTATTGAAAGAACCATCTAAACTAGACCTATAATTCGTGTTTGTCTAGGCACGCCATTCGGTCACAACTGTTGCTTAACCCATTGAGCAAACACTTGAAACTTAGTACGTTGATCCATCCCTTTAGGGCATACTAAGTCATACCCTTTGCCAGATTCCATACTCATAAATGGAGTAATTAACAAACCTTGGTCAATCTGCGACTTCATAAATTCTAGACGTCCGAGTGCCACTCCCATAGAGAGCATTGCAGCATCCATAGCCAAGCGGTTATCGCTGTAATAATCACATTGCAAAGTACAATCCACATCGCTTTGGGCTTCATGTAACCAACGTTGCCATGCCGTAACATCCCCACTGTGGATGAACTGAATACGGTCCAAATACTGTATTCCCTTTTCTAGGCTGAATTTTTCAGCATATTCAGGGCTACACACAGGCGTTCGAATACCTGTAAACAATCGCTCACTGTGATGATTTGGATAGTGGCCTTCACTGTAAAATATTGCCACATCATACGGTTCAAATTGAAAATCAGATTGGTTCTGTTTGGTTTGCAGTTTGATGCTTAAATTGGGGTACAGTTTTCTAAACTCAGGTAAACGAGGCATCAACCAAGAGGACGCAAAATAAGGCGAGGTTGCAATGTACAACTCCCCGCTCAACTCTCCGGTTTGAATGTCCACTAGCTCAGAAAAAATAGATTCGAAAGAAACATTCAACATAGCCAAAACGCGTTGACCTTCAGGTGTGAGTTCAAGCTTCCTCGTCTTGCGAACAAACAAGTTGAACTTCAATTGTTGTTCTAGTTTCTTGATACGATGACTGACTCCACCTTGAGTCAGAAATAGCTCTTCGGCAGCAAGAGTAAAACTCAAATGTTTGGCCGAAACACTGAATGTGTGCAACAACGACAGCGTTTGTTGGCGATTCTCAAACAAGCCCATAGATTAACCTCACTAATGCATAAACCATCGATACTGGTTTGTCGGCGTACTTATTCATCATATAGATTAAACCATGTAATCTAAATAATAATGGTGAGTAAAATGATGCAAAAACTAAAAGTTACGGTGATTGGTGGTGGCTCAAGTTACACCCCTGAGCTGATCGAAGGCTTACTTAAACGCTATCACGAATTACCTATTTCTGATATTTGGCTGGTCGATATCGAAGAAGGTATGGAAAAAGCGCAAGTGATTGCAGATTTAACCCAGCGAATGATTAAGAAAGCCAACTGTGATATCACAGTACACCTTACGACAGACCGAAAAGCAGCGCTCGTTGACGCAAACTTTGTCTGTTCTCAATTTCGAGCCGGTCGGTTAGAAGCAAGATTACGAGATGAAAGAATTGCACTAAAATATCGCATGATTGGCCAAGAGACGAATGGCTTGGGCGGCTTCTCTAATGCTTGTCGAACCATACCCATAGCTTTAGAAATCGCAAAAGAGATGGAAGTACTCTGCCCAGAAGCTTGGTTACTCAACTTCACCAACCCATCAGGCATGGTAACTGAAGCCTTGATTAAACACTCGACCATCAAAACCGTTGGTTTGTGTAATGTGCCTGTGAATATGGAGCGCGGTGCTGCCAAAATGCTAGGTGCAGAACGCAAAGATATGACGATGCAAATAGCCGGCTTAAATCACTTGGTGTGGGCTCGTAAAGTGCTCCATGAGGGCCAAGACAAACTGGGTGAACTGATTGAGGAACTTATTGTTGGCAACGACCAAATGATGCCGAAGAACATCCCTCCCTTTGAATGGGACGGCGAGCTTATTCGTTCTTTAAACCTAGTTCCTTGTGCTTACTTACGCTACTACTATCAATCAAGAGACATCTTAGACAAAGAGTTTGCAGCTTCAGAAAGCAGTACCAATCGCGCGGATTTGGTCGCGAAAGTTGAGCAACAGTTGCTAAAGATCTACAAAGACCCGACGCTCGATACTAAACCTCAATTATTAGAAGAGCGAGGGGGCGCATACTACTCTGAAGCGGCCTGTGAGCTCATGAGCAGTATTCACAATAACAAACGTTCTATCATGCACGTCAACACCCGCAACAATGGTGCGATTCAAGGTCTACCCGATGACTGTGCGGTAGAAGTGAGTTCGGTGATCACCAGTAGCGCAATCCTGCCACTGAACGTAGAACCTTTTGATAGCGATACATTGCGCTTGATTCAACAAATGAAAGAGTTTGAAACGCTAACGGTTAAAGCGGCGATGACAGGTGATATTGCGTTAGCTAAACGCGCTTTGATTCTGAATCCTATTGTCGATAGCGGTTCTCATATCGAGGAAGCATTACAAGAAACGATACGAGAGAACCTAGACTTCATGCCTGCGTTTGCTCATCGACTAACTCAGGATAAGCAATAACCTAGTCGTGTTAGCTCACTCGAAAATGGGCTAACACAAATAACCTACATTCGATCCTATTCATAAGAGGCCAACGATGAAACTGATATTAAACGCCGACGATTTCGGCCTCACTGAAAGCGTGAACGATGGCATCGTCGATTGCTTCAAAGCAGGCATGGTGAAATCGACCACCATAATGATGAACCAACCGGGAACACAACACGCTATTGAACTTTACCATCAAGGCTTGGTGCCGGAAGTAGGCTTGCACTTCACGGTCACCGCTGGGAAACCACTGACGTCACCAGAGCTGGTTCCGAGCTTAGTAGACGAACACGGCAACTTCTTTAGCAACGTGACCCTGTTCGATAAATCAGATGTGAATGAAGATGAAGTAATACTCGAACTCAACGCACAATACCAAGCTGCTATCGATGCGGATTTAAAGATTAATCATATCGACAGCCATCATTTTGGGGGCGTATTTAAACCTCTAAAAGCAGCGTTTACTCGTACAGTGAATCGCATTGGTCTGCCAGTAAGACGAATCGATAACATCTTAAGTGGCCAAGATTCATTGCAAGTATCGACACCTGATGCTTTCGACATGCGTTTCTTTGACGAAGGCGTATCACTGAATGGCCTGCAAGATTTATTGCTGAGCTACCAAAGTAAGATGCCTGACGGTGTGCTTGAGTTGATGTGCCACCCTTCATTAGTGGCTTGTGAACAGCTCAAGTCTCTATCGAGCTACAGTGATAAACGTGTTGAGGAGTATAAGCTTCTCACCAGCCCGGAACTCAAGCAGTGGCTAAACGACAGTCAAATAGAGTGTATTGGATTCGTCGAACTCAGATAGGGAGCCTTAAGTCAGAGCTACTCAACGATGCGTTGAGCGCCCTGCCCTTGGTCGTGCAGGATATCTTCAGGGTTCAATAAATGGCACTTCTGCATACTTAAACAGCCGCAGCCGATACAGCCGGTTAGGTTTTCTTGTAGCGAGCGGATTTGTGCCATTTTGCTGTCGAGTTGCCCCTGCCACTTCTTCGCGACTCGCTCCCAATCGCGCTTAGTCGCAGTCTGGTTCATTGGCAAAGTAGACAACTCTTCGGTGATCTCTTCAAGCGTGAAACCAATCGACTGCGCGACTTGAATCAGGGCAATTCGTCGCAACATCGCTGATTGATAACGACGTTGATTGCCATTAGTACGAATCGAAGCAATCAGCCCTTTGGTTTCATAAAAGCGCAGCGCTGAAGGTGCCACGCCACTGCGCTCTGCCAATTGGCCTATGGTGAGATATACGATGTTTCTCATTTCTACCTTATCCTTGGTAATCACAAATAGATTAAGTTCACTTTAACTTCATAATAACCACCACTTTTCTCGTTCACCAATAAAGAGAGTAAAACTTTGAATGCGAGCATCAACTATTTAAGCAGTAATATTTTGAACAGTAGCGTTCTGATTTTGAATGATAGCCTTCTAATTTTAATAAAGTGATTGGCGAAAATGTAATTAGTCAAACAATTCAATAACTAACTTATTGTCTTTAATCACAAGGTTAGGTTCCGAAGACTTAATCAACGACTCTTGCACTTTATTACTATCGAGCTTGTAAACCGGAGATTGAGACAGGGCAAAACCGATCATCGAGACGGCAGGTTTGAGTAGTTTCTCTATTTCAGGGGAAAGCTGGTTCCCCTTTTCATCAAAGCGTTCTAGGCGCAGTGACTTCAAATAAATCTCACCACTCTCTTTGTCGTATTCAGGAACAGCGCTAAATTCAATATCTAGATCTAACCCCATGTTCGGCATATTAAACACCTGAACTTTTGCATTGGTATTCGCCAGAACAGAAACACGCTCGGTATCTGCTCTGCCAATTTGAACCGCTAAGTCATCGACAGCGACTTGCGCATACATAACGTTTTGCACACCGACTTCCTGCTCTAACATCACCGAATCTTGGAGGTAGTTTGTCATTTCTTGCTCAGTCACGCTGTAGCTAACACAGCCACCTAACATCAGTGCAGACGCTGCCAAAATGAACTTTTTTGCTACGTTAATTATCATCAATATCAGCTCTTTATCGTTAGTGAGTACTGTGAAATTTACCTTGTGATAGTACTGTAAAATAACCGTCACAATTACAGTGTCGGATAACTGAGTAAAATGATCCACCTCGTTGGTAATGGCGTACAATCTAGAACTGGCAGAAATGGGAAGGGAAGCAATGACTGCACTAACGATTTTTTATGATGGGACTTGCCCACTTTGTGCAAAAGAGATGGCAGCACTGGCTAAGTCTGATACCAAAAATCAAATTCAAACCATCGATATCTGCAGTGAAGCATTTTCAGACTACCCGCAGATAGATGCAGACGCAGCCAATACGATTTTGCATGCACTCGATGAAAATGGAAAATTACTGCTGGGTTTGGACGTGACTTACCAAGCGTGGAAGCTGGTAGGCAAAGGTTGGTTATATGCCCCATTGCGCTGGGCGATATTTAAGCCTTTGGCAGATTGGTGTTATCTGCGGTTTGCCAAGAACCGATATAAAGTCTCGTTCTGGTTAACCGGAAAGTCACGCTGCAACGAAAACAGCTGCACTAAATAGCGGCTCGAGATAATTTTCTCTTATGGCCGTTCGGTTAAGACATGCCACTGGCGACTTTGTAATAAACAATGCCAAACAGGGCTGCAAATACCAATACAGTGACGGCCACTTTCAACCAAATAAACTTCATGCTTTGTCCTTACTAATTTTGTTTACTGTTCCACGAGACAATTTATTACAAAAAAACAAATTATCACAACAAAACATTAGGTTGTGTAATGATTGATAGAACTTTGTAGTCAAGAGAGAACCTTTATGTCGACAAAAGAGAGAAACCTTCCTACACATCGAATTTCGAGATTCAGCAAGTTTGCCTCGCTCGCGACAAGGGTCGCGGGTAATGTGATAACGGAAGGCACTAAGCAGATTGCACAAGGCAACAGACCCAAAGCAAAAGATTTACTACTAACGCCACAGAACATTGCTCGCCTGACTGACCAACTCGCCCACCTGCGCGGTGCTGCGATGAAACTTGGCCAAATGCTATCAATGGACGCTGGCGATGTCCTCGAACCTGAACTAGCCGACATTCTTTCTCGCCTGCGCTCAGACGCCGACCCACTACCAACAAAGCAGCTTAACCAAGTGCTAGAGAGCTCGCTCGGCATAAACTGGAAAGCCGAATTCCTTTCCTTCAACTTTAAACCGATCGCCAGTGCGTCCATCGGACAAGTTCACCAAGCATACAGTGATGCGGGAGACAAACTTGCCATCAAAGTCCAATATCCAGGTATTAAAAAAAGCATCGACAGTGATGTGGACAACGTAGGCACATTGCTTAACATCGTCGGTTTGATACCCAAGTCGGTCGATTATAAAGGCTTGTTAGAAGAAGCTAAAAAACAGCTCCATGATGAAGCGAATTATACTCGCGAGGCTGACTACGCGACGCGTTACTATCATGCGCTTAAAGAACACACTCACTTCGTTGTACCTAAAATTCACCCTCAAATGTCTTCAGAATCAGTGCTCGCTATGGACTTCATTGAAGGTGTTTCAATCGAGAAAATAGAAGGTTACGACCAAAATACTCGTGATTTCGTGATGCGCAGCTTGCTCGAGCTCATGTTTAGGGAATTGTTCGATTTTAAAATGGTGCAAACCGACCCCAACTTCGCCAACTACCTTTACGTTGAAAACACGCGCCAGATTGGGCTGTTGGATTTTGGTGCAACCCGCGAATACAGCGACCGCTTCAGCGAGGGTTATCGCTTAGCCTTTTCTTCAGTGATTAATAACAATGAGCAAGGGCTCAACAAAGCATTAGAGCAGATTGGTTTTTTTAGCGAGACGATCCTCCCCGATCAGCGCCAAGCCATTCTTAACTTGGTGAGTATGGCGTGTGAACCTATGATGGTTGACGAAGAGTACGATTTTAAAGCCAGCGGACTCGCTCAAAGGTTACGCGAAGCCGGAACCATACTCAGCATGGAACAAGAGTATTGGCACACGCCACCAGCTGATGCCCTGTTCCTCCATCGTAAAATCGGTGGCATGTACCTGTTAGCTGCTCGCCTTGGTGCCAAGGTGAATATAAGTCGTTTGGTCGCTCAATATATCATTAGCGATGACACTTGATTAGTTCATAAATAGTAACGATTAGTGATTAGCAGAGTGATCATTTTGTGCTGCGCAAGAGTACTAACAGTTACGCCAATTAAAATGAGCCAAACCTATGAAACCTTCACTGCTTTGCTCCACCGCCCTGATTACAAACCTAACGAGCTCTATCGCTTTTGCAGCCAGTTGCCCTGAGATACTCAACGGCAAACAACGTTTGTTGAATTCGAACGAAGAGATAGAACTGTGTGAAGAGTTTCAAGGTAAAACCCTTTTGGTCGTGAACACAGCCAGCCAATGTGGCTTCACACCACAATTTAAACAGCTAGAGCAATTGCATCAGACCTATAAAGACCAAGGATTCACGGTTGTCGGCTTTCCAAGCAACGATTTTCGCCAAGACAAAGGGAGCGAAGAGAAATCGGCTAAAGTCTGTTATCTCGACTACGGTGTTACCTTCCCTATGATGGCGCGAGCTTCGCTGTCTGGCAGTAGCGCTAACCCTTTGTTTGCAGAGATACAACAGCAAGCTGGCGTGACACCCAAGTGGAACTTCTACAAATTCCTGATCAGCAAAGAAGGTAAAGTGGTGGCAACCTTCCCTAGCTCGACATCACCGGTGAGTGCGACACTCAAAAATGCAATTGAGCAGCAGCTATGAGGGCAGATTACATGGCAACAACTCAAACCCGTAATACCATGGCCAAGCTGGGTTACATGGGGCTAGTCCCGTTTCTATTTGGCCTACTGCTGTCTCTGACCGACAGCCAATTCTTAGGCCTGAGTGGCGAGACACTCTTCATCACCTACAGTGTGGTTATCTTGAGTTTTTTGTCGGGCATATTGTGGGGCAATGGGATAGAGAACTTCGAAAACCAATCCAGCAACAAGGCTCTGATTCTAAGCAACGCGATTGTGTTAGCCGCATGGCTAGCAGTGTTACTTGGGGAACAAAAAGAGTTAATCACTACCTTAATTCTTATCATCGGCTATATTGCGGTTTGGCGAGCGGAAAGGTCGATGAGAGAAGAAAACCAAAGCGAAGGCCCAGATGGCTACTTTGACATGAGAACTCGACTCACTTCTAGCGTGGTGTTAATGCACGGTATCGTGATGCTGACTTAGGCGTGCGTACGCCCATATTTAAACCGGCTTCAAGAAGTGGGAGCTAGATATTCACTCTCTTCTTTAATGGCACCAAACCCAGCGACAAATACAACTCACAAACCACTCAATTTCTACTGACGGCTCACCAATAAATTCGCACCAGACAAGGCAAGAAACACAGAACATGCTTTATTGAAGCGTTTGGCCATTTGGGGTTTTGAAAACCAATGTCGTAGATACAAACCAAAGGCCGCATAGATAGAGATTGCGAGCATTTCTAATACAAGAAACGTACTTCCCAAAACAAAGAATTGAGTATTTACGTTCGCTGAAACATCGACAAATTGAGGAAGGAATGCAGTGAAAATAAGTATCGCTTTTGGATTGCCTGCAGCGAGTACAAATTCTTGTTTAACAAGACCAAACCAATTCCTATTTAGCTCGATATCCTCGACGGGGTTAGCTTGGGAACGCCATAGGTTGAACGCAATCCACAACAAATACATCGCGCCAAATAGCTTGATAAGGAAAAACAAAGTCTCAGAGGTATAAAGCACGACAGCCAAGCCGGATGCAGCCAAAGCAATCATGCCAGAAAAAGCGAGGATTCTTCCTAACCCAGCGACAAAGGCGACCTGAAATCCGTAACAACGGGCGTTATTCATTGATAACAAATTGTTTGGGCCCGGTGTCATGTTGAGCGCGAAACAAGCCGGGATGAATAGCATTAACTTCCAGATTTCCATTTTCGTCCTTGTTAAAAACTTCGTAAATACTTAATCAATAAACGAATGCAGAAAACTCTATATTTAACCGCCTTACATGCCGTAATTGAAATTAGTCATTACTCTACAACATGATGCTCATCGTCTGGTTCAGACAAGTTATCAGCAGCGCCAATTTCACCCACGATATATATCGCACTCGCCAGCGTTTCTATTGTTTTATTCGGCTCTCGATCTGGTACTTCGCCCACTTTAGGAACGGGCTTCGATTGGGAAACTGAATTACAAACAACACTTTCACAAACGATGTTGTCTTGTTCCGGCCGAGAAACCTCAGGCGGCTTGAAATCCGGTGAATTGAAGTCGGGAGTATCAACACCCTCGGTTGAAAAATGAGAATCGCTGTATGAGGCAGCAGAAAACAAAGAGAGAAGCAGCATCCACTTATTCATATATTTTTCCATAATTAGCATTCACTGAATCTATAAATACTAACTAATCAAAAAGATTATGAACAGTGTTTTTAATCAACTTTAAAGCTATTTATCGAAGTATTTTCAGAAGTGCTGTTGATATAGCTCACCAAGGGCGAAGTGAAACTGTCACTTTTATAGCGTTTTACACTTTTATAGCGTTTACACTTTTGAGTATGCCTATTTCAACTAACATGTGATTGCTTACTACTTTGGAACTTCGCAAGTATTGTTGGAGGTACAGGGATTACGGCGTACTTAACAAAGGCTAATAGAGTCACAATTCCGATAACACTTCCTAAAATGAAGTCATGAACATTAACCAATAGTGCCCCCATTAACCTATCGCTCACAATCGCAATAACGCCAATGACAACAGCGGTTATCCATTGAGAGTGTGCGTAAGGAAGATGTACCATTGTTTGACTAACAAAATACAACAGACCCAAGCGCAAGATATAGGTCGCACCCAACACCATAACCACTCCCCACAATCCGTAGATTGGAGTAGCAATAACATACCCAATCACCGCCAATAGAGCGCAACCACTTTGTACCCACATTTGTGCTTGACTGGAATCGCCACTAAAACAACCAAGATTCAAATAATCTCCTGCGTTCTTAATAACTCCGATGGCGAGCAACGCGACGACTATTGTACCTGCATATTGGTAACTAGCGGGCAAAATTAACGAGATGAAACCGGGCACCGTCAGGATCATTAACGTTCCCAGAATAATTGCTAAGTTCACCCCCAACAAAGCTCTATTGGCACACGTTTTCTTTCCGTCCGGCTGCTGCAAGATAGCGATTCGATTTGGAAACCACCACAACGCGTATGGCTGAAGTAACAGGCCAAGAATGAGCGCAAACTTACCACTGACCGCGTAAATCGCCAGTTCTTCAACGCCAACAAAGCTCGCCATTACCCAGCGGTCTAACCCTGTAATCATATACATCGAAGCACCACCGACTAACGTGGGCAATCCAAACTTTAGGATCTTAGCGGAGTATTTTAGACTGCCAAATGTACCCATCTCTTGCCATTGATAACGAAGCAAACACAGCATCAGCAACACACTAGAAACAGCGGAAGAGATCAGAACACCATCAATGCCATAACCCGCGTCAAGCAACACAAAGGTCATTGCAGCTTGCACCGTTGCCTTCAATACATTGAGCATGCAAAAGCGTTTAGCTAACGCATTCATTCGCATCAATGTTAACGGGATAGAAATCGCACCATCTAACATGGTAGGTATCAGAAGAAGTAATATTTGATAGGGCTGAAACTCGACGGGCAGCATCAATAACAACAACGGCATACTAAGAGCAATTAAAGCACCGCCTAACACACAGACCAAGACACTCAACGTGAAACAGTTCGAGACAAGCTTTCTCTTTTCTTCACCCTCAGCGACACCCACATAACGGTACATTGCCTCAACAATACCGAAACTAAATAGAATTGTCCCGATGTCAGCCAACAAGACGATGGCTTCTAAAGAACCGTATTCTGCCAACGTCATTTTGTGCGTGATATAGGGAATCATCACCAAAGAGATCCCTTTCATCATAACAATGCCAATGGCGTAATAAGCCGACTGTTTCAATGAGTCCATAAAGTCACCAATCCTTTACCATGCCGGCGTTAGGAAACTCTTACAGTCTCCTATTAGGTGTCGTAACGTTCGCTTATGCGGAGCCATAACCAAAGATCGAAAACTGTAAGCAACGGCCTGTCTATTTTGCTGTAACCCTCGATAATAGTCTGCGTAGCCTTCTAGTATTCTCGCTTTTGCTATTTTAAAACTCGACGCTGGCAGGTTCCATCGTTGACTGTCATTTTGGTAACGTTGAAGAATGGATTCTATGGATTGCAAATTTGTCAGTTTAAGACTTTCAGTTTGGGTAACAGAACTCGCTCTCATCAAGTAGCCAACCTGCACAGAATTCAACACACCAATCTGATGGTTTTCACTCATTCGAAGCCACAGTTCCCAATCTTCTGCATATTTGATATCAGGATTAAAACTGTCTATTTTGGAAAATACATCCGCTTTCACCATCACCGTTGATGTTCCAATAACATTATTTTCAATGATGAACTCTAATGGGTTTTCTATATTGATAAACGCTTCATCTTGGTCTTGAAACTGCGACCAATAACTAAAGCAATCGACTATCACTTGGTAATCTTCAGTAAGATGCTCGTAGTTGGTAAAGCTCATTGCGAGATCTGGGTATCTTTGGTGAAATTCGAGCTGGCGTTCGATTTTTTCGGGGAACCAGAAGTCATCCGCATCTAAAAAAGCAATATATTCACCTGTTGCTTTCTCTATTCCAAGGTTTCTCGCTTGAGGCGCACCCACACCCAGAGTTGATAATTTAATGATGCGCTCATCATGTATCGATGCGAGATAAATCGACGTCCCATCATTACTGTTATCGTCAATAATGATTAATTCAATATCTTGATGGGTCTGCTTAAGTACACTGCCAATCGCCTTAGGTAAGTAATCCAAACAGTTGTAAGTAGGAATAATGACGCTGACTTTAGCCATAACATTTATCTCGCAAATTAAAAATCATAGAGGTACTTAGGCAGTTTCTGTGCCAACAGCCAAGCCCTATAAAATACAGGCATCTACATTCATATTCTCAAAATGACAGAGACTCATCACTCACAAAGAAAATTGATATTCCAATTTGACTGCCATTTTGAGAAAGCGAGAGAAACCCAAAAAACAATATCGATGCTATTGAGCGTGAGCGCCCATTCTATATAGGTTTTTTGCTTTGGTTCATATTTTGCAGTGATGGATGTAATTGGTTGGCGAGAGGAGAAGAAAATGAAAAAAGTAGCATTTGTGGCACCCACCTATCCGGTACTCAGTGAAACCTTTATCCAGACAGAGGTCGATTCCGTTAAAGCTTGTGGGCATGAAGTATGTGTCATGGCTTTCGAGGTGGAAGAGAGCGATAAAACCTTTGACTATGACATCATTAAAATTGGCAAGGATGTTCGGGCGGGTAAGATAACCAGTATCAACTGGCTAGGCTTTGTTAAGGCACTTTCGTTTGTTTCCAAGCAAAGCAGCATGCCGAAGAAATCACTGTTTGCCTATGGATTCAAACTGGCTCTGCAACTCGCCGAAAAAGACGTGAATCATGTTCATGCTCATTTTTGCCAACACACAGCGGCTCACGCTATCGTTGCTGCAAAGCTTTTAAACATTACCTGTTCGTTCGTCGCGCACGGTCACGATGTCTATGAATTCGCTTATGATATTGAACACAAGATATCTTCAAGCGACTTTGTTGTCGCTGTATGTGGGGACATGTTGCGAGACTTCAACGCCCTCGCAAAAGGCAACGTGAAACTGCTCCATTGCGGAGTGAATACTGAACAGTTCCCCATGCAACCTAAAGTCGAAGAGAAGCAGCTCCGTCTCGTTTTTCTTGGTCGTCTCGTCGAGCAAAAAGGCATTCATCATTTGATTGAAGCACTTGCGCCTATTGCCGAGCCACTCAACATTCATTTGGACATTGTCGGTACGGGAGATCTGGAAGATCAGCTAATCGAACAAGTGCAGCAGCAAAATTTGACTAGAAACGTCACCTTTTTAGGGGCTAAACCTCATGAATGGGTAAAACAACACCTCTCTCATTACGACAGTTTAGTGGCGCCCTTTTGCTTTTCTCAAACGGGATGTGTCGATACCGGACCGTTGGTTTTAAAAGAAGCAATGGCGGTGGGAACGCCGGTGATTACTACCAACATCATGGGCTGCAAGGAGATCGTCACTCCAGACACGGGTTATCTGGTCAATGAAAAGAACGTTGAAGAGCTTAGATACGCGATTGAAAGCTTTGCTCAGCTAAGCAGCAATGCAAAAGCAAGTATGGGATATAAAGCAAGGGCAAGAGTAGAACAGAGTTTCAACTCAATTAAACAGGCTCAGCAATTGTCGCGCTGGATAGAGAACCCTGCTTAACAAATCACGACGGGGCGTCTTACATTACTATCACTATCACTATCACTATCACTATCACCAACAAAAAGCCTTAGTCTTCGATCACTAAGGCTTTTTCAAATTTTAAATTAGCCGGCACGTAAAGCGAGTATTTCTGAAATATCGCTGGTTTCACTATATCGACTTAAGTCTTGTTCTTTAGAAGCAATAGCCACAATCGACATTCTATCGGCCAATTCATTACCTTCAATACCAACGTGACCATTCACATGATAGATAGTTATTTTTGAAGCCAGTTCTTGGTAGAGAGCATACGCAGGCTTAATAATATCGAGGTTTTTGATCTCGCCGCCCGACTTGGTCCAACACTTTTTCTCCCAACCCGTTGCCCACTTAGTAATACAATCAATTGAGTATTTTGAGTCACTATAAATCGCCACAGACTGACCCGCATTCAGTTTCTCTTTCGCGAGCATAAACGCTTGCTTCAAACCTTGTAGCTCTGCGGTATTGTTAGTACCCATTGGCTGATACAAGCCATACCACAATTCTGCTAACTGGTTATTTTGGTAAACCGCTAAACCCGTCCCTGCTTCACCTGGGTTTGGCTCACAACCGCCATCAGTAAAGATCTTGATATCAAAAGGCATATCAATGATTTGCTGTTGAGTAAGAGGCGGAACCTTCGCTTTAGTCACCTTACCTGAAGAGTTTGACTTAGCAGACGTAGAACCTGACTTCGCAAAAGCGGGCTTAGGTGTTGAGGACGATTTACCACCAAAAGCAGATTCAGCCTCGCCTAATGTTGGAAACGATTTATATCTCGCACCAGCAAAACCATCAACTTGCGATTTACATTCATTCCAAGTGGTAAAAATACCCGGTGTACGACCTTTCCAAACCACATAATACTTCTTAGCCAAACTAACTCCTTACCAGAACCTTAAAACACGATACCCACACCAAAATGGTTAAGCTGTGGGGGCGTCATTATGCCTGATTACGTTCGCAACACATAAGTCATTTTAGGACCCTCTATGTTCCTCAAGATCTTGCTTTAATTTGGACGTTAACTTTTGAATCTTAGGTATGACTTGCTGCATTACCGACTGAGTCATAATCATTGACTCTGTCGTCACAGTTGGCATCTTTTTCAGAATACTCTTACCATGTTCTGTTTTGTAGAAATCGATCATAGCCTCGACCTCAGCTTCAGTGAACTGCTCACTGTAGATAGTTACAATTGCCGGCTCTAGCTTTTTCCAACTCATCTCTTTTTTCATCAAGTCATTCATGCCTTGATAGTATTCATCAAAAATGCCTCGTTCTGAGTCTGAAACCTCTAGTTCTTTAGACATATCAGCCATCATGCTATCCATTTGAAGGTATACCGCGTCCAACGTGGAATCGACATCCATGATCTGAAGAAGCTCTTTTACTAACGCTTGCTTCGTGTCTTGTGCAGCTGACAATTGTAGCGGAACGAGTAGAAAGAAAATGGCGAGAAGCTTGTGCATTATTAAGTCCTTTGGGCGATTTTTATTAGAGAGAAGATTCCTTTGATTTATCACTAAGCGATTTTGAGGCTCAACATAAATCGCACATCAACCTTTTGTTTTAATTATGAATTAGCCTACTTATAATTCATAATTGAAATAGATTAAAGCATATGTAATCAAATGCATCTAATTTCAAACAACACCATTACGAAAATATACGAAGGACTTCACTAAAAGCAGCTCGTTTCAAAAGATGACTGTGTTCTAGACATACCAGGGCTTTTAAACTGAAAATTAATGGAAAAGAAACTCAGCTGCGACTAGGTTATAGAACAAAAACACACCCATACTGACGCCAATCGTAAGTAGCACATTGCCTGTTTTCCAAATCAGCAAACCAGTCACCACCGCGCCTATCAAGTATGGATTTTCAAGGCTTGGCCAAAATGTCTGCTCTGGTGCAAATACAATAGGCCCCCAAATAGCAGTGAGCACCGCGGGGCTTGAGTAACGTAATAGGCGACGCGTGGTTTGATTTAATCGAAGCGGGATTGCAGGCTCCAAAAACAGATACCGACTAAAGAAAACAATCGCAGTCATGAGTAATATCGTTAACCAAATCATACTGACTCCCCTTCACTAGCTTGTTTCTGACCATTATTACGTTCAACAAATGATTCACTAATGAAGCCCGCTAACATGCCAGCAATCGCAGCAATCATCAGCCCTCCTTCAATCTGATTGACCGCCATTGTCACAGAGGTCACCAATGACACCACGACACACACCACGGTAGGAAGTGTTCGAATCAAAGGAAAAACCAAAGCAATGAAAGTCGCGGCTACCGCGAAATCGAGGCCAATCTCGTTAAGTGATGGAATTTGACTACCTGCGACAATGCCCACAAAGCTCGCGATGTTCCAAACGAGGTAAAATCCGCCGCCCACGCCTGCGGCATACCAACGATTAAACTCTTGTTGGGATTGCCCACTGCAAATCGCGAACAGCTCGTCTGTAAGCCAAAAGCCAAGCAACAGACGCCAACGAGCTGGAAGATGACTGATTTTGTCACGCATCGATACGCTATACAGAAAGTGCCTAGACGTGATGAATAAGGTAGTCAGCAACATAGTGCCTAAACCAATGCCCGCCTTGAACATACCGGCTGCGACAAGTTGCGCTGAACCTGCAAACAAAATAGCCGACATGGCTTGCGCTTGAAGTTGATTCAATCCGGCATCTATCGCGTATGAGCCTGCTAGTATTCCCCAAGGGATAACCGCGATACTCAAAGGCATTGCTGCTAAAACGCCCTTCCATAACTGTGTTCGTCTATCCATTCTTTCACTATCCATATAATTCTGTTCTCTCTTCACATTGGCTAATCAATGTAAGAAGAGTTGAGTTGGTTCGATTGTACAAACTTGCTCAATGTTGTAGCCCTACTGATCGCATTTAGTCGCACCTAGTCACATTTAGCTGCACCTATCCGCATTTGTCCGCATTTGGCCTCGCGAGTTTAGAGCATCTTGATGTATTGCCCCGGCGTGTAGCCATTGGCCTTTTTGAAGTGCCGATGAAAATGGCTTTGATCATGGAAGCCACACTCTTGAGCGGTATCTGAAATAGTGTGCCCTTGTTTTAGTAACTTACGCGAAAGCCTGAGTCGAGACTGGATTTGATACGCATGCGGAGGAAGGCCAAACTCTTTCTGAAAAGAACGCACTAAATGAAACGGGCTCAAAGCCGCCAGTTTAGACAGCTCATCTAAAGACACATCGGCTTGTGGAAAATCATCTAAGAACTCTTTCACCAAGACAAGCTGTCGCTGAGCCTTCCCGTCGAGTTGAGGATTAAGCGGAGATTTACCATGTCGGCTAATCAGTTTAACCAACATCCCATACATCAAGGTTTCTCTTAACAAGCGATTTTCAGATTCATCAATCGTGTTGAAAACTAATCTGAGTTGATTGGCGAGTTCAGGATCTTCAACCACAGCTCTTGGGAAGTAAGGCGCGCCGTAATTCGGTAGGTTTAGTTCTTGCGTGATCTTGGCAAGTTGATCTGGAAGTGGATACATGGCTCGATACGCCCAACCACCTTCAGTGGCAGAGTGTCCGCTATGAACTTCGTCAGCGTTGACCAAAATGATTGCATCTTGAGGGGCGACATGATGCCCTCCCGTTCGATAGAAGCGCTGAGCACCCTGCTCAATCACACCGAGTGTGTAACCCTCATGGCTGTGACGTGAGAAATTCTGCTTTTCGTATTCTGCATTGAGGATTTCAAGACCACCGAGCTCTTCTGTGATCTTATATTCGGCTTTCTCTTTAGAACGCTTTTTGTTATCCATAACCATCCACAAGCCTGTTAATTATCGAGCGACTTATCAGTCTACTCTATAGGCTCTTTCAGCTTTTGTACAAAATTGCGCATTTAGCCGTTAATACGTTTTTTGGTCGTGGAATCAAACCGCTCGGTAGCACTTTCTAATTGCGAGCAAGATCTTGCTCTGTAAGTTATACCACTCAAACCTTCGCCAGTTTAATACGGCGCCACAATCTTCCATCGATGGCCGACAAGCCAATAGCGATCAACAACATGCCAATAAAATGAATGACCTCTAACGACTCATTGAGGAATAGAGAACCAAGCAAGATGGCGGAAACAGGCACTAACAAAGTAACGAGTAACACATTGGTCGCCCCTGCCAGTTCTAGAATTTTAAAGTACAGAATGTAAGCGACCGCTGTCGATAAAACGGCAAGCCCAACGATAGCTGCCCATGTATCTCCATTCATGGCTACAACATCAAGTGGACCATCCACCATTAACGCAACAGGGGTTAAAACCATCGTTGATGCTGTTACTTGCCCTGCCGCAGTAATAATTGGATTAATACCCATCGCTTTGAATCGACGACCATACACACCTGCAAAAGCGTATGACAAAGCAGCCGTGATGATCGCTAACTGAGCAATTAAACTGCCACCTCCGCTCAGTGCAGGCAGCCCTATCATCACAACCACACCAACAAAACCAATGCCGACACCCACGAGTTTTAGCGGTGTTACACGCTCATCAGGTAATAGTATTCCTGCCACCACAACCGCGAAGATCGGTGTCGCTGCGTTAAGGATCGATGCTAGTCCAGACGCGATTTGAGTTTGCCCCCATACGATAAGCGCGAACGGGACGACATTATTGAGTAAACCCATTCCTAAAAAAGCCCCCCAAACACGCAACTCTCTAGGCGGGCGAAGCCCTATCATCAAAGCAATAACCCACAAAGTGATGGCGGCAATTCCAACTCTGAGCGCGACTATGGTTAACGGAGGAAGATCAGTCACCACAACACCAACGAAGAAGAATGATCCCCCCCATAACATGGAAAGCAGAATCAGCATTGCCCACACTCGGGCATTCATTGATATATTGATAGTCGATGTCATGGCTTAGTTCACTCTCTAATAATTGGTATATGATCAATCTTAACAACCTACGGAAATGCAAAACATCCGATTTTTGCGTTATATCTATTTTGTTCAATCCAAGATCTATTTAACCTCAAGTGCTTATAATAAAATTAGTCAGCAAGAAACGGATGGAACCATCACCGAACATGCGGTTAGATAGTGATAGACCAGTAATTAAGTAGAGATTAAGCCATGCCAATGCCACCAGAACTCGAAATGAGAAAAGCGATAGCCGTCAGAGACAAGTCTTTCGACGGGCAATTTTTCTATGGTGTTATCACTACGGGTGTTTATTGCTTGCCATCGTGTTCTGCGAGGCCTGCAAAACCTGAGAACTTGAGGTTCTTTGAAAGCATTGAAATGGCGATGTTGGCAGGCTTCAGGCCATGCAAACGCTGCCACCCTTTTCCGGGAAACTCTCGAGTAGAAAAATTGGTAGAAGTTGCACGCCACATTGAAGCACACGCTGATGAGAAACTCACACTTTCTAGCTTAGGTGAAATTGCGGAATTATCTCCCTCACGATTACAAAGGCTGTTCAAAGAAGCATTCGGAGTGTCACCTAAAGCGTATCAAGATGCCGTTCGAATGCGTCACTTTAAGAGCTCTCTAAAACAAGGGGACGGCGTAACCGACGCCATCTACGCCTCTGGTTTTGGCTCAATCAGTCGTGTTTATGGAGAAGCAACTCGCAACATAGGTATGGCACCAAAAGCCTATCGAGCAGGAGGCGCTGGCGAAACGATCAATTATGCATGCCGCCAAACTTCACTCGGTTTCATGATGATGGCCGCGACCGATAAAGGCGTCTGTTTCGTGCAATTTGGTGACAATGAACAAACACTATTAGAGCAATTGCGTAGCGAGTTCCCAAAAGCCGAACTGACAATTTCTGCGTCACTAGATACGCCCGAGTTGGATTTCTGGATAGAAGCTCTCGATCAGCACATCAGTCAAGGCACCCCAAGACCTGATTTGCCACTCGATATTCGAGGAACTGCATTTCAGATTAAGGTATGGCAATTTTTATTGAGCATCAAAGAAGGCGATATTGTTAGCTACAGTGAAGTAGCTTGTGAGATCGACAAACCAAAAGCCGTTCGAGCGGTAGCATCAGCTTGTGGTAAAAACCGAATTGGCGTGCTGATACCTTGCCATCGCGTTCTGAGAAGTAATGGGGAGCTAGGTGGATACCGTTGGGGATTGGAACGTAAACGCGCGTTATTAGATAAAGAGCGATTAGTACAAGACAAGTAAGCGCTAGAGTAGCTAATCAATAGACTTAAAGACGTTATTTAAAACTACAATTAAAAAGCTTGTGTCTCGTCCTAAAATACGTTGACAGTTTTTCTACTAAGCCAACAGCGTCAGCTGTTGGCTTTTTTCATGCACCTCATTTGGAGTTTTCATCCTGAGACTAAGGTGCGGCCTCATGTTGTTATAGGTACTTATAGACTCTTTTACTAGTTGTTTAAGCTCTCCGAGGTTTTTACACTTATCAAGTAAGAACTCTTGTTTCAGGATTCCATTTATCCTCTCTGCCAAGGCATTTTGGTAGCAGTCATAACCATCTGTCATCGAAGGCATTATGCCGCTACTTTTCAACTTATCTTGATAAACACCTGAGCAATACTGCAGACCACGATCTGAATGATGGATACAAGGGCGATGATATCGACGCCCTTTGATAGCCATATCCAGCGCTTTCACGACATCCGTCGCTTTCATTTCATTGCTCAGCTCATAGCCCATTATTTTTCGACTAAACGCATCCGTAACCAATGATAGGTAGTGAACCCCTTCATCAGATTGAACATAGGTTATGTCGCTCACCAACACACTCTCCGGACTACATGGTTGGTAGTCCTTTAATAAATTCGGGTGTTTCTTCATCCAATGTCTACTATTGGTCGTTTTTGTAAAACTACGTTTAGGTCTTATCAATAATCGTTCATCGCGTAAGTAGTTGAAAAGCGCATCTCGACCTAACTTGATACCTTGTTCTTGTAGTTTGGGTTTAAGCAAAAAATAGAGCTTTCTAGTACCAACCCGAGGCATATAGCGCCTAATATCCAACACCATTTTTTTAATCGGTTTAAGCTCTAACTGACGATGATGAATTCGCTTCTCTCGTTGATAAACACTCTGCCTCGTTATACCGCATAGCTTACATATTCGAACTAAACTTATTCCTTCCTGTTTTTGAAGGCTTCTTGCTCCTTGGCTAGATACTTTTTTCTGAGACTGGTTCCGTGCTCAGCATCAAGAATATCAACCACTCTATTTAAAAAGAGATTCTTGATTTTTTCGTCTTCTAACTCTTTCTCAAGACGTTTTATTTTCTGTGCAGGTGATTCTTTAGGCTTAGGTGATTGGTGCATGGCATTCATCCTTGGATTTTGCGCCCAATCCATCTTACCGTGCTTTCGAAGCCAGGTTAAAACGGTTGAGCGGCCTTGGATACCATAAATGGTTTGGGCTTGTTTATATGTCATATCGCCTCTTTCTACAGCAGCGACAATCTGTAATTTAAAGCCTAGTGTGTAATCACGCTGAGTGCGCTTAACATAGGTACTATTTGAAGTAGTCATAATTCGTCCTCAATGTGTAAACACATTTCAGGACGGGACATTGAGATAGCAAAAAGCCGCTCATTGAGAGCGGCTTTTTTAATGGGTGGAAGCCCCAGCCACATCCCGGCACACACGTCGCCTGCTGCGGCTGCTCCCTTCCAGGCCTGACCGAGTTCACAAGTTAGTGTTGCGGGAGGACCAGAGCCTCCATAGATTCTTTTTCTAAGAGGCTTGCCTCAAAGAGTGATTGGATTATTAAGCATCGCAGCAACCATTGCAAGCCCTTCCACCCTATTTTTGAACAATTGCGTTCTAAGTGCTTATCCTTTATTCAACCCATTCGCAAATCGCAGGTAAATTCGCCATTTACCTGCAGTTGGAAGGTTTGATTACAGAAGAGCTAAATATCGATGTCTTCATTATCTTCGGTGCGAAGGATGTAGTCTGTCATCCAAGCGGTGCCCAACAAACATAACCACACCACAAAAACGGGACTAGGCACTTCGATACTTGGGGTTATCACCAAAGCGGCAAAACCAACTGTCGGCAATGTCCAGCACAGTAACTTATTCCAACGGAAGGTCTTCAAGCGAGTGAGGGTTTCCATCGATGCCATGATGCCTGTAACACACAAAGCAACCAAAGCGGCATAAGGTAAATCGGCCATCCATAATGGAAGTATTAAGCCTAATGACCACCAGCTGTGTCGACTGGCTGGTTTAAGATGATTAGCCGCCCACCAAATGACGATGATCGACAAGGTTTGCAGCGTGGTAACCCACGGAACGCCATCAAGCTTTCCTGCGGATTGCGTCACCATGATCCCGACTTGTAGCGTTGCGACGATCAAGCCAGAAATAATCACGACCGACAAACTGCTGCGTTTTGAAAAGACCACCATCAATAGGGGGAATAGTACCCACACACTGACAGAGAGCGTGATGGGTTGCAAAGGAAGGGTAAGACCGTAAGTGGTCATGGCAGCAAGCAAAGCTAAACCTGCGATCCCCCCCTGCGGTAGAATCCATAAAGCAGGAATGACCATTGCAAGTACTGGGATATCTCCCTCACTTAAACTGATTGCTCTCGCGCAGACAACCGCTAATAATGTGGTTATCAAGAACTGAAACGTTGAAAATACCATAGCCCTCTCCTTCTACCGATCCGTGGTACCATACCAATCGTAGTAATTAACTGGTCACCCTAGCTTGTTAAAAAACTCGATAACCTCGTTAGATTTTTTGATTGTAGAACAACTATTTATCGAAAAATCTGTCTTGTTCTCAAGCTTTTTCCCTGCGCTATTTTTGAACACTTACTTACTGTGATTGGTATTTATGAACTAGGAACATTTAGTATGGACCAATTTTTGCCCCAAATCTTTGCTGTGATTCACCAAATTCCATATGGGAAAGTAACAACTTATGGAGACATCGCACGTTTTTCAGGATTTCCGGGTTATGCGCGCCATGTGGGTAAAGCGCTGGGTAACCTACCAGAAGGTAGCAAACTGCCTTGGTTTCGGGTGATCAACAGTAAGGGCGAAATATCTTTGAAAGGTGATTCGTTTGATCGCCAGAAAAAGCATTTGCAAGAAGAAGGGATTGAAGTGAGTGACGCGGGAAAAGTTAAACTCAGAATATACAAATGGCAGCCCTAGAGCTGCCACTAATCGTCTAATTAGCGAGTCAACGAATCAACTAGCTAAGTCAAACTAATCAAGATGCCTTAATGATTGCATCTATCTTTAATTAACACCCACCAAGCGCAGGTCTGCTTGTTGCGTGTTTTCTACGTCAGTAATCACCGACTTAATTGTGTCAGTTGTGAAACGCAGTTTGCCGTCCACATGAATCGTTGCGCGCATGTTGTAACGGTGGTTAGCTTTAATCTTGTTGTTGTCGTAGCTCAGCTCGAATGCGAACGGTACTTGCTTACCGTCAGTAGTGAATTCTTGAGTCGCGATAACGGTCGATGGTGCGTCAGCCAGTGAAATATCTTCTAGCGTAACAGTCACTACGGCATTCTCTGGCAATGCAATTCTTTCGCGGTAGCTTACTGTTCCTGAAATCACTTGAGTGTTCTCTGCAACCACTTCCTGAGAAGCACTGGTTTCTGATGTTGCTTGGCAACCTACAAGTAGGCCAAACGATACTAAAGACGTAATAAGAATTAGAGCCTTTTTCATATTCAATTTCTCTCAACATGTTTGCCGGACTCGGCAAATCTACTCACCAATTATAAGAGAGCTTTCATATTCTGTCTCGAAACCCTATGATTTATTGACAGATATCTGACTAAGCTGAATGATTAACACCATAATCTGACACCTATTTTACCAAGAGGCATGCTGGCGATGAGTCAACCTTTAAATGAATTACTCAATTTACTTCAGCTAGAGAAACTAGAGGAAGGCCTGTTCCGCGGGCAAAGTGAGAACCTAGGTCTGCCACAGGTATACGGCGGTCAAGTATTAGGGCAAGCGCTTTCTGCTGCTCGTTACACTGTTCAAGACGACCGCAGTGTTCACTCGTTCCACAGTTATTTTCTATTTCCCGGCGATCCTGAAAAACCAATTATTTACGATGTTGAGAACCTAAGAGATGGACGCAGCTTTAGTACACGCCGCGTGAAAGCGATTCAAAATGGCCGCCCTATTTTCTATCTCACGGCTTCTTACCATGGTGATGCTCCAGGTTTTGAACATCAGAATGAAATGCCAAACATTCCCGGGCCAGAAAACTTTGCATCTGAAACTGAGCTAGCGAGTCACATTGCTGAGTTCTTACCAGAGAAACTACGTAAGACTTTCTGTGGCGAAAAGCCGATTGAGATGCGCCCGGTAACAATAGTGAACCCGCTTAACCCTAAGAAAGCCGACCCAAAACAGTACCTTTGGGTGAGAGCAAATGGCGCGATGCCAGACAACCAATTGATTCACCAATACCTACTTGCTTACGCATCCGATTGGGGGTTCTTGGTGACGGCATTACACCCTCATGAGGTTTCTATCATGACGCCAAACTTCCAAGTGGCGACGATTGACCACTCTATCTGGTTCCACCGCCCATTCAAGATGGATGAGTGGTTGCTTTATGCGATTGAAAGCCCGACCGCTGCGAACACTCGTGGCCTAGTGCGCGGCGAGATCTTTAATCAGAAAGGTGAGTTAGTAGCGACAGCCGTTCAAGAAGGTGTGATGCGTTTTACTAAATAGCGATCAAATAAATAGAGATCAAATAAATAGCAAAGAAACGCTTTTTATAAGCCCCAAATATTTACGAGAAAACAAAAAGAGAGGCTAGGTTTAATACCTAGCCTCTCTTTTTAATGATGCTAACGACAAGCTGTCACGTAACAGTCCGTAATCTCTATTCAGCCTCTAGCAAGGGTTCGAATTCACCTTGTACTCGAGTTTTAATTCCATCACCAGCGTCTCGCAGTAGATTAAATGGCGATATCACCACGCCTTTCACTGCGCCCTCTGCGGCGCCCTGAGCTAACTCTTTACTTTTATCTGCCAGCAAATTCGCTTGTGCCAAAATACCCGGAACTTCCGCTCGTAGCATTTCAGATTCGGCAACAACAGTGAGGATAGTTTGCTGGCGGTAAGATTTACTTTCAGCGAGCATTGGCGGCATGACATCCACACGGTATCGTTTTAATTCAGTCAATGTGGGCGGGATGACATCGGTTCTTACCTGCCCGACTTCCGTTCGGACATTTTTCACTTCATCCAAAATAGCGGGAATTTTGCCATCCACTGACGAAACGGTTTGATTCACTTTTTCGACGGTCTTTCTGACGTCTTCAACGGTATCTAGCACCTGAGGAGCAAGCTCATTAACATGTTCAGCAAACGCTAACAACTCTTCTACTTTAAGTCCTTTGGTGAGACCGGATAAATCTTCGATCACCTGCGGATACGTATCAACGATTTCACCGACTTTATTGGTAAACGAATAGATGGTGTAGCCTAAGTAAAAAATAGCGACGGCCAGCACCAATTGGATAGCAGTAGATACTTTTGCAAACATGAATAATCCTTTTCGTTATCGCAGAGGCGAGCTCTAAACTGAGAAGATAGTTAAACTGAAACGATAGTTAACGTTGAACCAGGTGTAGCTTAAAGGGGCAATGCCGTTGTGTACTTCAATGGCTCCATCGCAAACGTCGAGGTCACATTAGAGATACCATCAATGCTATTCACCAAGCGCTTGTAGAAGTCATCAAAGCACTTCATGTCTTTCACCTGAACCTTCATCATATAATCATATTCGCCCGCCATGCGATAGAACTCCATCACTTCTGGAAATTCCGATACGGTGTTTACAAAACGACCATACCACTCATGAGAATGGTCACTGGTTTTCACCAATACGAACGCGGTAAAAGCAAGTTCGAGCTTTTCAGGATTCAATAACGCCACTCTTTTTTCAATAATGCCGTTCTCTTCAAGACGCTTCAGTCTCTTCCAGCAGGGCGTGGTTGTTAGGTTTACTGCCTCTGAAATATCGTTCAGTGACAACGTGCTGTCTTCTTGTAACAACCTTAATATTTTTTTATCTACGGCATCTATCACACTTTCACCAAGTTGCATTTAAAGAGAATAATTTTCTACAATTTAAGCAAAACAAAGCAAATATGGCAAAGTTTTTCTCTCGGATTCTAGCTAAATTGGAACCATACCAATTACAAAGAATTCCTACTCTCGATCAGGAGAACGCTTATGTGCACTGACCATCAATGGATTAACAACGCGATTCGTAAAATTGAAGCGGACTACCAACGCTCAGCGGATACGCACCTTATCAAGCTCGAACTGCCAAGTATCGAAGGCATTGATGTTTACCTTAAAGATGAAAGCACACACCCTACCGGCTCTTTGAAACACCGTTTAGCGCGTTCTCTATTCTTATACGCTATCTGTAACGGTTGGGTTGGCCCAGAAACGACGATCATTGAGTCTTCATCAGGCAGCACTGCCGTGTCTGAAGCGTACTTTGCTCGCCTACTTGGCCTGCCGTTTATTGCAGTCATGCCAAAATGCACAGCGAAGAAAAAAATTGAGCAGATTGAATTCTACGGCGGCCAAGCGCATCTTGTTGACCGCTCAGATGAAATTTACGATGAGTCTCGTCGTTTAGCAGAAGAGCTGAATGGTCACTACATGGACCAATTTACTTACGCTGAGCGCGCAACCGACTGGCGTGGTAATAACAACATCGCGAACTCGATTTTCAATCAAATGCAGAAGGAAGATCACTCAATTCCAACTTGGGTAGTTATGAGCCCAGGTACTGGCGGTACGTCTGCGACTATTGGCCGTTTCATTCGCTACCAACAGCATGAAACTAAGCTTTGTGTTGTGGATCCTGAGAACTCTGTATTCCACGAATATTTCCAAACTGGCAATGCGAACGTGAAAGGCAATACATTCAGCAAAATTGAAGGCATTGGTCGCCCACGAGCAGAACCAAGCTTCATTTCTGGTGTGGTTGACGAAATGCGTAAAATTCCAGATGCAGCAAGTATCGCAACGACGCATTGGTTATCTGACATTCTTGGTCGCAAGGTCGGCGCATCAACCGGTACTAACATGTACGGTGTGCTTCAACTGGCAAGCGAGATGAAAGCACGCGGTGAGACAGGTTCTATTGTGACTTTGCTATGTGACAGCGGTGAGCGTTACCTAGATACTTACTTCAATGACGAGTGGGTTAATCTAAACATCGGCGACCTACAACCTTATGCTGCGAAGCTTGAAGCTTTCTCACAAACAGGTGAGTTGGCTTAAGTTCGAAGTTAGCATTCAAAGCTAAGACAATGTACAAAATTAAAAAAGAGCCCTGATGGGCTCTTTTGCTATATGCAGTTTATTCTAAGTGCTGTTTGACTATACGTCGTTACAGCTAATACGACAAATTACTCTGGCTTCTGCTTCGCTTCAAATGCAGCTAGTTGTTCAGGCGTCGCTTTTGGTTGGTGATTTTGTTTCCACTCATCGTAAGTCATACCGTACACGCGCTCACGAGCATCATCGATATCCAAGTCTAAACCTTGTTGCTCAGCTTCTGCTTTGTACCACTTACTGAAACAGTTGCGGCAGAAGCCAGCCAAGATCATCAGGTCGATGTTTTGGACATCTTTGTTGTTGTCTAGGTGTGCTAACAGGCGACGAAAGGTTGCTGCATCCAGCTTGTCTTGTTCTTCTTGAGAAAGATTTTTGTATTTAAATTCAGCCATTATAGTTTCCCTTATATTGATTATTAATACAGCCAGGATTAGTTAAGTGCTGTTATAGCAAAAAAAACCTAACACTTAAATTTTTGTTTAAATTCGTACTAATAGAAAAAGGCTTAGCGCAATGGCTAAGCCTTTCTACTATTCAATCACTTCTAGTTAATCGCCTTAGCTTGAAATGACTAGTCTACTCATCAATCCATTTACTATTTATGGCTTAAAGTTTCTGAAGATTTAATATTGAAAAATATTGCGTACAACACTGGTACAATGACTAGAGTGAGTAGTGTTGCAAACGTCAAACCGAAGACTAAAACCACAGACATCGATTGGAAAAACGCATCAAAGAATAAAGGAATAACCCCTAATACCGTCGTTAAAGCACCCATCATTACTGGCCTTACACGACTTGCCGCTGCATCAATAACAGCATCATGCCTTGGTTTTCCTTCACTTATTTCTAAGTCGGTTTGGTCAACCAAAACAATGGCATTCTTAATCAACAAACCAGATAGAGATAGTAATCCTAAGATAGCCATGAACTCCATTGGTGTACCCGTGACCAATAAGCCAGCAGAAACCCCAATCAAGGCTAATGGTACGACTAACCAAATCACAACCGGTTGTCTTACGCTTCCGAACAACACAAACACTGTGATAACCATTGCCACTAAACCTAATGGAATGGTTGAAGCTAGGTTTTCATTCGATTCTTTTGAGTCTCCATACTCACCTCCCCACTCCAGTGTGTAGCCGTCCGGTAATTCAATCGCTTCAATTTGAGGGCGAATACGGCTAAATAGATCCGTTGTCAATTCTCCAGGGACGGGATCCGCTTGCGCTTTTATTTCCCACTGACGGTCAACACGTTTTACTAAGCCATCACGCCAAACCGTTCGGTAGCCATCTGTCACTTGACCAATAGGAACGCTTGACCCCGTAACTGAACTGATTACTTGAACATTATTAATATCACTCACACCATTACTTTCAGACTGAGGAGAGCGAGCAATAATAGGAATAAGCTCATCTCGTTCTCTGTACGAACCAATATTAGTGCCTGAGAATTTAGTCTGTAATGCCGATGCTAAGTCTTCTCTAGAAATCCCTACGCGTTGTGCTGCTTGAACGGAATAGATAGGCTCAATCACACTGATTGGTTGCCTCCAATCGTCTTTGATTGATAAGGCTTTACCATCTTCGGCCATAATGGCTTTAGCCTTCGCTGCCAGTTCTCGTAGAACCTGAGTATCAGGACCACTAAACTTAGCTTCAATGCTAGAACCTCCACCAGGGCCAAGAACAAACTTCCACACTTTGCCTTGAGCATCAGGGAACGACATATCAATGTAACTTTGGATTTCGGTAATTAACCCGTTAATGACTTTGTCATCTTGCGTTTTGATCAGCAATTGACCGTATGCCGAATTTTGAGAAACAGGCGCATACACCAGCATAAAGCGTGGTACACCACCACCAACTGAAGCTTGTATATCCACCACGCCGTCTAAAGATTGAACATGCTCATTAAGCTTTTCAATGTCTTTTTTAGTCACCGTTATATCAGTACCTTGAGGTAACCAATAATCAACAACAAACATAGGCGTTGTTGATGCAGGGAAGAAACCAGGTTTAACAAACTGGAAACCCCAAACAGAAACGAAGAACAAAGCAACCACACCACCAACAACGACAAAGCGCTGTTTGAGCGTTACATAAAGCAGTTTCTTGTATGACAAGGTAAAACGGCTTTCTTTGACTTGTTTATCAACCTCGCTTTCAGCTTCT
This sequence comes from Vibrio tasmaniensis, assembly GCF_024347635.1. Taxonomy (NCBI): domain Bacteria; kingdom Pseudomonadati; phylum Pseudomonadota; class Gammaproteobacteria; order Vibrionales; family Vibrionaceae; genus Vibrio; species Vibrio tasmaniensis. The sequence continues at coordinate 2,225,520 of NZ_AP025510.1, forward strand.
TTAAATAACCAGAAACAGAATAAAGGCGTTAATGTGATTGCAAATAACCAGCTATACATCAATGAAATCAAGATAACCCAAAATAAGTGTCCGGTATATTCAGCCGTCGACCCCGGAGCCAACCCAATAGGTGCAAAAGCAATAATTCCAACTAACGTACCGCCTAATAACGGCCAAACTGAGCGTCTGACTATTTGCTTGGCTATATCCAGCTTCTTAGCACCATTTTTTACGCCAACTAATATCCCTTCCGTTACTACAATGGCATTGTCTACCATCATTCCTAACGCAATAATAAGCGCACCTAAAGAAATACGGTGCATTGGAATATCCACAAAGCTCATCGTCGCTAAAGTAGCAAAGATAGTTAGAAGCAAGATAGAACCAATAACCAACGCTGACTTAAGCCCCATAAATAGCAGCAAAGTCACAATCACGATAACCAAAGCTGCAATCACGTTCACCACAAAATTTTCAACGGATGAATCAACTATATTGCCTTGGTGATAAAATTCGTGAAGCTCAATGCCAAGTGGGCGTAAGTTTTTCGTTTCAGCGATTTTTGCGTCAACGTCACTACCAATCTTAACTATATTACTTCCAAGAATGCCCGAGATACCTACTGCGATAGCAGGCTCACCATTGTATAAGAAAGCTTTCTCAACAGGTTCTTGGTAACCGCGCCATACTTTCGCGATATCTTTTAAGTGAATCAACTTACCATTAGAATCGACAGTAATAAGCAAATTTTGAATCGATTCAACCGAGTCAATGGCACTCGTTGGATCAATAACAACGCGTTTATTCCCTACTTTTACATTGCCTGATGAAACGACTGCATTTTGTTGAGAGAGCAAGCCAACAATATTAGATATCGACAAGCCTAAACGCTTTGCGTCTTGAGTGGAGATCTCCACATAAATTGCTTCTTTCTTTAGTCCATCTAAAGTTACGCGAGCCACACCATCCACTTGAAGTAACGAGCTTTGTAATGTTTTTGCGTACGTTTTCAACTCTGAATTCGAATACCCGTCACCCGTTATAAAATAGAGTAGACCAAAAACATCACCAAAATCATCGGCAACGTAAGGCGTGCCAGATCCAGGAGGTAATGATGCTGATGCATCTCTTACTTTGTTGCGTAACTTATTCCACACTAACTGTAAGTCGGCGCGGGTTTTGGAAGCGTCGTATCGAACTTCTACGTTAATTTCAGATTTTCCATAGGTAGAAACCGAGTCGATGGTTTTTACCTCAGCTAACTGTTGAATCGCTTTCTCTAAAGGTTCGGTGATTTCTAATGCAACTTCGTGAGGATTTGCACCAGGGTAGCCCGTAACAATAACAGCCTGCCTAATAGTAAATTCTGGGTCCTCAAACCTTGCCATGTTTTGGTACGCTTGCCACCCACCAACAATCGTAAGCAAAATCACGATAACACTTAGTACCGTATTTTTTATTGTAAACTCAGCAATATTCATTCGTACCTCCTTGCTTACTTTTTATTGGTATAAGACGAAATTATTGATATAAAAAGAAAAAATAAGTTTATTTCCATTCTCTTACTTCCATCCCTTCATGTAAGTAAGCCGCACCAGCGCTTACTACCACTTCACCTTTTTGTAAGCCAGAGGTCACAGTTAAAGTTTCTCCCACTTCATCTGCGACTTCTATTTTGCGTTTAGATACCGTCATAGTGTCTTGCGTGACTACCCATACATAAACACCTTCGCCTTCACGAATAATCGCACTAGTTGGAACAACAATATTATTGGCCGATGGATTCGCGGATGTTCTCATTTCAATGGTCGCATTCATTCCTGGCAACACTAAAATATTCTTAGGAGCCGAAAATTCAAATGTCACGGCGTAAGTTTGAGTTGCTGAATCCGCTAGCAATGTCGCCTCTTGATAATTCGCTGGAATGCTCAAACCCGGTGCGGTATCAAGAGTGATAAATGTTTCAGTTGTTTTTTGTTGATCTTCATTTTGATAAACCTTGGCTAGATAGTTAGCTGGAATATCAATAGACGCTTCTAACGTGTCACCACCAATAAACTTTACGATGGTTTGAGCACCAGATACGGCTTGACCATTTACCACCATTTTTTTCGCAATTACACCGTTAAAAGGAGCCTTAAGTACCGAATCGCTGATCGCTTGTTTTGCACTATCTAATTGTGAGCGCATAACATCGCGTTCCGTTAAGCGTTCCTGTAATACGCTTTTAGAAACAGCATTATTCTTTGATAACTTTAGAGCTCGTTGGTATTCAATCTCCGCACTTTTATATTGTGCTTGTACTTTACGTAAAATATTTTTTAAATCTCTCTGATCTAAAGTTGCAATAACATCCCCTTCTTTCACCAATTGAGCATTTTTCACAGGTAATGACATTATCTTACCACCTGATATAAAGCTTAATTCGACGAGGCGGTTGTCATTGATAATTGCAGGAAATTTAGCAACGTTAACGGATTCATCAACAGTAATTGATATTAACTTAACAGGACGAATCCCCTGTTCTTCTTTTTGAATATCTTGGTCACTACAACCGGATAAACCTGCCACTGCAGCTAGAGCAACCAGAAAAGCAAAATTTAATTTCTGAAACATAAAACATCCTCTGTTCAAACAAGATAGATACGCGAGCCATTGACCATTAAATAATAAGAGAGCATCACGTTCATCCGCATAGCTCATTGAATTAAATGGCATTACAGGCGGATTGTACTGTTTAATGAGGGGGTGTACCACACAGATATAGGTATAAGTGATAACTATCGTGCAATTGTAATTCAGAGAATAAAGCAGTAGGAGAGATATATAGAAGATTATTCAAGAAATATGGTTGGCAAAATGAAGTGGCAAGTTCAGCGTTTATTATTAAGCGAACCTGACACTCCATTTATTATTTCATTGGTTAACCGTGACTGCTTCTTCCCACGTTATCATGGCTGAGTTCTTTATTCAGCTCCGCCTCTACGTGACCCGGAGAGCGTGTTGAGCCGGAAATCAGTCGGTACATCGCAGGGATTACAAACAGAGTTACCAGTGTCGCGAAGCCCATACCGAAGAAGATAACCGTACCTACTGCCACTCGGCTTTCATAACCTGCGCCCGTTGAGGTAATCAATGGGATGGCACCGGCTAATGTGGTGAACGCCGTCATCAAGATTGGACGTAGACGTCGTGCTGAAGCATCAATGATCGCCTTTTCAAACTCAATACCACGGTCTCGAAGTTGGTTGGCAAATTCGACGATCAAGATACCATTTTTGGTCACCATACCGATCAACATGATCATACCGATCTGGCTGTAAACGTTGAGCCCTTGACTCATCAGCACCAAGCCCAAGAAGCCACCAAAGATACCCATAGGTACGGTGAACATCACCACCAGCGGGTTGATGAAGCTTTCAAATTGCGCAGCCAATACCAAGTACGCCACCAACATCGCTAGCGCGAACACCACGAGGATGCTCGATTGGTTCTCTTTGAAGTCTTTTGACTCGCCAGAGTAGCTCACTGAAATATCACCGGGTAGCTGTTCAATCGCTTGTTCATCAAGGAAATCCAAAGCATCGCCCAACGTGTAGCCTTCCATTAAGTTCGCTTTAATGGTCACCGATTTCTGCTTATTGTAGTGCGACAAACGAATCGATGAAGCGACTTCTTCAATGTGCGTCAGCGTATCAAGCGTTACTAGCTCGCCAGACTGAGTTCGCATGTAGATTTGGCTTAAGTCATTGGCATTGTTAAAGCTGTTCTCATCACCACGCAGGTAAACATCGTACTCTTCACCACGTTCAACGAATGTCGTTTCACTCTTACCGCCCAGCATGATTTCTAAGGTATCTGAAATATCCGAAACACTCACACCTAGTTCAGCTGCACGTTGCTTATCTACGGTTACCAATAGCTCTGGTGTTTTCTCAGAGTAATCGATGTCCGCACCTTCCATCATTGGAGAGTCTTCAGCAGCTTGCTTTAAGAGTTCGCCCCATTTCTGAAGCTCAGAGTAATCAGAGCCACCCAGTACAAATTGCACAGGCTCACTTGAACCACCACGGAAGCCTGGCATGAACGGGAATACACGCACATCAGGAATACCCGCTAAAGACTTACGTACCTCGCCCAAGGCTTGTTGTGCGGTTTCTGCACGTTCGTCCCAGTCTTCCAGGATCATGATAACGAAGCCCGTTTGGTCGCCCGCATTACCACCAAACGCTGGTGATTGAATGCTGAATGACTTTAAGAACCCTTGACCAAGCAGCGGCATTAGGCGTTCTTCAACGATGTCCATGTTGGCAGACATACGGTTGTAACTGGTTGCATCGGCACCACGAACAAACGCAAAGATAACACCACGGTCTTCTTGTGGCGTCAGTTGCGAAGGCACTTGTTGCATCAAACCATAACTACCGCCCATACAAGAAATAATGATGATTGGAGCTGCCCAACGCCAGTTTAGAGCACGGCGCAATACCGATTTGTACCCACCTTCTAACTTACCAAACACACGTTCAACAAATTGATTGAAGCGATTAGGTTTCACGTTCGCTTTTAGGATTTTACTGCCCAAAACCGGCGTCAAGGTTAATGCTATGACAGATGAAAAGATCACCGACATCGCCAATAGCACTGAGAACTCAGTAAACAGAAGGCCTACCATACCGTCCATAAACGAGATGGGTAGGAACACCATTACCAATACTAGCGTGGTCGCGATTACTGCAAAGCCTACTTCACGTGTCCCTTTATAAGCCGCAAGCAATGGTGATTCACCACGTTCAATATGGTGGAAAATATTCTCAACCACTACGATGGCGTCATCGACCACCAAACCGATAGACAGGATAAGTGCCATCAAGGTGATGAGATTGATAGAGAAGCCAAAGTAGTACGCCGCAATAAACGACGAGATTAGCGATACAGGAACGGTCACGGCTGGAATTAGCGTTGCACGAGCTTGGCCAATGAAGACGTAAAGCACGAGGATAACCAAACCACCCGTAATAAAGAGTGTGCTATAAACCTCTGAGATCGAACGGTCGATAAAGACCGTTGAATCATAATCAACAGCCAAGCGAGTTCCGTCAGGCAAGAACTTTTGAATCGCTTCAACTTCTTTGTGAACTAAGTCGGCTACTTCAAGTGGGTTTGCATCTGACTGAGGCACAATACCCATACTGACGTTAACCACGCCGTCACTTTTAAAGGTCGAATTCTCGTTTTCTGCACCAATGTAAACATCCGCAACGTCTTTTAAGTAGATAGGCGTGTTATCAGAAGCACGTTTTACTGCTAGGTATTCGAAATCTTTCGCTTCAGTGTAAGAGCGAGCGGTACGAACTGACATCACGATCGCATCGTTACGCACTTCGCCACCTGGGCTTTCAATGTTCTCATTTTTTAACGCAGACGTGATGTCCGAGGTAGTAACACCGCGACCCGCCATCTGTGCAGGTTTCAGCTTCACGTACATTACTTTGTACAAGCCGCCAGAAATATCCACCGAGCTCACACCAGAAATCAAACTAAAGCGGTCAATCAACACACGTTCGGTGTAATCGGTTAACTGCGTTCGGTCCATCTCTGTCGAACTTAAATTGATGTAAACCGACGCTTCACCACTACCGTTGTTCTTATAAACGATAGGGTCATCAGCTTCATCGGGCAATGAACGCTGAGCACGAGCTACCGCATCACGTACATCACTGACACCAGTATTGAGGTCGTAACCAAGTTCAAAGGTAATAGTGATTCGTGACGAGCCGTTTCGTGTCGTGGATTCGATTTCATCGATACCACTGATGCCGGATAACTGGTCTTCAAGATTGGAGGTAATTTGGCTTTCAATGATGGTGGCAGACGCACCCTCATAACGAGTGCTGATCGATACCACCGGGCTTTCGATATCTGGCATCTCACGAACTGCGAGCTTATTGAAAGAGACAATACCAAACACAACCAATAATAGGCTTAATACGACAGCCGCTACTGGTCTCTTTACAGAAACATCAGATAACAACATTAGTTAGCGCCTTCTTGTGTTGCTGTATTTTTATCGAGATTAGCTTTGTTGCCATCAAAATTAGCTGTATCGCCGTCAAGTTTAGCTGGGCGATTTACGGCAAGCTCTTGCACCAAAACACCGTCGCGCATGTTCACAATACCTTGCACCACGATCTTCTGCCCAATCTCGATGCCTTTTTCGATCACGACTTCGTTCTCAAGACGAGCCCCGAGAAAAACTTCGGTACGAGTCGCTTTGTTATCTTCGCCAATAACGTAAACGAAACGCTTAGTACCCGAGTATTCGAGTGCTTGAACTGGAATAATAGGCGCTTCTACTGGTGGAAAATCCATATCAGCCGCCACTAACATGCCCGGCTTTAGGTAATCATTATTGTTATCGAAGTGGATTCGAACTCGAAGGTTCAAAGTTTCAGCGTTAATACGAGAATCAATCCCCACCACAGTACCAGTGAACTGAGTATCGCCCCACGCACTGGTGCGAGCCGTTACTGCCATGCCTTTAGATAGCTTAGAAAGGTAGCGCTCAGGAATTTGAAGATCTAACTGCATCACAGACAAGTCATCTAACGTCACGAGCTCAGTACCCGATGTCACCATTTTGCCGCGGCTAAAGTCGATAAAACCGACCGTACCAGAGAAAGGCGCACTGATATGAAGATCTTTTAGATTGGCGTTTGCGGCAGCCAAGCGAGCATTAGCAATGTCAACATTGGTCTTCTGCGCATCAATTTCAGTTTGCGTAATCGCGTTACGTTTCACTAGGCGTTGAAATTCCGCTAACTTACGTTGTTCGTCTTTTAGATACGCTTGAGCCTCTGCAACCGCCGCTTTTGCTTTGTCATCGTCGAGTTGAACCAACATCTGCCCTTTAGTGACATCTTGATTGGCTTTGATGTTAATAGAGTTCACTCTGCCAGCCACTTCAGAAGTGATCATTACAGATTGCTCGGCTTCTAACTTACCGACCAAAGAAAGAGATTGACTAACTTGGTGAATATCAACCTGCTCAGTAACAACAGTGACAGTGCTAGGGCCCATACGTTTAGCAAGTACGGCTGGAGACGCCATAAGAATAGACAAGCTAAGTAGGGTTAAAACAGATTTATGCTTCATAGTAATGGTCTGCAAGTAAGATTTAGTGGCTATAAATGAAATTAACCGTATTCTATCAATTGATGAATGCTGTAACGTCAAGAAGTGTAAATCTAAGTTAAATTCCATTGACGTTTCATGGCGAATTACACAAACTAAACACGATACAGAAAGCTAATTACCTCAAGGTGTTACCTATCAGTACGCAAACCTTAGTACAGATGTTCACTTCACGAGCAATATGCGTACTTTTCGCCATCTTTGCCCAAAAAGGCAGCATTTAACACAAAACCATAAGAAAAACCCTTTACAGGTTTAACGTGTTTGCTATGATGCGCTCCGCACTTGAGAGATGCGTTGGGAAAAACATCTCTTTAGCCTATCCATTATGAGTTAGGAAAAAACACCCTGGAGGGGTTCCCGAGTGGCCAAAGGGAGCAGACTGTAAATCTGCCGGCTCCGCCTTCGATGGTTCGAATCCGTCTCCCTCCACCATATTCTTCTTACCTCTTTCGAGAGTTAAGAGAACAACCTGATTGATGGGCTTATGGGAAAACATCAATTTAGGCTTACTTTGTGAAGAGTAAGACACACCCTGGAGGGGTTCCCGAGTGGCCAAAGGGAGCAGACTGTAAATCTGCCGGCACTGCCTTCGATGGTTCGAATCCGTCTCCCTCCACCATATTCTTCTTACCTCTTTTAAGAGTTAAGAGAACAACCTAGTTGATGGGCTTATGGGAAAACATCAATTTAGGCTTACTTTGTGAAGAGTAAGACACACCCTGGAGGGGTTCCCGAGTGGCCAAAGGGAGCAGACTGTAAATCTGCCGGCACTGCCTTCGATGGTTCGAATCCGTCTCCCTCCACCATATTCTTCTTACCTCTTTCGAGAGTTAAGAGAACAACCTGATTGATGGGCTTATGGGAAAACATCAATTTAGGCTTACTTTGTGAAAAGTAAGACACACCCTGGAGGGGTTCCCGAGTGGCCAAAGGGAGCAGACTGTAAATCTGCCGGCACTGCCTTCGATGGTTCGAATCCGTCTCCCTCCACCATATTCTTCTTACCTCTTTCGAGAGTTAAGAGAACAACCTAGTTGATGGGCTTATGGGAAAACATCAATTTAGGCTTACTTTGTGAAAAGTAAGACACACCCTGGAGGGGTTCCCGAGTGGCCAAAGGGAGCAGACTGTAAATCTGCCGGCACTGCCTTCGATGGTTCGAATCCGTCTCCCTCCACCATATTCTTCTTACCTCTTTCGAGAGTTAAGAGAACAACCTAGTTGATGGGCTTATGGGAAAACATCAATTTAGGCTTACTTTGTGAAAAGTAAGACACACCCTGGAGGGGTTCCCGAGTGGCCAAAGGGAGCAGACTGTAAATCTGCCGGCACTGCCTTCGATGGTTCGAATCCGTCTCCCTCCACCATATTCTTCTTACCTCTTTCGAGAGTTAAGAGAACAACCTAGTTGATGGGCTTATGGGAAAACATCAATTTAGGCTTACTTTGTGAAAAGTAAGACACACCCTGGAGGGGTTCCCGAGTGGCCAAAGGGAGCAGACTGTAAATCTGCCGGCACTGCCTTCGATGGTTCGAATCCGTCTCCCTCCACCATATTCTTCTTACCTCTTTCGAGAGTTAAGAGAACAACCTAGTTGATGGGCTTATGGGAAAACATCAATTTAGGCTTACTTTGTGAAGAGTAAGACATACCCTGGAGGGGTTCCCGAGTGGCCAAAGGGAGCAGACTGTAAATCTGCCGGCACTGCCTTCGATGGTTCGAATCCGTCTCCCTCCACCATATTCTCCTTAATTGGAAAATCGAAAAGCCAACTCATTGAGTTGGCTTTTTCGTTTCTGAACACGTTATTGATAAGCCCTATCTTATCAATACAGAGGTTGAAAGCTCTTCTGTCTAAGTTCAACACTTCAAACTTCTATACACCTCTTGAAGATCACATCGCGCTCAGTCTCTCCAGACTTCCATGTGGTGTTCACATACCAAGTAATACCAATCCGGAAAATTAACTGATCAGCTCTATCCAATCTCTAGTACACATTTTTGTGACGCGATCTTTGCACTCAAGAAATCCATTCCAAGCGCGACAAACCTTGGAAACAATGTCGTTATAATCAGTGAAATTTTGATTAGCTAGATAATGTTGCCGTAACCAACTCCAAACTTGTTCTATAGGATTGAGCTCTGGCGAGTAGGGTGGAAGCTTGATGGCACTGACATTATCAAATTCTTTCGCAACATCATCGGTATGCCACCCTGCACCATCCATTATCACTACGGCATGACGTCCTTTTTCAGTCGCTTTCGATATCTGCCCTAGGTGATTTGTCATTATGTCTTTGTTAACCCAAGGAACCACTATGGCTTCACCAATTCCTCTTTCAGGGCATACCGAACCAAACAAATAAGCATATTCAAATTGCTGTTGTTTTACGACGCGAGGCCTCGTTCCACGAGTCGCCCAAAGGCGTGTCGTTGTGTTCTGTTGACCAAACCTAGCTTCGTCTTGAAACCAGACATCAACACTCTCTAGCCCAATATGGCCGGGGATCTTAAGGATCGTTTCTATTTGGAATTTTTTTAAAATCGTCTTGGACTTGCTGTGATTGTTTAGGATGTTTGGAGCGAGAAGTTATCCAAGAGAAGCCCATGTGGTCGAGGAGATAATAGATAGAATTAGGGTGGTAGTATTTATCAAAGTTTTTCACGATGTAGTCATGTATATCGCTCCCGACAAGGCGCCCGCCTGAAGGGGACTCAGCTTCTTTCTTAATGAACGCGCTGAGTTGTTTTCGTTGTTCTACATTGAGATAGGCTGGTCTGCCTGTGCGAGGTTTCTCTTGAAGCCCTTCCAATCCTTCTTCAAGAAATGCTTGGACCCATTTGTTTACACTGGTTCGACTGACTTTAAGGTATTTGGCAATTTGAGTGCGCGAGTGACCTTCTTTGAAGTGGGCAAGTGCTAGCAAGCGAACCTTCATTTGAATGGTTTTTTGTTGGCTTGCTAGCTTTTTAAAATCTGTATTATTAAGGCTATCCATAGCAATTTTCTGTAAGAGTTCGACGGCCTCAATTAGATCATATTTTTACTTTAATTGGTATAAAACCCTTCGCCCCCTCCCCCAAAAAAGCTCAAAGCCAATTTCCCTGCTGCGACTTACAGATACCTATCATTAGACACAAAAAAGCCTCTGCTGATTTCTCAGCAGAGGCTTTCAATTATTTGCCGTTATTCCAAATAACTACATCATATTGATATTTAGTTAAATCCTGGAATTAACCTTGAATACCAACAATTAACCAAGGTGCATTTTGAGTCGTTAGGTCACGCTCTAAGTGCCAGATATCAGTGATATCTTCTTCTATGCCGTCCGCTGTATCACGGTAACGACCGCTAAACTGAAGGCTTAGCTGTGCTTTGCTGCCATCATGGTCTGCACGAACGATTTCAGCATCAACGTACATTACGTCTGTGTGCTGATCACCGTCTAGCTTATTACGCTCAGCTTTTAGGTCTTCAAATAGGCTTGGAGATACGTACTCTTCAATCGTGTTCAGCTCGTTGTGATTCCATGCACCTTGCAGTGTACGGTAGTGCTCACGAGAACCGTTGATGAATGCCGCTTGATCAAAACCTGGTGGGTAGTTATGTGGAACATCGCTTTGCGCACCAAAACCGAAACCGCCAGCAGCGCCTTGTGGTTGAGATTGAGGTTGTGCTTGCTCGAAGTTATGAACATTTGGTTGTTGCTTAGGTTGTTCAAACTTGTTCTGACCCATACCACCGAATGCTGGCTGTTGGCCACGAGCATTCTGCTGGTTCATTGAGCCCTGCTTCGCGCCCAACATTCCGCGTAGGAATTTAAACGCTAGGAAAGCAATCAGACCCATGATCAGAATATCCATAAACTGGATACCTTCAAATGCGCCACCAAAGAATGCAGCTAAAAGACCACCAGCAAGTAAACCACCTAGCAGACCGCCCATAAGGCCTTTCTTGCTAGAGTTAGCTGCTGCTGTTTTCTTGCCAGTTTGATCTTGTCGGTTCGAATTTGTATTTTGTTGTTTTGGTGCTGGAGCCGTTTTAAAGCTTTTGCCAAATGACTTACCACCACCAAACTTTTTCGCTTCCGCGATTGGCGTCACCGCGACTGTTACCAACAGGATCGCGACTAGTGAGAAAAATCGTTTCATTATTATCCTTTATAGGTTTTTTATCTTTCGACACCTTAATCATACTCGTTAACAAAGAACAATGAAATATTCACGACGTTTACACATGTATCATAATATTGCGGCTATTAATTGATTACTAAACTAGCGAAGGGATTGACGGCACTCTGGGGCAGCATTAAAATATTGAACGATGTTCATTTAATAGAAAGTACTCATGGCAAGACGAAACGATCATACTCGCGAACAATTAGTGCAATTAACCTTAAAGACGGTGACCGACTTTTTAGAAGTGCACTCTTATCACGAGTTAAGCTTACGTAAGATTGCCAATATGATTGGTTATGTCCCTAGCACCTTGGTGAATGTATTTGGTAACTACAACCTACTCCTTTTACACGTTGTTGCTCAAACATTAGATGAACTGTCGTCCCAATCAGCTTCTGCGGTTGAACAATCGAGCAACCCTCAACAAGCTCTGTTCAATCTTGCATACTGCTATCACGATTTTGCACAAAAACATCCTTACCGTTGGCAGCTTATCTTTGAGCACAACATGAATGGTGAAAACCTCCCTGAATGGCAGTCGAATCGTATCGATAGAATGACCGGTATGTTAGAGCAATTATTGGTGGCTATTGCTCCTGAACACACAGAAAGCGAAGTCATTAAAGCCAGTCGTGTATTATGGTCTGGAGTACATGGAATTACTCTACTTAGCGTTGATGACAAATTTTTCGCTTCTGAACCTATCGATGGTAAAGAGTTGATCAATAACCTAATCTCAAACTACTTAACCAACTGGTAATCATTCAAGGAAAGACAATGAACAACAGCAGCCAATCTTCGCTGTTAACGCAAAAAAGGTTCCTACCCTACTTTATTACTCAATTTTTAGGCGCCTTTAATGACAACATATTCAAAAATGTGCTGTTACTGTTTGTTGCTTTCGCAAGCGTAGATACGCTGCCTATTTCCAGTAATCTATTCATTAATTTGGCTGCAGGCCTTTTTATTCTTCCCTTCTTTCTATTTTCTGCTTTGGCCGGTGTGCTGGCTGATAAATACGAAAAATCTTGGTTTATCCGAAAAGTTAAGCTCCTTGAAGTGGTGATAATGTCACTAGGCGCGATCGGTTTTATTTACGAAAGCTATGCGATTCTTCTTCTATTACTATTTTTAATGGGAACGCAAAGTGCCTTCTTTGGCCCAGTGAAATACGCACTGCTTCCACAACAGTTAGAAACTAAAGAACTGGTATCCGGCAACGCTTTAGTCGAAACCGGCACATTCTTAGCCATTCTTATTGGTACTCTAGGTGCCGGTATTATTGCATCTGACGAAAGCGCGAAGCTCATTGCTGCGGTATGTATTGTTTCTTTCGCCGTACTTGGCTATGTATCAAGCTGCTTTATTCCACAATCGCCAAGTAACGCACCAGATCTGAAAGTGAAGTGGCAGCCAGTAAAGCTAACACGCGCGACACTGGCGATTGCAAAAAAAGATCGCCCAACGTTTCAAGCACTGATGTCTATCAGCTGGTTCTGGTTCCTCGGCGCTGCTTATCTAACTCAGTTTCCAAACTTCACTAAGCTCCACCTGAACGGCACTGAAAGCTCGGTTGCCTTTTTGTTAGCTCTTTTCTCGGTCGGTATTGCGATAGGTTCTTTGGCTTGCGATAAGTTATCAAATCACAGAATTGAAATCGGCATCGTGCCAATGGGTAGCCTGGGTATGTCCATTTTTGGACTGCTGATGGCGATATCCATCCCAGAGTCTTTGCCTGACTTCAGCACTTTTCATCAGTTTGTAACCTATTCAGATCTGTGGCCTCTATTTGCTTACCTACTATTATTAGGCATTTCTGGAGGTATCTTTATTGTTCCGCTGTACTCTTTGATGCAACTACGCGCTAAGCCTGATGAGCGAGCTCAAGTGATTGCAGGGCTCAATATCTATAACTCATTGTTCATGGTAGGAAGTGCTGTTTTGGGTATTGTTTGCCTGAGTGTTCTCGATCTTTCCATTCCACAGCTATTTGTGTTGCTCGCAATAGGAAACACTTTGGTTATGCTGTACCTGTTTCATCAGGTGCCTATCTACGCTTTTCGTTTCTTTACATGGGTGGTCACTCACACCATGTACCGAGTTAAGCACAAGAACTTACACCACCTTCCTGAGAATGGCGGCGCACTGATCGTTTGCAACCATGTGAGTTATATGGATGCACTGCTTCTGAGTGCGGTTTGCCCTCGCTTGATTCGGTTTGTGATGGAAGAGGATTACGCCAAGCTGCCTCCACTACGTCGATTCTTAAAAAGAGCAGGAGTTATTCCAGTCTCCGCAACCAACCGAAACTCGATTAGAAACGCTTTCAAAGAAGTTGAACGAGCCCTAGATGAAGGGCACATCGTGTGTATTTTCCCTGAAGGCAAGCTAACCGCTGATGGCGAAGTGGCCGAATTCATGCGTGGCATGGAGCTGATTATCAAACGTTCTCCTGTGCCTGTGATTCCAATGGCACTTAAAGGGTTATGGGGCAGCTACTTCAGTCGTTATAAAGGTCAAGCTTTCAAGGGGTTACCGACCCGCTTCCGGGCCAAGTTAGAGATAGAAGCTGGCGAACCAATACTTGCGAAAGAAGCTTCATGCAACACTCTTCGACAGTCAGTCTCTGATCTTCGCGGATCGCTACGCTAGGCAACCCTTTATTCATATCAACTGAACAAACGTTTAGTTTTACTTAACGTTTGTTCAATTCATTTAGACTTACTTACCACTTAGTTAAACGTATAGTGGCCCCATTACAATAACGTCAAACAAGACTCTAAAAACAATGAATATAAAAAAGTCTGTTCCATTTTATCTTGCTGCACTGTTTTGCTTAACGCCATGGGTAAGCTCACCAACCGCCCTCGTCATCGGTTTTCTGCTTGCTAGTTTAGGTTTAGTGCCTGAACACTTGGAAGTCGGAAAACTCACCAAAAAGCTACTGGCCTATTCTATTGTCGGTTTGGGCTTTGGCATTCAGTTTGAAAAAGCATTAGCAGTGACAGGCGATGGGATTGGTTTAATTGTCACAACCATCATTGGTACGCTGGTGATTGGTTGGTTCTTAGCGAAACGAATGGGACTGGATCGCACCACGGGGTACCTTATTTCTTCAGGCACCGCGATTTGTGGTGGTAGCGCTATCGCAGCCGTAGCCCCCGCGATTAAAGCCGACGATGAGCAGATTGGCTTAGCATTAGCCACAGTATTCGTATTGAACTCAATCGCCCTATTCTTGTTCCCGATGATTGGCCACGCACTTGAGTTAAGCCAACAAACATTTGGTACTTGGGCAGCCATTGCGATTCACGATACCTCTTCTGTAGTAGGCGCGGCTTCAGCGTATGGCGAAGAAGCACTGACGACAGCGACAACATTGAAGCTCGCTCGTGCACTCTGGATCATCCCAATCGCTTTGGTGAGCGCGATGATCTTCAAGAACGATCAAAAGAAGATTACAGTTCCCTACTTCATTTTCTTCTATTGTGCCGCTATCGCGGTTAGTGACTTGCTGCCACAATTTGAGATGGTCTACCAAGGTATCTTTGATGTCTCTAAGCGCGCGTTGGTTGTGTGTCTGTTCTTAATTGGTTGTGGCATTTCAGTTGAGAAGTTAAAAGCGGCAGGGCCTAAGCCATTGATGTTTGGTATTACGATGTGGGTCATGATCTCGACGGGCTCTTTGGCGTGGCTAACTCTCGCTTAGTCCGAAAAGAGACGCTTTAAGTGGTGTTTGGTTACCTAGACACTCAGATTAACAAACAACAAAATAAAAAGGCAAAGCTCAAATGGGCTTTGCCTTTATCGTTTGTAGTAAAAATATCGTTTGTGGTAAAGATATTCTTTGTTGCAACAATCACTAATCAAACAGGGGTTTATCACTCTTCTTGCTCTCTCTTTTCATCAAAACAAGTACTAAAACCAACACAAATGCGGTGAGTTCAGCCAACGAACGAGTCAACCCAGACGAAGTGAGCGCTTGGCCTATCTGCAGCAAAACCGCAATGATGAGGGCAATTTTCATAATAAGACCTTATTCGACAATCCATTGTTTATTGGGCTTATTATGATGGCTAGTTATAAAGATAATAAATTCTGTTTTGAACTATCTAATTGCTAAATTAACTAACCGTCTTCCAATCTAGCAAACAACACACACCTTCCTGATACTTTCGACCTTTTAGTTCCTATGCTGCAACACCCAAGATGCTAAACCTGCTCTCGATACTTTGATCCCCTGCTGTTCTTGCTCTGGCATCTGATAATACTCGATAGGAAACTTAAATCGCTCTAGGCTCCCTTGTAACTGTTCTGCAAACCACTCTATGGTAGGTAGTTCATCACAGTCGACGATCGCAATCGGTCTAAAGCCAAATTCACTGTCTTCAACAGGAACCACAAAGGCTTGTTTAACTTCAGGTAATTGGTTGAGTGCTTGTTCAATTTCCTCACAGTGAATATTCTCACCACCAGAAATAAACTGATTATCAGCGCGCCCAATAATCGACACTTGTTCGCCAACCCACTCCCCAAGATCTTTGCTATCGAACCAACCGTCCTCATCCACCAGCGGTGTTAACTCGCCCTGATAGTAATAACCAGAAGCAAGCGTATTGCCGCCAATCAAGATACGTTGTTCTTCAATTTTTAGTTGGCGTTGGTCGAGAACAAAACCTGCAGTATTACTAGAATCGACCAGCTTCGCGGTCACTGTTGAAGCTGCTTCTGTCATTCCATACCCAAGCCAGGTTTCGATACCCATGTGTTGAGCTTCAAGTCCAAGCGCTTCCGGAATATGACTACCACCAAGCAGCACATGAGTTAAAGTAAGTGCTTGCTTACTCTTTAATAACCGCTGCAACTGAGTAGCAACCAACGAGGCATGACTGCAACCTTCGATATCGGTTTCGAGCTTACCTTGGCCTATTTTGATACTGCCACCAGCAGCTAGCCAACGATGAACAATCGCCAATCCCGACACATGGTACATAGGCAAACTCAGTAGCCAAGTATCGTCTTGTTGATAACGAAACACCTTAAGTAACCCGACCGCCGAATGTAAGTGTTGCTGCAACGTGTGCGCCACAGCTTTCGGGTTTCCGGTAGAGCCAGAAGTGAATACGATGCTCGCTAGATTTTGAGGATCAAAGTTAGGATTTTGCAGTGTTGTTGGTTTGTCACCACCATCGACCTTAACTTCGTTCAAGCAAGGTAACGTCACCAATACAGTCTTGAGGTCAACAGCATCAGAATGATCTAACCCACAGCTATCTAATAGCCAAAGGTAACGTCTGTCTAGCTGACCATAGAGGGATTCAAGTTTCTGCGTTAAACGAGCTGCTGGCTGAGGCATGGTAAACGCACAAACCACACCCAAATTGAGTGCGGCAAGGTAAACGGGGATCACTTCAGCTTGATTCTTACCAACAATTGTCAGTACATCACCTTCAGATAGGCCTTGCTGAGATAGCCGTTGTTGGTACTCACTCACTAACGTTGAAACTTGCAGCCAAGTGTAAGCGCGATTAGGAGTGACTAACGCTGTTTGATGTGGGTTTTGCTGCGCCCACTGTACCCAAAGTGGGTGATGAATAGATTGTGGGCGCATCATAAGATAACCAAGTTATAGATTGAAAACGGTCTAAGCTAATCGAACGATCAGCCTAAGAAGACCAAATCAGTTGTTGCTGTTCAAGAGTAGAAACAGGAAGCTGGCAACCCGGCCAAGAGACTTCTAGTTGTTGCTGATACAAGCCAATCGTATCAAGTCCTGGAACTTCGTTAGGCAAGTACTGTTGTGCTAATCGTGCAATCTGAGTTAATCCAAGACTAGACTCTATGCTTGAGCTTAGTACAGGCTTAATACCAAGTTGCTGTGCGCGTTCAATGATAGCAACACAACGCTCTACTGAGCCAATCAAGGTTGGTTTAATCACTACCGCTTTAACACCCGTAAGGTCGCTAAGATCAAATTCTGGGCTTCGCACCGCTTCTTGTAGTGTCTCATCCCATGCAATCGCAACACCATGGTCGATGGCAAAGGCCAAGCTGTCTTCTGGCTTTTGGCAGGGCTCTTCAATAAAGCTAATACGCTGACGCAGTGACGGCGAAATGTATTTAATGAACTGCTTCGCTTTCTCTGGTTTCCACGCGCGGTTAGCGTCAAGTCTTAGGGTCAAATCAGGGATCGACTCAAGGAATAAGCTAACCAGCATACCATCACGAATCGCTTCGTAGAGACCGACTTTTACTTTGGCAACCTTCTCGCCTTTCATCTCATTTAACACAGGGATCAATTCATCTGGATCTCCTGTACACAACGGCGCTGCTTGGTAATTACCTTCAGCATTGAGTTCGCCTCGTAATTCCATCATCGCCAACGAAAAACCGAAGGCAACAGAAGGATATAACTCATCAAAAGGCGTTTGAGGGTTATTGTGACTCCAAAGCTCTAATTCGTGTTGCAGCTGAATGCCAGCTTGTTCAGCATCTTCTTGGCTAAAACCTGCCAAAGGCGCAACTTCGCCAAAGCCAGTTTTACCATCACACTCAAGTTGGATGATATAGCCAACGCGTTCGTTCAACTTATTGTCACGAAGAATCACACCACTATCCATAGGCAATTGATAACGGTAGAGTTTAGCGTGACGCTGAGAATTCACTGAGTTCATAAAGTTTCCTAAAAAACGGGGAACATCAAAACAAAACGAGCCGCTATTAGCGACTCATTTTAAAGAAGAAAAAGACTATGGGTTACGCGGGAACTTGTCGAAGTCCGGTCGACGTTTCTCGTTGAATGCGTTGCGGCCTTCTTGGCCTTCCTCTGTCATGTAGAACATCATGGTTGCATTACCCGCCAACTCTTGAAGACCAGCTTGGCCGTCACAGTCTGCGTTTAATGCCGCTTTCAAGCAACGCAGCGCCATTGGGCTATGTTGAAGAACTTCACGACACCAACGAACCGTTTCTTTTTCTAGGTCAGCAACAGGCACGACTGTGTTTACTAGACCCATGTCCAATGCTTCTTGAGCATCGTAGAAACGACACAGGAACCAAATTTCACGTGCTTTCTTTTGACCAACGATACGAGCCATGTAAGAAGCACCCCAACCGCCATCGAATGAACCCACTTTAGGACCCGTCTGACCGAACTGCGCGTTTTCAGCGGCAATAGTCAGGTCTGCCATCATGTGAAGTACATGACCGCCACCCACTGCCCAGCCAGATACCGCTGCAATAACCGGTTTTGGACAAGTACGAATTTGACGTTGGAAATCAAGTACGTTCAAGTGGTGAGTACCTGAATCATCTTGATAGCCGCCGTAGTCACCACGGATACTTTGGTCACCACCAGAACAGAACGCCTTCTCACCAAGACCCGTCAAAATGATCACGCCTACTTTCTCGTCGTAACGAGCGTCAGCCAGTGCATTGATCATCTCTTTTACAGTTTGTGGACGGAACGCATTGTGCACTTGAGGACGCGCAATCGTGATTTTCGCAATACCATCGTCAGACTTATGGTATTGAATATCTTCAAATTGACTGCTTTCATCGCGCCAGTTAACGGCTGCGTAAAGTTCTTCTTCTGTGATGCCTACTGTTTTAGCCATGGTGATTCCCATTGTTCTATTAGAGACCACGACTAACGAATAGTCGTGACGGTGTTGCTCTGCTTTTGATAGTGCTTGATACGAAAGAATCGCTCAGTCAGATTAACGACGACTGGCGATACATTGAATTATCAGGTTGGAAAACAGCTCTGGTTGCTCGAAATGAACATTATGACCAGCGTGATCGACCTGACTATATTCAAAACCACTATTCTCAGCTAGCTCCATGAATTTACGATCTTTTTCTCCACATACATAATGCAATAAATGCTCATGAGATTTCAATGTGGCACGTAAATCTGGTTGCTTAGCTAACGAAGTAGATAACAACATATTTGCTACGGATACTCCAAGGTTACCACTACGCTTTATGACCAAAGTTTGTCTTTGCTCATGATTTAGTGAAGAAAAGATGCTTTGTTGATACCAATCGTCTAAAACATCTTCAATCGACTGCTGTGCAAAGCGAACTGCCCACTGCGTATCATGTACTAACCTTTGTGCTCTCTCTTCATCGCACTCCAAACCAAAGTTGCCACCTTCAATGATGACTTTCTCTAGGTTAAGCGTCTCGAAGCAAGGGCTTGTTACCCCATACATAGCAAGCCTCCCCCCCATAGAGTAGCCGATAACCACGATAGGATAATCAGCAGGAAGGTTGTTGAGCGCCAGTTGAGATGTGATGCACTGGACAATTTTATTACAGCAATGGTCAAAGCCTACCGGATCAGTAAAGCGGCTTTGTCCGTGTCCGGGCAAATCTATGCAAAGACGAGGAAAGTCCTCGAGGAATGGATGACATGCACTCCAATCATCCCCGCTTCCGAGTAAACCATGTAAAAAAACAAGCAAAGGTTTGTCAGAAGATTTTTGTACCGCTGGGTAATAATTGGAGTAAAGCATGTAAAGTCCTTAGGCTAATGCCTCGGTGAGCATTGAACTGAATTGTTTTAGCAGAGTCGACGCTTGTTCGGGAGGCGTCTTAACTTCCACGAGCAAGGTACCCTGACCCTGTTCGAAATGTTGTTCGACAATGGTTTGGTAGCCGTTCAAGGTTTCTGGCGCAGCGTATCCCAGCTGGAATTGCGCTGCCGCATATTCAAAGCTGAAACCATGAGGCATTTGATAAAGTGACTGTTTTTGTTGCTCAGGAACCGGCAACAAATCAAAGATCGCCCCACCGTCGTTGTTAGTCACAACAATAACCATTGGCGTTAAATTATGAGTCAGCAGAGCCAGCGAGTTGAGGTCATACAACAAAGAGGTATCACCGATTAACATCATCAAAGGATTCTGATTGGCTTTCATCACGCCCGCAGCCGTCGCCACCAAGCCATCAATGCCCGATGCACCACGATTACTGTAAACTTGATTCACAGATATTGATGACAACATATCCACCAGCCTTACCATCAAGCTGTTTCCCACAAACAACTCTCTGTCTTTAAGTCTAGTCGACAAATCAACGGCAACACTTAGTTCCGTCAGTTGGTCATTATTGGATATTTGCGCGAGGGCGAGCTGCTGAACAGTATTTGCGACCTCGATTAAAGGCGTCGCCCAACCAGAATGTTTGCCTAACAAAATTGGCAGGTATTGCTCGGTGATCCATGACTCGATATTGGCAACAATATGAGTTTGCGGTAGATGATCTTGGTTTATACGGTGCGCATCAGGTGAAACCACAACATATTGCGTGCAATCGAACGAAACCGCTTGTGACTTAATCCATTGGTTTAATCGCTTAGAAACAATGCGCTCACCAAACTGAAGAATGAAATCACACTGGTTGAGTTGTTCTTTCGCTACGTCACTCTGCATCCACAGATCATAATGCTTCCAATCACTTGTGACACCTGATTGAGGGTCGCAAAAAATTGGCCAACCTAATGCAGTAGCAAACTGTTGAGCTTTTTTCGCCTGTTCAATATCTAGCGAACCGAGAATAACCACACCCTTGCGCCCAAGGTACTCACCTGGAGCAATAGGTTGTGTGTTCACTTGATTAGGTAAAAACGTTTGGCTGTAACAACCTGTTCCCGATTTCCACCCAGCGACACTGGATGTGTATTGCGCATACATTTCCGCGCTATTCGCAGAATATAGAGGTTCTGGGAACGGACAGTTGATATGAATCGCACCACCAACATTGCGTTGTTTCACCAGCGCGTGATCAACCGATGTCAGCAACCAATTCAGAGATACTTGTGTACTAGGGCTTGGTAAGTTTAAAGCACTTTCAACATGGGAAGAAAAGATGCCTTGCTGTTGAATCGCTTGATTAGCGCCACAGTCGACTAAATCGATAGGTCGATCAGAGGTCAGCAAAATCAGCTTTTCTCGTGTCAGCCCAGATTCAGCCGTCGCAGGAAGAAGGTTTGCAACAGCAGTACCAGAGGTAACAATCACAGCAACTGGCTTACCACTGGCTTTCGCTAAACCTAACGCAAGAAAACCAAGCCCACGCTCATCAAAATGCGTGTGCAGCGTCAGTTTTGGATTGGCTTCAGCTTCAAGTGTTAATGGTGTTGAGCGCGAGCCCGGCGCAACACAAACATGCTCAACACCACTGCGTGTTAACTCTTCAAGTAACGTGTTACACCAAACTCTATTCAATACGGCTTGGTCGTGATTCATGATGCCACACCCAGCGGTGGGTGATCTGAAATTAAGCTCAGTAAGGTCGACATTTTTTTGTTTAATTCTTGCCACTCATGCTCAGCAACCGATCCAGGCACGATCCCCGCGCCCGCAAACAGTTGTACTTGATCGTTTACAACCAATGCACTCCGAATTGCCACACAGAACTCCGCACGTTGATGGCTAATGTAACCGACTGAACCGGCATACCAACCTCGTGCAAACGGTTCATGTTCAAGAATAAAGTCCATCGCCTCTTTACGCGGTAGACCAGCTACAGCGGCGGTTGGCTGCAATGCTGCAAGCAACTGAACACCGTTGATACCATTTTTAAGCTGAGCGTGAATATTGCGCTTCAAATGCTGCACCTTACGCAGACGCACAAGACGGGCATCTTTTTCAACATGCACCGTTTGGGAATGAGGTGTCAGGCGCTCAATGATATCGTCGACTACATATTGGTTTTCATTGAGGTTCTTGCTGTCTTGAGAAAGCCAGTTGGCTAACTCCATATCCTCGGTTGCGTTCTCCCCGCGACCGATCGTTCCAGCAAGGGCTTCGGTATCAAGCTCAGTACCATGTCGGCTATATAAGCGCTCTGGCGTCGAACCAATAAAGCTGTGTTTCGAATCCAGCACCAACATAAAGTGAAAACTGTGATGATTTTGCAGATAACTGGCTTTAAGTAATTGAGCCGCACAGATAGGCGCATCAAGCTGCAACGTGGTTTTACGAGCCAAAACGACTTTCTTGTACTCTTCATCGCTGATGCCCTTCAGGACTTTATCGACCAAGTTGTCCCACTGTTCTCTTTCTGGAACATGTTGAATCTGTTCGATATGCGCAGACAAAGGCGCCAATATCGCCGCTTCAACAGCAAGCTTATTCAAAGCATTAATAGAAGCAACACGATCAGGAGACAAATTAACGGCTAGTGACCATGTATTGTCAAAACGGATCAATTCAACCTGAGGAAGGAAGAAAAACGATTCCATACAACGACGGTTCTTTGCGGTATGTCCATCAAACGAACGTCCGCCCCAAATTCGTTGTTCTTCGCCAAGAATAGCGTACGCCGGAGCGGGATCGGAAAAAGTATGCAGTTGACCGAGTGCAACGACCTCTTCACGAGTATCGCGCGACTGCCAGTAGAACTTAGGAAAGAGCGGTTGAGCATGAAGCCATTCAATAAATGCAAACGATGGTTTTTGCGTTAGAACTTCAACACAACGAACTTCACTTGCTTGGGCATTTTGTACTCGCTCAATCAAAGCGGAGATAGTTTGCTGGAAATGTGACAAATCGACCTCGTTCACATCTAAATTATTATTATATTAGTTTGATACTTTATGGGCAGTCCCCATTTAGATCAAGAATGTACTATATCTTTTGAACATTCCTGTGATTTTAAGCGATCCCATCCCTTTATTCATCTTAACGTGTAACCACAAAAGCGATTGATTAAAATTTAGAAATGAGTGACAACAAAAAGACCAAACGTGACACTGAAATTCGACATTCATCAGATTTTTATTCTATCAAACGTCATTTTGCGGTACTTTAATAAAGTATTTAAATTAATTTCAGGAAATCGGCAATGCAAAATATCGGGATGTCGTCAAAACTCAACAGCGTATGCTACGAAATCAGGGGGCCTGTACTCAAACATGCTAAGCGCATGGAAGAAGAAGGGCATAAAATACTGAAGCTTAATATTGGTAACCCCGCCCCATTTGGTTTTGACGCCCCTGATGAAATCCTTGTTGACGTAATCCGTAACCTGCCGACATCTCAGGGTTACTGCGACTCAAAAGGCATCTATTCAGCCCGCAAAGCGGTTGTTCAGCACTACCAGAAAAAAGGCCTACGTAACCTTGATGTAGAAGACGTTTACATTGGTAACGGTGCATCAGAGCTTATCGTTATGTCTATGCAGGCGCTACTGGATAATGGTGATGAAATATTAGTTCCCGCTCCGGACTACCCACTATGGACAGCGTCTGTTGCACTTTCTGGTGGCACACCGGTTCACTACATGTGTGATGAGGATGCCGATTGGTATCCAGATTTAGACGACATGCGAGCGAAGATTTCACCAAAGACGCGCGGCATCGTTCTTATCAACCCAAACAACCCAACGGGTGCGGTATACAGCCGTGATTTCCTATTACAAGTTGTTGAGATTGCTCGTGAACACGGTTTGATCATCTTCGCTGATGAAATCTACGACAAAGTACTTTACGACGGTGCGGTACACACTTCAGTTGCAACGCTTGCCGAAGATGTATTAATGGTCACATTCAATGGCCTGTCTAAAGCTTACCGTGTATGCGGCTTCCGTGGTGGTTGGATGTTCTTAACAGGTCCGAAACACATAGCGAAAGGCTACGTTGAAGGGCTAGAAATGCTGGCCTCGATGCGTTTATGTGCGAACGTACCGATGCAGCATGCCATCCAAACGGCACTGGGTGGTTATCAGAGTATCAATGAATTGATTCTTCCTGGTGGTCGACTACTCGAACAACGTGATCGTGCATGGGAACTGATCAACAAGATCCCTGGCGTTTCTTGTGTGAAACCAAAAGGCGCGATGTACCTGTTCCCTAAGATCGACACCAACATGTACAACATCAAAGACGATCAGAAGTTTGTGCTCGATTTCCTTAAACAAGAGAAGGTGCTATTAGTTCAAGGTACTGGCTTCAACTGGCCGAAGCCGGATCACTTCCGCATCGTGACTCTACCGCACATCGAAGATCTAGAAATCGCGATTGGTCGTCTAGAGCGCTTCTTACAGACCTACAGCCAAGACGACATCGTCGAAGGTTAATTAGCACAAAGAAAGATGACTACAATTTGCTGTTTTAAAAGACTTTAACTTGTAATCAATCACTTCTATGCTTAAAGGGCTCCTGCTTGGGAGCCTTTTTTGTATCCGCTGTCTCGTACTGTTTGAGTTAACACAAGATACGAGTGGAGTATTTTTTAGAAAGGACTCTTATGAAACAAAGCCATTTCTTCGCCCATCTCGCACGCATGAAGCTTATCCAACGCTGGCCTTTGATGCGCTCAGTCTCAAGTGAGAACATTTCAGAACATAGCCTACAGGTCGCTTTCGTCGCCCACGCCTTGGCGCTTATCAAAAACAAGAAGTTTGATGGCAAACTCAACCCAGAACACATTGCTCTGCTTGGCATGTACCACGATACCAGTGAAGTGCTAACAGGAGATTTGCCGACGCCAGTTAAATACTACAATCCAGACATTGCCCAAGAGTATAAGAAGATAGAAGCGGCTGCAGAACAAAGACTGCTTTCAATGCTGCCAGAAGAGTTCCAAGACGACTTCGCACCCTTTCTAATTTCAGGAACAGCAAATAAAGAAGAGCAGAACATCGTTAAGCAAGCCGACACCATCTGTGCTTACCTAAAATGCTTGGAAGAACTCAGCGCGGGCAATCATGAATACGAACAAGCTAAGCGCAGGTTGGAAGAGACTCTCGAACAGCGTAAAAGCCCTGAAATGGACTACTTTCTCACCACATTTGCGCCAAGCTTTGAATTATCACTAGACGAGATAAGCTAGCTGGGTATAAGTTGTTTTTAATTAGCTAAATAAATCAGATTGATAGGTGCTATTTTGACTTCTCTACTCGAACCACCATTTGAACTCGAACAAGAATGGCAACATCGAAATGACGATGAACATAAAATCAGGCGTGATGACCACCGTAGTCCGTATCAGCGTGACCGTGCGCGGGTGCTTCACTCTGCGGCTTTTCGCCGCCTACAAGCAAAAACCCAAGTGCACGGCACTACGGTCAATGATTTCCATCGTACTCGTCTAACTCACTCTCTTGAGGCCGCGCAACTTGGCACTGGTATCGTCGCTCAGCTGAAGAAAAAACAGCCTGAGTTTCGAGACCTATTGCCCTCAGACAGCTTAATTGATTCATTGTGTTTGGCTCACGACATCGGCCACCCGCCTTATGGCCATGGTGGTGAAGTCGCACTCAACTACATGATGCGCGACCACGGTGGCTTTGAGGGTAATGCTCAAACGTTTCGCATTGTCACTCAGTTAGAACCTTACACTGAACATCACGGGATGAATCTATCTCGACGCACTTTGTTGGGGCTGATTAAATACCCTTCACTACTGAGCGAAGTTCAAGCCAAGACTCAATCTCAACCTGTTAAACACCAACGACAGCTTCGAGCGCGAGATTGGATGCCAGCAAAAGGCATTTATGACCACGATGAAGAGTTATTCAACTGGGTACTTGAGCCACTTTCGAGTAACGACCAACAGCTTCTAAAACAGAAAAGAAAGTCGCACACCGAGCCACTTGAGCACAACAAAACCAAATATAAGTCACTTGATTGTTCGATCATGGAGCTTGCCGATGACATCGCATATGGCGTGCACGATTTGGAAGATGCGATTGTGCTAGGTTCAGTGACTAAAGCTCAATGGGTCGATTCTGCATACCCTCAGCTCAGAGAAATGGCTGACCCTTGGATTTGTGAGCACTTAGATTCAATTACAGAGATGTTGTTCTCTGGTGAGCAGTATCGTCGAAAAGATGCGATTGGTGGGATAGTCAACGCTCTGTTGACCAGTATCTCGATTAAGCGGGTAGATGCTAACTTTGAGAATGTGCTGTTGGCTTACAATGCCGTACTTGAACCGAGTATGGACGCCACACTCGATAAGCTGAAGCACTTTGTCAGCGAGTTCGTGATTCAAGTCCCTCAAGTTCAGGTCATCGAATACAAGGGCCAACAGATCATCATGGATATGTTTGAAGCATTCAGCGCCGATCCTGAACGCTTGTTGCCTCTGCCCATCAAGAAGCAATGGCAACAGCATCAAGATGAATCAAGAAAAATGCGCGTGATAGCAGATTATATTTCATCAATGACTGATGATCTTGCGCAGAAAATGCATCAGCAACTGTTCTCAGCTCATACCGAGTTTTAATTGCTGACTCACTTGACTAAAACGGCTTAATCTAAGTAATTTTTTTCAAATACACCTGGCGGCATTTGATTGATTTGAAACTGAATCATTTGGTCAAATGCCGTTAGCAAAGGGCTAAAGTCGCCATCACTCTCTAACAAGCTAAGCAAATGATAACCAGCTTCAACGGTAGAAAGACTGTTTTCACTAGGTGCTTTGCGAATTCGGTAATTACCCTTTAGGTCTTTCGGCAAGTGAACCGTGTTCAACGCATGCAAGTTACTCGATACTTGCCACATCTTGAATGCTTTCTTCCACGTCCCATCCAATAAAATCACACGCAACTTCTTACTTGGACATGTTGCCGACTCAACGGAAACAGAGTTTTCACTTGGGTATAAAATCACATGTTGATACTGTTCATCGGCCAGCAATGCGTTCAATTGATCGTTGTCTGAAAAATCTTCACCGACAAGCGTCACGCTGTTATTTAGAGATAACGAGAGGATACGCGCAGTTCCCATCGGGCGATGCTCTTCTGATGGATGCTGAAGAATGATAAGCTCAACATTCGATTCGAGTGGTGTAACCCACTGACAAATACAAGCTTTCAAAGCCTTGCTGCATTGGGGGCAATAACGAGACATGGATTTAATGTGTACCCTGTTTTAATTTTCACTTCACTTTTATGCGTCTTATTCCAATTTGAGCCAATACAAGCTTGGGTCGTTTGGGATAGCAATGCGATTGCCGAAGGGCAATGGTGGCGGATCCTAACAGGAAACTTTTCACATACCAACACCTCGCACCTTCTGATGAATCTAGCAGGCTTGTGGATCATCAGCTATCTGTTTCAACCGAGCAAAAAACAGCTTGCGGTTGCTTTGCTTGTGATTAGCTTAGTGAATGGAATCGCTCTGCTGCTTTCGACTATTCAGATCTATGTCGGCCTATCTGGCACTTTGCATGGGTTGTTTGGCTTATTTGCGCTCAGAGAAGCTTTAAGCGGTAGGAAATCTAGTTGGCTGTTAGTTTTCGGATTAGTCGCTAAGATTGCTTGGGAGCAGCTTGTTGGCCCTTCTAGCACGACAGGCGAACTGATTAATGCGCGTGTCGCCATTGAAGCCCACCTAGCAGGTGCACTGGCCGGGGGCTTCATGGCTGTGGTTTCATTTCTAATGAATAAAAAAACGGATCAAAGCTGAATTCTTTCGCGGTTCTTTTTAACCGTGGCTTCACCTATCCCTTTGACACTCACCAAATCATCAGCAGTCATAAACACACCGTTTTTATCTCTGTAATCGACGATCTCTTGGGCTTTCTTATCCCCCACACCAACCAATAGTGCTGACAGCTCTTCTGCTGTCGCGGTATTGATGTTGACCGTAATCTCAATGCCATCGTAAAGCTCAGCTTTAGTTGGGCTATCAGAAAGCGCTGGGGAGCTCAGGGTCATCAGAAATGAAAGAAGTAGTGTTGAATATATCGTGCGCATAAACTGTTCCTTTGTTCAAAAAACGTAACTTATGCATTTGCCGCGCTAGATAACACAATCACCAGATAAAAATAAAGCGGGTCACCTAAGTGACCCGCTTCGTTATACATCTTATTTTCATCAGCTTGTTTGTTGGCTCACAAATCTGAATTGGAGCCTAACATCATATGTTGATTCTCAGTAGTCAATCATCAAGTTGATCTTGCTACTGAGATAATCAAACGCTTACTGACCTTGACCCACTACGTAGTATTCAACGTCTGCGTTTTTGCGCAGTACGTTTAGTACATTAGTAAGATCTTGTTGGTTACCAACACGCTCTAACTGCGCACCAAGTTGTGTACTGTAAGCTGGGTTGATTTCAGCCGTTACTTTAGAAAGCTCAACAACAACGATGTTACCGTCTTGGTCTTTAGACTGACCGAACACAGCTTGGCCTGCTTCTGGTTTCGCTAGAGCGAATACAGACGCCGCTAGTGGCGAGTTACGGTCAATCGTTTCAAGTTCAGTGAACTCAAGGCTGTTATCTGCCAGTACAGCTTCGTTGCCTTGCTTAAGCTCGTTCACTAGAGAAACACCTAGCTCTACCGCTTGTTGCTCTGCTTTTACAGCAGATAGTGCAGCGACAACTTGATCTTTCACTTCAGCTAGAGGAAGAACTGTTTCGTCGCGAGTCTCTTCTACACGTACAACAATCACGTGCTCAGGAGCCAATTCGATAACTTCAGAGTTCAAACCGTCTTCTTTCACTTCAGGGCTCAAGATAGCTTGCATAACGGCAGGCGTCATCAGAACTTCTGGAGCGTCAATTTGCGAGA
Source organism: Vibrio tasmaniensis (assembly GCF_024347635.1). Lineage (NCBI taxonomy): Bacteria > Pseudomonadati > Pseudomonadota > Gammaproteobacteria > Vibrionales > Vibrionaceae > Vibrio > Vibrio tasmaniensis. Next base: position 2,254,428 of record NZ_AP025510.1, read on the forward strand.
TGAAATCTGTTGTCGTGATCTTTGCGTTGATAGCTTCTGCAGAGTCATCTAGAGAATCTGGAAATTCAAACGCTACTTTTTCTAGCTCAGTTTGCTGTTCGTAGAACTGATCTACAGCGTGCTGGTCTAGTAATTCTTGCTTAATATCAGTAGCAACTTCTGTGTAAGCCTGAGCTTGAGACGCTTTTACTTCATCTAGCTTGATGATGTGGTAGCCGAAATCAGATTTAACTAGGCCAGTAGTATCGCCAATATTCTCAAGAGCGAAAGCCGCGTCTTCGAATGCTGGGTCCATAACGTCACGTTCAATCCAACCTAAGTCACCGCCAACGTCTGCACTACCGAAGTCGTCAGACTTCTCTTCTGCTAGCGTAGCAAAATCAGCGCCTGCATTTAGCTCGTCTAGGATTGACTGTGCTTTCGCTTCGTCATCACCTTGAACTAGGATGTGGCTAACTTTACGTTGCTCTTCAGTAGAGTACTTGTCTAGGTGCTCTTGGTAGTATTTCTGAGCTTCCTCATCGCTAACTTCAAGCTGCGATTTAAGCGCTTCAGCAGAAAGCTCGATGTAAGACACTTTAGCCTGCTCTGGACGAGTGTAAGCCGCAGGGTTCTCTTGGTAGTACTGTTCGATTTGCTCGTCAGTTAACTCGATGTTTTTCGCTAGGTCAGCAACAGACAGTGTCACTGTGCGAATATCACGAGTTTGAGCAATAAGCTTGCTCTGAATATCGATTTCGCCTTGAAGAACAAATTCACTGCCTTGAAGTGCAGTAACCAGTTGATTACGCATTAGGTCACGACGCATGTATTCAGCGAAGCTTTCTGCGCTGAAACCTGCACGACGCAGTGCTGATTGGTAAACTTCTTGGTCGAATTGACCAGCCGTTTGGAACTGAGGCATTTCTAGAATCATGGTACGGATTTGAGAATCACTGATTCGTAGGCCTAAAGATTCAGCTTGCTGCTCAAGTAGAACATCGTTGATCATGCGATCAAGTACTGACTTACGGAAAGACTCTACGTATGCAGGGTCTGCAAGCATTTGAGCGAAGTAATCGCCAAGTTGAGATTGCATGCGATTACGTTCGTTTTGGTAAGCTTGTTCGAACTCACCACGAGCAATTTCTGTGTTGCCAACTTTAGCTGCTGCGTTGTTACCGCCACCGGTGATGTAGCTGCCTACACCTGCGAATACGAATGACAGGATAATCAACCCAAGGATAATTTTTACCGCGATGCTATTCACGCCTTCGCGTAATCGATCCATCATAATTTAAGTGCTCTCCGGATATGAAGCATTGGCTTCAAAATAAAAATCTATTCACGCGATATTATCAGAAAAAGAAATGCGCATCAGTAGGATGCGCATAATTTAAATAAGTTCAATGTGCTTTGCACATATACTGTTTAAAAAAATGAAACATCATTGTTCAAACAGTAAACGCATATTACTGCCTTCCCCTCACAAAACTCGAGGTTTCAGCAACAAAAATTAGTTACATGCGTCTTTAAGTGCTTTACCCGCTTTGAAGCCAGGTACTTTAGCTTCTGCGATTTGGATCTCTTCACCAGTTTTTGGGTTACGACCTGTACGAGCAGCACGAGTACGAACACTGAAAGTACCAAAGCCAACAAGTGCAACTTGGTCGCCTGATTGTAGCGTTGTGCCAACTGCTTCGATGAAAGCGTCTAGAGCGCGACCAGCTGAAGCTTTAGAGATGTCTGCGTTTTCTGCGATTGATTCTACTAGTTGTGTTTTATTCACTGTTTTTCCCCTATGTGTCATCTGTGACTACTTCTCGATGACTGTACGTTCCATTTTGGTTTTAATTTAGCCGCAAGCCTTATTACAAAAGGGCTGCCGCTTTAGTCGAATAACTTAGCGTCCAAAAAAAACGCTGACAAGCCTTTTCGGGCCTATCAGCGTAATTCTTTACTTATTTTTGCTATGCATCACTATTTTTTCACGTCGAACTCGACCCCTGACGGATCTCGTTCTAGTGCGACTTTCAGTACTTCATCAATCCATTGAACCGGAATCACCTTCAAGTCAGCGATTACGTTGTCTGGAATCTCTTCCAAATCACGTTCATTGTCTTTAGGAATCAAGACTGTTTTGATGCCACCGCGGTGCGCTGCAAGCAGCTTTTCTTTCAAGCCACCGATAGGTAAAACTTCACCACGAAGGGTAATTTCACCTGTCATACCCACCTCTGCTTTCACAGGGTTACCCGTTAAGCTAGAGACCAATGCAGTACACATTGCGATACCCGCACTCGGGCCATCTTTTGGCGTTGCACCTTCCGGTACGTGAACATGAATGTCACGTTTCTCGTAGAAATCGGTGTTAATACCCAAATTTTCAGCACGAGAGCGAACCACGGTCATTGCCGCTTGAATCGACTCTTTCATCACATCGCCCAGTGAACCGGTTTGCGTTAGCTTACCTTTACCTGGCATGGATTCAGTTTCGATAGTCAGTAGATCGCCACCGACTTGAGTCCACGCTAAGCCAGTTACTTGGCCGATACGGTTGCTTTCATCCGCTTTACCGAAGTCATGACGTTGCACGCCTAAGTACTCTTTCAGGTTATCAATGTTAACCGTTACAGAGTTAAGGTCGCTGTCTAACAAGATATTCTTCACTGCTTTACGACAGATCTTAGAGATTTCACGCTCTAGGCTACGCACACCCGCTTCACGCGTGTAGTAACGAATGATGCCGATGATTGCAGAGTCTTCAATCTCAATCTCATGAGGCTTAAGACCGTTGCGTTGAACTTGCTTGTCCAATAGGTGGCTCTTAGCAATGTTCAGCTTTTCATCTTCTGTGTAACCCGACAGGCGAATCACTTCCATACGGTCCAATAGTGGGCCAGGAATATCCATAGAGTTAGATGTTGCCACAAACATCACATCAGACAGATCGTAATCGACTTCTAGGTAGTGATCGTTGAATGCGTTGTTTTGCTCAGGGTCTAGAACTTCTAGAAGAGCTGAAGATGGGTCGCCACGCATATCAGAAGACATCTTGTCGATTTCATCTAATAGGAACAGTGGGTTCTTAACGCCAACTTTAGACATCTTCTGGATTAACTTACCCGGAAGTGAACCGATGTACGTACGACGGTGACCACGAATCTCAGCTTCATCACGAACGCCGCCTAGCGCCATACGTGTGTACTTACGACCCGTTGCTGCTGCAATCGAACGGCCTAGTGAAGTTTTACCAACACCAGGAGGACCAACAAGACAAAGGATTGGACCTTTCAGCTTGTTGATACGGTTTTGTACTGCCAAGTATTCAAGAATACGTTCTTTAACACGCTCTAAGCCGTAGTGATCTTCGTTTAAGATCTCTTCCGCTTTGGCTAAATTCTTTTTAACTTTTGAACGCTTAGCCCAAGGAACACCAACCATCCAATCAATGTAGCTACGTACTACTGTTGCTTCAGCAGACATTGGCGACATCATTTTCAGTTTTTGCAGTTCTTGCTCAGTTTTCTCACGAGCTTCTTGAGGCATCTTTGAATCTTCGATCTTCTTCTTCAGAGTCTCGAATTCATCAGGTGCGTCGTCCATCTCGCCAAGTTCTTTCTGAATCGCTTTCATTTGCTCATTCAGGTAGTACTCACGCTGAGACTTTTCCATCTGTTTCTTAACGCGGCCACGGATGCGTTTTTCAACTTGTAGGATGTCAATTTCTGACTCCATTTGGCCCATCAAGAATTCCAGACGTTCCGTCACATCAGAAATTTCTAGAACGTGCTGCTTATCTGCCAGTTTAAGTGGCATGTGCGCAGCAATAGTATCAGCAAGGCGTGCAGCCTCATCAATACCGTTCAGCGATGTTAGAACCTCTGGTGGAATTTTTTTGTTCAGCTTAATAAAGCCTTCGAATTGATTGATCGCACTGCGAACAACCACTTCTTGTTCTTTTTCGTCAAGTTCTGAGGTTACAACGTATTCGGCATCCGCTAAGAAAAACTCACTCTCTTTGAACTGGTGAATTTTTGCACGCTGCTGACCTTCGACAAGTACTTTTACGGTACCATCTGGCAGCTTTAGCAACTGAAGAATAGTAGCGACTGTACCTACGTTAAATAGGTCGTCGATTGAAGGCTCATCAGTGTCCGCTTCTTTCTGCGCTACAAGTAGTACTTGTTTGTTAGCTTCCATTGCCGATTCAAGGCAAGTAATCGATTTTTCACGACCAACAAACAATGGAATAACCATGTGTGGGTAAACCACTACATCACGTAGAGGTAGCACGGGGATTTCGATACGCTCGGAACGTTCCAAGTTCATATATTTCTCTCTTCCGCTTTAACTTATAAAGCAGTATATGGGGCTTAAACGACTGGATTCAATGGAAGAATAAAAAAAAGGAGGTAATTGCTTACCTCCTTTTTCAATTTGAGTGTGTTGTCTTAAAAAGACCTACTCTGCAACAGCTGCTTGATTCTCTGAGTTGCTGTAAATCAATAGTGGTTCTGACTCACCATTAATTACCGACTCATCAATCACAACCTTGCTTACATCAGTTGAAGATGGCAGTTCGTACATAGTTTCTAGTAGAACACCTTCCAAGATAGAGCGTAGACCACGAGCACCCGTTTTACGGTTCATTGCTTTCTTCGCAATTGCGCGTAGGGCGTCTTCACGGAATTCTAACTCTGTATCCTCAAGTTCAAATAATGCAGCGTACTGTTTTGTCAGTGCATTCTTTGGCTCACAAAGGATTTGGATTAGCGCTTCTTCATCAAGCTCTGTCAGTGTTGTTGTAACAGGTAGACGACCAATGAATTCTGGAATCAAACCATACTTCACTAGATCTTCAGGTTCTACTTGAGTGAACAGTTCACCGATAGTTTTGGTTTCGTCTTTTGAACGCACTTCTGCGCCAAAGCCGATACCTGAACCTGTTTCTACACGTTGCTCAATCACTTTATCTAGGCCGGCAAACGCACCACCACAGATAAATAGGATCTTAGACGTGTCCACTTGCAAGAACTCTTGCTGTGGATGCTTACGACCACCTTGAGGTGGAACTGAAGCCACTGTACCTTCAACAAGTTTTAATAGAGCTTGCTGTACACCTTCACCAGACACGTCACGCGTGATCGATGGGTTTTCAGCTTTACGAGAAATCTTATCGATTTCATCGATGTAAACAATGCCGCGTTCCGCTTTCGCTACGTCGTAATCACATTTCTGAAGCAACTTCTGGATGATGTTTTCAACATCTTCGCCCACATAACCCGCTTCGGTTAGTGTTGTTGCATCTGCCATTGTGAAAGGAACGTCTAGGAAACGAGCCAGTGTTTCAGCCAGTAGGGTTTTACCACTACCAGTAGGACCGATAAGAAGAATGTTACTCTTACCTAGCTCTACGCCTTCAGCCGTCGTATCACCATTACGTAAACGCTTGTAGTGGTTATATACTGCAACTGCTAGCACTTTTTTCGCGTATTCTTGACCGATTACATAGTCGTCAAGATGTTCACGAATCTCACGCGGCGTTGGCAGCGATTCCGATTCTTTCTTTGGAAGAACATCTTTAATTTCTTCACGAATAATGTCGTTACAAAGATCGACACATTCATCACAAATGTAAACAGAAGGACCTGCGATTAACTTGCGAACTTCGTGCTGGCTTTTGCCACAGAAAGAGCAGTAAAGCAATTTACCGCTACCACCCTCTTTGCTTTTATCTGTCATTCGCTAACCTCTTAGCCTTTACTCTCTATGTTTGAGTGTATATCAATTTGAATCACTTTGCGTTAAACAATTGCCGTGCAATTATTGACCGCGGTGATTAAGAACTGAATCCACCAAACCGTATTCTACAGCCTGATCAGCAGACATGAAATTGTCACGATCTGTATCACGCTCAACAACCTCTAGAGGCTGACCTGTGTGCTCTGCCAATAGTTTGTTTAGCTTTTGCTTGATCGTTAGGATCTCTTGCGCGTGAATTTGAATATCAGACGCTTGGCCTTGGAAGCCGCCAAGTGGCTGGTGAATCATTACACGTGAGTTTGGAAGCACGTGACGCTTACCAGGAGTACCACCCGCTAGTAAGAATGCACCCATAGAGCAAGCTTGACCCATACATACTGTGCTCACGTTTGGCTTGATGAACTGCATTGTGTCATAGATAGACATGCCCGCTGTTACGCTACCGCCAGGTGAGTTGATGTAAAGATAGATATCTTTGTCTGGGTTTTCTGATTCCAAGAAAAGCAGTTGAGCCACGACAAGATTTGCCATGTGGTCTTCCACTTGACCTGTTAAGAAAATGATACGTTCTTTTAATAGACGAGAATAAATATCGTAAGAACGTTCACCACGGGAAGTCTGTTCAACCACCATAGGAACTAGTGCGTCCATAATCGATGGCATTGTATTTTTTTCTTGGTAGCTCATATTCTTATGTCCCTAAAATAAATGGCCCGAATGATTAAATCATACGGACCATTGTTAGCAGAATTGTTGACCGTACGTCAACCTTCTACGTCAGATATTACTATATTAAGCAGGTTGCTGATTCATTAGCTCGTTGAAGCTAACTTCTTTATCAGAAACTTGAGCTTTAGCGATGATTGCATCAATAGCTTGCTCTTCTAGAGCAACATTGCGCATGTTGTTCATCATTTGCTCGTTTTGCTCGTAGTAAGCAATAACTTCTGTTGGATCTTCGTATGCTGTAGCCATCTCTTCGATGATAGCTTTAACTTTCTCGTCATCAGCTTTTAGCTCTTCAGTCTTGATTACTTCACCAAGAAGAAGACCTACAACTACGCGACGTTTAGCTTGCTCTTCGAACAGCTCACGTGGAAGTTGGTCAGCAGCTTCAGTGTTGCCACCGAAACGTTGAGCAGCTTGTTGACGTAGAACACCGATCTCTTGATCGATTAGAGCAGAAGGTACGTCGATGTTATTTTCGTTAACTAGACCGTCGATAGCTTGCTCTTTGATGCGGTTCTTAACAGCTTGCTTAAGCTCACGCTCCATGTTCTTACGAACTTCAGCTTTAAGGCCTTCAACGCCTTCAGCTGCGCCGAACTTAGAAACGAATTCTTCGTTTAATTCTGGAAGTTCACGAGCTTCAACTTTGTTCAGCTTGATAGAGAACTTAGCAGCTTTACCTTTTAGGTTTTCAGCGTGGTAATCTTCTGGGAAGTTTACTTCGATTTCGAATTCCATACCTGCAGTTTTGCCAACGATACCGTCTTCAAAACCAGGGATCATGCGACCAGCACCCATCTCTAGTGGGAAGTTCTCAGCTTTACCGCCTTCGAACTCTTCACCGTCGATAGAACCAACGAAGTCGATAGTTGCACGAGAACCAGCGTCAGCAGCAGCTTCAACTTCAGTCCAAGTTGCTTGTTGCTTACGTAGAGTTTCGATCATCTCTTCAACGTCAGCTTCTTTAACTTCTACTGCTGGTTTCTCAACAGTGATGTTTTCTAGACCTTTCAGCTCAACTTCTGGGTAAACTTCAAAAGTTGCGTTGAATACTAGGTCAGCGCCTTCGTTGTTTTCAACTGGTGCGAAAGTAGGTGCGCCAGCTGGGTTGATTTTCTCTTTAACGATCGCTTCGATGAAGTGACGTTGCATTACTTCGCCCATCACGTCTTGACGTACTGCTTTGCCGTACATTTTAGCAACCATCTTCATTGGCACTTTGCCTTTACGGAAGCCATCGAAACGACGGTTTTTCGCGATGTTGCGTAGTTCAGCTGTAACTGCATCTTCGATGTTAGCAGCAGGAACAGTAATATTAAGACGGCGCTCTAGGCCTTCTAGCGTTTCAACAGTAACTTGCATTATATAAACCTCAAAACTGGCTCAGTAATCTGAGCATATGAGCCGTAACTTAGCTTTAATTCAAAAGCCGACGTTGTTGGCTGCATCCTTGTGTAGTGCTCTATCCGAACACCTAATTTAAAATCGAGCATTGATGTCTGAATTGATTATTCAACCAAACACCAGACTAATCAGCGATATCTTCGTTCTTCACGCGTCGATTAAAACGCAATAAAGCTTGTTTTCGAAAACAAGAAAGGTATCTCCGATTAGCCTCAGGACAGAAATTTTAGACGCGACATTCTAGCGATCTGTTTAATCTCTGTCGAGCCGTTCACCTCTGCATGATGATGAATGCTCTAAATTCGTCCAACTAAATGATACAAAAACGATCAAATCATCACTTAGCACAACAGAAATGGGGACAATAGCGACTTTTTCAAGGGAATCGAGGGCTTTTTTTGCTAAAAACTTTAAAAAGAGATCTTGCTCTTGTTTTACCCCTCAGAGTCGATAACTTTTTCAACAATCCCCGTTACAAACCCTTAACCTACATCCATCTGGCGACTGTCTACTTTCAGCAAACACTACCGCTATTTGCTACCATAAACGAGAGAAGACAGGCTTGATTATTTACCAAAGAAATGAGCGGAGAGCCTTCATGTTTCAAGCTTTGAGAATCCCAATCCTATTAATGGCCACATACAGTTTACTAATGGTGTTCGGCGGTCATTGGGTGTGGAACACAAGCCATGAAAGTTTGTTAAATGATCATCAATCTAAGCTAGACCGATTTTCGGTTCATATTTCAAGCCAACTCGACAAGTTCGCGCACATTCCCGAGCTGCTTTCAAAAGACAAAGAGTTGGTCGATGCTCTTCACTCTCCAAGTAACTCTGCGCAAATCGAACTCACCAATCGCTATCTAGAACACGTAAATTCGGTGATTCAAGCATCCGACACCTATCTGTTGGACAGCATTGGCACCACCATAGCAGCCAGTAACTGGGATCTACCGCGTTCTTTTATTCGTCGAAATTTCGCTTTCCGTCCCTATTTTCAAGAAGCGATTCTTGGCAATGAAAATCAATATTTTGCGCTAGGTTCAACCTCTGGGAAACGAGGCTATTATTATTCTTACCCCGTCTCCTATGCCGCCGAGATTATTGGCGTCATTGTCGTAAAGATGGATTTATCGCTAATTGAAGCAAGTTGGAAAGGAAAGCAGAGTTTTTTTGTTGCTGACGATAAAGACCAGATCGTATTTATGTCGAGTAATCCTGAGTGGCTGTTCAAAAGCCTTCAACCACTAAGCGAACAACAACACACTCGAATTCAAGAAAGCAGGCAATATCTCGATACCAAAATAGAAAGCCTGCATTTCTCCGGCGATTTCGAGAGTGCGACTAGCAATATTGAGTCACCACACAAACTCGTCCAAGAGCAGTTCTATAGCTCCTCACGCTTCCTAGCCGAGCCAAAACTCACCATACGAGTATTTTCTCCAACCCATTTAGTTTGGTGGGACTTGGTGGCTTATCTCGTGGTTTTGAGCCTTATTTTCGCCATTATTTACCTGACGATGCAGCTTAATCACCATCGGCAACAAAGGCGTGCACAAATTGACAGGCTGCAATCAGAAGCCAAGCAAAAGCTAGAATTTCAAGTGCTTGAACGTACTTCAGAGTTACATGTCGAGATTAAGCACCGAATCGAAACCGAACATGTACTGAGGCAGACACAAGACGAACTCATCCAAGCCGCCAAACTGGCAGTGTTGGGGCAAATGTCAGCAAGCATCAGCCATGAACTGAATAACCCGCTTGCTGCGATTCGCAGCTATGCCGACAATGGCCGACTGTTTCTTGCCAAAGAAAAGACCGAGCGTGTCGATGACAACCTATCACGAATCTCGGCACTCACTGATCGTATGGCGAAAATCAGCCACCAGCTTCGTTCCTTTGCAAAGAAATCAACTGCGGAAGAGCTGCACACGTTACAGATACTGCCGGTATTGCACTCGTCAAAAGAACTGATGAAACCACAACTCAAGAGTGAACGAGTTAAGGTCAACGAACTCCCTGAAATCTTTGATGCTTGCGTGCTCGCCAACTCCATTCAACTGGAGCAAGTGATCATTAACCTGCTAACCAACGCGATTCAGGCGATGGAGCAACAAGACGACAAACAATTAGCTATTCTTTTAGAGGTTAGGGAATCCGACCACCAACAAACCAGCACCTTGCTGATTCATGTCGATGATAATGGCCCCGGTTTCAGTTCCCCTTCGAGCGGAGTTTTTTTTGAACCCTTCCATACCACTAAGAAAAATGGGCTCGGACTCGGGTTGTCAATTTCTCAGCAAATAATCAGCGGAATAAACGGCAAACTCGTTACCGGTAGCAGCCCTCAAGGTGGTGCTCGATTTAGTATCGAATTACCCATAGTTCCAACAAAAGAATCAGATTAGTCGCTAAGCAAACCAGTACGCCTTCACCAATAATAAAAATAAAAGATTAAAGGAATAATTATGTGTCACGTCTATTTCATTGATGATGAACCCGACCTAAGAATGGCGATTGAACAGAGCTTTGAGCTCGCCGACATTGATGCCGAATTCTTTCCCGATGCGGAGTCTGCTCTGCTCGCAATTCAAGAGAACGGCTTACCCCACGTAATCATCACTGATATCTGTTTGCCGGGTATTTCAGGGCATGACCTGCTCAACACCATGATGCACAAAGACAAAGAAATCCCCGTGATTATGATCACTGGCCACGGCGATATCTCCATGGCCGTACAAGCAATCCAAGACGGCGCGTATGACTTCATTGAAAAGCCGTTCGCCAATGAACGTCTAATCGAAACTACTAAGCGAGCGATAGAAAAACGCCAACTTACCCTTGAGAATCTTGAATTAAAGCGCTCTCTCAAGGCCAGTAAAGCGCTTGGACCAAGAATCATTGGTGACACGCAATCAATGACCGAGCTGCGTTCTATCATCACCCACGTTGCCGACACTAACGCCGATATTTTGTTGTTTGGTGAGACAGGCACGGGCAAAGAATTAGTCGCACGATCCCTACACGAGCAAAGCAGTCGACGAGAACAGAACTTTGTTGCCGTCAATTGCGGGGCGGTTCCAGAAAATCTGATTGAAAGTGAGTTGTATGGCCATGAAAAAGGCGCATTCACAGGTGCAGAGAGTAAACGCATTGGCAAGTTCGAGTTTGCTCAAGGCGGAACCCTATTCTTAGATGAGATCGAATCCATGCCGATGCAGGCACAAATTCGCCTGTTGCGCGTCTTGCAAGAGCGCGTCATTGAAAGGGTTGGCTCAAACGGTTTAGTGCCTCTCGATATTCGAGTAATCGCCGCAACCAAGGTCGACCTAAAGAAGGCGGCTGAAGAAGGCATTTTCCGCCAAGACCTCTACTACCGACTCAATGTCGTGACCTTGGATTTACCACCGTTAAGAAGCCGCCAAGAAGATATCCCTGCACTTTTTCATCACTTTTTACTGGTCGCAGCAGCACGTTATGGCAAGACAGCACCAGCACTCCCCCAAAAGGAACTGCACGCACTTTTAGCCCATGATTGGCCGGGAAATGTACGAGAATTACGTAATACTGCAGAGCGGTTTGTACTTTTAGGTAAGCTTTCTCACTTATCAGACAACACCAATCAAATCAGTCAAGAACTGTCTTTGGCAGAACTGGTGTCTGACTTTGAGAAAAACACGTTAAAGCAAGCGCTTATTGAGTGTAATGGCAGCATTAAAGAGACCATGGAGAGGCTGCAATTACCGAGGAAAACCCTCTACGATAAGATGCAAAAACACCAGCTAACGAAAGAGTCTTATAAGGTAGAACCAAACTAAATTAGATTTGCGATCAAGATCACCTATACTTATCTCTCAACAGGATGTTATGCAACCAAGATAGTAATGAGGTCATTATGGGTGAGAAAACAAAAGTTCCCTCGATCACCGATACGTTCGAAATTGACGGTATTTTTTACACTGATAATCATGTCAACTTAGACACACCAGAGTTAGAGGCAAAAAGAGCGCTGTATGAACCGATTGATTCTGGCTCTCGATATGGAAAAATCATTGATGAGGAGGTTTAGCCCTCCCCATCACTTCGCTATGATTTCACCCTCTATTTCGTGATGATCTCCGGCCCCATCAAGGTGGTCGGTAACCATGTTGATACCCAAGGCACGTACGTTACGATAATCAGGAATAAGAACATCACGCCTACCCAAGGCAATGCCGCTTTCACCACGTTCATCATCGACATCTTGGCGACCCCGGCGGTCACAAACAGATTGAGCCCCACTGGCGGCGTTATCATCCCTATCTCCATGTTCACCACCATCATGATACCTAGGTGAATTGGATCGATGCCAAGTGCAATTGCAATTGGGAATACCAACGGTGCCACGATGATCAGCAAGCCTGAAGGTTCCATGAACTGTCCACCAATCAAGAGTAGAACGTTCACCACAATCAAAAAGGTGATTGGACCTAAACCTGCAGACAACATCGATTCCGTGATCATCTGAGGAATGCGTTCTTCTGTCAGTACATGCTTAAGAATCAGAGCATTGGCAATGATAAACAGCAACATGATGGTCAGCTTACCCGCATCGTAAAGCGTATCTTTAGTGTCTTTATGGAAGAAGGTTTGGAACACTTTAACTAGCGCAGGCTTTGTGTTGTTCTTGTCAGCAAATGGCCCCATATCTTTGTAGATAAAATTGGCAATGAAGAAAGCGTAAACCGCTGCGACTGCCGCCGCTTCTGTCGGTGTAAAGATACCGCCGTAGATACCACCTAAAATGATAACAATCAGTAACAAACCCCAACTCGCATCCTTGGCAGCTGCACACATCTCGCCCCAGCCCACAAACGGCTGCGCAGGAATCTTCTTAATACGTGCTGCAATGTAGATAGCAATCATCAACATCACACCAGCCAACAGGCCAGGAATAACACCACCAAGGAACATACGACCTACAGATACATCCGTCGCCGCAGCATAAACAACCATCACGATGGATGGTGGAATCAAGATACCCAAAGTACCCGCATTACAGATAACCCCTGCCGCGAATTCTTTTGTGTAGCCGTTTTTGATCATACCTGCGATAACAATACTACCGATTGCCACTACCGTTGCTGGAGACGATCCAGATAGTGCTGCGAACATCATACATGCCACAACCGACGCCATCGCTAAACCGCCGCGGAACCAGCCGACCATTGCGATAGCAAAACGGATAATACGTTTCGCCACACCACCTGTAGACATGAAGCTAGAGGCCAAGATAAAGAAAGGAATCGCTAAGAGTGTGTAGTGGCCTGCAAATGCGTTGAACAGCGTTTGTGCAACTGAAGCTAATGACGCATCAGAGTGCATCAACAAGAATATAACGCTCGATAAACCAAGGGAAATCGCAATTGGCACACCGACCAACATGAAAGCAATTACCATTAAAAATAGAAATAACATTGCCATGATTAGTCTTCCTTACCGTTAGATTTTGTACCCGACTCGTTCGCCTTGTTTTGCTTAGTCGAATCCAATACCGCTGTCGCGTCTTCATCAGAACCCGCTAACACATCAGCTTTCAATGCATCCAGCTCTTCTTCGGCTTCATGACCTGCAATCATGCGGTCAAGCTTGCCTGTCGCCACTTGATAAGCGATTTGGATGAATCGGAACGTCAGCATTGCCATACCAATCGGTAGTGCCATGTAAGGAATAAAACGTGGCAGTTTCTCGTATCGTTCGCCTTCATTCATCCAGTCAGAAAGAAACTGAAGCATCTCGGGCATTGGAATATCATCGGTTTCATACCAAGCGCGCTCGGTCGCGAACGGGTACCAGTAATTCCAAGAACCGATAAGAAGTAGGATTGAAAAGGCTAGACAGCTTGTAACGGCGATCAACGCATACACTTTACGTAGCTTTTCTGGGGCAAGGTTAATGATGACGTCAACGCCAATGTGGAAGTGTTTTTTAACGCCATAAGATGCGCCCACTAACACCATCCAAGCGAACATGAACACCGTCAGTTCTAGTGCCCACAAAATATTGCCATTGAATGCGTATCGAAATACCACGTTGGCAAAAGTAAGTAGCGTCATTGCGCCAAGGAAAAATGCGATTAATGACTCTTCAATCACATCCGTAACTCTTCCGACTTTGGAAAAAAGAGAGGTTTCCAGTGCTGATTCGCTAGAATTTGGTTGTTCCATTTGAGGCTTTTCCATAATTGACTCCGCTTATAATTATTTTAATAAGGAGTGACGAACACTCGCCACTCCCTTAGCGGTGTTATTGGTTTGAAGCTAACGCTGCATCGATAAGGTCTGAACCGATGTCTTTTTCAAACTTCTTCCATACTGGTTGAAGTGCAGCTACCCATGCTTCACGCTGTTCAGGCGTAAGTGTACGAACCTCACCACCCGCTTCGATGATGTTGTTTTTGTTCGCTAAGTTAACTTTTGAAGATTCTGCATTACGTGTTTCAGATACTTCTTGAACGATAGTGCCAAGCTGTGCACGTACATCTTCAGGTAGGTCTTTCCAGAAGTCGTTTGACGTTACAACTAGGTAATCCAAGATACCGTGATTGGTTTCAGTTACGCCGTCTTGTACTTCAAAGAACTTCTTACCGTAGATGTTTGACCATGTGTTCTCTTGGCCATCGATAACCTTAGTTTGCAGGCCACCGTACACTTCTTTGAAAGACATCTTCTGTGGGTTAGCGCCTAGTTGTTCAAACTGAGCCACCAATACGTCTGATGCTTGAACACGGAATTTCAAACCTTTTGCATCTTCAGGGCTGATAAGAGGTTTGTTCGCCGACATCTGTTTCATGCCATTGTGCCAAAACGCTAGACCTTGCAGACCACGGCGCTTCATCGCGTTCTTCAGTTTTTCGCCAGACTCTGAGTTTTGGAAACGGTCAACGGCTTCTACGTCTTCAAATAGGAAAGGAAGGTCAAAAATGCGGTATTTCTTAGTGAACTTCTCAAATTTAGACAGCGATGGTGCCGCCATTTGAACATCACCATTTAACAGGGCTTCCAGTACTTTATTATCATCGTAAAGTGTTGAGTTAGGGAAAACTTGCATACAAGCTTTGCCATTCATTTCCGTGTTTACTCGCTCTTCCAGTAAAGAAGCGGCGATGCCTTTCGGGTGCTTATCAGTATTAGTTACGTGACTGAATTTAATCACGATTTCACCTGGGTCACAGTTTGCAGCAGCATTAAAACTTGTGAGCGCAAGAGCAGATACAGACAGCAGAGTAAGAGGCTTAAACATTATTATTCTCCTTAGTAAACAAAACAGCCCTTCAATGGGAACTGCGTGCTTTCACTAAGGCAATTAGCGCGCCACATTAACACAACTCATTAACAAGCCTTTAACCAAAAGGCTTCGTGAGATCTACCTGCTGCAATCGCTAACTCGCTGCAAAATTAATGGGTGGGAAATGACACATAGAATATTTGCAAATGGGTGAGAGTTGACCAACGTATCGCTAATGAATAATGTTAAATGAGGTCTGACCAAAAGCGAGTTTGGCTATGATGCCTTGAAGTAATTTCGACCTATCCTGTAGAGTGCAGCACAACTTAGTCAGATTTACACTTAATAAGAGTTGATACCAATGAGTCAGATCTACCATCACCCAGTACAAATTTACTATGAAGATACCGATCACTCAGGTGTGGTTTATCACCCTAACTTTCTTAAATATTTTGAGCGTGCGCGCGAACATGTCTTGGGCAGCGATAAACTGGCGGAATTGTGGAATGAGCACGGATTAGGTTTTGCGGTCTATAAAGCCAACATGACTTTTCAAGATGGGGTTGAGTTCGCTGAGATCTGCGACATCCGAACCTCTTTTGAACTTGATGGCAAATACAAAACGCTATGGCGACAAGAAGTGTGGCGTAAAGATGCAACCAAACCCGCGGTGATTGGTGATATCGAAATGGTCTGTTTAGACAAAGACAAGCAACTGCAGCCAGTGCCTGCTGAAGTGCTAAAAGCGATGCTCGGGGAAACGAGTTAACTTTCACTAAATTAGCTTAAAAGAGATGAGACAACGAAAAGGTTCTCATCTCTATCTGCATGGGTAGCAAATTTCCGCCAAGCGAAACAGCAAAACGATACTGGTCATCCAGCCGCCCTAAGCAACATTGCCAATCTGTAGAAATATCGCTTTGCTCGGTAACATCCAACCCAACTCCACTGTATATGCTGATTTCACCATGTACTCTAATTTCATCCTGCAAGTTTGGTTGAAAATCCGAACAGTGAATTGGCAATGTTTGCTCCGCCAGATTGGAGAAATCGAACGAAAAGCTTCGCAACGATGTCGCTAGCCCCTTGCCCGTCGCTTTGATGTACGACTCTTTTAATGCCCACAGATCGAAAAAACGCTCTCTTTGTTCTTCCTTGCAAAGCTCAAGTAAATCCGCCAACTCTTTATCTGAAAAGTAGTGCTTCATGATCGAATCGATATTGGTCGAACTTCTTGCGTGTTCAATATCAACACCTAATTGAACTTGCTTCCCTTCTCTCAGGTAAACCGCGATTAACAAATGTTCTTTGCTATGACTGATATTGAAATTTAACCCCGTCTTGAGTTGCTGTTCGGCGACTAAACTTGGCTTTCCTTTCTCGCCATATTCAAAACGCCACGCTTCAGGTATCAAATCAGAATAACGAGACAGCACCTTTCTTAAGTAATTTCGAACATACAGGGCCTGAATTTTAGATGAAGGCATTCGATAACGCTCGACTTTCGCTATTTCATCGGCCGTGAGTGTTTGCTTAAGACACGAAACGCTATCGATATCATCACGCAAATCACTCAAAGAACATAACCATAAATCAACGACTGGATTTTCCATTTTACTCATGCTTACTTCTTCAAACCACTCATCAAAAAAACACCAAACCGAACAAATTCAACTCATCTATGATTTGAGATAAACATAGAGAATTCGTGCAGGAAACACCCTTCACATAGGGAATCAAAACTAACTTTCCAAATGATAACAAATTAAAACACAGATCACACTTAGCCTTATAGAGCAGGCACCTATTAAATGTTACTTACAAAAATATGACATAGATCTCACGAAGCGCAAAAATAGAGTATAAACACTAAATAACCACTTATACCCATTAATTATCAATAAGTTAACAGCACTAAAAACACAAAAAATAAAAGTTCAGAAAAATCATCTGGTCTGAACAGATCATAGTGGCCTCTGGGAGCATTGTATCGGCAACTCACCTCGGGTAGCCTGCTCAACCATTAAACAAATTCACACGTTTTTATTGCGGATAACTGCTTTCCGTTAAGCAGTACTTTGGACAGGATTTAAATGGACATTACCCTCACATTCGAATACTCCCTTCACGCATGAAACACGTTCTCAACGTCTGCAAGTCAATGAACTTCGCACTCCCTATTTCAGTCAGGTGGCCAACTTTCGGCAACCTTACCCTTCAGCTGCGTTTGCCCAAATCTGTTTCAGATTTATTTTCGATTCAATTAAAAGCGCAGCCTCAAAACACGACATCGCCCTCAGTGATTTCAAGTGGAGACTCACAATGAGCCAACCCGAAAAAAATACACCGGAATCAGTCGACGACACTCGACTTAATAAACGTCTTAAAGACATGCCTATTGCTATCGTTGGTATGGCAAGCATGTTTGCGAACTCTCGTTACCTGAATAAATTTTGGGATCTTATCAGCGAAAAGATCGATGCAATTACCGAAGTACCAGATACGCACTGGCGTCCAGAAGATTACTACGATTCAGATCGTACTACGCCAGACAAGTCTTACTGTAAGCGCGGTGGTTTCATCCCAGAAGTAGACTTCAACCCAATGGAGTTCGGTCTTCCGCCAAATATCCTAGAACTGACAGACACTTCACAGCTGCTTTCTTTGATCGTGGCAAAAGAAGTACTTGAAGATGCGAAACTTCCTGAAGGCTACGATCGCGATAAGATCGGTATCACACTCGGTGTGGGTGGTGGTCAGAAGATCGCTCAAAGCCTAAATGCTCGTCTTCAATACCCTGTTTTGAAAAAAGTCTTCAAGAGCAGTGGTATCAGCGACGACGACAGCGAAATGCTGATCAAAAAATTCCAAGACCAATACATCCATTGGGAAGAGAACTCATTCCCTGGTTCATTAGGTAACGTAATTTCAGGTCGTATTGCTAACCGCTTTGACCTTGGTGGCATCAACTGTGTAGTAGATGCAGCGTGTGCAGGCTCTCTAGCCGCAATGCGTATGGCTCTAAGTGAGCTGGTTGAAGGCCGCAGTGAAATGATGATCACAGGTGGTGTGTGTACTGATAACTCACCAACCATGTACATGAGCTTCTCTAAAACTCCAGCATTCACTACTAATGAAACCATTCAACCTTTCGATATCGATTCAAAAGGGATGATGATTGGTGAAGGCATCGGCATGGTTGCTCTTAAGCGTCTTGAAGATGCTGAGCGCGATGGCGACAGAATCTATTCAGTGATTAAAGGTGTCGGTTCTTCTTCGGATGGTAAGTTCAAGAGTATTTACGCGCCTCGCCCTGAAGGACAAGCTAAAGCTCTGAAACGTGCTTACGATGATGCTGGTTTCGCACCGCACACACTTGGCCTTTTAGAAGCGCACGGTACAGGTACTGCAGCGGGTGATGTGGCTGAATTTGGTGGCTTAAACTCGGTATTCAGTGAGAACAACGAAGAGAAGCAACACATTGCGTTAGGCTCTGTGAAATCTCAAATTGGTCACACAAAATCAACCGCGGGTACTGCAGGTTTAATCAAAGCTGCTTTAGCACTACACCACAAAGTACTGCCGCCAACGATTAACGTATCGGCTCCGAATCCTAAGTTGGATATCGAGAACTCACCGTTCTACCTAAACACGCAAACGCGTCCTTGGATGAAACGTGTCGACGGCACACCGCGCCGTGCAGGTATCAGCTCATTCGGTTTTGGTGGCACTAACTTCCACGTTGTATTGGAAGAGTACACGCCAGAGCACGCTCGCGGTGACAAATACCGTCAGCGCCAAGTGCCGCAAACTCTGTTATTCAGCGCAGAATCTCGTCAAGCACTGATCAATGAACTCAAGCAGGTTTCAACTCAAGCTGCCGATGCTGCGTTCAAACTGGAAGCGCTTGCTGAGCAACACGCTCTACGCGAAATTGACGCTAAGCATGCTCGTATTGGTTTAGTCGTGACTGACCAAGCAGACCTTCAAGCGCAACTGACTCAAGCGGTTTCTATGCTTGAGAGCCAAACCAAAACACATTGGCAGATGCCAAACGGTACTAGCTACCGTGAGTCGGCACTGATTGCTGAAAACGGCGCAGGCAAAGTGGCAGCGCTATTTGCAGGTCAAGGTTCGCAATACCTAAACATGGGTCGCGAGCTTGCATGTCATTACCCTGAAATGCGTCAACAGCTTGCTCAAGCGGATCAAGTATTTGGTCAGCACAAGAAAACAGCTCTGTCGCAAATTCTGTTCCCAATTCCAACCTTCACACCAGAAGCAACCAAAGCGCAAGAAGCTGTGTTAACCAACACGGCCAATGCGCAAAGTGCGATTGGTACTGTGTCTATGGGTCAGTTCGACATCATGACTCAAGCTGGCTTCAAAGCCGACATGGTCGGAGGCCACAGCTTTGGTGAGCTAAGTGCACTATGTGCATCGGGTGTTATCTCGCAAGACGATTACTACCAACTAGCTTTCGCTCGTGGCAATGCGATGGCAGCGACACCTGAACAAGGTGACAGCGGTACTATGTTTGCGGTCATCCTAGACGCAGACAAACTTCCAGCCGTTGAAAGCTGCATCAGCCAATTTGAAGGCGTGAGTATTGCCAACTACAACGCTCCGGCTCAACTGGTTATTGCGGGTCCAACTGCGACGGTTCAACAAGCAGCACAAGCGCTAACTGAACAAGGCTTCAAAGCAATTGCTCTGCCAGTATCTGGTGCTTTCCACACACCGCTTGTTGCTCACGCTCAAAAACCATTTGCTTCTGCAATTGATAAAGCTTCATTCAGCGCTCCAACGCTGCCGCTTTACTCAAACGCAACGGGCAAACTGCACAGCAAAGACGCGAAAGCGATCAAGAAAGCATTCAAGCAACACATGCTGCAATCGGTTCGTTTCAGTGAGCAAATTGAAGCGATGTATGAAGCAGGCGCGCGCGTATTCGTTGAGTTCGGTCCTAAGAACATTCTTCAAAAGCTGGTTGAGAAAACATTGGCTGATAAGAACGAAGAGCTTTACGCAATCAGCATCAACCCAAGCCCTAAAGGCGACAGTGACCAACAGCTTCGCTTAGCTGCGGTTCAACTGTGCGTGGCAGGTGTTTCATTAGACAACATTGACCCTTACCAAGCTGACATTGCTGAACCTGCAAAGGCATCACCAATGAACATCAAGCTGAATGCAACCAACTACATCAGCCCTGCTACTCGTAAGAAAATGGATCAATCATTGGCTTCGGGCAACGTCACCGAAAAGACTGAGATTGTTGAAGTGAAAGTTGAAGTCGAGAAAATCGTGGAAAAAGAAGTGATTAAAACAGAAATCGTTGAAGTACCTGTCGCTGCTCCTCAAGCTTCAAATGTACAACAATCAGTTGCAGCACCAAGTGTACAAGTAGCAACAGCAACTCAGCAGCCTCAAGTAGCACAACCTGCACCAGCGACTATTCAGCCAGCAGCTTCAGTAACGGTTGATGAGTCTTCACTGCAATCATTCTTCAGTGCTCAACAACAAGCAGCAGAAGTACATCAGCAGTTCCTTGCGATTCCTCAGCAATACGGTGACACGTTCAACACCCTAATGTCTGAGCAAGCGAAAATGGCAACGGCAGGCGTAGCAATTCCTGAGAACCTACAGCGTTCTATGGAAATGTTCCACCAGCACCAAGCTGAAACGCTAAAAGCTCACGCTCATTACCTAGAAATGCAAGCGCACAGCAACAACTCAGCACTTAACATGCTGACGCAAGGTTCAGTCGAAACAGTACAACCAACCTTCGTTGCTTCTGTAAATGCTCAGCCAGCGATTCAAGCTCCAGCTACTCCAACAGCTATCGTCCAACAGCCTGTAGCTCAAGTACAAGCAACACCTGTTCAAAATGTGGTAGCTCAGAAAGCTCCAGTACAGAAAGCCGTTCCTGCACCACAAGTAGCCGCTCAAGCAGCAGCGCCTGTTGCAGCCCAACCTGTACCAGTTAAAGCACAACCAGCTCCTGTAGCTGCACCAGTAGCAGTACAATCAGCAGATGCTGAAAAAGTTATGCTAGAAGTGGTCGCTGAGAAAACGGGTTACCCAACGGAAATGCTTGATCTAGAAATGGACATGGAAGCAGACCTTGGTATCGACTCAATCAAACGCGTAGAGATTCTTGGTACCGTTCAAGACGAAATGCCAAACCTACCTGAGCTGAACCCTGAAGATTTAGCTGAGTGTCGTACTCTTGGCGAAATCGTCGGCTACATGAACAGTAAAAGCATGAACAGCAAGATGCCAGCATCAGCGCCTGTTGCAGCACAGCCAAGCGCAACCGCTCCTGTTCAAGCATCTAATGGTCTTGATGCGAAAGTCGTTCAACAAACCATGCTAGAAGTGGTTGCTGAGAAGACAGGTTACCCAACGGAAATGCTTGATCTAGAAATGGATATGGAAGCAGACCTTGGTATCGATTCAATCAAGCGTGTTGAGATTCTTGGTACGGTTCAAGATGAACTGCCTACTCTTCCAGAGCTAAACCCTGAAGATTTAGCTGAGTGTCGCACTCTTGGCGAAATCGTTAACTACATGAACAGCAAGCTTCCAGCTTCTGCTCCCGTGTCTTCACAAGCACCAGTAGTTGCTCCGGCAACAGCTAGCAATGGTCTAGATGCGGCTGTCGTTCAAAAAACCATGTTAGAAGTAGTCGCAGAGAAAACGGGCTACCCGACTGAAATGCTAGACCTAGCAATGGATATGGAAGCTGACCTTGGTATCGATTCAATCAAGCGTGTTGAGATTCTTGGTACGGTTCAAGATGAACTACCGACTCTTCCAGAACTAAACCCTGAAGATCTCGCAGAGTGTCGTACTCTAGGTGAAATTGTTGACTACATGAACAGTAAGCTTCCTGCTTCTGCTCCAGTAGCGGCTCAAGTATCAGCACCAGTGCAAGTAGTATCAAACGGTTTAAACGCAGAACAAGTTCAAAGCACAATGCTGAGCGTAGTGGCTGATAAAACGGGCTACCCAACAGAAATGCTAGACCTAGCAATGGACATGGAAGCTGACCTTGGCATCGACTCAATCAAACGTGTTGAGATCCTTGGTACGGTTCAAGACCAGCTACCAACATTGCCAGAGCTGAACCCTGAAGACTTGGCTGAGTGTCGTACTCTTGGCGAAATCGTTGACTACATGAATAGCAAGTTAGCTCCTAGTTCGGAAGCAACGACAGTAGCTCCTGCTGTAGAAAGCACGAGCAACGACCTAAACCCTGCTCATGTTCAATCAACAATGATGGAAGTGGTTGCCGACAAAACAGGTTACCCAGCAGAAATGCTCGACCTAGCGATGGACATGGAAGCAGACCTTGGTATTGATTCGATTAAACGCGTTGAAATCTTGGGTACGGTTCAAGACCAGCTACCAACGCTGCCAGAACTAAACCCTGAAGACTTAGCTGAGTGTCGTACGCTTGGTGAAATCGTTACCTACATGCAAAGCAAGCTATCTGCTGCTGCACCCGTAGCGACTCCAAAAGCTGAATCAGTAACGCCTATCGCAGAAACAGCGACAGCGGAACTTCCTCCACACAATGAGGTAGCGCTAAAAAAGCTACCAGCGGCAGATAAACTCGTCGATTGTTTCTCAAAAGACGCTTGTGTCGTGATCACAGATGATGGTCACAACGCTGGTGTTCTAGCAGAAAAGTTGACCGCTAACGGCATTCAAGTTGCCGTAGTGCGTAGTGCCCTTTCTGCCGCGTCACCTTTAAACAGTGAAATCGCAAGCTACACACTCAACAGCGTCGATGATGCTGGTGTGACTGCAGTTATTAACGACATCGAAGCAGACCTTAAAACGTCGAACAAAGTGATTGCTGGCTTCATTCATTTACAAGCTATCGTTGATGCTAAACAAAGCAACGAGCAAGCGGTTAACTTGAATGCAGATTCAAGAGCTTCGCTAACCACAGCGTTCTTATTCGCCAAGCACCTAAATGGCCAACTGAATGCAGTTTCTGGTCGCAGCGTGTTCTTCACGCTAAGCCGTATCGATGGTGGCTTTGGTTACCTAGATACTAAGCAACTAGCGAATGCAGAACTTAACCAAGCCGCGTTGTCTGGTCTAACTAAGACACTGAGCCATGAATGGTCAAACGTGTTCTGCCGTGCATTGGATGCTGACGCTTCGATTGATGCTCGTCACCTAGCTGAAGCTATCACTGGTGAACTGTTCGATATCGATACCAACACGGTTGAAATCGGCCTTAGCCATGCAAAAAACGGTGAATCTGGTCGTGCAACACTGATTGCGACAACACCAGGCGCTGCACAAACTAAAAACACAGGCGCTCAACTCACCAAGAGCGACAAAGTTCTCGTAACTGGTGGCGCTAAAGGCGTGACGTTTGAATGTGCACTGACGCTTGCTAAGCAATGTAAATCTCATTTCATTCTTGCAGGTCGTAGTAAGCATATTACTTCAGCTGAGCTACCTCAGTGGGCACAAGGTAAGCAAGAGAAAGAACTAAAACCAGCGGCTATCGCTCACCTACAAGCAACAGGTGACAAACCAACGCCTAAGAAAGTTGATACCTTGCTAAAACCGGTATTGAGCAGCCTTGAAATCAACGCAGCACTTGCCGCTTTCAACGAGATTGGCGCGAGCGCTGAATACCTAAGTCTAGATGTATCGAACCATGAGTCAGTAGCGAAAACGCTGGCGAATTTCGAAGGCATCACAGGTCTTATCCACGGCGCTGGTGTACTGGCTGACAAACACATTCAAGACAAAACACTTGATGAACTGAACATGGTTTACGGCACGAAAGTGGGCGGACTAGAAGCGGTTCTTGGTGGTCTTGATAGCAGCAAGCTAAAACTGATTGCGATGTTCTCTTCGGCGGCGGGTTTCTACGGAAACACAGGCCAAAGCGATTACTCGATGTCTAACGAGATCCTAAACAAAGCGGCTCTACAATTATCTGCTCGCAACCCTCAAGCGAAAGTGATGAGCTTCAACTGGGGACCGTGGGACGGTGGCATGGTCAACGCAGCACTGAAACGTATGTTCACAGAGCGCGGCGTGTACGTAATTCCTCTTCAGGCAGGTGCAGAGCTGTTTAGTTCTCAACTACTGAACGAAACTGGCATTCAACTGCTGGTTGGTACGAGCATGCAAGGTTCTGACAACAAGGAAGCTGCTGTAAAAAAGCTTAATGCGGAGTCTGTGCATCTTGCAAAGAGTCCGCTGAATACAAGCATCACTGTGACACGTCATCTTGATCCTAAGGCTTTGCCTTTCATTCAAGATCACTGCATTGCCGGTAACCCAGTGTTACCGACAGTGTGTGCCATCCAATGGATGCGTGAAGTCGCAGAGCAACTGTTAGGTGTGAACGTTAGCGTTCACAACTACAAACTGCTGAAAGGTGTGATTTTTGATACCGATGAAGTGCAAGAGCTGAAACTAGTTCTTTCTTCTGATGCTAAATCAAAAGATCAGCTAAAAGCGGTGATCAGTTGCCAAGGGCGACCACAGTATCAAGCTCAGTTGCAAGTTGCCTCTGTGCAAGTGTCTGAAGATGTTCAACAAGCGTCAGTAAAACGCTTTGAGGCCAACACTTCAGCACCTGTAACAACGGCACAAGCTCTATACAGTGACGGCACTCTGTTTCATGGACCAAGATTGCAAGGTATTACCTCAGTCGAACGCTTTGACGACTTAGGTTTATTGGCTCAATGCCAGTTGCCTCAGATTGAAAACAGCGACTGCGGAGCATTTATTCCTAAGCAAGGCTTTGGCGATAGCCAGCCATTTGCTGAAGATTATCTGTTGCAAGCCATGTTGGTATGGGCTCGATTGAAATACGGCGCGGCAAGCCTACCGTCTGCAATCGGTGAGTTTATTTGTTACGCACCGATGCACGATGGTGACCAAGGTTGGCTAGAGCTGAGCGTGATAAAAAGCACGGCTCGTTCGCTGCAAGCTGATATCTCGCTTTACCACCAAGATGGTCGTTTAAGCGCAGTAATGAAAGGTGCCAAAGTCACCATCAGCAAGAGCTTAAATGACGCATTTTTGCCGAAGTCTAGCTCAGCAGTATCGAAGAAAGAGGCGACTAAGAACCCAGAAAAGGAGCAATTGTCATAGTGACTGTTCCTACGAATAAAGCGATGCCATTGCGCATCGCTCTTTTAGCTCAGCCAGCAAACGCGGCTGAGCTTTCTGCCGACTTATTCCTCTCGTTCCCAGACATGATAACTGTTGTGGTTGATGGCAATTTTAATCAAGCACTTTGCCGTGCGATTGAGACTGTAAATCAAGGTACTGCTGTTAAACTCTGTTTGGATTCTCACTCACCATCATTGTTGATGCTAAGTGCGCTGAATGCTGCTCAGAATAAGATTCACCCACACGCGAATTTAGCGGGCCTTGCCGAAACTCTCGATCTAGATAATGGAGATAGCGTTCAGCTTGCTCTAGAAATGTCACGCCGCCCCGCTTCAGATTTAAGCCATCAACAACAATACTCAACCCTATCTGCTTCGCAGCAGTTTAATGAGTTGTTGAATATGGTTAATGCGATATCGAGCCGTTCATTGCCGAGCCATTCATTACCTAACCATTACTGGTTCACTGAGCCGAACAAAGCACGTGTTGCTTCATTGACCTTCAATGACGATAGCCGAAACACCACCAGCCTGATACTGACTCAAGCAACCGGTTTGCAAGAACCAAAGCCCTTGCTATCGAGCGAACGTTTGATGTTTGTGGTTTCTGGCAATGACAAAGCTGAATTGGTTTCTCAGTTGACCTCACTAAGAGCTGAGCTCAAATGCGTTAACGATTCGGCGGACAGCGAACTTGCTATCGCCACCCTGATGCATTCAAACCTAAGTCACTTCCAAAGCATTCAACACAATGTTGACCTTGGCGCGAATATCGTGATTCAAGCCGCTTCAATTGAGGCTGCAATACAAGAGATCACAGCGATAGAAAATGCGTTGCCAAAAGTAATGGCTGACAATAGCCAATACAAAACGCCAGCGGGCAGTTGTTTCTCACCTATGCCTCAAAGCAAAGGTGGCGTTGCATTTGTTTACCCTGGTGTTGGCACGGTTTATCCCGGTATGTTGCGCGAGTTTCACCACCATTTCCCACAGTTATTCGCTCGCTTAGAACGCGAAGGTAACTTGAAAGAGATGCTGCAGGCTGAAAAAACCTACGCTGAAGACTCGCAAGAAATGTCACTCAGTGAGCTGGCAATTGCAGGTGTGGGCAGTAGTTATCTGTTAACACAACTGCTGTGTGATGAATTCAAAGTGCAGCCAGATTTCGCCTTGGGCTACTCCAAGGGTGAAGCTTCCATGTGGGCGAGCTTAAATGTTTGGAAAAACCCACATGCGCTAATCGAGATGACTCAAACTAGCCCTATTTTCACCACGGCTATTTCTGGTGAACTCACAGCCGTGCGTCAAGATTGGCGGCTGAACGGCGACGAAGGCATCCAATGGAATAGCTTTGTGGTTCGCAGTGATGCGCAAGCGATTGAGGCTCTGTTACCAGAGTTTCCGCGCGCTTATCTCGCTATCATCCAAGGTGATACTTGCGTACTGGCAGGCTGTGAAAGCACCTGTCGTGCTCTGCTCAAGAAACTGGGTAAACGTGGCATTGCCGCTAACCGTGTTACTGCAATGCACACCACGCCAGCGTTGAGCCAGCATAGCCAAGTGCAGGAGTTTTACACTCAACCACTGTTCGACGAGTTGCCAAAGCATATCCGCTTTATCAGCGCAGCAGGTCTACCGACTGGCGCACCAATCAATATCGACAGCGATAGTATCGCCCTTTCGATTGCCGACACTTTCTGTTCAACGCTGGATTTCACCGCGTTGATCCAGAGTGCGCGTCAACAAGGTGCTCGTCTGTTTATAGAAGTAGGTGCCGATCGTCAAACCAGCACATTGATCGACAAGATCAATCGTAGCGACAACGTAGCCGACCAATACTGCACAATCGCTTCCAATGCCAAAGGCGGTGACGATATTGTCACGTTCATCAAATGCATTGGTCAGCTCATTACTCATCAAATTCCACTGTCTGTCGAGCCCCTTATTCAAGGGCTAGAACAACAGTTCACCACCGCTAAGCAATTAAGTGGTGTGTCTCAAGACAACACAGTGAATCATCAAGGAGAGCTAGTATGAGTTCTCAATCGAAACCATCTCAATATAAATATCAGGCTCAGAACAAACAGCCAGTGAAGTGCAATAAGATCGCGATTGTCGGTATTGCAAACCAATATCCAGAAGCGGATACGCCAAAAGACTTTTGGCAAAACTTGCTAGATAAAAAAGATTCTCGAACCACATTAAGCGCTGAAAAGTTAGGTGCTAAACCTGAAAGCTATCAGGGCGTGCAAGGCGAATCAGACCGCTTTTACTGTGACAAAGGCGGCTACATCGAAAATTTCAATTTCGATAGCAATGGCTACCGCTTAACAGCAGAGTCGTTCAACGGTGTTGACCAAAGTTTTCTATGGGCTTTGGACACCAGCCGTAAGGCGTTAGTCGACGCTGGCATTGATTTAAATGCCGATGTTTTAGAGCGCACAGGCGTGATCATGGGTGCCCTTTCGTTCCCAACCACCCGTTCAAACGACTTGTTTTTGCCGATGTATCACTCGGTGGTCGAAAAGGCACTTAAAGATAAATTGGCTAATGACCAGTTTTCACTGCTACCAACCAATGAAACCGCGCAAGACCTCAATCCTATCAATGGTGCAGCGGCACACAATGCCTCTAAGTTAGTGGCTGATGCATTGGGTTTAGGTAACGTACAACTGAGTCTAGATGCCGCATGTGCAAGCTCTGTGTATTCATTGAAGTTAGCGTGTGATTACTTGAACACAGGTAAAGCCGACATGATGTTGGCAGGTGCGGTATCCGGTGCTGACCCATTCTTTATCAACATGGGTTTTTCCATCTTCCACGCTTACCCTGATCACGGTGTGTCGGTTCCGTTTGATAGCAATAGTAAAGGTCTGTTTGCTGGCGAAGGTGCGGGTGTTTTAGTCCTAAAACGCTTAGCTGATGCAGAGCGTGATGGCGACAATATTTACGCAGTCGTCAGCGGTATTGGCTTGTCAAACGATGGCAGAGGCCAGTTCGTATTAAGCCCAAATAGCAAAGGACAAGTACAAGCCTTTGAACGCGCTTACGAGGCTTCGAACTTATCACCAAACAGCATCGAAGTAATTGAGTGTCACGCAACCGGCACACCATTAGGTGACAAGGTTGAGTTAACCTCAATGGAGCGTTTCTTTGCTGACAAATTGAATGGTTCTAACCCGCCATTAATTGGCTCTGCGAAGTCAAACCTCGGACACTTGCTGACTGCAGCAGGTATGCCAGGGATCATGAAGATGATCTTCGCGATGAAAGAAGGCGTGCTGCCGCCAAGTATTAACTTAGACAAGCCACTATCGTCGCCAGAAGGTTTATTTGGCTCACAGACTCTGCCAACGCAGGTTCAACCTTGGCCAAGTAAAGCGGGCAACCCAGAGCGCTGCGCGGGTGTTTCTGTCTTTGGTTTCGGTGGTTGTAACGCTCACTTACTGCTTGAAGCGTATTCAGACACGAGTCATGTAAACCAGACTCTAGAATCGGCTTCTCCAAGCCTACAACCGTCGAATTTAAGCATTACTGGTCTCGCATCTCATTTCGGTTCTCTGCAAAGCATCAATGCGCTAAGCACTGCGATTGAAACCAACAACGATGCTTTCATTGCTTTGCCTAAGAAACGCTGGAAAGGCTTAGACCAACATCCAGAACTACTGAATCAGTTTGGTTTACACGGCATTCCAAATGGCGCGTACATCGATCAATTCGATCTAGACTTCCTTCGCTTCAAAGTGCCGCCAAATGAAGATGACCGTTTGATCTCTCAGCAGTTGCTACTGATGAAAGTCGCAGACGAAGCCATCAAAGATGCCAAGCTTGTTGCAGGCCAAAAGGTTGCGGTTTTAGTTGCGATGGAAACAGAGCTTGAGATGCACCAATTCCGTGGACGCGTAAACCTGCATAGCCAATTAGCTGACAGCTTTGCCAACATGGGTATCGAACTGACTCAAGACGAATACCAAGCGCTAGAAACCATCGCGATGGACAGTGTGATGGACGCAGCCAAGCTGAACCAATACACCAGTTTCATCGGCAATATCATGGCTTCGCGTATCTCTTCATTGTGGGACTTTAACGGCCCTGCCTTTACGATTTCAGCCGCTGAACAGTCAGTTGCTCGTTGTATTGATGTTGCACAAAACTTGATGTCACAAGAATCGATGGATGCCGTTGTGATTGCAGCCGTCGACCTAAGCGGCAGTGCAGAACATGTGATTCTGAAGAACAGCGTAAGCCCAGTGACGCTAGCTCCAAAATTCGGACAGCTGCAAGATGGCAGTTGGAATGTCGGTGAAGGTGCAGGTGCGATTGTTCTTGTTGAAGAAAACCAAGTAGCGAGCAACCAAGATGCGGCTTACGGCAGCATCAACGCCTTAGCTTTTGGTTCAAGCGAGAATAACAACGCCGTTGTTGATGAGTTACTGACTCAAGTCGGTATGAGCTCGAACGATGTTTCTCTGCTTGAGCTTAACCATGCACCTGAATCTTCATTACATCAGTCTTCATCATATCAATCTTCGTCTCTAAATTTAGCGAGCACAAGGACGACTCAAGCGAGTCAACGTGTTGGTCATTGCTCTGCAGCTTCTGGCATGGCAAGCCTGCTACACGGCCTGCTCAACCTGAACCTTGCACCTCTGAATCCGAATGTCAGTTCTAAGAGCGCGATTGTTGCCAACATCAGCGAAGGACAATGTTCACAGCTGCTACTAAGCCAATCGAGTGTTGAATCTCAATCACTTTCCGTTCGTTTAAGCAATGAACTGGCGAGCGATGCTAAACGTCAATTAGTTAAGCAAGTGACTCTTGGTGGTCGTGATATCTATCAACATATTGCCCAAACCCCAGTGACCAACTTGGCAACGATTCAACAGAAAGCTTCTGGTAAACAAGCAGCAAGAGTGGCGTCGGTTCCAACAACAGCAAGCATTCAAGCAGCCCTTGCACAAAAAGAGTTAGAGAAGAATGCATTAGCGCAAAACGCGATAGAGCCAGTCATCGAAACTCCTACATCAGTATCCCCTACTCTGGCGCCAACTCGCCACAGTCAGCTAACAGGTAACCACAGCAATATGACTCATGTCCTATCCGCTAAAAATGGCGCGTCTCAAATCGACGCAGCTTCACAGCAGCCGCAAAATCTAAGCCAAAACCAAGCTTTTGCTCAAAACCAACAAGCAGCGCAGCAAGTACACAAAGCATTCCTGCACACTCGCGCCCAAGGCATGCAAATGGCTAATGCGCTATTAAAAGCACAGCTAAACGCAGTGACATCTGGTTTAGATAGCAATGCCCTTTCTCAACAAACGAATGGTCAACAAACGATTGGTCAGCAAACATTAGCTCAGCCTGTTCAAGCTCAGCTGGCTCAGGTTCAGTCAACACCAGTCAACGTACTTGCGACACCAGCACCAGTAAAACCTATCCGTAAACCATGTATCTGGGATTACGATGATCTGGTTGAATACGCCGAAGGCGATATCGCCAATGTATTTGGCCCTGATTACGCAATCATCGATAGCTACTCGCGCCGCGTTCGCTTGCCAACCACCGACTACCTACTGGTATCTCGTGTAACCAAGCTAAACGCGACCGTTAACGAGTATAAGCCAAGCACAATGACCACCGAATACGACATCCCAGTTGATGCGCCGTATCTTGTTGATGGTCAGATCCCTTGGGCTGTTGCAGTTGAATCTGGTCAGTGTGATCTAATGCTGATCAGCTACTTAGGTATCGATTTTGAAAACAAAGGCGAGCGAGTTTATCGCCTGCTTGATTGTACGCTGACTTTCCTTGGTGACTTGCCTCGTGGTGGCGATACGCTGCGTTACGATATCTCAATCAACAACTTTGCTCGCAATGGCGACACGTTGCTGTTCTTCTTCTCGTACGAATGTTTCGTTGGCGACAAGATGATCCTGAAAATGGATAACGGCTGTGCGGGCTTCTTCACTGATGAAGAGCTAGCAGATGGCAAAGGTGTGATTCACACTGAAGATGAAATTAAGGCGCGTAAGCTTGCAACTAAGCAACGCTTCGACCCTATGTTGCATTGCCCTAAAACGAAGTTTAACCACCAAGAATTACGTCATCTACTGACTGCTAACATTGCAGAGTGTTTTGGCCCAACTCACCAATCCAATAGCCACCAGCCTTCTCTATGCTTCAGCTCAGAGAAGTTCATGATGATCGAAAAGGTTAGCCGTGTTGAACCACAAGGTGGCACATGGGGACTTGGTCTGATTGAAGGTCACAAGCAACTAGAGCCTGAGCACTGGTACTTCCCTTGTCACTTCAAAGATGATTCAGTAATGGCTGGCTCTTTGATGGCAGAAGGTTGTGGTCAACTGCTTCAGTTCTTCATGATGCACCTTGGCATGCACACGCTTGTCCAAAATGGTCGTTTCCAACCACTTGAAAATACCCCTCAACAAGTACGCTGTCGTGGTCAAGTTCTACCACAATCGGCAGAACTGACTTACCGCATGGAAGTGACGGAGATTGGTCTAAGCCCTCGCCCATACGCGAAAGCTAACATCGATATCTTGCTCAACGGCAAAGTGATTGTTGATTTCCAAAACTTGGGTGTGATGATCAAAGAAGACGACGAATGTACTCGTTACCTGCCTTCTTTAGAAACAGCTGTCGCGCCCCCTGTTATCGAAAGCTTGGACCATAAAAGCTTGGGCCATACGCCAGCAGTGAACCAACAAGCTTCAGCGAATGCGCCATTGATGGCTCAAATTGAAGACCTAGAAACTGCACCAAACAAAGGTGTGGTTCCTCTTCAACACGTTGAAGCTCCGGTGACTCCTGATTACCCGAACCGCACACCCGATACGGTACCATTCACGCCTTATCACATGTTCGAGTTCGCGACTGGCGATATCGAGAAATGTTTCGGCCCTGATTTCTCTATCTACCGTGGAATGATTCCACCACGAACTCCGTGTGGCGACCTACAGCTAACTACTCGCGTTGTTGAGATCGACGGTAAGCGTGGTGACTTCAAGAAGCCTTCATCATGTATCGCAGAGTACGAAGTGCCAGAAAATGCATGGTACTTTGATGAAAACAGCCACCAGACCCTAATGCCTTACTCGGTACTGATGGAGATTTCACTGCAGCCAAACGGCTTTATCTCTGGCTACATGGGCACCACACTGGGCTTCCCAGGTGAAGAACTGTTTTTCCGCAACCTAGATGGCAGCGGTAAAATGTTGCGTAACGTCGACTTGCGCGGCAAAACGATTACCAACGATTCTCGTCTGCTTTCAACCGTAATGATGGGCACCAACATCGTACAGAGCTTCAGCTTTGAACTGAGCACCGATGGCGTGCCGTTCTACCAAGGTACAGCGGTATTTGGTTACTTCAAAGGCGCAGCACTGAAAGACCAACTTGGTTTGGACAACGGTAAAGTGACTCACCCTTGGCACGTTGATAACAACCGCACGCCGGATGTAAACATCAACCTACTAGACAAAACGACTCGTTACTTCAATGCACCAGTTTCTGCTACTGGTGAAGTGCAAGAGCACTACCAACTGGCTGGCGGTCGCTTGAACTTTATCGATACGGTGCAGATCACCAGCGATGGTGGTAAAGACGGTCTGGGTTACCTATACGCTGAGCGTACGATTGACCCAAGCGATTGGTTCTTCCAGTTCCACTTCCATCAAGATCCGGTAATGCCAGGTTCTCTGGGTGTCGAAGCGATCATCGAGCTGATGCAAACCTACGCGCTAAACAAAGATCTTGGTGCTGGCTTCCGCAATCCGAAGTTTGGTCAAATCCAATCTGAAGTGAAGTGGAAATACCGTGGTCAGATTAACCCTCTAAACAAACAGATGTCTCTGGATGTACATATCACTGCGATTAAAGACGAAGACGGTAAACGTATCATCGTTGGCGACGCAAACCTGAGCAAAGATGGTCTGCGTATTTACGAAGTGAAAGACATCGCAATTTGTATCGAAGAAGCATAAGCCTGATACGGGACTAGGAAAGAAATAATTATGACAACTCAAACCACTATCAATAACGAAAAGCTATCTCCGTGGCCTTGGCAGATTAAAGAGAGCACAACTCACTTTGATAACGCAGCAATGTCGACAATTTTGAAAGATTTAAGCCTTGCTTGTTACGTAGTGAACCACCCAGAAAAAGGCTTAGGCGTTAGCCAACAAGCAGAGATTACATCGGGCGATTCAGCAAGTTCAGCGAACAGCCAACCTGTTAGCGCCTTTGCTCCTGCTCTTGGTACACAAAGCCTAGGCGACGAAGATTTTCGTCGCTGCCACGGCGTGAAATACGCTTACTATGCAGGCGCAATGGCAAACGGCATTTCATCTGAAGAGTTGGTGATTGCGCTTGGTCAAGCAGGCATTCTTTGTTCATTTGGCGCAGCGGGCTTAATCCCGTCTCGCGTTGAACAAGCGATCAACCGTATTCAAGCAGCACTGCCAAACGGCCCTTATGCGTTTAACCTGATTCACAGTCCAAGCGAACCCGCACTAGAGCGCGGCAGTGTTGAACTATTTTTGAAGCACAAAGTGAAAACCGTTGAGGCTTCAGCATTCTTAGGTTTAACACCGCAAATCGTTCACTACCGTGCCGCTGGCCTTAGCCGCGATGCACAAGGTGAGATTCAGATTGGCAACAAGGTTATTGCTAAGGTAAGCCGTACTGAAGTCGCGAGTAAGTTCATGCAACCAGCTCCAGCTAAAATGCTGCAAGCTCTAGTTGATGAAGGTCGAATCACAGCAGAACAGATGGAACTAGCACAGCTAGTTCCTATGGCTGATGACATTACTGCAGAAGCTGACTCTGGTGGTCACACGGATAACCGTCCGCTAGTAACACTGCTACCAACGATTCTAGCGCTGAAAGAGCAAATCCAAGCACAGTACCAGTTCAAAACACCACTGCGTGTTGGCTGTGGTGGTGGTGTAGGCACGCCTGACGCTGCGCTAGCGACGTTTAACATGGGCGCGGCATACATTGTTACTGGCTCTATTAACCAAGCGTGTGTTGAGGCTGGTGCGAGCGAACACACACGTAAGCTGCTTTCAACAACTGAAATGGCTGACGTGACTATGGCTCCGGCAGCAGACATGTTCGAAATGGGTGTGAAACTGCAAGTGGTTAAACGCGGCACTTTATTCCCAATGCGTGCCAACAAACTGTATGAGCTATACACACGTTACGACTCGATTGAAGCGATTCCAGGTGAAGAACGCTTAAAGCTTGAGAAGCAGGTATTCCGTTCAACACTAGATGATATTTGGGCTGGCACTGTGGCTCACTTTAACGAGCGCGATCCTAAACAGATCGAGCGTGCTGAAGGTAACCCGAAACGTAAAATGGCGTTGATTTTCCGTTGGTACTTGGGTCTTTCAAGTCGTTGGTCAAACACAGGTGAACAAGGCCGTGAGATGGATTACCAAGTATGGGCAGGTCCTGCACTTGGCGCATTCAACGCATGGGCAAAAGACAGCTATCTAGATGATTACCAGCAGCGTAATGCCGTTGATCTTGCTAAGCATCTGATGCACGGTGCTGCGTACTTAGCTCGTGTTAACCTGCTGACCTCACAAGGTATCAAGCTTGATCCGGAACTAGCACGCTGGAAGCCGACGCAAAGAATGGCTTAAGTGCCGAGTAGCTAGCTAAATTTTACCAAATAAAAAAGCGACCTTAATTAGGTCGCTTTTCTTTGAATCATCGAAATGTCATTGCAGTCGTTGGTTATTTGATCGCTTTATTTAGCTTCTCGCCAACCACATCTAAACGCCAACCTTGCATAACATCTGGCAGCTTTTCAGGATTACGATCGTACTTCCAAATCCAGCTTAACACTTGATTAAGTTGCTTCTTCGACGCCAAAAACTCAGTCGCTAAACCACTGTGTTGCGATGCTGTTTTCACTTCATCTTTCAACACTTTGAAGAGTTGCTTGTAACCTGGGTAGTCCATTAGACGTTCTACTGGCGCAGGGTACTCTTCTTCTGGCGTATGCTCAGCTAACTTAACGATTGAACTGATTTTAGCGCCATGGCGACGTACAGAGCGGTAATCAAAACCTTCTTGCTCCATGTGCTTAGGGTCTTTCATCGCAAAACGCGCCACAGCCCATAGGTCTTGTTCTTTGAAGACAAAGTTCAGCGCTAAGTCACGCTTAATCGCTTCTTTTAAACGCCAAGTTGCTAGCGGTCTTAAAATAGCTAGCTGCTGAGGCTTTAGCTGCCACGCGCCTTTAATATCAAGGTAAGCGTTATCTGGGTTTGCTTTACGGATGCGCTTAGCCACTTGTAAATCAGACTCTTGCTGTGCCGCTTCCCACCAGCCCGCTTCCATCACTTTTTCTAGAAGCTTGTTGTACATTGGCATCAAGTAGTGAACGTCTGCTGCTGCGTAGTCGAGTTGCTTTTGAGAAAGCGGACGCGCTAGCCAGTCGGTGCGAGATTCACTCTTATCTAGGTCAACGCCTACAAACTCTGAAACGAGAGCTGCAAAGCCAGTTGAAAGACCATGACCTAAGAAGGCTGCCATGATCTGCGTATCAACCATTGGCGTTGGCGTACAGCCAAATGCGTTCTGGAACACTTCTAGATCTTCGCCACACGCGTGCAAAACTTTCAGTACTGAAGTGTCTTTCAATAACCCAACAAACGGGGTCATTTCATCAAGAGCAATAGGATCAATCAGTGACAGCGTTTCACCATCAAATAACTGAATTAAGCCTAATTGAGGGTAATAGGTTCTTGTACGAACGAACTCTGTATCAAGCATAACAACATCGGCTTCACGTGCTTGTTGGCAAACTCGCTCAAGGTCTTTCACTTGGGTAATGATTTGATAATCCACAAAAACTCTCACTGATTTTACTTTGATCGCCGGATACAAAAATGCCGACATTAACTGTCGGCATTCTAACACCATTTTTCAGCGCTCGCTTAGATTAAGCGCCTGAATGGTTTCGAGGGCTAATTTCTCGCAAACCCGAGCACTACTCGCTTGCGCGTTTGGCAAGCTCTGCGTCGTTTTCTTCACGAAGCACTCGGCGCAAGATTTTACCTACATTGGTTTTTGGTAGTTCTTCACGGAACTCAATCAATTTAGGGATCTTGTAACCTGTTAGGTGTTCACGACAGTGCGCGATAATGTCTTCTTTGGTTAGGCTCGGGTCACGTTTCACAACGTAAATCTTAACCAACTCACCTGACACTTCATGAGGTTGACCGATAGCCGCAACTTCTAACACTTTGCCGTGTAGAGCCACTACATCTTCAATCTCGTTCGGGTAAACGTTGAAGCCCGACACTAGAATCATGTCTTTCTTACGGTCAACGATGTACAACAAGCCTTCGTCATCAAACTTAACGATGTCCCCTGTCGATAACCAACCGTCTTGATCGATCACTTCTTTGGTCGCTTCTGGACGCTGCCAGTAGCCTTGCATCACTTGAGGACCACGAACCTGCAATTCACCCACTTGGTCATTGCCCACGACTTTCCCTTCATCATCAACAATACGAACTTCTGTTGATGGTACTGGTAGGCCGATTGCGCCTGTGTAGTCTTTAAGATCGTATGGGTTACCTGTGACCAGAGGTGCACACTCGGTTAAACCGTAGCCTTCCAGTAAGTGAACACCTGTCGCTTTCTTCCATTGCTCAGCAACAGCGCGTTGAACCGCCATACCACCGCCAACAGACAGACGCATGTTACTGAAATCCAACTCGTGGAAATCTTCGTTATTCACTAGCGCATTGAACAAGGTGTTTACGCCAGTAATCGCGGTAAACGGAACTTTTTGTAGTTCTTTAATAAAGCCAGGAATGTCACGAGGGTTAGTAATCAGAAGGTTACGGCCACCCATCTCAACAAACAGTAAGCAGTTCACTGTCAGTGCGAACACGTGGTAAAGCGGCAATGCTGTTACCACCAATTCACGGCCTTCTTGTAGCACAGGGCTGTATGCCCCTTTCGCTTGAAGTACGTTCGCAATCATATTGCGGTGGGTTAGAATTGCGCCCTTCGCTACACCTGTTGTACCGCCTGTGTACTGCAGGAATGCGATGTCATCACCCGCCATAAATGGCTTCACATATTGAAGACGACGGCCTTTGTAAAGTGCTTTTCTGAATGAAATAGCACCCGGTAGATCGTACTTAGGCACCATACCTTTTACGTATTTCACTACGAAGTCGACAATCGTACCTTTTGCTCGTGGCAGCATTTGCCCAAGGCTAGTGAGTACAACGTGTTTAACCGGCGTTTTATCAACAACTTTCTCTAGTGTGCTCGCAAAGTTAGAAACGATAACAATCGCCTTTGCGCCAGAGTCATTCAGTTGGTGTTCCAGTTCACGAGGTGTGTACAGTGGGTTGACGTTCACTGCAATCATACCTGCACGCAGTACACCAAACAGTGCAATCGGGTATTGCAGCAAGTTTGGCATCATAAGCGCGACACGATCGCCTTTCTTCAGTTTTAGATCATTCTGCAAGTAAGCAGCAAAAGCACGACTGCGCTCTTCAAGCTTACGGAATGTCATAATCGATCCCATGTTCTCGAATGCAGGTTGGTCGGCGAACTTCTGTACCGACTGTTCAAACATTTCAATAAGAGATTGGTACTGATCTGGGTTGATCGTTTCTGGTACGTCACTTGGATAACGTGAAAGCCAAGGTTTATCCACGATGTTACTCCTCGTTTATCAGCTGACGACTGCTTCGCCGCTTTTTATCATTGCGGTATTACAGCACAGCTTTAGTGCATGAGCACTAAAAGGCTCAAACACTTGTTTAAATTTTGTTAACTACACCAAGAATTAGCTCTGAAACTAGCTCTGGGCTCTCTAAATGACAATGATGTCCGCCAGGAATCGTCTCTATATTCAGAGGACTATGCGCTGATTTGTAGCGATTATGCTGCAAATGTCGGTATCCATCATTCCCTAGGATTATTAATTGAGGGCATTCAATCGCCGCCATAATCGCTTCAGCGTGCGCCTGTGACATTCGATATAACGAGTCACATTTTAGATTAGGGTCGCATCGCCATTGCCAAGAGTTCTCGAACTCGGCAATACCTCGCTCAACAATAGGAGCAATAAGTTCTGCATTGATTTGGTTGGCGTAAGCTCTCAGCTTAATAGCATCCTCAAGACTTGCTAGAGGACGTGAAGGCTTTCTTCGCTGTCGAAGACGACTGAGTACCCCATCCCTCAAACGAGAGACTGTTTCGTGGGGAGCTTCTGAAAGAGGTCCGTGACCTTCAATTTGAATTAATCCTGACACCTTTTCAGGAAAGGCGGCACTATAGCAACTTGCTATCAATGCACCAAGAGAATGTCCTACCAGTACCAGTCTGTTTGGCGATAATTTGGTCACTAGCTGGTGCAAATCATCAATATAATCGTGAAATGGGTAGTAACTCCCCGCTTTATGCGACGAGAAACCGTGCCCGAAGAGATCGATAGCAATAAGGTGAGCATTAGGAT
The DNA here is from genome assembly GCF_024347635.1 of Vibrio tasmaniensis. NCBI lineage: Bacteria > Pseudomonadati > Pseudomonadota > Gammaproteobacteria > Vibrionales > Vibrionaceae > Vibrio > Vibrio tasmaniensis. Next base: position 2,293,256 of record NZ_AP025510.1, read on the forward strand.
CTAGCTTGGCGACTTGCTGCATAACCTGAGTAAAACTTGCGGAATTATCTAGCCAGCCATGAATAAAAACGACCGTCGTTGCGGTCGTTTTTGGGTTGCCAGTTTGCTGTGTTGCAAGCATCCCGCTCGCAAGAGAATATGACTTTTCAATCATTGATTATATGGTGTCCCTGTCATTGGGTATGTCGAGTTAAGGTTCGACTATTGCACATCTTGAATCACACGCCCTGACTTAGGCATTGTTTGAAAGCTGCGGCAATGTAAACTGCGGCAAGAATAGTAAGTTGGCGCAAAGTCATTAATGACCACTCTTTCAGTGATCTGCCATAAACGTTGATTGTAGACATTCATGACTGGGAAAGTGTAAGGGTATTCACCAACCATACCGTCTTCAGTGCTATTTGATGTGCCAACTAAAGTAACTAAACGACCCTCTGCAAAGCTCAATGGTTCAACATAGCCATCAATGTAACCAACAAAACGTCCTTTGGGTTCTGCATCAATATCAGGCTTGCCACTACTTGAGATAGGTAAGTTCACCACTTCCACACGTGTTTTATCTTTCAGATTAGTGACTTTAGCAATCACGCCACCCAAACGAACATCACCGGCATCCGGTAGTGTGTTTACCCACTCTTGGTAGTCAGTTACCACCTGTTCTGAGTTTGCATTAAGTTCTTTAGGTAAAGAGGAGCACCCCATCACCATCGTAGAGAAAGCGACAAGGAAAAATAAGCGAGATTTAGATATGAGAGAATACATAATGCAGCTCCTTAGAGCAGGATAAATGAAAACACAAAGCTAGATATAAATATCGACCCCAATTAGCTTTGCAAGTTCCTCTTTTTTAGCTTGATTCATCACATCCATATACTCTTCCATCGCACGTCGTCCGCGCCCTTCTGGAAGATCATATTGAACCTGAGCTTTGTGAATCTCAGATTCTTTGACCTGGCGAATAGAATGCGAGACAGCATTCGCAACCTTAGTTGGCTGACCAACAGAAGTCTTTGCATCGCCTTTTTTTACCTCATTCTTTTTGTTGGTTCGATTGGTTTTAGATGTATTGCCTATCGAAGAAGGAGGTAAGCCGTTGATTGAAACCATGCTTAAAGAGTTTATTACCTGATTTTAATGATTTGTGTATCTGTTTTAATTTTGGCTCTGCAAAGTGAATGCAGAGCCAAGTAATACGAATTTACTCGCGACCAGGCAGTTTTTTCCAAGTCACTTTATCACGTAGGTAAACCGGCTCAGACTCTTCAGCTGCAACCGCTTTGCCTTCAGCATAAGCAAATTGAGCAAGGAACGCCATGTCTTGAGCTTCTGGGAATAGCACTTCACACGCTTTAGTGTGGATCGCTAGTGTGTCCATGTGCTCTGCATATGCTTCCCAACCTGTGCCTACTTTAGCCCATGTATTAGAGTCCGCTTCAAGCTGTTCAGCCAATTCGCTTGGTGGCGTGACACATTCCGCATCGACCGCTGCCCAACGACCATCGTCTTCACGGCTGTAACGAGCCCAGTAAACTTCACTCATGCGAGCATCAATCGCTGTCGCAACATGAGTCTCGCCAAATTTACGGTAGCTACCTTGCGCCATCGCTGCCAGTGTAGACACACCGATCATCGGTAAATCAGCACCAAAAGCTAAGCCTTGAGCAATACCAATGCCAATACGTACACCCGTGAAACTACCTGGGCCTTGGCCAAACGCGATCGCGTCGATATCGGTTAAAGCAACATTCGCTTCTTTCAGTACTTCATCAACCATAGGTAGAATTTTTTTCGTATGGTCTCGAGGTGCCTCTTCGCTACGTGCGAACACCTGGTCACCTATTACTAATGCAACTGAACAGTTTTCAGTCGCGGTATCTACTGCAAGAATTTTCGCGCTCATTTGTGTCTCAAATATTCGTTATCTAATCTAAAAATAATGGCTAAGCTCAACAATGCCAATTACTCAGCAGCGGTTGAATGGTCTTTAGCTAAGAATTCTTTAATGATCCCTAAGTCACGAGTACGTGGGATAGGCGGTAAACTCGCCAAAAACACACCACCGTAATCGCGGGTCACCAAGCGGTTATCGCAAATAATCAAAGCACCATTATCACGCTTATCGCGTATTAATCGGCCAACACCTTGTTTCAAGGTAATCACTGCGTCTGGTAACTGTACTTGTGCAAAAGGATCACCCCCTTTTAGCTTACAGTCCTCGATTCGAGCCTTAAGTAACGGGTCGTCTGGGGCGGTAAAGGGCAATTTGTCGATGATAACACAGCTTAATGCGTCGCCCCTAACATCTATCCCTTCCCAGAAAGCACCAGTGGCCACCAGCAATGCGTTACCTAATTCCATGAATTCGGCTAAGGTTTTTTGCTTACTTGTCTCACCTTGCAGCAGAACAGGAACCGAGAGCGTTTCGCGGAACCGTTCACCCAATTCTTTCATCATGCTGTGTGAGGTACATAAGAAGAAACAGCGACCTTGGTTTTGCTCAATCACAGGGGTCAGCATTCTTACTAGCTTATCCGCTAAGCCCGGGCTATTCGGTTCTGGTAGATAGCGAGGCACACACAAACGCGCCTGATTTGGGTAATCAAACGGACTTGGCAGTGAAAACTGTGCTGACGGTTTTAACCCAAGCCGTGAGGTGAAATGGTCGAAATCGTCCGACACCGCCAAAGTTGCAGAGGTAAACACCCAAGCACCCGGCTTTAGCTCAATCTGCTCATGGAATTTGTCGGCGACTGAGAGTGGCGTGATGTGCAAAGCAAAGTGTCGTGGCGTGGTGTCATACCAATAGGAATAACCGGTAATCGATACATCACATACACGTTCAATGCGCGACTTAATCATAGTGGCACGCTCAAAAGCCGTGTCTAACAACTGGCTTCGACCCAATGCTAATTTCAATACATCAACCGCAAGTTGTAGAGCATCTTGCAAACGAACCAACTCGCGTGCAATCGATTCGGATTTCAAGGCTTCACGCCAGTTACCACGAAAACCGGTATCGCCAAGCACGATACGTAGATCGGCTGACGATTGAACGAGCCTATCCCCTACTTTCTGCAGCTGACGCATGTCTTTGGCTTCAGTTCGGTAAGCGATTTCAATATCTTTGGCTAGCTCTTGGATCTGTCGGCTGGAAACCGATTGTCCAAAGTATTGGCTGGCGATATCGGGAAGTTGGTGCGCTTCATCAAAGATAAACACATCGGCTTCAGGTATCAGCTCACCAAATCCAGTTTCTTTGATCGCTAAATCTGCAAGGAACAAGTGGTGGTTGACGACAACAACATCAGAATCCATCGCTTTTTTACGCGCCTTCAGCACAAAGCAATCGGTGTAGCTTGGGCACTCTTTGCCTAAGCAGTTGTCGTTAGTCGAGGTAATGGTTGGAATGACCGGGCTATCTTCAGCAATATCATCACAGTCACCTAAATCGCCAGTTTGAGTCGCTGACGACCAGCTGCGCACTTTCACCAACTGAGCTAACAGCGTTGGATCGGTGTGAGTGCCATGGCTCTCGATCATTTGACGACTTAGCCTGTCCAAGCACAAATAGTTTGAACGGCCTTTGAGTAACGCAACCTGACCATAAAAGCCAAGCGCATCGACCATTAATGGTAAATCTCGGTGAAACAGCTGTTCTTGAAGGTTTTTAGACCCCGTACTGATAATCGTTTTCTTACCACTCAGCAGCGCTGGCACTAGATAAGCAAACGTCTTACCTGTCCCCGTTCCCGCTTCAACGACCAATTGGCTCTGTTGTTCAATAGCCTGTGAAACCGCTTCAGCCATGTCTAGCTGAGCTTGTCGAGGTTGGAACCCAGGGATCGCTTTACCCAAAGCACCATCAGCAGAAAACGTTTTAGATATCATAGAGTACGAAGTTTAGAAAAATAGAAGGCGAATTATGGCAGGTTTAGTGAGCCGGCGCGAATCAAGAATGACTTCACACCGGAGGTGTTTGGTTCGGGTTAAGCTACCTAGAAGGTAAGAATTGAACAAATAAAAATCAAAGAATCGTTATTATTTTCGGCTGAGATAACGCGACAACCAAGGGGCGCCTTCAAAATGATTATCGCAAGGCTGCATGGCTTTCACTGCATCGGTTGGTGAGGTTTTACTTTCCCACATTTCATCTAGAACATTACCATCTAACTCTGCACTTCCCGCTAATGAATTCACTCGTTTGCAGTACAGTTTTTTTGCTAGTAACTCTTTATCCATAAGTATCACCTCTATTTTTGGCCAAAGCGTCAATGCCTCGGTTGAAGTTCAAATGCGTACTACGGTCAAAACTTGAAAAATGAAGCTTCTGCCTTTTTTTCTATCGAAAAACTGATATTTCTATATAAAACAATTTATCGATGCGATAAATGAGCAGCAGAATTTGTTGAAACCAACTTGATAATAGATTAATTATAACGGTAATACTGCGGCTCAGTTCACCGTTCGACGGCCTGCATTAAATTTGAAGAATCCCGATTTCTTATAATAAGTACAACATTTCATGGAAGTAATACGCAAATGGAAAGAAAAACTTTATTAACACATTGTACTGACGCCCCAGGCCTCATCTCAAAGATCACCAACATTTGTTATAAGCACCAACTCAATATTATTCACAATAATGAGTTCGTTGATAACACAAGTGGCCACTTCTTTATGCGCACCGAGCTAGAGGGCTACTTCAATGACGAAACCTTACTCGCCGATTTAGACCAAGCCCTGCCAGAAAACACAAAACGTAAGCTGGTTGATTCATCTCGTAAGCGTGTTGTGATTCTGGTAACTAAAGAAGCACACTGCCTTGGCGATATTCTGATGAAGAACTTCGATGGCAGTTTAGATGTTGATATTGCGGCAGTAGTTGGTAACTACGATACACTGCAAAGCCTAACCGAGCGTTTTGATATTCCTTACCATCATGTTTCTCACGAAGGTTTAAACCGTGAAGAGCATGAGAAGAAGATGTTGGAAGTGATTGACCAGTATGAGGCTGACTACTTGGTTCTTGCTAAATACATGCGAGTGCTGACTCCGGGGTTTGTTGAGAAGTACAACCACAAAATCATCAACATTCACCACAGTTTCTTGCCAGCATTCATTGGTGCTAAGCCATACCAGCAAGCTTACGAGCGCGGTGTGAAGATCATTGGTGCAACGGCGCACTTTGTGACAAACGATCTCGATGAAGGTCCAATCATCAAGCAAGATGTTATCCCAGTGGATCACAACTTCAGCGCAAAAGACATGGCACAAGCGGGGCGTGACGTAGAGAAGAACGTGTTGAGTAAGGCTTTAAACAAAGTGATCAATGACCATGTATTTGTTTACGGCAACAAAACCGTGATTCTGTAAGTCGGGGATTCGATTTTCGGTAAAACTTCCAGTTAGAACCCAATAAAAAACGCGCAATAGGGTTAATCCATTGCGCGTTTTTTGTATCTGATGATCTGACTAGCTTTATGAGATTCCCAACTACACTCCTTCGTCACTATCGGGAATGACGAACTCGGTGATGAATCTTCTACCTATAGGCTCTAACATACGCCCTAGAACACTCAGCCTGTCAGTATCTAGAGATTGACTCTGGCCAACACTATCAAATACCCCGTCATTCCGACGAGCCTAAGCGAGATCAGGAATCTCTTCCCAGCAACTTTCTACTCAAATTACGCCTGCTCTGATTCAACAATCTTCTTCAAAGAGTGCGGATGCAGCTTAATGCAAACCCCTTGATGTTTGAATGCAACCGTTGGGTTATTCAAACGTTCACCCTCACCTTTCGGGCTAGAGAGTTTTATCTTAATGCCTTGATCTGCCAAAGTTTCAAACTTAGCAGCGAACTGCGGGTAAGTCTCTTTAAGATCCGCTAGATACTCATCGGCCGTTTGCGCGTGAGATGGAATCACAAACTCGACATGTTCCCAATCTTGGCTCGGGTAAATCTTGCCTTCTGCTGGATATGGCAACTCTAAGCACTCAATCTTCCAACCAAGGCTTTGCAATGGCTCATCGAAAGCCAACACCACAATTGGGCGACCGTTAATCATCGCTTCTGAAATCGTAGAGCCGTATTTAGACCATGCTTGGTGTGCTGATTTCGCGAGCTCAGTTTCATTGATTCTTAATGCAATATGATCCGCTTGAGCAAAGCTTAAATCCAAACCCAGCACATTTCCTAGGTTCTCAATTTTCGCCATAAACGTATCAAGGCGTGCAATCATTTGTTGTGGTTCTAGTTCGGCTTGCTTCAAGCTCATCGTCATTGTCTTTATTCTCCCAATAATGGCTGCATGGTATCAGTTTTACTTCCAGCAACAAGCGCTGCTTTTACAAAAAACGCTCAAAAAGTACAGTGTCTGACTTTCCTAAATAGACAAACTTGGCTTGGTAAAAGTCGATTGTCAAAAACCGCTCAGGAAATGTGAATTTTCTATCAATTCGACCTATAAGAAACCCTACAAAATTGGTATGATTAACGCCATTTTTGTGAACTTAAACAGAGTCTATTGTTCATTTCAGCATTAAATCGTTAACTAGAAGCATAATTAACCAAATTTGATGCCCACGAAATAATGGCCACTCTTATTCATCCTTGAATTGAAGGAAACGCGTGTGAATATCCAAGCACTGATTAATGACAAAGTATCTCAGGCTCTAGAAGCCGCTGGCGCACCTGCAGGCTCTCCTGCGGCTGTCCGTCAATCTGCAAAACCACAATTTGGTGACTACCAAGCAAACGGCATTATGGGTGTTGCTAAACGACTAGGCACTAACCCTCGAGAATTTGCTCAAAAAGTATTGGACGTTCTAAACCTAGACGGTATCGCTTCTAAAGTTGAAATCGCAGGTCCAGGTTTCCTAAACATCTTCCTAGATGAAACGTTCCTGGCACAACAAGCAGACGCAGCGCTTGCTGACTCTCGCCTTGGTGTTTCAGCCGCAGAAGCACAAACTATTGTTGCTGACTACTCAGCTCCAAACGTTGCAAAAGAAATGCACGTAGGCCACTTACGTTCAACGATCATCGGTGATGCTGTTGTTCGTACACTTGAGTTCTTAGGTCACAAAGTTATCCGTGCTAACCACATTGGTGACTGGGGTACTCAATTCGGTATGCTTATCGCAAACCTTGAGCGCATCCAAGCTGAAACTGGTGAAGTTTCAATGGAACTGTCAGATCTTGAGCAGTTCTACCGTGAATCTAAAAAGCTTTACGACGAAGACGAAGAATTCGCTGTTAAAGCACGTGGCTACGTAGTGAAACTGCAAGGCGGCGACGAATACTGCGCTGAAATGTGGAAAAAGCTGGTTGACGTAACCATGGTTCAAAACCAACGTAACTACGATCGCCTAAACGTATCACTAACACGTGATGATGTGATGGGTGAAAGTATGTACAACCACATGCTTTCAAACATCGTTTCTGACCTGCAGACACAAGGCCTAGCAAAAGAGTCTGACGGCGCACAAGTTGTATTCCTAGACGAATACAAAAACAAAGATGGCGACCCTATGGGCGTTATCGTGCAAAAACGTGACGGTGGCTTCCTATACACCACCACCGATATTGCATGTGCTAAATACCGTTTTGAAGAACTGGGCGCAGACCGCGTACTTTACTTCATCGACTCTCGTCAGCACCAACACCTAATGCAAGCTTGGACTATCGTTCGTAAAGCGGGTTATGTTCCTGAGTCTGTATCTCTTGAGCACCACGCATTCGGCATGATGCTAGGTAAAGATGGTAAGCCATTTAAAACTCGCGCAGGCGGTACAGTACGTCTGGCTGATCTTCTGGACGAAGCAGAAGTACGTGCAACTCAGTTGATTGAATCTAAAAATCCTGAGCTAGCAGAAGACGAGAAGAAAACCATCGCGAACACAGTTGCAATGGCGGCGGTTAAATACGCAGACCTTTCTAAGCACCGTACCACTGATTACGTGTTCGACTGGGAAAACATGCTGGCATTTGAAGGCAACACTGCACCGTACATGCAGTACGCATACACTCGTGTCGCTTCAATTTTTGCTAAAGCAGGCATTTCTATGGACTCTCTTGAAGGTGAAATCAAAATCACTGAAGAGAAAGAGAAAGCACTTATCGCGAAACTTCTACAATTTGAAGAAGCGGTACAGTCTGTTGCTCGTGAAGGTCAACCACACATCATGTGTAGCTACCTGTTCGAACTTGCTGGTCAATTCTCTAGCTTCTACGAAGCGTGCCCTATCCTTGTGGCTGAAGATGAAACAGTTAAACAGAGCCGCCTGAAGCTTGCTGCACTGACAGCTAAGACGATCAAGCAAGGTCTGTCTCTTCTAGGTATCGAAACTCTAGAGCGCATGTAATTCCCTTCGGGTTACAATGAATAAATACAAAGGTTGATGTGAGAGCATCAACCTTTTGTTTTATCTAACGTATACTGATACCAATCGTAGTAAATAACTAATCATCCTAGCTGGTTAAAACGCTCGATAACTGCGTTAGAATTTTTGATTGTAGAATAACTACTTATCAAAAAAATCTGCCTTGTTCTCAAACCTTTTTCCTGCGCTATTTCTGATCATTTACTTACTGTGATCGGTATGACCTCAAGAAATCGAAATGGATAATAATAATGAGCTTTGAACTTCACCCACAGTTAGCAAAAGACACCACGCTTATTGGCGAATTTCCACTAAGCTTGGCGCTGCTAAGCAAAGACAGTGCAGTGCCTTGGGTTATCTTGGTACCCAAACGCGCCAACCTAAAAGAGTTGCACCATCTACCAATGAAAGAACAACAGCAGTTCTTGCTTGAGTCTCAAGCGGTAAGCCAAGCATTAGAAGCGACATTCCAACCAGACAAATTAAACCTAGGCGCGCTGGGTAACATGGTGCCACAGCTACACATTCACCATATTGCGCGTTTCAAAAATGACATCGCATGGCCAGGTCCAGTATGGGGCAACACTAAAGGCGAGCAACGCAGTGAAGAAGAGCAGACAGCAATCCATACTCGTATCCAAAACGTTTTGTCGCTGAGTTCTATCTTCAAGAAAGCATAATTTGAGTTGTTCTCGCTGAGCTTTAAAGCAAGACAGTTCAGAATAGACACATGACAAAAGGCCGCTCATCTAAAATAGGTGAGCGGCCTTTTATTGTCTAATCTCGCCGTTTTCAACGAGAGTATGAAGACCTGAACTACATCATCACATTCAGTGACAAACCATCTTGTTTGCTGATGGTGTAGCGAATACGTGTTGTATGGCCATGCTTATTGGTGTCGACCAAGCGAGATATCTTGCCTTTCTTGACCCACACACCCAGCATAGCATCGATGCCGTCTTCACTTATCCCAAACTTAGATGCAAGCTCACTGCGAGCAGCAACACCTTCGTTATCAATGTATTGATGAAGTTCAGTTAAAATCATACTACTTGCACCTCAAGTGCCTTTTGCTTACTGCCGATTTTCTTGAAGACGCGATACGTCACCACAAAACCACCAGCAATCGCCACCATCCACACAGCACTGCTAACTGGGTGAGCAGCGAAGTTTGCCGCTTGGTAATAGAAGGTCGCACCGAAGTAACCAAGTGCCATTGTCCAAACCGCGATAAAACGCGCAAACATCTGACCAAATTCACGAACATAAGCCCCCATCGCAGCCACACAAGGTGTGTAAAGCAAGATTAGGATTAAGTAAGCAAACGCAGCGTGGCCTGATACAAACTTATCTTTCAAGTTACCAAAGATCGAAGTATCAACCTCTTGATCAGCAGCCACAGAACTAGAGTCAGACAAGTCACCCACTTCAATACCTAACGGATCTGAATAGCTCAAACCAGATAGATTTTCAGGGATAGTCATTACCGCTTCTTGCAGGCTTGCCGCTAAATCGAATTCAGCCGCTTCTTCGTCTGATGACGTCGTGTACAAGCTATTTAATGTACCGACAACCGCTTCTTTCGCAAAGATACCTGTGATGATACCAACCGTTGCAGGCCAGTTCTCTTCAGTAATACCAATCGGTTGGAACACTGGAGTTACAACTTGAGCCGCTTTAGATAGCACAGAGCTTTCGCTGTCTTCGTTGCCAAAACTGCCGTCCATACCTAATGAATTCAAGAAACTCAGAATTGCCACTACCATTACGATGGTTTTACCTGCGCCAAGCACGAAACGTTTCAGCTTCTGCCAAGTTTTCAGCATCACGTTTTGCACGGTCGGCAATTCGTAATCCGGCATTTCCATAACCAAGCTATCGCTGCTACCAGGATAGATAGTATTTTTAAGGAACAAGCCCGTAAATACAGAAGCCAGAATACCCATGATGTACAGAGCGAACACAATGTTTTGTCCAGCACCAGGAAAGAATGCAGCAGCAAACAGTGCGTATACAGGTAGACGAGCACCACATGACATAAAGGGGGCCATTGATGCGGCGAGTTTACGTTCGCGCTCTTGGTCAAGAGTACGAGTTGCCATGATAGAAGGTACGTTACAGCCAAAACCCAGAACAAGTGGTACAAATGCTTTGCCCGGTAAGCCAATCTTCTGCATCACTTTATCCAGTACAAATGCAGCGCGGGCCATGTAACCTGAACTTTCTAGTACCGCTAAGAATAAGTAAAGCGCGGCAATAACCGGAATAAAGGTCGCAACCGTTTGGATACCACCACCAATACCATCAGCAAGAACGGTGACTAGCCAAACCGGTAAGTGACCATCTAATAAGTGATGTCCGCCATCAACTAATATTGCTCCAACACCAATATCGAAGAAGTCGATAAACGCGCTACCGATATTGATAGAGAACATGAACATTAGGTACATGATGACGAAGAAGAAAGGAATCCCGACCCATTTATTCAAAATGAATTGATCGGCTTTCTCTGTGAAATTACGGCTCAGTTTGCCTTCGCTGCGACGAACTCGTTTACAAAGATCATGTAAGAAAGTGTATTTAGCGTCGGCAACAGCAAGGTCAATATCGAAATCGGCACCAAGACGCACACTATCAATTTGAGTGCGAGTTTGAGGAGCCAGTCCATTCAATACCAAGTAATCATTTTCTAAAGCACGAATCGCTAGCGCTCGGTGAGATACGTCAGCATCGTCAAATTGTGACTCAACAGAAGGAACAAGAGCTTCTAACGCGACATCGTAATCAATCGAGATAGGATCAAGACTCACACCTTGAACCAGAAGCTTATGCAAACGCTCTTTAAAACGAACCACTTGTCCTTTATCGTTTGCTGACAAGCTTAGAACCGGGCAACCTAGCTCTTTTTCTAGAGCCTTAAGATTAATCACCTGACGCTCACGCTTTAATACATCCATTTTGTTCAATACAACGATCATTGGGCGACCCAACTCTCGCAATTGTAATGTCATGTATAAGCTTCTTTCCAAACAGCTAGCATCAACAACATTGATGATCACGTCCGCTGGGTGAGTAAGCACGGCGCGTGATGCAATAGACTCATCGATACTGTTTGCATCATTACCACTGTCTAGTGCATAAATGCCTGGTAAATCCGTTAACTGAAATTGATCACCAGCGTGCGAATATAAACCGGTTTTCTTTTCTACGGTCACACCAACCCAGTTACCAACGTGCTGTTTTGCGCCAGTTAATGCGTTAAATAATGTTGTTTTACCACTATTAGGGTTACCAACAGTAAGAACTTGATAATCCATTTAGATAACCTCGATTTGTTCTGCAATGCTTTCACGAATGGCTATAGAAACACCTCTCACTTCAACTTGAAGCGGATCACCCATAGGTGCACGACGGATAAGTGTCACCTCGGTTTTTGGCAACATGCCCATAACCATTAGTTTTTTTCTAACGTCTGGTGTTAAACCTGTAAGTGCAACAATAGAAGCCGCTTTTCCTTGCTCTAGTTGTGAGAGTTTCATAAGTACCCAGTTCGAGATTGATAATGAGAAAGATTGTTATTACCGACATGATACACGTACATACCCACAATTCTATTGTGTGAAATCAATGTTTTCGAAAATACACTCTCGTAAATTTCGTTAAAAACGTTTACGTCAAAAACGTCACTTTCAATAACCAATGAGAACCACCTCACTAGTACACGTCAACCAGAAAAAAATAAAACACCAATAATCAATAACTTATAATGATGTCGGTTTTCTCACAGTCATCTGTCGTTAATTTTATAAGCAAAACAAGTCGCTACCCGTATAGTTACTCCATCGAAGAGAAACTCTTTCTCTTAAATTTTATTCCAGAGGTGATGTGGCTTGCCATATCACTCCGGCAGCAAGCGAAGGTGTCATTGGCACCCGTGGTATAGTCCCCCCGGCTATACCACGATATTTTTTTCTTCCTTTTGTTTTAACCCACAAACCTTTTTAAATTCCCCAACTATCGTTATATCTCGTATCTCGTATCTCGTATCTCGTATCTCGTATCTCGTATCTCGTATCTCGTATCTCGTATCTCGTATCTCGTAGAAGCATAAAAAAGCCCCAACACGAATGTCGAGGCTCAAAGTATTTATCTATGTTGTAACTGGACGTCCCTAGCTCACTGCTCTTCGTTGTTTTCAGCAAACTTAGATGGCGACATGCCAAAGTGATGTTTAAACCTTTGACTGAAATAGGAAGGGTCATTGAAACCAGAATCAAACGCGACGTCTGAAATCCTCTCTCCCGCAAGTAACCGCTCGCACGCATGCTCTAAACGCACTTCATTCAAATGTTCTTTAAAGGTCTTGTTATAAGCCGATTTAAAACGTCTCTGTAAGCTTCTCTCTGACATGAACAAGTACTTAGCAGCATTTGCAGTACTGAACTCTGCATCGGCATAGTTTTCACTTACAAGCTGTGACACTCTGTTTTTCCACTCTTGCTCAGCACTTAACCTTTGTTGCTCCGTCGCTGAAACGGTAAGTTTAATGGTCTCAATCTGTTCAATTGTGCTAGCTTCCAAATTATCTAACACTTGATATTCAATCGGCCACGAAAGCTGCACCTTATTTTGAGAGTCCGAGACAAAGGCATTCAGTTCACCACCGCTCTGGTTCATCAATAATGGTAACTTTTCGAGGTTTAGGTCGGTCGACTTTCCAGTATTGTCATTAATGCTTGAAGTCAATTTAGGGAAAGGCATTCCATGGTCTCGAATCGTCACAACAAGGTGCTCTTTAACCTCTTCAACCAATACCACCATACTCTGTGACTTAAAATTTCTCTTAATGATACTAGCGACTAGACTGTTGAAAATAATATCAAGATTAAAATACAGCAAGGATACATGTCGTTGTTTAGTTTCAACTTTAATATCCAGTTCAATACCGGCTTTGGCTAAATCATCCTGCCAAGCTTTGAGTACCGCTTCTAGGATTAAAATTATATCGTAGCAAACCTTTCCCTTCCCTTGTGGCGTGTTACTCAACTGAGCCAAGCCATTTTTCAATATCAATATAGGCGACTTACCTTGCTCATCATTCCAATTAGGAATCATCGCAGCAATATGATTAACTTCAGAAGAGAGTTCATTAGCAGTGTGTGACACAAGAGTACTCTTAACTGACAACTGTTTTTTTAACTGTTGATTGGTCGTGAGTAGTATTCGGCTTTGATGCCTCAGTTGATCTGTCTTTAATGCAACTTGCGCTTTTAAGTGCCTATTGACGAAAGTGACGTAACGCGATCGCCAAAAAACCAAAGCAGTCACTACACCGATAAGCAGTAGCAGAGAGCTTGCTGCTGCCCAATTACTCAGGTACCAAGGTTCCGCAATAGAGAAGCTTTGGTTCGTTGACGTAAAGCGATAATGAGAATCCTTAACGGGTTTCACTTCCAGCGTATAGTCCCCAGGAAGAAGGTGGTCGAGTGTTAGTAAGCCCCCTTCAAATTCACTCCAAGGTTCATCGTCGCTTAGTCGATACTCCATTGCAGGCGTGTATGTCGCTGGTAAAATTCCAATCTTAAAACCGATTGATGAGCCGTAAGGAATTTCATCTAAATCAGCTGTCTTGCCACCGAGTGATACTATCTGCTGGTCGACACTTATCTTGCTCAGCAATGCACGGCTATGAGGTGTTGTTGATACCAATAGCTCATTAGCTAATGCACTCACCACGCCATATCTTGAGCCGAAGAGAAGCCTAGTAGACTGGCTACCTTCGCTGTAAAACAGAGCACATGCACCTGCAGCCAATTCATTGGTGATCAAGCCGAATGGTGAGCCGATATGTTTATGCAGTTGCCCATCCAATCCGTAATAGCTAATACCTTTCGAAGAGCCTAACCACATCCCATTATCATCGCTAATTAAACATTTAGGACTGATATTTTCCTCAACAAGAGTGACCTCTTGAATAATAGAACTGTTATTAGGGATTCGATACACACCATAGCTACTCGCAAACCACTGGGATCCATCTTTCGCTTTTTCAATATCGACCACTTTGCCAAGTCGCTCGCTTGAACGACTAAAACTAATTCTCTCATCAAGAAAAGAGTAGAATCCGTGATCAGTACCAACATAAATACGACCTTGTAAACCTATATTGAGAGCGGTGATCTTTGCTGGCAAAAATTTATCAACTAACCAGTCGGTACCATAACTGGTCAACTTATTGGTTTCGATAGATAAAGAATAAAGGTTTTGTCCCGAGGTCATCCAAAGCATGCTATCCGCTTCAAGTGCAAAGTTTTCAACGGGTACACCTTCAATCGCTCTTGGTAGATCGACCTTTTCAGCCTCTAACGTATCAGTATTGAAACTAATAATACCTTCCGCAGTCGCTAACCAAATTGAAGAATCAAAGATCTCAAAGTCCTGTACCGGGTTAGAGTAAACACGAACGGGGTTATCTTCACTTTGAGAATCAACCAAATAGAGACCTCTGGAAGAAGCAACCCAAGACAGTTGATCGCCAACAAGCTGTACTTTGTTTATCACCACGCTACTCGAGTGCATACCCATTCCCGTTATTGGCGTTCTTGAGAATGTCCGGCTGAACAGTGAAAAGTATCGAATACCGTTGTTGGTCGCGACCCACATTCCACCAGCATGGTCGTTAATTAGCGAGTATATTTTCTCACCCGGTAACGAAAAATCTTGATTATCAGCCTGTTCAAATCGTGTAACTTGTTCCGTAATAAAGTTGTAGCTTATAAGACCATGCTCCGTCCCAATCCAGTATTGATCGGTCGTTTCAGCGAGAGAAAGAACATGCGAACCATGCACCCACTTCTCTCTCTTTGGGTTCGCGAGATCTATAATTACCGCACCATTCAATGTGCCAATGACTAACTCACGTCTTGCCACCGAAAAATACAGTGTCTCTATATGATTTTTTTTTGATGCACCGATATGAGTAAACTCTTGGCTATCGGAAAGGTACACTCCGGAACTGGTCGCAAGCACCCATTTTGACAGCACCCGCTCAGCATCGTTAATCGTAATATCACTGCTATTGTTGTGCCGATACAATTTTAGAAGCGAGTAAGTGCTAAATTCTGAAGATTGAGTATTGTATGTATAGAAATTACTGCCATCTGTAACCCAAATATAATCACCAGATGCACCAATATTCGCGATCTCAGCACCGGGGCTTAGACTAAATGCAAGTTCATTGCCGATTCCAGGGCTATGTCGGTACACCTCATTATCAAAGAAAGTCCAAAACTCATCGTTAAGAAACGCGACTTTTTCTGAAGAAAATTGCAAAAGGCTACCTTTTCGAGGGAATAGGGTTCGGCCATCATAAAAAAGTATTTTTCCATGCACATCATGAACCCAGAGTCCGCCACCTTCGCCTAAGTACAAATTTTTTGCCGCAAGGAAGTTCCCTTGTGCTTGAACGGGCAAAGGGTAGAAAACGGAGGGTGATGTATTTACCGCAAAAACGCTAAATGAAATGCTCATTAAGATGAACATTTTGAAAATAATTCGATACAACTTTTATTAATCCTGAACAGCAACAACACATGAAATATTGGTTCTCGCAACGCTTGTTGCTGATTAACCATAAAGTGAGTTTTTTTGTGATTATTATTATCTTTCTATTTTAGCTGAAATTGACAAAGGAGAAAGGAGGTTTGATATTTGTTGGAAGGTTTTATCTTAGCGGTCACGAAAATGCCGCAAAAAGCGGCATGATTCATCAATTAACGAGAGCAAAGTGTCGTAAAGAATATTCGTTATTGATTACTTTCCGCTCAAGCAACTTGTGTAGCTGTCTGTAAGTTGCTGAAGAAAATCAAAATAGCTTCCACTCTTCACTTCAACCTGCGAACCAACAGGGTCAAGTTGGCCTTGTTTAGCGTTACTTCCACGAGTCACCGATTCAATCACCGCTGGTGTAAATTGAGGCTCTGAAAATACGCATTGAACATTTTCACGTACCAAGGTCTTCTTGATAGCGATTAGACTTTTTGCGCCAGGTTTACGCTCAGGGCTTACCGTAAAGTGACCTAGATTATTCAACTCAAACTCTTGTTCGAAATAGCCATATGCATCATGGAATACGTAGTAACCTTTGTCTTTCACTGGCGTAAGTTGGTCATGAATCGACTGCTGTTTCTCTTTTAGAGCAATCAAGAATGAATCTAGGTTCTCTTGATACGCCATGGCGTTATCAGGGTCTGATTCAATTAGCTTAGCTGAGATATATTTTGCCGCTACCTCAACTTGATCGATACCTAACCAAAAATGCGGATCATGGCTACCATGGTTGTGTCCTTCATGTGCATCGTGGTCATGCTCTTCGTGTCCGAACTCTCGCAAATTAATGTCAGGGATCTCACTGATCTGGATAACGTTCTCTTTTGAACCAATCACCTTAGTTAAGAAAGCTTCTAGATCAGGGCCAAACCAAATCACCAGATCAGCACTATGAACTTTTTTGACATCCGATGGCTTAAGCGCATAATCATGCGGCGAAGCATTGCTGTTCATCAACACATCCGGCTCACTAACGCCTTGCGTTAACTCTGTCACAATCATTTGAATCGGTTTAAAGCTTGTTAGAATAGTATTGGCACTTGCAACACTTGGCGCTAAAAGCAAAGTAGCAAGTATAAAAAATGAACGTGACATAATTCCTCGATAATAGAAAAGTAGCTTAGGCTTGAGGTAAATGTTACATTATAACATTAGCGAATTGCAAATGAGTTCTATTCATGGATAATTTAATCCAACTAGATTCTGTGAGCGTCGAATTTGACGGTCGAAAAGTTCTAGACAACATCTCTCTTAATATAGAGCGCGGCAGAATCACCACCCTCATTGGGCCAAACGGTGCTGGAAAGTCGACATTAGTAAAAGTGGTACTGGGGTTACAAACCAAATTTTCAGGCACAATAAAAAAATCCAACAAATTGAGAATTGGCTATGTACCACAAAAATTAAAGCTCAATGATTCACTGCCTCTTAATGTAGAACGTTTTTTGAAACTCACTGGTAAGTTTAGTCAGCAAGAGATCCTTGAAGCATTAAAACTTGTGGGTGCTGAACACCTTCAAAAAAGCAACATGCATCAATTGTCTGGCGGTGAAAACCAACGTGTGCTGATTGCGAGATCCTTGCTAAGAAGACCCGATCTACTGGTTCTAGATGAACCCGCACAAGGTGTTGATGTACAAGGCCAAATAGACCTGTACGACCTGATTGATACGATTCGCCACCGCTTTGGTTGTGCCGTCTTTATGGTTTCACACGATTTACATCTAGTGATGGCAAAAACAGATGACGTGATTTGTTTACAACATCACATTTGTTGTTCTGGCGCACCTGCTGATATTAAGCACCACCCATCGTATATAGCGCTCTTTGGTACTGCGACCCAAGAAACACTGGCGTTTTACCACCACCAACACGAACACCACCATCATGATCTCGCAGGTGAGCCTGTAACTGGCGGCGCGCATGAATGTTCAAACCATAAACACGGACACCACTAATGCTTGAGTTTCTTCTTCCCTCTATTTTAGCTGGCTTGGGCATTGCTCTAATCGCGGGGCCACTAGGTTCATTCGTAGTGTGGCGCAAGATGGCTTACTTTGGAGACACGCTTGCTCACGCTTCTTTGATGGGCTTAGCACTTGGCTTTCTGTTCAACATTAACTTATATTTCGCGCTGCTGATTTGTTGTTTAATGCTGGCTGTGTTGCTAGTGACTTTACAAAAACAAAAACTGGTCGCGACCGATACCCTACTCGGTATTTTGGCGCACAGCGCTCTGTCTTTGGGTCTTGTCGCCGTGAGTTTCTTAGATAACGTGCGTGTTGACCTAATGAGCTACCTATTTGGTGACTTGCTTGCAGTGTCTCCGACAGATTTGGTATTCATCTATGCGGGTGCTGCCGTGATTGGAGTGGTACTTGCTATCTTTTGGCGACCACTATTGTCGACGACCGTTAACGAAGATCTCGCAGCGGTTGATGGCATCAACATTGATTTAATGCGTCTTATTTTGATGCTATTGGTTGGGATCGTGATTGCGGTAGGTATGAAGTTTGTTGGTGCGTTAATCATGACCTCACTACTTATCATTCCGGCAGCAACGGCAAGAAAATTCGCCAATACACCCGAACAAATGGCATTCCTTGCATCGGTAATTGGTTCTATCGCTGTGTTCGGAGGATTGAGCTTGTCTTGGTTCTATGACACACCGGCCGGCCCTTCTGTTGTTATCAGTGCTGCAGCAATGTTTATGTTATCTCAAATGGTTAGAAGCCGAGCTTAGCGCTTATCAGTATGATCTCGTATCATTGAAAACATACAAAAAAGGCTTGGTCAGTGACCAAGCCTTTTTAATATCATTCAGTTAACTTCTATCTCAATCGATAAAAGCCAGCTGATTACCAACCCGTGATTTCACGTAGGCCTTTACCGATGTCCGCAAGAGACTTAACAGTCTTAACGCCTGCTGCTTCCAGTGCTGCGAATTTATCTTCAGCAGTACCTTTACCGCCAGAGATGATTGCGCCAGCGTGGCCCATACGTTTGCCCGGAGGAGCAGTCACACCAGCGATGTAAGATACAACTGGCTTAGTTACGTTTGCTTTAATGAACTCAGCTGCTTCTTCTTCCGCAGTACCACCGATTTCACCAATCATTACGATTGCTTCAGTTTCTGGGTCTTCTTGGAAAAGTTTTAGGATATCAATGAAGTTTGAACCTGGAATAGGGTCACCACCGATACCAACACATGTAGACTGACCAAAGCCTTCATCTGTTGTTTGCTTAACTGCTTCGTACGTCAGAGTACCTGAACGAGATACGATACCTACTTTACCCTTCTTGTGGATATGGCCAGGCATGATACCAATCTTACATTCGTCTGGAGTGATAAGACCTGGACAGTTAGGACCGATCATGCGAACGCCAGTTTCTTCTAGCTTCACTTTAACGTCGATCATATCTGTAGTAGGGATACCTTCAGTGATCGTTACGATCAGTTCGATACCTGCATCAATCGCTTCTAGGATTGCATCTTTACAGAAAGGTGCTGGTACGTAGATAACTGTTGCTGTTGCGCCAGTCGCTTCTACTGCTTCACGTACTGTGTTGAATACTGGAAGGCCTAGGTGAGTTTGACCACCTTTACCAGGTGAAACACCACCAACCATTTGCGTACCGTATGCGATAGCTTGGTCTGAGTGGAATGTACCTTGACCGCCAGTGAAACCCTGACAGATTACTTTAGTGTCTTTGTTAATTAATACAGACATTATTTAGCCTCCGCAGCAGCAACAACTTTCTGAGCAGCATCTGTTAGAGATACAGCAGCAATGATATCAACATCAGAATTAGCAAGTACTTCGCGACCTAGGTCTGCGTTTGTACCTTCTAGACGAACAACTACTGGAACTGTTACGCCTACTTCTTTAACTGCACCGATAATACCTTCAGCGATCATGTCACAACGAACGATGCCACCGAAAATGTTTACGAGTACTGCTTTAACATTGTCATCAGAAAGGATTATCTTGAATGCTTCAGCTACACGCTCTTTTGTCGCGCCGCCGCCTACATCAAGGAAGTTTGCTGGCTTGCCGCCGTGTAGGTTTACGATATCCATCGTACCCATCGCAAGGCCTGCACCGTTAACCATACAGCCAACGTTGCCATCAAGTGCTACGTAGTTCAGTTCCCACTGAGCTGCGTGCGCTTCACGCTCGTCTTCTTGTGAAGGATCGTGCATTTCACGAAGCTTTGGCTGACGGTACATTGCGTTTGAGTCAATGTTGATCTTGCCGTCTAGACAAAGCAGGTTGCCTTCGCCGGTAATTACAAGCGGGTTGATTTCTAGTAGAGCTAGGTCGTACTGAGAGAACATTTGGCCAAGACCCATGAAGATCTTAACGAACTGTTTAATTTGATCGCCAACTAGACCAAGTTTGAACGCAAGTTCACGGCCTTGGTAAGCTTGAGGGCCCACTAGAGGATCGATCGCTGATTGGTGAATCAACTCTGGAGTTTCTTCAGCGATTTTCTCAATGTCCACACCGCCTTCAGTTGACGCCATGAATACAATTTTGCGCGTTGCACGGTCAACAACAGCACCTAGGTAAAGTTCGTTAGCAATGTTCGATGCTTCTTCAACTAGGATCTTTGTTACAGGTTGACCATTAGCGTCTGTTTGGTAAGTCACTAGGTTTTTACCTAGCCACTTTTGTGCAAACTCTTTAACGCCTTCTTTAGTGTCATGTAGCTCTACGCCGCCCGCTTTACCGCGACCACCAGCGTGCACTTGACACTTAACGACTTTCTTGGCTGTACTGATACGGCCTGCAGCTTCGAAAGCTTCTTGTGCTGTATCACATGCGAAACCTTCTGGTACAGGCAAACCGAATTCTGCAAACAGCTGTTTGGCTTGGTATTCATGCAAATTCATTTTGATATTCCGTTTATTTTCCCTTAAGGGATTATTATTTCCATAACGACACAGTTTCCTGTGGTACGTCTGTAGGGTCTTCTCAAATCAACTGCTGTCCATTTTCTAATGGCTTTACAGTTCAATTGAAGGCCAGACGTTGAGCAGCCTAGCCTTTGAAACTTTTTACGTCTAGCTAACTGGGTTAACTAGACGTTTTAGAGATACTAAACGTCTAATAGCAGACGTGCAGGATCTTCTAGAAGCTCTTTGATTGTCACTAGGAAGCCAACTGATTCACGGCCATCGATTAGACGGTGATCGTAAGAAAGCGCTAGGTACATCATTGGTAAGATCTCAACCTTGCCATCAACAGCCATTGGACGATCTTGGATTTTGTGCATACCCAAAATTGCCGCTTGAGGCGGGTTGATGATTGGCGTAGACATTAGAGAACCAAATACACCACCGTTCGTGATAGTGAAGTTACCGCCCATCAGCTCATCAACAGTTAGCTTGCCGTCACGGCCTTTGATTGCTAGCTCTTTGATGCCTTTTTCGATGTCAGCGAAACCTAGTGTGTCACAGTCTTTCAGTACTGGAGTGACTAGACCACGTGGCGTTGATACTGCCATGCTGATGTCGAAGTAGTTGTGGTAAACGATATCTGTACCATCAATAGAAGCGTTAACTTCTGGGAAACGTTTTAGCGCTTCTGTTACTGCCTTCACGTAGAAAGACATGAAACCAAGACGCGTATCATGACGCTTCTCGAATTGGTCTTTGTACTGCTTACGAAGGTCCATGATTGGCTTCATGTTCACTTCGTTGAAAGTAGTCAGCATAGCTGTGCTGTTCTTCGCTTCTAGAAGACGGTTTGCAACTGTCTTACGTAGGCGAGTCATAGGCACGCGTTTTTGGCTACGAGCCGCTGCTGGCGCTTCAACTGCTGGTGCAGAGGCTGCTGCCGGAGCCGCTTTCGCTGCTGCAAGGTGTGCGTCAATGTCTTCACGAGTAATACGACCACCAACACCAGTGCCTTTAACGTCAGCTGGTTGTAGGTTGTGCTCTGCAAGAAGACGACGAACAGCAGGGCTTAGTGCGTCGTTGCTTTCTTCTGTAAGTGCCGCTTTGTGGCGCTTATCAGGAGAAGCTTCTGTATCTTCAGTCGTGTCTTTCGTTGGTTCACCAGCGACAGCACCAGGTTTGATTTTCGCTAGAAGCTGCTTAGAAAGTACCGTAGCACCCTCTTCTTCAATGATAGCTTCTAGAACACCCGCTTCAGGAGCCGGTACTTCTAGAACAACTTTATCTGTTTCGATATCTACAATGACTTCATCACGTGCAACCGCTTCGCCCGGTTTTTTGTGCCAAGTCGCAACTGTTGCATCAGCCACAGATTCAGGTAAATCTGGAACCAGAATTTCAATTGTCATGTGCGTATTTTCCTTTTACTTCTAGTTCTTAAGTAGGGTCAAAGCGTCGTCAACTAACGCTTTTTGTTGTTTCAAGTGTACCGACATATAGCCAACAGCTGGTGATGCTGATGCAGGACGACCTGCGTATTGAATATCAGCACCTACTGGGATAGCAGCTCGGAAATTATGTTGGCTACTGTACCAAGCACCTTGGTTTTGTGGCTCTTCTTGACACCAAACGTAATCGACTACATTTGTGTATTGAGCGATTGCAGCTCTCACGTCCTCGTAAGGGAACGGGTAAAGTTGCTCAATACGTACAATAGCGACATCGTCTTGCTCGTTCTTGCGTCTTTGGTCAAGGAGGTCAAAGTAAACCTTACCTGAACAGAACACGACGCGTTTTACGTTCTCAGGAGCCAGATCATCAATTTCTGCGATAGCTGGTTGGAACGTACCTTCTGCCAAATCTTCAAGAGAAGACGTACACAGAGGGTGACGGAGCAATGACTTAGGTGACATTACAATCAGTGGACGACGCATTGGTCTAACGACCTGACGACGAATCATGTGGTAAACCTGTGCTGGCGTTGAAGGAACAACAACCTGCATGTTTTGTTCAGCACATAACTGAAGGTAACGTTCAAGACGAGCAGAAGAGTGCTCAGGGCCTTGACCTTCATAACCGTGAGGAAGCAGCATTGTTAGGCCACATAAACGCGCCCACTTTTGCTCACCTGACGAGATAAATTGGTCAATAACAACTTGAGCACCGTTTGCGAAGTCACCAAATTGTGCTTCCCAAAGGGTTAGACCACTTGGCTCTGCTGTCGCATAACCATACTCAAATGCGAGTACCGCTTCTTCAGATAACACAGAGTCAAACACTTGGAATGGCCCTTGTTTATCATGAATGTTCGCAAGAGGAACATACGTGCTTGCATCTGATTGATTGTGCAGTACTGAGTGACGGTGGAAGAACGTACCACGACCTGAATCTTGGCCAGAGATACGAATACGCTTACCGTCATCAACAAGTGTTGCGTAAGCCAGAGTCTCAGCCATACCCCAATCGACTTGTTTCTCACCATTCACCATGGCAGTGCGATCGTTGTACAGTTTATTTACTCGGCTTTGCAGCTTGTGGCTGTCTGGGTATTGGCAAAGTTTAGTACCAAGCTCTTTCAGGCGCTCGATATCAATTTTGTTATCCCACTCGATGTTCCAATCGTGACCTAGGTAAGGAGACCAGTCCACAGAGTGAAGTGCCATTGGACGCCACTCTTTAACCACAACTTCACCGTGATCAAGTGCATCACGATATTCGTTAACGAGTTGAGTTGCTGTATCAATACCAAACTCACCGCGCTCCATTAGCACGTCAGCGTAAAGCTTACGTGGCGTTGGGTGCTTTTTGATTTTTTGGTACATCAAAGGCTGTGTTGCATTCGGCTCATCGGCTTCGTTGTGACCGTGGCGACGGTAACAAACCAAATCAATAACAACATCACGCTTAAACGTATTACGGTAATCCAATGCAAGACGCGCTACGAACGCAACCGCTTCTGGATCATCAGAGTTAACGTGGAAAATCGGAGCCTGAACCATCTTCGCGATATCTGTACAGTACATCGTAGAACGTGTATCGCGAGGGTTAGACGTTGTAAAACCAACTTGGTTGTTTACAACGATACGAACCGTACCACCAACACAGAAACCACGGGCTTGAGACATGTTAAACGTCTCTTGCACTACGCCCTGACCAGCGATAGCTGAATCACCGTGGATAGTAATTGGAAGTACACGGCTGCCGTCTTTATCGTCTAAACGATCTTGGCGAGCACGTACTGAGCCGATAACTACCGGGTTTACGATTTCTAAGTGAGATGGGTTAAATGCAAGTGCTAAGTGAACGTTGCCGCCTGGTGTTGCGAAATCCGCAGAGAAACCTTGGTGGTATTTCACATCACCAGTACCCCATGAATCATCGCTGTGCTTGCCCGCAAATTCGTCAAACAGGTCTTGTGGCTTTTTACCAAGCACATTGACCAGCATGTTTAGACGACCACGGTGAGCCATACCAACAACAACTTCACGCATGCCTTGTCCACCTGCATGACGAATGATTTCTTTCGTCATTGGGATAAGAGCATCACCACCTTCCAAAGAGAAGCGTTTTGCACCAGGGAATTTAGCACCAAGATAGCGCTCAAGACCTTCTGCAGCCGTTAGCTCTTCTAGGAAAGCTTGCTTTTCTTCTTTGTTGAAAGACGGTTGACCTGATACAGACTCTAAACGTTGTTGGATCCAACGCTTTTGTTCTGTATTAGTCATGTGCATGTATTCAGCACCAATCGAACCACAATAAGTTTGCTTTAGAGATTTGTAGAGATCTTTAAGCACCATCGTCTCTTGGCCAATGGCGTAAGAGCCGACGTTAAACGTCTCGTTGAGGTCTTCTTCGGTAAGAGTGTGGAAAGAAGGGTCCAGTTCAGCGACTGTATCTCTTTCCCATAAACCTAGGGGGTCTAGATTTGCTGATTGATGCCCTCGGAATCGATAAGCATTAATAAGTTGCAGAACCTTTACTTGTTTCGCATCGACATCTGGATCACTAACTTGGACACTGTAATGCTTTGTTTCTTGAGCGAGTCGACGGAAGTATTCACGAACACGAGAGTGTGGTTGTTCCACCGCTTCTGAAGCTTGCACAGGCAGTTCTTCAAAAACGCTTCTCCATTCGTCACTTACCGAATCGGGGTCACTAAGATACAGTTCATAGAGTTCTTCTACGTACGTTGCATTGGCGCCAGCCAAGTGTGAAGACTCGAGCCATGCCTTCATCACGCCGTTGTGCATATTTTCCCTTAACCAGTAGTTTTCACGTTTGCTGCGGTCTATGCCGAGCTATTAAAAGGCCGCCCCAAAACTTCTAGGGCGGCAATTTTTATATCACTTAAACCGAACGATTCACTAGCATGGTCTTAATGTGACCAATCGCTTTCGTCGGATTTAATCCCTTAGGACAAACACTTACACAATTCATTATGCCATGGCAACGAAAAACGCTAAATGCATCATCAAGATCGGACAGACGTTCGTCTGTCGCCGTATCTCGGCTATCTATTAGCCAACGGTATGCTGCAAGTAGGCCAGCTGGTCCGATGAACTTATCTGGATTCCACCAGAATGATGGGCATGAAGTCGTACAACATGCACACATAATACATTCATACAAACCATCTAAATGAGCTCGCTCATCAGGGCTTTGTAGGTTTTCACGAGCCGGTGGCACATTGCCATCAGACACTAAGAACGGCTTAACTTTTTCGTAGTTATCGTAGAACTGAGTCATGTCTACGATTAAATCACGCACAACAGGCAAACCTGGAAGTGGGCGGATTACGATCTTATCTTGGCCAGAAAGTGCAGACAGTGGCGTGATACACGCCAATCCGTTTTTACCATTCATGTTCAAACCATCAGAACCACATACACCTTCACGGCATGAGCGACGGAATGAAATCGTTGGATCTTGCTCTTTCAAAAGAATAAGCGCGTCCAAAAGCATCATGTCAGAACCTTCTTCCACCTCTAGGGTGTACTCTTTCATGTAAGGCTTCTGGTCCACATCTGGGTTGTAACGGTATAAAGAGAAATTCAGTTTCATGGTCATATCTCCTTAGTACGTACGTGCTTTCGGCGGGAATGCTTCACGATGGATAGGTTCCATGTTCACGCCACGCTTAGTCATACTTTCTGATTCAGGGTTGTACAGTGAATGGCATAGCCATTGCTCATCATCACGATCTGGGAAGTCGAAACGAGCATGCGCTCCACGACTCTCTGTACGGAAGTTTGCTGCAACCGCGGTTGCAAATGCCGTTTCCATCAAGTTTTCAAGCTCTAAACACTCAATACGTTGCGTGTTGAACTCAGTCGACTTGTCTGAAAGGTGTGCATTTTTAAGACGCTCACGAATCACTTTAAGCTCTTCTAAGCCGTCAGCCATCGCTTTACCTTCACGGAATACAGAGAAGTTGTTCTGCATACATTGCTGAAGATCTTTACGAATTACCGCAGGGTCTTCACCGTCAGTACTGTTTTCCCAACGATTGTAGCGCTCTAGTGAACGTTCAATGTCGGCTTCAGTTGCAGGTTTTGCTTCAGCTTGCTTGTTCAAAGTCTCACCAAGGTGAAGACCTGTCGCACGACCGAATACAACCAAATCAAGTAGCGAGTTGCCACCTAGACGGTTTGCACCGTGTACTGATACTGAAGCGATTTCGCCACAAGCGAATAGACCTTGAATTTCAACGTCTGTACCGTCTTCAGTTTGTTTAATTGCTTGACCAGAAACCTGTGTTGGAACACCACCCATCATGTAGTGACACGTTGGGATTACAGGAATAGGTTCTTTAACAGGATCAACGTGAGCGAACGTACGAGAAAGCTCACATACACCCGGCAGACGAGACTCAAGCGTCTCTTTACCTAGGTGATCAAGTTTCAGCTTGATGTGTGGACCCCATGGACCATCACAACCACGACCTTCACGAATCTCAACCATCATCGAACGAGCTACAACATCACGACCCGCTAAATCTTTAGCATTCGGAGCATAACGTTCCATGAAGCGCTCGCCGTCTTTATTGAGAAGGTAACCACCTTCACCACGACAACCTTCTGTTACCAAAACACCTGCGCCAGCGATACCCGTTGGGTGGAACTGCCACATTTCGATGTCTTGCATTGGAACGCCAGCACGAATCGCCATGCCAACACCGTCACCAGTATTGATGTGTGCGTTGGTTGTAGAAGCGTAAATACGACCAGCACCACCAGTAGCAAGGATTGTTGCCTTCGCTTTGAAGTAGCAAACCTCACCCGTCTCCATACAAAGCGCGGTAGTACCTAAGATTGCACCATCTTCGTTTTTAACAAGATCCAGTGCATACCACTCAGAGAAAACCGTCGTTTTATGTTTAATGTTTTGTTGGTAAAGCGTGTGTAGCAGTGCGTGACCAGTACGGTCAGCTGCCGCTGCGGTACGAGCCGCTTGCTCACCACCAAAATTCTTAGATTGGCCACCAAACGGACGTTGGTAAATACTGCCGTTATCAAAACGAGAAAATGGAAGACCCATTTTTTCTAATTCGATAACCGACTCAGGGCCATTTTTACACATGTATTCGATAGCATCTTGGTCGCCGATGTAATCGGAACCTTTAACCGTATCGTACATGTGTTGTTCCCAGTGATCTTCATGCGCATTACCAAGAGCAACGGTGATACCACCTTGCGCAGATACAGTATGAGAACGAGTTGGGAAAACTTTAGAAAGCAACGCACAAGATAGGCCTTGCTCAGAAATTTGTAGCGCGGCGCGCATACCAGCACCACCAGCGCCAATTACTACAGCATCAAACTCACGAACAGGAATAGTCACTTACGCACCCCACAAAATAAACAGACCAGAGAAGAAATATCCTAGAAGAACCGCAACAACACCGACTTGAAGACCAACGCGCAATTTTGCACATTTGATGTAGTCAGTTAGTACTTGCCACAAGCCGATCCACGCGTGAACCAAAATTGAAGTAAGTGCTAACATGGTGAAGACTTTAGTGAAGGTACCACCAAAAAATTGCGTCCAAGATGCGTAAGAAATATCACCAGAGAAAGCACAGAAGCTCACTAGGTAGATAGTGTAAAGCGTCATAATGATGGCTGTTGCACGAATCAATAGATAATCATGCACACCATTACGACCAAAAGTAGAAACGTTGTTTACCATACTAAGATCCCCGCTAGTAGAGACAATACCGCTGTTGCTGCGAATGCAACCTTCGCGCTCTTAGCGCCAGATTCCAGCTCTTCAAAGTGACCAAGGTCCATAAGAAGGTGACGAATACCACCAGCAATGTGGTAAGCCAAAGCGGTTAAAATGCCCCACAGAATAAACTTCACGAAGAAACCGTCGACAATGTCGCTAGCTTCCATAAAGCCTACAGGGGAAGAGAGGGAAATGGATAGTAACCAAAGCAGAATTCCGATCGCAACAAAAGTAATCACCCCAGACACACGGTGTAGGATGGAAGCTATTGCTGTGATAGGAAAGTGGATGGTCTGTAAATCTAAATTAACAGGTCTTGTCTTTCTTTCTTTCACGGGCTCGCTCACTCAGCTCCATTGAGCATGATGGTCATTAAATAACCTTATGTATTGTTATGGACAAAATTTGATTGCAAACCCTCAAAATTTAACATTAACTTAACAAATAACGTAAGTTGAGCCTTAGATAATTGTAAAATAATTGTTAATAACCAGGTTTCCGAAGACACCTCACATTTCTTCTTAGCCTTGCATTTATAAGGTTTTAACCAAACTTTTCAGCGCCACTATACGGCTGGCAACATTCTAATACAATTGATGCAACAAATAATGCTACACAGCACAGACTTTTAACGAATTTAATGTAAAAAACACTAACAAGTGCACACAAAGCTGCAGAAAAATTGACTTTCTGACGTAAGACCAGTAAAAAAATGGCACATAAACATCCTGGACGGATTAATAATAACAAAGGAGATTGTTATGGCGGATAAGAAAGCTACCCTTCATATTGAAGGTCAAGCGCCGATCGAATTGCCGATTACAGAAGGTGTACTTGGTACTCCAGTCATCGACGTTCGTACACTGGGTTCTAATGGTTTTTTCACTTTTGATCCTGGTTTTCTTGCCACTGCATCTTGTGAATCGCAAATCACTTATATTGACGGTGGAAAAGGTATCCTTCTACACCGTGGTTATCCAATTGATCAACTGGCCAATAACGCTGATTACTTAGAAGTTTGTTACATTCTTTTATACGGCGAAGCTCCTTCTCGAGCTCAATACGAAGAGTTCAAGACGACTGTCACGCGTCACACCATGGTTCATGAGCAAATTGCTAGTTTCTTCCACGGCTTCCGCCGTGATGCTCACCCAATGGCTGTTATGTGTGGTGTGGTAGGTGCGCTTGCTGCGTTCTATCATGATTCATTAGATGTTAATAACGACACACACCGTGAAATTGCGGCATACCGCCTAATTTCAAAAATGCCAACACTGGCTGCAATGTGTTACAAATATTCTATCGGTCAACCGTTTATCTACCCACGCAATGACCTAGGCTACGCAGAAAACTTCCTGCACATGATGTATGCAAATCCATGTGAAGAATATGAAGTAAACCCTGTTGTTGCTCGCGCAATGGACAAAATCTTTACGTTACACGCAGATCACGAACAAAATGCTTCAACGTCAACGGTTCGTTTAGCAGGTTCTTCGGGTGCAAACCCATTTGCTTGTATTGCTGCTGGTATCGCTTCTTTGTGGGGCCCGGCTCACGGCGGTGCTAACGAAGCTTGTCTAATGATGCTTGAAGAGATCGGTAGCGTAGACAACATTGAAGAATACGTTGCAAAAGCAAAAGACAAAGATGACCCATTCCGCCTAATGGGCTTCGGTCACCGTGTTTACAAGAACTACGATCCACGTGCAACGGTAATGCGCGAAGCGTGCCACGAAGTACTTAAAGAACTGAACATTCAAGATCCACTACTTGACGTAGCAATGGAACTTGAGCGCATCGCTCTTTCTGATGAGTACTTTGTATCGAAGAAACTATACCCGAACGTAGATTTCTACTCAGGTATCATTCTGAAAGCGATTGGCATTCCTGTATCAATGTTCACAGTAATCTTTGCGATGTCTCGTACTATCGGTTGGATTGCACACTGGAACGAAATGCACAGCGATCCGACGAACCGCATCGGTCGTCCTCGTCAGTTGTACACGGGTGAAGAACAGCGTGATTTCCAAGCTCTACACGAGCGCGAATAGTAAAGTTTCGACTTTTCTAATCGATTAAAATCAAAAAGGGTTGATGTATTAACATCAACCCTTTTTTGTCTTCCAGTATTTCGTATCACTTCAATGAAGGTACAAATATCCAGAAAGTCATAATCTCTAAACGTGGTTACACTGGATTATCGATATCAATAAACTCAACATTCAAGCCATGTTCTTTCGCTAGCCACTCACCTAATGCCTTCACGCCATAACGTTCTGTTGCATGGTGCCCTGCAGCAAAGTAATGGATATCTTGCTCACGTGCTGAGTACGTAGTTCGCTCTGAGATCTCACCAGAGATAAACGCATCAATACCTTGAGAAGCCGCTAACTCAATGTAGTCTTGACCACCACCAGTACACCAACCGACAGTCGTAATCATTTTGTTTTGGTTTTCTGGAGCAATATGCAGTGGCTTACGATTCAGAACTTGGTCGATTTTTTCTGCGAATTCTGCACCTGTCATTGGCGCACTCAACTTGCCAAACATCGCAACCGATTGTGGATGCCCTTCCAGACCGCCTTCGACTTCGATATCAAGTAACTCCGCCAGTTTCGCGTTGTTGCCCAGCTCAGGATGGATATCAAGCGGCAAGTGATAACCTAAAAGGTTAATATCATTTTTAATCAGAGTACGAATGCGCTTGCCCTTCATGCCGCGAATCGCTTCTGGTTCACCTTTCCAGAAGAAACCATGATGGACTAACAAAGCGTCTGCATTCAGCTCTACAGCTCTGTCAATCAAGGCTTGAGAAGCTGTCACACCAGTAACAATGCGCTTCACTTCTGGCGCACCTTCAACCTGCAAACCATTCGGGCAGTAATCTTTAATCTGCTGTGGCTGCAGTTTTTCGTTAAGTAGCTTTTCTAATTGTAAGTTATTCATTTTTCTTTCCAGCTTAACTTTATAATAACGTCGTTATATCAATTTACGGGTAGAATGTCGAAAGCCCCACGATGAGTTTATGAGGAACAGATGACAGCACTGCAACGTTTTTATCAATGGGTCATCGACTCACCGCCATTACTAGAAATCAAACCACCCGTTTCCGATCTTGGTGCATTCTTAAGCACCTATGCCATCGACTCATCACACACTTATAACGGAAACCCAAGGTTAGGTTTCCTCTACCAGCATCTATGTGAACAAGTCATTGAAGCCTCACCTGATTATTCGGTCAAGCACGATGAGATTCAGATTAATGTTGAAGGCAGAACGCTAGGTGCTATCGACTTTATTCTCGAAAAAGAGAGCAACCAAAAGCTACAACATTGGGAAGTGGCGATTAAGTTTTATCTTCTCCATGAACAGACATGGTTTGGTCCTAACTCGCATGACCAATTAGATAAGAAGTTAGACAGGATGCTCACCCACCAGCTGGGTATGTCGTCTTCAACTGCCTTTGTTGAACAATATCCAGAGATCGATGTCGACTCAAAACACCTCCTCATGCAAGGTCGTCTATATACAAACCCATTCTTAGATCAAAAAGTACCGACTGAATGCTTGGGCTACGATATTAACCCAAGCCAAGTAAACGGCTTTTGGTGCTACCAAAATCAGGCTCACTTAATTACTGAAGCACTCTACCCTCTCACCAAAGAACAATGGGCGGCTGGCACTGATGATTTTAGCGGTGAACCTATCACCGAGTTTGGTGATCGCTTTGTTCATGGGCAAACCAAATCAGGGCAATTTTGGTTTGTGATGCCACTAAGCTGGCCACGCGGCTAATCCATTCAGCCATTGAGTTGATTTAGTCTTAAGCCACTTACTCACAGACAAATAAAAAGGGCTGATGCTTTCACATCAACCCTTTCACTGTTTATTTTATGACTCTACTAATCTGTATTCGATTATAGGCCAGCAGCTGCAAATACTTGATTAACAATCTCTTGAGCTTCTGCTTCGATTGCTTTTAGGTGCTCTTCACCTTTAAAGCTTTCACAGTATATCTTATAGATATCTTCAGTTCCTGATGGACGAGCAGCAAACCAACCGTTTTCAGTCGTCACTTTTAGGCCGCCAATTGCAGCACCATTACCTGGAGCATGCGTTAAGCGAGCAGTAATCGCATCGCCAGCAAGTGTTTCAGCCGAAACCATCTCTGGAGATAGCTTCTTCAGCACGTCTTTTTGTGCACCATTCGCTACCGCTTGAATACGGTTGTACTTAGATTCGCCATGTTTAGCAGCGAGCTCTTCGTAGTATTCTTGTGGGTTCTTACCCGTTACTGCTGTGATCTCAGCCGCAAGTAGGCAAAGAATGAGGCCATCTTTATCTGTTGACCAAGGCGTTCCGTCTTTACGTAAGAAAGATGCACCCGCACTCTCTTCGCCACCGAAACCAAACTGACCGTTGTATAAGCCATCAACGAACCATTTGAAACCAACTGGCACTTCACAAAGTTCGCGACCTAAGTCAGCAACAACACGGTCAATCAATGCACTTGATACCAATGTTTTACCCACTGCAACGTCTTTACCCCAACCTTCACGGTTGCGATATAGATAATCAATACACACCGCTAGGAAGTGGTTTGGATTCATCAAGCCTTTTGGCGTAACAATGCCGTGGCGATCGTAATCAGGGTCGTTACCAAACGCTAGTTGATAGTCATCTTTAAGCGCCAGTAAGCCTGCCATTGCGTACGGAGAAGAACAATCCATACGAACAACACCATCTTTGTCTAGAGACATAAATTGGAACGAAGGATCAACCGCTTCACTTACCAAAGTAAGATCTAGGTTGTACGCTTTACCAATTTGACGCCAGTAATCGATACCACTACCACCCAGTGGATCAACACCAATTTTGATGTTTGCTTTCTGGATCGCTTCCATATCAACCACATTAACCAAGTCAGCAACGTAAGGAGCAACGAGATCAACTTCTTTCACTAGCTCTGACTGTTTAGCCTGTGCGATAGGAGTGCGCTTAACGCCTTGCATTTGCTCAGCAATGATAACATTCGCACGATCTTCAATCGCTTGAGTTAGCTCAGCTTCAGCAGGGCCACCGTGTGTTGGGTTGTATTTAATACCACCGTCTTGTGGTGGGTTATGCGAAGGCGTGATAACAATGCCGTCGGCTTTTTTGTCATTCACTAGGTTATGCGTAAGAATCGCGTGCGAGATACCTGGAGTTGGAGTAAAGCCATTGTTTTCTTGAATAATAACTTCAACGCCGTTGGCTACAAGCACTTCGATAACCGTAGAAAACGCAGGCTCAGAGAGGGCGTGAGTATCTTTACCTAGAAAAAGGGGACCAGTAGTACCTTGATCGGCACGAACTTCAGCCACCGCTTGTGCGATCGCTAGAATGTGGTTTTCATTAAATGTTGATTTGTCTGCTGTACCGCGATGACCTGAAGTACCAAACAGTACTTTGTGATCTGGGTTAGTAGCATCCGGTTGCTGTAAGAAATAGTTTGCAACTAAAGCCGGGATATTATGAAGATCTTCCTGCTGAGCTTTCTGCCCGGCACGAGGGTGCATAGCCATTATCGACATCCTTATATAAAATTTAAAAACAAAAAAACCTCATAATATCTTCTTAGCCATGGATATTATGAGGTTTAAATCAGATTTCGTTAAATTGAACCTGTTACTTTTTCTATCAATTCTGCCTGGAAACTCATGCGACTCATAAGCTGCTCAACCATCTGTCTTTTACGGCTTGTGTTGTTATTCGTAATAACCCAAAAAGGACTTTGTGGAATAGCTTTAGGCTTAGTTGTGTTGCCGTTTGCTAACAACGTCGCTTCGTTGTCTGCAAAGTAAACACGCTTACGGCCTTTTACTTGAGTTGCTTCTGAAAAGCTTAAAGGGTCGATTTTATGCAGTGTTGATAACACAAGCATGAAACGATCAATGGCTTTCTTTAGTGATGCAAACTCATCTGATATTAGTAGTGAGCGCATTTCTTTAACGCCATCGAACTTCTCTGGAGTAAAGCCTACCTCTTTGCTAACAACGATACCTTTTGGCTCAACGATCTCTTCGATCGGAGCCGTGCCTTGGTTATCAACCAGTAACAAGCGGCGCAGAATATCTGAAGCGCTTTCGCCAATACGTTCTGTCTGACCCGCAATAAAACGGTATAGGTCCTCATCAACCTCAATTGTTTTCATTCGCTTTTCACAATCTCAATGTTTAAACTCTGGGGGATTATAGCGAGATCCGCGCGGATACTCTACGTCAAACCCACCATGAATAAGATAAAAATGTCAGTACAGCTCAACTATAAAATTGAAGGTGAGGGTCACACCATTGTTTTGATCCATGGATTATTCGGTAATTTGGACAACCTTGGCTTGTTGGCTAGGGATCTAAAAGCCGATCATCAAGTACTTAGCATCGATCTACGCAACCACGGGCAATCTTTCCATAGTGACACTCATAATTATCAAGCTATGGCAAAAGATGTGGCTCAACTGCTGAATGATCTTGAGTTAGACGGTGTTACTGTGATTGGTCACTCGATGGGTGGCAAAGTGGCGATGGCACTGACGCAACAGCTTGCGCTGCACAAATTGATTGTCTTGGATATGGCGCCGGTCGCGTACACTCAAAGTCGACACGACAACGTATTCGCAGGCCTACAAGCTGTGGTAGAAGAAAAACCGACCTCACGCTCAGAGGCGCTCAAAATCCTCGCAAAACATATCGAGATTGATGGGGTTCGCCAGTTCTTGACTAAATCTTTGTTCAAATCAGAGCAAGGCATCATGGAATGGCGTTTCAACGTTGCCTCGCTATTAAGCAACTATCCACAAATTATTGGTTGGGAACCAATCGAGAAAACCTCGGTCAAAACCTTGCTAATCAAGGGTGGTGACTCAGATTATCTGACAGCTGAGCATCAAACCGCCGTTCAACAGCAATTTTCCGACGTAAAGGCACATGTTATCGCCAATACTGGACATTGGCTACACGCGGAAAAGCCCGCTGAAGTGCTCCGTGCAATAAGAAAATTCATCGCTTAGATAGGTTAATTTGTCGATATAAATGAGAGCTGTGTAATCACAGCAGATTAACTTTATCCCACAACAGTGATATAGTGCGCCCAAGCAAATTTGGTATATAAGGTTCCCATGCTTTACGACTACATGAACATCATTGAATCTGTTGGTTTAGATCTTCTGTTTGCCGCGATTTTCTTTCTAATCGGAATGGCAATTAAAGACGTTCTAAAGCAGGGAAATGTTCCTGCATTTGGTCGTCGTATCGTATGGTTAGTACTTTTCCTTGGCTGCGCAGGTTTTATCGCAAAAGGGATAATCCAACTAAGCTGGGAAGGAACTGGAATCTAACGATTTCCTCCGAACTTTATTACACCGACAACAGACAAAATGAAAGGTA
This sequence comes from Vibrio tasmaniensis, assembly GCF_024347635.1. Taxonomy (NCBI): domain Bacteria; kingdom Pseudomonadati; phylum Pseudomonadota; class Gammaproteobacteria; order Vibrionales; family Vibrionaceae; genus Vibrio; species Vibrio tasmaniensis. Next base: position 2,328,803 of record NZ_AP025510.1, read on the forward strand.
ATGATTCTATGGCAAGTGTAGGTCTCTTCTTTGGTAGCGATACAGGTAACACTGAAGCTGTTGCTAAGATGATTCAAAAGCAATTGGGCAAGCAGCTCGTTCAAGTTCAAGACATTGCAAAAAGCAGCAAAGAAGATATCGATAACTTCGATCTGCTGCTGCTTGGTATCCCTACGTGGTACTACGGCGAAGCACAATGTGATTGGGATGACTTTTTCCCTGAGCTAGAAGCTATTGATTTCTCAACTAAGCTTGTTGCTATTTTTGGTTGTGGCGACCAAGAAGATTACGCAGAATACTTCTGCGATGCTATGGGTACTATCCGTGATATCGTTGAAGCGAAAGGCGGTACTATCCTAGGTCACACGTCGACTGAAGGCTACGAGTTCGAAGCATCGAAAGGTTTAGTTGAAGGTGACGACAGCCAATTCGTTGGTCTATGTATCGATGAAGACCGTCAACCTGAGCTGACTGATGAGCGTGTATCTAACTGGGTTAAACAAATCCACGAAGAGATGTGCCTAACAGAGCTAGAAGACTAATTCATTAGCGGTTGTTAATTGTTACAATTAATGACGGTTATTTAGATATGAAAAAACCTCCTTATGGGAGGTTTTTTGCTATTCAATGTTTATCAGTCAACACTCAGCTTCTAATGCTTCGTCATCATCTCTAAATTGTGGCTTCTTTCTCACATAGAGAGTTCGCTGAATTTCCGAAACCACATTCCCCTGCTTATCTTTAACGTGGATGATAAATTCGGGGAAACACTTCTCACCAAGCTGTGTCTGACGGTAGATATCCTCAAGTTGCCCTTGGCTGATCTCAAAATCAGCATACAAGTCGGATTGACCTGGCTTGATAAAGTTAATACTCGCCTCTTTATCCCAAACATAATACCGCTCACCTAAAATTCCCATTAACATCAACGAATAAACGGGGTCGGTAAGAGAAAAGATACTCCCGCCATATTGAGTACGATTGGCGTTCTTATTCCACCAACGTAACTTAAGTACCGTCTTAACAACCCTAAAATCAGCGCTAATGTGGGCTATCTTAATCCCGGCCCCCCAGAAAGGTGGCCAAATATTGAGAGCAAATTTTACAATGTTAGGTTTATATATTTTTACGAGTTGCTTATTCATAACAACAATCCATGTTCATATCAAAAAATACCGCCACCTTTACTGGTCGTACCTCCACTATAAGTGAGATACTTCTAATTTACAAAACAGATTGTGATGTCAGTGAGTAACCCTTTGAAGTTCGTGGTTTATTGTTATGCCTGACTAAACTATAATGGTATTAATATTGAATTCTGTTAATTGCTGCAGATCATCAACAGGAAAGTATATGTCAGACAATAATCAAGCGCTAAAAGATGCTGGTCTTAAAGTGACCCTCCCACGGCTCAAAATTTTAGAAGTATTACAACAACCAGACTGCCAACATATTAGTGCTGAAGATTTATATAAAAAGCTGATCGACTTAGGTGAAGAGATTGGTCTTGCGACCGTTTATCGCGTACTGAACCAATTCGATGATGCAGGCATTGTAACTCGTCACCACTTTGAAGGTGGTAAGTCTGTATTTGAACTTTCAACACAACATCACCACGATCACCTAGTATGTCTAGACTGCGGTGAAGTTATCGAATTCTCTGATGATCTTATCGAAGAAAGACAAAAAGAAATCGCTCAACGCTACAACGTACAGCTAACTAACCACAGTTTGTATCTGTATGGTAAAAGCATCACAGGGGATTGCAAAGGCAACCCAGACGCACATAAAGCGAAGAAGTAACACAGAACGCTGGCCTAGGCCGGCGTTTTTTATTAGGGCTGATACTGTATTAAGAATCACAGTAGCTTGGTCCACAATTTGATTATTTCCCAGACACAAAAAAACCGGCTAGTAAGCCGGTTTTTTATTAAGCGCATCTTGATAAACTAAGCTTTGAGATACAGAGCTTGGAAAAACAAAACTGAGAAAAACAAAGCCATTAAGCTTCAGTTTTACCCCAAGTGTCACGTAGGCCAACCGTGCGGTTGAATACTAGCGCGTCTGCATTAGAGTCTTTCGAATCCACACAGAAGTAGCCTGTACGTTCAAACTGGTACGCTTGTTCTGCAACACCTTCTACTAGGCTAGGTTCAACAAAACCATTTAGCGTAACAAGTGATTCAGGGTTTAGCGTTGCAGCGAAGTCATCAGCAGCAGCTGGGTTTGGCACTGTGAATAGACGATCATACAAACGAATCTCAGCAGGCAACGCTTTATCAGCAGATACCCAGTGAATAACACCTTTCACTTTACGGCCATCTGCAGGGTTCTTACCGAGTGTTTCGTTGTCGTAAGAACAGAAGATAGTCGTAATATTGCCTTCTGTATCTTTTTCGATACGTTCAGCTTTGATCACGTAAGCGCCACGTAGACGAACTTCTTTACCTAGAACCAAACGCTTGTACTTTTTGTTTGCTTCTTCACGGAAGTCATCACGCTCAATCCAAACTTCACGGGTAAATGGTACTTCACGAGTCCCCATTTCTGGCTTGTTTGGGTGGTTTGCAACGGTTAGCGTTTCTACTGTATCTGCTTCGTAGTTTTCGATAACGATCTTAACTGGATCCAGAACAGCCATTGCACGAGGTGCATTTTCGTTCAGATCATCACGAATGCAAGATTCAAGTGAACCGAACTCAATCATGTTCTCTTGCTTGGTCACACCAATACGCTTACAGAATTCACGAATCGAACTTGAAGTAAAACCACGACGACGTAGGCCAGAAATAGTAGGCATACGTGGGTCATCCCAACCTTGAACTAGGTTTTCAACTACAAGTTGGTTCAGCTTACGCTTAGACATCACTGTGTATTCGAGATTCAGGCGGCTAAACTCGTACTGACGAGGTTGGCAATCAATCGTGATGTTATCTAGAACCCAATCGTACAAACGACGGTTATCTTGGAATTCAAGCGTACAGATAGAGTGTGTAATACCTTCCAGTGCATCAGAAATACAGTGAGTAAAGTCGTACATTGGGTAAATGCACCACTTATCAGCCGTTTGATGGTGGTGAGCAAAACGAACACGGTAGATAACAGGATCGCGCATCACCATAAATGAAGAGCTCATGTCGATCTTAGCACGTAGACATGCTTTACCTTCTTCAAAGCCACCGTCACGCATTTTTTCAAACAACGCTAGGTTATCTTCAGGGCTACGGTCACGGTATGGGCTCGCTTTACCTGGCTCTTTTAGCGTGCCACGGTACTCACGGATTTGATCAGGACTTAGCTCGTCAACATACGCTAAGCCTTTATTAATTAATTCCACAGCATAAGCGTAAAGCGTATCGAAGTAGTTTGATGAGTAACAAATATCACCAGACCATTCGAAGCCTAACCAGCTTACATCATTCTTAATTGACTCAACGTATTCAACGTCTTCTTTTTCAGGGTTTGTATCATCGAAACGAAGATTACATTGTCCCTGGTAGTCCTGAGCAATACCAAAGTTCAAGCAAATAGATTTAGCGTGACCAATGTGCAGGTAGCCATTTGGCTCCGGCGGGAAACGAGTATGCACGCTACTGTGTGTACCATCCGCTAAATCTTTATCAATAATTTGGCGAATGAAATTCGATGGACGAGCCTCAGCTTCACTCATCTATAGCACCTCTATGTATTTAGTATTGTCAGAGAAAGTTATCTTTCGTCTCCAAGAAAACGGTCACTTATAGCGCCAGTCTAAGATAGAAAGATCATTGTTGCTAATCATCCACAATTCTTAGCCTTTGCACAATAAGAACCGTCCGTTAATTGCGATTATTTCTGCTATTCGATGAAGAATAGAACGAACCGTGTTCGTTGCCCCTAAACAGTAGGCACAAAAAAGCCTCCCGTGTGGGAGGCTTTCAATTTGTAACTTATTTAAGAGTAATTATACATCTTATTTAAGCACTTCCGTTACTAAGGAAGTTTTACATCAGATAGGTCTTCACCTGCGCCGATAGCTTTCATTTCGCCAGCTACGATTTCAGCTAGTGGGCCTAGGATAACCTGTAGGTTGTTCTCACCTAGTTTAACCACACCTTTAGCGCCAAGCTTCTTCAGAACAACTTCATCAGCGATAGAGCGGTCTTTAAGAGTTAGACGTAGACGAGTGATACAAGCGTCGATTGAAGTTAGGTTGTCGTGACCACCTAGAGCTTTCAGGTATTGACGTGCAACTTCACCTTTTGGTGCGTCGCCAGCAGGAGCTGCTACAGCTTCGTCATCATCTTCACGACCTGGCGATTTCAAGTTGAAAGCGCGGATTGCGAAAGAGAAAGTGAAGAAGTATAGAGCACCGAAACCAAGACCGATTAGTAGTAGTAAGAATGGTTTAGTTGCTAGACCCCAGTTCAATACGAAGTCGATAAGACCAGCAGAGAAACCGAAACCGTGCAGAGTACCAAACATGTTTGCAACTACTAGAGACAGACCTGTAAACACAGCGTGCATTGCGTATAGAGCAGGAGCTAGGAATACGAACATGAATTCTAGCGGCTCTGTGATACCTGTTAGGAATGAACAGAATGCAACTGAGAACAGTGCGCCACCAACTTGGCTACGTTTTTCAGCAGGTGCAGCTAGGTACATTGCAAGTGCAGCACCTGGTAGACCGAACATCATTACAGGGAAGAAACCGTTCATGAATACGCCAGCGCCTTTATCGCCACCGAAGAAACGGTGTAGGTCGCCAGATTTAACAGTTTCAGTCACTTCTTTAACTACAGTAGTGATTTCTGGAGTTACAGAGTTAGCGAATGTGAATGTGTGCTCTTGGCCAACAACTAGAGTTTTAGCTAGTGATGGGTCAACACAAAGTTGAGTGATGTTAGCGAATGCGCCTTGACCAGCAACGATGATTTCTTGACATGTACCCATACCGAACCAGAAGTATGAGTTCAATACGTGGTGTAGACCTACAGGGATAAGTGCACGGTTAAGAGTACCGTAAACGAATTGGCCAACAGCACCTGAAGTAGATACAGCGTGAGCTAGTGCATCTAGACCAGATTGAACACCAGGCCATACCACACCAGATACAGCACCTGCTACAAGAGCAAATAGACCGGCCATGATAGGAACTAGACGTTTACCCGCGAAGAATGCCAACCACTCAGGAAGACGTGTTGCATGGAAAGCGTTGTAAGAGTGACCTGCGATGATACCTGCGAAGATACCGCCGAAGAAAGACATGTTAACGTCTGCATTAATCGTTGTTGCTGTAGCAGTTAGAACAAAGTAAGCAACTGCACCAGCAAGACCTGCTGCGCCGTTACCGTCTTTAGAAAGACCAATTGCGATACCCAAACCAAATAACAGTGGAAGGTTGCCAAAAATAGCGCCACCAGCCTCTGCCATGAATGGAATATCAAGTAGATCGCCTTGACCTAAACGTAGTAGAAGCGCCGCAATCGGAAGCGTTGCGATAGGCAGCATCAATGCTTTACCTAACTTCTGTGCATATCCAAGAATATTCACGTTGTAATTCCCCCTATAGGATTTTTTTGAATTCGTTTGAAAGACTTATTTTAGTCGCTCAATTTAGTCCTATTCAGTGTATTCAATTAATTTTGCCCCGCAAATTAAAACCTTACCATTTGTGATCCTAATCACCAGTTTTTACCAAATCCAGAGGTTTTTGCTAGCGAGATCATAAAACTTATTTTATCATTCAAAAAAATGAGCATTTATAGATAAAATTCAAATCTAATCATTAGACAAAAACATGATATTCCTAATTTTAGGTTACCCTATAAATAATCATTAACAATGAACCTGAGTGTATAATAAACAACAACTGTTCATATGTTTTTCAACAACTTAAATCGCTTCCCTTTTTGAAGCCGTTTGCCCATAAAAGATAAATCGTTACGTAAATGATGCTCGCAAACTAAGTCCACATTTAGGTAACGAACAAATTTAAAAGATCTCACGAAATAAGGATTAGCTGACTATGTACGCGCTAAGTAACTGTAAAATTTACACTGGTAGTGATGTTCTAACCGATCATGCTGTCGTAATTGAAAATGAACTGATCAAAAAAGTCTGTCCTACCTCTGAATTGCCAGAAGGAATCGAGGTTCGCGATCTAAACGGAGCAAACCTAAGCCCGGGTTTCATTGACCTACAACTGAATGGTTGTGGCGGTGTAATGCTTAACGATGAGATCACGGCAGAAACAATGCAGATCATGCACGAAGCAAACCTTAAATCAGGCTGTACTAGCTTTTTACCTACGCTAATCACCTCTTCGGACGAAGATATGCGCGCGGTTATTACGGCAGCTCGTGAATACCACAACCAATACCAAAACCAGTCTTTAGGTTTGCACCTTGAAGGCCCATATCTAAACGTTGCGAAAAAAGGCATCCACAGTGTCGATCACATTCGTAAATCTGACAATGAAATGATTGAGCTTATCTGTGAAAACAGTGACCTTGTGACCAAAGTAACACTGGCTCCTGAGCTCAACGACCCAGAACATATTGAGCGTCTACACAAAGCTGGCGTAGTGGTTTCTATCGGCCACACCAACGCCACTTACGCTGAAGCGCGTCAAGGCTTTGAATCAGGCATCACTTTCGCCACTCACCTATTCAATGCAATGACCCCTATGGTCGGTCGTGAACCTGGCGTTGTTGGCGCGATTTACGACACGCCAGAAGTTTATGCGGGTATCATCGCCGACGGCTTCCACGTTGACTACGCAAACATCCGAATTGCGCACAAAATCAAGGGAGAAAAGTTAGTATTAGTGACGGATGCCACAGCTCCTGCAGGTGCTGACATGGAATACTTTATTTTTGTCGGTAAGAAAGTATATTACCGAGATGGTAAGTGTGTTGATGAAAACGGCACACTGGGCGGCTCGGCTCTGACTATGATTGAAGCAGTTCAGAATACAGTTGAGCACGCTGGTATCGCTTTAGACGAAGCTCTTCGCATGGCTACACTATACCCAGCTGCGGCTATCGGTGTAGAAAGCAAGCTAGGTCGAATCAAAAAAGGCATGGTTGCAAACCTAGCTGTATTTGACCGAGACTTTAACGTTAAAGCGACTGTTGTTAATGGACAATACGAGCACAATTAAGTATGAATGGCGGACAAATAGGTAACGTAGACTTAGTTAAACAACTAAACAGTGCGGCGGTATACAGACTAATAGATCAGCAAGGGCCTATCAGTCGTATACAAGTGGCTGATGTAAGCCAACTCGCACCGGCAAGTGTTACAAAAATTACCCGCCAACTTTTGGAGCGCGGCCTCATTAAAGAGGTTGCGCAACAAGCGTCTACTGGCGGTAGACGCGCGATATCTCTAACCACAGAAGTCGACCCTTTTCATTCTGTCGCTGTACGTTTAGGTAGAGACTATATTCAAATAAGCCTTCATGACCTTAGTGGTCGTGAATTAGCTTTCCAACAGCAAGACCTGAATTATTCAGACCAATCAGACCTGACCCAAGGTTTGGTCAATAACTTGAAGGCCTTCATTGCTGAGCACCAACCAAAGATCGATCAACTGATTGCTATTGGCGTTACTCTTCCTGGCTTGGTTAACCCAACGACCGGTGTCGTTGAATACATGCCAAACACGGACATCGATAACCTCGCATTGAGCGACATTATTCGCGACACTTTCCATGTAGCTTGTTTCGTCGGCAATGACGTTAGAGGAATGGCGCTTGCTGAGCACTACTTCGGTGCAAGTAAAGACAGCCAAGATTCTATTTTGGTCAGTGTTCACCGTGGTACCGGTGCTGGTATTATCGTTAATGGTCAGGTTTTCTTAGGCCATAACCGTAACGTGGGAGAAATTGGTCATATCCAAATTGATCCGCTAGGTGAACAATGCCAATGTGGTAACTTCGGTTGTCTTGAAACTGTAGCGGCAAACCCTGCCATTGTTGATCGAGTACAGAAGCTAATTAAGCAAGGCTATGAATCCTCTTTGACGGAACTTGAACATATTACGATTCAAGATGTTTGTGACCACGCAATCAATGGCGATGAACTCGCGAAGCAAAGCTTAGTTCGAGTAGGGAACCAGTTAGGTAAGGCTATCGCGATGACGATCAACCTATTTAACCCTCAGAAAGTTATCATTGCTGGTGATATTACCAAGGCACAAGAGATTGTTTTCCCTGCAATTAAGCGCAATGTAGAGAATCAGTCGTTAACGGCTTTCCATAGCGGCCTGCCTATTGTAGCATCACAGATCGATAAACATCCTACGATGGGAGCCTTTGCCATGATTAAGCGCGCCATGCTCAACGGTGTGTTACTTCAAAAGCTTCTTGAAGACTAAAGAAAACAATTCTGATTTTCCGCGGGCCGTGTTTGTATAAACACGGCCCGTTTTTTTAAGCTAGGGAACTACTACTACAAGTTATGGAACTTATATTAATATCCACTGCGTTTATTGCAGGATTTATTGCTTTAAAGTGTCACCTTCCCCCATTGGTCGGCTTTTTGGTCGCTGGTTTTGGGCTATTTGCTCTGGGTTTTGAAACCAATGACACCATCATTACCTTGGCTGACCTTGGTGTCACCCTGCTCCTATTTACTATTGGCTTAAAGCTAGACATCAAAACCCTACTCTCTAAAGAGATCTGGGCCGGTGCTACCATCCACAATCTTTTATCCACTCTGTTTTTTGCAACCGCTCTATTTGGTTTTAAGTTCCTAGGTATTTCATCTCTGGCAGCCATGTCGATAGAACAGATCGTGCTTCTCGGTTTCGCTCTTTCATTCTCGAGTACCGTATTCGCGGTTAAATCTCTGCAAGAAAAAGGGGAGATGAATGCGACTTATGGCACACTAGCGATTGGCATTCTGGTCATGCAAGATATCTTTGCTGTCGTATTCTTAACGGCATCGACAGGCAAAATTCCAGAGTGGTACGCCATTGCACTGTTCGCTTTGCCATTCTTTCGTCCGTTGTTCTACAAAATCCTCGATTGGGTTGGGCACGGTGAAATGTTGGTGCTGTTCGGCATCTTCTTCGCGTTAGTTGTTGGTGCTGGCTTGTTCCAGTTTGTAGGCGTTAAACCAGACTTAGGTGCACTAATCCTAGGTATGTTGTTAGCCGGTCACCCAAAAGCTTCAGAGCTGTCGAAATCGCTGTTTAACCTCAAAGAGCTTTTCCTCGTCTGCTTCTTCTTGAATATTGGCTTGTCAGAACAGCCAACTATTCAGGGTTTTATGCTTGCAGTATTGTTCTTATTGCTACTCCCAGTAAAAGGCGTTCTGTACTTCTTAGTACTCAACCGATTCAAGTTCCGTGTTCGAACCTCCCTACTCACTTCTTTGTCACTGTTTAACTACAGTGAGTTTGGCCTCATCGTCGGTGGCCTTGCTTTTAAGATGGGCTGGATGTCTGGCGACATCTTGGTGGCAGTGGCGATTGCCGTTTCATTGTCGTTCTTAATCGCTGCACCTCTCAACAAAGCGGGTCACAAACTTTATCAACAATCAGGTCGCTGGTTAAAAGAGCACGCTGCTGAGAAGCTTCACCAACGTGACAAACGAATTGACCCAGGTCGCGCACAAGTGCTTATTCTTGGTATGGGACGCATTGGCACTGGTGCCTACGACGAATTACGCTCACGCTACGGCAAAGTGAGTTTAGGTGTCGAAGTTCGTGAAGAAGCAGCACACAACCACAGAAGTCTTGGAAGAAACGTTATTTCTGGCGATGCAACTGACCCGGATTTCTGGGAACGAATCTTAGACACAGCAAACGTAAAACTGGTTATCTTGGCGATGCCTCATCACCAAGGTAATCAAACAGCCTTAGAACAGTTAAAATCACGTGATTTTAAAGGTCAAATCGCAGCTATTGCTGAATACTCCGACCAGCTAGAGACATTGAAAGAGAATGGTGTCGATGCGGCATTCAACATTTACAGTGAAGCTGGTAGTGGTTTTGCTCGACACGTATGTGAGCAATTAAACCCAAATATCAATAAGATCTAGTCCTAAACATTATCTAGTTAACCTCTCAAGATTGCTGTTCTTTTGCACTTTTGAGAGGTTTTTGTTTAAAAAACCAACCGAAACTAGACATCAATCACCAAAACAACCTTAAAATTAGATATTTTCTAACAGAAACCCCTTTATATTATTTTTTTGCTCGCATTCGGTTGCTTTTTTTAGCCAGAATGGCAAATTGAATGCAGTTGATTTAGAAATTATTTAAAAGGAAGTTCTATGTGTTCAGTATTTGGCATTCTCGACATTAAAAGTGATGCCGCAGCACTTCGCCCTATTGCTTTAGAAATGTCTAAAAAGCTTCGTCACCGTGGTCCAGACTGGTCTGGTATCTATGCTGGTGAAAAAGCAATTCTTGCTCACGAGCGCTTGGCTATCGTTGGTCTGAACAGCGGTGCACAACCACTATACAGCCAAGACAAAAAGCACATTCTTGCAGTGAACGGCGAAATTTATAACCACAAAGAACTTCGCGCTCGCTATGAAGATAAATACCAGTTCCAGACTGATTCTGACTGTGAAGTTATCCTAGCGTTATACCAAGAAATGGGCGCAGACCTTTTAGAAGAACTTAACGGTATTTTCGCTTTCGTTTTATACGACGAAGAAAAAGATGAATATCTAGTGGGTCGTGACCACATCGGTATCATCCCGCTTTACCAAGGCTACGATGAGCACGGTAACTATTACGTTGCTTCAGAAATGAAAGCATTAGTTCCTGTATGTAAAACGATCAGCGAGTTCCCTCCTGGTAGCTTCTACTCTTCAAAAGATGCAGAGCCTCAACGCTACTACATCCGTGATTGGAACGAATACGCAGCCGTTCAAGGCAACAGCACAAGTAAAGAAGAGCTGACTGAAGCACTAGAAGCTGCGGTTAAGCGTCAACTAATGACTGACGTGCCTTACGGTGTACTTCTTTCTGGTGGTCTTGATTCATCAATCACTTCTGCAGTGGCTAAACGCTTTGCAGCAATGCGTATTGAAGATGACGAGCAATCTGAAGCTTGGTGGCCACAACTGCACTCATTTGCTGTTGGTCTAGAAAACGCACCTGATCTGATCGCTGCACGTGAAGTTGCTGACAAGATCGGTACTGTGCACCACGAGATGACTTACACCATTCAGGAAGGCTTAGATGCCATCCGTGATGTTATCTACCACATTGAAACTTATGATGTAACAACCATCCGTGCTTCAACGCCAATGTACTTACTTGCTCGTAAGATCAAAGCAATGGGTATCAAGATGGTACTTTCTGGCGAGGGTGCTGATGAAATCTTTGGTGGCTACCTGTACTTCCACAAAGCACCAAACGCAAAAGAGTTCCACGAAGAGACGGTACGTAAACTGCTTGCTCTAAGTATGTTCGACTGCGCTCGTGCAAACAAATCACTTGCAGCATGGGGCGTTGAAGGTCGCGTACCATTCTTGGATAAAGAGTTCATTGATGTCGCTATGCGTTTGAACCCTGAAGATAAGATGTGTGGTAACGGTAAAATGGAGAAACACATCCTACGAGAGTGTTTTGAAGACTACCTGCCAGATTCGATCGCATGGCGCCAAAAAGAGCAATTCTCTGATGGTGTGGGTTACGACTGGATTGACACATTGAAAGCAACAGCTGAAGAAAAAGTAACGGATCAACAAATGGAAGCTGCTCAGTTCCGTTTCCCTTACAACACACCGACAACCAAAGAAGGTTATGCTTACCGTGAAATCTTTGAGGAGCTATTCCCTCTAGAATCAGCGGCAGAGTGTGTACCTGGTGGCCCTTCAGTTGCCTGTTCATCAGCGAAAGCGATTGAGTGGGATGAGTCATTCAAAAACTGTGTAGACCCATCAGGCCGTGCGGTACAAGCGGTTCACAACGACGCCTATAACGCTTAAAGCGTTTTAAAAGCTCAAATACTAAAAAAGGCGCATTATGCGCCTTTTTGTTTTAAGCCTGTTTTACTTTTTAGTACTTCACTTATACGTGAGCTTGTAGTGCTTCGTTCTCAATACTGATAGGAACCACTTGGCTGATCATTTTTACGAGCATAATGGATCGAGCTTCGCCATCTTTCTGATCGAAAATAGCCTCAACCCCTGCAAACTGGCCACTGTTGATTTTGACAACTTGCCCTGTCTTAAACTCAGTACAGCAATCTTCAACTTCGTGACTGTAGCACTTCTCGAACTCTTTGAGCTCAAAAATCAAATCACCTTGAACTTCATACGGCCTTGCACCGAACTTAATAAAGTCGACAACACCACGGGTTGAACGAACCGTCGTAAAACTAGGGCCTTGCTCATAATCAAAACGAACAAAGATATAAGATGGGAACAGCGGCTCTTGAACCTGCTTCTCTTTCCCTCTCACCACCTTTTTGACTTCTATTTGAGGGTAAAAACACTCTACCCCTTGATTCTCTAAGTGCTGTTGAGCGCGTTTTTGATCACCACGCTTACAGTAAAGTAAATACCAACGTTTCATTTAACTAGCCATCTTATATTTTTAGATATTTTACCACATGCCTAAAACGATTGAATCGCCGTTAATAAATGAGTCCTAATAAGCGCGAGATTACGCGTAACAGACAAACTTACCAACCAAAAGTAGTAGGTAGAAAATTTGGTCAGACATTGTACAGGGAACATTAAGAGATCAAAAGACATCGTTGATGTAAGCATATGTATATATCAAATAATAAGAATGACATTCCCTTAAAGATCATAACGATAGGCTAGACCAATAGATCTAAACATTTTTATGGGATAGGGTCTTAAAAAAGGTTACTAACCAACCAGGTCAAATATGGAAAATTAGTTTGCAGCACAAGTGAAATGGGCCACATTGAAAGTAAATACATTTAATATCAACACTTTAGTAAAAATAAGTTATCGTGACCACAAAATGCGTCTATTGCAGACTTTTACTCCACTGTGTATACATGAATAACTATAAAATCTTTTAATACCTAAAATTAGTAAAACTTATGCCAAGCAATCACAACATCTTTGGCCACCCTAGAGGCCTATTTCTACTTTTTAGCACAGAGCTATGGGAACGTTTCTCCTACTACGCGATGCGTGCCATCCTTGTTTTATTTTTGACTGACACTACCCTCAACGGTGGACTTGGTTGGTCAACGAAAGACGCACTTGATCTCTACGGCATTTATACTGGCTTAGTCTACATCACACCATTAATCGGCGGCTGGATTGCCGATAACTACTTAGGGCAACGTAAATCGATCCTAGTTGGCGGTGTATTAATGGCACTCGGCCAATTTACACTGGCTCTACCTAACGGTTTCATCGGTTTAGACCAAGTAAACGCTCTTTACCTTGGTTTAGCGCTGCTAATCAGTGGTAACGGTATGTTTAAGCCAAACATCTCAACCATGGTTGGCGATCTGTACCAAGAAGGCGATAACCGTCGTGATGGTGCTTTCACCATTTTCTACATGGGCATCAACTTAGGTGCATTACTAGGTGGCTTAATTTCAGGCGCTGCAGTCGACTCTTTCGGTTGGAAAGCAGGTTTCTTAGCCGCAGGTATTGGTATGGTTATTAGCTTAATCATGCAAATGACAATGGCTCAGTCTTGGTTAGGCAACATAGGCTCAGTACCTGCAGCTGCACGTGCAAAAGCGCTGAACAAATCTCAAGAGAAAACGCCACTAACAAAAGAAGAGTTCGACCGACTGAAAGTTATTCTGGTTATGGGGCTATTCGTGATTGTTTTCTGGGCGGGCTTTGAACAAGCTGGCGGTCTGATGAATATCTACACTCAGCAATATACTGACCGCATGATTGGTGACTTTGAAGTTCCAGCGGCATGGTTCCAATCTTTAAACCCGTTCTTCATCATTACACTTGCACCAATCATTGCTGCATTTTGGGTTAAGCTTGGTAAACGTGAGCCAAACTCGCCAGTAAAATTTGCTATGGCATTATTCTTCTTAGCCTTAGGCTTTGTGTGCATGATGGGTGCAGTAATGGAGCAAGGCGGCGACTTAGAAGTCAAAACATCAATGCTTTGGTTAGTCGGTGCGTTCTTCTTCCATACCCTAGGTGAGCTTTGTCTATCTCCTATTGGCCTGTCGTTGGTCACTAAGTTAGCTCCGCTTCGTCTAGCATCGTTAATGATGGGTGCATGGTTTGGCTTCAATGCGGTTGCAAACTATGTCGCAGGCCTTGTTGGTTCACACGTTGGTGAGCTTGGGGCAATGTCTATTTTCAGTGGTATTGCGATTACCGCAACGGTGAGTGGCATATTACTGCTTCTTTGCGCAGGTAAACTCGTATCATGGATGCATGGTGTAGAAACCAACATGATGCTTGAAGCAGAGCCAAAAGCAGAAACTTCTGTTGCTTAAGATCTAAATCTAGTTAGACGAAAAACATCAATACCAAAAGGGGCAGCTCAATGAGCAGCCCCTTTTATTATGTGTGTTTTGTGCTAAATCGCGTTTACATACCAGTTAGCGATGAAGCTCAACTAACTCTGCCATCATATCGATGTGTGAGTCTCTATCGTTAAGACACATGATGTAGCTAAAGTTCGAACCACCAGCGTCAATGAACGTCTCTTTACACTGGTCAGAAATCTCTTCTAACGTTTCTAAACAATCCACCGAGAATGCAGGCGCCATGATATCGATCTTCTTAATACCTTTGCTCGGCAGTAATTCAAGAGTTTCATCTGTATAAGGCTTCAACCACTCTTCCCGACCAAACCGAGACTGGTATGTCATCGTAATATCGTCTTCTGCTAAGCCCAACTCTGCAGCAAGCAGTTTTGTCGTCGCTTCACAATGCTGAGGATAGATGTCACCTTCATCAGCGAGTCGCTTCGGAATACCGTGGAAAGAACAGACTAGATGATCGGCTCTACCATTTTTGTCCCAGTGGCTACGTACGCTTTCAGCCAATGCTTTTGCGTAACCTGGGTGCGCGTAGTAGTCGCGAATAAAGCGATAACTCGGTATCACCGGCATTTGCTTAAAGGCTTTGGTTAAACCATCAGAAACAGCCGCTGTGGTTGTGCCCGAGTACTGAGGATATAAAGGCAGTACGATGATGTCTTCAACGCCCTGTTCCATCAACTGCTCAACACCTGCCTTAAGACTTGGGTTGCCATAGGTCATACCAAGAGCAACAGGCATGTCGAGCTTTTGTTGTAACTTTTCAACTTGTCGTTGTGAGTAAACAAGCAGTGGTGAGCCCTCATCCATCCAAACTGACTGATACAGCTTAGCGACTTTAGGCGCTCTAATCGGTAAGATCACCCCATGTAAAATAGGACACCAAAGCCAACGCGTTAGGTTTACGACTCGCTTGTCGTGTAAGAATTCACTCAAAAATCGACGAACGCCAGCAGGAGTCGCCGAATCTGGTGTTCCTAAGTTCACCAGTAAAACGCCCTGCTTTTTATTATTTTCCATAGCTACCTGAGACCAATGTGTGATTTTCTGGAAAGTAATATACTAATCTGCATAAGTTTAAGATCATTGCCGCTACCAAATGTTTGAATAATCATTCTTCGCATGAGGTATCACAATATTAACTCTCGACTGCATTTCGTCCTCTTCAAAGCGGAACAACCTTGAATTACGCGCAACCGAATTTATCTAGATTGGTATCGTACTAAAAATTAAAACAAAAAAAAGCGACCTTAAAGGTCGCTTCCAATATATCAAATTCTAAAACTGGCTGTTAGCCAATTATGCTAGTGCTTTCTCAAGTTCTGCACTAACTTCAGCAACTTGCTTAGTACCGTCGAACTTAAGGTACTTAGTGTTACCTGCTTCAGCTTCTTTACCGTAGTAAGAGATAAGCGGAGCTGTTTGATCGTGGTATACACCTAGACGTGCACGAACTGTTTCTTCTTTGTCGTCATCACGAACCACTAGCTCTTCACCAGTGATGTCATCTTTACCTTCTTCTTTCGGTGGGTTGTACACATTGTGGTATGTACGACCAGAAGGAAGGTGAGCACGACGACCAGCCATACGCTCAACAATCACATCGTCAGCTACGTCGAATTCAACAACGTAGTCTACTGCGATGCCCATTTCTTTTAGGCCATCAGCTTGAGGGATTGTGCGTGGGAAACCGTCTAGCAGGAAACCTTTCTCACAGTCATCTTGAGCGATACGCTCTTTGATTAGACCAAGGATAATTTCATCAGAAACTAGCTGACCCGCGTCGATTACTGATTTTGCTTGCTTACCAAGCTCAGTACCCGCTTTAATAGCAGCACGTAGCATGTCACCAGTTGAAATTTGAGGGATACCAAATTTGTTCATGATGAAGTTAGCTTGAGTACCTTTACCCGCGCCAGGAGCACCTAGAAGAATGATGCGCATGTTTAATCCTCTTATAAAAATTATGATTTATACCGAAGCTCACTATCCCGCCTTTCTGGTTTAATTTAGGTCAAACAAGAGAGGTTAGGTAACAACTGAGGCTAAGCACAACTGTAAACAGAAGCAAAACGGTAAGTTTCGGTATAACGTTTAAAAATCATACAACTGGAGGCGATAGGTTCATAGTACCAGCTGATTAGGTCGAGCATTCTATCACATTAATATTCAATTTTGCTTAAATTAAGACTAAAGAATGTATCGACAGCGTTTGCGTTTGTCTTGTTAGCGACTTTAGCTGCATTTCGATGAAGTTAAGCGACGTTCATAAAAAAAGGTTCATCGCGGATTAGCGGGAATTGAAAACAAAAACGGTAGTAAGTGATATGGTTTAGTCGCCAAACAAAAATCATACACAAACTACCGTTTCCATGCAGAATCATACTTTCCTATCTTCATTCTGGGAAGGCTTTCAAATAGTAAAGTCTCACCAGACAGCAACACTTATTACCCTTACTCTTAAACCTAACTCTGAGGCTAAGTGCCTTTGTGGTCTTGAAGCCGAAGCTATCCACGAGTATCAATGGCGTCATGTGAAAGAGGCCATGTTGCTCGGGGTTCCTGTTGAACTTTCTGTTCAAACACGAAGAATTAAGTGTCGTGACTGCGGCATAAAAACAGAGTCTCTACCTTGGTTGGAGCCTTATGCTCGTATAACGAAGCGCCTAAAAAGCTATATAGAGCAGCTACTACCTCTTCTTCCCATTAAGCATATCTCCCAGTTAACGAACGTTCATTGGCATACCATTAAAGAGATAGATAAACGCCGACTTAGAGAAGTGGTACCGCCAGTGAAATGGGAGGGACTAAGGCAACTCGTCATGGACGAGTTCGCCATCTTTAAAGGACATCGATATGCCACAGTCATCGCTGACGCTAAGACTCACCAAGTCATTTGGGTAGGGTTAGGCCGTAGCCGCAAGGACATACGACCGTTCTTCGAGCAGTTAGGCAAGCATGGCAACAATATCGAGGCGGTCGCGATGGACATGAATACGGCTTTTGACCTTGAAGTTCAAGCGCACTGTCCGAATGCAAAAATCGTTTACGATTTGTTCCATGTTGTCGCTAAGTTCGGTCGAGAGGTGATGGATAGAGTCAGAGTCGACCAAGCCAACAAACTCAAGCAAGATAAAAAAGCGAGGCAATGGGTCAAGCGCTCACGCTGGGTACTGTTGAAAAACAGAGGTAACTTAAATGCACGACAAGATAGCTATCTGACTGAAATATTGAATATCAATAAGGACTTGATGACCACTTATATACTCGGAGCCCAACTCAAAGAGCTTTGGTATTGTGAGTCAGAAAGGCACGCTAAGGGGCTCTGGGATGCGTGGTATGAACAGGTACAAGAGAGTGGAATTAAGCCATTGAAAGAGTTCGCACGAAAACTGAGCTCCTATCTTCACGGTATTATCGCATCGGCAAGTTATCCATTAAACACCTGCACACTTGAAGGGATAAACAACAAGATAAAGTTAATCAAGCGAATGGGGTATGGATATCGAGATACAGACTACTTCTTCTTAAAGATAAAAGCGGCTTTCCCCGGAAAGCCGCGATGAACCTAAAAAAAGCCCGCATTAGCGAGCTTTTAATTATGATTATGAGCTTAGCCCAAAGTCGAAAGACTAACGTTTTGTCAGTAGTTCGTTGATTGCACCTAAGAATTGTGATGGATCTTCCATTGAGCCTTTCTCAGCCAGCATAGCTTGGCCAAGGAGTAACTCAACCCAACGGCCGAACGCTTGCTCATCCGCTTCATCAGCCATCTGTTTCACAAGTGCGTGCTCAGGGTTAATCTCAAAGATGTACTTAACTTCCGGTGCGGCTTGACCCGCAGCTTCAAGAAGCTTAGCCATTTGCGTACCCATTTCGAAGTCGTCAGTCACAACAACCGCAGGCGTTGTGGCTAGCTTGAAGGTTGTACGAACTTCTTTAACACGGCCACCTAGGTAAGATTGAGTACGCTCAACAACAGATTTAAACTCTTCTTCTGTCTCTTTTTGCTTCTCTTTCTCTTCTTCACCTTCAAACTTGCTTAGGTCTAAGCCCGCTTTAGTGATCGATTGGAACTGCTTACCATCAAAATCAGTCAGGTAGTTCATTACGTACTCATCAATACGATCGTACATTAGAACGACTTCAATACCTTTCGCTTTGAACTGCTCCAAGTGTGGGCTGTTCTTAGCGGCTGCGTAGCTATCAGCAGTTAGATAGTAAATCTTGTCTTGGCCTTCCTTCATACGTTCAACGTAAGAAGCTAGGCTGATAGCTTGGTCAGCAGAGTCAACTTCCGTTGACGAGAAACGAAGTAGACCAGCGATCTTCTCTTTGTTCGCCATGTCTTCAGCTGGGCCTTCTTTCAAGACTAGGCCGAACTCTTTCCAAAACTCTAGGTATTTATCATTGTCATTCTTCGCCATGCGCTCAAGCATAGTCAATACACGCTTAGTACACGCGCCACGAAGAGACTGGGTTACCTTGTTATCTTGCAGAATTTCACGAGACACGTTCAGTGGCAGATCGTTTGAATCAATCAAGCCGCGAACGAAACGCATGTAAGATGGCATAAACTGCTCTGCGTCATCCATAATGAACACGCGTTGCACGTAAAGTTTTAGTCCGCTCTTGTGGTCACGGTTCATCATGTCCCAAGGTGCTTTTGCAGGAATGTAAAGCAGGCTTGTGTAATCGTTCTTACCTTCAACTTTGTTGTGGCTCCAGGTTAGTGGATCAGCAAAGTCGTGAGATACGTGCTTATAAAACTCTTGGTACTCTTCTTTCTCGATATCAGATTTATTACGAGTCCAAAGCGCTTGAGCTTTGTTAATCTGTTCCCAATGCTTCTCTTCGGTGTCTTTACCTTCGTCATCTTTAACCGCAGTTAAGATAGAGACAGGGATACCGATGTGATCAGAGTATTTACCAATCACTTCACGCAGACGCCACTCATTTAGGAATTCTTTACCATCTTCGCGCATGTGGAGAATGATGTCAGTACCACGAGATTCTTTCGTGATATCTTCAATGGTGTAATCGCCTTCGCCAGCAGAATGCCATTGCACAGCTTGATCATTAGCAAGTCCAGCCGCTCGTGTACGAACAGTCACTGCGTCTGCAACGATAAATGCAGAATAGAAACCCACACCAAATTGACCAATCAATTGAGAGTCTTTGCTTTGGTCTTCAGACAGCTTTGAGAAAAAGTCTGCAGTACCCGATTTAGCAATCGTACCTAAATGCTCAATAACGTTGTCACGGCTCATGCCGATGCCGTTATCAGAAATCGTCAAAGTATTGGTTTCAGCGCTAAAAGATAATTTTACGCCTAGGTCTGCATCACCTTGGTAAAGGTCACCATTTGATAGCGCTTGAAAACGAAGCTTATCAGCCGCATCAGATGCGTTAGAGATCAGCTCACGTAGAAAGATTTCTTTATTTGAATACAGTGAGTGAATCATTAGATGAAGTAGTTGTTTTACTTCAGATTGAAAGCCACGAGTCTCTTTATTTTGCGTTGCCGTTTCGCTCATTTTTACTCCAAAACATCTATACTTTATGTTGAATAACCACAGGGGCGTTACACATTATGCCACTCTTATGTTCATTAACATGAGGATGACAAATGTAAATTCAAGGTCAAAAAGCATAAAAACACTGTTTTTTTGATCTGTTTTTATTATCCTTGAGTGTTATAAATATAAAAGAACATAAAAGAAGTCATGATTTGGTGAAGAATTAGCAGAACTTCACCTGAGATTTGTCTATTTCGCACCCCAAGTCATCTAAAATAGAAGAGTTCAATGAGCAATATCGGCACAAAGTTTATTCTCGCACAGCGGTTCGTATTCGACCCAAATAGCAACTCACTTGTTGATCAGATGAGCGACGGTGAAGTCGTGCGCTTAGGCAGCAACGAAAGCCGCATTCTCCTGATGCTGTCAGAAAGACCCAATGAAGTTATCACTCGTAACGAATTGCACGAATATGTTTGGCGAGACCAAGGCTTTGAGGTGGATGACTCCAGCTTAACGCAAGCAGTATCGACTCTGAGAAAGATGCTCAAGGACTCGACCAAATCTCCAGAATTCGTAAAAACTGTACCAAAGCGCGGTTACCAATTTATAGCGACGGTTGAACGTTCAGCACCACTGTCATCAAATGATCAGCCAGTAACAGGTGAAATTTCAGAAAGTGACGTAGAGCCGATCTTAACGTTTGCGAATACCACTTTAGCTGAAGAAACCATCACTGAAACTATCGAGCCAAAGCCAATTGCAAAGGCTCCTGAAACTCATATCGAAGTAGAGCCAATAACCAATCAGGCTAAGCCTAAAACTGAAAGCTCGAGTAAATGGTTAACGTTTGGAATGTTGCTTGTCGCTTTCCTCATGCCAATTCTCATTTTAACGTTAAAGAGCCCAGCTGAGTCCGAGTTCCGAACATTGGCTGACGTTGATGGTGTCAAAGTTCAAACACCAATTAACCACCCAACTCTCACAAGTTGGCTGCCAGCGATAGAGAAGTGCGTATTGCGTTATAACACCCGCCATACAGGTATGTTAAAACCGACTGAAGTGATTGCAACTGGTGGGCAAGGTAACAACCTGGCTCTCAACTATATTCATCCTCAAGAGCACTCGAGCGAGAATGTAACTTTAAGAATTTACGCAAACCAGTCGGATGTAAACGACATTTGTAACGGTGGTCAGTAACATGAAATTAAAAGTATCTATTATTTTACTGGTTATCTCTGCTTTCTTTAGCGGTTGGTTGTACTGGGGCAGCGATGCAAAAGTAGAGCGCTTGCTGACACAACACGAATGGCAATCGAAAATGGTGACGCTGATTAGCGATATCAAGCAAGAGGATTCAATCGGACCACTGCGTAAAGTTGAGTTGTCATCGAATGCGAAATACCTGCCAAATGGTACGTATCTGAGAATGGCTGTAGTTAGACTGTATGGCACTCAGACTGCACCCGCAAACGTCATCAATATCTCCGAAACAGGTCAGTGGGACATCAACGATAACTATTTATTGATTTCGCCAACGGAGTTTAAAGATGTAACGTCTGCTGAGCGCCAAGACTTTTCGGAAGAGCAACTCGAACTGATCACTCAAGTGATTAAAATGGATGCAGAGCAAAGCCGACGCATTGATATTATTAATCAGAAGGCACTGCTGCTCACTAGTTTAAATCATGGCTCAACGGTGTTGTTCTCAAACTAATGCTGTCTCAAGCTAAAATTGTCTCAAACTAAATCTCGACAGTTAGTTATTTAATATCAAAAACTTAATACCGTTAAACGATATACCAACAAAAAGGGGCATGATGCCCCTTTTTTGTTAGCCGTTAGCATTCAACTACTGTTTATCATTACCAGGGAGATCTAAGGATATGGAATCAAATCAGCTCAATCCAGAGCAAGCGAAAGAAACAGCCGTGAAAGCAACCATCGCTATACACTACTGTCGTCAATGCAATTGGATGCTTCGTTCTAGTTGGTTATGCCAAGAGTTACTGCATACTTTCAGTGAAGAGATAGAGCAAGTGAGTTTACACCCAGATACCGGAGGCCGATTTGAGGTTTTTTGTAATGGAATACAGATTTGGGAAAGAAAAGCGGACGGCGGCTTTCCTGAGGCTAAAGTTCTGAAGCAAAGAGTACGAAACATCATTGCTCCAGACAGAGACCTCGGCCACGTAGACTCAAAATAAGCCTTCTCACGGCCGAACCAATGATTTAAAGCTGGCCACTCACGAGAACATCACCTTCAAGACTAAGGACTTTGAAGGTATTGTGTTCATAGATGCCATAGCTCGCCGCGTGTCCCTCTCGTGGGAATGTCACCGAGCTAGGATTAAAGATGAATATGTCATCTTGGTATTCAGCGACAGGAATATGGGTATGACCATGTGCAATAATATCACCCGCCTTCAGCGCAGGGCGCTTATTGGTATTGTACAAATGACCATGCGTTAGGAAGATACGCTGACCTGATTCTAATAGTACCCACGAGTAATCCATCATCATTGGAAAAGACAACAGCATCTGATCCACTTCACTATCGCAGTTGCCGCGAACGGCAATGATCTCTTGAGAAAACGCATTCAACTTCTCTGCAACCGCTGGCGGGTTGTATCCTTCTGGAATCGGGTTTCTTGGCCCGTGATTCAGAATGTCACCCAATAGCACTAAATATTGCGCACCAGACGCTTGGTATAGCTCTAATACTTTTTCTGTTGCTGGCAGCGAACCGTGTAGGTCTGAAGCAAAAAATAATTTCACACGTACTTCTCCATAAAATTTATGAGCCTATTGTACGTATCTAACGGCTACACGTCATCTCTCGCCATACCGTTGATCACGATATTATTGTAACTAACCATACCGACTATTTTGTGGTCACTGACCACAGGAGCCCGGCTGATACCAAAACGTTCAAACAAGCGAGCACAATACTTTACGTTCATATCAGCAGATACACTCAAAGCCGGTTTAGTCATAATCTCATAAACGTTGGTTCGCTTGGGAGAACGATTTTTAGCTAATACTTTTTTGGCTATGTCATTCATCAGCACGATGCCATACTCATCATCCTCGTGGCGTTTATCAACAATGATGGCTTTTACTTTGTGCTTTTTCGCCATCTCTATCGCTTCCAACACCGTGGTTAGCCCATCGATAATCACATACGTATTGGCCATTACATCGGCCACTCGGATCTTTTCACTGGTACTCATAGCTCGTCCTCCACAACCTTTGTTAACGTCTCGACTTGATGCGCAACGCCTACAGCATCTTCGACATCGATTTGCACTGCTATCCCTTGCCCTGACTCTTGGTCGAACTCCCCCACTTCACTAATTCTTTCGAGAATATGCCTTGCTAGATGCTCCTCGACGACAAACAGCAGCACGTCTTTTTGCACCTCTAACGTTAAACCAAAGAAGGTGCGTTTTTGGTTTAAACCCTGCCCTCTGGCGTTGTTAATCACGGTTGCCCCTGTTGCGCCGGCGTCACGCGCGGCATCGAGCACGATATCGGTCTTGCTCTCTTCTACAAACGCTAAGATCAATTTAAAGCGCATCTTTGCTCTCCTTAGAGGATTGTGATCGGTTTAGCCACTGCGTTATTTGGGCATACCCCATCACGGATATAATTGGAAATAAGCTCGCGAAAGCAATCAACCCAAAGCCATCGATCACCGGGTTTCTTCCAGGCACCGTTGACGCAAGCCCCAACCCAAGTGCCGTCACTAAAGGAACCGTTACCGTTGAGGTCGTCACACCGCCGGAATCGTAAGCTAATGGAATAATCAATTTGGGTGCATAGAAGGTTTGAATCACCACAATGACATAGCCAAAAATGATGTAGTAATGAATAGGGTCGCCAGCCACGATGCGATAACTCCCTAGTGATATACCAATCGCTACGCCTAATGCCACGGAGATCCTCAGTCCATTAACGCTGATACTGCCACCAGAGACTTGATTGGCCTTGATCGCTACCGCAATCAAAGAGGGCTCGGCTATCGTGGTACTGAAACCAATACAAAACGCGAAAAGGTAAACCCAGTAATAATCAAACCAAACTAAGGTAAGGCCTGAACTGATCTTAAATTCAGTCAGAAAGCTTGGCTCGGTCAATTGCATTGCCATTGTCTCCCCCAAAGGAAACAACGCGAGCTCCAACCCCATCAAAAAGAGCGATAAGCCAAGAATGACGTAAAAGAAACCTACTAACACTTTGGCTAGGTTATTCACTGGCTTACGCAGCACTGCTAATTGAAAACCAAAGATGATCACCGCAATCGGAATCACATCCATCACAGTGCCTAAAAAAGTATTGAGAAATTGCTGAGCACTGATCATGTCACCACCATTCCGTAGACCATGACAAACATCATCGGCAGCAGTGAAGCAAAGGCGATCAATCCAAAGCCATCAATCATAGGATTTCGTCCTTTAATCGCAGAGGCTAAACCTACGCCCAATGCGGTCACTAACGGAACGGTAATGGTCGATGTTGTGACGCCGCCAGAGTCGTACGCAATCCCAATGATGTTTTCAGGGGCAAATGCAGTGAGCACCACAACTCCAATATAACCACCGATGATCATGTACTGAATTGGCCAACCTTTTAAGATCCGAAGCACACCAAGTAAAATAGCGATGCCGACCGACAGTGCCACCGTGAAACGCAGGCCATTCGCGTAGTGCTCCATCTCCTCTAACGAGTTAGGAATAACACCGCCCTCAGCCGCTACTTCTGCCGCTTCAGCAGCGACGGCTGTCAAAGCAGGTTCCGCGATAGTGGTGCCAAACCCCAAACAAAAGGCAAAGGTTAGTAACCAGAACACACTCCCCTTGCGGGCGAATGCTTGAGCCATCGATTCGCCAATTGGGAACAGACCCATTTCAAGGCCAAAGATAAAAAAAGTCAGTCCAAAAACCACCAGCACTAAGCCAGTGAGAATAGACAAAAGATGAGGGAGTGGCTCTTGCAGAACAGCAAGCTGGAAGAAAGCGATCACCGCCACGATCGGCAATAAATCTCTTAGGCTGCCTAACATGGCTCGAAACAAAGCAAGCACTGCCGTCATCGCAACTCCTAGTCGTCGAAATTGTGTCTGATTATGAATTACTAATAATCATGGCAAATCCTTATCTTTCCTTATGTGACAAATATTACGCAGTTGGTAACATATCGGAGTAAAATGCATAAGTGTGATAGAGGTATACATACGAGCCCGGTGAATTTAATTTCATTCTTTCGTAAATTGATACGCCGTTAGTTAGGTATCACACGATTGAAACCAACTGATCGTTATAGTGATTATTTCGTATTGATTGGCGATTAAAAACAAGCCATGTCTATAATTATGTTTAACAGGGAGATTGGTATGAAGATATTGTTAACAGGTGGTACGGGATTTATTGGCTCTGAATTGGTCAAGAGTTGGAACACTGACGACGTAACATTGCTGACGCGGAGCCCCGAAAAAGCAAAGCAAAACCTAAATCACCTCAACCAAAACAACCTTCATTACATTTTATCTCTTGATGAACTCAGCGACCTCAATGATTTCGATGTTGTGGTTAACCTTGCAGGCGAGCCGATTGCCGACAAGCGCTGGAGCGCAGAGCAAAAGGAAAGGATATGTAATAGCCGTTGGCACATCACCGAAAAACTGGTCGAGTTAGTTCATGCTAGTAGCAACCCGCCAAAAGCTTTTATTAGCGGTTCAGCCGTCGGTTATTATGGCGATCAACAGCAACACCCGTTTGACGAATCACTACAAGTAGAAGATGAAAGCTTTCCTCACAAAGTTTGCGCTCATTGGGAAGAGATAGCCAAGAGAGCACAATCCAGCAATACACGAGTGATACTACTACGAACAGGGATTGTACTCGGCGAAAATGGGGGTGCGCTCAAAAAGATGCTGATGCCGTACAAACTAGGAGTTGGTGGACCGCTAGGTTCAGGCAAGCAATACATGCCTTGGATTCACATGCTAGATATGGTGAGAGCCATCAACCACTTGTTGTCTATTCCTCACGCTCAAGGGGAATTCAACATGTGTGCTCCGCATCCTGTCACCAACAAACTATTCAGCAGCACGTTAGCTAAACAATTAGGCCGACCGCATTTCTTATTCACGCCGAAATGGGCAATGTCTCTTCTGATGGGTGAATCATCTTGTTTGCTATTTGACAGCATTCGCTGCAAGCCGAAGAAACTCACAGAGATGGGCTTCAACTTTAGTTACTCAAGAATCGAGCCGGCACTAAAAAATTTGTTACAACATCAAGACTAATTCTTTACCCTAGAGCGATAGAAACTCTATTAAAGGATTAAGCGTGAACAAGTCGATTCTAATTACTGGTTGCTCAACGGGTATTGGCTATACATGTGCTCATGCACTTCAAAAGCGCGGCTTTCATGTCATTGCATCTTGCCGTGATCCACAAGATGTTCAACGCCTTCAAAATGAAGGGCTCACCAGTATTCAATTAGATCTTTCCAACCAAGAAAGCATCGAGAATGGTGCCAAGCTTGCGATTGAACTCTCACCTAACGGGTTATATGGACTGTTTAACAACGGTGCTTACGGTCAGGCGGGTGCGTTGGAAGACTTACCGACTCAAGGGCTCAGAGAGCAATTCGAAACCAACTTCTTTGGTTGGCACCACCTTGTTTGTCAGATCCTTCCGCACATGCGCGAACGCGGTGAAGGCCGAATCGTACAAAACAGCTCTGTCTTAGGATTTGCGGCCATGAAATATCGTGGCGCTTATAACGCCTCAAAGTTCGCGCTCGAAGGGTGGACGGATACCTTACGTTTAGAGTTGCATGGCAGTGGTATACATATCTCGTTATTGCAGCCAGGCCCAATAGAAACCCAATTTAGAAATAATGCCCTGAAAGCCTTCAATAAATGGATCACCATTACTGGCAGCGCTCACCAAGATGCTTATCAACAACAAAAAGATCGACTCGAAAAAGAATCATCTAATAACGCTTTTGTTCTGCCTCCAGAAAGTTGTATTGAGCCTGTATTCCATGCTCTCACAGCCGACAAACCCAAGCTAAGATACCGTGTGACTACCCCAACTAAAGTGTTCGCGGTATTGAAAAGGATTCTACCGAGTCGCTGGCTAGACCCTATTTTGAGAAAAGCGGCATAAATTACTAACTTTGAATGCAGAGTCGCAAACTTTAATGTAACGATGTAATTTTTCCGTAACAATAAGATGTCATGATTATCCTATCTCATCAATTATTTCCAATTGATGAATTTAATCTGGATATTTCATGACTTTAAACCGCCTTAATTGGGTAGGTGTGAGTTTGGCTATTACGTTGTTTATTCTGTTTTGAATATCTTAAGTAATACCTCACAGACCACCTCAATGAGAACGCTGTGTCTTCCGTGTTGAGATAACAACTCTATCAACATCGAAGCATGGCGTTTTTCTATTTTTGGCGCTTTTTATCTGAGATAACCGAGTTAGATCTTGAAGTTACCGACTTATCACCCCATATTTGCAACGTATCCACAAAACAAACCTCAAGGAACGTAAATGCAATCTCCGCATATTGTTGAACTTAATGAGCAGAACTTTCGTCAAGTATTAGAAGGTTCGATGCAGACCCCTGTACTCATCCATTTTTGGGCACCAATGAGCCAAGAGA
Source organism: Vibrio tasmaniensis (assembly GCF_024347635.1). NCBI lineage: Bacteria > Pseudomonadati > Pseudomonadota > Gammaproteobacteria > Vibrionales > Vibrionaceae > Vibrio > Vibrio tasmaniensis. The sequence continues at coordinate 2,356,472 of NZ_AP025510.1, forward strand.
GCGCCCAAGTCATTCCAGAACTCCAAACATTAACTCAGCAATACAACGGCGCCTTCACGTTAGCTCTGTTAAATTGCGAGCAAGAACAAGCTATTGCTAGCCAGTTTGGAGTTCAAGCATTGCCGACTATTGCATTGTTTGTTAACGGTCAACCTGTCGACGGCCTAGGCGGCCCTCAAAGCTTAGAAGCGATTGTAGAGATGCTAAGCAAACACCTTCCAAGTCAAGATGAGCTCGCATTGCGTCAAGCGCTTGAACAAATGCAGGCCGGCGATCACACCCAAGCCTTAGCTGCAATGCAGCAACTTCCAGTAGAGCTCACGAGCAAAGGTGAAGTAAAACTGGCGATCGCAGAGTGTTTATTAGAAACGCAACAATTTGATCTTGCAGAAGAACAGTTAAAAACGATCCCTCTTGAATACCAAGACAACTACTACAAAGGCTTAGTCGCGAAACTTGAACTTCACAAACAAGCAGCGGATAGCCCTGAAATACAAGCATTAGAAACCGCTCTTCAGCAAGACCCAAGTGACGCGAAGACAGCATCTGAATTAGCATTGCAATATCACCAAGTGAACCGCAGTGAAGAAGCAATGGATCTGTTGTGGTCTTTCTTAGCCAAAGATCTCAATACACTTGATGGCGACATGAAAAAAGAGTTCATGGACATCTTAAGTGCGCTTGGACAAGGTAACCCTGTTGCCAGTAAGTACCGTCGACAGTTGTACTCTCTACTTTATTAGTAAAAACTTAAAAATCGTTAGATAAAACACCAAAAATTGATAATTCAATCAATGAGTTTATCGAATCAAAGAATATAAAATGGGCCATAAAATCAATATTTTATGGCCCATTTCTCGTTTATAAATTTGCTCAGAATTTAAATATGAGCCAGTATCAATACTGAACTATCAAAAACTTAAACTTACAAAGGATTTTGTATGGCTATTGATACATTGATTACTATCGGCGTCTTTACTGTCGTCGCACTACTGTTTATTTTCGCCGGAGTAAAAACGGTTCCACAAGGCAATAACTGGACCGTAGAACGCTTCGGCCGTTATACACAAACCCTCCAACCAGGTTTGAATCTAATCATTCCATTTATCGATAAAATCGGACAACGCATCAGTATGATGGAGCGTGTACTAGACATCCCCGCCCAAGAAGTTATCTCCAAAGATAATGCAAATGTGGTTATTGATGCGGTGTGTTTTGTTCAAGTTATCGACGCGCCTAAAGCGGCTTATGAGGTAAATGACCTTGAACATGCAATTCGTAATTTAACCCTCACCAATATTCGTACCGTACTTGGGTCTATGGAGTTGGATGAAATGCTTAGTCAGCGTGACATGATTAACACCAAATTATTGAATATCGTTGATGAGGCCACAAATCCTTGGGGTGTAAAAGTTACTCGTATCGAGATTAAAGACGTACAGCCTCCAGCGGATCTAACCGCAGCAATGAATGCTCAGATGAAAGCCGAACGTAACAAGCGTGCAGATATTCTAGAAGCTGAAGGGGTAAGACAAGCTGAGATCCTGAAAGCTGAAGGTCATAAGCAATCAGAAATCTTAAAAGCAGAAGGCCAAAAGCAAGCTGCAATTCTGCAAGCCGAAGCCCGTGAGCGAGCAGCAGAAGCAGAAGCGAAAGCAACTGAGATGGTATCAACAGCCATCGCACAAGGTGACATGCAAGCGGTGAATTACTTTATTGCACAAGGTTACACCGACGCACTGAAGTCGATTGGCCAAGCTGAAAACGGCAAGATCATCATGCTACCACTCGAAGCAACTGGCCTAATGGGTTCTGTTGCAGGTATCGCAGAGATGTTTGCACATAAGAATGATAAGGGTAGTAAGGACTAACTTATGGTCGAATTACTAGAACAAGTAAACCACTGGCATTGGTTAGCGTTTGGTCTAGCGCTGCTAGCACTTGAGCTGATTGGAACCGCTGGTTACTTTTTATGGATAGGCATATCTGCCATGCTCGTCGGTGCGCTATTAGGCGTACTACCGATCGGTTGGCAGATGCAATGGTTGTCCTTTGCTAGCTTCTCTCTTATCACCACTTGGTTATGGTGGAGAAGGCAGCTATCTAGTGACAAGCAGTCTGACTCTACTCGAGATCTTAATCAGCGAGAAAAACAACTGATTGGACGAAAGACTCGTCTCTTAGAGCCGGTACAAAAAGGTAACTGCAGGATAAAGCTAGGGGATAGCTCATGGTCTGCGATCAGTACACATGATATTGATGCGGGAGAGGAAGTTGAGATAACGGCTGTCGATGGCATTATCCTAACGATAAGCCCGACTAAACAATAATCAAGCAAACCTTCCCTCAAAGCCATAAGTAACCAACTTATGGCTTTTTGTCTACAAGTGAATCGATAATTGGGCAATGGCTATTTGAGTCACCCGGGCATTGTTCAACCCACTTCTTCAATGTCTTCTGAATAACTAATAAGTCTTCAATTTTTTTATTCACTTCTTCCAATTTACTTAGCGCTTTTGCTTTAACATCGGCACTTTCGCGACATGGGTTGTCGGCTAATTCAACAAGTGCACGACACTCATCAAGCGAAAAACCAGCGCTTCTCGCTTTCGCTACGATTCCGAGCTCCTTGATCTGCTTCTCACCATAAGACCGATAACCATTTTCAGAACGTAACGGTGCAGATATCACCCCTTTGTCTTCATACAAACGAATAGACTTAGGTGATAACTGCGTGAGGCTTGCAACTTCGCTTATGTTCATAATATTACTCAAGTAAATATCGCTTAAAAACTATTTAGAAACCTAAGACTATTATTCAAACATCTAGGAATGCTAACTACCGAAACAAAAACATTGAAGCAATATAATGTTCGAAAATAAAGTCTGCTGTTTATGGCTATTTTACATCAAATGATGAGAGTAGCTTAGATTTTCCAACAAACCCAAACACCAACTATCAACAAGTTACTGATTGAAATAGCAAAATAGGCATTCGTTATTTTTCATAGTAAATTTTTTGATTTTTTTGATTTTTGAGAAATACCTCACATACTAATGAATATCTCTTGTTTGAAGAGATTTTTAGTGAGGTGTCATTATGAAATGTTATCTAGCGTTAATTTTTAGCTTAGTTTTAAGCTTCTCAGTATCCGCCCAAAATGTAGGAAGCACTGCATCTGGACCGATCATAAAATGTGACTTAGGAAGTAGTGTTGTAGAATATATGCCTATCGTTATATGCAAGCATAGTAATGGTAAGGTTCTACACTAACAAAAAAGGAGCCTAGGCTCCTTTCCTTTAAAACTCGATTAATTGTTTGATTATCGTTTTACGTTCTTCTTTGGAAGCTTTGTTAAACCAATATTCGAACATTTCAATCTCTTTGACATTATCACCTAAAGAATCAACAACACCATTTCGATTTGCTACAGACCAGTTAATAACAGAGTCTCTTTGTTCCGTTGGAATTTGTTCAAACCAATATTTTGACATCTCTTGAGCTTGGCTTACCGACTCTTGCTGAAGCGCGGGAACTGCAACTACAGGTGCGGCTGCGGCTACAGGTGCTGCCATAACAGATTTAGCTGTTGCGTTTTTATCACCCGTATTTACGATTGCTTCGATGTAGCCAGCAGGAATAGAAAACGAAATGCTGTTCGCATTTGAAACTTGGACATCAAAAATTAGATCTTTAAAAGGTGCTTCGTTGAAGATTTCATTAGATACAGGAAATTTCACATACTGCGTTTGAGTACATATATCGCTGCATGTTTCAGCTGAAGCCGCATAAGGTTTTAATGGCACTTTACCTTCAGAACCTTGAACTAAGACAGAGCGATACTCGTTGTAATTTTTAAAGTACTGAAGCTCCATCGTTATGTATGAATCAGGTACCGTTACAGTACTGTTTGGGGTAACGTAATTTAGCTCTAAAGACGAGTTAACTAGCTGACCTTGTCTAACTTCAAGCACATCAGGAGACAACGACTCACCAACGACGATTTGGTAATTTTGCTTACTCTCTATTCTTTTAACGGAATCTGTAAAATCACTATTAGAATCTAATGTTGTACATCCAATTAAGAATAAAGGAATCGATGCTAAAACTATTTTTTTCATATTAACTACCTCGAGGGTTTCCCCATAATATTATTCGATGCCTTTTCTTTCTTAGGCTGGACCAGAAATGAATATGCGCCGACTAACAAGTCAGCGCATCTCTTTACTTAAAGCATGGTTTCAATTAGAAGCCGTACTCTAGACCAATACGTGTAACGAACGTATCTGTGTTAGCGATAGAACCTTTATCGTCAGCTTTAATATCACGCTGTGCAATACGGATGTAAGGAACAAAGCCGTTATGAACGTACATTAGCTGACCTGAGATCACGCTATCTTCATCATTGTTTTTAACACCAGCAGTTTCAGACTCTAGGTTAGCCGCGTAACCTAGTTTGAAGCCCCAAGGGCCGTTCCAGTACTGACCAATTACAGAGTATGAAGCCTGTTCAGACTTAGCGCCGCCTTGAACATCTGACTCACCCGCTTTGTAAGCTGCAGAAATACCGAAGCCTGCAGGAAGTGATGCTTCAAAACCGATTAGGTAACCGAATGTATCAGCCATTTCAGCTGAAGTTGCAGCAACCGCTGCAGTCGCATCACCAAAGTCAATACCTGTACCACACCCAGAACTTACTAAACATGTACCAGCAGCTTTTGCATCCGTACCAGCTTTAAGTTGACGATCTGATTCAGATTCAACAGCAGCGTGGAATGTAACTGTATCAGCTAAACGGTAGTGAGCAGCCGCGCCGTAGAAGTAGTTATCTTTAACGCTTGAGTCACCACGACCTGTTGCTAGGTTGAATGTGAAACCATTCAAGTCAGCAGAATCGTATCGAGCCATATCACCATGACGGTCACGGTTATATTTAACATCGCCGCCCCAGTCCCATACTGCGCCCAAACCTGGGTTAGCATAAGGCCAATCAATTACTTCATACATTGGCGTCAACATACGACCAAAACGTACTTTACCCCAGTCACCTTGCAGGCCTAAGAACGTATCACGGTTACCTAGTGTCGCACCGTCACCGTTTTCACCAACGTAGCCAGATTCGATCTGCATGAATACGTTCACGTTCTCGAACATGTCTTTACTTGCACGGAAACCAATTCGAGATTCATTCTCGTAATCGTAACCCGTACCTGTGTCAGTTTTTACGCCGTTTTTGGTTTTTTCTGAATCATAGTTAACAACAGAAATTGCTGCTACACCATAAGCCTGAACATTGAAATCTGAGATAACACCAACTTGAGAAGATTCAGATGCGAATGCTCCTGTTGAAATCATCGCAACTGCAGCACCAAGTAAAGTACGTTTGAAAATTTTGTTTTCCATGGAATAAAACTCCTAAAAATGGATATAGCTGTTTGAATATTTCCCGCCTAAAGTTGGCCGCCGTAGAGAGAAATACCTTTTCTTGTTTGAGAACCCTGAAACACCGAATTCTCGATTTCCTTTCTGGTTATACACATCGTGTGCATCCATGGCATTAAGACTAACTTCGCCCTCAAAAAGATCAATGAGAACTTAATTTCCATCTAAAAAAATATGAGTTGGTGCAAATTTATCATGTACTTAGTGATCCAGATCTACTAATTGAAAAACTTGAGATAACAAACGACCAAACCATTAAAAAACAACAAGTTAACCTCAGCACAACCTCTTATAAATTGATATCACTCGCATTTAATAAACAACCAGAACAACATTTCATTAATGTTGAGCACCATCACTGTCCTGATTTCATAGTTCGTATAGGAACAAATTTATCAACAATTAAAAAGTCATCATTTTTATATCAGAAACAAAAAAGGCACTCCTTTTAAAGGAGTGCCTTTGAGCTTTTTTTACCTTGATTTACTTACGAGATCAGAGCTATGAGATCTTCTTCTGTTCTTATTTCGATACCTAAATCTTGTGCTTTGGTCAGTTTAGAACCTGCCGCTTCACCAGCGAATAAGATATCCGTTTTCTTAGACACGCTACCGGTTACTTTTGCACCTAAAGCCTGCAAAGCAGCTTTCGCTTCACTGCGGCCTAATTTAGAGAGTGAGCCCGTCAGCACAACCACCTTTCCTTCTAACGGTAGTTCTTGATCATCCGCAACAGCTTCAATTGTAGGCCAGTTAACGCCAAGATCGATGAGTTGGTCGACTACTGCTCTGTTTTTCTCTTGTGAGAAGAAACTTGTGAGGTGACTTGCTACGATGTCACCAATATCTGACACTTCAACTAGCTGTTCATGAGTTGCAGCTTGAACCAACTCTAGCGTTTTAAAGTGCTGAGCTAAGTTCATCGCCGTCGCTTCACCTACTTCTCGAATACCTAAAGAATAAAGGAAACGCGCCAATGTCGTGTCTTTCGCTTTGTTAAGCGCACTCACTACATTTTGTGCCGATTTAGGTCCCATTCGATCAAGAACCGTAATCACACCTGGACTTAACTTAAATAGATCGGCTGGAGTTTCTACCATTTCGCGATCGACAAGCTGTTCTATCACCTTTACACCAAGGCCATCGACATCCAGCGCCTTTCTAGACACAAAGTGCTTAAGCGCTTCTTTACGCTGTGCTTGGCACACTAAACCGCCAGTACAACGCGCTACCGCTTCACCCTCTACACGCTCAACGGAAGAATTACATACAGGGCAAGCACTAGGGAATACAATCTCTTGTGCCGTCTCAGGACGGCGATCTTGCACGACAGCCACAATTTGTGGAATGACGTCACCAGCTCGGCGGATGATAACGCTATCACCAACCTTCACACCTAAACGAGCAATCTCGTCGGCATTGTGCAGCGTGGCATTACTTACCGTCACACCGCCAACAAAGACAGGTTCTAACTTAGCCACCGGCGTAATAGCGCCAGTACGACCCACCTGGAACTCTACATCGTTAAGTAGGGTAATCTCTTCTTGAGCTGGGAACTTATAAGCAATAGCCCAACGAGGTGCTCTTGCGACAAAGCCCAGAACTTCTTGTGCCGCGATATCGTCGATTTTAATCACCACACCATCGATCTCATAAGCCAAGGCGTCACGACGAGTCATGATATCTTGGTAATACGCTTTTACATCTTCAAGCGAGCTCAGCTGTTTAGTCTCAGGGCACATAGGCAAGCCCCAGCCTTTAAGCTGTATAAAACGTTGGTAGTGACTAGTTGAAAGCTCAGCCCCTTGCACAACACCAACACTGTAGGCATAGAAAGCCAGCGGACGTTTTGCTGTAATGCGTGAATCAAGCTGACGTAAGCTACCTGCTGCGGCATTACGTGGGTTAACAAAGACTTTGTCGCCCTTCTTCAATGCCATCTCATTCAGTTTGTCGAATCCAGCTTTTGGCATAAACACTTCGCCACGAACCTCAATGCGTTCTGGCCAACCTTCGCCTTGTAGCTTAAGTGGAATCGAGCTAATCGTACGTACATTTTCTGTAATGTTTTCGCCAGTAGCACCATCACCACGAGTTGCCGCCTGAACTAAAGTGCCATTCACATAAAGTAAACTCACGGCTAAGCCGTCAAGTTTCGGCTCACAACAGAATGTCTTAAGATTGGCCATTGGCGCTCTATCAGACATACGCTTATTAAACGCATCCAAATCTTCATCAGAGAAAGCATTATCTAAAGAAAGCATCGGGATCTCATGGGTCACTTGAGTGAAGCCATCTAGAGGCTGACCACCGACACGTTGGCTCGGAGAGTCCACCGTCACAAGTTCTGGATTCTCTTCCTCGATCTTTAGCAGCTGTTGCATTAATCGATCGTACTCGACATCAGGGATCTCAGGGCTATCTTCTACGTAATAACGAACGGCATGATAGTGCAGAGTTTCTCTTAACTGCTCTAAGGTAACTTGAATCGATTCTTTCATATCATTCTCTGTCGTGATTGAAATATCAAAAAGGGCTCCCTTAGGAGCCCTTTTCTATAAATATAGATTATTTACAAGGCTAGGCGTTAGCTGCCGTCATAAAGTCTCGGATTTGCTTGCGGTAGTCAGACAAACGGTTTGGCGTCATTAAGTTACGTGACTCATCCAATACGTTTCCGCCCATATCGTCGGCAATTTTCTGTGCAGCACTCAGCATCACATTGAAGTTTTGATCAGCTTGACCATAACAAGGCAGCGTCATAAAGAACGAAATACCTTTGGTGGTAAAGTCAGCAGGATCGTCATGTTCTAGTGTTCCTGGCTGCATCATATTTGCTACGCTGAAAATAACTTTTGGCTCATCGCTCGCTTGTGCAAAGCAGTGGTAAATAGACATTTCACCATAAGCTAAGCCGTTGTTCTCCATGCTACGGAAAAGTTCAGTACCCACAAATGGGATCTCCCCGGCACAGTGAACATTTAGAACAATGACTTCAAGGCCAAGATCTTCATTTGAATGAGCTTTTTCATCTAACTTACTTTCGTCAGCTAAATTAACTTCGTCACCCAACTGAGCTTCCCCAGCTAAGTTAACATCTTTATCTAACTTAGTTTCTTCAACCGAAGTAACACTTTGTGCAGCAACCACTTCTTTCCCAATAAATGGTTCGCTTGGCGTTAAGTCTTCGCTAGAAAGTAGTGGGTCAGCAACCGCATCAGAGGCTTCTTCAAACGAACCGTACTGCTCTTTAAAGCCTGCGTGATTTTGTTTTTGCTCGTCAGTCAATTCAAAGTTCGGAACTTCAGGTTCAACAACCTTCTCTTCCTCAACCTGTTCAAGCTCACCTTTAACTTCGATCGGGTCTTCAACACTGAAAGAAGGAAGATCATTCAATTCTATTTCGTCTTCGTGAGCTTCTTTTTGCTGTGGCGCTGACAATGGATCTGAGTCAATCAGCGGATCAGTTGCAGACGGTGAGACAGCAAAATCCGGTTCTTTACGCTCTTTTCGGATTATCTCAAAATCATCCTCAGGAGCGAATGAACGGTTTGGGATCGTTTCAGCTTCATCTAAGCTGTCGTTATCAAGCTTACCAAGCGGCTTATCTCCAAACTTTGCTTTCCCTTCTTTCTTACTCGTCCATAGACCATGGAACAATAATGCGGCGATAGCTAATGCGCCAACAATAATGAGTACAAATCGCAATTCCTGCATTTTTCGCTCTCAGCTTTCTTAGTCAACTAGCTATAAACACGCTGTCACTAAGTTAGGTTAATTTGGCTAATCTCACTACTCTATCAAAAGTAGCCACTGTTTTAGAACCACTTAATACAATTAGTTCATTACTTGGTGTGATTTTCACCACGCTTTTTTTCTTAATTTCGGTCGAGTACACTAGAGATGTTTGCTATTTAACCAAATTCACATGTGACCCAATTTAAATATGACTATTGAATCTGTTCCTCGCTCTGGCTTTGGCTATTTTATTTTCGGAATAAAAATTGCCTTATCGCCGAGTATCCGTAAGTTTGTACTGCTTCCTCTTATCGCTAACGTGTTACTTGTGGGCGGTGCTTTATTTTATATTTTCTCCAACTTAAACACTTGGATTGAAGGCTGGATTGGTGCATTGCCAAGTTTCTTGTCGTGGTTGTCATATATCCTATGGCCACTACTTGTGTTAACCGTTTTGGCCACGTTTTCGTATTTCTTCAGTACACTCGCTAACTTTATTGCCGCACCTTTCAACGGATTACTCGCGGAAAAAGTCGAAGAACTGCTGAGTGGTAAAAAAGTCAATGATGATGGTTTACTGGATGTGCTTAAAGACACTCCTCGTATTTTAGCAAGAGAATGGCGCAAGCTTGTCTATATCCTGCCAAAAGCGATCGGTTTGTTCCTACTTTTGTTAATTCCAGCGCTAGGACAAACTGTTGCACCGTTTTTATGGTTCATTTTCACTGCATGGATGTTAGCTATTCAGTACGCTGACTACCCATTCGACAACCATAAAATCAAGTTCGATGACATGAGAAATAATTTGAAACAAAAGCAAGGTAAGAGCTACAGCTTCGGCGCACTTGTTTCCGTGTTTACTACCATTCCAGTTTTAAACCTGATTGTGATGCCAGTTGCCGTCTGCGGCGCCACTGCAATGTGGGTTGCAGAGTTTAAAGACCAAGCCCTACGCTCTCGTCTATAGCTATCGCCTATAGTTCTACAGCCAGCTCTAACAACGCCTATCTTTTTGAAGTTCTGATTTCAATAAAAATAGGCGTGAATCCTGCGACATCTCTATATGATATAACTTTTTAATCCTTTTACCTTTTTTTCAACTTGTTTAATCTAAATTCAAGCTAAACAAACATCGAAAGACACTAGACGGTAAATTGGTAGATATACTACGTTTAGTTCTGTCATTAAATGAAGGAATATCGCATGAGCAAGATCTACGAAGACAACACCCTAACGATTGGTAACACACCTCTAGTCCGCCTAAACAAAGTAAGCAAAGGTAACGTCCTAGCTAAGATCGAAGCTCGTAACCCAAGCTTCAGCGTTAAGTGTCGTATCGGTTCAAACATGATCTGGGAAGCAGAAAAAGCAGGTACGCTTAAGCCAGGTATTGAGCTTGTTGAGCCTACCAGTGGTAATACAGGTGTTGCTCTTGCATTCGTAGCAGCAGCGCGCGGTTACAAGCTAACACTAACAATGCCTGAATCAATGAGCCTAGAACGTCGTAAGCTGCTTAAAGCTCTTGGCGCAAACCTAGTGCTAACTGAAGCACCAAAAGGTATGAACGGCGCGATTGCTAAAGCTGAAGAGATTGTTGCTTCAGACCCAGACAAATACCTACTACTACAGCAATTCAATAACCCAGCGAACCCACAAATTCACGAACAGACAACTGGCCCTGAAATTTGGGAAGCAACGGATGGTGAGATCGATGTGTTTGTAGCCGGTGTAGGTACAGGTGGCACTATCACTGGAACAAGTCGTTACATTAAAGGTGAAAAAGGCAAAGCCATCACTTCTGTAGCTGTTGAACCAGCAGAATCTCCAGTGATTGCACAGGCACTTGCAGGTGAAGAAATCAAACCAGCACCACACAAAATCCAAGGTATTGGCGCAGGTTTCATTCCTGGCAACCTAGATTTAGACATTATTGACCGTGTAGAGTCAGTAACTTCTGAAGAAGCTATTGAGATGGCTCAACGCCTAATGAAAGAAGAAGGTATCCTAGCGGGCATCTCATCTGGTGCAGCAGTAGTAGCAGCAAACAGAATTTCGGAACTGCCTGAATTTGCAGGGAAAACCATCGTTACTGTACTACCAAGCTCGGGCGAGCGTTACCTTAGTACGGCCCTATTTGCTGGTATCTTTACGGAAAAAGAGAACCAACAATAATATGTGGTCAAATCAATTTTTCGTCCAAAAAAGCCCCATTTAGGGGCTTTTTTGTTGATCCCTGCCTCACCTTTGGTAATATCGGGTCTGTTTTATTTTTCGCTTCAAAATAAAAGAAGCAATAAACAAATTCTGAAAGTCATGAGTACTCAACAAAAGACGACCATGGCTGGATAAAAATTTATAACCAGTCTAAGTTCTAACACGAACATGGCGTACTAGCCTCTAGCGCATTTGAGCTAAAGCAGTTAAGCTAAATCTGGTTACAAACTTACAAAAAATAAATTAATTGGGGTATATAAAATGTACGAGAAGCAAGTAGAAATCACAGCAGAAAACGGTCTTCACACTCGTCCAGCTGCACAGTTTGTTAAAGAAGCAAAATCTTTCGACGCTGACATCACAGTGACTTCTAACGGCAAAAGCGCTAGCGCGAAAAGCCTGTTCAAACTACAAACTTTAGGCCTAGTAAAAGGTACTAACGTTACTATTTCAGCTGAAGGCCCTCAAGCTCAGCAAGCTGTAGACCACCTAGTTGCTCTTATGGATCAACTACACTAATACGGTCTCCTTCTTTCAAAGCCATTTTGCACAGCAAAGTGGCTTTGTTCGAAATAGATAGCAACTCGAAATAGATAGCAATAAGCGCGACATTAGTCGACGACTTAAAGTCACACATTCTCCCGTTTACAGTTGAACAACTAAGGTAAGGCTATGATTTCAGGCATCCTAGCATCTCCTGGTATTGCTTTCGGTAAAGCACTACTACTTCAAGAAGATGAAATTGTCCTAAACACTCAATCTATCTCAGACGATCAAGTTGAAGCAGAAGTTCAGCGTTTTTTTGACGCTCGTAGCAAATCTTCTCAACAACTTGAAGTTGTAAAGCAAAAAGCACTTGAAACTTTTGGCGAAGAAAAAGAAGCAATCTTTGAAGGCCACATCATGCTGCTTGAAGATGAAGAGCTAGAAGAAGAGATTTTAGCACTCATCAAGAAAGACAAAATGCACGCAGACAACGCGATCTACACAGTGATCGAAGAGCAAGCTGTTGCACTTGAGTCGCTTGATGATGAGTACCTAAAAGAACGTGCGACTGATATCCGTGATATCGGTACTCGCTTCGTTAAAAATGCACTAGGCATCAACATTGTATCTCTAGCAGATATCAATGAAGAAGTTATCCTAGTTGCTTACGATTTAACGCCATCTGAAACGGCACAAATCAACCTAGACTACGTTCTTGGTTTTGCTTGTGACATCGGCGGTCGTACATCTCATACTTCAATCATGGCACGTTCACTTGAGCTTCCAGCTATCGTTGGTACTAACGATATTACTAAGCAAGTTAAGAACGGCGACATGCTTGTGCTAGACGCGATGAACAACAAGATCATCATCAACCCTTCTGACGCTGAATTAGCAGAAGCTAAGAAAATCAAATCTGATTTCGAAGCAGAAGCAGTTGAACTAGCAAAACTAAAAGATTTACATGCTGAAACTCTAGACGGTCACCGTGTAGAAGTTTGTGGCAACATCGGTACAGTAAAAGACTGTGACGGTATCCTGCGTAACGGCGGTGAAGGTGTTGGTCTGTACCGTACTGAATTCCTATTCATGGACCGTACAGCACTTCCTACTGAAGAAGAGCAATACGTTGCTTACAAAGAAGTAGCGGAAGCAATGGAAGGCGAGTCAGTGATTATCCGTACTATGGATATCGGTGGCGATAAAGATCTTCCATACATGGATCTTCCAGAAGAAATGAACCCATTCCTAGGCTGGCGTGCAGTACGTATCAGCTTGGATCGTCGTGAAATTCTACGTGACCAACTACGCGGCATTCTTCGTGCATCTGCACACGGTAAGCTACGTATCATGTTCCCAATGATCATTTCTATTGAAGAGATCCGTGAACTGAAAAAAGCAATCGAAGAGTACAAAGTTGAACTTCGCGCTGAAGGCCTAGCTTTCGATGAAGAAATCGAAATCGGCGTAATGGTTGAGACTCCAGCAGCTGCTGCAATCGCACACCACCTAGCGAAAGAAGTATCTTTCTTCTCTATCGGTACTAACGACCTAACGCAATATACTCTTGCGGTAGACCGTGGTAACGAAATGATTTCTCACCTATACAACCCACTATCTCCAGCGGTTCTTCTTGTTATCAAGCAAGTAATCGATGCTTCTCACAAAGAAGGTAAATGGACAGGTATGTGTGGCGAACTAGCAGGTGATGAGCGTGCAACTCTACTTCTTCTTGGTATGGGTCTAGATGAGTTCTCTATGAGCGGTATCTCTATCCCTAAAGTTAAGAAAGTAATCCGTAACTCTAACTTCGCTGAAGTTAAAGCTATGGCTGACGAAGCACTATCTCTACCTACAGCTGCAGAAATTGAAGCTTGTGTAGAAAAGTTCATCGCTGAGAAAACTCAGTAATCACCAAGAGCTTAATGAAGTTAGACGGCTAAAAATAGTCGTCTAATTTGTTAGATTGGTATAGTATATTCTACAGAATAAAACTAAACGTTAGGAGCATGACACAATGGGTCTGTTTGACAAACTGAAAAAGCTTGTATCTGATGACAGCGCTGATGCTGGTGCAATCGAAATCATCGCACCTCTTTCTGGTGAAATCGTAAATATCGAAGACGTGCCAGATGTAGTTTTCGCTGAAAAAATCGTTGGTGATGGCATCGCTATCAAACCAGCTGGCGATAAAATGGTAGCTCCAGTTAACGGTACTATCGGTAAGATCTTCGAAACTAACCACGCATTCTCTATCGAGTCTGACGACGGTATTGAGCTTTTCGTTCACTTCGGTATCGATACTGTTGAACTTAAAGGCGAAGGCTTCACTCGTGTAGCTGAAGAAGGTCAATCTGTTAAAGCTGGTGACACTATCATCACTTTCGACCTAGCGCTTCTAGAAGAGAAAGCGAAATCTACGCTTACTCCAGTTGTTATCTCTAACATGGACGAAATCAAGGAGCTGAACAAGCTTTCTGGTTCTGTAACTGTTGGCGAAACTCCAGTTCTTAAAGTAACTAAGTAATCCCGATTACTTATCTACTTTAATTAAAACGCTACCTAAGGGTTAATGCCGTTCGGATAAGCATTACTGCTTGAATCTGAACGGATATTTGGCTGGGACAAAGAGGACTGAACGTGGAAACGTTCGGTCCTTTCTTTTATCTGGAAGAATGAAGTGACTCAAACTTTCTCTCATCCTTTTCAGTTTTACAGGTAGAGTTCCGTCTGGACTTAAAGCTAACCAACGTAATTGCGCATCAATAAGGTTAATTGCGGCGGTAAAACTGACCCTAGTCGCTCGAACCCCGGCTTCTGAAGCTATCTTAACCATCTCTAATCGCACTAAGTTATAGGCAAGTAATACGCCCCAAAGCTCTTGCTTCACACCGGCAGAAAAACGACTTCGTAAAGTGACGTGACTTTGCAGTTGAGTCTGTTTAATTTCACCATAACCTTCTTCTATCTCCCAGCGTTGCCAATAAATACGCAGCAGGCTTTCTAGCGAGTATTTACTAGGGTCTGTAAGTGAAGTAATAAAACCTTTTATCTCACCTTTTGGCTCTTGATATAGGACTAATCTGGCTTCCCAACGTGCGGGTAAATTCGGATTCTGCCGTTGAGCTTGAGGAGAGATAGGCATTGAGATAAGCATGTCGTTCTCCGCATATTTCTCCAACACTTCATAGCGTAGTTTACGTTTTGCAGGCATTAACCAGTGCGCATTTTCCGCACTCTCTTGCCAGGACAGCAAAAGGTCTGCCGAGAAATAACAACGATCAAATAAGGTCAATGAGTGTGCGGGGATGTCATTGAATAGGCGCTTAGCTAAGGTCGTTTCACCGACATGACAACCATCAAAAGCCGCCCCCATAATCATTCGAGTTTCTGTTGACATCAAAGCGACTAAACGAAGTTGAGGGTAAGGTTTCAATTTTTTGGAGATGAACCCAAATTGTTCAGCGTTCTCTGGGGAATCCTGACACCGAAATGTTGTTCCATCGACAGCAAGAACATTAAGCTCTAAGTCTTTGTCTTGTTGAAGGATATCTCCGTTCCAAGCCTTTACCGTTGTGTGAAACAGAGCCGCTAACGGACTCTCATCTAGACGTCGGCGTGAATCAGTTAGGACACTGGGTGCAACACGAGACCAGCTATCTTCAGGTTTAGGCTGAAGTGCAATGTCTAATGAACTGCATACCTCTTTGATAGACATGTTGCGTTGCAGCCCCATCCAAATAACTAACCAGACAGCTTGCTGAGCGGGAAGTCGGCGTCGTCTTATGCTCGCTTTATTGGTTTCAAGAAGAGCTTGTTCTATCCACTCAATCTGAATGGCGTCGACGACAGATTCATAATTGTCGGCATCTTCAATGGTCTCGTGTGCCATTGCTAATTCTTGTTCAAGCATAAAAAATCCCCATCAACGTTGTTGATGGGGATTATCTGCTAACTGCAAGATCGTTCAAGTCTTCTTAAACGATCGGCATTATACCTAAGGGTGGCGTTTTTTGTGCCTGCTATATTTGTTCGAGTTCCTTAACCGACGGTTCTGACTGCCGCTCTTCACCTCATTGTAAACAGCCCCTCAATAAGCCACAGCAATACCAATCCTTAATTACCAATAACCGCCCTACTTTGTTATTAAGCCAAGTTAAACGCCTTCCTAGGCGCTGAACCTGCATGTTAGATCATGCGGTATGACTTCAGGTAGACAACAGATCTCTGATATCTCGCTCAGCTCGATTTTGAGATGACGAATGTTGACCGCATTACTTATTCCTGATTATTCACCTATATGAAAGGCAGTTAGCGCTATCTCGTTTATTATCTTTCGACCACAACAAGAGCCTGACGTCTAATCCGAATCAAGCCTCGACCAAAAGCAGATTTCTGATACCTCGCTCTGCTCGATTCTGGAATGACGAAAGGCTGCTTCAATGCAATAGATGATGGAAGTATCATTTCCCGATCCCGTCATTCCCTACAGCGAGGCACGAGCGTGATAGGGAATCTGGTTTTACCCGAACCACCAACACTACTATTTATCCCAACACACCTTTCGATAGATACTAGGCAATAAAAAACCCAGCCGAAGCTGGGTTTATTTAGCGCTCATCTCTCACCACGAGCTAATTTGTGGAAGCCTAACATTGACGCTTTGGTCAACGTGGCCTTTCAACCGATTAACCTAGTAGGCTAAGTGCCGAGTTCGGAGCTTGCTTCGCTTGAGCAAGAATCGAGCTTGAAGCTTGAGAAAGAATTTGAGACTTAGTCATATTCGTCGTTTCTTTCGCGAAATCGGTATCTTTGATACGGCTCTTAGATGCATTAACGTTTTCGTTGATGTTATCTAAGTTGTTAATTGCGTGGTCGAAACGGTTTTGGAAAGCACCAAGCTCAGAACGGTGGCTATCTACATATTTCAGTGCCGCATCGATAACAGCTACAGATTCTTGAGCACCACCAACAGACGTTACGTCGATAGTATCAACCGTTACTTGCTTAGCCTCTAGCGTTTTTGGGTCCTCAGGTTTCGCACCTGCTGTCATGCCTAGTTCATCTGATAAAGCACCAGAAAATGCAATTTCCCCTTCAACTTTGTTGTTACCAGCGAAGATTTGAAGTTTACCTTCTTCATCGATTGACGCTTTTACTAAGTCTTGTTGACCGTTAATGTAAGTCGCTAGCTCTTCGATATCGTCGCCTGCTTTAGCAGAGATGTTGATTTCTCGTTGGTCACCGAAGCTGTCTTTTAATGACATGGTTAAGTCATTAGCACCAGCTGCTACACCCCAATCTTTACCTTTAGCTTCTGTAAATTGGTAGCTGTTGCCGCCCATTTGGTCGTTATCAGAACGCATATCTTTCAGTTGAAGCATTACTGCCTCACCATTATCCGCACCAATTTGGAATGATTTAGTACCATGAGTACCGTTAAGCAGTTTGTTACCACCAAAAGATGTAGTTTCAGCGATACGATTTAGTTCATCGTTAAGCGCCGTTACTTCTTCTTGAATTGCTACACGATCAGATTTGGTATTTGAACCGTTTGTTGATTGCAGAGACAAGTCACGCATACGTTGTAGAATGTTTGATGTTTCATTCATCGCACCTTCTGCCGTTTGAGCGATAGAGATACCATCGTTCGCGTTACGTACAGCAACATCAAGACCGCGGCTCTGAACATTCAAACGGTTCGAGATTTGTAGGCCAGCAGCGTCATCTTTTGCGCTGTTGATTTTAGAACCTGAAGATAGGCGTTCCATTGATGTTTGTTGAGCGCTGTTTGCACTGTTTAGGTAACGTTGTGCTGTCATTGCTGATACGTTGGTATTTACATTCACTGCCATGGTGATTTCTCCAATTGATTTTCCGGTATAGCGGCTTCCGACGTCTCGGAAAACCAAGTAGTTATCTCTAAGTTACTTTTAATAACGGCGTGAATGCTGAAACCTTTAGAAAAAAAGCAACAAAATTAAAGAAATAGCGAGAAAGGATAAGAAAGCGTGACTGGCAGTGAAATTATCAAAAAAAGATGAGAAAAAGGCTAAAGTTGTCGAAAAGTCAGCCGGGGGAAATATTGTATTTTAATTAACCAAAGGACTTTAGTTAACCGAGAATACCTTTATAAGAATTAACCTAATTTATTAGCCTAGCAGCGTTAAAGCTAAGTTCGGCGCTTGCTTAGCTTGAGCTAAAATAGTGGTACTGACTTGCTGCAGTATTTGTTGTTTGAGCATTTGAGTGGTTTCTTTGGCGTAGTCTGTATCTTTGATTCGACTGTTTGATGCCCCCAAGTTCTCATGAACATTTTCAAGGTTATTAATCGCATGATCAAAGCGGTTTTGCATCGCCCCGAGTTCAGAACGGTGACTATCAACATACTTCATCGCTGTATCCAAAATAGACACGGCGCGCTGTGCTCCACCAACATCAGTGACATTAATATCATCGACTGACTCGTAAGAGCCCGCTGACATCGACAACTCATCAGCTAAAGAGCCTGAGAAAGAAATCGTGCCTGCAGTATCTTCGCCAGACATGTAGATCTGAAGCTGCCCCTCATCATTCACAGAAGCGGACACGAGATCCGTTTGACCATTAATGTAAGTCGCCAACTCTTCGATATCATCGCCCGTTTTCGCGTTAATCGTGATCTCTTGTGGCTGACCAAAACGGTCAGTAAACGACATTGTCATATCATTCTGATCGGGCTTCACTTCCCACGTGTCATTTGCCATGCCGTTGGCAACATAGCTAAAACCACCCATGTTGATGTCGTCAGTACGCATGCTTTTTAAGCCGATCTGCACAGCCTCACCTGAACTGCCACCAATTTGAAATGACGAACTACCAAAACTACCGTTAAGGAGTTTTTTACCGCCAAATGAAGTAGTTTCAGCAATTCGATTCAACTCATCATTTAAGGCGGTGACTTCTTCTTGAATAGCTGCCCTTTCCGATTGGCTATTCGAACCATTAGTCGCTTGCAGTGACAGATCTCGCATGCGTTGCATGATATTGGTGGTTTCGTTCATCGCCCCTTCTGCAGTCTGCATAATGGAAATACCGTCGTTAGCATTTCGAACGGCAACATCAATACCACTCATCTGAGTTTCTAATCGATTCGAAATTTGTAAACCAGCCGCGTCATCTTTAGCACTATTAATACGACTCCCTGAAGCTAAGCGCTCCAAAGATTGGTTCAGCATGTTATTAGCATTAGAGATATTCCTCTGTGCCACTAACGCCGAGACATTCGTATTAACTGTTATAGCCATAGACCTTCACTTGCAAAAAATGAATAAAACTCACGATTACTCTTGTATCGACCAATTCATATAGAGCTTTAATAAAGAAAGGGAGCCTCGAGGCTCCCTTTCTTTATTGCTGATGAGGCGATTTACTTAATCGTTAATGCACTCAACATATCAGTCGAAGGCGCAAAGTAGTAAGCGCCTGTCACTGCTCTAGTAAAGCGAAGCAGTTGGTCTGTTTTACCATCAGTTGCGCCGTACATGCTCTCTAACATCGCATCGAAGTTATGGCGAACATTACAGTAAGCAATGAACAGTAAGCCGTGATCGCCTGTTGCTGTGCCGTAAGGTAAGCTGTGACGAACAATTTTAAGGCCCTTGCCTTCTTCTTTGATATCCACACGGCCAACGTGAGACGCCGCTGGCACATCATCTAGCTCGATAGAATCAGGTTTAGTACGACCAACCACTTTCTCTTGTGCTGACACGTTCAATCGATTCCAAGCTGGTAGGTTGTGCACAAAACGCTGTACCATCACATAACTACCACCAGCAAATTCACCTTCAGGAACAATCGCGACTTCAGCGCGCTGTGAGTCTTTCGGGTTTTCAGTGCCATCCACGAAATCGGTCATGTCACGAGAATCTAAGAAGCGGTAACCGTAAGTTTCATCAACCACTTCAACGTCTGCTGCGACTTCAGCTAGCAATTTGCGTAGGATGAAGAAGTGCAGGTCATGTCGGTTTGAATGACAGTGAATCAGAACATCAGACAGTGTGCTCGGTGCTGTGATATCACCTTCACCAAGCGCAGGAAAATCAATTAGATCAGAGGGAGCAGCTTGCTCTAACTTATCCCAAAAAGCCTTTGAGAATGCAACCGACGCCGTTAAGTTCGCATCTGGTTGAGTTTGATTAAGCTCGTCGATTAGAGTCGGAAGCTTTTGAATTTCCGCTAATACGCTAGCAGCGTTAGCGTTCACTTTAAGTTGAACGTAAAGAGCGAAAGGCCCAGCTTCAGGCAAAATAGCACTTTGAACGTTAGGCTGCTCATTTGAAACATTAAGCATAGATTATTCCTTCCAGTTTTAGCTTCTAAGTATAATTGTGAATGGTACAAATGTTTTGATGAGAATCAGTCTTCGAGCTCAACCACTTTAAAGCAATCCCTAGCGGCATGACTATTGGTTAAATAAAGCGCTAACCAGAGGAGCAATAATAGAGTGATAGCATTTGACCAACGGAACCATCCGTTATCCAAATAGATTAAATAAATTGTGTGGGAGCCCTGTGCCAAGATAGCCATTATGGTAACCCAACGTCCCCATGACACGACTTTGTTAAGGCGCTTTCTCTCTGGCGTTCTGAGTCCAAACAACCACATCAATAACAAACTAGGAATGCTCAACGCAATTCCGACATAAAACATCTGGTGGTCTGGATAGATGGTTTCAAGAATATCCGTTCCCGACTCTCGGCTTGCGCCCGCAACAATGAAAACGACCAAAGCTTTCGCAAGAAATAGCCAACCTAACCATAATAAGATTGGGGCTTTCAAAAAGCCGTGTTTATCGTATTGTTCTATGGAGTACCGCACAACTCTCACTTTCACTTGTTTTCAAACCAACACTTTAACGCAAATCATTCATACTTAACTAGGTTTGCGTTATCTTATTGGTTAATCCGTTTTAATTGTCGAACTCAGTATGAAAAAGAAAACTAATACACCATCTGTTGAATCTCAACAAGAAGCACTGAAGATAGCCAAAGCGACGCAAAAGCCAGCTCAAACCAAAGAACAAACAAAATTAATTGCTCAAGGTATCGAGAAAGGCATCGCACTCTATAAAAAGCAGCAAAAAGAACGCAGCCGCCAAGCCGATAAAGCAAGAAAACGCGTACAGAAAGAGAAGCAGACTCAACAAGCGAATCTAGACGAAGAGAACAATGTAGACGCAAGTATTGAAACAACATCAAATCACGCCAGTAAATTACCGTGGTTACTATTGATCGCAAGCTGGGTTGGTTTCGCGATTTATTTGATGAAATAGCAGGGTAAGTGTATGAAAAAGGAATTAGTCGCTTTGGCTATGACTGGAATGTTAGTCGGGTGCACGACACCGACATCAGTACCGCATAGCGAATCTGACCAAGTACAAATGGATTACCACGGCCTGATTGATATCAACAAGTGCGAATATAAAGGGGAAATCACCGGTAGCGAAGGCCACTGGTATAGTTACCTGTTTTACCCGAATGACATCTTAATTCAAGGCGCAATGAATGAGCTTAAATCCAATGCGATTGAGCTAGGTGCCGACACCGTGATATTTACACTGCCCCAAGATTTTGCGACTTCCGTAACCATGTTAGGCACCGCTTATCGGTGTCGCTAATTCGACTTATCACTGATCGTTAGAAAGAAGAAAGCCAGCTTTCGCTGGCTTATGCACTAAATCCAAGGCTTGTTGCTATATCGCCTTTACGCTGGATAACCCATTGACTGTCAAATGGCCCCCAGTCGGATAATTGGTAATAGCCATCATTATGACGTCGCCCATCTTGAACAAACATAAGTTCAATACCGATCCCCGGTAACGCCTTGAGTACATCTTGAATAGTACGACGAGGCCACCCCGTTTTTTCGATGAGTTTAGGCACATTTGGCCTATCAAGGCTTTCCACTAACAATGCTAAATATAGCCGCCTTGCAAAAACAGGACTCAACTCCATTGACACCTCCTATATATGTGCAACTCAATTATTTCTTTTTTTGCTGACAACATGTTGAGGCTGATCAATAAGTCTCCAATAGTGACATTTTCTTACTGTTTTTTTTCACTCTATGAAATATTCCTCACTCTATTTTGTCTGAATTGCAGCTTCCTGATAGGATTCAACTCATAACAACGAAATAAAATCACCCAAAGGAAGAATAATGACTATCACTATGTTTGGCATTCCGAACTGCGACACCATCAAAAAAGCAAAGAAATGGCTTGAAGCTGAAGGTATCGAGTTCGAATTTCACGATTATCGCAAACAAGGCATCACTGAAGAGTTGGTTACAACCTTCTGTTCAGAGCTTGGCTGGGAACTTGTATTGAACAAACGTGGTACGACTTACCGCCAACTTTCTCAAGAGCAAAAAGACACGCTAACGGAAGAAAAAGCCGTGGCTCTGCTTGTTGAACAACCGGCAATGATCAAGCGCCCAATTTTGAACGTTGATGGCAAGCTTCATATCGGCTTTAAAGCTGATCAATATGCCGCTATTTTTGCGTAATTAGCAGTATTAGAATAAATAACAAAGCGTTGAACCTCCCCTATTCAGCGCTCAACAATTAATGACTAGACGTTTTATTTAAACAAGGAATTCAAGGATGACAGACAGCCCAACTTTGGCTCTGGCAAAAGACCTAATCAGCCGTCAATCGGTAACACCAGAAGATGCAGGCTGCCAAGACCTGATGATTGAACGCTTAAAAGCGCTAGGTTTTGAAATCGAAGTGATGGTATTTGAAGATACGACTAACTTCTGGGCTCGCCGCGGTACCGGAGCCCCCCTATTTGCTTTTGCAGGTCACACTGATGTTGTACCTGCAGGCCCAATTGAGCAGTGGAACACTAAGCCATTCGAACCGACTATCGTAGATGGTTTCCTACACGGTCGCGGCGCGGCAGATATGAAAGGTTCTCTGGCTTCAATGATCGTTGCGGTAGAACAATTCATCGCTAAGCACCCTGATCACACAGGCTCAATCGGTTTCCTTATCACATCAGATGAAGAAGGTCCTTTCATCAACGGTACGGTACGTGTTGTTGAAGCGCTAATGGCTCGTGGCGAGAACATCGACATGTGTATTGTTGGCGAACCATCAAGTACTGAGTACGTTGGTGATGTCGTGAAGAACGGCCGTCGTGGTTCTATCACTGGCGACCTAACGATTAAAGGTACACAAGGTCATGTAGCCTACCCTCACCTTGCGAACAACCCGGTACACAGCTCTCTACTTGCGATCAATGAATTGGCTACGACCGAGTGGGATAAAGGTAATGACTACTTCCCACCAACCAGCTTCCAGATCCCAAATGTGAGTGCGGGCACGGGCGCATCAAACGTCATTCCTGGTGAATTTAATGTTCAGTTTAATCTTCGCTTTAGCACAGAGTTAAACAACGACATCATCGTTGAACGAATCACGAATACACTCAACAAATACGATTTCGAATACGATTTGAAATGGACATTCAATGGCGACCCGTTCTTAACCGACGCAGGCTCGTTGCTTGATGCTATTGTCGATGCAGTAGGTCACGTGAATGATGTTAAGCCGGCACTGCTTACCACAGGTGGTACTTCTGACGGACGCTTTATTGCGCGCATGAAAGGACAAGTGGTCGAACTAGGCCCTGTTAATGCAACCATTCACAAGGTTAACGAGTGCGTGAAAGTGGCTGATTTAGAGAAACTAACTGACATGTACGAAAGAACACTAGTGAACCTGTTCGCTAAATAGCTCTTTCATCAGCGATTGATAGTATCTAATTATTGAGAGACGCCTTATGACACCAGAGCAGCTTACCGGACAATCAGATTCTCATCTGGAACCTAGCCTGATTGGCACCAAGACCTTCTTGGTCCACAGTGACGTCAAAGATGATCTGAACAACTTGATTGAAGCTGCTCAACTCGCTGGTTTTAAAATGGAGATTGCCAGTGGCTTTCGCGACTATGAAAGGCAATCTCTGATTTGGAACCGCAAGTTTTCTGGTCAAGCACCTATATTAGATTCCGAAAGCCAACCACTGGATGCTTCAACACTCAGTGAACATCAAAAGTTGTCGGCGATCCTAAGATGGTCTGCGCTTCCCGGAGCGAGTCGTCACCATTGGGGTTGTGACTTTGATGTCTTTGCTCGTAATCACTTACCTGAAGGCGCGCAGCTACAACTGGAACCATGGGAATACCTTACTGGCCACCAGCAAGCGTTTTACCAATGGCTTGTTGCCAATGCATCTCAATATGGGTTCTTCTTTCCTTACAGCCAAGACCTCGGCGGTGTGGCGATAGAACCTTGGCATATTAGCCACCGTAAAGTTTCACAGTTGTGTTTATCACAGTTATCTCCCACTTTACTTGGCAAGCAACTCCAATCTAAGCCAATATTAGGGTATGAGATAATTATGGAGCAGCTAGACGAGATCTATGCGCGCTTCGTGGCGAATATCAGTCATTAGGAGCGCTTATGTTGGAGTGGCTTACAAACCCTTGGGTTATCATCATCATCGTGGTTAGCGTTGTGGTGGGTAATATTGCTGCGCTTAAACAGACCGCCAATATGGATCTGACAGGTCGTAACAAAACAGAGAAAGACTTAGACAAGCTCAATCAATTGGATAAACAGAACCAAGAGAAAGCTCAAGAAGATAAGTCCACAGAGAGCAAAGACACTTAACCTAATGCCTTTGATGCGCTCGCTCCAACAAGTCAGTTGTGTTGTTATCCCTTGTTAGCAAATAAACAACACAAATAGACAACAGATAGATAAAACGCTGACAAACAGACATAAAAAAGAGGACACAGTGTGTCCTCTTGTTATTTGTCAAAATCAGCTCAGGGCTTATTCAGCTTTTGCTTCTTTCTTATCTTTGGTTTGATCAGCAACGTGTGCCAATACCGGAACCATTGACTTCAGTAGCTCTTCTTCTACTGGCTTACCTGATGCATCCGTTACGTTAATCGACGTACGGTTACCAAGATCACCAAACAAGAAGGTGTAAGTACCTGGCGCTAAGTCAATAGGCTGTAGGCCAATCTCTTCCCAGAATTCATCATCTGGCGCTGCATACTTAGCTTTCACTGTACCTTGAGACTGATTACGCTCTTCAAGTTCGAAACCCATCGTCGGTAGTAAGGTAGGTAGTCGTTGCCACAATACGTTGTAAGGCGTACGCGCGATAATCACAGGGAAACCACTACGGTCAGTTCCCATTGAGATAGGAATACGTTTCACCAACTCTTGCGCTTTCACTGCAGCTTCAGCACGAAGATCTGCATCGTATCTCGCCATCACTAGGTTCGTTAAGAACGCGTTGTAACGCTCTTTATTGGTTGCCGATACTGGCTTCTCTTCTGAGCCTTCACGCCAATCTATCAAATTAATCTTGAAACCATAGCGGTTGTTCGCTTGGAAACGAGAGATAGAATAACGACTGCCAATCTCGACTTCTTCATCTTCAGAAACCCAAGTAACCCAATCAGTCTCAATGTCATTTTCTGACTGTTCACGAATGCTGATATTACGTTGGGTCAGCATATCTAAAGCCGTTTGCCACACTCGATCAGCCTCTTCAGCACGAAGGAGCCATAACGTCACTTCACCATTTTGACGCTCAGTACGAGCACCTGGGATCAGTTCAAGAACCTGTTGAGGAGGACGAATATCCACTTGACGACCGGTACCACCACTGAATTCACCGCTTGGGATATCAAAGTTTGGGTAAAACTGAGGCTGAGCATCTTCAGGCAATTGCCATTGTGAAAACTCAGGTGTTTCTAAGTATTCAAAATCATCTTTGGCTTGGCGACGTTGAGTCGGGCTGCCAGAACATGCTGTAAGAACGAAAACAGCCAGTGAACCGATCACTAGCTGGTGAGAATACTTCATTTATACTCCTAAATGCCGAAGGTTCGCTTCGGCATTGCTTTATACGTTTTTAGTAAATGCACGCTTCAGTCATTGCTTGAGCAACAACAGGTTGAGCTGGTTTTGACAGTTCAGTCAGTGGTAGACGTAAGCCACCTTCAGCAATCAGACCCATTTTGTGAACCGCCCATTTTACGGGAATAGGGTTAGACTCAACGAACAAATTCTTATGTAGAGGCATCAAACGCTCATTGATCGCTTCTGCTTCTTCAAACTTGCCTTCTTTTGCTAGCTTGAACATAGTCGCCATATCAGCGGCTGCAACATTGTTCGTTACAGAGATCACGCCATCGCCACCACGCTTAACAAATTCAAGACCGGTTAAGTCATCACCACTTAGTAAGATAAAGTCTTCGCCACAAAGTTCACGGTGAATTGCAATTCTTTCGAGATCACCCGTCGCATCTTTCAGTGCAACGATGTTTTCGATCTCGGCAAGGCGAGCAACCGTTTCTGGTAATAAGTCTACCGCAGTGCGACCAGGTACATTGTAAAGGATCTGTGGAACGTCACTGACTTCAGCAATTGCTTTGTAATGTTGGTACAAACCTTCTTGAGTCGGTTTGTTGTAGTAAGGCGTTACACTCAGGCAACCCGCAATACCAGAACCATTGAGCAAACGGCTGAATAGTACAGACTCGTGAGTTGCGTTTGCACCCGTACCAGCGATAACAGGAATACGGCCATCAGCAAATTCAACGACCTTATTGACGACTTTGACATGCTCTTCAATAGTGAGTGTTGAAGACTCACCTGTTGTGCCAACCGCAACCAGACCATCACTACCTGCTGCAACATGGTGATCAACTAACTTTTTAAGGCTGTCGAAATCCACTTCACCATCTGTATTAAATGGTGTAACTAGCGCAACGATACTTCCTGAAAACATGTCTATCTCCCTTAATTTATTCTTTTTGCATGTTACTGTAAGCCAATCAATAAACACAAGACATTAAAGTGGCTTACCAGCAACATCTGCAGTAAATATTGTCGTATGTTTGAGGTAAAACAGCTTATAACGGCGTTCGACCTAGAATTTGGGTAACCTACACTCAATCTAGCGAATAGCTCGGCACACGATGTCAGTAACAAGTAAGCAATGCTCTCACACCACTCTTTGAATTTTGAACACTCTAAATATTCCTATTACTTGTTACATATTAGAAGCAAAGTGCCTCTAAAAGCCCCAAGCACACACTTATTCCTCTAGCTAACTGTGCTAACATGCATGAATCAATGGAATATAAGAGACGTGATTTTATGACTCAACATCTAGTAATCACAGCTGTGGGCACAGATCGCCCAGGTGTATGCAACCAAGTGGTTCATTTAGTCACCCAATCAGGCTGTAACATTATTGATAGCCGTATCGCTCAATTTGGCGAAGAATTTACGCTTATCATGCTACTGTCTGGAAAGGCAAACAACATCACCCGCGTTGAAACCACCCTGCCCTTGCTTGGACAAGAGCACGACTTGATTACGATTATGAAGCGAACCTCAACTCATGATGTTATTGAGAACTCTTACACAGTAGAGGTGTTCGTTGAGTCAGACGATAAAATCGGCCTTACCGAGCAGTTTACCCAGTTCTTCGCAGACCGAAACATCGGCCTCGATTCGTTAAGTGCACGAACCATCAATAAATCTAAAGTTCAGCTCGACAACGACCAATTCCATATCTCTATTACCGCTTCTGTGCAATCAGAATGTAATTTGATGCAGCTACAAGAAGAATTCGACGCGCTGTGTCAGAGCCTATCCGTACAAGGCTCGCTCAACTTTATCAAAAACAGTTTTTAAAAAGGAAATATCATGAATACGCTAACGGCTGGTGTTCCAGCACCTGCTTTTTCTCTTCCAGATCAAGATGGCAATATCGTATCTCTTGGTGACTTCAAAGGTAAAAAAGTCCTTTTCTATTTTTACCCAAAAGCAATGACTCCAGGTTGTATTGTGCAAGCTGAAGGCCTGCGTGATATCAAAGCACAGCTTGATGACCTGAATGTGGTTGTTCTAGGTGTGAGTGTTGACCCAGTAAAACGCCTACCAAATTTCGTTGCGAAGAAATCTCTTAACTTCACACTGTTATCAGATGAAGACCACAGCGTTGCTGAACAGTTTGGTGTTTGGGGCGAGAAGAAATTTATGGGTAAAGTGTACGACGGTCTGCACCGTATTAGCTTCCTAATTGATGAAGAAGGTCAGATTGAACACGTCTTCAACAAATTCAAAACCAAGACTCACCACGAAGTGGTTTTAGATTACTTCAACCCAGAAGCTTAATGTCGATTTTAGTGAGTTGATTCTCTAAATTCACACCTAGCGAATCTAAATACACTACTAAGCCAAATGCAAAAAGGCCGAATATCATGGATATTCGGCCTTTCTAGTACTTACTCAACTGTATTGCTCTTCAATTACGATTGATGTTCAGGATCATCGTCGAGAGCATGACTCGGTAAGGCATTCCAAACCGCTTTCACCAACGTAGCAAGCGGGATAGCAAAGAACACGCCCCAGAACCCCCACAGTCCGCCAAACACCAAGACCGCTACAATAATCGCTACTGGGTGTAGGTTTACCGCTTCCGAGAAAAGAACCGGTACCAGCACGTTACCATCTAACGCTTGGATAATACCGTAAGCAAGAAGCAACCAATAAAACTGAGGTTCTAAGCCCCACTGGAACAGGCCAACAATCGCGACTGGAACGGTCACAGCCGCCGCACCGATGTAAGGAATCAATACCGAGAAACCAACCGCGACAGCCAGCAGTGCTGAATAACGTAAATCCAGAATCGCAAAAGTTACGTAGCTCACACCACCAACAATCAGGATTTCGAGCACCTTACCGCGAATGTAGTTTGAGATTTGTTGGTTCATTTCAACCCAAACCTTGGTCGCTAGACGACGGTTCTTAGGCAGAACACCACTTGCCATTCTGATCATCTCTTCTTTGTCTTTCAAAAGGAAGAAGATCAGCAGCGGTACAAGAATCAGGTAAACCGCAAGCGTCGCCAAACTAACAAGAGACGCTAAAGAGCCTTTCACAACGCTTTCGCCAAAGCCTAATGCTTTATTCTTCGCATTCGACATGACGGATTCAACAATCTGTAAGTTAGCTAATTCTGGGTAACGGTCGGGAATGGTCGCAATAAACTTTTGCAAGCTTCCGTACATGCTCGGGATATCATTAATGAGATTCCCCACTTGCTCCCAAATCGTTGGTACTAGACCAAACAACGCCAATAGCATCACGCTGAAGAACATCATGATCACCAACATCACCGAGGGCGTTCTTGGAACACCGAGTCTTTGAAGTTGAGTAACCGGCCACTCAAGCAGGTAAGCCAACACAATAGCCACCAAAAGTGGAGCAATAAGGTGACCAAAGAAGTAGATCGTAATAAAGCCAAAGAGAATGATGGCAACCAAGCTGACAGCATGGGGATCAGAGAAACGTCGTTTATACCAACGATTGACCATTTCAAGCATCTGACTGCAATTCCTTTTTAGTGACGAGGAGATGATAGTAATTAGAGCAAACCTCAGTGATGACGTCATAGGCTTGCAGAGACAAAAAAGTAACAATATCTTTCATCGAGCTATTATCAGAGACATAAATTGACAATGATTGCCCTACTTCTAACTTTACACTGTGACGCTTGGCTAATAATAGTGCCATTGGACAGCGCTCTTGGCTTAAATCTAGAATATTAGGTGTCATTCTTGAGCTCGATGCTTATTATAAGGGTCGTATTGTAATCTGTTTTTAAAAACGCGCCATCATTCATTCACCTTCCTTCATGATAGCGCACGTACTCGGCAAAGGTTACATCAGATAAAGAACCAATTTGCATTGCACTTGTCTTACTGTCAGAAGAAACGGAGTATTACTGACTAATATGTTTAAACGCGCTCGCTCAATTGCTTGCTTATGCATCGCAGCTACATTAAGCACCCCAACGTTGGCAAATACCAATGGTTTGGAGCTACCCGATATCGGCACCGCTGCTGGCGGCACACTCACTATCGATCAAGAACTTATCTATGGTGATGCCTACATGCGCATCATCAGAAGCAGCCAGCCTATCGTAAACGACCCTGTTCTAAACCAGTATATTGATACGCTTGGTCATCGCCTTGTCGCTAACGCAAATGATGTAAAGACACCTTTCCAGTTTTTTATGATCCGCGACCGCAACATCAACGCCTTCGCTTTCTTTGGTGGCTATGTTGCTTTGCACTCAGGCTTGTTCCTGCATGCACAATCTGAAAGTGAATTGGCTTCTGTATTAGCGCACGAAATCGCGCACGTTACCCAACGTCACTTAGCCCGTAGCATGGAAGATCAAGCTCGCCGCTCTCCTGCAACCATCGCAGCACTAGCCGCTTCTGTATTATTAGCGATTGCAGCACCAGAAGCCGGTATCGCAGCCATCACTGCAACAACTGCTGGTAACATGCAAAGCCAAATAAACTACACCCGTAGTAATGAAAAAGAAGCCGACCGCTTTGGCATCAACACGCTTGCAAAAGCAGGGTTCGATGTAAACGCTATGCCACGTTTCTTTGGCCGCTTAGCTGATGAATACCGCTATGCGAGCACACCGCCACCAATGCTATTAACTCACCCGTTGCCTGAAGATCGAATCACAGACTCACGCGCTCGTGCTCGTAGCTATACACCACTAAAGCTGGCTCCATCACTGGATTACCATTTAGCTAGAGCCCGGATTGTTGCACGCTATGCGGGTATTAATAACGATGCAGCTCTTGATTGGTTTGAGCGCAAGCTGAAGAAAGCCCCCAAAGCCTTGGTTCCATCATTAGAATATGGGCAAGCACTGGTTTACCTAGATTCAAAAAAACTGGATAAAGCAGAACCGATTCTGACCAAACTGATGAATAGCGATCCAACCAACTTGTTTTATCTGGATGCTATTTCAGATCTGCACATTGAACAGAAAAAGCCTGAGATTGCGATTAAAGAATTGAAGTCAGCACTTGAGCGTCAACCAAACAACTCAGTTCTAACCATTAACTACGCC
This sequence comes from Vibrio tasmaniensis, assembly GCF_024347635.1. Classification (NCBI taxonomy): domain Bacteria; kingdom Pseudomonadati; phylum Pseudomonadota; class Gammaproteobacteria; order Vibrionales; family Vibrionaceae; genus Vibrio; species Vibrio tasmaniensis. The sequence continues at coordinate 2,387,378 of NZ_AP025510.1, forward strand.
AATGCACTGATTGAAAATGAAGACCTACAGGAAGCAGTCCGCGTATTGCAACGTTACACGCACGATAACCCGAACGACACCAATGGGTGGTACCTGCTTTCAAAGGCAAATACAAACCTTGGTAACAGCGACGAAGAACTGGCTGCTAGGGCAGAAATTTTGGCACTGCAAGCCAACTGGAACAAAGCGATTCAGTACTACACGCAGGCAAGCCAAATCGCGGAACTAGGCAGCCTAAAACAAGCACGTTATGACGCTCGAATCGACCAACTAATGATACAGCGCGAACGCTTCTTATCGTTGCAATAAGTATATTGACTGGCAGCGAAGTTCATTGCCAAAATACAAAGAAAGCTCAACGTTACACAATAAGAAGCCACTCAGTTGGCTTCGACTGAACGATTAAATCAAAAATAATAATGAGGAAGAACCATGTCTGTCGTGATTTATCATAACCCACGCTGCTCAAAGAGCCGTCAAACTCTCGAACTGCTTGAAGCAAACGGCGTACAACCAGAGGTGATCAAATACCTAGATACGCCTTTGACTGTTGAACAGCTGAAAGTGCTTTTCACTCAGCTTGGTTTTGAGAGTGTTCGCGAGATGATGCGTACCAAAGAAGCGGATTACAAAGAAGCAAATCTTGGCGATGCATCAGTGACTGATGAAGATCTTTTCACTGCGATGGCAACGAATCCAAAACTGTTTGAACGCCCAGTGGTAGTTGCGAACAACAAAGCAAAAATTGGTCGTCCACCAGAACAAGTACTAGAGATTCTGTAATTCAATATGAGCATCAACATTCTTGTTCTCTACTATAGTCGACACGGCAACACCCAAGCATTAGCAAGGCAGATTGCGCGAGGGGTGGAGTCCATCCCGAACTGCGAAGCCATGCTAAGAACAGTGAACGACGTGTACACGATAGAAGAGCAGCCTGATTCGCGCTATCAACCAGCTGACCCTATTGCGACCTTACAAGAGCTCCGTTCTTGCGATGGTTTAACACTAGGTAGCCCAGTATGGTTTGGTAACATGGCTGGGCCTATGAAGCACTTTTGGGACAGCACGACATCACTGTGGATTAATGGCGATCTGATCGATAAGCCAGCTTGTGTCTTTACCTCTTCTTCATCATTGCATGGCGGACAAGAGACCACACAGCAAAGCATGATGTTACCCCTGCTTCATCACGGCATGTTAGTCGTGGGCATCCCCTACTCAGAGCCTGCACTGCACACAACTCAAACCGGTGGCACACCTTACGGTGCAAGCAGTACCGGAGAAAGCGCTTCGCTTAGCAAAGAAGAGATGGAGTTAGCGCAAAATCTAGGTAAACGCCTAGCGCGCATCGCGTTAAACCAGAAGGGAATTTCTCAATGATGTATATGCCAGATAAGGCTATGTCTCCCAAAACCAAGCTATTTCGCTACCTTGCTTTAGCGGGCAACTTGTCGCTTTTATTCTGGGTCGTTGCTTGGCAAATGACACTTTCACCACACCCGCATCTAAGCAATGTAACACTGGCGATTGCTTGGGCTATACCGCTGTTACTACCATTACCGGGAATTTTGGCAGGTAAGCCTTATACGCATGCTTGGGCGAACTTTGTTTTAATGCTCTACTTCCTACACGCGTTAACTATTATGTATGTAGACGGTGGAGAGCGCTTGTTAGCCGCTGTAGAACTGCTTTTGACGACTCTAGGCTTCGCAGGCAATATATTATTTACCCGTTTTAGAGCCAAAGAGTTAGGCATCAAGTTGAAGCGCCTTTCCGAAGTAGAAAAGAAAGAGAAAGCTAAATTCGAGCAATAATATTGATTCGATGTTTTTAAACTGAAAGGCTTTTAAACTGACCGCTTATAAACAAAAAACCCTGCGAGACTTATCTTGCAGGGGTTTTTTCATGATTTCATATCGATCTGTCTGTCATGTCGGTAGACGATTACGAGCGAACCCATTCGTATACTAAGCTTGGCTTAGCGTGTACTGGTGCTGTGACTGGTAGCGCTTCCTCATCAGATTCACCTAGCGTCACCTCTGCTGTATTTGTTAGCTCAGCATCTGTAGATAACTCACTGCCTTTAATCACTTGAACGCTTGGCGTAGTTTCATTGCCCATCGCATCAGTAACAACAGCAGAATCATCGCCTACAGACATAATGTTATCTTGCGCTTCAAATTCTGGGCTCACTTCAGGTTCGATATAAGACTCTTCAACCTTCGCGACTTGGCGAATGCTTTCAACTTCTTGTTCAAACTCTTGTTGGGTCGATAACAAATGAATTCGGAACGTCACTTCATTGTTTTGAATTTGTAGAATATCTAAGCTTGCCACCGAGTTTAGACGCTTCAGTGCATTCTCCAATTGGAAGAAGTCTTGAGCATTATTCAAACTGATAAACTGAGTTAAAATCGACTCTGATGATTCACTTGCTACAACAACAGCACTTTTGCCTGCGTAGTAGTTACTGATTTGATCAACCAATTTCTTAGAAGTCGTCGCACTGTTACCCGATACCGAACCACTTACCGGTGATGTTGGTGCGCTCGTCAGTTGGTTTGGTTTTTGATCATACAAAGTCCAGCGTAATCCAGAAGACTGTGCCTTAATCACCAAAACAGCATCAACAGGGTAACGTTGACTCGCGTTGCTAATCGGTGTGACAAAGCTGCCCCACAAATCCGAGGTAGCCACTCCCGTAACATCGTCAAAATCACCAACAGGAAACATCAAAGGCAAACCGCGCTCTTTCGCATTGGTTTGTAAACCTGCCGCTAATTGTGAGTTGGAGTGTTCCCACACAATATTCTTGTCGTAGTTCTGCTCTTCCACCAGCCAAACAAGGATATTTGAGCGAGTATCAGGCCAATACGGTAATTGTGCTTGAGTCAGTAGTGAACGGATTTGGGCACCGTTAAAACGCATGCGCAATGTTGATTGGTCATTGCTTTCGCCAAAACTCATTTGAGACATGTACTGCGCACTCTTACGCATCGCCTTTTGAATCGTCTCATTCGAAGCTACATCCGTTTGGCCCGTCGCACGTATCAATACCTGCTCCATGCCAGTATTTCTTGCCACTTGTTCTGGTTGTTTGTCTTCAGCGTTAATCGCAACTTCAGCACTAAAGATATCTACTTGAGTTAGGGCATAACTCGGAGAGGCTAATAGTCCCATCAACAACAATGCTATGTAGCGCATATTGATCCTAATATTCAAAGCTTGTGCCTTGATGATAAGCAACTATGGATTGAGGGGCAAGGTCGTTAGCACCCACTGTGTTTAATAACCACAAAATATCACCTGACCATGATAAATCGTTCACTTGTAAACTGAATTTTTCTTATTTTGATAGAGATAAACATAACTAATATAAATAAATTTGATCTATCTGACATAGCAACCGATTGCCAAGTGATAGAATCCCGCGAATTTTATTTTTCGCTTTTCATATAACGACCATTTTTAAGGACATAACATGAAAAATGCTCTGCAAGGTGCGCAAATGCTATTTGTCGCTTTTGGTGCACTTGTACTGGTGCCCCTGCTGACAGGCCTTGATCCCAACGTAGCGCTCTTTGGTGCAGGTATCGGTACCCTTTTATTCCAACTTATTACACGCCGTTCAGTACCTATTTTCCTTGCGTCTTCTTTTGCATTCATCGCACCTATCATGTTTGGCATTCAAACTTGGGGTGTAGGTGCAACCATGGGCGGCCTTATGGCGGCAGGTGTTGTGTATGTATTAATGGGTGCCTTAATTAAGGTACGTGGTGTAGCCTTTATCCACAAACTGCTTCCCCCAGTCGTAGTTGGCCCTGTAATCATGGTGATCGGCTTAGGTCTTGCACCTGTTGCGGTAAATATGGCGCTAGGTAAAACGGGTGATGGCGCTGTTCAACTTATTGATGCAGACGCCGCGTTATGGATTTCTTCTATTTCATTACTGGTAACGATTGTCATCAGTGTGTTCTCGAAAGGCTTTCTTAAGCTACTGCCGATCTTCGGTGGTATTGTTGCAGGTTACGTAACGAGCTTGGTATACGGCGTCGTTGATTTTACCCCTGTCGCTCAAGCAGCTTGGTTAGCACTACCAAACTTCACAGCGCCAGAGTTCAACATCAACGCTATCTTCTTTATGGTGTTTGTGGCAATTGCGCCAGCCGTTGAGCACGTGGGCGACATGCTTGCTATCTCGAACGTAACCGGTAAAGACTACCTTAAGAAGCCAGGCTTACACCGCACAATTACTGGTGACGGCGTGGCAACGATTGCTGCTTCTATGTTAGGTGCTCCACCAAATACAACCTACAGTGAAGTAACGGGAGCTGTAATGCTGACCAAAGCATTCAATCCAGTGATCATGACTTGGGCTGCAGTAACAGCGATTGTTCTAGCATTAGTAGGTAAGCTAGGCGCTCTATTACAAACGATCCCAGTTCCTGTGATGGGCGGCATCATGATTCTACTGTTTGGTTCAATCGCAACAGTTGGCCTAAACACTCTAATTCAGAACAAAGTTGACCTACACAAATCACGCAACCTTGTGATTGTCGGCATTACTTTAGTCTTCGGTATTGGCGGCATGGCATTTGGCATCGGTGACTTTAGTCTACAAGGTGTAAGCTTATGCGGCATCGTGGCAATTCTGCTTAACCTAGTTCTTCCAGAAGAGTTAGGCGATAACACTGTAGTAGATAAAGCTCAAATCGATTAATAAATCGGTAAGGGGAGATTCAAAAGAATCACAACCTAACAAGATCAAAAAAGGAGAGCATCGAATGCTCTCCTTTTTTATTAATACGGTTAATTCAGCGAGTTAAAGGACTGTTTAAAGTCACTTAAGCTGAAGCCGAATTACTTAGTACCGAAGATCTTATCACCAGCATCGCCAAGACCAGGAACAATGTAGCCCTTGTCGTTTAGCTTCTCATCGATTGCAGCAGTGTAAAGCTCAACATCTGGGTGCGCTTTTTCTAGTGCAGCGATGCCTTCAGGGGCAGCAACAAGTACCAGTACTTTAAATACTTTACAGCCTTGCTCTTTTAGAAGGTCAAGAGTTGCAATCATAGAACCGCCAGTTGCTAACATTGGATCAACCACTAGAGCAATACGCTCATCAATGTTAGATGCCAGCTTGTTGAAGTATGGTACAGGCTCTAATGTTTCTTCGTCACGGTAGATACCCACGACACTGATTCGAGCACTTGGCATATGCTCTAAAACACCATCCATCATGCCTAGACCTGCACGTAGGATTGGCACTACTGTTACCTTTTTACCTTTAATTTGGTCAACTTCTACTGGGCCGTTCCAACCATCAATAGTTACACGTTCAGTTTCAAAGTCTGATGTCGCTTCGTATGTTAGAAGGCTACCCACTTCTGTCGCTAGCTCACGAAAACGTTTAGTACTAATGTCACCTTCACGCATCAGGCCAATTTTATGTTTTACTAGCGGGTGTTTCACTTCAACAACTTTCATTTCCAACTCCGGCAATATTTAAACAAACCTGTAGATTATACACGAACTGTGGGGTTATTTCAGAATCTTTATTCTAATAAAAAAAACCGCGCAAACGTTTGCTCTTGGTAATCAAGCCCTGTTAGAATAGCGCCGTTTTCACATCCAACTTAAGTTCGAGGACTATCCCGTGAGTGGTAATACTTCTTCTCTAAGCTACAAAGACGCTGGTGTTGATATCGACGCAGGTAATGCACTAGTAGACCGTATTAAAGGTGCTGTTAAACGCACTCGTCGCCCTGAAGTAATGGGCGGTATTGGTGGCTTTGGCGCCCTATGTGAACTTCCAACGAAATACAAAGAGCCAGTACTTGTTTCAGGTACTGATGGTGTTGGTACTAAACTTCGCCTTGCTTTGGATCTGAAAAAACACGACACCATTGGTATCGACCTAGTGGCAATGTGTGTGAACGACTTAATCGTTCAAGGTGGTGAGCCGCTATTCTTCCTAGACTACTACGCAACAGGTAAGCTAGATGTAGATACAGCAGCAGATGTTGTTTCTGGTATTGCTGAAGGCTGTGTTCAAGCTGGTTGTGCACTGATCGGCGGTGAAACGGCTGAAATGCCAGGTATGTACGAAGGTGATGACTACGATGTAGCTGGCTTCTGTGTTGGTGTTGTAGAAAAAGCTGACATCATTGACGGCACTAAAGTAGCAGCAGGCGACGCACTTATCGCTGTTGGCTCAAGTGGTCCACACTCAAACGGTTACTCTTTAATTCGTAAAGTTCTAGAAGTTTCTGGTGCTGATAAGAGTGAAGAACTAGAAGGTCGCACTATCGGTGAGCACCTACTAGAACCAACTAAGATTTACATTAAATCAGCGCTTAAGATGATTGCTGAGCATGACATTCATGCTATCTCGCACATCACAGGTGGTGGTTTCTGGGAAAACATCCCTCGCGTACTTCCGGAAGGCACTAAAGCAGTGATTGACGGAAAGAGCTGGGAATGGCCTGCTATCTTCAACTGGCTACAAGAGAAAGGTAACGTGGAGACATTTGAAATGTACCGCACTTTCAACTGTGGTGTAGGCCTAGTTGTTGCTCTACCTAAAGATCAAGCAGACGCTGCTGTTGAACTGCTGAAAGCCGAAGGCGAAAACGCTTGGGTTATCGGTGAGATCGCAAACGCTGAAGCTGGTGAAGAGCAAGTAGAAATCAAATAAGTGATGCATTCGCTTATTTAGTTAATAGATGAGGACCTAATGGTCCTCATTTTGCTATTAAGCCCACAGAAAACCTTGGTTTATGTAGGTACATTGTAAACAGTTCAGTTAATCAATCGCATGACCCACTCTATGAAAAACAGCCATTCTATGAATAACAGTCACTCTAAGAAAAACATCGTCGTTTTAGTCTCAGGAAGCGGAAGTAACTTGCAAGCAATTTTGGACGCCTGCGAGAGCAATATGATTGATGCTTCAGTTAAAGCTGTCTTCTCAAATAAAGCAGAAGCTTTTGGTTTAGAGCGAGCGAAAACCGCAGGTGTTGACGCACATTCTGTGAACCCAAAAAACTATGGTTCACGTGAAGAGTTCGATCATGAATTGATGATTCAGATCGATGCTTACCAGCCCGATTTAATCGTACTTGCGGGATACATGCGTATCTTGAGTTCAGAATTTGTTCGTCACTATGCCGGTAAAATGGTCAACATCCACCCTTCCCTGTTACCTAAATACCCAGGCCTACACACCCACCAGCGTGCCATTGATGCACAAGACAAAGAGCACGGTACAAGCGTCCACTTTGTTACCGAAGAACTTGATGGTGGCCCTGTAATCTTGCAAGCTAAGGTGCCGGTATTTGAAGATGATGATGCTGACATGTTAGCAAGCCGAGTACTGACTCAAGAGCACTGTATTTACCCGATGGTTTGTAAATGGTTTGCTGAAGATCGTTTATCGATGGTAAACGGGAAGGCTGTCTTAGACGGTGAAACATTAGGTACACACGGTTACGCAGAAGAGTAATTAATAAGGTTGTTCTCCCAGAGTAAATCACGGAAGAATAAGCCTTAAAAAACAGAAAACAAAAAGGCCGCTCACTGACTTATTAGTACAGTAAGCGGCCTTTTTTAATCAGGACAAATAATAGTATCGACTAGATTAGCTCAATGGTTCAGTAGGCGCTTGGCTTGCCACCTTCTTCGGAGCATAAGCGACATCTTCCAACGCTTGGTGGTTGTTGCCAATTAACTCTCCAAAATGAAACAGCGCGTATTCACCCGGCTTCATTCTAAACCACTCTTCATTGTCTGTTAGGGGCTGAGTTGCGACGACGGTTACCACATCGTTGGGCGTAGTTTCTTCTTGGAAGTTAATCTCAACATCTTCATCAATCAGGCTCGCGTTACCAAAAGGAGCGCGTCTTGTTATCCAGTATAAATGGTTCGTACAATAGTTCATCACGTACTCACCGTCACTGAGCAACATATTGAAAACACCTTTCTCTCGTAACTGGTCACAGCACTCAGCGACAAAGCGAAACATACCTTCCATATCTTGAGGAGGTTCAGGAAAACGGTCTTCAAGTTGTTTCAACAACCAACAGAAAGAGAGTTCGCTGTCCGTCTCACCGACCGGTCTGAATCGACCACTAATCAGATCATCATAATCCGTTAGTTGACCATTGTGAGCAAAGGTCCAGTATCGTCCCCAAAGCTCACGAGTGAAAGGGTGAGTATTTTCTAGATTAACGCCACCACGGTTGGCTTGACGGATATGACTGACAACAGCTTGGCTCTTAATTGGGTAGTTTTGAACCAGCTCAGCGATCTTAGATTCACAGCTAGGATTAGGATCTTTAAATGTACGAAAGCCCTTTCCCTCATAGAAAGTAATACCCCAACCATCACGATGTGGACCTGTGTTGCCTCCACGTTGCATAAGGCCAGTAAAGCTAAAACAAATATCAGTTGGCACATTCGCGCTCATACCGAGCAATTCACACATGGTTTAATCTACTCCCTATTAAAACCAATGGAGCCACAAACCTAGGCTCCAAATGTCTGTAAAACTATTATTCCATTTCTTTTTCAACAAGCTGAATCACAATGTGGATGATCTTAATGTGAATCTCTTGGATGCGGTCAGCGTAGCCAAAGTGTGGTACTCGGATTTCGATATCAGCACAACCTGCCATTTTGCCGCCATCTTTACCTGTTAGGGCAATGGTTTTCATGCCTTTCGCTTGAGCAGCTTCAATCGCTTTTAGAATGTTGGCAGAGTTACCTGAAGTCGACAAACCAAACAACACATCGCCTTTACGACCTACGGCTTCTACATAACGAGAAAATACGTGGTCGTAGCCAAAGTCGTTACTCACGCAAGACAGATGACTCGGATCTGAAATCGCAATACCAGCAAAGCCTGGACGATTTTCACGGTATCGGCCTGTTAGCTCTTCCGCGAAATGCATTGCATCACAGTGTGAACCACCGTTACCACAAGAAAGCACTTTGCCCTCTTGCTTGAATGAATCTGCAATCATTTTTGCAGCAGCTTCAATTTGAGCAATGTTATGGTCATCACTCAAGAACTTGTTCAGAACGTCAGCAGCTTCGTTCAATTCACTTTTGATTAGGTCTTGGTACATTTGGCTTATCTCTTATGTTTTTTAACGCAACTTAAAGTGCGTGAAATGAGAATTGAGGGTTTTCCCCTCTTTATACTGAGTTTACCCACAAACATGAAATAGTGTCGACACTTAAGCCCAAAGATTGCCACCTTTATTAGGGTCTGTTGACCTTTCGAGCTAATTTTTGCAGCTCTTTGTGGGAAATTTATACAAGGCAGAGGCTTTGACGTGTAGCTAGCCTACATGAAAAGCCAATAACGCAGTAGAAATGAACCACAAAGGCTGCCCGAAGGGTTTGGCTAAAATCGTTTTATACTTTGTTGAAGAATATTTGCTTAGAATGACTAGGCTACATACTCTTCGCCGCGCCTAAAACGATTTTATCTCCAACAAAATTGAACCACGAAAGATCAACAGACCCTAACCTCTCATTGCAGATCCGTCCAAATATTCACCACCAACCTCTCACAATTAGAACTTTAACTCTATTGAGATCACTTTTTATTCACTTTGCAGTTTTACAAATATTTAATATTTTGTTTACACTTGACTGGTTAGACCTCTTACCTAAACTTAATAACAATAAGTGATCTCTGAAAAGGAAATCGATCATGAACATATTGCTCTCCCTACTCGGCATGACAGCCATCTTAGGCGTCTGTCTTTACCATAGAGTTAGTCTGGTCCGTGCGTTAATCGTGTTAACTGGCGCAATGGTAGCATTAACCCTGTTTGGCAGCGTGGCAGTCACTGGCTGGCTTTGTTATCTATTGGCCATTGCGATCTTTGCTATACCAACAATTCGTCAAACCCTCATTAGCCAAAAAGCACTTTCTTTGTTTAAGAAGGTTTTACCTGCCATGTCTCAGACGGAAAAAGAGGCATTAGAAGCAGGCACAGTATGGTGGGAGGCAGAGCTGTTCAAAGGCAAGCCTGAGTGGAAGAAGCTTCAAAACATTGCGGATCCGAAACTTTCTGAGGCGGAACAAGCGTTTTTAGATGGCCCAGTAAATACAGTGTGTGAGATGGTCAACGATTATCAAGTGACACATGAACTTGCCGATTTGCCACCAGAAGTTTGGCAGTACCTGAAAGACCATAAATTCTTCGCCATGATCATCAAGAAAAAATACGGCGGTTTAGAATTCTCCGCCTACGCTCAGTCTTTAGTTCTACAGAAGCTAACGGGTGTTTCGAGCGTATTATCATCGACGGTTGGCGTACCTAACTCACTAGGTCCTGGTGAGCTATTGCAGCACTACGGCACAGAAGATCAAAGAAACCATTACCTGCCACGCCTAGCCGAAGGTAAAGAGATCCCTTGTTTTGCCCTAACGAGCCCAGAAGCAGGCTCAGATGCTGGCTCAATTCCAGATTACGGTGTGGTGTGTAAAGGACAATGGCAAGGCGAAGAAGTATTGGGCATGCGCCTAACTTGGAACAAACGTTACATCACTCTAGCGCCTGTCGCGACCGTTTTAGGCTTGGCCTTTAAACTGAGAGACCCAGAAGGTCTGCTTGGTGACAAACAAGATCTTGGCATCACCTGTGCCCTTATCCCTACCGATTTAAAAGGCGTAGAGATTGGCAACCGTCACTTCCCACTTAACGTGCCTTTCCAAAATGGTCCGACTCAAGGTGATGACATCTTCGTGCCTATCGATTTCATCATTGGAGGCCAAAAGATGGCAGGACAAGGCTGGCGTATGCTGGTTGAGTGTCTATCGGTTGGTCGTGGTATCACACTGCCTTCAAACTCAACCGGCGGCATTAAATCTGCAGCATTAGCAACCGGTGCTTACGCTCGTATTCGTCGTCAATTCAAACAACCAATTGGTCGTATGGAAGGAGTTGAAGAGCCACTTGCACGTCTAGCAGGTAATGCCTATGTAATGGATGCAGCAAGTAACCTAACCGTTGCGGGTATCGATCTCGGTGAAAAGCCTTCGGTTATCTCAGCCATCGTAAAGTACCACTGTACCCACCGTGGCCAACGCAGCATCATCGATGCGATGGATATCGTCGGCGGTAAGGGCATCTGCTTAGGTCCATCAAACTTCCTCGCTCGTGCTTACCAAGGGTCACCAATTGCGATTACAGTTGAAGGCGCAAACATCCTGACTCGTTCAATGATCATCTATGGTCAAGGTGCTATTCGCTGCCATCCTTATGTTCTAAGCGAAATGGAAGCGGCTTATTCTGAAAGTAGCGATGCACTTGATAAATTTGATTCAGCATTAGCTGGGCACGTTAGCTTTACTATGAGTAATCTAGTCCGCAGCTTGTGGTTTGGTTTAACCGACGGTCGTGGTTCAGATGCACCAACACCATCCAATAAAACGGATAAGCAGACACAGCGTTACTACCAACAGCTGAACCGCTACAGTGCTAACTTAGCGCTGCTGTCTGATATTTCAATGGCTGTATTAGGCGGTTCACTGAAACGCAGAGAGCGCCTATCTGCAAGGCTGGGTGATATCCTGAGCCAACTCTACTTAGGGTCAGCAACACTTAAGCGCTTTGAAAGCGAAGGTAGCCATGCTGAAGATCTCCCATTAGTCCATTGGGGTATGCAAGATAGCTTACGTCAAACTGAAGTCGCGATTGATGAGTTCTTAGCGAACTTCCCTAACCCTGTGATTGGTCGTCTACTTCGTGTTGTGTTAATGCCATTTGGCCGTATCCGTCGTGCACCAAACGACAAGCTGGATAGCCAAGTCGCGCATATTCTACAAACACCAAGTGAAACACGCTCTCGTATCGGCCGTGGCCAATACTTGGAAGCGACGGAATACAATCCAGTAGGCAAGATTGAAAAAGCGTTAGAAGTGATTCTTCAAGCTGAACCTCTGTTCGATAAAGTCTGCAAAGAAACGCATCAAAAACGAGCTTTCTTACGACTCGATCTTGTTGCTCAGTTGGGGCTCGAGAAAGGTATCTTAACGGAGAAAGAAGCCGCGTTATTGGAAAGTGCAGAGGAACATAGACTGTACACAATTAACGTTGATGACTTCTCACCAGAGGAACTTGAAGCAAAGACTCAGTACCCAGACCAATCGATTGATAACGTCGCTTAAGGTCAGAGAAAGAAACAAAAACGGGACTCCTATGAGTCCCGTTTTTTTATTCATCACTTCGTTGTCACAAAATTTATTGCTTACTCTCTCGAGGCTTGTTCTATCTAAGTTTAGGTTCATCGCGGATTAGCGGGAATTGAAAACAAAAACGGTAGTAAGTGATATGGTTTAGTCGCCAAACAAAAATCATACACAAACTACCGTTTCCATGCAGAATCATACTTTCCTATCTTCATTCTGGGAAGGCTTTCAAATAGTAAAGTCTCACCAGACAGCAACACTTATTACCCTTACTCTTAAACCTAACTCTGAGGCTAAGTGCCTTTGTGGTCTTGAAGCCGAAGCTATCCACGAGTATCAATGGCGTCATGTGAAAGAGGCCATGTTGCTCGGGGTTCCTGTTGAACTTTCTGTTCAAACACGAAGAATTAAG